>CAVRDW010000004.1:0-54124 GCA_963719995.1 uncultured beta proteobacterium | reverse complement strand
CGGCGTAGCCGGGATTCTCGCGGTCGAGGATGCGCATCATCGCCTCGAAGAACAGGCGCTCGCGCTCGGCGCGCGAATGGCGGTCGTTGACGGGCGGCGCCTGCACCTGCGCCACCACATCCTCGGAGAGCACCTCGAGCGGCTTGCCGGTGCCCATCGCCAGCACCTGCGCGCGGCACACGCGCTCGAGCTTGTAGAGGCGCCGGTAGGCCTGCGCCACAGTGTCGCCGGTCACCAGCACGCCGTGGTTCTTCATGAAGAGCACCTGCTTGTCGCCGATCAGGCGCGCGAGGCGCTCGCCTTCCTCGATGAAATCGGCGGTGCCGGTGTAGGTATCGTCGTAAGCGACGTGGCCGTGGAAGAAGGCCGCGGTCTGGCTCGCCGGCAGCAGGCGGTTGTCCTTCAGCATGTTGAGCGCCACCGCCCAGGTCTGGTGCGTGTGCAGCACCACGCGCGTTCCGGTGATGCGGTGGATCGGCGCATGGATGCACTGCGCCGAAAGCTCGACGTCGCCCTCGCCTTCGAGCGTCCTGCCGGACTCGTCGAACACGATCATGTCGCTCGCCCGGGCCTCGGACCAGTGCAGGCCGAAGGGCAGAATGAGGTAGCGGTCGTTGGCGCCGGGAACCGTGACGGTGAAGTGGTTGTCGATGCCCTCCTCCAGCTCGTGCAGCACCGCAAGGCGGTGCGCAGCGGCGAGGTGCACTTTCGCCTCGCGTACGAGATCGACGGCGCGGTTTGCGGACAGCGGATGCACGGACATGGCGACTCCCTCAGGATGAAGGCTTCGACTGCAGTATAGCGAGGCGTTCGCGGCGGAAGTGGGTCGCCGCCAGGATCAGCGCTGCGGCCTGCAGCGCGGCGCAGAAATAGAACGGCGCGCCGATGCGCCAATCGCCCTTCGGCAGGTGCGACACCAGGGCCAGCAGCGGAGCGCCGAGCACCGGGGCGATCACCGCCATCAGGCTGTTCAGGCCGCCCACCGCGCCCATCGCTTGGCCCTGGCTGCGTGCGTCCGCGGCACCGGAGATGATGCTGTGGACGGAGGCAGCCACCGTGGCGCCGAGCAGGTTGGCGAAAATGACTGCGAACATCATCCAGCCCTGAGTGGCGGCACCCCACATCGCGTAGGCGAGGGTCGACGACACCAGCCCGAGCACGGCCAGCCGCCGCGGGCTGAACCACCGCAGGAGTCGCCCGAGCAGCAGCCCCTGCACGATGACCGACACGATCCCGACCGCGGCGAGCGACCAGCCGTTCTCAAGCGGCCCCCAGCCGAACTTGAAGGTGGTGTACAGCACCCAGCAGGTGTAGAGCACGAACTGCGCGAGCCCGGTGCAGGCGATGACGGCGACCAGCGGTCTGGCGCCCTTCAGCTGCGCCAGGCCGCGCAGGGAGCCGATGGGATTGGCCGCTTTCCAGTGAAAGGCACGCCGGCGTTCCGCCGGCAGCGATTCGGGCAGCACGAAGTACCCATAGAGCAGGTTGAGCATGGCAAGGCTGCCGGCGGCGAGGAACGGCAGGCGCAGGTCGATCGCGCCCAGCAGCCCGCCCACCACGGGTCCGAGAATGAAGCCCAGGCCGAACATCGCTCCCAGCATGCCGAAGCGCTTTGCCCGCCCTTCGGGCGGAGTGATGTCGGCGACGTAGGCATTGCCGACCGACATGTTGGCCTGCATCGCGCCGCTCACCGCGCGCACCGCGATCAGCACCCACATGGCGGTCGCCACCGCGGTGGCGAGGAAGCTCACCGCCATGCCGCAGAAGCCGAGCAGCAGCACCGGCCGGCGGCCATGGGCATCGGATAGCGCGCCCAGGATCGGCGAGGCGAAGAAGTTCGCCAGGCCGAAGGCGAAGGTCAACACACCGTACCAGAATGCCTGGTCCGCCTGCGAACCGGTGAATTCGCCCACCAGCGCCGGCAGCACGGGAATGATCAACCCGATCGACATCATGTCGATCAGGGTCGCCAGCATGATGAACGGCATCGCCGCCGCGCGGTCCTTGCGCAGAATCATGCCGAAAGGTAGCAGAGCGGGATTTGCGTCCGCTAGACTTTGCGTCGGTGACGAACGGCGGATCGGTCCGGGTGGCGGTGCTCGGCGCGGGCGCAGTGGGCTGCTTCTTCGGCGGCATGCTGGCGCGCGCCGGGCACGAGGTCACGCTCGTCGGCCGGGCGGTCCACGTCGACGCATTCAAGGCGCAGGGCCTGCATTTCGAGGGCCCCGGGTTCGACGAGCATGTTCCGGTCAAGGCCAGCACTGACGCCGAAGCGGTGCGCGGAGCCCGGCTCGTCCTCTTCTGCGTGAAATCCACTGATACTGAGCAGGCCGCCGCGCAGATTGCGCCATTCCTCGACGGCGATGCCATCGTGGTCAACCTGCAGAACGGCGTCGACAACACGCGAGCGGATCCAGGCGCGCGTCGCGCAGCCGGTGATTCCGGCGGTGGTGTATGTGGCAACCGAGATGGCAGGACCCGGGCATCTCAAGCACCACGGCCGCGGCGACCTCGTCATCGGCGACCTCGGCGGCAAGCTGCCGGCCAGCGCGCTGGCGCTGGTCAAGCAATGGTTCGAGGCCGCCGGCGTTCCGGTTGTGGTCTCGGACAATGTCGCGGGCGAACTGTGGGCCAAGCTGGTGGTGAACTGCGCCTACAACGCCCTCTCCGCCATCACGCAGCTGCCCTACGGCAGGATGATCGCCGGCGCCGGCGTGCGCGAACTGATGCGGGACGTGGTCGAGGAAACGCTGGCGGTCGCCAAGGCGAGCGGCGTGGCGATGGCGCCCGGCATGCTCGAGCGGACCTCGGGATCGCCGAAGCCATGCCCACGCAGTTTTCCTCCACCGCGCAGGACCTCGCGCGCGGCAAGCCCACCGAGATCGAGCACCTCAACGGCTTCGTGCTTCGCCGGGGCGCGGCGCTCGGCGTGCCGACGCCCGCGAACCGCGCGCTGTACGCGCTCGTCCGGCTGCTCGAATCGAAGCCGCGCGCCTGAGCGCGCGTGCTAGGCCGGCTGCAGGATGTGGATGGTGCGGCTCGCGATCAGTTCCTTCACCTTCCCCGCGTAGGCCGCCATGTGCGGCGCAGCCGCGTGCGCCTTCAGCGCCTCCATGCTCTCCCACTTCTCGACCACCAGGAAGGTATCGGGGCCGACCTTGGTCTGGAACGCGAGCGCATTCTCGGCGTCCACCGCCGGGCCGTACTCGATGCAGCCCTTCTCTGCGCGGCAGGCGGGCATGTTGGCGCGGAAGTGCTTGAGGATCTCCTCGCGCTTGCCGGGCTTGGCGGTGACGACGGCGACGACATGGATCATTGCTGGCTCCCTGGGTGGTGCAATAGGTCCCAAACCTACCAGATGCAGGCGTGCGGCGGGATGCCCACCAACGCGCCCCCGCGCGGCCGCTTGACAATGCCGGCACCGATGTCCAATCTTGGCCGAGGAGGAGGCAAATATGCTCAAACCACCGCGCGAGCGGAACCCGGATGCGCTGCGCCGTTGCATGCTGGTGGGCGGCGCAGCAACGCTGCTGCTGCCGAAGTTCGTGCTCGGACAGACGCGACCTACGGTGCGCATCGGCGTGCCGACGAAGACCTATTTCCCTACGATCATCGCCGAGACGGCGATCCGGCAGAAGCTGTTCGAGCGGGAGGGGATCAACGCCGAGCTGACGATCTATCGCAGCGGCGCGGAGGGCTTCGAAGCGCTCGCCGCCGGCGCCGCCGACCTGGTCTACAACTCTTCCTCCAGCGTCGCCGCGGGCCTGGTGAAGGGCGTGAAATCGAAGTGCGTCGCCAACGGCGGGCTGGGCTACTACGGCTGGCACATGATGGTGAAGCCGGACTCGCCCATCAAGAAGCTTTCCGAACTCGCGGGCAAGAAGGTGGGCATCACCTCGGCCGGCTCCGGCTCGGACATCCTCGCGCGCTGGACCATGGCGGACCAGAAGCTCGAGTTCACCCGCGTGCCGCTGGGCGGCGGCGGGCTGGTGCCTAACCTGCTCACCGGCAACGTCGATGCCACCGTGCTCTATTCGCCGCTCACCTACCAGGTGATGCAGGCGAAGCAGGCGCGCTCGATCGGCGATTTCGGCGAACTCGTGCCACCGCACTCGACGGGTTCCTGGATCGCCACCGACAAGATCATCGCCGAGCGCGCGCCTGCGCTGCAGAAGGCGCTGAACGCCCTGTATGGCGGCGTCGCGTACCTGCGCGCGCCGCAGAACCGCGCGGCCGCGGTGAAGCTGATCGCGGAGATCGACGAGATCCCGGAGCCGATCGCCGCGGCGGAGCTGGACGGCAACATCGTCAAGCTCTCGACGACGGGCGAGTTCCGCAAGGACTGGATGGAGCGCTCGCTGGACATGGCCCGCCTGATCGGCATGACGGCGCTCGCGCCGGTCGACCAGATGTACGTCAGCAACTTCAAGCCCGTCCCGACGACGTAGCAAGAACCGCGTAGTGAAGATTCTGCTCGCCCGGCTCTCGCTGCTGGCGCTGGTGCTGGCGGCGTGGGAACTGCTGCCGCGCCATGGCGTCATCAACCCGCTGCTGCTGCCGCCGCTGGGCGACGTGCTCGCCATGCTGGGCGAACTGCTGCAGCGGGGCCAGGTGCGCGAGGCGCTCGGCGTGTCGGCGTTCGAAGTGACGCTCGCCTTCGTGATCGCGGTGCCGCTCGGTGCCGCGCTGGGGGTGCTGATCGCCGAGAACGACTACCTCGGCGAGGTCTTCAAGCCGATGCTGTTCATCGTCTTCGCCATCCCGAAGTCGATCTTCCTGCCGCTGTTCATCCTCGCCTTCGGGACCGGCATCCAGCAGAAGATCGCCTACGCCGCCTTCACCACCACTTTCGTGGTGCTGATGAGCGCCGCGGCGGCGGTGGAGTCGGTGAAGCAGGACTACCTGCTGGTGGCGCGCTCCTACGGGGCGACCCGCCTGCAGATCCTGTCGAGGGTCTATGTGCCGAGCATGCTGCCGATCCTGCTCGAGACCCTGCGCATCTCGATGATCTTCAATTTCACCGGCGTGCTGATCGCCGAAATGTACGCCTCGCGCACCGGCATCGGCCACCTCATCGCCAGCTGGGGCGAGAACTTCCAGATGAAGCAGCTGTTCGCCGGCGTGATCCTGCTCGCCTTGGCGGCGATCCTGTTCAACGAGGCGCTGCGCTGGATGGAGGCGCGGGTGAGTGCATGGCGGACGTAGTCTCAGGCACGCCTCCGGCGGGCCGGTCCTCCGGCGCGGCGATCGACGTCGATGGACTGAGCCACAACTACGGCGGCACGGTCCCCGCCCTCGAAGACATCTCCTTCAGCGTCCCCGCGGGCCGCTTCACGGTGATCGTCGGCCCGAGCGGCTGCGGCAAGACCTCGCTCCTGATGATGCTGGCCGGCCTGCGAGTTCAGAGCCAGGGCAGGATCCATTGCCTCGGCAAACCGATCCCCGAGCCCGATCCGCAGCGCGTCGGCGTGATTTTCCAGGAAGCGAGCCTGTATCCGTGGCTCACCGCGCTGGAGAACATCGAGTTCCCGCTCAGCCTGCGCGGCACGCCGAAGGAGGACATGCGCCGCCGCGCCGAAGCCATGCTCATCCTCGTCGGACTGGCGGGCTTCGGCGCGCGCTATCCGCACGAGCTCTCCGGCGGCATGAAGCAGCGCGTGGCGATCGCGCGCGGCCTGGTGCAGGACCCGCCGGTGCTGCTGATGGACGAGCCCTTCGCCGCGCTCGACGAGCAGACGCGCATGACCATGGGCCACGAACTGCTGCGCATCTGGTCCACCACCTCGAAGACGGTGGTGTTCATCACGCACAGCCTGACCGAGGCGGTGTACCTCGCCGACGAGGTGCTGGTGATGTCGGCGCGGCCGGGCCGCATCATCGACCGCATCCCGATCGACCTGCCGCGCCCGCGCAACTACGAGATGATGGCCACCGACGTGTTCGGACGCCTGCGCGACCGCATCTGGCGGCAGATCCGGAAGGCCGATTGATGACGAGGCCTTCGCCCGTCGCCATGCGCCGCGGCATCCTCGTGACGCTGCTGGTGCTCTGGGAAGCGGTGCCGCAGACCGGGCTGCTGCCGGAACTGTTCCTGCCCTCGCTGTCCAGCACGCTCAAGGTGCTCTGGCAGGACGGGCGCATCTACGGCCACGCGCTCGTGGTGACGCTCTACGAGGTGGCGCTGGCGATGGCGATCGCCTGCGGCGGCGGCATCCTCGCCGGCGCCGCGGTGGGCGGCCTCGCGCGGCTCAGGAAGCTGCTGCTCCCCGTCGTTTCCAGCCTCTATGCGGTGCCCATCGTCATCCTGTACCCGGTGTTCACCGCCTGGTTCGGGGTCGGCTCGGAATCGAAGATCGCCTTCGCCGGCATCTACGCCTTCTTCCCGGTGATGCTGTCCACCGCCGCCGGCATCCAGACCATCGACCCGCAGTTCCTGCTTGCCGCGCGCAGCATGGGCGCGACGCTGCCGCAGCAGATCGCGCGCGTCATCATCCCGGCATCGCTGCCGACCGTGTTCGCGGGGCTGCGCCTGGGCGGTGCGCTCGCGATCATCGGCGTGGTGGTGTCGGAGATGCTCACCGCCGCGGCCGGCATCGGCTACCTGGTCACGCTGAACCGCACCATCCTCGACAGCGCGCGCGTGTTCGCCGCGATCCTGCTGATCCTGCTGCTGTCCATCGCCTACTATCTGCTGTCGCGAGCGATCGAGCGCCGCTTCGTGGTCTGGCAAGCTGCCGGCAAGCCGCTGCAGCCGGCCCAGTCGACCGTCTGAGGAACCGCCATGCCCCTGCCCAGCCACCTCCTGCCCACCACCGTCGTCGGCAGCTATCCGCAACCCGACTGGCTGGTGAACCGGGCGATGCTGTCGAAAGTCGTGCCGCGCACGCGCATGCGGGAGATCTGGCGCATCCCCGAGGAGTTCCTCGAGCAGGCGCAGGACGATGCCACCCTGCTCGCGATCCGCGACATGGAGCGCGCCGGCATCGACATCATCACCGACGGCGAGATGCGCCGCGAGAGCTATTCCAACCGCTTCGCCACCGCGCTGGAAGGACTCGACCTCGCCAACCCGGGCCAGGTGAAGACGCGCTCGGGCCAGATGACGCCGGTGCCGCGCGTGGTGGCGAAGCTGCGCCGCACCGGTCCGGTGGAGCTGCGCGACATGCAGTTCCTGCGGGCCAACACCGCGCTGCCGACGAAGATCACGCTGCCCGGGCCGTTCACCATGGGCCAGCAGGCGAAGAACGAGTTCTACAAGGACGACGAGGAAATGGCGATGGACTTCGCCGTCGCGGTCAACGAGGAGGCACTCGCGCTGCAGGCGGCGGGCGCCGACGTGATCCAGCTGGACGAGCCGTGGCTGCGCAACGATCCGGAAGGCGCGAAGCGCTACGCGGTAAAGGTGATCAACCGCGCACTGCGGGGCATCAGGGTGCCGACCGTGGTGCACCTGTGCTTCGGCTACGCGGCGGTGGTGCCGGGCGCCTCCAAGCCGACCGGCTACTCGTTCCTGCCCGGCCTTGCCGACAGCATTGCCGAGCAGATTTCCATCGAAGCAGCCCAGCCTAAGCTGGACCTCGGCGTGCTGAAGGATCTTGCCGGCAAGAAGGTGATGCTGGGCGTATTGGACCTTGGCACCGACGCCATCGAGACGCCGGCGCTGGTCGCCGAGCGCATCCGCGCGGGCCTCAAGTACCTGAAGCCCGCGAACCTGATCCCGGCGCCGGATTGCGGCATGAAGTACATGAAACGCGAAGTCGCCTTCGGCAAGCTGAAAGCGCTTGCCGAGGGCGCGGCGATCGTGCGCCGGGAGATTTCCTGACTTCGCCTCAGCTCACCCGCCGCAGCTTCTGCAGCGAGCGCATGCGCCAGGGAATTTGGCGCTCCGGAAAGAGACGCGGAAACTCCGTGTAGCTCACTTCGCCGACGTAGATGTCGCCTAGCGAATCCACGGCGAGACCGTGGGGCGCGACGAACTTTCCCGTCTCGAGGCCCGGTCCGTCCTCGCCGCCCAGCCGCGCGAGCGTCTTGCCCTCGCGGTCGACGATGGTGAGGCGCGGCCCCAGGTTGGGGTGATCGCGGTTGATCGTCATCCCCGGCCCCAGCTCGCCGATGATGAAGCGCGTCTGCGGGCCGCGGCAGCAATAAAGGCCGCAGGGCCGGTGCATGTTCACCCACTGGGTCTCGTAGCGGCCGTTGCCGTCGAACACCTGCACGCGATGGTTCTCGCGGTCGGCGACGTACACCCAGCCCTCGCCGTCGGTGGCAATGTTGTGCGCGATATTGAACTGGCCGGGGTCGGTGCCCGGCTCGCCCCAGGAGAGCAGGAGCTTGCCGTCGGGCGCGTACTTGTGCACGCGGGCATTGCCGTAGCCGTCGCTCACATAGATCTCGCCCTTGGGCGACTGCGCGGTATGCGTGCAGCGGTGGAACGGCCTGCCGCTCATGTAGGGCGCGGGCTTGCCGGGAACGCCGAGCTCGAGCAGCACCTTGCCCTCGGTCGTGCACTTGCGCACCATGTGGCCGCCGTCGTCGGTGAGCCAGAGCACGTCGTCCGCATCGATGTGCAGCCCGTGCGCGCGCGGGTACTGGCCCTCGCCCCACGAGCGCAGAAAGTTGCCGTCGCGATCGAACACGATCATCGGGTGCTCGCCGCGGTTGAAGACGTAGACACGGTCCTTGCTGTCGCAGGCGACCGCGGCGACGTCCTTGAACTCCCAGCCCTCTGGGAGCCGGGCCCAGTTCTCCACCACCTCGTAGCGGTGCTCGCCTTCGCCCAGGATCACCGGCATCAGGCCGCTGCCGGAAAATTGTGGGTCACCGGCCTGGCCGCGGATCTCGGAGACGCACTCGTGCTATTTGCAGAGCCCGAGGATGCGCTCTTCCGCGCTACAAGGCCGGCCGGGGGCACCCGCCGCGGCTTTTGGCTTCTTCGCGAGGCAGGCACGGATTTCCCGGGTGGTCGGCGGGTAGTAAATCCAGCCGGGCGGTAACTGCGGCAGCGCCAATCCGACTTCGCGCCACTTGGGGTGTCCCTGGGACTGCAGCGTGGAGAAGTTCTGGCAGAGCGAGCGTGCGAACCGCGTGAGGTGGCCGACTGTGGAGTCGAGGTTGAAGTCGTAGGTGACGAGGTAGGCGCCCACGGAAATGGTCGTGAAATCCTCCTGCAGAAGGTTCGGGTAGCTGGTCGCCCTGACCACGGAATGCGAATAGACCGTGAGCGGCAGCTTGCTCGTCGGGTGCGCCGGATCGAACTTCAGCAGCTTGATGTACTTCTGCGCCTCGGGTTTCATGTTCGCGATCAGCGGCGAAGGCTGCCCGGCCGCGACGACGACGACGTCGACCGACTTGTCGGTGATCAGCTTCACCAGCGCGTCTTCCATCGTCAGGTAGCTGGCGTTCGCCTCCGGCATCGGCCCGCCGAACATCATGCGGTAGAGCGTATGTGCAATGAGCGCGGCGCCGCTGCCAAGCAGCCCGCCGTTGATGCGCGCGTCCTTGATCTCGTGCAGGTGGGTAAGCGGCGAATCAGAGCGTGCGACGTAATGGATCTCGGTGTTGTAGAGCGGCAGTATCACGCGCAAAGGGCGGATGATGCCGGCCGCCTCTGCGCTGCCGCCGACCGCCCGGTCGATGAACGCCTGGTAGACGTCCGCCTGGACGATGGCGAGCTTCACCCCGGGATCGAAGCGCAGGTGGCGGATGTTCGCCGCCGAGCCCGCCGTCGCAAGGACCTCGAGGTCGATCTTTGCGGCTGGCGCGACGAGCTTGGCGAGGTCCTGGCCGATCGCGTAGTAGGTGCCGCGTTCCGATGCGGTGACGACCTTGTACTCGACCGCCCATGCACGGGAACCCGCGATGAGGGTGAGTGCTGCCGCGAGCAGAACATTTGCGATGCGGGTGATGGGGAGCCTGGACATGCTCATTCCTTTCTTTGATTGGATGCTGGTTCGCACAACCCCAGTGCTGCGACGCCCTCCTGGCAAGACGCAGCGGCCGGCCGCTGCGCCGCCGGCTTGGGTGGGGCGTCGGCCGGCGCGCGCACGCCCTGCGGCGCTGCGGACTGGCAGAGGCCAACAGCGGCAAGCGCCTCCGTGCATGACTCCGCGCGCACGGCTGCCGGCTTGATCGCGACGCGAGCAGGCGCAGCCTTGCGCGGCGCTCTGGGCTCGGCCGGGACCGGGCGCTGCGGGCCGGGCGGCGGTGTTTCCACGGATTCCGGGGAAATTGCTGCAGCGTCGCGCTCGGGAACGGGTGCTGGCGCTTCCGGCCTGATCGTCGGCGTCACCACCCCCGTACCCACCTGGCCCGCGAGACCGCCCTTTCGCTCCTCGCCGGCCGGCGCAGACCGCATGTACGCAGGCGAGAAATCCGTAAAGAGGAAATTCTTGTAAAGAAAGTAGGCGCCGCCTGCCACCACCACGGCCAGCACGCCGCCCACCACAGTCACGCGGAAAGCAAACTGCGGGTCTCGACGCGGCAACGGCTTGAAGAACTCCGCGCTCAGCGACGCATCGAGTGCCTCTCCCGTGGCCTCCGCTGCGTTGGTCAAAACGATACCGCATCCCGCGCAGAATTTCGCGTCTGCGGCATTCTCGCGACCGCAGCGCGAACAGCGCGCTTGGCCTTGCGTCGCCGTGCCAGGCTCCGGGTTGGTCTGTGCCGATACAGGTTGCATGCGAGAAACGTGCTCCGCACCGGCGAATCTACACCATGTACCGCTCCCCTCATCTACCAGACGTGAGCCGAAGCCGGAAAACACTCGGCCTTGGAGCCGCGCGGATCGCACCCAGCCTCGATGAGGCCGGTGTCCTCGTCGAAGGCCGCGCAGGAGACGAAACCCTCGGTCCAGTCCGGCGCCACGTCGAGGTCGTGGCCGCGGCGGCGCAACTCGTCCATGACCTTCGTACCGAAGCGCGGCTCGATGCGCACGCGGTTGGGCTCGGCGGCGTGCGGCGCAAAGAAGCCCGGGGTGTGCTCGGAGGACAGCCGCGGCGCCTCGATCGCTTCGGGAATCGACATGCCGAAGGCGGCGCGGCACAGGTAGAACTGCAGGAGCCACTGCCCCTGGTTGTCGCCGCCCATGGTGCCGAAGGCCATCCAGGGCTTGCCGCCCTTGAACGCCATGGAGGGCGTGAGCGTGGTGCGAGGGCGCTTGCCCGGCGCCACCACGTTGGGATGGTGCGCCGGCGAGAGATAGAACGTCATCATGCGCACCGAAAGCGGAAAGCCGAGCGGCGCGATCACGTCGGCGGAGGAGATCCAGCCGCCGCTCGGCGTGAAGGAGGCCATGTTGCCTTTGGCGTCCACCGCGTCCACGTGCACCGTGCCCGGCCCCCAGTCCTTGGGCGTGAGCTTCTCGTCCTCGGGCAGGAGCGCCGCGTTGCGGCGCGCGTCGCCCGGGCGCAGCTCGCGGCTCGCATGGCGCATGTCGATCAGCGCCGCGCGCTGCCGGGTGTATTCCTGCGAGAGCAAGATGTCCGCGGGCACCATGGCGTGCGCAGGGTCGCCGTAATACTGCTCGCGGTCGGCGTACGCGAGCTTCATCGCCTCGACGAGCAGGTGGCAGTAGTCCGGCGTGCCGAAGCCGACCGCCTTCAGGTCGAACTGCCACATGAGCGCGAGCGTCTGCAGCTCGGCCGGCCCCTGCGACCAGAAGCCGGTCTTGAAAAGCTCAGTGTCGCCGAGGAGCAGCGATGCGGGCGCCTCGATTCGGGTCTCGAACGCCGAGAGGTCCTCGCGCGCGAGCAGGCCGTCGCGCTCGTGCGAGAACTTCGCGATCGCGGCGGCAACCTCGCCCCGGTAGAACGCCGCGAGCGGGTCCTTGGCGGCCGCCAGGTACTCATAGGTGCGTGCGAGCGCCGGATTGCGGAAGCGCTCGCCCACGTCCGGCACGCGCCCGCCCGGCAGATAGAGCTGCGCGCTGCCCGGCCACTCCGACTCGAAGCGCGCGCGCATCGGCCCGATGCCGTACTTGTGCTGGTTGCGCAGGCCCTCGGAGAGGGGAAAGCCTTCCTTTGCGAGGCGAATCGCCGGCGCGATCACCACCGAAAGCGGCATCGTCCCCCACTTCTGCAGCGCCGTGACCAGCGCGCCGAACGCGGCGGGCACACCCGCGGCGAGAATGCCGGAGTCGGGAATGTCGGCAAGGCCGCGCGCGCGGAACGCCTCAGGCGTCGCCTTCGCGGGCGCCGCCATGTTGCCGTTCACGGCGATCACGCGCGACTCGCCCGCCAGGCGCACGAGGAGCGGGCACTCGCCGCCGATGGTGTGCATCTGCGGATTGACCACGCCCTCCACGAAGCTTGCGGCCACCGCCGCATCGATGGCGTTGCCGCCCGCCTTGAGCACGTCGGCGCCCGCGCTCGCCGACAGGTTGCTGTTCGACGCCACCGCGCCATGCGTGCCCATCAGGCGCGGATGGAACGTGCGTGATTCGGTTGGCAGGATGCGGTAGGCGCGGCGGCTCACGACGGGTGCGCCAGGTCCGCCCGCGTATACGGAATCGAGTAGGCCGCGTCGGCGGGCATCGGCGGGATCGAGCGCTCCCAGGCTTCGTACTTCGCGCGCAACTCGGCGAGCCGCGCCGGCTCGCGCTTGGCCAGGTTCGCGCGTTCGCGCGCATCGCGCGCGAGGTTGAAGAGGAACTCGCCATCCTCGCTCGCGAAGTACTTCCAGTCGCCCGAGCGCGCGGCGCGCTGCGCGCGGTACTTCATGCGCCAGAAGAGGTCGCGCGCAAACGTCGCCTGCGGGTCCTGCAGCACCTTGAGCAGGCTCATGCCGTCGAGCGGGTAGTCGGGGTGCGGCTTCGCGCCCGCGGCCTCGAGGAAGGTTGCGACCCAGTCCATGGTGATCGCGTGCTGCGCGGTGACGCCGCCCGCCTTCACGCGCGCCGGCCAGCGCACGATGTATGGCACGCGGATGCCGCCCTCCAGCAGGTCCATCTTCTTGCCCACCAGCGGCCAAGTGTCCGCGAAACGCTCGCCACCGTTGTCGCTGGTGAATACGACGAGCGTGTTCTCCGGATCCGGCAGCGCCGCGAGCACTGTGCCGATGCCCTCGTCCATATGGTGGATCATGGCCTGGTAGGCGCGCACCGAGCCGCCGTCGGTGTGCCAGATCTTCTCGATGCGCTTCGCTTCGGCCTCGTCGTCGCGCGTCTCCCAGGGCCAGTGCGGCGCGTTGTAGTGCAGGGAAAGCAGGAACGGCGCCTTGGCGCGGCGCACGTAGGCCACGGCGCGCTCGGAGATGAGGTCGGTCAAATAGCCGGTGCGGTGCACTTCCGCCTCGCCGTCCCACAGGTCGTGCACGCCGGCGGTGTCCTTGTGGGTGAAGTAGTCCATGCCGCCCGAGAGCGCGCCGAAGAACTCCTGGTAGCCACTCTTCAGCGGATGGAAATGCGGCGGGTAGCCCAGGTGCCACTTGCCCACCAACGCCGTTGCGTAGCCCGCGTCACGCAACAGCGAGGGCAGCGTCGGATGCGCGGGCGGCAGCCCCAGCACCGGGCTGCCTCGCGAGCGGCTCGAGATCGGCTCGTCCGCGCCGCCGCGCAGCCGGTGCTGCCAGCGGCCGGTCATCAGCGCAAAGCGCGTCGGCGAGCAGACCGAGGAATTGGCGTAGCCCTCGGTGAAGCGCAGGCCGTCGGCCGCCATGCGATCGAGGACCGGCGAGCCGCTGGGCTTTGCGCCCGCGCGCGCCCACCCCGCGCCAAGGCCGCCCGCGCCATCGTTCGCGAGGGCGCGGCCTCCGTAGCAGCCCAGGTCAGCGTAGCCGAGGTCGTCGGCGAGGATGAAGACGAGGTTCGGGCGCACGGGCGGAGTGTATCCGCCCGCGCCCGTCCGGAGTTCCCCTAGCGCTTCTGTTTCGCCTCGTAGTCCGCGACCGCTTTCTTGAGGTCGGTGTACTGCGCGCAGGGGAAAAAGCACAGCTTGTCGAGCTGGGCGAGGTGCTCCTTCGCCTTGCCGACGTTGCCGACCATCAGGTAGGCCTCGCCGATGTACTCGTGCGCATCGCGGTGCTTCGCGTTCAGGCGCAGCGCCTCGTTGTAGTGCTTGAACACCAGGTCCATGTCGGGATTAGCACCCTTGCGCACCGAGTAGGCATAGAGGTTGTGGTAATCGGCGTTGTCCGGCGTCTTGGCGAGGGCATCGCGCAGGATCGCGGCAGCAGCGGCCCAATCCTTGCGCTCGGTGGCCTCGCCCGCCTGCTGGATGACCGGGTCGCTCGCCGCCGCCGGGCCGCTGCCGCCCGGATCGCCTGCGGCATGCACCTTCATGGACAGTGCGAGCAGGACTATCATCCACGGAAGAAAGAGGGATTTCATGCGTTCTCCTTTCATGATCAAGACCCTTCTTGGCCTGCTGGCGCTAACACTGTCCGCGGGCGCCGCATTCCCGGCTCCGCCTGCCTCGCGCGCGGAGGCGCTCGCCGCCCTGGAGCATCCGGTCACGGAGCGGCGCGCCGAGGCCGTGGTATGGGTCGCCAACCACGGCCGCATGGATGATACGCAGCTGCTGCTCAAGCGGTTGCACGACGAGAGCCCCTTCGTGCGCGGCTATGCCGAGCAGGGCCTGTGGCTGCTCTGGAGCCGGTCGGGCGACGGCGACATCGACCGCAAGATGGCGCGCGGCGTGGAGGAGATGCAGGCCGGCCGCCATGCGGAGGCCATCGCCGCCTTCTCCGAGGTGATCCGCAGCCGCCCGGACTTCGCCGAGGGCTGGAACAAGCGCGCGACCGCCCATTACCTGGCCGGCGAGTACCGCCAGTCGCTTTCGGACTGCGACGAGGTCGTCAAGCGCAACCCGAACCACTTCGGCGCCCTCGCCGGCTACGGGCAGATCTACTTCCGGCTGGAGGACTACGAAAAGGCGATCGCGTGGTGGCGCCGCGCGCTCGAGGTGAACCCGAACATGCTCGGCGTGGAGTTCAACATCAAGGGCGCCGAGCAGCTGCTGAAGGAAAAGCGCGGGCGCAGCACGTGACAGGAGCTGCACACGCAAGCGCCGGCCGCAAGCACAGGCGCAGCGCCGCAAGACAGGGAGGCTCGCCATGAACGCAGACGAATTGCGCGCCCTGCAGGCGCCGATCAAGGAACGCTACCGGGCGGACGCCGAAGCCGCGGTGGTGACGTTGCACGCAGAAGGCCGCATCGGCGAAGGCGTCACCTGCAGCGTCGAAACCGGGCGCGCGCTGGTGAAGGCGGGGCTGCATCCCGCCTCCGGCGGCAATGGCCTGTCCGCCTGCTCCGGCGACATGCTGCTGCAGGCGCTCGTCGCCTGCGCCGGGGTCACGCTGAACGCGGTGGCCACCGCGCTCGGCATCGCCATCCGCGGCGGCGAAGTGCGCGCCGAGGGCGATCTCGACTTTCGCGGCACGCTCGGCGTGGCCAAGGACGCGCCAGTGGGCTTTCGCGACATCCGCCTGAAGTTCGTGCTCGACACCGACGCCGAGCGCGCACAGCTGGAGAAGCTCTTGCAGCTCACCGAGCGCTATTGCGTCGTCTACCAGACGCTGCGCACAGCGCCGCCCATCAATGTCGAGCTGGCTGCGTAGGGAGGAAGTCGCACGGCGGCGCGGAGCCCGGCGGCGGCACCTTCCCCAGCGACGCGGGGGAAGATGGGCTGACCCCATTTCCCTCCCTCGCCTCACTACCTCGGGCGTCGGAGGCCTGCGGAACTCGCCCTTCCTGCTTATGCGGGCTCGAGCAGTCCTCGGCCTGCTCCCTCCGCCCTCGGTCCGGCTCGGCGCGTCGCGATGGGGACCCTGGCGCCGCCGCCGGGCTCCGCGCGCCGAAGACTTGGACTCCGCGACAGCCGACCGCAGCGCCTGTCGGCTTCGAGACATCATTTTTCGAGATTGTTGCTGCACCACTGGATTTGATGGCGGCCGTCAACGCGCGTAGCGTGTTGCGAGGGGGAAGCCACGCTACGCAACGTGGCGGCGAATGCCATTGAACAAGGACAGGCAATTGAAGTCGATTGCCCCGAGTGGCGGAATCGGCATGCATGACTTGCAGTTGGTCGACGACAAGGCGGAATGCAGTCCGCCTTTTGGGCTGTCTATTTCACGTTAGACGCCAAGCAGACATCATGACAGTTATGCGTATGGACAACATTGGTATCGTGGTGGAAGACATTGACGCCGCCATTGAGTTCTTCACCGAACTTGGTCTCGATCTCGAGGGGCGTGCCCCAGTTGAAGGAGACTGGGCAGATGGCGTCACCGGATTGCGCGGCATGCGCGTCGAGATTGCCATGATGCGTACGCCGGACGGTCACAGCCGGCTCGAGTTGTCCCGCTTCCTCGCGCCGCCCGTCGTCGCAGATCACCGTATCGCCCCAGTGAACGCTCTCGGTTACCTTCGTGTCATGTTCGCCGTGGAGGACATCGACGATACGCTCGTCCGGCTCGGCAAACGCGGCGCGAAGCTCGTCGGCGAAGTGGTCCAGTATGAAAACATGTATCGGCTCTGCTACATCCGGGGTCCCGAAGGAATTCTGATCGGGCTCGCCCAACAGCTCGGGCAGCAGACTTCCCGAGAGAATCCCATAGGACGTAACCGTTGAGAACTAAAGAAGTGGCGTCTAACTCGGCAGTCGAGCGGACCTGCGCGAAAAGCCGCGCAGGCCGCTCACTTCTACGTTAGGCAGCACAAGACACGACCGATCATGGCCACCGACGCAACGCCGTGCGAGCTGTGCGCCCCACGCGAAGTGCTCCTTCAGAACTCGCTGGCCTACGTGCGATACGACAATAGCTCGCTCAGCCGCGGGCACGTTCTGGTCATCCCGAAGCGTCATGTGGCAAGCTTCTTCGACATGACTACTGAGGAGCAGGCGGCCGTTCTCGCGCTGCTCAATTCGGCGAAAATGTCAATCCAGGAGCAACACTCGCCCGACGGCTACAACATCGGCGTGAACGTCGGCAAAGCGGGAGGCCAGTCGCGAATGCATGTTCACGTGCACTTGATACCGCGCTATGCGGGAGATGTGCCGGATCCGCGTGGCGGCATTAGGTGCGTATTGTCGGGGAGCAAACGTGCTGCCTAACCCCGCGGTGGAGAGCGACGCCAAGCTTCCCCCGAATTAGTTGACGCCTCAGCCTCACAAGGCGGAGGTGTGTTGTGGCAAAGGCTGGCGCTCGGAAGATCGCTCGCGCGCGAGGGACTGAATAAGGCGCTCGCTGGCAAAGCGGCGTGGCCGGGCTGCGGCGCGAGGGGCCCCCATGGCGACGCGCCGAGACGGGCCGAGGGCGGAGGGAAAAGGCCGAGGACTGCTCGAGCCCGCAAATGCAGGAAGGGCGAGTTCCGCAGGCCTACGACGCCCGAGGAGGAACGGCGAGGGGCTCTCGCGTCGCTGGGGAACGCGCCGCAGCCCGGCCGCGTCTCGCCTGGCCAGCACCTCGGTTCACATTTCCGCGAGCAGCTCCTCGATCGCCGCGGCCGCCGCGAGCGGCTGCTCGAAGGGAAACAGGTGCCCGCCGGCCACGCGCCGCTTGAGGAAGCGCGCGCCGCGCATCGCGCGCATGCCGACGCGCCGCAGCACGTCGGACTCGGTCCCGCCGACGAACCCCGCCGGCACCTTCAGCGTGGGCAAATGCCGGCTCATGTCGTGCGGGATGGTGCGGTAGATGCGGTACTCGATCTCGGGATCGATGCGCAGCCGGTAGTGGCCGGGACCGCCAATGAGGCCGTGCCGCGCGTAATCCTCCAGGCACTCTTCCGTGAAATGCCGGAACAGGCGCCGCGTGCGGAAATGCGCCCGCGCCTCCTCGCGGCTCGCCCACTCGCGGCGGCGCTCGCGCGTCATGCCGGCGGGCGTCACGCGATCGACGATGCCGAGCTTCTTCACCGCGCCGAGCGCGCGGCCGCGCAGTGGCCCGATCACCGGCGCATCGAGCATGACGATGCCGCGGAACAGCTCCGGTCGCTGCGCTGCGGCCAGAAAATTCAGGTACGCGCCGAGCGAATGACCGACGCCGTACACCGGCTCGCCGCGGTACTCGCGCTCCAGCGTGTCGATCAATTGCGCGACCAACCGCGGCCAGCCCTCGGTCGGCGGGTAGCGCGGGTCGGTGCCGATCGCCTCGATCCAGCCGACGCGGTAGTGCCGGGCGAGCGGCGCGAGCATCGCCGCGTAGCACGGCGCCGGAAAGCCGTTCGCGTGCGAGAAATGCAGGACCGGCCCGTGCATGCGCCCACTATAATCCGGCGGCCATGCCGCACGCAGCGATCGACATGCACACGCACATCCTGCCGCCGGGCTGGGAAGACTGGGCGACGCGCTACGGCGTCTCCGGCTGGCCCTCCTGCCGCCTGCACGACGCCTGCAACGCGACCATCTACCTGGGCGAGAGGGAGTTCCGGAAGATCGACGAGCGCTCGTTTTCCCCTGCGCGGCGCATCGCCGACATGGACGCCGAGGGCATCGGCCTGCAGCTCCTGTCGCCCGTGCCGGTGATGCTGTGCTACTGGGGCGCGGCCGAGGCCACCGACGCGTTCGCGCGCATGCAGAACGACTTCATCGCCGGCGTGGTGCAGAAGCATCCCGGGCGCTTCGCGCCCGCGGGCACCGTGGCGCTGCAGGACGTGCAGCTCGCCGTGCGCGAGCTCGAGCGCCTGAAGTCCATGGGCTTTGCCGCGGTCGAGATCGGCTCCCACGTCAACGGGCGCGACTTCGACGATCCGGCGCTGTTCGATTTCTTCGTTGCCGCGCAGTCGCTCGACCTGCCGCTCTTCGTGCACCCGCAAGGCCCCTCGGTGGGGCAGGAGCGCCTGGGCCAGTACTACCTGCCGTTCATGGTGGGCTACCCCGCGGACTCGGCGCTCGCCGCGGCGCGCCTGATCCTCGGTGGCGTGCTCGCGCGCCTGCCCTCGCTGCGCATCTGCTTCGCGCACGGCGGCGGCGGCTTTCCCGCGGTGCTCGGGCGCCTGGACCACGGCCACCGCGTGCGCCCGGAGGCGAAGAAGTTCATCGCCGAGCTCCCCTCGCACTATGCGGCGAGCCTGTACTTCGATACGCTCACGCACGACCCGAAGCTGCTCGCCTTCAACCTGGAGAAGTTCGGCTCGCAGCGCATCATGGTCGGCAGCGACTATCCCTTCGACATGGGCGTCGAGCACCCGCTCGCGCAGCTCGAGGGGCTCGCGCTCTCGGCCGAGGACCTCGACAACATCACCCACCAGACCGCGCGGCGTTTCCTGCGCCTCGCCTGACCAACCCGCCAGGAGAAAGCCATGAGAGCCATCGCCGCCCTGCTGCTCGCCGCCCCGCTGTTCGCCGCCTCGCTGCCCGTCCAGGCGCAGGCTTGGCCCAGCCGCCCGGTGAAGTTCGTCGTGCCCTTCGGCGCCGGCGGCCCGGCGGACCTGTATGCGCGCTTTCTCGGCCAGCGGCTGCAGGAGCCGCTCGGGCAATCCTTCGTGGTGGAGAACCGCCCTGGCGGCGGCTCGGTGGTCGGCTCGGACTACGTGGCCAAGTCGGCGCCGGACGGGACCACGTTCCTCGTCATGTCGAACACGCACACGGTGAACGAGACGCTGATCCCGAAGAAGCCCTTCCAGCTGATGCGCGACTTCGTGCCGGTGACGCCGATCAACTACTCCGACCTGCTCCTGGTGGTGCACCCCTCGGTGCCGGCGAACAACCTCTCCGAGCTGATTGCTCTCGCCAAGCGCGAGCCCGGCAAGATGAACTACGCCTCCTCCGGGCCGGGCACGCCGTATCACATGGCCGGCGAGCTCTTCAAATCGATGGCCGGCATCGACGTGGTGCACGTGCCCTACAAGGGCAGCGACGGTGCGCGCGTCGGCATCCTCGGCGGGCAGGTGCAGATGATGTTCGATGCCATCACCACCATGGCGCCCAACGTGCGCGCCGGAAAGCTGAAAGGCTTCGGCACCAGCGGGCGCGCGCGCTCCTCCGTGCTGCCGGAGACGCCTACGGTCGCCGAGGCAGGCGTGCCCGGCTACGAGGCGACCATCTGGCTCGGCATCGTCGCCCCAGCCGGCACGCCGGCGCCGATCGTGGAGCGCCTGAACGCCGAGATCCGCAAGATCAACGGCAGCGCCGAGGTGAAGGAAGCCTGGGGCAAGCAGGGCGCGACGCCGCTGGTCATGACGCCGGCGGAATTCACGCAGTACCTGCACGCCGACATCGCCAAGTGGGCGAAAGTCATCGCCCAGGCGGGCATCAAGCTGGACTAACGAAGGCCTGGGCGCTTGTTGATCAGCGCGTAGGCCTCTGCGCCCCGGCGGCGGCGCTTTCCCAGCGCCGCGAAGGGACCCTTGCGCCGCCGACGGGCTCCTCGCTGCTGCCCGCGTGCTGCGCGGATTGCAGAACCGCTTCGCGCTCTCGATGTCGCGCACCGCGATGAGGATGTGGTCGAGCCCCTCCAGCTACGCGAGCACGCGCTGGGCGTGGCTCAACGAATAGCTCAGCGTCGCGCCGACCGCGGCGCGTCCGCTGGAGCGCCAGGTTGGGCCTTTGCACCTCCCACGCTGGCATTGCTCCAGAAGCGCTCCATCGCGATGTAGGTGTAAGAGGCAGACCACCCGATCAACAAGAGGCCGTTGAGAACCTCCACGCCGGCGAGCAATCGCAAGTCTCCTCCAGGAACGACGTCCCCGTACCCAAGCGACGAATACGTTTCCGCCGAGAAGTACAGGCTCTTAGTCAGAGAAAGGTGGCTGGCGTCACCCAGCGTACCGCTGCCCGCGTATCGGACGAGCACGTAGATCGCCAATGCGTACAGAACTATTTCCATGGCATGAGCGAAAAACGCGCCGAAGATGACGACAATGAGTTTGGCTCGCGCGGGCATCGCCAGAGCCGGGAGGCCGATCGTCAACATGCGCAGTACTTCATAGTGAATGATCGTTGTGATGACGAGGAGCACAACGCAGGAGATGCCGACTAATACCATCGTTTCCTCTCTAGAATCCTGACCTCGCAACTATAAGCTCGACCGGTGAACATATAGATAGACAGTCAGGGCAACACCCAGCGCAGCAACAACGAAGTTCGTGAGCACGCCCAGATTTACTCCATAACCCTTTGGGATTTCAACTGGCTTGAGAGCGCGTAGAACTGTGCGGTACTGGATGATTGCAGCGGCGGAAGTGAGTGCGCCCAACACAATGAAGGCGAGGCCGATCCAAAATGATAGTCCTCGATGAAGCGCCTCGCTCTTTTGCGGCGAGAGCATGTGCACAAACAGGCCAAAGCGTTCGATCACAAAACCAAACGCCATCAATGCAAGGCTGGTGCGATTCCATGCAAGTAGCGTTCGTTCAGCCGCAAAGAAGACCCTCGGATCATTCAGATCGGACATGTTCAGTCACCTTAGTGCCCAACGCTGTGTTGTGCGGCGGGCGTGTACAACATTTGGATACGCGCGATGCTGGCGGCCCGTCCGCACCAACACAGGGTTGGGCGCCAGCGTCGCGTCCTTAGCGAAATGCCTTGTCGAAAAAGATTGGAAGGTCATGCCTCAACTGGTGCAGGAATGCCTGGCGGTCGAAGCCCGGCGGGTTGGCTCCGATGTCGCCATCCTCGGAGGGAATAGGCATGCTGGGCGTGTCCATGAAGGCAAAGTGCCAAGCGTTGGGTACCCGATGGAACTCCACTCCCGGCAGATTGCGCTCAATCCATTCGGCATGGAAGCGCGGCACCAGGAAACGGTCCTTTTCCGCTACATAGATCGCCGTACGAACCTGAATCTTGGCGAGCGACTGGGGGCTGAATACCACCCCCAATGGGGCCAATGCCACGACGGCGCGCACCCGCGTGTCGATCAGGGGTGGAATGGACTGCGACGACGCCAGGGGAGCTGCGGACGTTTGTTCCGCCCGGCCCACGCTGCAAAAAATCGGGTCATCGACCCGATGGGCCTGGCAATGCGCGGTAATGCGCGACAAATCGGGCTGCCCGCCCGCAAGGGCCAAGACAGTGTAGCCACCCGCTGAATGCCCGACCGCGCCGATGCGGGGTCCCTTGGCGTCTCCTGCAATACGGTCCCTCCAGTCGGGGTCGCGCAGCAATTCGTTGAGCACGTGGGAAACCTGTTGCGGGCGCTCCGCGAAATAGCGCGCGGGGCTTTTCTGTAGCAGCGAGCGGTCCTGCCAATTGTCGCCAGGGTGTCGCAGAGCGGCTACGAGATAACCGTGTTGTGCCAGCGCCTCGGCCAGACTGCTGTGGCCCAATTCGGAGCCGCCTATCCCGTGACTCAACACGATCAAGCCTTTGACCGTCGCGTCTGGCGGGGCCTGGATTGCAACCCGGACGGTGAACGGACCCATGGCGATGGTGCGTGCAGGCGCCTGTGTTGGGTAATACAACGCCACCACGGTGGCTGCGGTATCTGCTGTAGAGCCCGGAATGCGGATCTGACGCCAGCCGGCTTCGGTGGCCATGGCTTGTGCGGTCAGCAGCAGGCCCGCGAGGACTAAGGCGAACTGGCGCAGGGACAGGTGCATTGTGTTATTTCTCGGCGTTCATTGGTTCGTACTGGGACGCGATCAATAGCCGCGCACCGCGGAAACCACTTACGAAGGGCGCCCTCTTCAGCAGAAGGCCGACTCGGACAGCTTCATTCAAGAACTATAGCAATTGCGACATGGCGTGCACGGTGTTTCTCCGACGCCCAACGTGGAAGTGTGCGGCGCGGCGGGCGCGGCGCGCCATGAAGCAGGGCGCTCGCCGCCGCGTCCGACACCACTGCCAGGTTATGTGGCATTAGAGCTGATACCTTGTGATGTCCAGCGCGCCATGGAAAACGCCAAGGATGTCGATATTGCCGTCGTCCTTGACGAGGTACGCAATTCGGTAGTGTCCGTAGAGAAGTACCCTGACATGGCGCGATGACGCGGTATATCGGGAGCCGAGCTGCGGGAAACGCTTGAGATCCTGGGCACGCTCGTAGATGCCTTGGACCGTACGCGCTGCGGCTTGAGGATTGTCCGCAGCGATGTACTCGAAGATGTCCTCAAGCCAGCGTTAGGCCTCGAGCGTCCAGGCTATTTCTGCCATGAGCGGATGCGGTGGCCCATGTCGTCATTCGACATCGTGCGCCTGGCATCCGAATCGGCGAGACCGCGCTCAACCATGACGTGGAACGCAAGCTCGCGGACAATCTCCTCCCGCGAACTGTCGTCGGGTTGTCCCGCGATGAGGCGGGCGAGCTCTTCTTTGGCGGTAGACATGGCTGATGCCTCCGATCTGCCTTCATTCTGCCCGAGTCGCCGGGCGTTCGCCAACGCCACATAACGTGTATTGCTTGACAAATTGGTCGACAGTTAACGGTTTGCAAACCACCAAGATGTAACCGCCACCGTCATTCTCCCTCCGCGCCAGCACCTTACGCCGACAGGAGGCCGTGTTCAAATTCGGCAGGGCGATCTGCGATCTCGCAAAGTGATTACGCCGTTGGCGTTGCGCAGCACTCTTGGACGAGCAAGGTGGCGTCAGCGCAACTCTTGGGCGGCGTGGAACCCGGCGGCGGCGCGAGAGGTCCCCATCGCGACGCGCCGAGCCGGGCCGAGGGCGGAGGGAGAAGGCCGAGCACTGTTCGAGCCCGTAGATGCAGGAAGGGCGAGTTGCGCAGGCCTCTGACGCACGAGGCGAAAAGGCGAGGGGAAAGGAAAAATCGGGGTCAGGGCCGGATTCCGCTTGCGAGACGGAATCCAGCCCTGACCCCGATTTTTCCCTTCGCGTCGCTGGGGAAGGCGCCGCTGCCAGGCTCCGCGCCGCCGGAACTAGACGTAGCTGGCGGAAGCGCTGTCGGCGTCCACCGGCTTGCCCAGGAAGTAGCCCTGCGCGGAATCGCAGCCGCAGCGCGGCGAGGAAGTCGCGCTGCGCCTCGGTCTCGACGCCCTCGGCGACCACCTTCAGGCCGAGCGCGTGCGCCAGGCCGACGATGCCGCCGGCGAGCGCCTTCGCGTGTCCGTCGGCCGGCAGGTCGGCGACGATCGTGCGGTCGATCTTGAGCACGTCCACCGGGAAGCGCCGCAGCGAGGCGAGGTTGGAGTAGCCGGTGCCGAAGTCGTCGATCGCGAGCGCACACGCCCAGCGCCTTCAGCTTGGCGCAGCGTGCTCGCGGCGACGTCGGTCTGGTGCATCGCCGTGGTCTCGGTCATCTCCAGCATCAGCAGCTGCGGCGGCAGGCCGCTCTCGGCCAGCACGCGCCGCACCAGCTCGATCAGCTTGGGGTCGTTGAACTGGCGCAGCGACAGGTTCACCGACACCTGCACGCCGCGCTCGGTGCCGATGAAGGTCGCCCAGCGGCAGGCTTCGCGCAGCACCCACTCGCCGAGGCCGATGATCAGGCCCGTGTCCTCGGCGAGCTGCAGGAAGTCCGCCGGCGGCACCAGGCCGCGCGCGGGATGCTGCCAGCGCACCAGCGCCTCGTGCGCGAGCACCGCGCCGCCCTGCAGCGTCGACGATCGGCTGGTAGTGCACCACCAGCTCGCCCTTGGCGAGCGCGCGGCGCAGGTCGCTGCTCGAGCGCGAGGCGCCGCGAGGCCACCTGGTTCATCTGCTCGGTGAAGAACTGGTAGTTGGCGCGGCCCGATCTCCTTGGCGTGGTACATCGCCGCGTCGGCGTTGCGGATCAGCGACTCGGCGTCGCGCCCGTCGTCGGGGAACACGGCGATGCCGATCGAGGGCGTCACCGTCAGCTCGCGGTCGTCGACCGCGATCGGCAGCGACAGCGTCTCGATGATCTTCTGCGCCACGTTGGCGCGCATCCGAGGAGCGCTTGACCTCGGGCAGCACCACGACGAACTCGTCGCCGCCGATGCGGCACACGGTGTCGCCGATGCGCAGCTGGCGCACCAGGCGCTGCGCGACTTCCTTCAGCACCTGGTCGCCCGCGGCGTGGCCGAGCGTGTCGTTGATCGCCTTGAAGCGGTCGAGGTCGACGAACATCACCGCGGTCTGCTTGCGGTTGCGCTGGCTGAGCGCCAGCGCCTGCGTCAGGCGGTCTTCCAGCAGCCGCCGGTTGGGCAGCCCGGTGAGCGCGTCGTGGTCGGCGAGGTGCTGCGCGCGCTCCTCGGCCTGCCGGCGGTCGCCGATCTCGGCGCCCAGGCGCTCGTTGGCGGCCTTGAGCTCCGCGGTGCGCTCGGCCACCGCGCGCTCGAGCGACTGCGCGCGCCTCGTACGACTCGCTGATGTCGTCGTAGATCCAGATCGAGCCCTCGTGCGGCTGCGCGGGGTCGATCGCCTTGCCCACCACCTTGCACCAGACGAGAGCTGCCGTCCTTGCGCCGCACCTGCCGCTCCACGGTGTAGGCCTCGCCGAGCGCCAGCTGCGCGTAGCTCGCGCGGCCCGCCTCGTCGTAGGTCTCCGGCGCAGGCGTACACGACCGAGGTGCTCTGGCCGTCGAGCTCGCCCTGCGCGTAGCCGAGGATGCGCTCCAGCGCGCCGTTGCAGCGCTGGAACTGGCGGTTCCTGACGAAGGTGATGCCGACCGTGGCGTTGTCGAGGATCATCTCCTGCTCGGCGAGCGCGCGGCGCACCTCCTCGCTCGCGCGCTTGGCTTCGGTGATGTCCTCGAACAGCCACACCGTGCCCTTGGCCGGGTCGCCCGCCTGCAGCGCGCGCCCGGTCAACCGGCACCAGAAGCCCGTGCCGTCGCGCCGGCGCATCCACTGCTCGCGCGAGTGCGTGGCGCCGCGGTCGAGGTCGTCGTAGTGCGTCACCGCCTGCTCGAACTCCTGCTCGGTGAAGTAGAACTGGCGCGTCGAGGCGCCGGTCAGCTCGCCCGGGTCGTAGCCGAACAGCTCCTCGAACCTGCGGTTGCAGCGCAGCACCTGGCGGCCGCGCGCAAACGAGATGCCGACCACCACGTTGTTGAGCAGCGCCTCCTGCTCGGTGAGCAGGCGCTCCAGCTGCTCGCTCGCGCGCTGCTGCTCGGTGATGTCCTCGTTGGTCCATACCGAGCCGCGGTGCGGGTCGCGCGCATCGATGGCTCGACCCACGGCGCGTACCCACATGACGCTGCCGTCCTTGCGCTTGCGCGGCGCCACGCCCTGGTAAGGAATCGCCGCTGCGGAACTGCACGTAGGCCTCCTCCGCCTTGCGGTAGTCCTCGTCCGAAACGTAGAAGATCGACATCGCCTTGCCGCTCAGCTCGCCCGGCGCATAGCCGTACATCTGCTCGTAGCGCGCGTTGCAGCGCACGACGCGCCGGTCGCGCACGAACACGATGCCGATCGAGGCCGTCTCGAAGATGGCCTCCTGCTCGCGCAGCAGGCGCGCCACCTCGTCGCCGTGGCGCCGCGCGGTGGTGACGTCCTCCACGATCCACACCGTGCCGCGCCGCGGATCGTTCTCGGAGATCGACTTGGCGATGATGCGCGCGATGAAGGTGGTGCCGTCCTTCCTCTTCACTTCCCAGTCGAGGTCGAGCTGCTTGCCGGCCGAGAGCACCGGCACGGCGATGCGGCCGAGCGCGTCGTAGTTCTCGTGCGAGGGATACACCACCTCGCCAGGCTGGCCGATCAGCTCTTCGGGGCGCCAGCCGAACATGTCGGCGAACTTCGGGTTGCACAGGAAGAACTTGCGGTCGCGCGTGAAGGCGATGCCGATCGAGGCGTTGGCGAGCACCGCCTCGTACTCGAGCTGCGTGTAGTGCGTGCGGCCGGCGTAGCTCGCCGGCGGCTGCGCCAGGCCCTCGGGCGGCGTGGTGCGGTCGTTCATCGGGCGGCCGGCGCGGCCTGCGCCACTCTTGCGGAGGCCAGCAGCTGGAAGTCGCGCGCATGCTCGCGCAGCCGCGCCACGGCCACCGCGCGCTGGCGCGGGCTCAACGTGCGTTCGAGCTCGGCGAGCATGGCGAGCAGCCCATCGGTGAATTCGCGGTTCGCGCGGGCGAACGCGGGATCGCGCCCCCGGTCCCATTCCGCTGCCCAGTCCGCGAGGCGCCGCGCGCTTTCGTGCGCGCGCAGCATGGCGAGCAGCTCCGCCTGGCGCCTGCGGCGCTCGCGGTCGCGCATCGCGCCGTTGAGCGGCGCGGCGTCGTTGAATTGCCGGACGCGCACGCGTTGCGCATCGCTCAGCTCTCCCAGCCAGTCCTCCAGCGTGTGCGTCAGCCGCTTCAGGCGCCGCGCGCGCTGCTCTTCCGGCGTGCCCTCGAGCCACTCGCGCGCGAACTTGGCGTTGTCCTCCGCGAAGCGCCGCTCGAGCTGCTCGATCTGCGTCGGCGTCAGTCGATCGAGGAAATCCCCGATGTCCGTGCCGGCGCGGCTCAGTCCCTCGCGGGCCTGCCGCCGTATGGCATCGTAACCCCAAACCATGTCCGGGAGCGACGCGCCCCGCTCCAGGCGCCGGCTCGCCTCGGTGGCCAGGCTCGCGTACTGCGGCAGCGCCTCCGACCGGTGCCATGCCAGAAAAGCGCCCAGGCGCGCGTTGAACTCCTCCGACTGGGAATTCTTCAGGTCGAGATAGCGTCCCGCCTGCCAGCGCAGGTAGGAATCCGCATTGTTGTAGGCGAACTCGATCGCGCTGCAGCCGGAAAGGAGCAGCGCGGCGCTAGCGACAACGAGACGCAATACCCTCACCAGTACGTCTCCACGGTAATGTGGCCAGGCGCGCGCCGCCGATGCTTGCGCATGCCGCGCGCCGCGAGCGCCGACGTGACGTCGGTCACCATCTGCGGGTTGCCGCACAGCATCGCGTGCGAGCGCGCCGCCGAGAGCTCGGTCGCCGCGGCGCGCTCCAGGCGCCCATCGCCGATCGCCGCCGGAATGCGGCCCTCGAGCGCGCCCGCCGCGCGTTCGCGGCTGACGAAGGCGACCCGGCGGAAGCGCTCGCCGCGCGCCGCGCTGACGGCCGCCAGCGTCTCGCCGTAGACCTGCTCGTCGGCGGTGCGTGTCGCGTGCACCAGGACGACCCGCCGGAAGCGCTCCCAGGGCACCTCGGTGCGCAGGATCGAGAGGAACGGCGCGAGGCCCGTGCCGGTCGCGACCAGCCACAGGTTCTCCGCGTCGGGCACTTCCGAGAGCACGAGAAAGCCGGCGATGCCAAGCGCGACGTACACGGTATCGCCCGCGCGCAGCGCCGCGAGCCGCGGCGTCAGCGGCCCGTCCGCCACGATGTTGTAGTAGAACTCGTGCGGCTCGCTGCCGGGCGGGTTGACGAACGAATAGGGACGGGCCACGCGCTCGCCGCCGACGTCCAGGGCAAGCTTGACGAACTGCCCCGCCTGGAAAGGCCCGAGCGGCGCCGCCACCTGCAGGCTCAAGAGCCGGTCGGTCCAGTGCTTCTGGCCGACGACACGGCCTGCGAGCCACTTGCTCATGCATCTTCCATTATATTCGCCCGGTGAGCGCGCCCGTCCCGTTTACTGCCGGCGATTACGCCTTTCTCGAGGGCGTATTCCCTTATTCGCAGGGCGTGGTCGCGCTGCCGGGATTTGCCATCGAGCGGGCGCGCTTCGCGCGGCCGGTGCCGATGGCCGAGGGCTTCCGGCGCATCGCCGATTTCCTCGCCGCCCGCGACCGGCCGCGCACGGCGCTGTGCGCGGCGGAGTTGCGCTCGCCCAAGCCCTTCAGCTTCGGCGGTTTCGGCGACTTCAACCGCGGCTACGTCGCCGTGCTGCAGGACTGGGAGATCTTCCGCGATGGCCGCAACCCCGTGGCGCGCTCGAACGTGGCACCCGAAGTCGATCCGCCGGCAGAACCGGGATTCCATGCCTTCTGCTACACCGTGCCCGCATCGCGCGCCGCGGCGAGCTTCGTCGTCGCCGGAAGCGGCGAATGGCCCGAAGGCAGCCGCTTTCCCGAGGACATCGTGGCGCGCGGCGATCTCTCGCCGGCGGGCCTGGCGGCCAAGGCGCGCTGGGTGCTCGACATGATGTCCAGCCGCCTGCGCGGCCTGGGCGCATCCTGGGACTTCGCCAGCGTCACGCAGGTGTACACGGTGCACGACTTCCATCCGCTGGTGCGCGAAATCGCCGCGCGCGCCGGCGCCAGCACCCTGGCGTGGCACTACTGCCGGCCGCCGATCGCGGAGATCGAGTTCGAGATGGACGTGCGCGGAGTCAGCGTGGAGCGGATGCTGATCTAGTTTCGCGCCCGCCCCCGCCCCAGGCCTCCAGGGCCGCGCCGAGGATGCCCTTGGGCATGTAGATGATGAACAGCACCAGCATCAAGCCGTAGATCGCCAGGTCCAGGGCCGGAAACTGCTTGAAGGCATCGCCCAGCGCGAGGCGCAGGCCTTCCTGCAGCAGCAGCGTGAACACCGCGCCTACGGTCGGGCCGAGCATCACGAACATGCCGCCGGCGATGACGCCGAACACCATCTGCAGGGAAACGCCGATCCCGGACACCGTCTCGGGGTTGATGTAGGTCTGGTACTGCGCGTAGAGCACGCCGCCCAGGCTGGTCATCACCGCCGAGATCAGCGTGACGAAGAGCTTCGACTTGGTGACGTTGATGCCGATCGAGGCGGCGGCATCCTCCTCCTGGCTGATCGCCTCCAGCGCCAGCCGCGTCATGCTGCGGTCCACGCGCACCCAGACCCAGAGCGCCGCGAGCCAGAACGCGAGGATGATGTAGAACCAGACGGTCTTGTCGGAGAACTGCAGCGCGGCGAAAGACCCGGTGTTGCCCTGCGCGAGCGCGGTGTTCGGCGTCGCGCCCAGCGAGCCGCCGGTCTGGTCGCGCAGCGCGACGATGACGAGGCGGGTGACTTCCGACAGCGCGAGCGTCACCAGCGCGAAATAGTGGCCGACGATCTTGAAGCGGAAGCACGGGATGCCGATCACCAGCGCGACGACGACCGACGCCAGCACCCCGGCGAGCGCGCCGAGCCAGGGCGAGAGTCCGAAGTGATTCCACAGCATCACCACCGCGTAGGCGCCGATGCCGAGGAAGGCGCCGTGGCCGAAGCTCACCATGCCCAGCCGCCCCATGATGGACCAGCTGGTATACACGTACGCCCACAGCAGGCACATGATGACCAGGTGCAGCGGATAGTTGCCGATGCCGGAGAGCGGCACCGCCAGGAGAAGCACGAGCCCGATCCAGGCGATCGCTTTCATCGCTGCTTGCCGCCGAGGATGCCCTGCGGCCGCCAGAACATCACCGCGATGAAGAATACGAAGGCGATCACGTAGCCCCATTCGATGTGGAAGAAGAAGCCGCCCACCGAGATGAACTGGGCGAAGATGAAGGCCGCGATCAGGCCGCCCAGCATGTTGCCCAGGCCCCCGAGCACGCAGATGAGGAAGGTGATCGGCCCGAACGACAGTCCGATCGCGGGGTGGATGTCGTACTGCAGCACCAGCAGGCAGCCGCCCAGGCCCGCCAGCGCGCCGCCGAGCGCCGAAGTGACGGTAAAGATCCGGTCCGGATTGACGCCCATCAGCGGCATGATCTGCCGGTCCTGGCTGATGGCGCGGATCGCGGTGCCAATGTAGGTGCGGGTGAGGAACAGGTAGGTGGCCGCGACCCCCGCCACCGCCACGGCGAACGCAATCAGGCGCGGCATGGAAAACGACATCTCGCCGATGGCGACGGGCGGCAGCTTCACGCCGAGGTTCCTGAACTCGATGCCGAAGGCGAGCGTTGCCGCCGCCTGCAGGAAGAACAGCATGCCGCCGGTCACCAGCAGCTGGTTGATCGGCTCGGCGGCGAGCACCGGGCGGATGACGAACTGGTGCATCAGCGCGCCGAGCAGGGCAACGATGGCGATCCCCGCCGCCATCGCCGCGACCAGCGGCCATTGCTGCTGCACGTGCAGCGCGTAGACCGCGTACATGCCGATCATGATCATCTCGGCGTAGCAGATCCACACCACGTCGATGACGCCGAAGATCAGGTTCAGGCCCAGCGACAGCAGGGCGAGCAGGCCGCCCAGCAAGATGCCGTTGAGCACTGCCTCGAGGAGAAAGATGTCGAAGACTTCCATCAGATCCCCAGGTAAGCCTTGCGTAGCTCGTCGCTGGCCAGCAGCTCGGCGGCGCTGCCGCTCGACTTGATGCGCCCGGTCTCCAGCAGGTAGGCACGGTCCACCACCTTGAGCACCTGGCGGATGTTCTGCTCCACGATCAGCACCGTGTAGCCTTCGGCGCAGATGCGCTTGACCAGCGCGAAGATGGACTGCACCACCACCGGCGCGAGCCCGGCCGACGGCTCGTCCAGCAGCAAGAGCTTGGGCCCGCTCATCAGCGCTCGGCCGATGGCGCACATCTGCTGCTCGCCGCCCGAGAGCGTGCCGGCCGGCTGTGCGCGGCGTTCCTCCATGCGCGGGAACAGCGAGAAGATGAATCGCAGGCGCTCGGCGAACCGCGCTCGCGCCGCCGGCAGGAACGCACCCATGCGCAGGTTCTCCTCGACCGAGAGGCGCGGGAACAGCCGCCGGTTCTCGGGCACGTGCGCGATGCCGCGCGCGATCACCTCGTGCGCCGGCACCGTGTTCAGGCGCACGCCCTCCATCGTCATTTCGCCCGCGCTCGCGTCGATCAGCTTCGAGATCACGCGCAGCAGCGTGGTCTTGCCCGCGCCATTGGGGCCGATCACCGCGACCGATTCCCCGGCCCTGACCTCGAGGCTCACGCCGAACAGCGCCTGGAAGGAGCCGTAGCCCGCGGAGACGTTGCTGAGGGAAAGCATCAGCGCCCCCGGTCGGCCACGGTCTTTTGCACCTCGGCGGCATCCGTGCCGAGGTACACCTCGATCACCTTCGGGTCGTGCGCCACCTCGGCGGGCTTGCCCTGCGCGATCACCTCGCCGTGGTCGAGCACGACGCAGCGGTCCACCACGCGCATCAGCGCGCCCATGATGTGCTCCACCCAGATGATGGTGATGCCGCGCTCCCTGCGGATCATCGCCAGCATGTCGGCGGCCTGCTCCATCTCCGTGCCGTCGAGGCCGCCCAGCGATTCGTCGGCGAGCAGCACCTTGGGCTGCGTCGCCAGCGCGCGCGCCAGCTCGAGCTTCTTCAGGCCCGCGGCGCCCAGGCCTTCGACGCGCGCGCCCGGCCCGCTCGGCAGCTTGACCAGGTCCAGCGCCTCGCGCGCCATCGCCCAGGCACGTTCGCGCGTCGGGTGCTCGCTGCGGCCGTAGAAGGCGGCCAGCGCCACGTTCTCCAGCAGCGAGAGCTTGCGGAACGGGCGCGGAATCTGGAAGGTGCGCGCGATGCCGCGATGCGAAACAGTCGCCGGCGCCAGGCCGCCGATCTCCTCGCCGAGAAAACGCACCGAGCCGCCGCTCGGTGCGTACAGCCCGGCGATGACGTTGAAGGTGGTGCTCTTGCCCGAGCCGTTTGGCCCGATCAGGCCGAGGATCTCGCCCTCTTCGAGCCGGAACGAGACCCCGGAGACCGCCGCGAGCGCGCCGAACCGCTTGGTCAGGCCGCTGACTTCAAGCACTGCCTCTGCTGCCCGCAGGGATCGCCGCCCTCACATCCCGTAGGGATGTCCCTTGGGGAAAGGCACGATCGGGTCGGTGGTGCGGATCGCCTTCGGCCACGCGATGTAGGTGCGGCCGTTGACGTACTGCATCACCACCGGCGTGGAGCGCTCGTTCTGCCCCGCCATCGGGTGCCCGGGCGGAAAGAACTTCACGCCGTAGCCCTGGATGGTGCCGCCCACCGGGATATCGGTCTCCAGTGACGCTTTGCGCAGCGCCTCCGGATCGATGCCGCCGTACTTCTTGATGGCGCGCGGCAGCACGTCGGTGAAGAAGATCCACGACTGGTTGAAGCCCATGGAGGCGTGGGGCGGCAGGTCAGCCGGGCCCTTCACCGCCTCGTAGCGCTTCACCATCTCGCGCGTCAGGTCGCCCAGGCCGGGCTTGAGGGTCTTCGGATCGAGCAGCTGTGCCGCCACCGGATCGACGTTGAAGAAGTAGTTCACGTCGGCACCGAATGTCTCCGTCAGCTTGCCGATCTGGCCGTAGCCCGCGCCGTGGCCGATGATCGCCTTGAACTTCAGCCCCTGCTCGCGCGACTGGCGCAGGAACAGCGTGATGTCCGGGTTGTAGCCGGTGTGCAGCAGCACGTCGGCGCGCGCGCGCTTGAGCTTGGTCACCAGGCTCGAGAGGTCCGGCGAGGCTGCCGCGTAACCCTCTTTCAACGACACCTGCATGCCGAGCGCCTTGCACTTGGCCTCGTTGCCCATCGCCACGCCGGCGCCGTAGGGGCCGTCCTCGTAGATGATGGCGATCTTCATGTCCTTCACCGCCTTGCCGAACTTCTCCTTGGCATTCTCGGCGACGTAAGTGCACGAGGCCTCGCCGAACTGGTCGGAATGCACCTGCGGGCGGAATACGTAGGAGAGCTTCTTGTCCTTGAACACCGCGGAAGCGACGCAGACATTGGCCCACATGAACTTCTTGGCGGCGTCCACGCGCTGCGCCATCGGCACGCAATGCGCGCTGGAGAACACGCCCATCAGCAGGTGCACCTTCTCCTGCTCGAGCAGCCGCGTGGCCTCGTTGATCGCCACCTCGGTCTTGGACTGCGCGTCGGCGTAGATCGGCACGATCTTGTAGCCCTCGACCCCGCCGCGCTCGTTCAGCATGTCGATGGCGATCTTGGTGCCCAGGCCCGCCGCCTCCGAGCCGCCGGCGGCAAAGGCTCCGGTGTAGTCGTAGATCACGCCGACCTTGATCTCCTTCTGCTGGGCCTGCGCGAACGAGACGAACGCCGCCGCGGCGGCAAAGGCAAGAATGGTGCTGCGCATCATGATGGTCTCCTCCCTCGTTCCGAGTCTATCAGGTCGGCCGCTTTCTCCGCGATCGCGATGACGGCGGCATTGGTGTTTCCCGAGACGACTGCCGGCATCACCGAGGCGTCCACCACGCGCAGCCCGGCGAGGCCCTTCACGCGCAGGTGCGAGTCCACGACTGCGTCGGCGCCAGTCCCCATCTTCGCGGTACAGGTCGGGTGGTAGATGGTGCTGCCGGTCTCGCGGAAGTACGCGAGCCACTCGTCGTCCGACTGCACCCGCGCCCCCGGCATGTACTCCGCTGCGATGTACGGCCGGATCGCCGGCTGGTCGAGGATGCGGCGCAGCAACCGCATCCCCTCGAGCATGGTGCGCCGGTCGTGCTCGGTGGCCAGGTAGTTGTAGCGGATCGCGGGCGGGTCGCGCGGATCGGCCGAGCGGATGCGCACCGAGCCGCGCGAAGTCGGCTGCAATTGGCAGATCGAGGCCGTGAAGCCCGAAAACGGATGCAGCTTCTCGCCCATGCGGTCCAGGCTGAAGGTGAGGAAATGCGTCTGCACGTCGGGGCGCTTCAGTTCCGGCCGCGTGCGCCAGAAGCCCCCCGCGTAGCCGGCGCTCACCGCGAGCGGCCCCTTGCGCAGGAACGCGTAGCGCAGCCCCATCCGTGCCATGCGCCACAGGCTTTGCATGTCGTCGTTGACCGTGATCGGCCGCGTGCACTTCAGCACGATCCGCGCCTGGAAGTGGTCCTGCAGGTGCTCGCCGACGTGCGGCTGGTCCAGAACAACGGCGACGCCGTGCTCGCGCAGCAGCGCGGCCGGACCGACGCCGGAGAGCTGCAGCAGCTGGGGCGTGTTGATGGCGCCGCCGGAAAGAACGACCTCCCGCTGCGCGCTTGCCTCGATCACCTTCGAATCTTTCAGGTAACGGATGCCGATCGCTCTTGTTCCCTCGAACAGCACTTTCGATGCCAGGGCTTCCGTCACCACGGTCAGGTTTGCCCTACGCATCACGGGCCTGAGGAATCCGGTGGCCGTCGAGCAGCGCCGGGCGTTGCGCGTGGTCAGTTGCTGGTAACCCGCCCCTTCCTGCCGCTCGCCGTTGAAGTCGGGGTTGCGCGGGTGCCCGGCCTGCACCGCCGCCTCGATGAACGCATCGCACAGCTCGTGCGGCTCGTTCTGGTCGGACACCGAAAGCGGCCCGCCCCTGCCGTGCAGCGCGTCCGCGCCGCGCGCCTGGTCCTCGGACTTCTTGAAGTACGGCAGCAGCTCGCCGAACGACCAGCCCGGCGTCTCCCAGTCGTCGAAGTCCTCGGGCTGGCCGCGGGTGTAGACCAGGCCGTTGATCGAAGAGGAGCCGCCCAGCACCTTGCCGCGCGGCGTGAAGATCTTCCTGCCATTGAGCTGCGGCTCTGGCTCGGACCAGTAGCTCCAGTTGACCGAGGACTTCTTGAACAGCTTGCCGTAGCCGAGCGGGATGTGGATCCAGGGATCGGTGTCGCGCGGGCCGGCTTCCAGCAACAGCACGCGGTGGCGGGGGTCCGCGCTCAGCCGGTTGGCGAGCACGCAGCCGGCCGAACCTGCGCCGACGATGATCGTGTCGTACGTCTCAGCCACGCCGGACCGACAGGAAGCAGCAGCCTTCGGCGCCCGGCGTCCAGGTGCGGTTCTCGAACCTGAAACCCGCGCCCTCGAACAGTCCCTTGTCCACTGCCCCGGCGATGCGGCAAAGCGTCGCCACCTTGTCCTCTGGCAATCCCGCCTCGTGCCAGGCGTCCTTCAGCGGACAGCCGTGCAGCTGCATCTCCAGCCGGTCGCGGTCGCAGCGCAATACCTCCGGCTGGAAGATCTCCTCGCCACCGGGCACGTTGGCGAGGAACGATGTCTTGAGCCCCGCGAGATCGTCCGGCGCGTGCCGCGCGAGCGATTTCCCCGCAGACAACCCGCGGCGGTAGATCGCCTTGGTGAGCAGCGCCTCGGCTCTCGCCGCGCCGATTTCCTCGGCGAGCACGTCGTACATCTCCAGGTAGATCAGCGCGCGGTTCTTCATCTGCGCGATCAGGTCCTTGCGAAAATCTGCTGGCATGGCGTCGCTCCTAGGGAAGCTCTGCGCAAGTCGCGCGCAGGCGCGTTGCGGCCGGAACGCGGCGCCGGCTAGGCGCACGGCCGCAGCGATAGGTCGATATCGCAAGGCCGAGCAACAACGCCGGCGCCCGTGTCATCGCGCTATCGTAAGCCATCCGTCGAGGACTTCCGGCCGCAACCCGAAGGCGGCGACCGCTGGCTCGCCCTGCACGAAAATCGCCACCATCGCGCACGCGGGACTTGCGCAGAGCTTCCCTATCGTGGCGGGGTGATGTGCAGGCCGCCGTCGACGAACACCACTTCGCCGGTCACCAGGCGCGCCCCCTCGATCAGCCACGCGACGGCGTCGGCGACATCCGCCGGCCGCGCGTAGTCCTTCAACGGCACGAACGAGGCGTAGCGCTCGGCCGCCTGGCGCGCCTTGTCCGTGCCGAGCATGGCGTGCTGCCAGGGCGTGTCGACGTAGCCGGGGGCCACGACATTGACGCGCACCTCGGGCGCCAGCGTGCGCGCGAGCGACAGGGACATGGCGTTGAGCGCGGCCTTGGACGCGCCGTAGGCGACGGACGAACCCGTGCCGAGCAGCGACGCCACGGAGGATACGTTGACCACCGCGCCTTTCGCAGCCTTCAACGCGGCCGCGCAGGCGCGCGTCATCTGGAACGGCCCGACCACGTTCAGCCGGTAGATGCGCAGGAAATCCTCCGCCGAGAGCCCGTCCAGGTCCGCGTGCTTCACGAACTTGGTGGTGCCGGCGTTGTTCACCAGCGCGTCGATGCGCCCCCACTTGTCGAGCGCCGCCTGCGCGAGCCTGCGGCAGTCCGCGTCCTCGCCGACGTCCGCCTGCACGGCAATGGCGTCCTTGCACTGCGCGACGACCTTCTGCGCCTGCTCGGCGTTCTTCGAGAAATTCACCACCACCGACCAGCCGCGCCTGGCCAAATCGATCACGCAGGCCGCGCCGATGCCCGACGAAGAGCCGGTGACGATTGCGACACGCGTCATACGGTGGCGACCGCGACGGCGGGCGAGCCGACCGCCCCGGGCAGCCGCAGCGGCGGCGCGGTGAGGAGAAACCGGTTGCGCTGGTGCTCGCGCAGCCAGCGCGCGAGCTCGGTGAGGTACCAGATCTCGCCGAGGTGGATGCCGTTCTTGAACAGGCAGTGCTCGTGCAGCGGCATCAGGGCGTGCGGCATCGGCTTGAACGGGCTCGTGGGAATGATCTCCACCGCGTAGTTGTCGGCGATCAGCGCGGCGCAGCCGCTGTCGCTCACCCATTTCAGGAGCTTCTCGTCGCGGCCCTCCAGCCCCGTGCAGGTGTTGTGGATGAGCTTGGGATCCAGGTTCTTCTTCAGCTCGAGGATCACGTCGACGAAGCCGGTGTAGAAGCAGACGAAGTCGCCCTTCTCCACCGTCACCTTGTCCTTGTCCATGACGCGCATCAGCTCGTCGTAGCCGATGGCCTTGCGCTCGCGGCCGAAGTGCGCGTGCAGGTCCACCATCACGCCGCGGCCCTGCGCGCCGTGCTCGGCGAGGTTCTGGATGCCGAGCGCCTCGGCGCGCGAGCCCTCGAACCGCGCCCACGGCTCGGCGCCCGGATTCTCCTTGGCGATCTTCACGTCCTCGCCCGCGCGAAAGCCGTTGTAGAAGACGAGCTCGGCCTTGCCGTCGCCGTCGGCGTCGAATTTGCCGCCGACGTGGGCGAAGGAGTCCCATTGCGTCGAGTACTGAAGCGTCAACAGCACCAGGTCGTCGCAGACGACGTCGGTGAGCAGCGGGTTCTCGTCGGCAAAGGGAAAGCAGAAGTTCGCCTTCCCGGCGCGGATGGTGGGCGCCATGCGCGGCGGGTTGCGCCGCGGGTTGAGCACGTTGCCGCCGGGATAGTCGAGCGGCAGCGACAGGCAGAAGCTGCGCCCCTCCTTCACCTCGGCCGCGCCCTGCAGCACCTTTTCGCGCGTCACGTAATTCATGCGGCCGCGCTGATCGTCGGGGCCGAACTCGCCCCAGTTGGAGCCCGGGGGCCGTTGCTTCCAGCGCTGCGCCATCTTCGTCAGTCCTCTCCATGTCACTCGTTGCGGGGGTACGGGGGGCCGCGGAAGGCCCCCTGTACCTATCGGCTCTTAGAAGTAGTGGCGGCTGATGGTCTCGGCCACCATCACCGGCTTGTCGCCGCCTTCGCGCTCGACCGTCACGCTCCAGGTGGTCTGCACGCCGCCTTCCAGCTTCTCGAACTTCGCGAGCGTGAAGCGGCCGCGGATGTTTGCGCCCGCGGGCACCGGCGCGGTGAAGCGCACCTTGTTCAGCCCATAGTTGACGCCCATCTTGCGGTCGGAGAACTCGAACGTGGACTCGGTGAGCTTGGGCAGCATCGACAGCGTGAGAAAACCGTGCGCGATGGTGGTGCCGAAGGGCGAGGCCTTGGCCCGCGCGGGATCGACGTGGATCCACTGGAAGTCCTCGGTCGCCTTGGCGAAAAGGTCGATCCGCTCCTGCGGCACCGCGACCCAGGGCGACACGGCGATCTCCTGCCCGACGCGGCTCTCCAGGTCGCGAATCTTCAACGAAGTCCTGCTCATCGACTTGCCTCCCCCGCGCCGATTGTAAACGCCTCGATCTCGCGGATGACCAGGTCGGTTCGCTCGCGCGCGATCCAGTGCGTGGCATCGGGCACGCGCACGAGCTTCAGGTCCGGCACGACCGCATCGAGCCCTTCGATGCACCCGGGCAGCAGCGCCGTGTCGCGCTCGCCCCAGATGACCAGCGTCGGCACGTGCACCACGAAGTCCTTTGCGTCGAGCTGCAGCTTCTTCGCCCCCGGGTCCTGCGCCGATGGCGGATACATGATGGAGGCTCGGTAGTAGTTGAGGCCGCCGGTGAGCGCACCCGGCTGCGACCACGCCTGCACCAGCGCGTGGCGCGCTTCCGGATCGATGTCGGAAAACGACTGCAACAGCCGCGCGTAGCCGTTCTCCGACAGCACGCGCTCGGCCTTCGGCAGGCGGAACAGCAGCATGTATTCGCTCGCCTTCTGCTGCGCGGGGTTGTTGCAGAGCTCGCGCCAGAAAAGGTACGGATGGGGCGAGTTCACCATCACGAGCCTGGAGAGCCGCTGCGCGTGCGCGATCGCCACGCCCCAGGCGACCGCGCCGCCCCAGTCGTGCGCCACCAGCACGAACTTGTCTTTGGTGTAATGCGCGGCAAGCGCGAGCACGTCGGCCATCAGGTGCTTGGCGCGGTACGCCTCCACCGCGCCCGGCTTCTCGGAGAGGTTATAGCCGCGCAGGTCGGGCGCCACCGCGCACCAGCCGCGCGCGCCGAAATGCTCCAGCATCGGCCGCCACATCGCCCAGTACTCCGGGAAGCCGTGCAGGAACAGCATCAACGGCCCCTCGCCCACGCGCGCGCAGTGGAAGGACAGGCTGTTCGCCTCTACCGTTTCGTGCCGGATCACCGGGAAGCCTCCTGCGGCCGCGAGGGATGCGCGGGCGCTCTAGTGATTCTCTGACTTGCCTGCGCCGCGGCATAGTGCGCCACGAACACGGCGCCGGCCAGGGGTGAGGCGCGGCCGGGCTGCGGCGCGAGGGGCCCCCATCGCGACGCGCCGAGACGGGCCGAGGGCGGAGGGGGCAGGCCGAGGACTGTTCGAGCCCGAAATGCAGGTAGGGCGAGTTCCGCAGGCCTCCGACGCCCGAGGACAAACGGCGAGGGGACTTCGAGTCGCTGGGGAGCGCGCCGTAGCCCGGCCGCGCTTTCTCGCATCAGCAGGCTGCGGCGGCGCCTGATCCGCCCTGAACGAAAATCGCCACCGTCGCGCGCGAGGAAGTAGATCAGAGGCTCCCTAGAACCGCGAGAAGTCCGGCTTGCGCTTCTCCATGAAGGCGCGCAGCGCCTCTTTCGCCTCGGGCGACTTCAGCCGCTCGCCGAAGAGGTGCAGCTCCTCGGTCATGCGCTCCTGCACGGCCGGCGCAAGCGTGCGCTTCATCAGTTCCTTGGTCATGCGCACCGAGGCGGGCGGCAGCGCCGCGAGCGCGAGCGCCGCGGCGCGGGCGCGCTCGAAGAGTTCCGCTTCCGGCACGATCTCGGTCACGATGCCGGCGGCGAGCGCCTTGTCCGCGCCGAAGGGTTGCCCGAGAAGCAGCATCTCCGCCGCGCGCCGGTAGCCGGCCATCGCCGGCAGCAGGAGGCTCGAGGCGGCCTCGGGCAGCAGGCCCAGCGGTACGAAGGGCATCTGCAAGCGCGCATTGGGTGCCGCGTACACCAGGTCGCAGTGCAGCAGCATCGTCGTGCCCACCCCCACCGCCGGCCCGCCCACGGCGGCAACGAGGGGCTTCTTCGCCGTGGAAATCGCGCGCAGGAAGCCGGCCGCGGGCGAATCGCCGGGGCCGCGCGGCAGCTCGAGAAAGTCCTTCACGTCGTTGCCGGAGGTGAAGCAGCCGGCCTGGCCATGGATCAGCACCGCGCGCACCTGCGCGTCGGCCTCCGCCGCGCCGAGCGCCTGCGCGATCAGGGCATACATCCCGGGGCTCAACGCATTCTTCTTCTCCGGGCGGTTCAGCTCGATGCGCGTCACGCGCTCGCGGGTCTCTACGATGACAGGGGCGCTCAAGGTCCGGCCTCCGGGTCGCGGCGCTAGCTGCGGGTGACGATGCGGTCGCGCCCGAGGCGCTTGGCCTCGTAGAGCGCGTCGTCGGCGCGGCTGAGCACCTGCTCCAGCGTCTCGCCGCGGCGAAACGCGGTCACGCCGATGGAGACCGTGACTCGCAGTTTCCCGGCCACTGCCGACCAGTCGCGATTGGCCAGCTCCGCGCGGATGCGCTCCAGCGGCGGCTGCACCGCGGCCAGCGGCGTTGCGCCGAGGATCAGCATGAACTCCTCGCCGCCGTAGCGGCCGAAGACGTCGCTGTCGCGCAAGCCCGCCTGCGCCAGCGCCGCGAAGGCGCGCAGCACCGTGTCGCCCGCGGCGTGGCCATGCGTGTCGTTGACCGCCTTGAAATGGTCGAGGTCGAGCAGCGCGACGCAGAATGCCTCGTGGAAGCGCTCGGCGCGGCTGCGCTGCTCCTCAAGGCGCGCCATCAGGGCGCGCCGGTTGAGCGTGCGCGTGAGCTCGTCGTGGCTGGCGAGCTGCTGCACCTGCGCGAGCGAGTCGGCGAGCTTGCGGCGGCTGTCCTGCAGGCGCTGGCGCAGCTCGCTCGCCTGCACGCTCAGCATCAGGCAGCGGCCGAGGATCAGCGAAAAGTACGACCACACCAGCCAGCGCTCGGCCGCGCTCGCCACCGGGAACGCGAGCCGCTCCCCCATCGCATAGAAGAGCATCCCGAGCGCCACCACGCCCAGAGACCACACCATCGCCGCCTGGCGCACCGGTGCCCAGGTCATGCCGAAGGCGAACACCGTGAACAGATTGGCGAGGAACGGGAAGGCCAGCTGCGGTGCCGCCGCGACCACGCCGATCTGCAGCACCACCGCGGCGGAGATCTGCGGCATGCCGAGGTTCGGGTCGCGCATCCGCAGGTTGCGGCCGCTCGCGGTCCACGCGTAGGTGGCCCCGCAAATGAGCGCGGCGAGGACCGTGTAGGCCAGCGCGACGCCGGCGGCCACGGTGCCCGCCGCCCAGAACAGGGCGAGGAACAGCGCATCCAGCCCGTAGCTCGCCGCGATCCAGGAGATCCAGCGCAGCCGCTGCCTCTGGTCGCGCTCGCGCGTGTGCGTGCTGCGCAGCGCCTTTTCCAGCTTCTCCTCGCTTGCGAGCAAGACGCGCGCTCAGCTCAGGCAGGCAGCTTGTAGTCCTGGAACTTCTCGCGCAGCGTCAGCTTGGAGAGCTTGCCCGTCGCCGTGTGCGGCAGCTCGGTGACGAACACCACGTCGTCCGGCATCCACCACTTGGCGATCTTGCCCTCGTAGAACTTGAGCAGCTCCTCCTTCGATACCTCCTGGCCGGCTTTCTTCACCGCCACCACGATCGGACGCTCGTCCCACTTCGGGTGCCGGACGCCGATCACCGCCGCCTCCTGCACGGCCGGGTGCGCCACGGCGATATTCTCCAGGTCGATGGAGCTGATCCACTCCCCGCCCGACTTGATCACGTCCTTGGAGCGGTCGGTGATCTGCATGTAGCCGTCGGGGTCGATGGTGGCGACGTCGCCCGTGGGGAACCAGCCGTCCCGTCGCCCCAGCGGGTCACCGCCCTCGCCCTTCATGTAGCCCGAGGCGATCCACGGCCCCTTCACCAGCAGGTTGCCGAAGCGCTTGCCGTCCCAGGGCAGTTCCTTGCCTTCCTCGTCGACGATCTTCATCTCCACGCCGAAGATGCCGCGGCCCTGCTTCGCCTGCACGGCGCGCTGCTCTTCCTTCGAGAGCGACGCCTGCTTCGCCTTGAGCGAGCCCACCGTCCCGAGGGGGCTCATCTCGGTCATGCCCCAGGCGTGGAACACCGTGATGCCGTACTCCTCCTGGAAGGCGCGGATCATCGCCGGCGGGCAGGCCGAGCCGCCGATCACCGTGCGCTGCAGGGTCGAAAACTTCACCTTGTTCGCGGCGAGGTGCTGCAGCAGCATCAGCCACACCGTGGGCACGCCGGCCGACAGCGTCACTTTCTCCTGCTCGATCAGGTCGTAGACGCTCTTGCCGTCCAGGTGCGGGCCCGGGAACACCATCTTCGCGCCCACCATGGTGCAGGCGTAGGGCAGGCTCCAGGCATTGGCGTGGAACATCGGCACCACCGGCAGCACCGCGTCGCGCGCCGAGAGGTCGAGCGCATCCGGCAGCGCCGCGCCATAGGCGTGCAGGATCGTGGAGCGGTGGCCGTAGAGCACGCCTTTGGGGTTTCCCGTGGTGCCCGAGGTGTAGCAAAGGGCGGCGGCCGTGCGCTCGTCGAAGCTGGGCCACTCGAAGCGGTCGTCCTGCTTCGCCATCAGCTCCTCGTAGCACAGCAGCTTCGGGATCGAGGTCTGCGCCGGCATGTGGGCGCGGTCGGTCATCAGCACGAAGTGCTTCACCGACTTCAATTGCGGCGCGAGCTTCTCCACCAGCGGCAGGAAGGTGAGATCGAAGAACAGCGCCGAGTTCTCGGCGTGGTTCGAGATGTAGGTGATCTGCTCGGGAAACAGGCGCGGGTTGATGGTGTTGATGACCGCGCCGATGCCGGAAATGGCGTAGTAGAGCTCGTAGTGGCGGTAGCCGTTCCAGGCGAGCGTGCCGACGCGGTCTTCCACCTTCACGCCGAGCGCCTGCAGGGCCTTGGCCAGGCGCCGGGCGCGCGCGTGCGCATCGCGGTAGGTGTAGCGGTGCACGGCACCTGTGCCGTCCTTTCCTGCCCCTTCCACGGTCTTCGAGACGATCTCGGTGTCGCCGTGGTTGCGGTCCGCGAACCTGATCAGGTCGGTGATCAGGAGCGGGACATCCATCATCAGGCCGTGCATGCTCCCTCCCCGGAATGCGCTTTCACGATACGGTCGAGCGACGTTACCGCAGGCGCGGAGGCGAAGGCAAGCTTCCTCATCGCCGGCCTTGACCGCTTCGGGTGCCACCGATACCATTTTTGCCTCTCTAGGAGGAGGCAACATGATCCAGCGCATGATCGGCGCGGCCGCGTTCGCGGCTGCCGCAGCACTCGTTTCTTTCGCCGCACAGGCCCAGACCGTCAAAGTCGCCTATATCGACCCGCTTTCGGGGCCGTTCGCCAACGTCGGCGAGCAGGGGCTGGCGGAATTCCGCTTCGCCGTGGAGCAGCATCAACAAGAGCGGCAGGCTCGGCAAGGTGAAGCTCGAGGTGGTGCCCTTCGACAACAAGGTGAGCCCGCAGGAGTCGCTCAACCAGCTCAAGCGCGTGATCGACCAGGACATCCGCTACATCACGCAGGGCAACAGCTCGGCGGTGGCCGGCGCGCTGCTCGAGGCGGTGAACCGCCACAACGAGCGCAACCCCGGCAAGGAGATCCTGTACCTCAACTACGCCGCGGTGGATCCCGCCTACACCAACGAGAAGTGCTCCTTCTGGCATTTCCGCTTCGACGCCAACAGCGACATGAAGATGGAGTCGCTCACCACCTACATGGCGGGCCAGCAAGAAGATCAAGAAGGTGTACCTGATCAACCAGGACTACTCCTTCGGCCACGCGGTGAAGAAGGCGGCGCGCGAGATGCTCGCCCGCAAGCGCCCCGACGTCCAGATCGTCGGCGACGACCTGCACCCGCTCGGCAAGGTCAAGCGACTTCGCGCCCTACGTGGCGAAGATCAAGGCCTCGGGCGCCGACAGCGTGATCACCGGCAACTGGGGCAACGACATGTCGCTGCTGGTCAAGGCCGGCAAGGACGCGGGCCTGAACGTCGACTGGTACACCTACTACGCCGGCGGCCTCGGCACGCCGACGGCGATGGGCGAAGCGGCCGCCGGCAAGGTGAAGATCATCGCCGAGTACCACTCCAACGTCGAGAACAACAAGGCGGCCAAGTGGGACGCGGACTACCGCAAGCAGGCGCCCAAGGGCAACCCCGACTTCTACTTCCTGCGCGGCAAGATCATGTGGGACATGTTCGCCAAGGCGATCGTCCAGGCGAAGTCGGTCGAGCCCAAGGCGGTCGCGCTCGCGCTGGAAGGCATGCGCCACGACGGCGAGCTGGGCGAGGTCGAGATGCGCAAGAGCCGACCACCAGCTGATCCAGCCGCTCTACGTGCTGACGCTGGTGAAGTCCGCGGCGAAGGGCGGGCCGAAGAACGCGAAGATCGACATGGAAGGCAGCGGCCTCGCGCCGATCACCAACGCGCGGCTCGAGGGCTACACGTCGGCGACGCCGACCTCCTGCCAGATGAAGCGGCCGTAGCGGCCGGCAGCGAAGCCGACGGGGAGCCGCCAAGCTCCCCGTTTTTGTTTCTGCCATGGAATTCTTCCTCGTCCAGACCCTGAACGGCATCAGCTACGGGCTGCTGCTGTTCATGCTGTCCTCGGGCCTGACGCTGGTCTTCTCGCTGATGGGCGTGCTCAACTTCGCGCACGCCAGCTTCTACATGCTGGGGGCCTACTTCGCCTACCAGGTGAGCACCAAGATCGGCTTCTGGCCGGCGCTGGTGATCGCGCCGCTGCTGGTCGGCGCGATCGGCATGCTGGTCGAGCGCTGCGGCCTGCGCACAGGTGCACAAGCACGGCCACGTCGCCGAGCTGCTGTTCACTTTCGGCCTGGCCTACCTGATCGAGGAGGCGGTGCACCTCGTCTGGGGCCGCTCGGCGGTGCGACTACCGCGTGCCGCGCCGAACTCGACGGGCCGCTGTTCCAGATCATCGGCTCGCAGTACCCGATCTACCGCGGCTTCATGATGCTGGTGTCGGTGGCGATGCTGGTCTCGATCTGGCTCGCGCTCACGCGCACGCGCATCGGCCTGGTCATCCAGGCGGCGCTCACGCACCCGCAGACGGTCGAGGCGCTCGGCCACAACGTGCCGCGCGTGTTCATGCTGGTCTTCGGCGGCGGCGCAGCGCTCGCCGGCCTCGCAGGCGTGATCGGCGGCAACGCCTTCGTCACCGACCCGGGCATGGCGGCCGCGGTCGGGCCCGATCATCTTCGTCATCGTGGTGGTCGGCGGCATGGGCTCGCTCGCCGGCGCCTTCGTCGCCTCGCTGCTGATCGGCTGCATGCAGACCTTCGCGGTGTCGCTCGACTGGTCGCTCGGCGGCATCTCCGTCGCACAGGCGGCGCCGGTGCTGCCCTACCTGCTGATGGTGCTGCTGCTCATCTTCCGGCCCAAGGGCCTGATGGGGACGCGGGAGGGATGAGAGGCGAAGGATGAAGTACGTGCCGCTCAATCTCGGGCGCTGGATCCTGTGGGGCGCCACCGCGCTCGTGTTTCTCGTCGCGCCGCACCTGTTTTCACGAGCGGCTTCGCGCTCACCATGCTCACGCAGATGGGCACGCTGATCGTCTTCGCGCTCAGCTACAACATGCTGCTCGGCCAGGGCGGGCATGCTGTCCTTCGGCCACGCGGTGTACTCGGGCCTGGGCGCCTACGTCGCGGTGCACGCGCTCAACCTGATGGGCAAGGGGTCGTTCGCCTTCCCGCTGACGCTGCTGCCGCTGGTCGGCGGCCTGGCCGGCCTCGCTCTTCGGCGTGCTGTTCGGCTACGTCACCACGCGGCGCGCCGGCACCACCTTCGCGCTGATCTCGCTCGGCGTCGGCGAGATGGTGTTCGCCTGCGTGCTGATGTTCCCGGGCTTCTTCGGCGGCGAGGCCGGCGTCTCGACCAACCGCGTGGTCGGCCAGCCGTTCCTCGGCCTCAGCTTCGGGCCGGCGCTGCAGGTCTATTACCTGGTCGCGGTGTGGTGCTTCCTCGGCATGGCGGCGATGTTCGCGCTGACGCAGACGCCGCTCGGGCGCATGGCGAACGCGGTGCGCGACAACCCGGAGCGCGCCGAGTTCGTCGGCTACAACACGCAGCACGTGCGCTTCCTGCAGCTGGTGCTGTCCTCCTTCTTCGCCGGCGTCTCGGGCGCGCTGTCGTGCATCAACTTCGAGATCGTGTCGGCCGAGAACGTGTCGGCGATCCGCTCCGGCGGCGTGCTGCTCGCCACCTTCATCGGCGGCGTGCCGTTCTTCTTCGGCCCGGTCGTCGGCGCCATCGTGTTCGTGTTCTTCGTCGTCGCGCTGTCGGGCTTCACCAAGGCCTGGCTGCTGTACCTGGGCCTGTTCTTCGTGCTGATGGTGCTGTACGCCCCCGGCGGCATCGCCTCGCTGATCCTGATGCAGTTCCCGGTGATCCGCGCCGGGCGCTGGCGCGAGCTCGCTGGTGCCGTATGCGCTGGCCGCGCTGCGCGGCGCTGCTGGCGCTCGCCGGCCTGATCGGCCTGGTGGAGATGGTGTACCGGCTCTCCGAGCAGGGCGCGAGCACGGTGCTCACCGTGCTCGGGCGTGTCCTTCGACGCACGCAGCGCGCCGCCCTGGTTCGCGTTCGCGGCAGTGCTTGCCGCGGGGCTGGTGGCCCTGCGGTTCACCACGCGTCGCGTCGGCGAGCGCTGGGGCGCGATCCAGGCCGATCTGCAGGCGAAGACGACGGCATGAGCAGAACGCCATCGAGCTGCAGGACGTGCACAAGAGCTTCGGCACGACGAAGATCATCCACGGCGTGTCGCTCGCCATCCGCGACGGCGAGCGCCACGCCATCATCGGCCCGAACGGCGCCGGCAAGTCGCACGCTCTTCAACCTGATCTCCGGGCGCTACGAGGTGTCCGCGGGCCGCATCCTGCTGCACGGCGACGACATCACCAACCTGCGTCCCTACGAGATCAACCGCAAGGGCCTGTCGCGCAGCTTCCAGGTCACCAACATCTTCCACAACATGACCGTGTACGAGAACATCCGCTGCGGCGTGCTGTGGTCGGCGGGCTACCGCTACTCCTTCTGGCACCGCGTCGGCGGCCTGAAGGACGCGCAGCGGCGCGCCGAGGACGTGATGGAGCGCATCGGCCTCGCCAGGCGCCGCAACGTGCCCGCCGGCACGCTCACCTACGCCGAGCAGCGCGCGCTCGAGATCGGCATCACCATCGCCGGCGGCGCGAGCGTGATCCTGCTCGACGAGCCGACCGCCGGCATGAGCCGCACCGAGACCGCGCACGCGGTGGAGCTGGTGCGCAGCGTCACCGAGGGCAAGACGCTGGTGATGGTCGAGCACGACATGGGCGTGGTGTTCGACCTCGCCGACCGCATCAGCGTGCTCGTCTACGGCGAGGTGCTCGCCACCGGCACGCCCGAGGAGATCCGCGCGCAATCCCGCGGTGCAGGAAGCCTACCTCGGCGCGCTGCACAAGAGGGCGACACGGAGGGCTCGCATGCTTGAGGTGCGCGACCTGCACGCCTACTACGGCAAGAGCCACATCCTGCACGGCGTGCACCTCGACGATCGGCAAGGGCGAGATCGTCTCGCCTGCTCGGGCGCAACGGCGTCGGCCGCTCGACCACCATCCGCTCGATCATGGGCCTGGTGGACTGCACGGGCTCGGTGCGCTTCAACGGCGAGGAGATGGTCGGCCTGCAAGGCCTACGAGATCGCGCACAAGGGCCTGGGCTACGTGCCGGAGAACCGCGACATCTTCCCGACGCTCACCGTGCGCCAGAACCTGCTGCTCGGGCAGAAGAAGCAGCTGGCCTCGACGCGCTGGGGCATGGAGGACATGTACCAGCTGTTCCCGCGCCTCAAGGAGCGCGCCGACACGCAGGCCGGCGTCCTCTCCGGCGGCGAGCAGCAGATGCTGACGCTGTGCCGCACGCTGATGGGCGACCCGGAACTCGTCATGATCGACGAGCCCACCGAGGGCCTCGCGCCGAAGATCGTCGAGCAGGTGGCGCTGCTGTTCGAGGAGATCAGCAAGCGCGGCATCTCGATCCTGCTCGTCGAGCAGAAGCTCGCCATCGCGCTCGACATCTCCGAGCGCCTGTACGTGATGGGCCACGGCAGCATCGTCTTCGAGGGCACGCCCGCGCGACGTGCGCGAGAACGCCGCGATGCGCAAGGAATGGCTGGAGGTCTGAGCCAGGCGATCGACCCCCGTCGGCGGGCTCGTCTTCGGGGGCGAGCGCCTGCCGCGCGCGGAGCTCGAGGCGCGCGCCGCGCGCGGCGCGGCGGCCCTCGCCGCGCAGGGCGTGGGCGAAGGCGACGTGGTGGCGGTCATGCTCCACAACCGGCCGGAATGGCTCGAGCTGATGCTCGCCTGCCGGCGCCTGGGCGCGTACTGGTGCCCGATCAACTGGCACTTCAAGGCCGACGAGGTGCGCCACATCCTCGGCGACAGCGGCGCGAAGCTGCTCGTTGCCGAGCCCGGGCTGTACGCGGGCGAGCGGGTGATCCACGACTGGCCCGCGCTGCGTGACCGGCACGCACCCTGGGACGGGCCTGAGTGCACCCCGCGCGGAGGCATGTTCTACACCTCGGGCACCAGCGGGCGCCCGAAAGGCGTGCGGCGCATCCCGCCCGGCCCTGCGGACGCGCCGCGCCTTGCCGAGCTCGCCGCGCAGGCCTGGCGCACCGCGCTCGGCTTCGAGCCCGGCGCGCGCGCGCTGCTCGCGGCGCCGCTGTATCACAGCGCGCCGAACAGCTACGGCCTGCAGGCGATCCTGCACGACGCGACGCTGTGGCTGGAGTCGAAGTTCGACGCCGAACGCACGCTGGAGCTGATTGCGCGCGAGCGCCTCACGCATGCCTACATGGTGCCGACCATGTTCGCGCGGCTGCTCAAGCTGCCCGAGGCGGTGCGCCAGCGCTACGACGTCTCCTCGATGCGCTTCGTCATCAGCATGGGCTCGCCCTGCGCGCCGGAGGTGAAGCGCGCGATGATCGACTGGTGGGGCCCGGTGATCCACGAGAGCTACGCAGCAAGCGAATTCGGCCTGGTGACTTTCATCTCCGCTGCCGAGGCGCTCGCGCGTCCCGGCTCGGCGGGCCGGGCGTTGCCCGCGGCGAACCTGAAGATCCTCGACCGCGCGGGGCGTGCGCTGCCACCGGGCGAGGTGGGCCTGATCTACGCGAGGAACGACGCCTACCCCGACTTCACCTACGCGCACGACGACGGCGCGCGCCGCGAGATCGAGCGCGAGGGGCTGTGCACGCTCGGCGACATGGGGTATCTCGATACCGACGGCTACCTCTACGTCTGCGACCGCGACAGCGACATGGTGATCTCCGGCGGGGTGAACATCTACCCGGCCGAAATCGAGGCGGCGCTGGTCACCATGCCCGGCGTGGCGGACTGCGCGGTGTTCGGCATCCCGGACGCGGAATTCGGCGAGGCGCTTGCCGCCGCCGTGCAGCCGCAGCCCGGCGCGCACCTGGAAGCCGCCGCGGTGCAGGCCTGGCTGCGCGAGCGGCTCGCCGGCTACAAGGTGCCGCGCACCGTCACGTTCATGGAGGCCCTCCCCCGCGAGGACAGCGGCAAGATCTTCAAGCGCCGGCTGAAACAACCGTACTGGGAAGGTTCCGGCCGCAGGATCTAGAGAGTAGAATTTTTCACATTCCCCCAGGAGCAATTGCGCAATGAGCGACGTGGCAGCCTATTCGGTCCGCGACGGCATCGCCGTCATCACCATGAAGAACCCGCCGGTCAACGGCCTGGGCAATGCGCTGCGCGCCGGCATCGCCGAGGGCCTGAAGCAGGCCGCCGCCGACCCCGAGGTCAAGGCGGTGCTGTTCATCGGCTCGAGCAAGGCGTTCTCGGGAGGCGCCGACATCCGCGAGTTCGGCCAGCCGCGCACGCCGCCGGACCTGCCGGAAGTGAACGACATGCAGGACGCGATGCAAAAGCCGCTGGTGGCGGCGATCGGCGGCTTCGCGCTCGGCGGCGGCCTGGAGCTCGCGCTCGGCTGCCACTACCGCATCGCGGCGCCCAAGAGCCTGCTCGGCCTTCCCGAGGTGAAGCTCGGCATCCTCCCGGGCTCGGGTGGCACGCAGCGCCTGCCGCGCATCATCCCGGTGCACGAGGCGGCGCGCATGATGATCCTCGGCGACCCGATCCCCGCCGAGAAGGCGAAGGAGTTCGGCCTGGTGGACGAGATCGCCGCCGGCGACCTGCTCGAAGAGGGCATCGCCTATGCGAAGAAGCTCGTCGCCGAGGGCAAGGGGCCGCGCCGCGTGCGCGACATGCCGCCCAAGGTGGAAGGCGACCAGAAGGCGCTGCTCGAGGCGGTGCCGGCGCAGGCCGCGAAGAACGCGGGCGGCAACCCGGCGCCCGCCGAGATCGCCAAGTGCATCCAGGCGGCGGTCACCCTGCCCTTCGACGAGGGCCGCAAGGTCGAGCGCGAGCGCTTCCAGTACCTGGTGAACACCAACGAGTCCAAGGCGCTGCGCCACATGTTCTTCGCCGAGCGCCAGACCTCCAAGATTCCCGACGTGCCCGAGGACACGCCGACCCGCGAGATCAGGAAGGCCGCCATCATCGGCTCGGGCACCATGGGCGGCGGCATCGCCATGAGCTTCGCCAACGCCGGCATCCCGGTGCTGCTCGCCGATGTGTCGCAAGAGGCGCTCGACAAGGGCCTGAAGCGCATCAAGGACAACTACGCCGTGACGGTGCAGCGCGGGCGCCTCAAGCAGGAGGACATGGACAAGCGCGTGTCGCTGATCCAGGGCATCACCGACCTGGGCGTGGCGCGCGACGCCGACATCGTCATCGAGGCGGTGTTCGAGCGGATGGAAGTCAAGCAGGAGATCTTCAAGAAGCTCGACGCGGTGATGAAGCCGGGCGCGATCCTCGCCACCAACACCTCGACGCTGGACGTCAACAAGATCGCCGACGTGACCAAGCGGCCGCAGGACGTGATCGGCACGCACTTCTTCTCGCCCGCCAACGTCATGCGGCTGCTGGAGGTGGTGCGCGGCGCGAAGACCGCCAAGGACGTGCTCGCCACCACCATGAAGCTCGGCAAGAAGCTGAAGAAGGTGCCGATCGTCTCCGGCGTGTGCGACGGCTTCATCGGCAACCGCATGCTCGAGAGCTACACGCAGCAGGCGGGATTCCTGCTCGACGAAGGCGCGAGCCCGATGCAGGTGGACGCCGCGCTGCAGAAGTGGGGCATGGCGATGGGGCCGTTCACCATGTCCGACATGGCCGGCAACGACATCGGCTGGGACGTGCGCAAGCGCCGCTACTACGAGAAGCCCGACATGGTGTACTCCCGGTTCGCCGACAAGGTCTGCGAGCTCGGCCGCTACGGGCAGAAGACCGGCAAGGGCTTCTACAAGTACGAGCCGGGCAACCGCAAGCCGCAGCCCGACGCCGAGGTCGACGCGCTGCTCGAGGCCTACCGCACGGAGCACGGCCTCAAGGCGCGCCAGATCTCCGACGAGGAGATCGTGGAGCGCTGCATCTACGCGCTCGCCAACGAGGGCGCGAAGATCCTCGAGGAGGGCATCGCGCTGAGCGCTTCGGACATCGACATGGTGTACCTCACCGGCTACGGCTTTCCGGCGCACCGCGGCGGGCCGATGTTCTACGCCGACACCGTGGGACTCGCCAAGGTGGTGGCGGCGATCGAGGGATTCCAGAAGGGCTACAACGGCAACCAGTGGAAGCCCGCGCCGCTGCTCGTCAAGCTCGCCAGGGAAGGCAAGACATTCAACTAGAGGTAAAGCCGGACGCGGAGCGCCGGTTTACCTCCGCGCGATGGAACGGATGCAGAGCACCGTTCATCGCGTGGCAACTGACAAAGGAGAACGTGCCATGACAGACGCTGTGATCGTTTCCACCGCCCGCACGCCGCTGTGCAAGAGCTGGCGCGGCGCCCTCAACATGACCCACGGCGCGAAGATGGGCGGCCACGTGGTGCACGCGGCGCTCGAGCGCGCCAAGCTCGAGCCGCAGGAGGTCGAGGACGTGATCATGGGCTGCGCCACGCCCGAGGGCGCGACCGGCGGCAACATCGCGCGCCAGATCGCGCTGCGCGCCGGGCTGCCGGTGACGGTGTCCGGCATGACGGTGAACCGCTTCTGCTCCTCGGGGCTGCAGACCGTGGCGCTCGCCGCGCAGCGCGTGCTGGCGGGCGAGGGCGAGGTGTTCGTCGCCGGCGGCGTGGAATCCATCTCGCTGGTGCAGAACGAGGCCAACAAGTTCCACGGCCAGGACGAGTGGCTGCACCGCCACAAGCCCGAGATCTACTGGCCGATGCTGCAGACGGCGGAGTACGTGTCGAAGAAGTACGGCATCTCGCGCGAGCTGCAGGACCGCTACGGCGCGCGCAGCCAGCAGCGCGCGGCCAAGGCGCGCGCGGAGGGCAAGTTCAAGGACGAGATCGTGCCGATCACCACCAAGATGAAGGTGATCGACAAGAACACCAACCTCGAGTCACTGAAGGAAGTGACGGTCGAGCACGACGAGGGCATCCGCCCCGACACCACCTACGAGGGCGTGTCGCAGATCAAGCCGGCGATCGAGGGCGGCGTGATCGCCGCGGGCAATGCCAGCCAGTTCTCCGACGGCGCTTCCGCCCAGGTGGTGATGAGCGACAAGGCGGCGGCGAAGAAGGGCCTGACGCCGCTGGGCATCTTCCGCGGCTTCGCCGTGGCGGGCTGCGAGCCGAACGAAATGGGCATCGGCCCGGTGTTCGCGGTGCCCAAGCTCCTGCAGCGCGCCGGCCTCAAGGTCTCCGACATCGACCTGTGGGAGCTGAACGAGGCCTTCGCCGTGCAGGTGATCTACTGCCGCGACAAGCTCGGCATTCCCGACGACCGCCTGAACGTGAACGGCGGCGCGATCGCCGTCGGCCATCCCTACGGCGTCTCCGGCTCGCGCCTCCTCGGCCACGCCCTCATCGAAGGCAAGCGCCGCGGCGCCAAGCGCGTGGTGGTGACCATGTGCATCGGCGGCGGCATGGGCGCCGCCGGCCTGTTCGAAGTCGTCTGAAAATCGGGGTCAGGGCCGAATTTTTTCCGCCAAGAATAATTCGGCCCTGACCCCGATTCTTCCAGCCCCGTGAAGATCGCCATTGTCGGCTGCGGTGCGATGGGCTCGGTGTATGCCGGCCTGTTCGCCTGCGGCGGGCCACGAGGTGTGGGCCATCGACCGCTGGCGCGAGCACGTGGAGGCCATGAAGAAGAACGGCCTGCGGCTCGAGGGCAAGTCGGGCGACCGCACGGTGAAGGTGCACGCCACGACCGATGCGAAGGAAGCCGGCGCCTGCGACCTCGTGATCCTCGCCACCAAGGCGATGCATGTCGCGCCGGCCGCCGAGTCGGCCAAGGCGCTCCTCGGCAAGGACACGCCGGTGCTCTCCATCCAGAATGGCCTCGGCGGCCCGGACACCGCGGCCGGGATCCTCGGCCGCGAGCGGGTGATGGTCGGCGTGGTCGGCGGCTTCGGCGCCTCGATGAAAGCACCCGGGCACGCGCACCACAACGGCATGGAGCTGGTGCGCCTGGGCGAATTCGGCGGCCCGATCACGCCGCGTCTGAAGAAGGTCGAGGAGACCTGGAGCGGCGCGGGCTTTCGCGTGAAGGTGTTCGACGACATCGACCAGCTGGTGTGGGAAAAGCTCATCTGCAACTGCGCCTACTCGGGGCCCTGCGCCATCTCGGATTCGACCACGGGCGAGGTGATGGCGGATCCCGATCTGGCAAAGGTGTCGGCGGCCTGCGCGAGCGAAGCCTATGCGGTGGCGAAGGCAAAAGGGGTGAAGCTCGACTTCACCGACCCGGTCGCCTACGTGCGCGACTTCGGTTCCAAAATCCCGAACGCGCGCCCCTCGGTGCTGCTCGACCTGATGGCGAAGCGCAAGTCCGAGATCGACGTCATCAACGGCTCCATCCCTCGCGTGGGCAAGACGCTGGGCCTCGCCGCGCCGGTGAACGACACCGTCACAGCGCTGGTGCGAGCCAAGGAAACCAAGCTGGGCTGCGCCTGAAAAT
>CAVRDW010000003.1:0-155829 GCA_963719995.1 uncultured beta proteobacterium | reverse complement strand
CTCCAATCCTTCCGCCCGAGCCGAAAGACAGCTTCCCTTCCGAAGAGAACGAGGCGATGCGGCCGAGCACCGCCTCATCCGGAGTCTCGAGCTGGACCGAACACGAACTGTCCGTGCATCGGAATATTCTGAAAGTCGTTTCGGTAAGGAAGCACGAGGTCAGCATGAAACTCCAGCCCGCCCTGCTGGAAGCCGCGAAAGATTCCGACGATCTGCTGTCGGGGAAACAGGTCTAGATCGGCCATTTCTCGACTCCCCTATCCGTATCGCTTCTGTGCAGGATCTGAGTCCTGCAACTGGAAGACATCCAGCGTTTGCGAATGCTCACCGAGCGTGCGGCGGATGCCCTCGTATATGTAGTCCTGGAGGATGTCGAAGTCGAAGTCCACCAACGCAGCATTCTCGTGTGCCTTCTGGAGGCAGCGCGGATAGTGAGGCACCGGAAAGCCGTTGATGGCATCAGCCAGCATCGAGCCGAGAATGACCTGAGCGTCGTCCTTCTGCGCGGTGAAGATGTCTACAGGCCAAATTGGATCGCGGGGGTGAGAGCCGAACTTCACCAGGAACATCTTTCCACCGACGAACTTGTTGATCTCGCGGCCTTCGCTTTCGCGATCGTCGCCCCGCGCGAACTCCGACCAGACGTAGGCTTTCTCTTCCACCTCCCGCGGCACTTCAACGAAAGCCGGATAGTCAGATTGAAGTACATGCTCCAGCGCCATTGCAAGACGATACCGCGCGAGGACTTTGCTGTGCTTTGCAACACCCGCGATGTAGACACGGCGGCGGTGCCGCGCCCACTGCAGGTCGATCCGCTCCTTGATACCCCCAAGCAAGCGTGCAAAGTTTTCTCCCGCAAACACTTTGCTTCGGAGGAGCCCGTCACAAACAATGAGCGTGTCGGTTCCAAAATCCTTTTTCAGGATGGAGAACAGAATTGCCCACTCGAAGAGTTCTCGATACACCTGAACCCAGCTCGGGGACACGGGAACTCCCTTGTCCTTGGGCCGAATCATGTGCGAAAGCCGGGGCAGTGTTTCAGCACCCAGGTACATCATCATTTCGCCAAGGGCCGACACCGGCTCACCCTGCTTGCCAAAGTGCCGCCGCCCGAGTGCATCTATCGGCGTGGTAGGTGAGATCGCTTCAAGGCAGTACTCGTTGTTACTCGAATCGACGACGCGAATGAGTTGTACGAGAAAAGGGTCGAACTGGAGCTGGTTGTTACCTCCGTCCGTACCCACGAGGGAAATTGAAGTTGTGGCCCGAGGTTGGATACGCTTCGTCTGCTGCTTAAGGGGCCGGATTTCATCTCGCAATTCATGCAGAATCCCTTGGTCGCTCGCTAGGCAGTCAGCAATGGCCTGCTTGAGTTGTGCCTCGGCTTGCCGGGTCAAACATCGGTGCTCGTCGCAGAGATCGCGACGTTTCCACTTGTCATGTGCATCTCCCTCGCATCCCCATTACTCTCATCCTTCAACCCCACCCCCGTCACCCCCCTCGCCACCCCCGCCGCCGCAATCCAATCAATCCGCCGCGCCGCCGCTTCGTACCCCAGCCCCTCCGGCCGGATGTTCGACACGCAGTTCCTTTCCGCGTCGGTCCGGCCGACGCGCGGCGCGTAGGTCAGGTAAGCCCCCAGGCTGTCCGGCGAGCTCAACCCCGGCCGCTCGCCGATCAGCACCACGACGAGCTGGCAGCCGAAGCGCTCCCCCGCATCGTCGCCCAAAGCGACGCGGCCCTGCAACGCCACGCAGCAGCTCGCGCCCGCCCAGCGCTGGGGCGACAGGGCGATGAGCGCGCGGACGAGGGGCACGGCGTGGCGCTCCACCGCCAGGGCGGAGAGGCCGTCGGCGATGACGAGGGCGAAGGGGTGATCTGATTTCGAGATGGCTGCATCCGGCGCGAGGCGCCGGCCGAGGTCGGGGCGGCGCAGGTAGGTCTCGCGGTTCATGGCCGCGCTCTTCACGATCGTGGGCGAGAGCCCCAGCTCCGCCAGGCGCCTGGCGAGCGCCTCGGCATCGAGCGCGGCGTGCACCGCGTCGCGGGCGCGCGCGTGCGCGAGGCCGAAGCGCAGCAGCTCCGCGGTGGGCAGGCCGCTTCCCGCGCGGCCGAGCGCGATGCGCGCGGGGGTGAGGCGGCGCAGCGCCGCCCAGGTGTTGGCGACGACCGGGCTCTCCTTCACGCGAGCTCCTTCGCCGCGGCGAGCAGCGGCGAGGCGCTCGAGGCGAGCAGCCGCCCGTCCGCGCCCACGATCTTCATCTTCTCCAGCCACGCCTCGAACTCGGGCGCGCGCTTCGAGACCCATCACCTCGCGAAGATACAAAGCGTCGTGGAACGAGGTGCTCTGGTAGTTGAGCATCACGTCGTCCGCCCCGGGCACGCCCATCACGTAGGCGACGCCGGCGGCGCCGAGGAGCGTGAGCAGCGTGTCCATGTCGTCCTGGTCGGCCTCGGCGTGGTTGGTGTAGCAGACGTCCACGCCCAGGGGCACGCCGAGGAGCTTGCCGCAGAAATGGTCCTCGAGCCCCGCGCGGATGATCTGCTTGCCGTCGAAGAGGTACTCCGGCCCGATGAAGCCCACCACCGTGTTGACGAGCAAGGGCTCGTAGGCGCGCGCGACGCCGTAGGCGCGGGCCTCCAGCGTCTGCTGGTCGCAGCCGTGGTGCGCGCCCGCGGAAAGCGCGCTCCCCTGCCCGGTCTCGAAGTACATGACGTTCTCGCCGAGCGTTCCGCGCTTGAGCGACCGCGCCGCCTGGTTCGCCTCGGAAAGAAGAGAGAGGCTGACGCCGAAGGACTCGTTCGTCTTCTGCGTGCCGCCGATCGACTGGAAGACGAGGTCCACCGGCGCGCCCGCCTCGATCGCCTTCAGCTGGCTCGTGACGTGCGTGAGGACGCAGGACTGCGTGGGGATCGCGAAGCGCGCGATCAGCTCGTCCATCATGCGCCACAGCGGCAGGAACGCGGCGAGGCCGTCGCCCGCCGGGTTGACGCCGATCACCGCGTCGCCGCAGCCGTAGAGCAGGCCATCGAGCATCGAGGCGGCGATGCCGCGCGGGTCGTCGGTGGGGTGGTTGGGCTGCAGGCGCACCGAGAGCCGGCCCGGCAGGCCGATGGTGTTGCGGAAGCGCGTCACCACGCGGCACTTGCGCGCCACCGAGACGAGGTCCTGGTTGCGCATGAGCTTCGAGACCGCGGCCGCCATCTCGGGAGTGATCCCGCGCGCGAGCGCCGTGACCTGCTCGGGCGCGGAGGCGAGCAGCCACTCGCGGAACTCGCCCACCGTGAGCCCCGAGACGGCCGCGAAGGCCGCCTTGTCGTGCGCATCGAGGATGAGCCGCGTGACGTCGTCTTCCTCGTAGGGCACGACCGCCTCGGAGAGGAACGCGGCGAGCGGCAGCTCGGCGAGCGCCATCTTCGCGGCCATGCGCTCCTCGGCGCTTTGCGCGGCGACCCCGGCGAGCGCATCGCCCGAGCGGTGGGGCGAGGCGCGCGCGAGCAGCGTCTTCAGGTCCGGAAAGCGCCAGGTGACGCCGTCGATGGTGTGGGCGTAGGGCATGGGTGGCCTCCATCTTAGGCCCCGCGCCTGCGCGGCCGGTCGCTCAGGGACGAGCCAGCCGGCTTGACGCCCGCCTTCCGCCGGCCGTACGATCCTTCCGATCGGAAGGATGATGCCGACCCCTCTCCCCTGGCGCACCAACCAGCAGCTCGCCGAAGCCGTGCGCGCGGCGCGCGAGGCCGCCGGCTGGACGCAGGCGGCGCTCGCGGAGCGCGCCCGGGTGGGGCTCAAGTTCCTCTACGAGCTCGAATCGGGCAAGGACACGCTGCGCACGGACAAGGTGCTGGACGTGCTGAAGGTCCTCGGCCTGCATCTCCTGGTCGCGCGCGAGCCCCAGGCTGCCTACCAGGTCGCGCCCGACTACATCGGCATGGCCTGCACGAGCGCCGGCGTGAGCCTGCGCGAGCCGCTCTCGCCCGACGAACTGGTGAAAGCCCTGCTCACGGGAAAGGTCCCCAAGGAACGGCGAGCGCACCTGGTGGTGCTGCTGGAAGAGGCGCCCGACGAGCTGCTGAGCGGATTGGTGGACCAGGTGGGTCGCTGGGCGACGCCCGCCAAGATCGCGGCGAACCTGAAGCGGATCGCCGCCGACCTGGGCGTGCGCGCAAGGTCAATCCAGTGGACAAAGAGCGCCTAGAGGCCTGGAAGGTCCTCTTTCGCCGCGCGCTCGAGATCATCGACGCAGTGCCTGCCGGCACACGCTACGACGACTGGAGCTTCGGCGGCGGCACCGTGCTCATGCGGCGCTTTCGCCACCGGGTGAGCAGGGACGTGGACCTCTTCGTGCCCGATCCCCAGTACCTGGGCTACGTGAGCCCCAGGCTGAACGACAAGGCCGAGGAGCTGACGCAGAAGTACCTGGAGACGGAGATGTCGGTGAAGCTCTATTTCCCGGAAGGCGAGATCGACTTCATCGCCTCGGCGCCGGTCACGAAGGACCCGCCGGCCGTGGAGCGCATCCTGGGCCGGGACGTGCGCGTGGAATCGACCGCCGAGATCATCGGCAAGAAGGTGCGCTACCGGGGCCGGGTGTTCACCGGGCGCGATCTGTTCGACCTCGCGCTCGTCGCCACCCGTGATCCAGCCGCGATCGAGACGATCCGGCCGATACTGCGCCGGCAGCGCGATGCGCTCCGGGAGCGCATCGCCACCGGCGGCAAGGCGCTGCGCACGGCATTCGAGGCGCTCGATACCCTGGAATTCCGCCCGACGTACGAGGAGTGCCTGCGCGTGGTCACCAGCACGCTCGAAGAGGCCGGCTAGCGCAGAGCCTGCTTCGCCAGGAACCGGTCGAGCTGGTCGGCAAACCGCTTGCGATCCGTGATTCCTATCGCCTCCGGCCCGCCCGTCCGCACCCCCGTCCCGCGTAGCTCATCCAGGTAATTCCTCAACGCCAGCCGCTCCTGGATCGTCTCCGTCGTGTAGAACTCCCCGCGCGGATTGAGCGCGTGCCCGCCCTTGGCGATCACGTCGGAGGCGAGCGGGATGTCGGCCGTGATCACCAGGTCCCCGGGCTGCAGCTCGCGCACGATATGGCTATCGGCCACGTCGATGCCGCGCGGCACCTGCAGCGCGCGGATGTACTTGGACGGCGGCGTGCGCAGCATCTTGTTCGCCACCAGCGTCATGCCACGCTTGGTGCGCTCCGCGGCGCGGTAGAGGATCTCCTTGATGACCGCCGGGCAGGCGTCGGCATCGACCCAGATGTGTATGCTCCGATGAGGAACCGCTGACACCGCCGTCCATCATAGCGCTCGTCGCCTGGGCGGCGCTCGTCTGGTCCGGTGCGCGCGTTCGAGCAGGCAGGCGTTCAACCTTTTTACCTGACGGATACATTCGCGATACGCACGCGAAATCATCCCGGCCGCGCGCGCGCCTAAGCTCCTCCTCCGCACTTTCGCCATCCAACGGAGGAACACCATGCAAAGCGCCACCGCAGTTGCATCGAACACCCAGCCGGTCAACCCCAACAAGGCCCTCTGGGAGAAGGGCGACTTCACCCGCATCGCGGACACCATGCGCGCGAGCGGCGATGCACTCGTTGCAAGCCTCGGCATCACCAAGGGCATGAAGGTACTCGACCTCGGCTGCGGCGACGGCACCACCGCCATCCCCGCCGCCCAGCGCGGCGCCCACGTCCTGGGTGTCGACATCGCGGCGAACCTCGTCGCCGCGGGCAAGCGCCGCGCGCAGGCGCTCGGCCTCGCCAACGTCCGCTTCCAGGAAGGCGACGCCTGCGACCTCCACGGCGTGCCGGACAAGAGCTTCGACCTCCTCGTCAGCATCTTCGGCGCCATGTTCGCGCCGCGGCCGCTCGAGGTCGCGAAGGCGGTGGTGCGCGTCGTGCGTCCAGGCGGGCGCATCGTCATGGGCAACTGGATCCCGAACGACCCGACCCTCGTCGCGCAGATCCTCAAGATCAGCTCCGCCTACACCCCGCCGCCGCCCGCCGGCTTCGTGAGCCCGATGACCTGGGGCGTCGAGCCGACGGTCACCGAGCGCTTCGTCGCCGCCGGCGTCCCGGCCTCGAACGTCTCCTTCGCGCGCGACACCTTCACCTTCGATTTCGCCGGCACCCCGGCCGAGCTCGTCGGCCGCTTCCGCGACTTCTACGGCCCCACCATGAACGCCTTCGACGCCGCTCAGAAGAGCGGCCGCGTCGCCGACCTGCAGCGCGAGCTCGAGGCCCTCTTCGCCGCGCAGAATGCCAGCGGGCGCTCGGACCGGACCACCATCGCTGCGACCTACTTGCGCGTTACCGTATCCGTCTAAGTAAAGGGAGAATCCTGCCGACCCCCTGACTAGGGGGTCGCGCAGCGCGCGTGCCCGCGCTTGGCGATCACGTCGGCCGCAAGCGGAATGTCTGCGTCGACCCAGATGTGTATGCTCCGATGAGGACCCGATGATGCCACCGTCCATCATTGCGCTCGTCGCCTGGGCGGCGCTCGGCATCGCGCTCAACGTCGGCATCGCGCGCTTCACCTACGGCGTCATGCTGCCGGCGCTGCAGCGCGACCTCGCGCTCGACTACTTCGGCGGCGGCGCGCTGAACGCGGTGCACCTGCTCGGCTACCTCGCCGGGACGCTCGCGGCCCCGACGCTCGCGCGCCGGCTCGGCATGCCGCGCCTTTCGCGCTACGCGCACGCGCTGGTGGCGCTGGGCGCGCTTGCGTGCGCGCTCGCGCCGGCTCCGCGCCCGTAGGTCCAGCGCTCCTCGCGCTCGGCCGCCTCGGCACGGGCCTGGGCGCCGGCGCCGGCATCGTGGCGATCCTCGTCCTCGTGCTCGCCGCCGTCCCGGCCGCCTCGCGCTCGCTGGCGAGCGCGCTCGTCTGGTCCGGCATGGGGTTCGCCGTCGTGCTGAGCGGCCTCGCGGCGGGCCCGCTGGTGGAGGGCGCGCACGGCTGGCGCGCGGCCTTCGCCGTGTCCGCCGTGCTGGCGGCGCTCCTCGCGCTCGTCTTTCCGCCGCGCGGCCTGCGCCTCGCCGGCGCCGAGCCGGCCGCCCAACACCAGCCACGGGCTGCGCCAGTTCCTGCGCGCGCGCTGGAGCTTTCTCATCGGCGCCTATCTCATGTTCGGCGCCGGCTACATCGCCTGGTCGACCTTCGCCGGCGCGCGGCTGGCGGCGATCGGCGCGCCGCTCGGTGCGGTGAGCGCCATGTGGATCGCGTTCGGCGCGGCGATGATCGCGGGCTCGGCCTTGAGCTTCGCGGTGCTGCGCATCGACCGGCGGCGCCGCTTCGCGCTGGTGGCCGCGCTGCTCGCCGGCGCGCTCGGCGCCCTCGTCTCCTGGAGCGACGCGGCGGGCGCGGCGCTCGCGGGCGCGCTGCTCGTGGGCCTGGGCACCGCCTCCACGCCGACGATCGTCACCACCTATGCGCGCGAGCGCTGCTCGGCCGAGGACTACGCGCTCGCCTTCAGCGTCGCCACGGCCGCGCTCGGCATCGGCCAACTGCTCGGACCGCTCGCGGCCGGCGCCCTGGCCGACCGGTTCGGCGTGGCCGCCGTGGCGCTGTTCGCCGTGGCGGTCTATGCGCTGGGCGCGGTGCTGTCGCTGCTCGATGGGTTCGCGGCGCAGGCGGGGCGGCGGGCGTAGAATTCCTTCATGCTCGACTGGACGACCTGCCAAGCGGTCGAACGCAGTCCCGAGAAGCTCAGCGGGGCGTGCGTGTTCCGCGGCACGCGGGTGCCGGTGAGCGCCCTCTTCGAGAATCTCGAAGGCGGAGCGACCCTCGACCAGTTCCTTACCTGGTTTCCCGGAGTCGCCCGGGCCCAGGCCGAAGCGGTCCTGGAGCACACCGCGCGCAGCCTGCAGGCCACCTGACCCGCCTCGCCGGCGGCGACACGTCAAGAAAACGTGTCGCAAAAGGCCGAGTTTTGCGACACATCCTTCCTACCCTGGTCCGAACCGCTTCACCCCCACGCAGCCGCCGAAATCCCCTCTTACTACCTTCGAGTACTGCCGCACCCAGTCGCCGCGTCAAAGCCTCTCGAGAATCTTCTCCAGGACCGCGATCAGCCGAGGCACGCTTTCTTTCCCCGTCCGGTACAACCGCTGTTGGTCGATCACGCCGTACTCGTGCGCAAGCACATTGCGCTGCCCGACGATGCTGCGCCAGTCGATCTCAGGATGCGCGGACTGGAACGCCGCGGACACGCGCCGCGCGGCTTCGCCCACCAGCTCGAGCGCCCGCTCGAGCGCGAGCTGGCGCATGCGGTCGCGCAGGTAGGCCGCGCGCGACGTGCCCTCGAGCAGCTCGCGCGCGAGGCGCGCCGCCTTGAGCATGTCCCACACGTAGGCGGCGTCGCGCTCCTCAGGCTTCATAGAGCACCTTCAGGTCGCGCAGGATGCTCTTCCTGCGGTACGGGTTCTCCAGCACTTCGGGCGGCACGAGGTCCACGCGCCTGCCTCCGAAGAGGGCGCTGAACGCCTCGCGCATCTCCGGCTCCGCCCACAGCGAGGGCGCCTTGCCGGCCTCGAACTCGACCAGCAGGTCGATGTCGCTGTCCGGCGCGAGCTCGCCCCGCGCCGCCGACCCGAAGAGTCCCAGCCGGCGCACGTGGAACTTGCGGCAAAGCGCCGCGACCTTCGCATGTGAGACTGCGGGCTGGGGCGCGACGTCGTACGCCGCTACGGGGGAACGGACCGCGAGCGCCCCGCCAGCGAGCTTCGCCATCAGCCCCGCCAGCTCGCCGAACACCAGCGACGCGCGATTCGCCTGGTAGAGCTTTCTACCTCCCGCCTCGCTCACCGTGACGAGACCCGCACCGGCAAGCCGACCCAGCTCGCGATGCACGGCGCCCGTGCCCTTGCGGGCCGCGCGCACGATCTCGCCCAGGTAGAAGCGCCGCACAGGCTCGCTGAACAGCAGTCCCAGCACCGCCTGTTGGGTGCGGCTGAAGAGCGCCTCGGCAATGCCTTTCTGTGGACTTCCCATAAAGGGAAGTATCTATCCCATATTGGGACGCCGTCAAGCCCTGAGCGCTACGCAAGCCGGACACGCCTGTTTGTGCGCGGCACCGGCTGATCCGCGCGTACGTACGCAGCGATGTGCTCGACTACGTGCTTGGCGTCCTCGCCCACGCCGCCGAGCAGCGCCGAGCCCATGCGGTACTGGAACCGCATGCCGACGAATGCGAGCCCCGGAATGCCGGTCGCGATGCCCCGGCGATGCATGGGTTGTCCGCCCAGGCCCAGCACGGGCAGCTCGATCCAGCCGAAGTCGGGCCGAAAGCCGGTGCACCACACGATGGCGCGGATGTCGCGAGCAGCGCCGTAGCCTTCGAGCAAAGGAAAGCCGTCCTGCGCGGACAAGGCCCTGCCCACGCGCAACAGGCCCGGGCGCTCGAGCGCCCGCGGCGCCATGCCGATCAGGGGATCGCCGGCAAAGAGGCGCCCGTTCATCAGCCGGCGGCCGAGGGCCGAATCCACGGAAGGCCGCATGAGCGTCGGCCACAGCCAATCGTAGATGTCCCTGCCCAGCAGGCGGCGGGGCAGCGAGCCCGTGTCGCGTCCCGCAAGGAGCACGCTGCGACCGGCGGCAGCCAGCTCGAGCGCGATCTGGGCGCCCGAGTTCCCCGCGCCGACGACCAGCACCTTTCCCTCGGGCAGCTGCGCGGGCTTGCGGTATTCGCTGGAGTGCATCTGGAGGATCGCCGGCGAGAGGGACGAGGCGAACGCCGGGATGTGCGGACGCTGGTTGGCGCCGGTCGCCACGATGATCGAAGCGGCGGTGAGCGACCTTCCATCGCTCGTGGTCGCGGCGAAGCCGCCCGCGCGCCGATGAAGCGCCGTTACCGTGACCCCGCGCTGCACCGGCAAGGAGAAGGTGCGCGCGTAGAGCCTGAGATAGGCGGCGACATCGGATTTGCCGGGCAGCGCGTACGGCTCGCCGGGAAACTTCAAGCCGGGCAAGGCATCGTAGCGCGCCGGCGTGAACAGCCGCAGCGATTCCCAGCGGCGATCCCACGCAGCGCCGATCTCCTCGTTCGCATCGAGCATCGCGAAATCGAGCCCCGCGCGCGCGAGGTAGTAGCCCGCCGCGAGGCCGGCCTGGCCGGCCCCTACGACGATGGTCTCGTAGTCGAGCTTGCTCATGACCGGCCCTGCAAGAACTTCGCCGGCGCGGAGATTCCGCCGCTCAGCGTGCGCAGGAAGGCTTCGAGCTGGCGCAGCTCGGCAGCACTGAGGCGCAGCGGCCGCAGCTCCGAGCGGCCGGCCGGCGCGGCGGGCGCCCGGTTGTAGTGCTCGAGCACTTCCGCCAGCGTGGCGAACTGCCCGGCGTGCATGTACGGCGCGCGCTCCGCCACGTTGCGCAAGGAGGGCACCTTGAAGGCCCGCTCCTGCGCCGCGGACGCCGGCGCCAGGAAATCGAGCTCCCGGCATTCCTCCGGCCGCGCATCGCTCCAGCGGCTGCGGCAGTTGAACTCGTCGGACTTGACCCCCGCCACGGCAGGGCAGGCGCCCGCGATCGTCCGGCAAGCCGGCGCGGCGCGGCACGCCCGTGTTGTGGAACTCGTTGTTGGTGAAGAGCGGCCCGTTGTGGCACTCCGTGCAGTTGGCCTTCCCGACGAAGAGCGCGAAGCCCGCGCGCTCTTCGGCGTTCAGGATCTCTGCGGGCTGCTTCCCGGTGCGCTTCCACTCGGCGGCGAACCGGTCGAACCGGGACGGGCCGAACTGGATGCGTCGCTCGTAGGCGGCGATCGCCTTGCCTGCGTTGGCGAACACCTGCGTCACCGCGTCGCGCTGGAGGGGAAGCATCCGCTTCCACGCCGCGCTTGCCGCCGGATCGGCGACAGGTCCGGCGGCGGCCGGCACGCCGCGCAGGTCCGGCATGGCGCCGAAGACGCGCTCGTACTCGGCGCGGTAGTGGGTGGCGATGACGTGCGCGTACTGCGCGCGGCTGCCGCCGTGCTCGACCGGGCTCTCCAGCGGCCCGAGCGCCTGCGCCCACTGGCTGTCCTTGCGCCCGTCCCAGAAGAGGAACGGGCTGTAAGCCGTGCCCGCGACCGGCATGGTGCGGCGGTCGGTCGTCCCCACGCCCTTGGCGAGGGGGATGCCGTCCTGGAACTCCCGGCTCGGCTCGTGGCACGTCGCGCAGGAAACCTTTCCGTTCGCGCTCAGCCGCTTGTCGAAGAAGAGCCGGTGCCCGAGCTCGGCGGCGGCGGGATCGTCGGCCCACCGGTTGCTCGGATCGCGCGGCAGCGCTTCGAGGCCGTCGATCGAGAGCGACAGCGCCTCGTGGAACGCGTGGTGCTCCGAGCCCGGCTCGCCGGCAGGACCCGCATGGGCCGCCGCCGAAACGAGGACCGCGCCGGCGAGGCAGATTGCGCTTTGACGTATCATGGCGCCGCCCGTCACAGGCTGAGGTTGAACGTCACGGAGTCGGCGCCGGCGGGCGACTCGATGGCGAGCTTGAACTCCCACCACCCGCCCATGCTGAAGCGCACGCCGTCGATCTCGTACACGCCGCCGCCGAGCGACCGGCCGATGCGGGGCTGCGTGGGCAGGCCGTGCAGGTGCTCCGGCATGCCGCCATCGACCGTGAAGGACGCATGCTCGACCGGGCGCCCGGCGGCGTCGGTGATCAGCACCGGCACCGTCTGCAGCCGGCGCAGGCGCAGCGGCTCGCGGGGCTGCAGCGTCGCCGTGTACTTCTGGTTGGCCGAGATGCGCGGTCCGAGGCCGAATTCCGTTTCGGCGGGGCGCTGGGCGCCGATGCCGACCACCGAGAGCAGGCTGCAGGCCGATGTACCGGCGGCAAGGATGGCGATGGCGGCGATGAGCGCGGCGCGCCGGGGCGCGCTGCGGGGCTTGCTTGCCAGGTTCTTCATGATTCCTCCGTTGGCTTTCGTTGGGTGCGCGGCCAGTCCGCGCACTGCAGGCGCAACTATGAGGATCGGCGGTTCGCGCGTATTGAACGGGCCGGACCGTTTTCTTGGACGATGCGCATGGCGGACTTGAACAAACCTGCTGCCGCGCGCTTTTACCCGGGCGAGCAGGGGGGCCCGCGCTGGTACCTGTGGGAGGGCGGGTTCTTCGCGATCGGGCAAGCCGGCGGCGAAGTCCCCACCCACGCCCACCACGCGATTCAGATCGTCATCGCCATCGAGGGCAGGATGGGGATCAGGCAGGCGGGCGAGACGTGGCGCGAAGCACGTGGCGCGATCGTGCGCCCGGATGTGGAGCATTCCTTCCACGGGCAACGAGACGGCCGGTGCGATGCTCTTCGTGGACCCCGAATCGAGCGAAGGCGCCTGGCTGCAGGCCAGCCTCGCCCAGCCCATCACCCTCGTGCCGGATGCGAGGCTGGAACCCTGCCTCGCCGAGCTGCGCGCGTTCCTCGAGCGGCCGCTGGAAGCCATGGAGGTGGGCGACCTGATCCGCCACTGCGTGCGCGCGCTCTGCGCCGGGGTGCCGCCCTCCCGGCGCCTCGACGAGCGCATCGCTTCCGTGCTCGCGGCGATCCGGGAGTCCGACGACTTGAGGATCTCGCTCGAAGCCGCGGCGGAGCGCGTCCACCTGTCCCCCGGGCGCTTCGCGCACCTCTTCAAGGAAGAGGTCGGCCTGCCCTTTCGCCGCTACATGCTATGGCGCAAGGTGACGCGGGCGATGCTCGCCATCGGCAAGCAGAGCACGATCGCCGCGGCCGCGCACGAGGGCGACTTCGCGGACGCGGCGCACCTGACGCGCACCTTCTACCAGATCTTCGGCATCCCGCCCTCGGTCATGCTGCGCGGCGAGTTCTTCGAGATTCCGTCGCCGTTCGGCGTGGCGGCCTGAGCGGACGGCTGCGGTGTCTATGCCCTGACGAGGCCGCGGGGCTGCTGCTGGGGCACGTCGACTCAGGCATGCCCGGTGCCAGGCCGGGTGTTGTCAACCCGCCACTACTACTGTACGTTTATACATATGCTGCGTGGCCTGTCAGACCGCGCTGGCGCGGTGGGAGAGCACATGGTGGAGCACCGATTCGGCGGGTCCTGGACCGAGCGCAAGCTCGAGGCGCTGCGCGACTATCTCGTCCAATACCGCTTGATCTTCAGCAAGAACCCTGCCGCCGCCAAGTTGAGGACGATCTACGTGGACGCGTTTGCCGGCACGGGGGAGCGTGACTCGGAAGTGCAAGACGCCGGATCGAGCCTCTTCGGCTATGACGAGGAGGCACGCGGCTATCGAGAGGGCAGTGTCCACAAGGCGCTCTCGCTCGAGAGCAAGTTCCACGAGTACATCTTCATCGAGCGCAAGCCCAAGCATGCGAACGCGCTGCGGCAAATGCTGCGCGATCAATTCCCCGCGCTTGTTGACCGTTGCACTGTGCACGAGGAAGACGCAAATCGGTGGCTACAGGATTGGTGCGCCAGACAGGACTGGCGCGGCCAGCGCGCCGTGGTGTTCCTCGACCCCTACGGCATGAACGTGGAATGGGCAACCATCGAGGCCATCGCGAGAACGAAGGCCATCGACCTCTGGGTGTTGTTTCCATTTGCCATCGGCGCGGGCCGCATGATGCCGAAGGACTATCCGCCCGACGGTCTTTGGGCAAGAAAGCTCACCGCCATCTTTGGCACGGATGAATGGAAATCGCGCTTCTATGGGCAGAGCGCCAGCGGGGACCTGTTCGGTGACCAGGCGTCGATCGTGAGGATTGCCGGGGCGGATAAGATTCTCGAGTACTTCATCGAGCGCCTGCGCTCGGTGTTTGCCGGCGTCGTCGAGCACCCGTTGATCCTCGAGAACGCGAAGCACACGCCCATGTACGCGCTATGCTTCGCCGCCGGGAATCCCAAGGGCGCGCCCACTGCGGTGAAGATCGCCGCCCACCTCACTCGAGTCTGAGTACTGGAAGTTATACTTCCCGCCCAACATGCCGACGCGCTCGAGCATCGAATGGACCGAGATGACCTGGAACCCCGTCACCGGGTGCACCAAGGTCAGCCAGGGATGCAAGCGCTGCTACGCCGAGCGCATGGCGAAGCGCCTCACCGCCATGGGCAGCGACCGCTACCGCAATGGATTCAAGGTTACGCTGCATCCGGACCTCCTCGATGTACCGCGGCGCTGGCGGCAGCCGCGGGTGGTGTTCGTCAATTCGATGAGCGATCTCTTTCATGAAGAAATTCCGCTGGAGTACATCCGGCGTGTCTTCGCGACGATGTGTGACTGCCCCCAGCACACGTTCCAGGTGCTGACCAAGCGTAGTGAACGACTGGCAGAGGTTGCGGCGCAGCTTCCCTGGCCTCGGAACGTCTGGATGGGCGTCAGCGTCGAGGACGCGCGCGTGATATCCCGCATCCATGATCTGCGCAGCGTGCCGGCCGCAGTGCGCTTTCTGTCGTTGGAACCGCTGATTGGGCCCTTGAACGAGTTGCCGCTCGAGGACGTCCACTGGGTGATCGTTGGCGGCGAATCCGGCCCGCGCGCGCGCCCCATGCGCGATGAGTGGGTGGATTCGATCTACAGGCAATGTCGCAGTGCCGGCGTGCCCTTCTTCTTCAAGCAGTGGGGCGGCGTGCGCAAGGACCTCACCGGCCGCAAGCTGCACGGCCGCACGTTCAACGAGATGCCGGCTGCGTCACAGCCCGCCGCATGATCCACAGCGATCAGGAACTGGCCGTTGCCCGGGAGCGAGCGTCGAAGCTCGAGCGCCTGCTCGAGGATCTGCGCAACACCGCGCGCCCCGAGGAGTGGCCTGCCCTCAGCTCCGGCTATCGACTGGAGATCGAGCGGGCGCAAGGCGACGCGCTTGACTACCTCACCAGGGCGCTCTAGGCCGCAGCGCCAGACGAACCGGAAGCGCCTGCGGCCGACGTGTGCGCCGAAGTCCGCGCGCATGACCTTGCGGCGGCCGCACTCAACCGATCGCGACCGCCTTGCCGCTGCGCGCCGAGGCCGCCACCGCCTCGGTCCCCGCCACCACGTTGACGATCTCCTCCGGCGCGATCACGAATTTCACCTTGCCCGCCACGGCGTCGGCGAAGGCCTCCAGCTCCGCGCGCTCCTTGTCGATCGCCTCGAAGGCCACGCGCCGGACGTTGCCTTCGAGATCGAAAACGTCGAGCTCGGTATCGCCGCGCAGCTCCAGGGCGCCCTTCGATCCGAACGCATGGATGCGGTAGAAGCGGGTCGCCGCGTGCAGCGTCGCCAGGGTGCCGGTCGCGCCGCCCGCAAAGCGCAGCAGGCACGAGGTCGTGTCGTCGACATCGATGTCGTGCTGCTGCCGCTCGCTCACGGCGAAGACCTCGGTCGCGAGCCCGGCCAGATGCACCATGCCGTCGAGCACATGGCAGCCGCGCGCGGTCATGGAGCCGCCCGGGCTCTCGACCTGGTTGGAGCGCCAGTTGCCCGGCTCGGTCTGATAGCTGGGCGGGCCGGAGAAATTGCCCTCGAGGTGGCGCAACGCGCCGATCTCGCCGGCCGCGATCCGGCGCTTCATGTCGGCATAGGCCGGCGCGTAGCGGCGGTTGAACCCGACGTGCAGCGTGATGCCGGCCGCGCGGCAGGCCTCGATCGCGCGCTCCGCGCTCTCGCGCGTCAGCGTGAAGGGCTTCTCCACGAACACGTGCTTGCCGGCTTGCGCCGCCGCTGCGATCTCGTCCGCGTGGCGGGAGTGCGGCGTCGCCAGCACCACCGCGTCGATCGCGGGGTCCGCCAGCACGTCCGCGTAGCGCGCGGTCAGGGCGAGGCCGAAGCGCTTCCCCAGCGGCGCGAGGGCGGCCGGATCGCGGGTCACCGCCGCGACGAAACGGATCTTGCCGCTCCTGCCCTGGACCGACTCGATCAGCCGCGTTCCCCAGTGGCCGGCCCCGCAAATGGCGACCCGCAGCATGTTGACCCCCGGTCGCGCGGGCCGGCGCAGTCGGCCGGCAGACCTTCTAGGCATCGATGCGCTGCACCACGCGCAGGCTGTCCCTGCTCCTCACCACCTTCTGCCCCCACGCCCGGTCGAACTCCGCCACCAGCTCCTTCAGCGCCGCCGACCCCGGCAGCGCGCGCAGCCGCGCGATGTCGTCGAACTCGTACACCGCGTAGTGCACCGACGGATCCACCTCGCTCCAGCCGCGCCAGGCGCGCTGGGCGCCGAAGCCCTTCAACGCATCCGGCAGGTGCTCGTCCTGGTACCAGCGGTCGAAGGCCTCCTTCACGGAAGCATCCACCACCTGGGCACGCACGATAAAGGTTGCGCTCATCTCGTCCTCCCTCGTCGCAAGGCTGCGATTATGCGGCGTCCGCGAAGGTGGCGTTGACGCTGTCTCGCGGCGGACGCAACATGGCGCTCATCGCCCGCCGGAGCAGCCCATGGCCATCGCACGTGCCGCCGCCACCCTGCCATTCGATCGCAGCGACCCGCGCGCGGTGCGCCGCGCGGTGCGCTCGGGCGCGCATGCGGGCCACACCGCCGGCCTCGCGCCCGGCTTCGTCCAGGGCAACGTCTGCATCCTGCCGCGCGACTACGCGCACGACTTCTTCGTCTACTGCCAGAGGAATCCCAAGCCCTGCCCGCTGCTCGGCGCCGGCGATCCGGGCGATCCGCGCCTGCCCGCGCTCGCCGAGGACCTCGACATCCGCACCGACGTGCCGGGCTACCGGGTGTTCCGCGACGGCGAGCACGTGGAGGACGTGGCCGACATCCGCAGCCTGTGGCGCGACGACCTGGTGGCCTTCGTGCTGGGCTGCTCGTTCTCCTTCGAGGAGGCGCTGGTCGAGGCCGGCTTGCCGCTGCGCTACGTCGAGCAGGGCAGGAACGTGCCGATGTTCCTCACCAATATCGAGACCGCGCCGGCCGGGCCCTTCCACGGCAAGATGGTGGTGTCGATGCGCCCGTTCACGCCGGCCGACGCCATCCGCGCGATCCAGATCACCACGCGCTTTCCGGGCGTGCACGGCGCGCCGGTGCACATCGGCAAGCCCGAGCTGATCGGCATCGAGGACATCGGCAAGCCGTGGGTGGGCGACCCCACGGAGGTGCGCGCGGACGAGCTGCCCCTGTTCTGGGCCTGCGGGGTGACGCCGCAGTCGGTGGTGCGCAACGCGCGCCCGCCGCTGTGCATCACCCACATGCCCGGCCACATGCTGGTCACCGACCTGAAGAACGCGAGCCTGGCCGTGCTGTGACCTGCCGCGCCGGCCGGGGCGCGCCGGCGGCAAGCGGATTCAGCTCCTCACGCTGACGGCGCCGCGGTCGATGACGAAGATCTTGTCGACCATGCGCTCCGAATGCTGCAGGTCGGACTCCGACAGGATCACCGTCATGCCCTCGAGCTTCAGGCTGCCGACCACCTCCACCAGCCGGTGCGCGAGCGCCGGCGCCACGCCCTCGAAGGGCTCATCCAGCAGCAGCAGCTTTTCGCCGCACATCAGCGCGCGCCCGATCGCCACCATCTTCTGCTGGCCGCCCGAGAGCTGCGTGCCCTTGCGCGGCGCGAAGCCGCGGATCTCCGGGATCAGCCGGTAGACCTTCTCCAGGCGCTCGGCGCCGTCGGTCCGCTTCGCCGCCCAGGACGGCAGCAGCAGGTTCTCCTCCACCGTCAGGTCGGGAATCAGGCGCCGGTCCTCGGGCATGTAGCCGATGCCCAGGCTGGTGCGCTTCCAGGTCGGCGAGGCGAGCAGGTCCTTGCCGTCGAAGCGGATCGCGCCGCTGGAGACCTTGAGGATGCCCATGATGGTCTTCATGAGCGTGGTCTTGCCGGCGCCGTTGCGCCCGATGAGGCCCGCCATGCTGCCGGTGGGCAGCTCGAGCGACACGCGGCGCAGGATCTGCACCGACTGGATCGCGACGTCGACGTTGTCGAGCCTAAGCACGGTGCTTCGCCTGCGCTTCGTCCAGGCGCTGCAGCGCGCCGCCGACCACGAAGCGCCTGACCTCGGGGTCGTTGAGCGCCGCTTCGGGCGGCGCATCCGCGATGATCCGCCCGTCGTAGAACGCGAGCACGCGCTCGGCGAAGCGGCTCACCACCTCCATGTCGTGCTCGACGAACAGCACCGTGGTGCCCTCGGCGCGCACCGCCTTCATGATCATGTCCATGATCGCGAACTTCTCCTCCGCCGACACGCCGCTGGTGGGCTCATCGAGCAGCAGGATCTTGGGCTTCGCCACCATGGTGAGCGCGATGTCGAGGAGCTTGCGGACCCCGCCGGGCAGCACCTGCGCGTTCCTGTCGCGGTATTGCGAGAGGCCGAAGCGCTCCAGCAGCCGCCCGGCGACCTCTTCCGCGGGCAGGTCGTACCCGGGCACCCGCGGCTCGCCGCGCGAGAAGAACCCGCCGCGGCCCGCGTTCTGCAGCACCACGCCGATGCCGACCATCATGTTCTCGAACGCGGTGAGCGAGGCGTAGAGCTGCGGGATCTGGAACGAGCGGCAGATGCCGATGCGCGTGATGTCGCGCGGCGCAAGCTGCGTGATGTCGCGGCCCTCGTAATGGATGCGGCCGCGGTCGGGCTTGAGGTAGCCCGGTGATCATGTTGATGAAGGTGGTCTTGCCCGCGCCGTTGGTGCCGATCAGGCCGAGCACCGAGTCCTTCTGGACGGCGACGTTGATGTCGCTCGCCGCGGTGACCGCGCCGAAGCTCTTGTTCAGGCCCTGCGCGTCGAGGATCGCCGCCATCTCAGGCCGCCTTGCGCCGGCGGAACACCGACCACAGGCCGTTGGGCAGGAACACGATCACCACCAGCAGCGACGCGCCGAGCACCATCTGCCAGGTGTTGGGCGAGAGGCCGAAGGCCACCGTGTGGATGATGCCGAAGATGAGCGCGCCGAGGAACGGCGCGATCACGCTGCCGGTGCCGGCGAGGATGGTGATGAAGATGAACTCGCCCGAGGTGGTCCAGTAGGCCATCTCCGGGTCGATGTGCCCCACGGTGGTGGCGGCGAGCGCGCCGCCCAGGCCCGCCAGCGCCGCGGCGATCACGTACTTCACGTGGATCGCGTAGCGCGCCGAGGCGCCCATGTACTCCACGCGGATCTCGTTGTCCTTGATCGCCGGCGCGAGCCTGCCCAGCGGCGTATCGAGATAGCGGTGCACCAGGAGCGCGGCGATGAAGGCCGCCACCGCCGCCACCGCCAGCACCGCATAGCGCACCCAGGCATCCGCGGGGCGCACGCCGAAGAGGGTCGAGGGCAGCACGTGGAAGCCGTCGCTGGAGCCCAGCGCCTCGGTCTTCAGCAGCAGCCCGTACAGGATCATCGAAAGCGCGAGGCTCAACAGGCCGAAGAAGATGCCGCGGTAGCGGGCGAGCAGGAAGCCGAGCACCCAGGCGGCGAAAGCCGAGGCCGCCATGCCGGCGAGCATCAGCGTGATGAGGTCCCTGATCCCGAGATAGCGCCCCAGCATGCCGGCGGCGTAGGCGCCGATGCAGTAATACAGCGCCTGGCCGAAGGACACCAGGCCGCAGCGCAGGAGCAACATGAGGCCGAGCACCACCAGCCCCTTGGCGAGCGCGATGGTGAGCAGGAACAGCGTCCACTGCGGCGCGAACGGTCCCGCCGCGAGGATCGCTGCGAGGATCAGGGCCAGCGTGAACGGCGCGCGCCCGGTGCTCATATCTTGCGCGCCTCGGCGATGCTGAACAGGCCGCGCGGGCGGAACGCGAGCACCATCGCCATCACCAGGTAGATCACGAACAGCTCCGCCTGCGGCAGGTAGTGGATGCTGGCCGAGCGCACCAGCCCTACGATCACCGCGCCGAGCGCCGCGCCGGGCAGGCTGCCCAGTCCGCCGATCACCACCACCGCGAACGACAGCACGATCACCTCGACGCCCAGCCCCGGCACCACCGACACCGTCGGCGCGGTGAAGGCTCCGCCGATCGCGGCCAGCAGCGAGCCGAAGGTGAAGGTGAACAGATACATGCGCTCCACGTTGATGCCCATGGCGCGGCTCACCTCGGTGTCGTGGATCACCGCCACCAGGAGCTTGCCGGTGCGCGTGTGGTTCAGCATCCAGGCAAGGCCCACGCCGCAGAGGACCGCCACGCCGACCAGGATCAGGTTGTAGTACGGGTAGGTGAGGTCGAGCAGGTCGAAGCTGCCGAGCAGGCCGTAGGGCTCGGCGATGAAATACGGGCTCACGCCCCACACCAGCTTGATGGCGTCTTCCAGGATCAGGAACAGGGCGTAGGTGATGAGCAGGATCACCACCTCGTCCTTGACGTACATGAAGCGCAGGATGCCGCGCTCGATGAGCGGCGCGACGATGAGCGTCACCAGCAGCGCCGAGCCGAGCAGCACCGCGTACGAGAGCGAAGGCGGCATGCCCCTCGCCAGCAGCGCGCCGGTGATCGAGGCCGCCGCGTAGGCGCCCAGCGCGTAGAAGCTGCCGTGCGTCACGTTGACGATCTTCATGACGCCGTAGATCAGCGTCAGCCCGACCGCCGCGACGAACAGCCACGCCGAATAGATGATGCCGTCGATGAGGACGGCGAGAACCTGTTCCACGCTCACCCCGAACAAGACAACGGCTGCCCCGCGGGCAGCCGTTGGTCAGTCAAGCCGCTTGCGCTTACTTCTTGAACCCGCCCGCGATCCAGTCGGCGGCCTTCACGCCATCCGGCGGGTTGACCGCGCTCGCCGGGTAGCGCTTGACGTTGGTCACCGTCATCTTGCCCTTGACCTTCTTGCTCATGCCGTAGACGGTCTCGGTGATCGCCTGGTGGCCGGTGCCGATCGCCATCTCGACCTTGCCCGCCGGGCTCTCGAAGGTGAGGCGCTCGAAGGCCGCGATCACCTGGTCGGTGCTCGGGCGCTTGCCGCCGTTGGCCGCCTGCGCCTTCTCCCACGCCGCCTTGGTGCCGAGGATCGCCTGCGTCATCTGGTAGGCGGCGTAGTTGGGCGGCACGTTGTAGCGGTCCTGGAAGGTCGTCGAGTACCACTTGTTCAGCAAGTTGTCCGGCGCGTAGGGGCCGTAGGGTCCGCGCGCGCCGATCACCACGCCGTCCGGGATGTGGTCGGCGAGCTTGTACATCGCCGTCTCGCCGGTGGTGAGGACCACCGTGCTGCGCTTGAACAGGCCGCGCGGGCCCGCCTGCAGGATGAACGCCTCGAGGTCGCCGTTCCAGAAGCTCGAGTGCACGACGTCCGCCTTCGCGCCAAGGATCGTCGAGATCTCGGCGTTGAACTGCCCGGCGAAGAGCTTGGGCATCTGCGAGGTCGCGACCTTCACGCCCGGCGCCAGCTTCTTCATCGACGCCTCGAAGTCCGCACCACGAGTCCTGGCCCCAGGCGTAGTTCTGGTTCACGCCGGCGATCGAGCCGACCTTGCCCTTCTTCAGGTCCATCACGTAGAGCGCCGCGCCGACGCTGTCCATGGTCGCGGTCGACGAGGTGCGGAACACGTACTTGTAGTTCTTGTCCTCGAAGATGCGCGGCGTGCCGCAGTCGAAGAACACCGTGAGCTTCTTCAGCTCCTCGGCCACCGGCGCGATGGCGAGGCAGTTGCCGCTCGAGATGTAGCCGATCACGATGTCGACGTTGTCGCGCTGCACCATGTTGCGGAACTCGGTGACCTGCGTGGTGGTGGGGCCCGCCTCGTCCACCAGCTGCATCTGCAGCGCCGCGCCGCCGAATCCCTTGGTCGCGTAGGGCGCAGGCACCCTGCCGGCGTTGAGCATCTCGATCGTGATTTCCGCGGCATTGCGCGCCGGAACGCCGAACGGCCCGGCGGCGGCACCCGACAGGAACGAGACGACGCCGATCTTGATCGGCGGCGCGTCCTGCGCGGCCGCGAATGCGGGCACCAGTGCGGCGACGGCGGCGGCCGCAACGGCCTTCTTGATTGTGTGCATGAACTCCTCCTCTTGGAGCCGGCGATGTTGCAGCAAGACCGCGCCGACGGTCAAGCGATGCGGGCGCTGGTTTGCCCGGGGCGAACCGGGCGTACAAATCCGCGGCCCGAGCGACTATCATCGTTCGACGCATCCCGCAGAGGTCACCCCCGTGAGCTTCGAAACGATTCTCTATCAGGAGGACGGGCCCATCGGCTGGCTCACCCTCAACCGTCCCGACGACGGCAACATGTTCACGCCGCAGATGTGCCACGAGATCCGCGACTGCATCAACGCGGTGCGGCGCGAAACGCGCACGCGCGTGCTCGTGATCACCGGCGCGGGCGACAAGTTCTTCTGCATCGGCGGCAGGAAGGAAGGCATGGAGGACACGCTGCTGTACGCCGGCGTGCTGCCGACGCTGGAGATGTACGAGGCCATCGACCGGCTGCAAAAGCCCGTGATCGCCTCGGTCAACGGCTTTGCGGTCGGCGGCGGCAACGTGCTGCAGGTCATGTGCGACCTGACGATCGCCAAGGAAAGCGCGGTGTTCCGCCAGGTGGGGCCGATGATGGGCAGCTTCGACGCCGGCTACGGCACCTGGTACCTCGAAGACCTGGTCGGCAAGAAGAAGGCGAAGGAGATGTGGATGCTCAATCCGCGCCTCAGTGCGCGCGAGGCGCTCGCCATCGGGCTCATCAACCGCGTGGTGCCCGACGAGAAGCTGCGCGAGGAGACGCGCAAGATGGCGCTCGAGCTCGCCGAGCGCGGCCCCTTTGCGCTCGCCTCGATCAAGGCCGCCTTCAACGCCCGCCACGGCGGGGTCTCGGGCCTCGCGCGCGTGGCGCACGACCTCTTGCTGCGCCCCTACCTCGAGAGCGACGAGTCGCACGAGCTTTCCGAGGCGTTTCGCGCCAAGCGCAAGCCCGACCCGGACAAGTTCGGCCACTAGCGTTGTGAACACCGTCCTCACCCTGCTCAATCCGCAGGAGGCGGCGCGCCATTACGCCTCGGGCGCCTGGCGCAAGGACACCTTGTATTCGCTGCTCGCGCGGCACGCCGCCGAGCGCCCGGACGCGCACGCGCTGCGCGATGCGCGCGTGCGCCTCACCTGGCGCGAGCTGCTCGCCTGGGTGGACGCGGCCGCGCAGGGGCTGCACCGGGCCGGCGTGCGCCGCGGCCAGCGCGTGGCCGTCTGGCTGCCCTCGCGCGCCGAGAGCGTGGTCGCGCTGCTCGCCTGCGCAAGGAACGGCTACGTGTGCAACCCCTCGCTGCACCAGAACTACACCGTCGCCGAGATCGTGCAGCTCCTCGAGCGCACGCGCGCCGCGGCGCTGGTGGTGCAGGCGGGCTACGGCGCCGACGCGCACAAGGCCGACATCGTCGAGGCGGCGCGCGCGCTGCCGAGCGTGAAGGCGGTGTTCGGCGTGCGCGGCGCGCAGGGCATCGACGCGCGCCTGGCGCCCTTCCCCGCGCCGGGCGCGGCCTGCGAAGTGCCGCCGGTCGCGGACCCCGACAGCATCGTCTACCTCGCCTTCACCTCGGGCACCACCGGTGTGCCCAAGGGCGTGATGCACTCGCACAACACGCTGCTCGCCAACGGCCGCGCCATGGTCGCCGACTGGCGCCACGACCATTCGACCGTGCTGCTCAGCCTCTCGCCCATGAGCCACCACATCGGCACCGTCGCGCTCGAGCAGATGACGGCCGCGGGGTTCGAGCTGGTGGTGAACGACCCGCCGCCGGGCATGCAGCCGCTCGACTGGGCGCTCGAGTGCGGCGCCACCTACATCATGGGCGTGCCGACGCACGCCATCGACATCCTCGCCGAGGCCAAGCGCCGCGACCTGGCCAGGCTCGGCGCGGTGAAGCTCTTCTACATGGCGGGCTCGCCGATCCCGCGCGAGGTGGCGCAAACGTTCCTCGGCATGGGCATCACGCCGCAGAACATCTACGGCATGACCGAGAACGGCTCGCACCAGTACACCCTGCCCACGGACGACGCGCAGACCATCGTCGAGACCTGCGGCCGCGCCTGCCACGGCTACGAGACGCGCATCTTCAGCCAGGAAAACCCGGACCTCGAGGTGCCGGCGGGCACCGTGGGCGAAATCGGCACGCGCGGCGCGCTGCTGATGCTCGGCTACTTCGACAACCAGGCGACCACCGAGGATTCGTTCAACAAGAACGGCTGGTTCCTGTCGGGCGACCTCGGCACGCTGGACGCGCGCGGCTGCCTGCGCATCGTGGGCCGCAAGAAGGACCTCATCATCCGCGGCGGCCACAACATCCACCCCGCGAGGATCGAGGACCTGGCGCACCGGCACGCCGCGGTGCAGAAGGCCGCCGCCTTCGGCGTGGCGGACGCGCGCCTCGGCGAGAAGGTCTGCATCGCGGTCATCTGCCGCGAGGGCGAGCACGTCAGCGGCGAGGGGTTGCTCGACCATTTGCACGCCGTAGGCCTTTCCAAGTACGACATGCCGGAATTCTTCATCGCCCTGGACGCCTTCCCGCTCACCGCGAGCGGCAAGGTCCTGAAGCGCGAGCTGCAGGAGTGGGTGAGAATCGGGCGCATCGCGCCGCATCCGGTGCGCTGGAGCGAAACCGTGAAGGAGCCATGACATGGCCATCGAGCTGTCGCGCGTAGAGGAGTTCGCGCTCATCCGCCTCAACCGCCCGCAGGCGCTGAACGCGCTGTCGTTCAAGCTGGTCGGGGACCTCTCGCGCGCCATCGACGAGGTGGCCGCGAGCGACGCGCGCGCGCTGCTCGTCACCGGCACGGGCGACAAGGCGTTCTGCGCTGGCGCCGACATCGCGGAGCTCGCCGGCCGCACGCTCGCGCAGACCAAGCGTGGCGCCGAGCTTGGCCAGGCCGTCATGGCCAGGATCGAGCGCCTGCCCATGCCCTCGGTCGCGATCGTCAACGGCTACGCCTTCGGCGGCGGCCTGGAGCTCGCGCTCGCCTGCACCTTTCGCCTGGTGACGCCGAACGCCAAGCTCGGGTTGCCCGAGATCAAGCTCGGCCTGATCCCCGGGTATGGGGGCACGCAGCGCCTGCCGCGCGTGGTCGGCGAAGCGCGCGCGCTCGAGATGATCCTCACCGCGAAGTCGGTCGACGCGCAGACCGCGCTCGCCTGGGGGCTCGCGAGCCGCGTGGTCGTGGGCGATCCCCTCGCCGCGGGCATCGCCTTCGCGCGCGAGTTCTCCGGCTACAGCCTGCCGGCGCTGGGCTTCGCGCGCGAGGCGGTGCAGCGCGCGCTCGACACGCCGGTCCACGAGGGCCTGAGGATCGAGGCCGACCTCTCTACGCTCGCCTTCCAGACCGAGGACGCGGCCGAAGGCATGGCGGCCTTCATGGCCAAGCGCAAGCCCGCGTTCAAGGACCGCTGAGATGGCGGGCAAGGTGATCGCGGTCACCGGGGCGAGCCGCGGCATCGGCGCGGCCATCGCGCAGGAGCTGGCCGGGCGCGGCTTCACCGTGGGGTGTCTCAGCCGCAAGGGCGCCGGCGTCGAGAGCACTGCGGTGCCCGCCCCGCTCGCCAAACGCCTGCTCCACATTGCCTGCGACGTGAACGACGAAGCCTCGATCGGCAAGGCCTTCGCCGCGCTCGCCGCGCAGGCGGGCACGATCAGCGGGCTGGTCAACAACGCCGGGGTGCATCTCTATGGCAAGTCGGCCGAGCTCGCCACGGCGCGCTACGAGGAGGTGATGGACACCAACGCGCGCTCGGTGTTCCTGTGCAGCCGCGAGGCGTATCCGTACCTCGCGCGCGCGGGCGGCACCATCGTCAACATCGGCTCGTTCTTCGACAAGCTGGGCGTGAAGCAGAACCTCGCCTACTGCGCGTCCAAGGCCGCGGTCGGCGCCATCACGCGCTGCCTGGCGGTGGAGTGGGCGCCGAAGAAGATCCGCGTGCTCGACGTCGCCCCCGGCTACATCGAGACCGAGCTCAACGCCGAGGCGATGCAAAAGGGCGCGCTGCGCACGTTTCTGGAGGCGCGCGTCCCCACCGGCGGCCCGGGAAGCGTCGCCGACGTGGCGCGGATGGTGGCGGCGCTCTTCGCCGAGGACATTCCCTACCTCACCGGCGCGACGATCTACCTGGATGGCGGACAAGGGATGGCGCACTGATGAACGTCTTCGAGCGCCTGGACGACATGCTCGAACTGGAGGAAGAAGAGCGCATGATCGTGGAGAGCGTGCGCATGCTCGCGCGCGAGCAGATCGCGCCGCGCGCCGAGCACCACGACCGCAGCGCCGAGTTCCCCTGGGGCAACGTGAAGGCCATCAACGCGCTCGGCCTGAACGCCATGTTCATCCCCGAGGCCTATGGCGGCGCGCCGCTCTCCTACGCCGCCTATCTGGCGTGCGTGCGCGAGATCAGCAAGGCCTGCGCCTCCACCGGCATCATCTGGGCGACCACTTTCCACGCCATCAAGCCGCTCGATCGACTTCGGCGCCGAGGAGCAGAAGAAGCGCCTGCTGCCGCGGATCGCGCAGGGCGGCCTCGCCTCGCTCGTCATCACCGAGCCTTCGCGCGGGCTCGGACGCCACCGGCATGAAGACGCGCTTTCGGCCCGAGGGCGACGCACATCGTCGTGGACGGCGGCAAGACCTTCATCACCAACGGCGACGTCGCCGACCTGATCCTGCTCTTCGGCAAGTGGAGCGAGATCGACGACGCAGCGCGAGTCGATCTCGGCGCTGTTCCTGGAGAAGGGCACGCCGGGCCTTTCGGTGGTGCGCACCGAGGACAAGATGGGGCACCGCGCCTCGAGCACGGCGACGCTCGCCTTCGACGGCTGCCGCGTGCCGCGCGCGAACCTGCTCGGTGCGCCCGGCGAGGGCCTCGCAGCTGCTGCTCGCCTCGCTCAACCGTCGCGCCCGAGCGTGGCGGCGCACGCGCTCGGCATCGCGCGCGCCGCGTTCGAGGACGCGGTCGCCTACATCAACGAGCGGCGCCAGTCGGGCCGGCGCATCGTCGAGTTCCAGGGCATCCAGTTCCTGCTGGCCGACCTCGCCACCGAGCTCGCGCTGTGCGAGGCGCTGGCTCTGGCACGTCGCGCGCCTGGTCGACGGCGGCGCGCAGCGACTTCGGCATCGAGGCCTCGATGCTCAAGATGCGCGCCTCGGACCTCGCCATGCGCATCGCCACCGAGGCGGTGCAGCTGCACGGCGGCTACGGCTACTGCAAGGACTATCGCGTCGAGCGGCTGATGCGCGACGCCAAGATCACCCAGATCTGGGAAGGCACCAACCAGATCCACCGGCAGCTGATCGGGCGCAGCTTCATCGCCAAGCGCTGAGCGGCGCCAGGTCGCGGCACCCGTCGGGAGCATCGAGAAGGAGGACTGCATGGCAGGCATTCGGACCGTCGGCGTCGCGGGCTGCGGCACCATGGGCGCGGGCATCGCGATCGTCGCCGCGCGCGCGGGCTTTCGCACGCTCGTCTACGACACGCGCGCCGACGCGCTCGCCGGCGCGCAAGCAGAGCGAGGCGTTCTTCGCCAAGTCGGTCGAGCGCGGCAAGCTCAAGCCCGAGCAGGTCGCCACGATCCTGGGCAACCTCGCCGGCACGACGAAGCTGGAGGACTTCAAGGCCTGCGACATCGTCATCGAAGCGGTGTTCGAGGACCTGAAGGTGAAGCACGAGCTCTTCGGCGAGCTCAACCGCATCTGCCCGCCGCAGCACCCTCTTCGCCTCGAACACCTCGACCATCTCGATCACCGAGATCGCCGGCGGCTCGGGCCGCGACGACCGCTTCGTCGGCATGCATTTCTGCCTGCCGGCGCAGCTGATGAAGCTGGTCGAGATGTCGCCCGGCCTGAATACCAGCGAGGCGAGCTTCCAGGCGGCGTGGGAGTTCTGCCAGGCGCTCGGCCAGCACCCGGTGAAGACGCGCGACAACCCGGGCTTCATCCTCAATTACTTCCTCATCCCGTTCAACAACGACGCCATCCGGCTGGTCGAGTCGGGCGTCGCCGAGCCCGCCGAGATCGACAAGGCGATCAAGGGCGGCGATGGGCTACGCGATGGGGCCCTTCGAGTTGCTCGATCTCGTCGGCATGGATACGCAGCTGCTCTTGTGCGAAGCGATGCACGGCGTTGACGCACGAGCCGCGTGCCGCCTGCCCGCCGCTGGTGAAGCGCATGATCGCCGCGGGGCACCTGGGCAAGAAGTCCGGGCGCGGCTTCCACGTCTACAAAGACTCGAAGATGTTCGGAGCCTGATGATGGCCTACCGCGTGATCGACACCGGCCAGAGCCGCTCCTTTCCCGCTGCGCACGCGCTCACGCAGGGCGCGGCGGCGGCGGGCGACGTGGTCATCGTCATCGGCGCCGACGTGGCGCGCGGGCTCGCGGGCATCAAGGACCGCGACCAGAAGACCGCCATCGTGCTGGAGCTGGGCACCGAGTGCCTGGGCGTGCACACGGGCGAAGCGCGCGGCACCGAAGGCTCGAACGTGCTCGGCTTCGCGCGCTTTCGGCTCGGCGCGGCCGAGCCGACGAAGCTCGTGGAGCTGGTCAAGCAGCCCAACACCGCGCCCGCCGCGCTCGCCGCCGCGAAGAAGGTGTTCGAGGACGCAGGGCTCGCCGTGGCGGTGTGCAACGACTTTCCCGGGCGCATCGTAGACCGGCTGATCCGGCCCTACCTCAACGCGACCCTGCGGCGCCTGGACGAAGGCCTCGCCACCGCCGACGACATGGACACCACCCTGAAACTCGGCCTGGGCTACCCCGAAGGCCCGATCGCGCTCCTCGAGCGCACGGGGCTCGCGGCGCACTTCGACGTCTCGCAGGCGCTCTACGAGGCGCTCGGCGACGCGGCCTACGCGCCGGCGCGCCGCGCGCGCGTCGCCAAAGAACGCGGCAAGCGCGCATGAGCCAGCCGCTCGCCGTGAGTTGGCCGCTCGCGTCGAGCCGGCCGCTCGTGGTCAGCTGACCGGCGATGCGCGCAGTCATCGTCCGCGAGCACGGCCCGCTCGCGCAGCACAGGCTCGAGTCCGTGCCCGACCCGGTGCCCGGCCGCGGCGAGGTGCTGATCGAAGCGCGTGCATGGGGCATCAATTTCCCCGACGTGATGGTGATGCAGGGCAGCTACCAGTTCCTGCCGCCGCGGCCCTTCAGCCCGGGCAAGGAGGTCGCGGGCGTGGTCGGCGCGGTCGGCGAAGGCGTCACGCGCTTGCGCGCGGGCGATCACGCAATGGCGCTGCCCGAATACGGCGCCTTCGCGGAAAAGGTCGTGGTGCCCGAGGCGATCTGCTACCGCATGCCGCCGGCGATGCCCTTCGACGAAGGCGCCGTGCTCGCCCTCGCCTACCAGACCGCGCACTTCGCGCTCATGGAGCGCGGCGCCTACAAGAAAGGCGAATCCGTGCTCGTCACCGGCGCCTCGGGCGGCGTGGGCCTGGCGTGCGTGCAGCTCGCCAAGGCGCTCGGCGCCACGGTGACTCGCCGGCGTGACCAGCAAGGAAAAGGGCGAGCTGTGCCGGCGCCACGGCGCCGACCACGTCATCGACCTCGCGGCGCCGGAGCTGCGCGAGAGCGTGCGCGCGCAGGTGTATTCGGCGGTGGGCAAGCGCGGCGTGGACATCGTGCTCGACAACGTGGGCGGCGACGCGTTCGACGGCGCACTGCGCGCGCTCGCCTGGTGCGGCCGCCTGGTGTCGATCGGCTTCGCCTCCGGGCGCATTCCCGAAGTGAAGGCAGGCTACCTGCTGGTCAAGAACCTCGCGGTGGCCGGGCTGCAGTGGACCGACTACCGCGCGCGCGAGCCCGAGCGCGTGCAGCGCGTGCAGGAGGAGCTCTACGCGCTATATGGCGAAGGAAAGTTGAAGCCCGAGATCACCGCACGCTATCCGCTCGCGCGCTTCGCCGAAGCGCTGGCGCGGTTCGAATCGCGCCAGGTGCAGGGCAAGATCGTGCTGCTGCCCTGAACGGCTAGCTCTCCAATTCGGTCCGGATCCTGCTTGAGCGTCGCCTCGCGGCGACAGTGCACCTGCCCGCAAAGCGATTCTTCGCACATACGAGAAGGTGCGTACGAATTAGACTGATCTTGACTCGCTCGCAGCCCTGAATTCGCGCGCGCGCTGCTCATCCGCGCCTGCTCCCGGCACGCAGGTTCGAACGACGATCAAGGCTGAATCGAATGACCTATCGTATTGAGGAGAACAACCATGAGTAAGCACAAGACTCTGCTTGCGACTCTGGTCGCGCTGCTCGCGTCCGTCATGCTTTATGCCTGCGGCGGCGGTGACGGCGGTGGCGCGTCGGCCGGTTCCACGACGGTCCTCGGCTACGTCACCGACGATCTCGGGCCTTACGACAGCGTTGTGCTCACGCTGAATAGCGTCCAGTTGCGCCACACCAGCGGCCGATCCTGCGAGATCATCCATGGGCCGCTGCAGATCGACGCCGCCGAGCTTGGCCGCGACCAGCTCGTCGAGCATGTCGATACCACGACCTGCGAGGCTGGTCCGTATAACCGTTTGCATGTCGAGATCGATGACGACGTTGCGCTCCGGCTAACGCCCGCCAGCCAGCCCCAGGCGTGCAAGTTCGTGTCCTACTACGATGACAACTCCAATCGGCCGAATCGGCTTGCCTGCGCCAACGGCGTCTGCTCGCTCGATGTCACCGGGGCCGTGAATCTCATTGCCGGCAATCGCGAGCACGTCGCGCTCGACGCCGACCTCAAGGAGTTTACCGTCGATACCAACGTCACCCCGTGCGAGGTCACGCTCAAGGTCTCGCCGGTGCATGCCGGTGACAAGCTGGCGGCCGGCTACCGGACGAGTCTCTCCGGCACGGTCTCCGGCCTGGACGCCGCCGTCGACCGCTTTGTGCTGACCGTCGCGGGAAGTCCGTACACGATCCAGTACGCCGGGGTCACCGACCAGGATGGCCTCGATGCGCTGCTCGGGCGCGCGGCGACGGACCAGCTGCGCACCACCGTGCGTTGCCAGACGCTCGACACTGCCACTACACCGCCAACATGCACGGCACAGACCGTTGCCACACAGCCGCTCAAGGCGATTGCCGTAACGGCCAAGGGGACGATCTCGGCGCTGGACACCGGCGCGCACACCTTCACGCTCGGCTATGGGTCCGGCACGACTCTGCCGGTGAACTACACCGAGGCATTCGTGCTCGGCAAAGTCGAGGGTACGCTCGCCAATGGTGCCGTCGCCGAGGTCAGGCTCTATGGCTTCACTGCCGGTTTCTCCCTCGCGCGCGAGGTCAAGGCAAACTAGCGAGTCGCAATCGAGGGCGGCTAGCGACCGCCATCGGCCAATACTCGCAGTGCTCCCGCGCCCGCCTCGCCAGCTGCGGGCGGATGCCTGCCCTTGTTCCAGGGGATATGCTGCGCCGCAGTAACCGATACTCGATCCAGGACGGGCTTCTTCGCAGCTAACTTCGATCTTTCCCAAATTATCCCCTCGGCGTAGAGTCGTCGGCGGCGCTATGCCACATTGACTTGTCTTGTCGCGGTCACCGTTTCCAGGAGGTCCTATGCGTCGTCTTGCTTTCGCGGTCTGCGTGCTCCTCCCGTGGTTGGTATCGTCCTCCGCCAGCGCGGAACATTCGAAGTCGCCGCCGTTCGACTTCGAGATCAGGACCTTGTCGAACCGGGCGGACCTGATCAGCGACGGCGACGCGCTGGTCGAGGTGCGGGTGCCGAAGACCGTGCCCATGAAGAAGGTGACGCTGACGCTCAACGGCGCCGACGTCGGTGCGGCGTTTGTGGCCGATGAGCAAGCGAGAACCTTCCGCGGCGTGCTCACCGGCATGCGTCTTGGTATGAACCTCTTCGTCGCCGATGCCAACGGTCACGGCCACGGCCGGCCCTGGGCCAGCCTGAAGATCACCAACCACCCGCGCGGCGGGCCGGTGCTGCTGGGTTCGCAAACGCAACCATGGATCTGCGCCACCCCGCTGCCGGTGGCGCAGAGCGGCAACACGCCGGCGTCCAACGCCAGCGGCCTGTCGACCACTGCGGTCGACGCGCAGTGCAACATCGCCACCGAGTTCAAGCTGTTCTACCGCACGACGACGGCCGGCTGCTCGAGCGCGCTGCCCGACCCGAGCCCGCCCGCCGCGCCACCGACCAACAACTGCTTCAAGCCCTACACGGTCGGCGTCACGCCGGCCGATCTCGCGACGACCACCACGACGGCGGGGCCTCACGGTGCCGTACATCGTGCGCGTCGAGCGCGGCACGATCAATCGCGGCATCTACGACATCGCGGTGCTCTTCGACCCCGCAAAGCCCTGGTCGGCGCTGGCGCCCCAGGCGCAGTGGAACGGCAAGGTGGTCTACACCTTCGGCGCCTCGACCGGCCAGCCGCGGCTGCAGTTCCGCACCGAGCAGAACTGGGCGGACCACTCGGCGCTGTCGCGCGGCTTCATGGTCGTGGACAACAGCCTCACCGATTCGCTCTACAACTCGAACCGCGTGCTGAATGCCGAGACGCTGATGATGATGAAGGAGCACATCGTCGACTCGTACGGCGAGATCAAGTACACCCTCGGCAACGGCTGCTCGGGCGGCTCGATCCAGCAGAACACCGCCGCCTCGATCTTCCCCGGCCTGCTCGACGGCATCCAGCCGAGCTGCGACTACCCGGATTCGATCACCACCGGGCTGGAAGTCATCGATTGCGTGCTGCTCGTCAACCTCTACGCCGGTCCGGACTGGACCGCGTTGATGACCGGCCTGACGCAGGATCAGATCAATGCCAAGAAGACCGCGATCAACGGTCACCTCGACCACCTGGGTTGCCAGTCGTGGAACAACGCGTTCGGGTTCAACAACAAGCCCGGCAACTACGCGCGCACGCTGGTCGTCCAACAGCACGACCGGCGCGCTGACCACGCTGGCCGAATCGCGCAACAACTGCCTGCTGCCCGCGGCGCTCGTCTACGACCCGGTGACCAATCCGAACGGCACGCGCTGCGGCGACAACGACCTCTCCGCCGCCGTGTGGGGCACCACCGACAATGCCAACGCACCCGGCAGCTTGCGCGCGCGACAGACCGGCGACAACGTGGGCATCCAGTACGGCCTGGGGGCGCTGCTCTCGGGCGCGATCACGCCCGAAGAGTTCGTCACGCTGAACGAGAAGATCGGCGGCACCGACGCCGATTCGAACCGCATCGCGGCGCGCACCAGGGCCGACCTGCCGGCACTGCGCATCGCCTACCGCGCCGGCATCGTGGCCAGCGGCAAGAACCTCGGCAAGCTGCCGATCATCGATTCGCGCGGCTACGACGAACAGGGCATCCACTACATCTGGCGCAGTTTCGCGGAGCGCGCACGCATCGATGCAGCGAATGACGGCAACCACGGCAATCAGGTGATGTGGCGCTACGGGACCGGGCTGCTGCCCGCCACCGCGGCGCAGGTGACCGCGGTGACGCTGGAGTCGTTGCTGACGATGGACACCTGGCTGACCCAGCTGCTCACCACGGCGCCCAAGGCGACGCTGAATTCGGTGCGCACCCAGGCGCAGGTGATCGCGGCGAAGCCGGCCACCGCGTTCGACCTCTGCTACCTGACGGGTGATGCCACTTTCTCGACCAAGGTGACGGACATGGCGCTGTGCGACGCCGACCCCAGGCTGGCGAAGCATTCGTCGCCGCGCCAGGTGGCCGGTGGGCCGCTCGCCGAGAACATCCTGAAGTGCCAGCTCAAGCCGCTAATGCTTGCCGACTACGCGCCCGTGACATTCAGCGACGCGCAAATCGCCCGGCTGCACGCGACTTTCCCCGAGGGTGTGTGCGACTGGAGCGAGCCCGGGGTCGGACAACAGGAAGCAGTGTCGCCGCTGACTTTCGTAGACGGTCCCGGCGGTCGGCCGTTGCCGCGGGCGCATGGTGAGCACGACGAACGGCGACACGCTGATCGTGCTGGTCGCGGAGAAGCAGATCACGATGGGGACTGACCGGGATTGACGCCCAAGGGCGCAAGCAGCCCTTCGGCTCGCGCTCACGGCAATCCCTCGCACCTACATGCGGTACGCCAGGCCTGCATTGACGTAGTAGCTCGACTCGCTCTCCGTGATCGGGCTGCGCGCGGCGTCGCCGTGGAGTCGCCTTCCCTGCGCGCCCGCTACCGCCGTCCAGTGGCGGGCAGAAGTCATACGAGCCGAGCAGTCCGAGGCTGGTGTGCAGCAGGCCACTGCCGGCGTTGTTGATGGCATAAAAGGACTCCACCGATTTCGAGTTGGCCCAGGTGCCTTGCGCATACGCGCCGAGGAACAGGCCGCCGCTGCCAAGCAGGCCCACGTTCAGGCGCAGGTCCGCCTGCCCGCCGCGGTCCGAGTCCGTGTGCTGGCGCACGCGCCCGAGCAGACCGACCGGCGCCGGTCCGATCTTGAAATCCCACTCGACGTGCGCTCCAACGGACACGCCGGGATCGATGTCCGCAAGACCCAGGCTCGCGAGCAGGTCCGACTCGCTCGTCTTGCGCCCCTCCTCGTAGACCAGTTGCACGCCGGCGTCCACGCCCGGCGTGAGCGCCCAGCGCGCCCCGCCCTCCAGCACCCCTTGCGTCGTGCGCGCGAACCAGGGTTTGCCGAAATACCGCAGTACCGGAATGAGATCCGTGCGCTGCGACTTGGACCCGTCATAGGCCGGCCGCGAGCGCACCGCAGCGCCGATGAGCGTGTAATCCTCCGGCGCGATCTGCGCGAGCGCCGCGAGCGGCGCCATCAGCAAGAGCCAGCCCATGCTTGTCGATTTCGGCGAAATCCTCATGCCTCCTCCCTTACCCCGCGGGAACGTACCGCCGCAATCTACCGCGGGCCAAGGAAAGTTGCCCGAATAACCCCCGTGGGTCGATAGACTCCACATTCTCCAGCCAGTCGATTCGGACCGCGAAATGGAAGCGAAGAGCACCAAGGCAGCAGCAGGGCGTCTCAACCTTCGGGCGCGAATTGGCCGCATCTCCTGGCGCGACCTCGCGCTGACCCTGGGGCCGTTCCTGGTGATCAGCCTGGTCGCGATCTGGATCGCTCTGCGCTTCGTTCAACCGGCCCCGCCGGACACGATCGTCATGACCAGCGGCCCCGAGGGAAGCACTTTCCATCGGCATGCGGAGCGCTATCGCAAGATCCTGGCACGCAATGGCGTGAACCTCGAGATCCTGTCCTCCCGGGGGTCCGTTCAAAATCTCGAGCGGTTGAGCGATCCGGCCTTTCGCGTCGACGTAGGGCTCGTTCAGGGCGGGCTCGCCAAGGGTGCCGACATCAGCAACCTTGTCTCCCTCGGCAGCGTGTTCTACCAGCCCCTGATGGTGTTTTACCGTGGTGCCGTGCCGGTACAGCTGCTTTCCGGGCTGGCCGGCAAGCGCATCGCGGTCGGCGACGTAGGCAGCGGCACGCATGCTCTTGCCATCACGTTGCTGAACGCAAACGGCATCAAGGAGCCGGGTCCGACCAAGCTTCTGCCGCTCGGCGGCGAGGACGCGGTGCGCGCCTTTCTCGCCCGCGAGGTCGATGCGGGGTTCCTGACCGGCGATTCCGCTTCGTTCGCGAACATGCGCAAGCTGCTTCACGCACCGGGAGTGCATCTCTTCGATTTCGTGCAGAGCGACGCCTACGTGCGCCGCTTCCCCTATCTGAGCCGGCTGCAGTTGCCGGTCGGCGCATATGACCTGGGTGAGAATATTCCCCGCAAGCCGCTGACGCTCGTTGCACCCACGGTGGAGCTGATTGCGAGAGACGACTTGCACCCGGCGCTGTCGGATCTGCTCATCGAGGCGGCGCGGGAAATTCACGGTCGAGCCACGCTCCTGCAGAAAGCGGGCGAATTCCCCGCGCCGCTGGAGCATGAGTATCCCATCGGCGACGATGCGGGCCGGTACTACAAGTCCGGCAAGGGTTTCTGGTATCGCCACTTGCCATTCTGGGTCGCGAGCCTCCTGGATCGCACGTTGGTGCTGCTGATTCCGATTGTCGTGCTGCTCATCCCGGGCCTGCGCATCGTGCCGACGATGTACAGCTGGCGCGTACGCTCACGCATCTATCGGCGCTATGGAGAACTGATGGCGCTGGAGCGGGAAATGCTTGTGCCGGTCACCGCGGAGCGCCGGGAGGAGCTGCAAAGGCGGCTCGCCAGCATCGAGAAGACCGTGATCAATGCCAGGATCCCGGGCGCATTCGCCAATGAGCTCTACGTGCTTCGGGCGCACATCGGATTCGTGCGCAATCGGCTGAACGAACCAGCTGCCAAGCCGTGAAAGCTTGTCCGCATAGCCCTCGCGCGCCTGTCAACCTTGATGGCCATCTGGCGTTTCGCTGCCCTGCATGCAAAGATGCCGGCATGAGGGAGTGTCCTGACCGGAAACAGCCAAGATGAAAGCCAAGAAGTCGAAAGCAGGGGGAGAGAAGGAATCCTCCTCCGCCTATTTTCAGAATCTGAGACCGAAATTTCTCGACTGGAATCCGCCCACGGAAGAAGAAAAGGCGCTGGCGGTGACGGCACGGAGGGATGCCAGAGAGTTCGAATTGAAGCGGGTGACCGAACTGGCCAAGAGCAGAGAAGCCGAGAAAGCAGCCATGACCAAGCGCGGCCGGAGTGCAGCCGGCAGAAAGAAGCAACGGAAACATGGTTAGGGCAGGTCCCCTTTGAGCACCGACACCACCAAATCCAGCCGCAAGGCGCAGATCGACGCCCTGCTTCTCAAGCTTCCGGGCGTCAGCACAAAGAAGATCAACGGCCTCGATGCCTACTTCGTCAGCGACAGGATGTTCGCCTGCATCAGCGGCGACGGCATCGGGCTGCGCCTGCCCGTGGCCACCGCGACCGAATTGCAGTTCTCGAGGGACAACATCGCGCCGTTCCAGCCCGGCGGCATGGCGAGCTCGAGGGAATGGGTGCAGATCAATCGCGCCGAGGTGGCCGAGTACGAGAAGGATCTCGAGCTGTTCCGGGCCTCGCTCGAGTTCGTGAAGGCCAGCGGCAACCGCTAGGGAAGCTCTGCGCAAGTCGCGCGGCGGCGCGTTGCGGCCGGAACGCGCCACCGCGCGAATAGATCAGAGTCTCCCTAGTCCCCACCGGCGTGGCGCTGCGCCAAGGGCAGCGTCAGGCGACCTTCTTCGCGCGCGCGCCCTCGGCGAGAAGCCCGGCCGCGACGAGCGCCTGGCGGATGCGCTCGATCTCCGCGGCCGGCAGCTTCATGAGCGGCGGGCGCACCACGGCGCGCGGCAGCTTGCCGAGCAGCACCAGCGCTTCCTTCATGCGGTTGTGCATGTCGACCCAGGGCTCGCTGTAGAACACCTCGGCGGTCGGCCAGATGCGGTCGTTCAGGCGCCGCGCCTCGGCGAGGTCGTTCGCCTGCACCGCGCGCCAGAGCTGCGCCTGCAGGTCCGCGATCACCGAGCCGCTGCCCGAGAGCAGGCCGTTGCAGCCCAGCACGAGCGAGCTCATCAGCCAGGCGCTGTGCGTGGTGAGCACGTTCACCGCCGGCGTGCGCGACTGCAGCACGCGGATCTGGCGCTCGTGCAGCTGCGGGTTCGCGCTCCAGTCCTTGATCGCGCGCACCGTGGGCACCGCCTCGAGGATCTTCAGCAGCGTCGCCAGCGGATAGCCCTGCCCGCCCGCGAGCGGGTACTGGAACACGATCAGCGGCAGGTCGCTTGCGCCGGCAATGCGCCGGAAGTGCTCGACGGCCATCTCCGGGCGCTGGCCGAAGGTGGTGATGCCCGAGGGAAACACCAGCAGCGCGGAGGCGCCGCCCTCCTGCGCCATGCGCGCGATGCGCGCCGCCTCGAGGCTGCCCTCGGCATAGATGCCGTTCACGATCGGCACGCGGGCGCCGATCTCGTCCTGGGTGAGCGCGAGCACGCGCCGCTGCTCGTCGAAGGTGCAGGAGGCGACCTCGGAGGCGTGCGCGTTGATCGTCACCGCGGAGATGCCCTCGACCGAGCCCACGTCCCTCAGGTGCGCGCGGTAGGACGCCTCGTCGATCGAGAGGTCTTCATGGAACGGCAGCAGCACGGCCGGAATGACGCCGTGGGGAACGTAGTCGCGATGGCGTGGCATGGGTCGCTCCTTGGGCACGTGCCCGATCAGGCCACGCCCTCGACGACGCGCATGTCGCGCACCGCGGCGTTCTTGCCCAGGGCCTTGAGCGCTTCTGCGTAGGCGGGCCCTTCGTAGGCCGCCCTCGCTGCCGCGACGCTTGGGAACTCGACCACCACCGTGCGCTCGTTCATGCCCGCCTCGTAGGTCTTGGTGGGGGTGCCGCGCACCAGGAACTTTCCGCCCGCGGCCTGGATCGCGGGCCCGGCGATCTTCGCGTACGCCGCGAGCGCGTCGGGATTGCTGACCGAACGGTAGGTGACAACCATGTAGGCCTTGGCCATTAGGGGCTCCTCAAAGAAGCTAGTTTAGCCGCCCAGCGCCGATACCGCGGCGTTGATCGCGATGAATGCCGCGAGTCCGGCTCTCCCCATGCGACGGCATGGTAGCGGTTCAAGACGCATAATTCGGGCAACAGGAGATCGCTTGGAATTCAGGGACTACTACCAGACGCTGGGCGTGGCGCGCGAGGCGCCGGCCGACGACGTCAAGAAGGCCTACCGCAAGCTCGCGCGCAAATACCATCCGGACGTCTCCAAGGAGCCGGACGCCGAGAAGCGCATGAAGGAGGTCAACGAGGCCTACGAGGTTCTCTCCGACCCCGAAAAGCGCGCCGCCTACGACCAGCTCGGAAAGAACTATCAACCGGGCCAGGATTTCCGCCCGCCGCCCGGCTGGGACGCCGGCTTCGAATTCTCCGAGCACGGGCGCTCCGGCGCCGAGGCGGCGGAGTTCAGCGACTTCTTCGCCGAGATCTTCGGCCGCATGGGGCGCGGGCCGCGGCGCGGCGGCGGCGCGCACGCGCAGGGCAACGACCACCATGCCCGCATCCTCCTCGACCTCGAGGACGCGTTTTCCGGCGCGACGCGCCAGATCACGCTGCGCGCGCCGAAGCTCGACGGCCAGGGCCGCGTCACGCTGGAGGAGCACACCCTCGAGGTGCGCATCCCGAAAGGCATTCGCGAAGGCCAGGTGATCCGCCTCGCCGGCCAGGGCGAGCCGGGACTCGGTGACGGCAAGCCTGGCGACCTGCTGCTCGAGGTGCAGTTCAAGCCGCATGCGCGCCTGCGCACCGACGGCCGCGACCTGCTGCTCACCCTGCCCGTCGCCCCCTGGGAGGCGGCGCTGGGCGCGGTGGTGCGCGTGGAGGTGCCCGGCGGCGCGCTCGACGTGCGCATTCCCGCCGGCGCGCAGACCGGCAGGCAACTGCGCGTGCGCGGCAAGGGCTTGCCGGCCGATCCGCCCGGCGACCTGCTGCTCGACATCCGCATCGTCGCCCCGCCCGCGACGACGCCCAAGGCGAAGGAGCTCTACGAAACCATGGCGCGGGAGATGCCGTTCGACCCGCGCAAGGAGCACCAGTCATGAGCAACGACGACGTCGGCTTCACCCTGGAAGAACTCTGCTCGGCCTGCGCGCTGGAGCGCGAATGGCTCGTCGTCCGCGTGCGCGAAGGCCTGATCCCGGCGACCGAGGTCGGCGCCTCGGAATGGCGTTTCACCACGGCCACCCTCGCGCGCGTGCGCCGCATGCGCGACATCGAACGCACCTACGATGCCGCGCCCGAGCTCGCCGCGCTGGCGGCGGACATGCTGGAGGAGATCGACCGGCTGCGCGCGCGCCTGCGGCGCGCCGGGTTCAGCGCCTGACGCCGACCGTCCCCCGGTGAAGAATCTCAGGGCTTGAAGACGTATCCCGGCCCGATCGCAGCGCTGGCCGGGATCGGCGGCAGGTCCTTGAACAGCTGCGGGATGGTTCTTCATCACGTTCAGGATGTGCTTGGGCTCGATGTGCTTGTTGACGTCGAACGTCGACTTGAGGAACCCGAGGCGGAAGAGGCGATCCTCGGCGGCCCACATCGCGCGGTAATTGTTCGCCGACAGGCGCCGGTCGTTCTGCTGGATGTTGAACTGCATCGCGGCCTCGGCGACTTCGACCTTCAAGCCGGGAATCCAGCGCGTCGCCACCTGCGCGGCCTGCTTGGGGTTGGCGCGCATCCACTGGTCGGCCTCGGACACGGCTGCGAGGAACTTCTCGATCGTCGCGCCGTTCTTCTCCACCCACGGGCGCAGCGCGACGTTGAATCCCAGGTAGGAGATCACGTCGCCGCCGCGGATGATCTCGACCGCGCCGGGCACGTCCTTCAGCGCCACGATCGGCCAGGGGTCCCAGCCCGAGAACGCGTCGATGCCTTTCGCGAGCAGCGCGACCGTCATGTCGGGCGGCGGCGTGTTCACCAGCGTGACGTCGGCCGGCGTGAGGCCGGCCTTCTCGATCAGGGCCAGCGCGTAGAGGTGATTGATGGTGCCGAACGAGGCGGCGATCTTCTTGCCCTTGAGGCTTTTCAGGTCGCCCTTGACGATGCCCGAGCCCGCGCCCGCGACCAGCGCCATGGTCGCGTCCGAGCCGAGCTTGGTCGCACTGCCGCTGTAGTTGCCGAGCGCGACCAGGTCCATGCCGCGCAGCACCGCGCCGATCATCGGCACGCCGACCTGCACCACTTCGCTCTCGCCGGCCTGCAGCGCGTTGAGCGCATCGACGCCGGTCGCGTAGGGCCGCGCGATGGTGACATCGAGGCCCCATTTCTCGAAGAACCCGCGCTCCAGCGCGATCGGCAGCCCGACCTGGTCGATGCCGGTCACCATGCCGGCCTTGAGCTTCACCATCGCCTGCGCCGAGACCAACCCCGGCGCGCAGACCAACGCGCACAGCAGCAGCAATGACTTGATCATTTCGGATTTCCTCCAGTTGGCAGCGGTTCCACCCGGCTCACCCAGTAGGGCCGGGCGACGGAATTCAGGTCCGCAATCTTGACTCCCCGCACTTCTACGGCGTTGTCCTGGGTCCCGGAAACTCTACCATGGCGCTGGAACACCAGGAGGTGGAAGCGCTCGGGCGGGAACGGCAGCGTGACGAGGATGTTCGCCTTCTCCGCGCCCCGTGTCGAAGCCGGGCGCAACCTTGCCCGGCGCGGCCACGCTGAGCCATCCCTGCCAGGCGAGATAGGCGACGAGCGCGCCGAGCGCGATGCGGCCCCGCACGGAGCCCGGCAGGATGCTCATGCCGAGCGCACCAGCTGGAGCACCTGCCCGGACAGCGCCTTGAACGCCGCGTCCTCGGTGAGCCGGTCCCACGAGCGCGGCCGGGGCAGCGGCACCGCGATCTCCTTGAGGATGCGCCCCTTGGACAGCACCACCACGCGGTTGGCGAGGAACACCGCCTCGCCCACGTCGTGGGTGATGAAGATGATGGTCGGGCGCCGCTCCTGCCAGATGCGCGTCAGTTCCTCCTGCAGCGTCATGCGGGTCTGCGCGTCCACGCTGGCGAAAGGCTCGTCCATCAGCAGCACGTCCGGCTGGTTGGCCAGCGCCCGCACCACGCCGACGCGCTGCTGCATGCCGCCCGAGAGCTCGTTCGGGTAGCGCTCGGCCGCGTGCGCGAGGCCGGCGAGGGCCAGGTACTCGCGCGCGATCTTCTCGCATTCCGCTTTCGGCAGGCCGCGGATCTTCGGTCCGAAGGCGACGTTGTCGAGCACCGTCTTCCACGGAAACAGCGCGAACGACTGGAACACCACGCCGCGCTCCGGCCCCGGCCCGTCCACGGCGCGCCCATCGAGCAGGATCTCGCCGCCGGAGGCCGGGATGAAGCCCGCGATCATGTTCAGGATCGTCGTCTTGCCGCAACCCGAAGGCCCGACGATGGAGACGAACTCGCCCTGCCCGACTTCCAGCGACACGTCCTGCACGGCCGTGACGTGCGCGCCCGCATAGGGATCGAAGTAGGTCTTGGAGAGGTTCTTCAGCAGCAGTCGCTTCATCGCGTCACCAGCCCCCAGCGCTGGCCGGTCGCGCGCTCGATCGGCGCGAGCACCCAGGCGTCCACCATGTACCAGAGCAGCCCGAGCACGATCATGCCGAGCAGGATCTCGACCACCGATCCCGCGCGCCGCGCATCGAACATCAGGAAGCCGATGCCGCTGGTGCCCACGATGATCTCCGCAGCGATCAGCGCCCGCCAGCCGTAGCCGAGGCCGTTGCGCAGGCCGGTCATGATGTTGGGCAGCGCGCCCGGCAGCACCACCTCCCAGACGGTGCGCGCGCGCGACGCGCCGAGGCTGGCCGCCGCCCGGTGCAGCTCGAGCGGCACCGAGCGCACGCCGAGCGCGGTATTGAGCACCACCGGGAACAGCACCGTGTAGACGATCACGAACGTCATGGTGGTCAGGCTGAAGCCGAACCAGATCAGCAGGATCGGCAGCCAGGCGATGTCGCCGATCGCCTGGAAGAAGAGCAGGACCGGCCACAGCAGCGCGTGCGCGCGCTGGTTCAGGCCCACCAGCACGCCGAGCGGGATGCCGAGCGCCACCCCCGCCGCGGTGCCGACCGCCAGCCGCACGATGCTGTCCTCCAGATAGTCCGGCAGGATTCCCTTGTAGACGAGCGTGCCGAACGAGTGCACGACGTCCATCGGCCCGGGGAAGAACGCGCGCGGGAACATGCCCGACTCCGCGACCACCGCCCAGAGCGCGACCACCGGGATGAACGGCACGATCGAGCGGATGGCGGGAAAGCGCGCGGACACCCTCGCATACAGGCTCCAGAGCTTGAGCAGCAGCGTCATGCGCGGCGCACCATGCCCCAGCGCTCGATCGTCGCGCGCTCGAGCGGCGCGAGCAGCAGCCGGTCGAGCAGCAGCCACAGGATGCCGATCACCACCATGCCGAACACGATCACCTCGGTGCGGTAGAAGTCGCGCGCGAGGAACAGCATGTAGCCCAGGCCCACGTTGGTCGCGATCATCTCCGCGGCGATCAGGCCGCGCCAGGCGAAGCCCAGGCCGGTGCGGATGCCGGTGACGATGTTCGGCAATGCGCCCGGCAGCAGCACTTCGGTCAGCATCGTCCATTTGCTCGCGCCGAGGGAGGCCGCCGCGTGCCGCAGGGGCAGGGGAATGCTGGCGACCCCGAGCAGCGTGTTGTAGGTGACCACGAAGAACACCGCGTTGAAGATCACGAAGGTGATCGCGCCGAAGCCGTAGCCGAACCACAGCGTCGCGATCGGGATCCACGCGATGCCGGCGAGAACGGAGAAGAAGCGGAACAGCGGGGTGAGAAAGCTCGATACGGCCGGGCTGACGCCCATCGCGACGCCGAGCGGGATGCTGATCACGATCGCGAGCAGCGTGCCGACCGCGACCCGGCCGAGGCTGGCGCCGGCGTGGCTGAGCAGGGAGCCGTCCTGGATGGATTCGAGTCCTGCGCGCGCGACCGACTCGACGTCCGGGAACACGCGCGGGCCGACGCCGAATGCGCGGACCAGGACTTCCCAGAGGATCAGCAGCAGCGCGAGCGGCGCGATGAATTTCAGCGCGGCCCAGAGGCGGGGGAATCGCGGCATCGGTGCGGATATTCTAGCCGCGCATGTCGCGCACCGCCGCCTGGGCCCGATCAATTCTGCGATGCGAGGCGCGCCAGCTCCGCGCCCTCGATCACCTTCACCGCCTTGTCCCTCGCGAACTGCCGCGCGTTCTCCGTCATCTCCCCCGCGCACAGGTACCAGCACTCCGCCGCCCCTCGCTTCTGTCCCAGTGCCGCGAGCTCCTTCAGCGGCTCCACCCCCGTCCGCGACGCCTTCCAGCGCTTGGCCGCCACCAGCGTCACGCGCGCGGCCCTCTCCAGCGCGAGATCCGCTGCGCCCTCGATGCGCTTGACCTGGTAGCCCTCGCGCCGGAAGCCCGCTTCGAGCGCGCGGGCGAACTCCTCCCAGCTCATCTGCCGCAGCGCGTCGAGCGAGGCGGCGATCTTCTTCGCGCTCGGCGCGCGGAACTGCTTCCAGCCGGCCACGAAGCCGATCACGGCGAAGGGCAGCGCGCCGGCGACGGCGTACATGGCGGGGAGGAAGTAGCGCATGGCGCCGAACACTGCCGCCGCCACCAGGAAACTCACCCACCACGGCGAGCGCAGCAGCACCGCGAAAAGCGAATTCTCGGCCATCTTCCATTTCATGGGTGGCAACGATACCCGATGCGGGGGACGGCGTGCCCGCGCCGCGGGGTGCCCTTGAGCCGCGCCGGGCGAGGGCGTAGTGTCTGGTCTCCGAAGGAGGCGCCCTCATGACAACCGTGACGCAGATCCTCAAGTCGAAACCCGACAAGACCGTCCACGCGATCGCCCCCGCGGCGTCGGTGCTCGAGGCGGTCAAGCTGATGGCCGAGAAGAACGTCGGCGGGCTGCTGGTGCTCGATGGCGCGAACGTCGTCGGCGTCGTGACCGAGCGCGACCTGGCGCGCAAGGTCTTTCTCATGGCGAAGCCGGCGAAGGACACGCCGGTGCGCGAGATCATGACCACGCAGGTCATGTACGTGAGCCCCGAGCGCACGAGCGAGGAGTGCATGGCGCTGATGACCGAGAACCGCTTCCGCCACCTGCCCGTGCTCGACAAGGGCAGGCTCGTCGGCCTGGTCTCCATCGGCGACCTGGTGAAGGACGTGATCTCCGAGCAGAAATTCATCATCGAGCAGCTGGAGCACTACATCGCGGGGTGAGCGCGAACGCGCGCGGCGGCGCGCCTGCATCGGCGCTATAGTAGGCGCCTCCAGGAATCAAGGAGAGTCGCCTTGAGCACCGTTCCCAACCATGCCCTGCGCCAGCTGCGCGCGGGCAAGCTCGCCATCGGCCTCGGCCTGCGCCAGGCGCGCACCGTGGACATCGCTCAGATCGCGAAGACCGCCGGCTTCGACTGGCTGTTCATCGACTGCGAGCACAACTCGATGGGCACCGACACCGCGGCGCAGATCGCCTCCGCCTCGCTTGCCGTGGGCATCACCCCGGTGGTGCGCGTGGCGGGCAAGGAACACTGGCTTTCCTCGCGCATGCTCGACAACGGCGCTCAAGGGATCGTCGTCCCCCACGTGGATACGGAGCTCGAGGCCAAGCGCATCGCCGACCACTGCCGCTTCCCGCCGATCGGGCATCGCTCGATGGGCGGCGGGCTGCAGCAGATCGGCTTTGCCTCGATGCCGGTGGGCGAGGCCTCGCGCATCGTGAACGAGGAGACGCTCGTCGTGGTGATGCTGGAGTCGCCCAAGGGGATCGAGAACTGCGAGGCGATCGCCGCCACGCCGGGCATCGACGCGCTTCTGATCGGCACGAACGACCTCTGCTTCGAGATGGGGATCCCGGGGCAGTTCAACGACCCGCGCATCGCGGAGGCCTACAAGAAGACCATCGCTGCCTGCAAGAAGCATGGGAAATTCGCGGGCATGGGCGGCATGTACACGCCGGAGCTCCTCGAGCGCCACATCAACATGGGCGTGCAGCTCATCCTCTCGGGCTCGGATTTTTCGCTGCTGATGCAGGCGGGCACGGCGCGCGCGAGCCTGGTGCGCGGCTTCGAGAAGAAGGCCTAGGGAGGGCGCCGGCTCACCGGCGCGATTCGCGGCAGCGCGGCCATGGACCCCGACCGGGAGCTTCCGCAGGCGCTCGCGGCGATGGCGAAGTACTTCGACGCCGAGGGGTGCGCGTGCGATTGGGCGGCGCTCCGCGCCTCGCGCGAGCGCGGCCACCTCGCCGTGTGCCTGGCCGCGCTCGAGGGGTTCGATCCCGCGAGCGTGCGCATCGCCGGACAGACCGCCTTCTGGATCAACGTCTTCAACGCCGCCGTGCTGCGCGACGCGCCGGAGCTGGAGCTGACTCTCGAGGACGCCAAGCCGGAGGTGGGGGCGTATTTCGGGCGCCCGCGGCTCACGATCCACGGGCAGGCGTACTCGCTCGACGACCTCTACCACGGCGTGCTGCGCGGCAACGCGCTGGCGCCCGGCAGCCCGCGCGCGCCCATGCGGCGCGACGATCCGCGCCTCGCCCATGTGCCCATCGCCCTCGACGAGCGCTTGCATTTCGCGCTGTTTCGCGGCGCGCGCTCCTCGCCCGCGTTTCGCGTCTTCGAGAGCGGCAGGCTCGACGCGCAGCTCGAGGAAGCCGCCACGCAGTACATCCGGCGCACCGCGCAGGTGGAGGGCGACGGCCGCGTGATCGCGGTGCCCAAGCTGCTGCAGTGGTACGCGGCGGACTTCGGCGGCAAGGGCGGCGTGCTGGATTTCGTCCTGCGGCGGCTGGACGACGCCTCCGTCGAGCGCGCCGAGCGCCACCTTGGCCACCTGAAGCTGCGCACCCTCGCGTTCGACTGGCGGCTGCATCGCCGGTGAACGTTCGAGGCTATAGTAGGCCATGAGCGACATCCGCGAGCGGCGCGCCAGGCTGCGCGAGCTCATCGCCTCCGGCCGCACCATCGCGGTGCCGGGCGCGACCGACGCGCTCTCGGCGCGCCTGATCGAAAAGCACGGGTTCGACGCGGTCTACATCGGCAGCTACGCCACCGCGGCGAGCCGCTACGGGCTGCCGGACACGGGGCTTCTCACGCTCGAGGATCTCGCCGGCCAGGCGCGCTCGATCGCCAACGCGGTGAAGCTGCCTTTGATCGCGGATGCCGAGGGCGGCTTCAACGATCCCGGCAACATGTGGCGCACGGTGGAGGCCTTCGAGCAGGCGGGCGTCTGCGCGATCCACATCGAGGATCACACGGGCACGGGCAAGCACACCGACCTGCCGCAGCGCCTGCGCCCGATCGAAGAGGCGGCGGCACGCATCCGTGCGGCGGTCGATGCGCGCACGGCGCCGGATTTCCTCATCGCGGCACGCACCGACGCCCTGTGGATCGGCGGGGAGCTCGGCGAGGCGCTGCGGCGTCTCGAGGCCTACGCCAAGGCGGGCGCCGACCTCGTCTTCCCCACCAATGCGACCCCCGCGCAGCTCACCGAGATCAAGCGCCGCGTGCAAAAGCCCCTCATGATCGTGGACCTCCCCGGCGGCACGTTGGCGGACGAGGAGCGCGCAGGCGCTTCGATCGTCCTGTACTACGGCTTTTCGGCGCTCGTGCAGTTCGACGCGCTCGGCCGCGCCCTCCAGACCTTCAAGCGCACCCAGGATGCCAATGCCGTGCCCGGCTACCGCGAGCGGGTGCGCGAGTTCGAGGAGCTGATGGGGTACAAGGAGTACGCCGAGCGGGCCAGGCGGTACGGCGACTAGGAGCGCGGGCGGAGGCCCCTCTTCCGGAGTCGAATCGCGGCGCCGCGGCCGCTTTTCTTGATCCGCCTCAAAGTCCCCCGCCCGGGGGCGTGCATGCTGGGGCATTCGCATGCTCCAGATCATCATCCAGGGGCGGGGCGGGCAAGGGGCGCAGCTGGCGGGGACGCTGCTCGCCGCGGCGTTCTTCGCCGAGGGCCGCGAGGTGCAGAGCTTCGCCACCTACGGCGGCGCGCGGCGCGGGACGCCGGTCAGCTCCTTCATCCGGGTGGACGACAAGCCCATTCGCCTCCGATGCGACATCGAGGCGGCCGACGCGCTGCTTTGCTTCGACGCGAGCCTCCTCGAAGGCAGGTTCCTCGCCACCGCCACGCCGAGGACGCTCATCGTGGTGAATTCGCGCCAGCCGCCGGAGCACTTCGCGCAGGTCCTCCCCGGCTACCGCGTGCTGCCGGTGGACGGTCTGGAGGTCGCGCAGCGTAACGGCCTCGGGCGCATGGTGAACTCGGCGCTGCTCGGCGCGCTCGCCTGCGCCGTGGGCGCGCCGTCATTGGAAACGCTCGAAGCGTCGATCGCCGAAGAAGCGCCGAAGAACGCGCGCGAGAACGCGGCGGCCTGCGTGGAAGGCTACCGCAGGATCGAGGCGCAGCTCGCCCGGGTGGCCGCATGAATTCGCCTGCACTCCCGCCGCCCACCTGGACCACCGGCACCACCGAGGCGATCCGCACCGGCACCTGGCGCGCGGCGCTGCCGGCGTACGCGAAGACGCCGTCGCCCTGCCGGCTCGCCTGCCCGGTGAACGGCGACATCGCGCGCTGGATGCAGCAGGCAAGGATAGGAGACTGGCATGGCGCATGGACGACTCTCAGCGAACACAATCCCTTTCCCGCGGTGGCTGGTCGGGTATGCCACCACCCCTGCGAGAGTGCCTGCAACCGCGGCAGCTACGACGGCGCGCTCGCCATCTGCGCGCTCGAGCGCCACGTCGGCGAGCGCGCGCTCGCCGAGGGCTGGCGCTACCCGCCGGCGCCGCAGGGTGCGGGCCGCGTAGCGATCGTCGGCGGCGGCCCCTCGGGCCTCTCGGCGGCCTACCATCTGCGCCGCCGCGGCTACGCAGTGACGCTTTTCGAAGCGCAAAGCGAGCTCGGCGGCCTGCTGCGCCATGGCATTCCACCCTATCGCCTGCCGCGCGCCGTGCTGGACGGCGAGATCGAGCGGATCCTCGCGCTCGGCGTGGAAGTGCGCACGGGCGCTGCGCTCGAGCGCGAAGAAGACTACCAGCGCCTGCGCGCGGAGTTCGACGCGGTGGTTCTCGCGCTCGGCGCGGGCGTGCCCAAGCGCCTCTCGCAACTCGACTATGGCGCGCCCTGGGTCATGGACGGCGCGAGCTACCTTGCGCAGGCGAACGCCGGCAGGCCGCCCGCGCTCGGGCAACACATCGCCGTGATCGGCGGCGGCAGCGCCGCGATGGACGTCGCGCGCAGCGCACGCCGCGCCGGCCACGAGGTCACGGTGCTCGCGCTCGAATCGGAGGCGCAGATGCCCGCGCAGCGCGAAGAGGTGCTCGAGGCACTGGACGAAGGCGTGCAACTGGCCGATGGCGCGATGCTGCGCGCGGCCGCGCGCGACGGCGCAGGCCTGCGGCTCGACTGCACCCGCGTGAAGTTCGAGGACGGCCGCGTGGACGTGCTGCCCGGCACCGAGTTCCCTCTGCGGGCCGATGCAGTGGTGACGGCGATCGGCCAGGACCCGGCGCTCGCGCCGTTGCGCTGGCTCGCGCCCACCGGCGCGCTGATCCCGGCCGACGCGCGCGGGGCGACGCCGTGCGATGGCGTGTTCGCGGGGGGCGACGCGGCGAGCCTGCAGCGCTTCGTCACGCATGCGATCGGCATGGGCAAGCGCGCCGCGCTCGAGATCGACCGCCGGCTCCGCGGCGAGCCGGAGGCGCCGCAGGAGACCGAAGCGCGGCCGCCGGTGCCCTACGCCGCCATCAACACCTGGTACCACGCGCGCGCGCCGCGCGCCGAGGGCGGACGCGAGGCCGCCGCGCAGATCGAGCAGGCGCTCGCGGAAGCCGCGCGCTGCTTTTCCTGCGGCGAGTGCACCTTCTGCGACAACTGCTTCACCGCCTGCCCGGACATGGCGGTGCGGCGCGCCAACGGCGGCTACGCCATCGACGACAAGTACTGCAAGGGCTGCGGCCTGTGCGTGCGCGAATGCCCCACCGGCTCGGTGGCGATGTACGAGGAGGCGCGATGAGCGCCGCGATGGCAGGCGCCGCAACGACTGGCGCAGAGAAGCGCATGCTGCTGACGGGCAACCACGCGGTGGCCTGGGGCGCGCGGCTCGCGCGCCCGCAGGTGGTGCCGGTGTATCCGATCACGCCGCAGACGCCGGTGCTCGAGCTGCTCACCGAGTTCCAGGCCGCGGGCGAGCTCGATGCCGAGTTCCTCACTCCCGAATCCGAGCACTCGGTGATGGCGGCCTGCATCCCGGCCTCGCTCGCCGGCGCGCGCGTGTTCACCGCCACCGCCTCGCAGGGCCTGATGCTGATGCACGAGGTGCTGCACTATGCGAGCGGCGCGCGCGCGCCGATCGTGATGGCGAACGTGAACCGCACCATCGCCTCGCCCTGGGCCTTCTGGCCCGACCAGACCGACAGCATCGCGCAGCGCGACACCGGCTGGGTGCAGCTCTACGTGGAGTCGGCGCAGGAAGCCCTGGACACGGTGCTGCAGGCCTATCGCATCGCCGAGCAGGTGAGCCTGCCGGTGATGATCAACCTGGACGCCTTCTACGTCTCGCACGCGCTCGAGCCGGTGCGCGTGCCGGAGCAGGCGCTCGTGGACGCCTACCTCCCGCCTTACGCGCCGGAGCACCTGCTCGATCCGGCGCGCGGCGAATCGTGGGGCAATGTCGTCACCCAGGACATGTACATGCGTCACCGCCGCGCCATCGGCGAAGCGATGGACCAGGTGCCGGCGGCGGCGCTCGCGGCCGATCGCGAGTGGCGCGCGCGCACCGGGCGCGGCTGGGGCATCCTCGAGCGCTACCGCTGCGACGGCGCGCAGACGGTCATCGTCACCATGGGCAGCATGTGCGGCACCGCGCGCGAAGCGGTGGATGCGCTGCGCGATGCGGGCGTGGCGGCGGGCCTTCTCAAAGTGCGCCTGTTCCGGCCGCTGCCGGGGGCCGCCTTGCGCGAAGCGCTCGCGGGCGTGAGAGACGTCGTGGTGCTGGACAGGAACTTCTCGCCCGGCGCGGGCGGCGTGCTGCACCAGGAGCTGCGCGGCGCGCTCTACGGCATGCCGGATGCGCCGCGCGTGCACGGCTATCTCGCGGGCGTGGGCGGCGTGAACGTGCCGCCGGCGAAGATCGTGGAGCTCGCGCGCCGCGCGGGCGATGCGCAACCGAAGGCGGAGGCGCTGTGGGCGTGATGAGCGATCTGCTCTGCTCGGGCCACGCGGCCTGCCCGGGTTGCATCGAGGCGCTCTCGCTGCGGCACGCGCTCGCCGCGCTCGGCCCCGACACGGTGGCGGTGATCCCGCCTTCCTGCCTCGCGATCATCGCCGGGCCGCAGCCGCTCTCCGGCCTGCGCATCCCGGTGTACCAGCCGCCGCTCGCCACGTCGGCGGCTTCGGCCTCGGGGCTGCGCCGCGCGCTCGATGCGCTCGGGAAGAAGGACACGCAGGTGGTGGTGTTCGCGGGCGACGGCGGCACCTACGACATCGGCTTCCAGTGCCTGTCGTCGGCCGCCGAGAGGAACGAGAACATCCTCTACGTCTGCTTCGACAACGAGGGCTACATGAACACCGGCGCGCAGAAGTCCTCTTCCACGCCGCACTTCGCGCGCACCGGCTCCACGCCCGCGGGCAAGCCCTCGAAGAAGAAGAACCTCACCGAGATCATGGCCGCCCACGAAGTGCCTTACGCGGCGACCGCGTCGGCGGGCTACCTGCCGGATTTCCTGCGCAAGGTGGAGAAGGCCAAAGCGATGCGCGGCTTCAGGATCATCACGCTGCTCGTGCCGTGCCTCGACGGCTGGGGGGTGCCGGAGGACCAGGGCCTCGCCCTCACGCGCCTCGCGGTGGAATCGGGCGTCTTTCCCCTCTACGAGGTCGAGGACGGACGCCGCTATACGCTGAACGGGCCGCCCAAGACGCGGCCGGTGCGCGACTACCTGCAGGTGCAGCGCCGCTACCGCGGGCTGGACGAATCCGCGGTGCAGACGCTGCAGAGCGAGGTGGACGAAGGCTGGGAGCGGCTGCTCGCGCGCGTGTAGCGATCGCGGCGGCGCCGCTCGAAGCAGGCCCCCAAAATGAAAGGCCCCGCTTATCTGCGGGGCCTGTTGCCCGAGTTCACGGGCAGCGCTTTGTGGGCGCTCTTGAATGCGCGGGGTTGCCGCGCTTGGACCTCGTGAGGGGCGCTATCCCAACTGATCGCCAGGAGTTTCGCGACTGCGGCCGATGCTCCGGCTGCCCTCGTTGGTCCGATTCCACGATACCACCGGCGCGCGGCGCGTCAACGGCGAGTTGGCGTTCATTTAATCCAGATCAAGAGTTTCGCGAATTCGCGCGCCGCGCGGGTCGTGTGCACTCGCCGCTTCCAAGTCCCTGTCCTGCCGAGGGTTGAACTGGGACTCGTTTAGCCTCACATTGGTCGCAATGGACGTCACCACACCCACCTTTGAGCGCGAGGTGCTGGAAGCCTCGAAGACCACGCCCGTCGTCGCCGACTTCTGGGCGCCGTGGTGCGGGCCCTGCCGCTCGCTCACGCCGATCCTGGAGAAGGTGGCGAAGGACTACGCGGGCCGCGTAAAGCTCGTGAAGATCAACTCCGACGACAACCAGGAGCTCTCGCAGGCCTTCGGCATCCGCTCGATCCCCAACGTCATCGCCTTCAAGGACGGCAAGGCGGTGTCGCAATTCATGGGCGCCCAGCCCGAAGGCCAGGTGCGCGCGTTCTTCGAGAAGCTCCTGCCCTCCGCCTCCGAGCTCGCGCTCGCGCGCGCGGAGGCGCTCTACGCGGGCGGCAAGCTCGACGAGGCCGATGCCGAGCTCGCCAAGGTGAAGTTCGACCCGGACTACGAGGCGCGCATCGAGGCGCTGAAGCAAGGCATCGCCTACGCGCGCGCGGGCAAAAGCGGGCCCGGCGTGGACGAATTGAAGGCGAAGCTCGCCGCGAACCCCGCCGACCACGAGGCGCGCCTCGCGCTCGCGGGGCTCTATGCCGGGAGCAAGCGCTACCGCGAGGCGATGGACGAGCTCGTCGAGATCGTGCGCCGCGCGAAGGACTTCAAGGAAGGCGAGGCGCGCAAGCAGCTCCTCAACCTCTTCAACCTCGCCACCAACCAGCCGGAGCTCGTCTCCGAATACCGCCGCAAGCTCGCCAGCGCGCTGTACTGAAAATTGGGGTCAGGGCCGAATTATTTCTCCGGGAGAAAATTCGGCCCTGACCCCAATTTTCAGGCGGGGTGGTGGACTTCGTCGACGAAGTACACCGGCGTCGGGATCGCCTCGTAGCGCGCCTTGAGCTGCAGCGCGAGGTAGAGCGAGTAGTGGCGCGCCTGCATCAGGTTGCCGCCCATGAACCACAGGCCCGGCTGCTGGGTGGGCTTCCACATGTTGCGCAGCTCCCCCACCCACGGCCCCGGGTCGTGGCGCGTCTCCGAGCCCAGGCCCCAGCACTTGCCCACGCGCGCCGCCACCTCGGGCGAGATCAGCTCCGCCGCCCACTGGTTCATCGAGCCGTAGCCGGTCGCAAGGACGATGAGGTCGGCGGGCAGCACCGTGCCGTCCGTGAGCGCCACCGAGTGCTCGGCGATGCGCGCGATCCCCGCGGGGCTCTTCAGCTTGATGCTGCCGTCCACCACGAGCTGCGAGGCGCCGACGTCGATGTAGTAGCCCGCGCCGCGGCGCAGGTAGGTCGAGTGGATTCCCGAGCCGTCCTCGCCGAAGTCGTACTGGAACCCGACTTTCGATAGCCCCTCGTAGAGGTTCGCGTCGCGCTTCCTGATCGCTTCGTAGATCGGCTTCTGGAACGAAGGCAGCAGCCTGAAGGGCACCGAGGCCACCGTGAGGTCGGCGATCTCGGTGGTGATGCCCGATTCGAGCGCCTGCTCGGAATACAGCCGCCCCCAGGCGTGCTCCATGAGGGCGTCGGAGGTGACCACCACGGTGGAGGAGCGCTGCACCATGGTGACTTCACTGGCGCCGTGCTCCCAGAGGTCCGCGGCGATGTCGTGCGCGGAGTTGTTCGCGCCGAGGACGACGCAGTTGCGGCCGCGCCAGGCCTCGCCGCCGTCGAACTGGCTCGAGTGGCACAGGTGCCCGGCAAACATCTCCGCGCCTGGAATCTGCGGCACGTGCGGAAAGCCCGACATGCCGGTGGCGAGCACCAGCTGCCTCGGCCGCAGGATCACCAACTGCCCGCCGCGATTCACCTGCACGCGCCACTCGCCGGAGGACTCGTGCCAGTCGGCCTTCACGCACTTGGCCGAGGTCCATACATCGAGCTCCATCACGCGCGCGTACATCTCCAGCCAGTCGCCCATCTTGTCCTTGGGCGTGAAGACCGGCCAGTGGTCGGGAAACGGCAGGTAGGGCATGTGGTCGTACCACACCGGGTCGTGCAGCACGAGCGAGCGGTAGCGCTTGCGCCAGGAGTCGCCCGCGCGCTCGTTCTTCTCGATGACGAGCGCGGGCACGCCGAGGCGCTTCAGGCGCGCGGCGAGCGCAAGGCCGCCCTGCCCGCCGCCGACGATCAGCGCGTAGGGCTGCTGCGCGGCGCCGAGCTCCGCCTGCTCGCGCTGCCGGCGCTCGAGCCACGAGCGCCGGTCCGGCTGCACGCCGTGCTCGACGCCGCGCTCGCGCGCGGGGCCGGATCTTTCCTCGTAGCCCTTGAGCTCCTGCAGCGTGGTGAGCAGCGTCCAGCCCTTGCCGTTCTTCAGGCGCAGGTGGCCCGTGCCGCGGCCGACCACGGTCTCGAAGCCGAACCACGCCTCGGTGACGCCGTTCTCGGTCGCCACGGCGCCCAGCGGCACGAATCCCGTGGGCCTGGTGGCGGCGAGCGTCGCCGCGAGCATCGCCCTGATCTCGTCGCGCCCCTCGAAGGTCTTGATGGTCCAGGTGAAGGCGACGAGGTCGCGCCAGTAGCACTCCTCGCCGAAGAGCGCCGCCGCGCCCCCGAGGTCGTGGTTGGCGAGCGCCTTGGCGAGCTTTTCGAGCCAGTCGGCGACGGGGTCCTTCATCGGGGCGGGGATTCCAGCGTCATGCGCGCAGGCGCGTTCGCATCATGTGCGCGCGCATTCTCGCCTACAAACGCATGGCGAATTGCGCCGATTGTCCCGCAGAAGTGAAACGGCTATTTGCTGCGCTTCAGCAGGTCGGCGAGGCCCGCCAGCGGCTTGTGCGTGGCGGCAGGCTTGGGCTTTTCCTTGCCGCCGCCGCCCGCGCGGGCGTCCTCGACGCGCGCGTGCTCGTTCTCGTGGCAGTACACGCACAGCAGCTCCCAGTTCGAGCCGTCGGGCGGGTTGTGGTCGTGGTTGCCGTCCTTGTGGTGGACGGTCAGCTCGCGCAGCCGCGAGGCCGGGAACTCGCGAGCGCAACGCACGCAGATCCACGGCAGGATCTTGAGCGCCCGCTCGCGGTATTCGGCGGGCGCCGTCATGCGGCCGCCCGAGGCCGATGCGCCGGCCGGGTCACTTGAGTCCGCAGGCACGCGTGGTGGAGAATGGCCGCTTCACAGGAGGCCATCATGCACACCGTCATGTGGACATTCAAGGTGCCCGCGGGCACCAGCAAGCAGGACCTCGTCAACACCATCAACGCCACCGCCCACACCTACCAGGGCATCCCGGGGCTGATCCGCAAGTACTACGGCATCGCCGAGGACGGGCAGACGCTGGTGGGCATCTACCTGTGGCAGTCGAAAGCGGACGCCGAGCGCTTCTACACGCCGGAGTGGATCGCGATGGTGACCAAGCGCTGGAACGCGCCACCCGTGCGCCAGCAGTGGATGACGCCGATGGTGGTGGAGAGCGCCGAGCAGCGGCTGGTGAAGGCGGCTTAGCGATGGCCGCGGGGTGCGCCGGGCAGCGCTTGGCGAAGGCGGCCTAGCGTTGGCCGCGCAGACGACGCTCACCTTCCGCACGCGCGGGCGCGGCACCACCGAGATCACTGCGGAAGTCGAGCGCGCGGTGCACGACACGGGCGTGCGCACCGGCCTGTGCAACGTCTTCCTGCAGCACACCAGCGCCTCGCTGATCCTGTGCGAGAACGCCGCGCCGGCGGTGCGCAAGGACCTGGAGACGATCCTCGCGCGCCTCGCGCCCGACGGCGACCCCGCCTACGTGCACGACGACGAAGGCCCGGACGACATGGCCGCGCACGCAAGGTCGGTGCTGACGACGAACTCGCTGCAGATCCCGGTGGCCGAGGGGCGCCTGGCGCTCGGCACGTGGCAGGGCATCTACCTCTGGGAGCATCGCCTGCAGCCCCACACGAGGAACGTAGTGGTGACGGTGATTGGATGACTGTGGAGTGCACGGTCCCGCGGCCGGCGGCTGCGAAGCCGCGCGACCCGAGCTGCGGCCTCGCATGAGCACGGACTGCATTTTTTGCCGCCCGCAGCGCGAGATCCTCGCGCGCAACGACTCGGCGATCGCGGTGTTCGACACCTACCCGGTCTCCCCCGGCCACGCCCTCGTCCTGCCGCTGCGCCACGTGGTGACGATCTGGGACCTCGACGCCGGCGAGTTCGACGGCTGCTTTCGCCTGGTGCGCGCAGTGAAGCCGATCCTCGAGGCGCGCTTCAAGCCCGACGGCTTCAACGTGGGCGCCAACTGCGGCGAGGCGGCGGGACAATCGGTCTGGCACGCGCACATCCACGTCATTCCGCGCTACAAGGGCGACACGCCCAACCCGCGCGGCGGCGTGCGCCACGTGATCCCCCTCAAGGCGAAGTACTGATGCGGGAAGGCGCGTCCGCGCGCTGGCCCGCGTGCCGGCCCTACCTGCGCTTGGCGTACGCCCGATCGAAGAGGCGCTCCAGGCCGGGGTGCGCGCCGCGCAGCCCGTCGATCACGCGCTTCGCCCACTCGTAGTACTCGCGTCGCCTCTTGCGCGACCAGGCCGCCGGCGGGTTCGTGGCCATGTCGCGCAGGTTGCAGACCTTGTCGGCGAGCTTGACGAGCTTCGCGCGCTGCGACAGCTGCGGCGCGTGCTTCACCTGGAGCTCCTTGCGCACCGCTTTGTCCAGGCTCTTGTCGTCGGTGACTTCCAGCACCACGTCCGCAATCGCCCGGCCGAACAGGCGGCGCAGCTCGGCGTAGGTGGTCTCGGTGTCCTCGACGGTGTCGTGCAGGAGGGCTGCGCAGAGCGTGACCGGGTCCTCCACCCCGCCCTCGTTCGCCAGCAGGTCGGCGAGCGCGATGGGATGGTTGATGTAGGGCGAGGCTTCCTTGTCCTTGCGGCGCTGCGCCCGGTGCTTGTGCGCCGCGAAGGCGAGCGCATCGAACAGCAGGCCCGGACTGGTTCGCGTCTTCATCCGGATCACCTTATCTAGCTGGGGACGCCAGGGCCGTTCACAAGACCACGAGCTCCGGCGCCTTGCCGCGCTCGATGAAGACGATGGCGTTCTGCTCGTAGGAGCGCCCGATCACCATCGCCTCGTGGCGTGTGATGCCGAGCGCGAGGATGCTCGGCTCGGCGGGCCAGTCGCCCTCGGGGTCGCGGCCCTCGCCGAGATAGCAGATGTAGCCCGCGTCGGCGAGCCCCTGGTGCAGCGCCGCGCAGGAGAGCTCGTTCTCCGTCTTGCCTTGCAGCTCTCCGCCCGGGTTTGCCGCGGTGAGGTAGGCCGCCGTGTCCAGGCCGTCGGCGTCCAGCAGCTCATCGAGCGTCGCGTTCGGCTCGCCGACGCGGATCACGAGCTCCGGCGCGCCATAGACCACGTAGAGCGCCTTCTTGTATGCGACCAGCAGATCGGGGCGGATCGGCACTAGGGAGCCTCTGATCTATTCGCGCGGTGGCGCGTTGCGGCCGGAACGCGGCGCCGGCTAGGCGCGAGGCCGCAGCGATAGGTCGATATCGCAAGGTTGAGCAACAACGCCGGCGCCCGTGTCATCGCGCTATCGTAAGCCAACCGTCGAGGGCTTCCGGCCGCAACCCGAGGGCGGCGAGGCCTTTGCCGTGAACCCTCGTCTCGCGGCCTCGCCGCCTGGAGGGACGCGGGCGACAGCGCAGCCGCTTGCGGCTGCGCTCCTTCCGGGCGCCACGCGACGCCCGCAGGCGCAAGCGCCTGCGGGTTTCGCGCATGGCATCGCCATCGGCCGCCTTGTGGACGTCCAGTACACGGCGGCGTCCGCTGTCTCGCCCTGCACGAAAATCGCCACCGTCGCGCACGCGGGAATAAATCAGAGGCTCCCTAGAGCGCTCCGAGCGCTTGAGGCGCCGCGATGCGAAATGGGAGCTTGCGCCGGGCCAGGTCCAGCAGCGCCTGGTCCTTGGTCACGAGCACGTCCGCTTGCGCCACCCGCGCGAGCTCGAGGAACTTCTGGTCGTCCGGATCGCTGCATCGCGGGAGCGCCGCAACAGTCGCTGCCGACGCTTCCGCGATCTCGGTTGCGCCTGCGGTCGCGCCTGCGGTTGCGCCTGCGGTTGCGCCTGCGGTTGCGCCAATGGTTGCGCTCGCGGCTGCGTTTGCAATCACGTCGACTCGCTTCGCGACTCTGCGGCAGCGCGCGATGCACGCGGCCTGCGCCTCGGCGCCGATCGTGTGCTTGCCCAAGTCGTAGGCGAGCACGCGCGCGAGCTCCGCTTCGCAGGCCTCGTCCATCACGATCTCCACGCGCCCGGCCGCCTGCGCCGCGCGCAGCGGCGCGAGCGTGGGCTCGTCGAACACCAGCCAGTCGAGCCAGACGTTGGTGTCGAGCACGAGGCGCTTTACCCGTGCGCCAGCGCTTTCGCCGGATGGCGCGCCGCCGCCGGCGCCTGCCGCGAGTCCCGTTACGCCTGCCATACGGCGTAGCCCTCTTCCTGCAGCGCGATGGCGAGCTCCACTTCCATCTCGCGCGCCGCCTCGTAGGGCATGGGGTTGGCGTAGGCATAGAGCTTCGGCAACAGCCGCAGCCCGAAGCGCTGCACGTAGGAGTTCGCGCGGATGCCGGCCTTGTGCTTGGCGAAGCGCTGCTCGGGCGTGAGGCCGGTCATGCCCACGTACACGCAGGGCTTGAGCATGTCGCGGTTGGGATTGGCGTTGCGGAAGCGCGCGAAGTTGAGCACGAACGGATCGAGCTCGATCACGTAGACATGGTGACGGTGCTTCGCCGGGCGCCGCTTCCTCGGGCTGCCTTTGGCTGCGGCCTTCCTCGTCGGACCCGGCTTGGCCGCGCCCGCCCTCGCTGCGCCATGGTTCGCTGCGCCTGGCGCCATCGCCGCTACTTGCTCGACCTCGCCCAGGCGCCCTTGCGCTCGACGCGTGCCTGGTTCTCCAGCGCCCGCAGCCTCTTCAGGTAGTCGCGCGACGGCGTGCCATCCGGCAGCGCGCTGGTAACGCCTTTCACGCGCGCCAGTCCTTCAGCGAGCAGGACTTCATGCAGGTAGCGGCCGCTCACGTGGACGAGCCCGTAGAAGCGCGGCTCGCTGCTGCGGCCGGGCGCGCTCGCCCTTCTGGTCTGCACGACGAACGTGCCGCCGAGCATGTGGCGCACGAGGTCGCGCGCGCGGTAGCCCGCGTTCAGCGTCTCGTCGAGCGTCGTGCCGAAGTGCTGCGCCTGCTCGCGCACGCGCTCGCCGTATTGCAGGTTCGCCTCCGGCGTATCCACGAAATAAAGGCGCAGGACGAACTTGCGGCTGGCGCACTGCAGGCCGAAGCTGTCGCCGTCGTTCGCCTCGCGCGCCTGGTAGTGGCAGCCTTCCAGCATCTGCCACTTCTTCTCCGGCGGCTTGCGCTTGTGCGCCGCGTTGTCCGCGGCGAGGCCCGCGCCCGCGTGCAGCAGCGCGAGGGCGGCCGCGCAGGCCGCGATCCACGTGCCAGGCCGTTTGCCGGATCTGCCGGTCATCAGCCCAAGACTAATCCAAGCCCCGCAAACGCGCTTATCATCGGGCCCCCATGGCCCTGCCTCCCGACCTGCTGCGCGAGATTTCCCGCGAGGCGATGCTCGCGCTGCCGATCCGCCGCTACGAGGGCGAGATCCAGCTCATCGAGACCGCGCAGGCGCTCGAGCGCGCCGCCGCCGACATCTTCCAGGAGCCGACGATCGGCTTCGATACCGAGACGCGGCCGGCTTTCAGGAAGGGCGAGAGCCATCCGCCTGCGCTGGCGCAAGTGGCGACCGCGCGCGCGGTGTACCTCTTCCCGCTGCAGCGGCTGGATTTCTCGGCAACGCTCGGCGAGATGCTCGCGGAAAAGGCGATCGTCAAGGCGGGCGTGGCGCTCGCCGAGGACCTGCGGCAGCTGCAGGGCCTCTTCGCGTTCGAGCCGGCGGCGGTGACGGACCTCGGCCACGTGGCGAAGCGCCACGGCCTGAAGCAGACCGGCGTGCGCAACCTCGCAGGGATCTTCCTCGGCGCGCGCATCACCAAGGGCGCGAAGACCACCAACTGGGCGGCGCGCCACCTCTCGGCGCAGCAGATGACCTACGCCGCGACCGACGCCTGGATCTGCCGGGAGCTCTACGTCCGGTTCCAGCAACTGCAACTGCTCTGAAAATTGGGGTCAGGGCCGAATTTCCGCTGCGCGAGAAAATTGGGGTCAGGGCCGGATTTCCCTTGCGAGCGGAAATTCGGCCCTGACCCCAATTTTCGGGTCTGACCCCAATTTCAGACGCCTTCGATCATTTCCTTCAGGTCGCCGCTGGCGATCAGCTTCTCGAGGTCCGTCGCCCCGCCCACCAGCACGCCCTTGACGAAGACCATCGGGAAGGTGGGCCAGCCGGCCCACATCTTGAGCGCGAGGCGCCGGCGCCACTCGCGCAGGTAGCTGCCGTATTCGAGGTACTTATAACGGAACTCCGCGTCGTCGAGCATCTTGCACGCCTTCTTCGGCCAGGGGTTGTAGCGCATGCCGACGATGACGATGTCGTTTTCCGCCACCGCCGCCTCGACCTCCAGCACGATGTCGTTGCGGTAATTGGCGATCCGGTCGCGGATCTCCGGGTGGATGCGGTTCTCTTCGAGGACGCGGCGCGGCATAGATTGGGGTCAGGGCCGAATTTTCGCTCGCAAGAAAAATTCGGCCCTGACCCCGATTTTAGGGGTAACCCCGATTTTAATAGGCCCGGAAGCGGATCGCCGGGTCGCGCTTGATCTGGTCGACGAGCGCGACTTCCCAGTCGAGGTAGGCGCGGGCGTGCTTCTCGTAGTCGGATTCGTGCTCGTGGTCGTAGGGCTTGTACCAGACGTCATCCAGCGCCGTGGTCGCGCGCGCAATGCCCGTCTCCGCGGGCAGTCCCGCCGCGAACCACGCCGCGTTGCCGCCCTCGAGCACCTTCACCTGCGCCTCGGGCCACAGCGCCGCCGCCTCGGGCGCCGCGAAACGCGCGAGCAGGCCATCGTCGGACGTCAGCACCACCTGCGCGGCCGCGCCCGCCTTCTCGCGCGCGCCGGCCAGCCGTGCGCGCACCGCCCACCACGCGCCTGGAATGTGCTTGCGCCGAAAGCGCAGGCTGGTGGACAGATCGATCACCGCGACATCCTCGCGCGGGCTCGCCGAGACCCTTTGGCTCGCGCCTTCTCGTGCGCGGGCGATCTCTTCCGCGCGCACGGTCGGCCAGTCGGGATACGCCGGGATGCGCGGGGCGCGGGGCCCGCGCGCAATCGTGATGTCGCCCAGGCCGAACTCGCCCTCGGGCTCGAGCACGTGCACGTCGTCCCAGCCCATCTGGTTCAGCCACGAGGCGGTCATCACCGAGCGCACGCGCTCGGGGTCGACGAGCACCAGGCGCGCGTTCCTCACCGCCACGAACTCGTCGGTGGCCTGCACCAGCTGCCCGCCGGGCGCGTGCACGCTGCCCGGGACGCGCCCCGCCTCGAACTCGGCGCGCGTGCGCACATCGAGCAGGTACGTGGTGCGCATGGATTCCGCGCGCCAGGTCATGGTGCGCGCGAAGGTCGTGAACTTGACGCCGAAGCGCTTGGCGACCTGCGCCGCCGCCTCGCGCGCCTTCTTGCGTCCCGTCGGGCGAGGGCTCCGGCGCCACGCGCTCCGAGCCGTGCTCGCACTCGTAGCCCGCGAGCTCCCAGCCCATGGTGCCGTCCTTCAGCGCCACGACGTCGCTTCGAGCGCCCGCGTTGCGCAGCGACTGGCAGCCGATGATGCTGCGCGTGCGCCCGGCGCAGTTGACGACCACCAGCGTCTCGGGGTCGGCGAGGTCGTGCACGCGGTAGACGAGCTCCGCGCCCGGCGCGTCGATGCCGCCCGGGATGCTCATGCGGTGGTACTCCTCCCACGGGCGCGAATCGAGGATCACCAGCTTGCGGCCGGAGTCCTTGAGGCGCTTGAGCTCCGCGGGCGGGATGCGCGGCGTCTCGAAGCGGTGCTCGACGAACTCGCCGAAGGCCTTGGAGGGCACGTTCACGCCGCTGAACAGCTCGCCGCCCGTGGCCTTCCACGCGGCGCAGCCGCCTTCGAGGATGTGGATGTCGGTGTAGCCGAGCTGCGCCAGCTTCCCCTGCGCGCGCTCGGCGAGCCCCTCGCCGCCGCCGTCGAGCAGCACGAGCGGCGCGCTGGAGCGCGGCACGAGGTCGAGCACCATCAGCTCGAGGCGCGAGAGCGGCAGCGACGAGGCGAAGAACGGGTGGCCCTTGGTGTGCACGCCCTGCTCGCGCACGTCGAGCAGGGCCAGCTCCGCGCCCGCGACCAGGCGCTCGCGCAGCTCAGCCGGTTTCACCAGGGAAGCTCTGAACAAGTCGCGCGGTGGCGCGTTGCGGCCGGAACGCGGCGCCGGCTAGGCGCGCGGCCGCAGCGATATGTCGATATCGCAAGGCCGAGCAACAACGCCGGAGCCCGTGTCATCGCGCTATCGTAAGCCATTTGCCCCGGACTTCCGGCCGCAACCCGAAGGCGGCGAGGCCTCTTCCTTGTGCGCTCGCTGGGCGGCCTCGCCGCCTGAAGGGACGGGGCGAGTTTTCCTGCATGGCATCGCCATCGGCCGCCTTGTGGACGTCAAGTACACGGCGGCGTCCGCTGTCTCGCCCTGCACGAAAATCGCCACCGTCGCGCACGCGGGACTTGTTCAGAGCTTCCCTATCGCGCTTCGCGGATGTCGGAGTGCGCGGGGAAGATATCCCAGCGCGCTTCCTTCTCCTTGTAGAACTCGCGCTTGTGCAGCTGCTCGAGCGCGAGGCCGTACATGTGGAAGTTGAGCAGCGGCGCCTCGATGTGGATCGAGTGCAGATCCTCGGGCATGAAGGCCACGCCCGTGCCCTGGCGCACCACGTCGTGGCCCTTCTCGCGCACGCCGCTGTTCGCGTCGCGGTCGTAGAACTTGTTCAGCTCCTCGCCCGTCACGCCCACGATCACCGCCCAGGTGGTGTGGTTGTGCGCGGGCGTGCCGTAGCCGCCGATGGACGCGTTGGCGTAGAGCGCGAAGCGGTGGTCGGCGTCCTCCGACAGGCGGTACAGGCACGAGCGCAGCTTCTGCCCGGGCGCGGGCGGCGGGTAGTCCTTCGGGTCGAACAGGTCGCTGCGCGCCGCGAGCTTGATGAGGCGCGCCTTGATCTTCTGCAGGCTCGCGCGCGTCACGCCCTCGCGACGTTCGATTTCGCGGATGTCGCCGACGGCGGCGGCGATTTCCTTCTTTCGTTCAGCGGCTCGGTCCATGCAGAAATCCTACTGCGAAAATTGGGGTCAGGGCCGAATTTACCGTGGCGGAAAAAATTCGGCCCTGACCCCAATTATCAGTCCCGTACGCGCCCGCGCAGGGCCTTGATCTTCGAGCGCCGCAGCTTGCCTTCGATGCGGCGCTCCTTCGAGGCGCGCGTCGGGCGGGTAGGCTTGCGGTGCTTCGGCACGAAGGCAGCAGCCTCCACGAGCGCCTGCAGGCGCGTGAGGGCCTCGACGCGATTCATCTCGAGGCTGCGGTGCTGCTGCGCCTTGATGACGACGACACCCGTGCGTGTAATGCGCTTGTCGCCGCGGTGGAGCAGGCGGTGCTTGATGTCCTCGGGAAGCGAAGAGGCGCGCACGTCGAACCGCAGGTGCACGGCGTTGGATACCTTGTTGACGTTCTGGCCGCCCGCGCCCTGCGCGCGCACCGCGACGAGCTCGATCTCGTTCTCCGGAATGCGGATCACCACCCGCTGCCTCCGCCGCCGCCCCCGCCACCGCCCGAGCCGCCACCGCCACCGCCCCCGCCGCCCGAGCCACCGGAGCTCGAGCCGGGCGGCGTGGATGCCGCGCTCACGGTGTCGCTCAGGCTGCCGATCGAGTTGGCAAAGCCGCTCCCCGAGAACCCCGAGCCGTTGGCCGAGGAATAGAACGCGCCCGCCGCCGCGGCCACGGCCGCCGCACCGAGGATCGCGGTGAAGCGGCTGGTCCACGCGTCCTCCACGTCGAGCGCCACCGCGTAGGGCAGGAACCGGGTGAACTCCTCGGCGGTCTGCGGCGGCGCCTTGAGGCGCGCGAGATCGTCCTTCTCGGCGATGCTCAGGTACTGGCGCAGCCCCACGATCGCGTCCTGCAGCTTGCGGCCCTCTACGCTGTAGGCGGGAAGGAGCTTTCCGAAGACGGCCAGCACCACGAACATCAGGACGATCACCGGGATCAGCAGCGATGCGGGCGTGTCCGTCACCACCATCGCGGCGACCCCGAGCGCGGCGATGCCCACGCCGGCGGCGTGCGAGCCGCGATTGCGGGAGAAGAGCTTCTCCCCGTAGAGCACGTTGAGCTCGCGCTCGACCATCCCGGAGACGGTCTGCACCGCCGGGTTGTGTGCCTTGGCGAGCGCCACGGGCGTGCCGGGCTTGCCGGGCATGAGCGCAGCGAGCGGCCGCTCGCCCGGGAACCACTCGCCGGGCTCGTTGCCCGTGCGCTCGATGAGGTAGGCGTCGCCCGCCTGCCGGATCTTGAGGAAGCCGCGCGCGCCCAGGCCCACCAGCCCCGCCGTGAGGCATTTGGTGTCGTAGCGCATGCGGTTGATGAAGCGCACGCCCGCGGGCCCCAGCCCGGGCGGCGCCACGTAGCGCGGGAATGCCGGCCCGGCGCGCGGGTCGCGCCCCACGAGGTGCCAGCGCCACCACAGGAACGCGAACAGGATGACGAGCGAGCCGATCCCCGCCCCCGCGCCCTTGTTGTCGCTGAGCCACCAGCCGAGGCGCTTGAGCGTTCCCGGCTTCGAGACGATGCCCTTGGGAAAGGCCACCACGATGGTGAGCCCCTGGTAGGCGGGAAGGCCGCGCGTGGTGTGAAAGCTCGCGCCGCCGTCGCGCGCTTGCGCCTCGTAGTCGCGGCCGCGCGCGCCCTGCGGACCGGTGTAGGCCTCGAGCTGGAGCTTCTCCGCGGGCACCGCGGCGGGCAGCGTCACGTCCGCGCTGATGCGGTCCATGCTGAAGGTCCAGCCGTTGCCGTTCACGTTCCAGTAGAGCTCATCGTGCTTCTCGAAGAAGCCGAGCTGACGCGCAGTGCGGTAGGTGATCTCGTAGACGTGCCGCCCGGGAGGCAGCATCACCGCGGCGTTGCCGATGCGCACGCGCACCCCGTTCGAGAGGCGCTCCTCGCGCCACATCTCCGGGTGCTCGTTGCGCCTCACGGCCACCACCTCGAAGGGCACCGTAGAGCGCGCGCCCGCGCGGTCGCGATAGTCGGTGGGAAATTCGCGCAGGATGCCGCGCTTGATCTCGCGTCCCTCGACCTGCACGTCGATGCGCTCGGTGACCGTGAGCGAGCCGTCGCGCGCGATGAGGATGTCGCTGTGGTAGTCGACCACCCGCTCCTGCGCCGCCGCCGGCAGCGCGAGGGCGAGGAGAATGAGTGCCAGCAGCCTCGTCACGCCGCGCGGCAGCGCCCGCGCCGACTCTGGCGCCGGCCGCCTCGCGCGTCCCGGCGTTGCGCCGCTCACAGCTGCACCTTCACCGGCGCGCGGTCGTCGGTCTCGAAGAATGGCAGCGGCTGGAAGCCGAAGAGCCGCGCCACGATCGTGTCGGGAAACGTCTCCAGGCGCGTCACGTACTGCTTGACCGAGCCGTTATAGAAGCGCCGCGCGTACTGCAGATGGTCCTCCACCTCGACGAGCTTCGCCTGCAGGTCGAGGAAGTTGGCGTCGGCCTTCAGCTGCGGGTAGTTTTCCTGCAGCAGGACGAGTTGCCCGAGGCGCGCGCCCAGCTCCTTCTCCAGCGCGAAACGCGCCGTGCCGCCCTGCGCGGCGAGCGCATTCGTGCGCAGCTCCGTCACCGTGGTGAGCAGCGCCTTCTCGTAGCTCGCGTAGCCGCGCACGGCCTCGACCAGCTGGGGCACGAGGTCGGCACGGCGCTTCAATTGCACGTCGATGTCGGCGTAGCCCTGGCGCGCGAGGTTGCGGTCGGCGATCAGGCGGTTGTAGAGGACGATCGCCGCGACGAGCAGCGCCACCGCGACGGCCGCGAGCGCCCAACCCATCTCAGGTCTCCCGCTGCCGCATCATGGCGTCATCCTCCCCGCCGCGCCGGGATCATGTCAGCCTTGCCGTTGCGCCACGATGAACAAGCGCCGGAAGGGAAACAGCGTGCGGCCGTCGGCCTGCGGCGGATACCACGCGGCGACGCGCCTGCGGTAGTCCGCCTCGAAAGCCGCGCGCTCGGTCGCGTCGAGCCGGTCGAGGAACTGCTTGAGCCACGTGCCCTTGGTGTATTCGGCCACCGGGTTCTCCCCCGCGAGCACCTGAAGATACTCCGTCTCCCAGATCTCCAGCGCGGCGGCGCGATCCTTGAGCAGCCGCCAGTAGTGCCCGGGCTCGGCCACCGGGTCGCGCCGCAGGAAAGGCTCGAGCTTCGCGCGCCAGGGCCCCTGCTCGATGGTTTCGACGATGGTGGTATGCGAGGGCGCGCGGAAGTTGCGCGGCATCTGCACCGCAATCACGCCGCCGGGCGCGAGCGACTCGAGCAGGGCGGCGATGACCGCGTCGTGGTCCTCGAGCCAATGCAGCGCCGCGTTGCTGTAGATGAGGTCCACAGGCGCGGGCGGGCGCCAGCGCCCGATGTCGGCCTGCACGAACTGCGCTTGCGGATGCCCGGCGCGCGCCTTGGCGAGCATCTCGGGGGACGAATCCACGCCGCTGAGCCTGGCTTGCGGCCAGCGCGCGAGGATCAACGGCGCCAGGTTGCCCGCGCCGCAGCCGAGGTCCACCACCGCAGCGGGCGCCTCGAGCGGCACGCGCGCCAGCAGGTCCACCGCGGGGCGCATGCGCTCGCCGGCGAACCTGAGGTACTGGCCCGGATCCCAGCTCATCCTGCGCTCACTGGGAAAGCGTGCTGCTCACGTGCTCACCCTGTTGCGCCCACCCTTCTTCGCGCGGTAGAGCGCCTCGTCGGCGGCCTTGAGCACCTGCCCCGGGGGCTGGCGCTCGGCTTCCGGCTCCGCGCCGCCGATGGAGATGGTGACGGAGAGGATCTTCGTGGGCATGCTGTCGCCGCGGCGGCGGATGCCCGTCTCCTGGTGGCGCGGGCGCTCGTCGCTGCGGATCGCCATCTTGTAGCGCTCGACCGCGGCGCGCGTGTGCTCGAGGTAGGGCAGCGCCTCCTTGAGCGTCTTGTCGCGGAACAGCAGGCAGAACTCCTCGCCGCCGTAGCGGAAGGCCTCCGCCCCGCCGCCCGCCTCGGCCAGCCGCGCGGCGACGAGCTTGAGCACCTGGTCGCCGATGTCGTGGCCGTGCGTGTCGTTGAAGCCCTTGAAGTGGTCGACGTCCGCCATGGCGATCGCGTAATGCGGGCCGAGCGCGCGCAGGCGCTCATCGAGCGCGCGCCGGCCCGGCAGGCCGCTGAGCTCGTCGTGGAAGGCGAGCCGATGCGACTCCTGCACGAAAGCGACGAGCACGATCACGCCGGCCGCGCTCATGAACACGCCGAACACGTTGGGCGAGCCGGCCCACTCGGCGGCGATGAAGAAGGCGGCGAGCGCGGCGGCGATGCCGATGTCGAGCGGCGTGTGCTTGGGCCAGGCGCGCCATACGGCCGCGACGAAGGCGGCGCCGAAGATGAGCCGCCCGGCGAGCGGCGTCGGCGGCGAGCGGAACAGCCAGTGCTCGAGCAGCCCCTGCCAGGCGAGCCCCGAGAGCTCGCTGCGGCCGGCGGCGGCGATCCACAGGATGAGCAGCGCTTCGCCGGCGATGAGCACGGCCCAGCGGTAGCTGCCGTAATACAGGACCCCGCGCTCCGGGAGCGCCATGGCGGCGAGCGCGTTGATCGGCACGATCACCACCAGCGCCGTGTACACCGCCTTCTGCGCGAAGCCGCCGAGCATCTGCGCGTACTGGTAGCCCGCGTAGGCGGCGAACAGCGAGGCGAGGATGATGAGCGCGCGCCCGCGGTTGAAGCGCAGCGCGAACGCCACGCCGAGCGCCAGCACCACGAAGGGCCCGAGCGTGCGCATGCCCGCGAGCGACTCGGGCAGCGACGGGCCGAAGGCGGCCGCGAGGGCCGCGAGCAGCAGGATCGCCGCGGGGGCGAGGGCCGGCCGGAGCTCGCTAGGGAGCAAGACGGTCCGGCCTGAATCCCACGTCGCAGACTTTTCCACGTTGTGCGCGCTTGCCGACGTGCTCGGCGAGCTGCCTGGCATCCAGCGTTGCCACCGCCCGGTTCTTGCGCTTGATGCCGGAGACGGCGAGCGCCTTGCCGTCGGTGATGGCGACCGAGGCGAGCGTCACCTTGTCGGGCAGTGCGAGAAGCTGCACGCCGACGCCGCCGTTGGGGCGCACCGGCACCTCCTCCAGCGGGAACACCAGCAGTCGTGCGTCGGACGACAGCGCGGCGACGAAGCGGGGCCCCTCACCCCGGCCCTCTCCCCCGCGGGGAGAGGGTGTGCCGTCCGTGACGGGCACGGGCACCTGCGCGCGCGCGCCCTCCGACACGCTCATGAAGTCCTTGCCCTGCTTGGTCTTCGCGACGAGGTCGCCGAGCTTGCAGACGAAGCCCAGGCCCGCGGAGCTGTTCATGAGGAGCGTCCGGCCCGGGTCGCCGGTGCCCATCCAGACAATGTCGTCGGACGAGGCATTGACCAGCGTGTTCACCGGCGAGCCGTCGCCGCGGCCCGCGGGAATCCCGGCGGCATCCAGCGTGAAGCTCTTGCCGGAGGCCGCCAGCACGATCACCGGATCGGTGGTCTTGCACTCGAGCGTCTGCAGCAGGCCATCGCCGTCCTTGAAGGTCAGCGTGGCCAGGTCGAGATCGTGGCCGGTGCGCGCGCGGATCCAGCCCTTCTGCGACAGCACCACCGTGATCGGCTCCTCCACCACGGTGCGCTCCACCTGCGCGCGCTCTTCGGTCCTGATGAGCGTGCGGCGCGCGTCGCCGTACTTCTTCGCGTCCTCGTCGAGCTCGCGGATGACGAGCTTCTTCAGCTCCTTCTCGTCGCCGAGGATCGCTTTCAGCGCCTTCTTCTCGGCCTCGAGGGTCTTCTTCTCCTCGTTCAGCTTCACGCCGTCGAGCTTGGTGAGCTGGCCGAGGCGGATGTTGACGATGTCCTCGGCCTGGCGCTCGGTGAACTTCCACTTCGCCATCATCTTCTGCCTGGCGTCGGCCTGGTCCTCCGCCGCGCGGATCAGCTTGATGATCTCGTCGATGCGCACGAAGGCGAGCAGCCGCCCCTGCACGATGTGCAGGCGCTCCTCGCACTTGTCCAGGCGATGCTGCGTGCGCCGGCGCACCGTGATGACGCGAAACTCGCCCCACTCGCGCAGGATGTCGGCGATGCCCTTGGTCTCGGGCAGTCCGTCCAGGCCGAGCCAGGTCATGTTCACCGCGTAGCGCGATTCGAGGGAGGTCCGCACCAGCAGCGCCGCCATCAGCTCTTCCGGATTCTGGCGCGACGAACGCGGCTCGATGACCAGGCGCAGCCTGGACTTGCGGTCGCTCTCGTCGCGCACCCCGCCCTGGTCGATCTGGTCGAGGATGAACTGCTTCAGCCGCTTCTGCTCTTGCGTGACTTCCTTCTTCCCGAGGCCCGGCCTGGGATTCGCCAGCGCCTCGATCTCTTCCATCACCTGCCTGACCGAAACCCCGTGCGGAAGCTCCGTGACGACGACACGCCACTGCCCGCGCGCGAGCTGCTCGGTTTCCCATTTGCAGCGCACGAGCAGGGAACCCCTTCCTGTCTCGTAGGCCTGCCGGATCTCCTCCGCCGGCGAGATGATCTGCCCGCCGCCGGGGAAGTCGGGGCCGGGCAGCTTCTCGAGGATCTCCTCGAGCTTGGCGCGCGGATGCTTGATGACCAGCGCCGCCGCGGCGGCGACTTCCTTCAGGTTGTGCGAGGGAATGCGCGTGGAAAAGCCCACCGGGATGCCGAAGGAGCCGTTCAACAGGCCGAAGGGCAGGCGCGCGGGCAGCAGCACCGGCTCGTCGAACTTGCCGTCGTAGTTCTTCGTGAAGTCGACCGTGCCCTCGCCGATCTCGGCGAGCATCAGCTCGGCGTAGCGCGAGAGCTTCGCCTCGGTGTAGCGGTAGGCCGCGGCGGCGTCGCCGTCGCGCGAGCCGAAGTTGCCCTGCCCGTCGATGAGCGGGTAGCGCATCGAGAAGGGCTGCGCGAGGTGCACCATCGCCTCGTAGGTCGAGGAGTCGCCGTGCGGGTGGTACTTGCCGAGCACCTCGCCGACGTAGCGCGCGCACTTGGCGAAGCCCTGCGTGCCGGCGTCGCCCATCGCGTAGAGGATGCGGCGCTGCACGGGCTTCAAGCCGTCGGCGACCTCGGGCAGCGCGCGCGCCTTGACGGTGGAGACCGCGTAGCCGAGGTAGGCCTGCGAGGCGTGGCGCTCGATGGGCGCGGCGTCGTCGCCGTTTTCGGGGGTGAAGAGATCGGGGGTTCGCGTATCCAGGGTCATTTGAAGAGGTCCAGTTGCTTGTCACCCATCGCGACGGCGAGCTCCACGGCCTTCTTTGCCTTCTCGAGATCGTCGTTCGCGCCCGTCTTGCCCGCGGCCTCCCACGTGTAGCGGCCCTCGCCCGCAAGGGTCACCTTCCCGAGCTTCTGCCGGCCCTGCCAGAGCACGTGCCCCTTGTACGCCCGTTCCCAAAATGGGGTCAGGGCCGGATTTTTCCTTCGCTTGGAAATTCGGCCCTGACCCCGATTTTCGGTTCTAGACATCCGCCTCCACGGTCTTCCAGTGCTCGCGCATCCAGTTGCGGCGGCCTTCGGCTTCGCCCGAGTCCATGAGGAGCTCGAAGGTCGGCGCGCGCCTTCTTCAGTTGCCTGGGGTCGAGCTGCATGCGCACCAGGCGCCGCGTGTCCGGGTTCATGGTGGTTTCCCAGAGTTGCTCGGGACTCATCTCGCCCAGGCCCTTGAAGCGCGAGATCTCCCAGGAGCCCTCCTTCACCTTCTCCTTCTTCAACGCCGCGAGCGTCTCTTCCAGCTCGTCGTCGTCGAGGCAATAGGCGCGGCGCGCCGGCTTGCCTTTGCCCTGCGCCGGGATCTCGACCTTGAAGAGCGGCGGCTGCGCGACGTAGATGTGCCCGGCTTCCACGAGCTTGGGCGCGTGCATGAAGAAGAAGGTCAGCAGCAGCGCCTGGATGTGCCCGCCGTCCACGTCGGCGTCCGTCATCAGGATCACCTTGCCGTAGCGCAGGCCCGAGAGGTCGACCGCGTCCTCGGGCCCGTGGGGATCCACGCCGATGGCGGTGGCGATCGCCTGCAGCTCCTTGTTGGCGAGCACCGTGCGGCTGTCCTTCGACATCGTGTTCAGCACCTTGCCGCGCAGCGGCAGGATCGCCTGCGTCTCCTTGTCGCGCGCCTCCTTCGCCGAGCCGCCCGCCGAATCGCCCTCCACGAGGAACAATTCGTTGCGCGTCACGTCGCCCGAGGCGCAGTCGACGAGCTTGCCGGGCAGCGTGGCGATGCCGGAGGACTTCTTCCTCTCGACCTTCTTGCCCTTGGCCAGTCGCGCGAGCGCCTGCTCGATGGCGAGCTCGGCGATCTTCTTGCCGTCCTCGGGGTGCTCGCTCAGCCACAGCTCGAAGGCGTCCTTGACGCACAGCTCCAGCAGCTTCGCCGCGTGGCGCGTGGTGAGCTTCTCCTTGGTCTGGCCGTGGAACTGCGTGCGCACGATGCGCGCCGAGAGCGTGAAGCAGGCGCGCGCCCAGACGTCGTCGGCGATCAGCTTCACGCCCTTGGGCGCGAGCGCGCGCGTGTCCATGAAGGCGCTGATCGCATCGAAGATGCCCGCGCGAAAGCCCGCCTCGTGCGTGCCGCCGGAGCGCGTCGGGAATCAGGTTCACGTGGCTGTCGGCGAAGACCTCGCCCTCGGCCACCCAGCCGATCGCCCAGGCCGCGCCCTCGCCCGGCTCGATCTCCGGGATGCTCGACTCGCTGAAGTAGCGCTCGCCCGCGAAAAGCGGCGCCACCAGCTCGCGTCCCTGCAGCATGAAGTCGAAGTACTGCGCCATGCCGCGCTCGTACTTCCAGCTCTTCTTCTCCTTGCCCTCGATTTCCAGCACCGTGGTGAGGCCGGGCAGCAGGTAGGCCTTGGAGCGCACCAGGTGCTCGAGCTCCGCCATCGGGATGTTCGGCGAGTCGAAGTACTTGGGATCGGGCCACAGGCGCACCACGGTGCCGGTGCGCTTTTCCTTGATGCGCTCGGACTTGAGCTTGTTCTTGAGCTCGCCGCCCTCGAAGGCGATCGCGTGCTTGCCGCCGTCGCGATAGACGGTGACTTCGCAGGCGCCTGGAGAGCGCGTTCGACACCGCCACGCCCACGCCGTGCAGGCCGCCGGAGATGTGATAGACGCCCTCGCCCGATTTCGCGAACTTGCCGCCCGCGTGCAGCATGCCGAAGGCGACCTCCACCGCGGGCTTCTTTTCCACCGGGTGCATGTCCACCGGGATGCCGCGGCCCTCGTCCTCGACCTCGACCGAGCCGTCCTTGAGCACGCGCACGGTGATGCGCTTGCCGAAGCCGGCGAGCGCCTCGTCGACCGCGTTGTCGATCGCCTCCTGCACGATGTGCAGGGGATGCACGGTGTGCGTGTACATCCCCGGCATGCGCCGCACGGGCTCCAGGCCCTTGAGGGCCTGGATGGCGGAGGCGTCGTAGACCTGCTGCTTGGCCATCTATTTAGTGGTTCCTGATCTCTCGCACACTAGATATTGTATCGCCCGCGCAGTTGCGCCGCCGAGGTGCGCCCGGGCGCGTGCACCGCGATGCCCGCCTGCGCGGCAGCGGCGGCAAGTTCCTTGTCGAGCGTGAGCAAAGCCGCGCCGTGCCGCGCCGCGAGCTCGAGATAAGCCGCGTCGTAGGTGCTGAGTCCATGCCGCTCGGCGAGGTCGCTGATCTTGCGCAGTTCCGGCACCGCGCCATCCACGCGCAGGCGCAGGCGCGACGCCTCATCGAGCACCTGGTGCCGTTCCTCGCGCGAGAGCCGCCGTCGCCGCTCGGCGACAAGCAGCGCGTTCGGGAACTCGAGCCGCCACGCCGCCGGCACCCAGCATTCCTCGAGCGCCACGAGGTCCAGCGCCGCCTCGGTGAACGCGGTCTTCTCGTCGGGGAAAAACCAGGAAAGCGAAATCGAGCAGTCGAGCACCAGCGCCATCAGTACCGCCGCCCCGCCTTGATCAGCTCCGCGATCGAGGTGCCGGGGCCCGCGCGCTTGCCGCGGCCGACGCGGTTGCGCTTGATTTCTTCCACCACGCGGCGCATGTGCTCTGCGCCCTCTTCCGACTTGGCGGGCACCAGGCGCGCCACCGCCTTGCCCCTGCGGGTGATGGTGACGACCTCGCCGTCCTCGACCTTGTCGAGGAGCTCGGCGAGCTTGGTCTTCGCTTCAAAGGAGCCTACGGTGATCATGGTCCCATCCAACTAGTCAACCAGTTGGCAGGATAGCACCCGGCTGGCTACACGGCAAAGCTCCTCACGCGCTCCCAGTCCACGAGCTGCGACAGATCCGCTACTTCCGGCAGCTCGATCTTCCCATCGCGGATCTGCGGCACGAGCGTGCTCACTTGCTCGGTCATGGTGAGGAAGAAGGTCTGCTCCGCCGCCATCGTCCCGGGCTGCTGCAGGTTGATGAGCGTGCCGAGGGCGCTCTCGGCATAGATCCCGACCGCCGTCCTTGCGGCGTGCAGCGTCGCCATCGCCGCAATGGCGCGCGTCTCGGCGAGCCCCACGCGCCCGGGCTTGGTCGACAGTGCTTTCGCGCCGCGCTCGAGATACAGCGCCGCGTCTTCCTTCGAGGCGCAGCTGCGGTCCACGAGGATCGGGATCGGGCTCGCCTTCTGCAGGTCCTCGAACTGGCGATCGGGCTGCAGCGGGCATGGATCCTCCGCCACTGTGACGCCGGCGGCCGCGAGCTTCTTTACGTAGTCCGCAGCATCGCCGCGCGCGTAGTGGCTGTTCGCGTCCACGTAGAGTTCGACCTTCGGCCCGACTGCCGCCCGGATTTCCTTCAGCGCCTGCAAGTCCACGTCCACGCCCTGTCCGCCCTTCACCTTCAGCACGCGAAAGCCGTACTGCGCGCAGATTTCGGCGGACTCGGCGGCCATCAGCGCGGGCGTCTGCCGCGTCACCGTCCAGGCCACCTCGCGCACGTGGCCCGCGTCCCACAGTTTCCACAGCGGCTCCTCCGCCACCGCGGCGCGCAGCGTCCAGCAGGCGCTCTCGATCATGCCCTTGGCGAGGCGGTTCTCGGGAATGCCGGCGAAGGCCTTTGCGACCACGCGCTCGTCGGTGAGGTCGATCTCGCGCAGGCGCGGGATGAGGAAGTCGTGGAGTGCGGCGGCGAGCGATTTCGGCGATACACCGCTCCAGGTGTCCTTCAATGTGCCTTCGGCGATGCCCGTCGCGCCGTCAGCCTCCAGCACGACCAGCGCGAAGAGCCCCGCCTCCTCGCGCGCGTTCGCCCACACCACTTCGCGCGCGTAGGGCAGGCGGTAGACATGCAGCGACCAGCGCTCGAGCTTCATCTGAGCTGGTGCAGCAGCGGCTCGCCGCGCGCGAGCGAATCGAGGTTCCGGGCGATCTCGCTCCAGCGCCGCTCCACCATGCCGGTGGTCCAGGCGGCGATGTGCGGCGTCATCCAGACATTGTCGAGCTCGTGGAACGGATACTTCGAGGGCGCGACGGTGAGGTCGTCGTGGCGCGGATAGGCATACCAGACATCGAGCGTCGCGCCGCGGATGCGCTTTTCCTTGAGCGCCGCCCAGAGGGCGTCCTCGTCCATGATCTGGCCGCGCCCGACGTTGACGAGCACCGCCGAGGGCTTCATCGCGGCAAAACGCTTCGCGTCGAACAGGCGCTCGGTCTCCGGCGCGAGCGCCGCGGCGATGACGACGTAATCGCACTGGGGCAGGAATTCGTCGATCCGCTCGAGCGGGTACTGCGCGTCCACGTGCGGCACTTCGCGCAGCGTGCGGTTGCAGCCGAGCACGCGCACGCCGAAGCCCTGCAGACGCTCCGCGACCGCGTGCCCGATCGCGCCCACGCCGACGATGCCGACGGTCTTGCCGTAGAGCTCGCCCATGATCGGGCCGTTGACGCGCCCGCTGAAGCGCCAGCTGCGCTCCGTGCGGAAGGTCTCGTGCGACGGCACGAAGGACGTCTGGCACCAGAGCAGCAGCGCGAGCATCACGTACTCGGCGGTGCCTTCGGCGTGGCCGTAGCAGTTGCACACGCGCACGCCCGGCGGCACGGCGGCGAAATCGATGAAGTCCACGCCCGTGCCCGGCGACTGGATGAGCTTCAGCTTGGGCGCCGGGGGAAAGCCCCTGTCCCACACGAGCGAGATGAGCACCTCGGCATCCGCGAGCGCGCGTGCGAAGTCTTCCAGCGGGTCCTTCTCGAGGAAGCGCTCGGTTGTCCAGGTCGTCTTCACCTTGGCGAGCAGCGTCGGCGGCAGATGGTGGATGAGCGAACCGTAGAACACGACTTTCATGGCGTGCTATCGTGCCTGCGGGGAGACGAACCGGCAATGGCGTTTCAGGTGGAGGTCGCGGCGCGCGGCGCGGACCGTCTCGGCGAGTGCCCGTTGTGGGACGAGCGCGAGCAGATGCTGTGGTGGGTGGACAGCCGCTGGCCGGCGGTGAAGCGGCTCGATCCGGCGAGCGGCGCGGTGATGATGCTGGTGCTGCCCGAGGTGGTAGGCAGCATCGCGTTCCGCGAGAAGGGCGGCCTCATCGCGGCGACGAAGTCGGGCATCCACTTCCTCGATCCCGCGAGCGGCACGCTCGAGGCGCGCGCCAATCCCGAGGCGCAGATGCCCGAGAACCGCTTCAACGACGGGCGCTGCGACCGGCAAGGGCGCTTCTGGGCCGGCACCATGTGCGATGTGCGTCGCGACCCGACCGGGTCTCTCTATCGGTTCGACGCCGACATGACGTGCACGAAGCTGAGGAATACGATCATCATCCCCAACAGCCTCGCCTTCAGCCCCGACGGGCGCACGATGTATTTCGCCGACACCAACCGCCACACCATCTGGGCGTACGACTACGAGCCGGCGAGCGGCGCGGCGACGCGCGAGCGCGTGTTCGCGGAGACGGCGAGCGGGCGCCCCGACGGCTCCTGCGTGGATGCGCAAGGGTGCCTCTGGAACGCGGAGTACGGCGCCGGGCGTATCGTGCGCTACACGCCGGCGGGCAAAGTGGACCGCGTGATCGAGGTGCCGGTGGCGAATCCCACCTGCTGCTGTTTCGGCGGCGAGGACCTCGGCACGCTCTATGTGACGACGGCGACGCAGCGCCTCACGCCCGAAGACCTCGCGAAGCAGCCGCTTGCCGGCAGCCTGCTTGCGCTGCGGCCGGGCGTGCAGGGCTTGCCGGAAGGACGCTTCGCGGGATGAGCAAGGAGAAGACACTCACCGGCAAGGTGCCGCGCGAGCGCATCGGCACGCTCGAGCTGCCGCGCCTGCCGGCGGAGCTGCTCGCCGCGTTTCGCGCGCTGGAAGACCTCTCGGGCGTGGTGTCCGATGCGCTCGATGAGCTTGGCATCGCGAGCGCGGTGGCTTCATCGGTGCTCAAGCCTACGGATCCGGCGGCGCGCTTGTGCGGCCCGGCGCTCACCGTGCTCAACCGGCCGCTCGCATTCCCGGTGGCGAAGGCGGTGCAGGCGAACGTCTCGCGCCTGGGCGAGATCGAGGCGCACAACCTGGCAGCGGCGGGCGACGTCCTCGTCATCCAGGGCGTCGAGGGCATCTCGAGCATGGGCGCAATCTCGGCCTCGCTCGGCAAGCGCCAGGGCGAGGCGGGCGCGGTGGTGGACGGCGCGGTGCGCGACATCGCACATTCGCGCGGCATCGGCTACCCGGTGTGGTCGAAAGGCGCGAGCCCCATCACCGGCAAGTGGCGCATCGAAACCGTGGCGATCAACGTGCCGGTCGCCATCTGCGGCTTCCCGGTGAAGCCCGGCGACCTCGTCGTCGCCGACGAAGTCGGCGTGTGCTTCGTGCCCTACGAGCGCGCGGCGGAAGTGCTGGCGGTGGTGCAGCGCATCCTCAAGTACGAAGAAAGCCGCATGGCCCAGATCGCCGCCGGCGTCCCGGTGCCCGATCTCGCGAAAGCGCCGAGGAAATAAATTGGGGTCAGGGCCGAGTTTCTTCCGCGCCAGAAAATTGGGGTCAGGGCCGAATTTTCTTTGCGCGCGGAAATTCGGCCCTGACCCCAATTTTCAGAGGTTGATTTCCTTGAGGTATTTGCGGACGCCGGGGTGGATGAGGTCGGGCTTGGGGGCGGCGTCGCGGGTGTTGCGCATCGTCGTCTCGCGCGCCTGCGCGAGGCGTGCGGCGAGCGGCAACTCCGCCCAGTGGATGGCGCGCGCGAGCTTGTAGGCGACCTCTTCCGGCAGATCGGGCTTCGCCAGCACGAAGCTCCACGAGCCCACGGTCCTCAGCGGAGCATCCTGGCCCGGATAGCTGCCCGCGGGCATGGTGAGCGCCTTCAGCGCGGGGTTCTTCGCGAGGATCGCCGCGATCTCGCTCTCGTTCGGCGCGATGAAGCGCCCGCCCGCCTTCGCCATCGCGTTGAATCCCGGCCAGCCGATGCCCGCGCCCCACAAGGCGGCGGCGCGGCCATCGAGCACCATCGCCGGCCCGTCGGCGGCCTTCTCGAGAGTGATCGGCTTCACCTCGATGCCGAGCACTTCCAGCACGCCGCGGCCCATCACCGTAAGGCCCGAGCCCTGCGTGCCGAGCACCACTGGCTGGCCCTTGAGATCCGCGATCGCGCGCACCGGGCTGTCGCCGCGCACCGCGAACATGCCGGGCGAGGAATACATCGCAGCGATGATGCGCAGCTTCGTTTCGGGCTTCGCGAGCGCGGCGGTCGCGATCTCGCCCGCCACGAGTCCGAGGTCAAGCTTGCCCGCTTCCAGCAGCGGCACGTTCTCCGCGCTGCCCTTGGTGTTCATCGTCTGGATCGCAAGCGACGGGTCCTGCGCGTTCACCATGTCGGCGAACGCCTCGCCAAACACGGGAAATCCGCCGCCGGGGGTGGCAGTACCAAGAATGAGTGTCATGACAAGGGCGTTCATGGAATCAAGGGCTTAGAAATTGGGGTCAGGGCCGAATTATTTCGGCGGCGGAAAATTCGGCCCTGACCCCGATTTTCATCCGAGGGTGGGCATGTGGAAGCCGGGCGCGGGGGTGTCCTGGTGCGGCCAGCGGGTGGTGATCACCTTGGTACGGGTGTAGAACTTGACTCCCTCCACGCCGTGCATGTGCAGGTCGCCGAACAGCGAGTTCTTCCAGCCGCCGAAGGAGTAGAACGCCACCGGCACCGGGATCGGCACGTTGACGCCGATCATGCCGACCTGCACCTCGTCCTCGAAGCGCCGCGCCGCGCCGCCCGACTCGGTGAAGATCGCCGTGCCGTTGCCGTAAGGATTGCGGTTGATCATCTCGATCGCTTCCTCCAGCGTCTGCACGCGCAGCACGACCAGCACCGGCCCGAAGATCTCGTCCCGGTAGATGCTCATCTCCGGCTTCACATGGTCGAAGAGCGAGGTGCCGAGGAAGAAGCCCTCCTTCACCGGCGGGGCGCTGCCGTCCACCACGAGCATCGCGCCTTCGCTCTTGCCCTTGCCGATATAGGACGCCACCTTGTCGCGATGTTGGGCGGTGACGAGCGGGCCCATGTCCACGCCGTCCTTGTCCCCCGGTCCGACCTTGATCGCACGCGCCTTCTTCTCCAGCAGCTTGACCAGCGGATCGGCCGCGGCGCCCACCGCCACCACGGCGGATATCGCCATGCAGCGCTCGCCCGCCGAGCCGTAGGCCGCGCCGGTGAGCGCTTCCGCGGCGAACTCCAGGTCCGCATCGGGCAGCACGACCGCGTGGTTCTTCGCACCGCCGAGCGCCTGCACGCGCTTGCCGTTTCTCGCGCAGGTCTCGTAGATGTACTTGGCGATCGGCGTGGAGCCGACGAACGACACTGCCGAGATGCCCGGATGCGCGAGGATCGCATCCACCGCCACCTTGTCGCCGTGCACCACGTTGAAGACGCCGTCAGGCAGCCCCGCTTCCTTGAACAGCTGCGCCATGCGCACCGCCGCCGAGGGCACCTTCTCCGAGACCTTGAGGATGAAGGTGTTGCCGCAGGCGATCGCCATCGGGAACATCCACATCGGCACCATCGCCGGGAAATTGAACGGCGTGATGCCGGCGCACACGCCCACGGGCTGGCGCACGGTGTGGGTGTCCACCGCGGTGCCGACGTTCTCCGAGTACTCGCCCTTCAGCAGCTGCGGGATGCCGCAGGCGAACTCCACGACCTCGATGCCGCGCTGCACCGAGCCCATCGCGTCGGGCAGCGTCTTGCCGTGCTCCTCGGTGATGAGGCGCGCGATGTCCTTCTGGTTCGCCTGCAGCAGCGCGAGGTACTTCTGCAACACGCGCGCGCGCCGCAGGATTGAAGCGTCGCGCCATTCGGGCAGCGCGGCGGCCGCGGCTTTGACCGCCGTGTCGATCGCAGCCGCGTCGCAATAGGGCACGCGCTTGGTCACCTGGCCGGTGGCGGGGTTGTAGACCTCCCCCATGCGACCGGCGGGCACCACGGGCTTCCCCCCGATCCAGCAGGGGACGGTCTCGAACTTCAGGTCTGCGGGCTTGTTCATTGCGGAATGCTCCGTGCGGCGACTGCGATAATGTATGCCAAATGCGGGTCGTCGTCGCCATCAGGGACTTCCTGGCGCTCGAATCGGCGGGCGGCATCCTGCTCGCCGCAGCGGCGCTTGCGGCGATGCTGCTCGCCAATTCGCCGCTGGACACCCTGTACACGGGGTTCCTCGACACCCCGGTCGAGGTGCGCATCGGCAAGTTCGACATTGCCAAGCCGCTGCTGCTGTGGATCAACGATGGCCTGATGGCGGTGTTCTTCTTCCTCGTCGGGCTGGAGCTCAAGCGCGAGGTGCTAGAAGGCGAGCTCTCGAGCGTTTCGCAGGTGATGCTGCCCGCACTCGCCGCGGTGGGCGGCATGGCCGCGCCTGCGGCAATCTACGCCTGGTTCAATTGGGGCGACCCGCTGACGCTGCACGGCTGGGCGATTCCCGCGGCCACCGACATCGCCTTCGCGCTGGGCGTGCTGTCGCTCCTGGGCGAGCGCGTGCCGGTGGCGCTCAAGGTGTTCCTGATGACGCTCGCGATCCTGGACGACGTCGGCGCCATCGTGATCATCGCGCTCTTCTACACCGACAACCTGGCGCCGGGATCGCTCGGCATCGCCGGCGGCGCGCTTGCCGCCCTGTTCGTGCTCAACCGCATGGGCGCGCAGCGTGCCACGCCCTATCTCCTGATCGGCGTCATCCTGTGGGCCTCGGTGCTCAAGTCGGGCGTGCACGCGACGCTTGCCGGCGTGGCGCTCGCCTTCTTCATCCCGCGCAAGGCGGCGCGGGTGCTCGAGCAAGATCTGCATCCGCCGGTGGCCTACGCGATCCTGCCGCTGTTCGCCTTCGCCAACGCGGGCGTGCCGCTCGCGGGCGTTTCGCTCGCCTCGTTCCTCCTGCCACTGCCGCTTGGCATCGCCGCGGGCCTCATCGTCGGCAAGGCGCTCGGCGTATTCGGGGTGTCCTTCCTCGCCATCCGGCTCGGCGTCGCGCACATGCCCGCGGGCGCGAACTGGGGATCGCTCCTCGGCTTGGCGCTGCTCTGCGGCATCGGCTTCACCATGAGCCTGTTCATCGCCGGCCTCGCCTTCGAGGGTCTGGGCCCCGAATACGCGAAGCTGACGCGGCTGGGCATCCTCGCCGGCTCGCTCGTTTCCGCGCTCGGCGGCTATGCGCTGCTGCGCACAACGCTGCGCAAGTAGGAATTCCGCCGCACGTCATCACAGGGAGACACCGCAATGGATGCACCACTGAAAGCCATCGACCAGGTCAGCAGCACCGCCTTCGATCTCGCCATGCGCTTCGGGCCGAAGGTCCTCGTCGCCATCCTGATCCTCATCGCCGGCGTTCTCGCCGGGCGCTGGGCGGGGCGAGCGACGCTGGGCGCGCTCGCGCGCTTCCAGCTCGACCCGCCGGTGCGCAGCCTGGTCGAGAAGATCGTGCGCGTGTTCGTGCTGGCGCTGTTCGGCATCATGGCGCTGCAGAACCTCGGCGTGGAGCTGCTGCCGCTGATCGCGGGCCTGGGCGTGGCCGGCGCGGGCATTGCGCTCGCCATGCAGGGCGTGCTGGGCAACGTCGTCGCCGGCCTCACCATCATCTTCACGCGCCCGTTCCGCGTCGGCGACTACATCTCCATCCAGAAGGAGGAGGGCGAGGTGCTCGACGTGAGCCTGTTCAGCACCGTGCTCGGGCACCCGGACCTTTCGCGCATCGTGATCCCCAACCGCAAGATCGTCGGCGAGATCCTGCACAACTACGGCAAGCTCCGGCAGCTCGACGTCGAGGTCGGCGTGGCCTACGACACCGACGTGAATGCCGCGCTGCGCGTGGTGGAGGAGACGCTGCGCGCCAATGCGCGCGTGCTGCAGGACCCCAGGCCCGTGATCGGCGTCGCGCGGCTCGCCGAATCGAAGGTGGCGATCGCCGTGAAGCCCTGGGTCAGCGTCCCGGACTACGCCCCCGCGAGCGCCGAGGTGAGCAAGGCGATCCTGGAAGCGTTCCGCGCGCGCGACATCGTCATCCCCTTGCCGCAGCGCGAAGTGCGCATGCTCGCGGCGTGATGCCGGAAATCGTCACCCCCGCGCGCCTCGCCTACGGCGACGACGGCACGCCCTGGTCGCCGGAGTACGGCGACCTCTATCACAGCGCGCAGGGCGGCCTCGCGCAGGCGCAGTACGTGTTCCTGCACGGCAACGGGCTGCCCGCGCGCTGGGCGGCGGCGCCCCGCTTCACGATCCTCGAGACGGGGTTCGGCTTCGGCTTGTCGTTCCTGACCACGTGGCACGCCTGGCAGGAGGATCCGCGGCGCTGCGCGCGGCTGCACTTCGTGTCGGTCGAGAAGCACCCCTTCAGCGCGCAGGACCTCGCCGTGCTGCACGCGCCGCACGCCGAGCTCGCGCCGTTTGCCAGCGAGCTGCGCGACGCCTGGCCGTTGCTGGTGCCGGGACTGCACCGGCTGGAGTTCGAGCAGGGGCGCGTGGTGCTGACGCTCGCCTTCGGCGACGCGGCCCGATTGCTGCCGCAGTTGCGGCTGGCGGCCGATGCGGTGTTTCTCGACGGCTTCGCGCCGGCGAAGAACCCGGAGATGTGGTCGCCCGAGCTGATGAAGGCGGTGGCGCGGCTCTGCGCGCCGGGCGCGACCGCCGCGACCTGGAGCGTGGCGGCGAGCGTGCGCGAGGCGCTGCGCGCAGCCGGCTTCGCCGCCGACAAGCGCAGGGGCTTTGCGCGCAAGAGCGAGATGCTGGTGGCGCAATTCGTTCCCCCGCGCAGTTTGCGGCGGGCGAGTGCGCAGCCCGCCGAACGCAGCGCGGCGGTGGTCGGCGGCGGGATCGCGGGCGCGGCCGTGTGCGAGCGGCTCGCCGCGCGCGGCTGGGAAGTCACGCTCGTCGAGCGCCATCACGCGCCGGCGCAGGAGGCCTCCGGCAACCACGCCGGCGCCTTTCACCCGCTCGTCACTCGCGATGACAGCCATCCGGCGCGCCTCTCGCGCGCTGCGTTCAGCTGGCTGCTCGAGCACTGGCGGCAGCTCGATGCCATCGGCGCCTCGCCCGAATGGGCGCGCTGCGGCCTGTTGCAGCTCGCGCGCGACGCGCGCGAGGACGCGGCGCAGCGCGCGGCGATCGCCGCGCTCGCGTTGCCACCGGAGTACGCGCAGGCGCTCGATGCCGCGCAGGCGAGCGCCCGCGCCGGGGTGCGCCTCGCCGCGGGCGGCCTGTGGTTTCCGGAGGGCGGCTGGATCCGGCCCGCGAGCCTCGCGCGCGCGCTGATCGAGCGCTCGGGCGCGAAGCCGCTCTATGGCCACGAGGCCGCGGCGCTCGAGCGCGCGGGCCCGCGCTGGGTGTTGCGCGATCGCAGCGGCGAAGCGATCGTGGAGGCCGGCGCCGTCGTGCTCGCCAACGCGGACGATGCGCTGCGCCTTGCGCCCGCGCCGCACATCCGCCTGCGCAAGATTCGCGGGCAGCTCACCTACCTGCCGCCGATCGCTGCGTTGAAGGCGGTGGTCCTGCGCGGCGGCATGGCGCTCCCCGCGATCGACGGCGTCTCGGTGACCGGCGCGAGCTTCGACCTGGATGACGAGGACCGCACGCTGCGCGCGGACAGCCATGCGGGCAATCTCGAGCGCCTCGAGCGCCTGATCCCGGGCGCCGCGCGCGGCCTCGATCCCGCGAAGCTCGCGGGCCGCGTCGGTTTTCGCACGGTAGCGCCGGACCGGCTGCCGCTCATCGGCGCGCTGGGCGAAGCGGCAGGGTTGTACGCTGCGATCGCCTACGGCTCGCGCGGCCTGCTCTGGGCGGGCATGGGCGCGGAGCTGCTCGCGAGCCTCATGGACGGAGAGCCGTTGCCCCTCGAGGCGCCGCTTGCCGCGGCGGTGGATCCCGCACGTTTCCGCCGCCGCGCCGAGGCACGCGCCCGCCGCTAGGGAAGCTCCCTCTTATCCAAGCGTCCACGCCTGCGTCGCGGGTACACTGTGCGCAGCTACCCCCGGGAGTACAGTGCCGACGTCGACGAGGAAGAGGGGCCGGCCCGCCACGCGCCGCCGACCGCGTCCCGCGGCCCGCAGCGCCAAAGCCCAACGCGCGAAGGGCACGCGGCGCAGCTCCGCCAGCCGGCACGGCGCCGAAGACCAGCTGCGGCAGGTGCAGACCAGCTTCGCCGCGGCGTTCAACCACAGCCCGGACCCGATCGCCATCGCGCGCCTTTCCGACCACCGCCTCGTCGCGGTGAACGACAGCTGGGTGCGCCTGAACGGCTATCCGCGCGAGCAGGCCATCGGCCGCACGTCGGCAGAGATCGGGGTGTGGAAAACGGAATCGCGCATGCCGATGCTCGAGGAGCTCAGGCGCGAGGGGCATGTCAACAACCGCCTCGTGGCCTTCACGCGCGCCGACGGCAGCAAGCGCGAATCGCTGATCTCCGGCGCGCTCATCGAGTTCAACGGCGAGCCTTGCGCAATGTGGCTGGGGCGCGACGTCTCGGAGCTGCGCAGCGCCCAGCAGGCGCTTTCCGAGTCCGAGCGCCGTTACCGCACGCTGTTCGACGAGGCGCTCGACGCGATCGTGGTCCTTTCGCCGGCGGGCACCATCCTCGACGTCAACGCCGTCGCCTGCAACGACACCGGCTATGCGCGCGACGAGCTGATCGACCAGCCGTTCCAGTTGCTGCTGGAGCCGGCGCCCCTCGAGCGCTACGCCGGCACGTTGGCCGAAGCCTTGGCGGGCGGCACCATCCGCGTGGAGGTCAAGGCGCGGCGCCGGGACGGCGGCCTGATTCCGGTGGAGATCCGCGCCGGGCGCCTGCCCGACGGCAACGTGCTCGCCTTCGTGCGCGAGATCTCGGCGCGCAAGCGGGCCGAGGCGCTGCTCGCCAACCTGGCGCGCGGCGTCTCCACGGAGCTGGGCGGTGCCTTCTTCCAGTCGCTCGTCGATCACCTGTGTCGCGAGTTGCCGGCCGATCACGCCATGATCGGCGAGGTGGTGGGCCCGGGTCACGAGCGGGTGCGCACGCTGGCGTTCTGCCGCGACGGCGCTGCCGCGCCCAACTTCGAATACCGTCTCGAGGGCTCGCCCTGCATCAACGGCATCCAGCAGCGCGGCACGGTGTTCTACCCGGACAAGGCGGCGGAGCTGTTTCCCCGGGACGAGGGGCTGCGCAGGCTGGGGGTGGAGGGCTACGTCGGCACCTCCCTGCAGAATTCCCAGGGCGAGGCGATCGGCATCCTGGTGGCGATGTCGCGCAGGCCGATCCGGCGCCGCGCGCTGTGGGTTTCGATCCTGGAGATCTTCGCCGCGCGCGCCGCTGCGGAGATCGAGCGCGCGGCGAACGAGCGCCGGATTCGCGAGCTGAACCTGTCGCTCGAGCGCCGCGTCGCCGAGCGCACGGCGGAGCTCGAGGCGGCGAACCGGGAACTGGAGAGCTTCAGCTACTCGGTGTCGCACGACCTGCGCGCCCCGCTGCGCGCGGTGACCGGCTTCGCGGCCATCCTGCGCAGCCAGCACGCCGTGGCGCTTCCCGAGGCCGGACGCCACCAGCTCGAGCGCATCGAGGCGAACGCCGCGCGCATGGGCGCGCTGATCGACGACTTGCTCATGCTGTCCAGGGCCAGCATGCAGGCGCTCAAGCGCCGCCCGACCGATATGGAGGCGCTCGCGCGCATGGCGGTACACGAGGCGACCGAGCAGGCGGGGCGGGCCGTGGAGGTGGTGATTCACCCCCTGCCGGCGGTGCAGGGCGACCACGCGCTGCTGCGCCAGGTGTGGGCCAACCTGCTCGGCAATGCGGTCAAGTACTCGCGCGGCAGGGATGCGCCGCGAATCGAGATCGGCGCGCGGCAACTGGAGAACGCCGTGGAGTACTACGTGCGCGACAACGGGGCCGGATTCGACCCCCGGCACGCCTCGCGGCTGTTCAGCCTGTTCCAGCGCCTGCACTCTGAAGAGGAGTTCGAAGGTACCGGGGTCGGCCTCGCGCTCGTCGAGCGCATCGTGCGCCGCCACGGCGGCCAGGTGGGCGCCGAGGGTGCCCCCGGCGAGGGCGCGACGTTCCGCTTCAGCTTGCCGGCCTGAGGGCGGCCCCCGCGCCCTGCGGCTCAGCCGCGGCGCAGGATCGCCGGGCTCGCGTCCTTGACGTCGCGCAGGCCGCACAGCGCCATGGTGACGTCCAGTTCCTTGCGGATGATCTCGAGCACCTTGGTCACGCCCGCTTCGCCCATGGCGCCCAGCCCGTAGGCGAAGGCCTTGCCGATCATGGTGCCGCGCGCGCCGAGCGCGAGCGCGCGCAGCACGTCCTGGCCGGAGCGGATGCCGCCGTCGAACCAGACCTCGGTGCGATCGCCCACCGCCTGCACCACTTCCGGCAGCGCGCGGATCGAGGACACCGTGCCGTCGAGCTGCCGCCCGCCGTGGTTGGAGACGATGATGGCGTCGGCGCCGGTGGAGGCCGCGATCTTCGCGTCCTCGGCATCCAGGATGCCCTTCAGGATGAGCTTGCCGCCCCACAGCTTCTTCACCCACTCCACGTCCTTCCAGGAGAGCGTCGGATCGAACTGGCCGGCGATCCACTCCCCGAGCGTCTTGAGCGTCTTGGCGTTCGGGATCTGGCCTTCGAGGTTGCCGAAGGACTTGCGCCGGCCCGAGAGCACGTTCAGCACCCAGCCGGGCTTGGTCATCACGTCGAGGATGGTGCCGGGCGTCAGCCTGGGCGGCACGGTGAGGCCGTTCTTCAGATCCATGTGGCGCTGGCCCTGGATCTGCAGGTCGAGCGTCAGCACCAGCGCCGAGCACTTCGCCGCCTTCGCGCGCTCGATGAGCGAAGCGGCGAAGCCGCGGTCGCGGAACACGTAGAGCTGGTACCAGAAGGGCCTGGTGACCGCGCCCGCCACGTCCTCGATCGAACAGATGGACATCGTCGACAGCGTGAACGGGATGCCGAATCGCTCGGCGGCGCGCGCGCCGAGCATCTCGCCGTCGGCCCAGTTGAGTCCCGTGAGGCCCACGGGCGCGATCGCCACCGGCATCGTCACCTCCTGCCCCGCCATCGTGGTGCGCGTGGAGCGGTTGTCCACGTTGATCGCCACGCGCTGGCGGAAATGCAGCGCCTCGAGATCCGCGCGGTTGGCGCGCAGCGTCTGCTCGTCATAGGAGCCGCGCTCCACGTAGTCGAACACCGCCTTGGCGACGCGCTTGCGCGCCATCTGGCGCAGGTCTTCGACGCAGGTGACGACCGGCATGGCGCCCGATTCTACACGCCGGCCTCCCCCCATTTCACATCGTGAGATAGAATGCACTGCAACAATCCTATCCGCACCGCCGCGTGGCCGCCACCAAAGCAGAAGAGAAGGGTCCGATCCAGGTCATCGACCGGATGATGAAGCTGCTCGACGTGCTCGCGGCGCACCCGGAACCGCTGGGCCTCAAGCAGATCGCGCAGTACACCGGGCTGCATCCGTCCACCGTGCACCGCATCCTCTCGGCGATGGGCGGCGGGCGCCTGGTCGACCGCATGGACCCCGGCAGCTACCGCCTCGGCATGCGCCTGCTCGAGCTGGGCAACGTGGTGCGCTCGCGCATCAGCGTGCGCGAGCTGGCGCTGCCGGTGATGCGCGAGCTGCATGCGCACACGGGCGAGACCGTCAACCTCTCGGTGCGCCACGACGACGAGATCGTGTATGTCGAGCGCACCTCTTCGGGCCGCTCGGCGATGCGCGTGGTGCACGTGATCGGCGCGCGCGCGCCGCTGCACATCACCGCCGCGGGGAAGCTCTTCCTGCTCGAAGACGGCTTCGCGCGGCTGCGCGAGTACGCCAAGCGCACCGGCCTTGCCGCGCACACCCGCAACACCCTCAGCAACGCGCCGTTGCTCGAGCGCGAGCTCGAGCGCATCCAGCGCCAGGGCTGGGCGACCGACAACGAGGAGGCCGAGATTGGCGTTCGCTGCGTGGCGGCCGGGGTGCGCGACGACGCCGGCCACCTCATCGCCGCGCTGTCGCTCTCCACGCCCGCCGACCGCATGAAGCCGCAGTGGGGCCCGCTCATCAAGGAGACCGCCGAGCGCGTCTCGCGCGCGATCGGCCACGGCGCGCGTGAGCCGCGCATCGGCTCGGCCTAGCCGCACCGCCATCGCTCAGCCAGGGAGCCAAGCCCTGTCATGCCGATCCTCGACCGCATCGCCGCGCTGCAAGAGCAGATGACCGCCTGGCGGCGCGATATCCACGCGCACCCCGAGCTGGGATTCGAAGAGCACCGCACCGCCGGCGTGGTGGCGGCGAAGCTGGGAGAGTTCGGCATCGAAGTGCACCGCGGCATCGGCAAGACCGGCGTGGTGGGCGTGCTGCGCGTGGGATCGTCCGCGCGCCGCATCGGCCTGCGCGCCGACATGGACGCGCTGCCCATCAAGGAGGCCAACACCTTCGCGCACCGCTCGACTCACGAAGGCCGCATGCACGCCTGTGGGCACGACGGTCACACCACGATGCTGCTCGGCGCGGCGAAGTACCTGGCGGAGACGCGCAGCTTCGACGGCACGGTGCACTTCATCTTCCAGCCGGCCGAGGAAGGCATCGGCGGCGCGAGGGCGATGGTGGAGGATGGCCTGTTCCGGCGCTTTCCCTGCGACGCCATCTTCGGCATGCACAACCGGCCAGGCATGCCGCTCGGCGCATTCGCGGTGCGCGCCGGGCCGATGATGGCGGGCGGCGCGTTCTTCGACATCGACATCGAGGGCCGCGGCTCGCACGGCGCGCGCCCAGAGGCCGGCGTCGACACGGTGCTGGTGGCGGCGCACGTCACGGCGGCGCTGCAATCGATCGTGGCGCGCAACGTGCGTCCGGTGGACACCGCGGTGCTGTCGGTGACGCAGATCCATGGCGGCGACGCCTACAACGTGATCCCGCAGACCGCGCGCCTCTCGGGCACCGTGCGCGCGTTCTCCAACGAGGTGATGGCGCTGATCGGCAGGAACATGGCGCGCGTCGCCGAGGGCGTCGCGGCGGGCTTCGGTGCCAGGGCGAAGACCGATTACCGCCCGATCTTCGCGCCACTGGTCAACGACGCGCAAGAGGCGGATTACGCCGCCGCAATCTGCGCCGAGATCGTCGGCACCGACAAGGTGAGGCGCGATCCGCCGCTCATCATGGCCTCCGAGGATTTCTCGTTCATGCTGAACGAAGTGCGCGGCTGCTACCTCAACATCGGCAACGGCGACGGCGAGGGCGCGTGCGAGGTGCACAACCCTTCCTACGACTTCAACGACCGGGCACTGCCCTACGGCGCGAGCTTCTACGCGCGCCTGGTGGAGAAAAGGCTCGCACGCTAGGGGTCGGATCCCGCTTCCAGGAAATCGGGGTCAGGGCCGGATTTCTTCTCCCAAGCGAAATCCGGCCCTGACCCCGATTTCTTTCCGACCCCGGTTCTCTAGTCGGCGACCAGTCCAAACAGCGCAAAGCGCTCGCGCGCATCGCGCCAGACGCGCTCGGCGCGGAAGCCCGCCTCGCCCGCGAGCGCGGTGAATTCCGGCAGCGAGTACTTGTAGGAGTTCTCGGTGTGGATGGTCTCGCCGGGCTCGAACGCGAAGCGGTGCTCGCCGACGCCGACCGCCTGCCGAGCGAGGCTCACCAGGTGCATCTCGATGCGCCCGAGCGCCGGGTTGTAGAAGGCGTAGTGCCGGAAGCGCCGCAGGTCGAAGTCGGCGCCCAGTTCCCGGTTCGCGCGCGCGAGCAGGTTCAGGTTGAACGCCGCGGTGACGCCGCGCGCATCGTTGTAGGCCGCGTGCAGCAGGTTGGCGTCCTTCTTGAGGTCGACGCCGACCAGCATCGCGCCCGCGCGCCCGACCTGGCCGCGCGTCATGCGCAGGAACGCCTGCGCGTCTTCCGGCGTGAGATTGCCGATCGTGGAGCCCGGGAAGTAGACGATGCGGCGCCGCCCTGAGCGCGCGCGGAACACGGGCAGCCGCAGGGGCTGCGTGAAGTCGCCGGTCACGGCGAAGATGTGCAGCCAGCCGAACTCGCGCGCGAGGCGCTGCGCGGCGCCGGCCAGGGCGGCCTCCGAGATGTCAACGGGGATGTAGACCGCGGGCCGCAGCGAGCGGATCAGCAAGCGCGACTTGCGGCTCGCCCCGCTGCCGTACTCGATCAGCTGGCAGCCGCCGCCGACGAAACGGCCGATCGCCGCGAGGTTGCCACGCGTGATCGCGAGCTCCGCGCGCGTCGGGTAGTACTCGGGCAGGCGGCAGATGCGGTCGAAGAGGCGACTGCCCGCGGCGTCGTAGAAGTACTTCGGGGGAAGCTGCTTCTGTGGCTGCGACAGCCCGGCGATGAGGTCCTCGCGGAAGCTGTCCGCGGGAACCACCGAACCGTAGAAGCGGACGCGGCCGGGCCGCGCGGGAACGCGCGCGCCGGCTAGCCGCGCAGCCCGGGCGCGGCGCTGGACTCGAGCCACTTGCGGATGCGCTGCGCGTCGCCGATCCGCGAATGCTTGCCGTAGGAGTCGAGCAGCACCACGATCAGCTCGCGCGAGGCCACGCGCATGTGCATCACCAGACAGCGGCCTGCGGCGTTGATGTAGCCGGTCTTCGAAAGCTCGATCTCCCACTTGTTCGAGCGCACGAGGCTATTCGTGTTGCTGAAGCCCACCGTGCCGCCGCGCGCCCTGACGTGCGCGCTGGGCCGCGTCGAGTACTCGCGGATCAGCGGGTAGCCGTGCGCCACCTTCACCAGCCTGGCGAGATCCAGGGCCGTCGAGACGTTGTCCGACGAGAGCCCGGTCGGCTCGGCAAAGCGCGTGTCCTGCAGGCCGAGCCGCTCGGCCTCGTGGTTCATGGCGACGACGAATGCCTCGGACCCGCCGGGGAAGCTGCGCGCCAGCGCCGCCGCCGCGCGGTTGTCGGAGGCCATGAGCGCAAGCAGCAGGAGCTCGTCGCGGGTGAGCGCCGAGCCCGGGCGCAGGCGGCCGCGGATGCGCGAGCTGCGCGTGGCCGCCAGGTCCTCCTTGGTGATGACCACCTGCTCGTGCAGATCGAGGTCGTGCTCGAGTACCACGATGGCGGTCATCAGCTTGGTGATCGAGGCGATCGGCAGCACCGTCTCGCTGTTCTTGTCGAACAGCGTCTCGCCGCTCTCGGCGTCCTGCACCAGCGCGACCGAGGAGCGCAGCGCCGTCTTGTTCGGCAGCTCGACCGCCGCCTTGCGCTTCGGCCCGCCGGCCTGCGCAAAGCCCACCGAAACGAACAGCACGGCAATCAGCGCGCCGAGGACGACGATCCTCTCGAGCGAATGCAGTTTGCGTTCCGCGCGTTGCATGGTCCCCTTGCCCCCGGAAGTCGGCCGGAGTGTAACAGGACAGGTCAAAAACGCAAACCAAAATAAGCCCCTACGCCCCCACTCCTAGAAAAGATGTGAACTATGCCGCTTTCGCCCGCTCGAGGACCGCCTCCGCCTCGGCGGCCTGTTGCTGCAGTGCCCACATGCGCGCGTACTCGCCGCCCGCCGCCAGCAGCTCGCGGTGCGTGCCGCGCTCTGCGATGCGACCGTGGTCGAGCACCAGGATCTGGTCGGCGTCCATCACCGTAGAGAGGCGGTGCGCGATGACCAGCGTCGTGCGCCCTTCGGAGATGCGCTCGAGCTCGGCCTGGATCGCCTTCTCGGACTTGGAATCGAGGGCGGAAGTGGCCTCGTCGAAGATGAGGATCGAGGGGTTCTTGAGGATCGCGCGCGCGATCGCCACCCGCTGCTTCTCGCCCCCCGAGAGCTTGAGGCCCCGCTCGCCGACGGTGCTCTGGTACTTCTGCGGCAGGGTCTCGATGAAGTCGTGGATGTGCGCCGCGCGCGCCGCGTCGATCACCTCGGCCTGGCCCGCGTCCGGCCGGCCGTACTGGATGTTGTAGCGGATGGTGTCGTTGAACAGCACCGTGTCCTGCGGCACGATGCCGATCGCCGCGCGCAGGCTTTTCTGCGTCACCTCGCGGATATCGCGGCCATTCACCAGGATCGCGCCGGCGCCGACGTCGTAGAAGCGGTACAGCAACCGCGCGAGCGTGGACTTTCCCGAGCCGGAATGGCCCACCACCGCCACGCGCTGGCCGGCGGCGATGGCAAAGGACACGCCGTGCAGGATCTGCCGCGCGGGCTCGTAGGAGAAATCCACCCCTCGGAACTCCACCGTCGCCGGTCCGGGCGAGAGGTCCGGCGCCCCCGGCTGGTCCTGCACCTCGAGGTTTTCCGAAAGCAGCCGGAACATGCGGTCCATGTCGGCGAGCGACTGCTTGATCTCCCGGTACACCATGCCGAGGAAGTTGAGCGGGATGTAGAGCTGGATCAGCAGCGCGTTCACCAGCACCAGGTCGCCGAGCGTGAGGCTCTTCGCGGCCACCCCTTCCGCCGCGAGGAACATGAGCGCGGTCACCGCGCAGGCGATGACCAGGCTCTGGCCAATGTTGAGCAGGCCGAGCGACGCCTCGCTGGTGGTGGCGGCGGACTCGTAGCGGCGCAGGTTCTCGTCGTAGCGGCCAGCCTCGAACTCCTCGTTGCCGAAATACTTCACCGTCTCGTAGTTGAGCAGGCTGTCGACGGCGCGCGTGTTGGCCCTGGAATCGAGCTCGTTGGCGCGCTTGCGGATGGCGATGCGCCACTCGGACACCAGGAACGTGAACGTGAGGTACATGGCGACCGCGCCGAACGTAATGGCGGCAAAGCGCCAGTCGAACTTGGCGAGCAGCACGGCGGCCACCAGCCCGAACTCGAGGATCACCGGGATGATCGAAAAGATCATGTAGCTGAGCAGCGAGGAGATGCCCCGCGTGCCACGCTCGATGTCGCGCGTCATGCCGCCGGTCTGGCGCTCGAGATGGAACCTGAGCGAGAGGTTGTGCAGGTGCCGGAACACGCCCAGCGCCACGCGCCGGATGGCGCGCTGCACGACCCGCACGAACACCACGTCGCGCAACTCGGCGAAGAGCGTCGTCGAGAAACGCAGCAGCCCGTACGCGGCCAGCAACGCCGTGGGCACGACCAGCACCGCGAGCGTGGGGTCGAGACCGTCGACCACCCCCTTCATCACCAGCGGCACGGCGACGTTGGCGAGCTTCGCGACCACCAGCAGCGTGAGCGCCATGGCCACACGCCAGCGGTATTCCCAGAGATAGGGCAGCAGCGTGCCGAGCACGCGCCACTCGTTGCCGTGCAAGGGGGGATTCAGGGAGGTCGAGCGCTCGTGGCCTGCCACGGTGCGCATCATAGAACCCCTTGACGCGGGAAACGCCCGGCGCGTACCATTCAAACGTTCGTTTGAATACCGGAAACGCGAGCCCCGCCATGAACCTGCGCGCCATCAAGCCCCAGACCGAGACCCAGCTCCGCATCCTCGACGCCGCCGAAGAGCTGTTCATGCAGCACGGCTTCGAAGGCGCCTCGATGCGCATGCTGACGGCCAAGGCCGGCGTCAATCTCGCGGCGATCAACTATCACTTCGGCTCCAAGGATGCGCTCATCGAAGCGGTATTCCACCGGCGGCTCGACGCCATGAACGCCGAGCGCATCGCGCAGCTGGACCGCCTCGAGCAGGAGGCGGCCGGCGCGCCGCTCACCGCCGAGGCGATCATCCGCGCCTTCATCGGCGCGAGCCTGCGCATGATCGAGGATGCGCGCGGCGGCGGGCGCAACTTCACCCGGCTGCTCGGCCGCGCCTACACCGAGCCGGCGAAGCCGATCCGCGCGCTGATCGGCCAGATGTACGCCCCGGCCATGGAGCGCTTCAAGGCGGCGTTCGTCAGAGCCCTGCCGGAGCTGCCCAAGGACGAGCTGGTGTGGCGCATGCACTTCATGTTCGGCACGCTCGCCTACACCCTCGCCGCCACCGACACCGTGCAGCTCATCGCCGGCGCCAAGCCCGAGGACCGCTACGACGCGCGCCTGCTCGAAGACCGGCTCACCGCCTTCATGGGCGCCGGGCTGCACGCGCCGATTGCCGGAAAGTTCCACGTGAAGAAAGCCGCCTGAAGCGGCCGCCCGAGGGGGAATTCGCCATGCTCACCTTTGCACTCTGCACGCTTGCCGTCCTGCTGCTGCTCGCCTTCTTCCGCGCGCCGATCTTCGTCTGGACGGCCGCGGTGGGCGTGATGGGCGCGACCTGGGCCACCGTTCTGGGCTTTTCCGCCGGCACGAACGCCGCGCTCTTCGCCGTGTTCGCAGCGCTTGCCGCGGTGCTCAATCTGCCGCCGCTGCGGCGGCGGCTGATCAGCGACCCCGTGCTCGCGATCTACCGGCGCATCCTGCCGGACATGTCGCAGACCGAGCGCGAGGCCATCGACGCCGGTACCGTGTGGTGGGACGCGGATCTGTTCTCGGGCCGCCCGAACTGGGAGCGGCTGCTGGCCATGCCTACGCCCCGACTCTCTGCGGAGGAGCAGGCGTTCGTCGACGGCCCGGTCGAGGAAGCCTGCGCCATGGCCAACGACTGGGAAGTCACGCACGAGCGCTACGACCTGCCGCCGGAGCTCTGGCAGTTCCTCAAGGACAAGGGCTTCTTCGGCATGATCATCCCGAAGAAGTACGGCGGCCTGGGCTTCTCGGCGTTCGCGCACTCCGAGGTGGTCACCAAGCTGTCTTCGAGGTGCAACGCGCTTGCCGTGACGGTGATGGTGCCGAACTCGCTCGGACCGGCCGAGCTGCTGCTGCACTTCGGCACCGAAGAGCAGAAGCACCACTATCTGCCCCGCCTCGCCAAGGGCCTGGAGATCCCCTGCTTCGCGCTCACCAACCCCGAGGCCGGCTCGGACGCCGCCTCGATTCCCGATTTCGGCGTGGTCTGCAAGGGCCTCTGGCAGGGCAAGGAAGTGCTCGGCATGCGCCTCACCTGGGACAAGCGCTACATCACGCTGGGACCCGTGGCGACGCTGCTCGGGCTCGCATTCCGCCTGTATGACCCCGAGCACCTGCTCGGCGGCAAGGAAGACCTCGGCATCACCTGCGCGCTGATCCCGACCGCCACGCCGGGGGTGAACATCGGCCGGCGCCACCTGCCGCTGAACGGCGCGTTCCAGAACGGGCCCAACTGGGGCAAGGACGTATTCGTCCCGCTCGAGTGGATCATCGGCGGGCGCGAGTACGCGGGCAAGGGCTGGATGATGCTGATGAACTGCCTCGCCGCGGGACGCTCGATCTCGCTGCCGGCCTCCTCCGTCGGCGGCGCCAAGGCGCTGGCCCGCGTGACCGGCGCGTACGCGCGCGTGCGCAGCCAGTTCAAGACGCCGATCGGCAAGCTCGAGGGCGTCGAAGAGGCGCTCGGCCGCATCGCCGCCAACGCCTACATGATGGAAGCGACGCGCGTGATGACCGCGGGCGCCGTGGACCTGGGCGAGAAGCCCTCGGTGATCTCGGCGATCGCCAAGTACCACATGACCGAGCGCGCGCGCGTCTGCGTCAACGACGCCATGGACATCCACGGCGGCAAGGCGATCTGCCTCGGCCCCAACAACTGGGTCGGGCGCGGCTACCAGGTCATGCCCGTCGGCATCACCGTCGAAGGGGCCAACATCCTCACGCGCACGCTCATCATCTTCGGCCAGGGCGCGATCCGCTGCCACCCCTATGTGCTGCGCGAGATGCGCGCCGCCAAGAACATGCAGGGAGACGAGGCCTCGCGTGAATTCGACGACGCCCTCACCTCGCACGTCGGCCACACGCTCTCCAACGGCGTGCGCGCCGTGGTGCACGGCCTGACGCGCGCAATGTTCGCGCGCGCGCCGCTGGGCGCTGCGCCGGAGACCCGGCACTACTTCCGCCAGCTGACGCGCCTCTCGGCGGCCTTCGCCTTCCTCGCCGACGTGTCGATGCTGGCGATGGGCGGCGCGCTCAAGCGCCGGGAGAAGATTTCCGGGCGCTTGGGCGACGTGCTGTCCATGATGTACCTGGTGTCGGCGACCCTGAAGCACTACGAGGACCAGGGACGCCTGAAAGCCGATCTGCCGCTGGTGCGCTGGGCGGTGCGCGATGCGCTCTATTCCGCGCAGCAGGCGATCGACCAGGTGCTGTCAAACTTCCCGGTGAAGGCGCTGGCGACGCTGCTGCGATGGACCATCTTCCCGCTCGGCACGCCGTTCCGCCCGCCGCTCGATTCGCGCAACCACGAGTGCGCGCGCATTGCGCTCGAACCCGGCGCCGCGCGCGACCGGCTGACCGCCGGCATCTACCTGCCCAGGGGCGAGGCGGACGCGACCGCCGTGCTGGAGACGGCGTTCCTCGCCGCGGTCGCCTGCGAGCCGATCGAGAAGAAGCTGCGCGAGGCGGTGAAGAGCGGCGCGCTCGAGCCGCGCTCGGGCGTCGACACGGCGCTCGCGGCGCGCGAGCAGGGCGCGATCAGCGCCGAGGAATACACGCAGTGGCAGCGCAAAGAGGTGCTGCGCAAGCGCGTCATCATGGTGGACGATTTCCCGCAGGACTTCGGCCGCGCCGAGATCATGGACAAGCTCGGCGAAGCGAAGCCAATACGCGCCAAGGCAGCCTGACATGAGCCTCCGACCCGTCTACGTCGTCGACGGCGCGCGCACGCCGTTCCTGAAATCCAAGAACCGTCCCGGGCCGTTCGCAGCGGGCGACCTCGCCGTGCAGGCGGGCCGCATCCTGCTTGCGCGGCAGAAGTTCGCGCCGCAGGACCTCGACGAGGTGATCCTCGGCTGCGCCGCGCCCTCGGTGGACGAGGTGAACATCGGCCGCGTGGCGGCGCTGCGCATGGGCTGCGGCGAAAAGGTGCCGGGCTGGACGGTGATGCGCAATTGCGCGAGCGGCATGCAGGCGCTCGACTCCGGCGTCAACAACATCCTCGCCGGCCGCTCGCAGCTGGTGCTCGCCGGCGGCGTGGACGCGCTTTCGCGCGCGCCGCTGCTCTACAACGACAGGATGGTGACCTGGTTCTCGGACATGGCGGCGGCCAGGTCGAGCGGGCCAGCGCATGGCGCTCTTCGCGCGCATGCCGTTCAAGGCGCTGCTCGCGCCGGTGATCGGCATCATGAAGGGGCTCACCGACCCGATGGTCGGCCTCTTGATGGGCCAGACCGCGGAGAACCTCGCGCACCGCTTCGGCATCACGCGCGAGCAGATGGACGCCTACTCGGTGCGCAGCCACCAGCGCCTGGCGCGCGCGCAGGACGAGGGTCCGCTCAAGTCGGGCGGCGGCGAAGTCGAGGCGCTCTACGACGCCAAGGGCAACGCCTACACGCTGGACGACGGCGTGCGGCGCGACGCCTCGATGGAGGGCCTGGCCAAGCTGAAGCCCTTCTTCGACCGCAAGTACGGCAATGTCACGCCGGGCAACAGCTCGCAGATCACCGACGGCGCCGCCTGGCTGATCCTCGCCTCGGAAGAAGCCGTGCGCCGGCACGGCCTCTCGCCGATCGGGCGCATCGTCGATTCGCAGTGGGCAGGGCTCGACCCGGCGCAGATGGGCCTCGGCCCCGTGCACGCGGCCACGCCGATCCTGCAGCGTCACGGCCTGGGGCTTGCCGACCTCGACTACTGGGAGATCAACGAGGCCTTCGCCGCGCAGGTGCTGGGCTGCCTCGCGGCCTGGAAGGACGAGAAGTACTGCAAGGAGCAGTTGGGCCTCGAGCGCGCGATGGGCGAGCTCGACGAGGAGAAGCTCAACGTGGACGGCGGCGCGGTGGCGCTCGGGCACCCCGTGGGGGCGTCGGGCGCGAGGATCGTCTTGCACATGCTCAAGCTCCTCAAGCGCAAGAACGCGAAGCGCGGCATCGCCTCGATCTGCATCGGCGGCGGACTCGGTGGCGCGATGCTCCTGGAAACGGTGTAAGAACCACGATGCGCTGCACCGCGGCGTCCCGCCGCCGTGCGCCGCGAAACGTTTGGGAAAGGCGTAACGATGGATCGTGCGCAAACGGATGCGATGCTGAAGCACTGGCGCTGGGAGATCGACCGGCAGGGCCTCGCCTGGCTCACCTTCGACAAGCAGGGCGAGTCGACCAACACCTTTTCGCGCGAGGCGCTGGAGGAACTGGGCTCGGCGCTGGACGCGGTGGCTGCGGCCAAGCCCAAGGGCCTCGTCATCCGCTCGGCGAAGGAGAACTTCATCGCCGGCGCGGACGTCAACCAGTTCGTGCGCTTCCAGACGCCGGCGGAAGCGGTGGACTTCACGCGCCTGGGCTGGGACACGATGCAGAAGCTGCGCGACCTGCCGTTCCCCACCACCGCGATGGTGAACGGGTTCTGCATGGGCGGCGGCCTCGAGATGGCGCTCGCCTGCACTTACCGCGTGGCGCTCGACGACCCGAAGACACGTTTCGCGTTCCCTGAGGTGATGCTCGGCATCTGGCCGTTCTGGCACGGCCTGCAGTGGCTGCCCAAGCTGGTCGGCCCCGCGGCGGCCCTCGACATGATCCTCACCGGGCGCGCGATCGACGCGCGCCGCGCAAAGAAGATGGGGCTCGCCACCGAGGCGGCGCCCCTGCGCGTGCTGGAGAATACCGCGCGCCTGGTGACGCTCGAGGCCAAGCCGCCGAGGAAGCTCGGCCTCGCGGACCGCCTGATGCTGGGCGTGGGCCGGCGCTTCGTCGCGGCGCAGGCGCGAAAGCAGGTGGCGAAGCGCGCGCGCCGCGAGCACTACCCGGCGCCGTACGCGATCCTCGACGCCTGGGTGAGGTATGACGGCGATCCCTTCATCAATCCGGCCGACCCGGATTGCTCGATCGAAGCGCTGTCCAGCCACCCGACGACGCGCAACCTGATCCGCATCTTCTTCCTGCAGGAGCGCATGAAGGGCCTCGCCAAGGGGGTGGATTTCAAGGCGCGCCACGTGCACGTGATCGGCGCGGGCGTGATGGGCGGCGACATCGCCGCGGTGTGCGCGATGCGCGGCATCACGGTGACGCTGCAGGACACGGCGCCCGAGCGCATCGCGCCTGCGGTGAAGCGCGCCGCGGAGCTCTTCAGGAAGCGCCTGCGCGACCCGCGCCGGGAGCGCGATGCGCTCGACCGGCTGATCCCGGACGTCGCCGGCGCCGGGGCGGCGCGCGCCGACGTGGTGATCGAGGCGATCTTCGAGAACCTGCAGGCCAAGCGCGAGCTCTTCGCCAGGGTGGAAGCGGTGGCAAAGCCCGACGCGGTGCTCGCCACCAACACCTCCAGCCTGAAGCTCGCGGACATCGCGGCGCAGTTCAAGGATCCCGCGCGCCTCGTCGGCATCCACTTCTTCAATCCGGTGCCGCAGCTGCAGCTGGTGGAAGTCGTGCAGGGCGCGGGCACCAGCACGGACATGGCGCGCAAGGCGATCGCCTTCGTGCGCCAGATCGACAAGCTGCCGCTGCCGGTCAAGGACTCGCCCGGTTTCCTCGTCAACCGCGTGCTCGGCCCCTACATGCAGAACGCCTTCCGGCTGCTCGATGAGGGCGCCAAGCCCGAGACCATCGATGCGGCGATGGAGGAGTTCGGCATGCCGATGGGGCCCGATCGAGCTCGCCGACACGGTGGGCCTCGACATCTGCCTCGCGGCGGGCAAGGAGCTCGGCAAGAAGGGCGCGCACGGCGAGCCGGAAGCGCCTCAGGTGTTGCTCAACAAGGTGGCGCTCGGGCAACTGGGCAAGAAGACCGGCCAGGGCATCTACCGCTACGAGAAAGGCAAGCCGGTGAAGGGCCAGCCCGACGCCTGGACGCCGGAGTTGGTCGAATCGCTCATCGAGCCCTACCTCGCCGAGGCACAGGCGGTGATGGCCGAGGGCATCGTCGCCGACGCCGAGCTGATCGACGCCGGGCTGATCTTCGGCACCGGCTTCGCGCCGTTCCGCGGCGGGCCGCTGCATTACCTGCAAACGCGCGGCAGCAAGTAGGCGATGGGGCGCGCCTCGCACCAGCCCCCGGGCCTGAAGCTGCCCAAGGGGAAGATTCCGGCGCTGCGCGTCGTGCCCATGCCGGCGGACGCAAACCACAACGGCGACATCTTCGGCGGCTGGATCATGGCGCAGGTGGACGTCGCCGGCGGCACGGTCGCGGGGCGCGTGGCGCGCGGCCGCGTGGCGACGGTGTCGGTGAACTCCTTCCTCTTCAAGCAGCCCGTGCAGATCGGCGACATCCTTTCGCTCTACGCCGACGTGGTGCGCATCGGCAACACCTCGATCACGGTCAACGTCGAGGTCTACGCCGAGCGCGGCCGCGCCGAGGCCAGGGTCGTCAAGGTCACCGAGGCGACGCTCACCTACGTCGCCATCGACGCCAACGGCCGCCCGCGCCCCGTCCCGAAGTGAGCCTGCGGCCGGTCGAATTCGCCGCGCGCGACGGTTTCCGGCTCGGCGGCATCCTGTATCGCCCCGCGCAGCCGAACGGCCGCGCGGTGCTGGTGAACGCCGCGGTCGGCGTGCGCCAGCAGTTCTACGCCGCGTTCGCCGCGTACCTCGAGGAGCGCGGCTTCACGGTCCTCACTTACGACTACCGCGGCATCGCTGCGTCGCGCCACGGCCCCTTGCGCGCGCTGCAGGCGCGCATCCGAGACTGGGCGCAGCTCGACGCGGCTGCCGCGCTCGACGAGCTCGCGCGCATCGCGCCCGGCGCGAGCCTCTTCGCGGTCGGCCACAGCTTCGGCGGCAATGGCCTGGGCCTCGTGCCGGGGATCGAGCGCCTCGCGGGCGCGCTGTTCGTCGGCGCGCAAAGCGGCTACTGGCGCCACTGGCGCGGACTTGGCCGCGCGGGGATGTGGTTCCTCACGCACGCGCTGCTGCCGGGGATTTCGTCGCTCCTCGGCTACGTGCCCGCTTCCGTAATCGGCGCGGGCGAGGACCTTCCCGCGGGCGTCGCCGCGGAATGGGCGGCGTGGTGCCGTGACCCGCACTACGCGGCCGGCGTGGTTGGCGCGCAGGGCTACACGGGCTTCAAGGCGCCGATCCGCAGCTACTGGATCGCGGACGACCGCTATGCGCCGCGCGCCGCCACGGAGGCCATGCTGCGTGAATACGCCTCGGCGCCAAGCGAGCTGGTCACCGTGGATCCCGCCGATCTTGGCGGCGGCAAGATCGGCCATTTCGGCTTCTTTCGCGAGCGCTTCCGTGAAACTTTGTGGCGCGATGCGGGGGACTGGCTCGGAGGAAGCTCCCAGAGCTAGAATTTCCCGCGGGCAAGGCGCTGGGCGTCCTGGGAGGGAGGCACGTATGGCCGTATTGCGTAGCGGATTGCTGTTGATCTCGATGCTGGCGTCACTGCCCGCGGCCGCGATCACGCCGCAGGAGCTTTTCAACAAGCTCGCGCCGAGCATCTATTTCGTCTACGGCGTGGACACCGACGAGAAGCGCCGCTCGCAAGGCAGCGGCGTCGTCATCGCCCCGCAGCGCGTCGTCACCAACTGCCACGTCATCCAGGGCGCGAACTTCGTCTACCTGCGCAAGGAGAACGTGATCTACGTCGCCAAGCGCGTCGAGCACGCCGACGCGGGCCGCGACCTGTGCCAGCTGGAGGTACCCAACCTGAACGCCCCGCCGGTCGAGTTGGGCGCCGCGAAGGGCCTGCAGGTGGGCCAGAGGGTGTTCGCCCTCGGCAATCCGAAAGGGCTCGAGGTCACGCTGAGCGACGGCCTGGTGTCGGCGCTGCGCGGGCCGGATGGCAAGGAGCAGGTCATCCAGACCACCGCGCCAATCTCCCCGGGCTCCTCCGGGGGCGGCCTGTTCGACGAGAACGGCCTGCTCGTCGGCATCACCACGGCGCAAATGCGCAGTGGGCAGAACCTCAACTTCGCCGCGCCGGCCGAATGGGTGCGCGAGATCCCCGAGCGCATCAGGGCCGCCGAGGAGAAGAAGAAGCTGCAGGTCGCAGCCGTCAGCGCCGGTGGTGCTGCCTATCGTCCCGCCTCGGACAAACTGCCGCCGCTCGGCACCACGTGGAAGTATCGCTATATGGACCTGAAGTACTCGCGCGTGCAGCACCAGTTCACCGTGCGCGTGGACGCGGTGGACGGCTGGGTGGTGACCGAGAACTTCGCGCTGGAAGGCGGGGCAAGCCGCACTCGAGTGCGCAGCGACATCGGCGCCGATGAGGCGAGGTTCATCGAGCGCAGCCTGGGCGGCGACCGCGCCGCGATCGAGTTCAATCCCTATTTCGCCTTGCACGAAGCAAGCGCCCGCGAGGTCGGGCCGGTGAGCGGCTATCCCATCGGCACCTTGTCGGAATGGCAGACGCGCGTCACCGTCTCGCCCAACAGGCCGATCGAAGTGCCGGCCGGCCGCTACAACACACTGAGAGTGCAGATCGAGGGCGTGCGCGGCGTGGGGACGGAATGGACGTTGCACAATGCCCCCTCGCGATTCGAGGTCATCGGCTGGTATGCGCCGGAAGTGAAGCGCTACGTCCGCATGGAGAATCGCACCTGGAGCCAGCGCTCGGCGCTGGTCAGCGAAGAGCGCATCGACCTCCTGGAAACCTCTGGCCAGTAGCCCTGGTCTACCCCAGGCCGGGAAACAGCGCGCGCAGACCAACCGCCATGGTCTGCACGGCCATGGCGGCGAGCAGCAAACCGAGGATTCGCGTCGCGACGTTGAGCCCCGTGGTGCCCATGCGCGCGGCGATGCGGTGCGCCGCGCGCATCGTGAGCCAGGACACCAGGCACACCACCGCGATGCACAGCACGATCAAAAGTTGGTGCACCAGTCCGCCGCCTTCAGCCGCGATGATCGAGGTGCTGATCGCGCCCGGCCCGGCGAGCAGCGGGATGGCGAGCGGCACCACGCCGTGCGGCTCGCCCTGCTCCAGCTCCCTCGCCTCCGCCTGCGACTGGCGCACGCCGCCCACCTGCGCGTTGAGCATCGCCAGCGCCATCAGCAGCAGAACCAGGCCGCCGCCGACGCGGAACGCCGGCAGACTCGCGCCGATGAACAGGAGCAACCTCTCGCCGATGAACACGGAGGTCACGAGCACCACGAACACCGTGAACGCGACGACTTCGGCGTGCCGCTTGCGCTCGGCTTCGCTGCGCGTGGCTGTAAGGGCGAGGAAGAACGGAACCGCGAGGAACGGATCGACGACCGCAGTCAGCGTGACGACGAAGCGCAGGTACTCGCTCAGGCTGCTCACTTCTTCGCGGCGCGGTCGCCGCCTTGCGGTCCTCGTTCACCTTCGCGAACGCCGGCCGCGCGCCCAGCATCTTGAGGTAGGGCTTCAGCGGCGCGATGTCCTCGAGGAAATCGCGGCCGAAGAACGATCTCGTCACCAGCGTCACCAGCGGCAGGTGCACGAAGGCCGCACAGTCGGCGATGGTGAGCTCCTTGCCGGCGATGAACGGCTCGAACTTCACCAGCGTCTTCAGCGCGCGCGCACCCTTGGCGAGATCCTTCTCCACCCGCTGGCGCGTCTCGTCCGACACCGGCTTGCCGCCGCCGAGGCTGCCGTACATGCGCCGCGCCACCAGCTCCAGGTGCAGCTCGATGAACGCCGTCAGCTCGCGCACGCGCGCGCGCTCGAGCGGATCCTTCGGCAGCAGCGGCTTCTGCGGATAGGCGTCCTCCAGGTACTCGAGGATCACGCCCGACTCGCGGATCAGCGTGCCGTTCACCTCCAGGAAGGGCACCTTGCCCATCGGGCTCTTTGCCAGGACCTCGTCCTTCTGCGAGGGGCGCACCTCGCAGTCCTCCTCGAACGGCACCTCCTTCTCCAGCAACGCGATGCGCACCTTGTTGTGGTAGTTGCTGATCCGGAACCCGCACAGCTTGATCATTGCTTCTCCCCGGTGTGCTTCGCATAGAGCTTCTGCATGCCGCCCAGCCAGCGGTCATAGTCGGCGGTCTTGTTGCGCATGTAATTGAGGACGGTCGGATGCGGCAACACGAGGAAGCGCTCCTCGCCCATCACCTTGACGATCTCGCCGGCCACCTGCTCCGCCGTGAGCGCGCCGTCCACACCCGCCGAGCCGCCGTCGCCCTTGTACATGCCGGTGATCACCGCCTGCGGGCACAGGCACGAGACGCGCAGGCCGCGGCGCCCGTAGGCGATGGCGAGCCACTCGGCGAAGGCCACCGCGCCGTGCTTGGTGACGCCGTAGGTCGCGGACTCGACGATGTTGAGCAACCCCGCAGCCGAAGCCGTGACGAGGAAGTACCCGCCGCCGCGCGCGACCATCTTCTCCACGACCGCGCGCGCCGCCCAGACGTGCGCCATGACGTGGATCTTCCAGTTGCGCTCCCAGTCCGCGTCGCTTGCCTCCAGCCCGCCGCGCTGCACGATGCCCGCATTGGAGAAGTAGACGTCGATGCGTCCGTGGCGGTCCTCGGCTTGCTGCACGACGCGCTGGATGTCGGCTTCCCGGCTCACGTCGCAGGCCACCGCGAGTCCCTTCACCTCGTCCGCCACCGGCTGCAGGCCCTGCAGGTTCAGGTCGGCGAGCACCAGGCCCGCCGCGCCCTCCTGCGCGAAGCGCCGCGCCGCGGCGCGGCCGATGCCGCTCGCCGCGCCCGTCACCACGGCGACCTTGCCCTTCAGCTCCATGATCAGGACTTGCGGCGCGCGAGCGACTCGGCGACCGACGTTTGCTCGGCGATCTCGAGCTTGGCGATGGCGTTGCGGTGCACCTCGTCCGGGCCGTCGGCGAAGCGCAGGGTGCGCGCGTGCGCGTACATGTTGGCCAGGCCGAAGTCGTCGGTGACACGCCGCCGCCGCCGTGCACCTGCATGGCCCAGTCGATCACCTGGCAGGCCATGTTGGGCGCCAGCACCTTGATCATGGCGATCTCCTTCTGCGCCACCTTGTTGCCGACCGTGTCCATCTTCCAGGCGGCGTTCAGCACCATGAAGCGCGCGGAGTCGATCATGATGCGCGCCTCCGCGATGCGCTCGCGCGTCACGCCCTGCTCCGCGATCGTGCGGCCGAAGGCGACGCGCTGTGTCGCGCGCTTGCACATCTTCTCCAGCGCCCGCTCGGCCTGGCCGATGAGGCGCATGCAGTGGTGGATGCGGCCGGGCCCGAGGCGCCCCTGCGCGATCTCGAAGCCGCGGCCCTCGCCGAGCAGGATGTTCGAGGCCGGCACGCGCACGTTCTTGAACTCGATCTCCATGTGGCCGTGCGGCGCATCGTCGTAGCCGAACACGTTCAGGTGGCGCAGGATCGTGATCGCCCGGCGTGTCGGCCGGCACCAGCATCATCGACTGCTGGCTGTGGCGCGAAGGATGGTCGGGATTGGTCTTGCCCATCACGATGTAGACCTTGCAGCGCGGGTCGCCCGCGCCCCGAAGACCACCACTTGCGGCCGTTGATGACGTAGTCGTTGCCGTCGCGCTTGATGTGCATCTGGATGTTGGTGGCGTCCGACGAGGCGACCTCGGGCTCGGTCATCAGGAACGCGGAGCGGATCTCGCCGCGCAGCAGCGGCTCGAGCCACTGCTGCTTCTGCTCCTCGGTGCCGTAGCGCTCGATGGTCTCCATGTTGCCGGTGTCCGGCGCCGAGCAGTTGAACACCTCGGGCGACCAGCTGGTGCGCGCCCATGATCTCGCACAGCGGCGCGTACTCGAGGTTCGACAGGCCCTCGGGCGCGCGCTTGGAATGCGGCAGGAACAGGTTCCACAGGCCGGCCTTGCGCGCCTTGGGCTTGAGCTCCTCGATGATCGGCACCGGCTCCCAGCGCTTGTCGCCCCTGGTGTGCGCGTAGTAGGCATGGCTCGTTGGGATAGATGTGCTCGTCCATGAACGCCGTGAGGCGTTTCTGCAGTTCCTTGACCCGCGGCGAATATTCGAAGTCCATGCGCTTCTCCTAGGCAGCTCTCTTGAGAATTCTCTCGACCTGCGCCCAGCCCAGCTCGGCCAGCGGCCGCGTGCGCGAGCCGGCCTCGCGCGCGTGCTCGCTCGCCGCGGTGCCGTCCACCACGCGCTTGGCGATGCCCTGCGGATGCGCGGCGATGCGGAACAGGTTGTAGGCCATGTAGAAGTCCCAGGTCGAAGGGTCGATGCCCTTGCGCCCCGTGCGCTTGCAATAGCGCTCGACGTACTCGCGCTCGCTCGGAATGCCGAGCGCCGCGAGATCGAGGCCCGCGATGCCGCGGAACTTGCCCGGCGCGATGTGCCAGCTCATGCAGTGGTAGGCGAAGTCGGCGAGCGGATGCGCCGAGCGTCGACAGTTCCCAATCGAGCACCGCGAGGATGCGCGGCTCGGTGGGATGGAAGATGGTGTTGTCCAGGCGAAAGTCGCCGTGGACCACCGAGGTCTCGTCGCCCGCCGGGATGTTCTTCGGCAGCCACTCGATGAGCTGGTCCATCTCCTCGATCTTCTCCGTCTCGGAGGCCAGGTACTGCTTGGTCCAGCGCGAGACCTGGCGCGCGATGTAGTTGCCCGGCTTGCCGAAATCCCCGAGGCCGACGGCCTTGTAGTCGATCGTGTGCAGCCGCGCGATCACGCGGTTCAGCTCGTCCCAGATCGCGCCGCGCTCGCTCGCGCGACATGCCGGGCAGCGCCTGGTCCCACAGCACGCGGCCTTCGACGCAGTCCATCACGTAGAACGCGGTGCCGATGACCGATTCGTCCTCGCACAGCACCCAGGGCCTGGCCACCGGAAAGCCCACGCCGTGGAGCGCCTTGATGACCTTGTATTCGCGCTCGACCGCGTGCGCGGAAGGCAGGAGCTTGCCCGGGGGCTTCCTGCGCAGCACATAGCGCCTGGCGCCCGCGGTAATGCGATAGGTGGGATTGGATTGCCCGCCCTTGAACTGCTCGACCGTCAGCGCGCCGCGCCAGTCCTCGATCTTCCCGCGCAGGAATTGCTCCAGCCGCGCGACGTCGAAGCGATGGCGTTCCTCGACCGGCTTGACGCCGATGAACTGGTCGAACATGGGAGCAGCAAGCTTAAACCGAAACGGTAGAATCCGCCGCAAAAGCGATGAAAGTGATTTCCTCGAAAGAGGCCGCGGGCCTCATCCGGGACGGCTGGACCGTGTCCACCTCGGGCTTCACCGGCTCGGGCCACCCCGAGGGCCTCAGCGCCGCGATCGAGAACCGCTTCCTCGAGACCGGCCATCCGCGCGCGCTGACCCTGATCTATGCCGCCGGACAGGGCGACCGCAAGACCCGCGGCACCGGGCATTTCGGCAACGAAGGAATGGTCAAACGCATCATCGGCGGCCATTGGGGCGCCGCGCCGCGCCTCGGCGCGCTCGCCATCGCGGACAAGGTCGAAGCCTACAACTGGCCGCAAGGCGTGATCGCGCACCTGTACCGCGCCATCGCCGGCAAGAAGCCCGGCGTCGTCACCAGCATCGGCCTGCACACCTTCGTCGATCCGCGCTACGACGGCGGCAAGCTCAACCGCCGCACCACCGAGGACCTCGTCGAGCTCGTGACGCTGCGCGGCAAGGAATATCTCTTCTACCCCGCGATGCCCATCGACTGCGTGCTGCTGCGCGGCACGACGGCCGATGCGGAAGGCAACATCAGCATGGAAGAGGAGGTGTTCCACAACGACGTGCTCGCGCTCGCGCAGGCGGCGCACAACTCCGGCGGCATCGTCATCGTGCAGGTGAAGCGCCTGGCGGCGAAGCACGCGATCCATCCGCACGCGGTGCGCGTGCCGGGGATCCTGGTGGATTACGTGGTCGTGGCCGAGCGGCCCGAGGACCACTGGCAGACCTACGGAGAGGAGTACAACCCCGCCTATGTCGGCGCGGCGCGCGCCGCGCCGCAGGACGCGAAGCCAGCGCCGCTCGACCTGCGCAAGATCGTGCAGCGACGCGCCGTGCTCGAGCTGCTCAGGTACCAGCGCCCGATCGTCAACCTCGGCGTCGGCATGTCGGCGGGCGTCGGCCAGGTGGCGCGCGAGGAGGGACTGGACGATTTCGTCATGACCGTGGAATCGGGCCCGATCGGCGGCACGCCCGCGCAGTATCCCTCCTTCGGCGCCTCCGCCAACCCGGATGCCGTCGTTTCACACGGAGAGCAGTTCGACTTCTACGACGGCGGTGGCCTCGACCTCGCGTTCCTCGGCCTCGCGCAGGTGGACGTGCAGGGCAACGTCAACGTCTCCAAGTTCGGCACGCGAATCGCCGGCATCGGCGGCTTCGTCAACATCACCCAGACTTCCAAGGAAGTGGTGTTCATGGGCTCGCTCACCGCCAAGGGACTGGAGGTCGAGGCGGCGGACGGGCGCCTGCGCATCCGGCGCGAGGGTGAGGTGAAGAAGGTGGTGCCCAAGGTGGAGCACCTGTCGTTCAACGGCAGCTATTCCACCGGCAGCGGCACCAAGGTGCTCTACATCACCGAGCGCGCGGTGTTCGAGATGCGCGGCGGGCGGCTGACGCTGACCGAGATCGCGCCCGGCATCGATCTCGAGCGCGAGGTGCGCGCGCAGATTGCTCCCGGGGTGGGCGTGGCGGAGGACCTGAAGACGATGGATGCGCGCATCTTCCGCTCGCAGCCGATGCTGCGGCGTCCCTGAGGACGCCGCCTCGTCTTCCCCCGCGTGCGCGAGTAAGACAGAGGCTCCTTAGCAGCCGTCTTCGGCCGCGGGACTCGAACCGGCTCTCGGGCTGCGCCTGCGGTCGAGCAGGCTGTGCAGCATGGTGGTGACGAGCTCACGGTCGACGGGTTTCGCGAGAAACGCCGTGGCGCCGAGCTGGCGGCAGCGCTCCATCGACTCGTGCGTCGCCATCACCGAGAGGACCAGCACCGGGGCGCTGCGGTTCGGCCCGTGCGCGCGGATCCGGCGCAGCACCTCGTAACCGCCGATGCCCGGCATCAGCAGGTCGAGCAGGATCACGTCGTAGACCTTCTCTTCGGCGCAGCGCAGCGCCTCCTCGCAGGTGCCGGCCAGCGTCACATGGGCGCGCAGCTCCTGCGCAACGATGCGGCCGACCAGCAGCCGGGTCGGCTCGTGATCGTCGACGATCAGGACGCTGCGGCGGTCGATGCCGTTGGCCATGGATGATCGCTGCTCGAGGCTACTTCTTGTCCAGAAGCGCCGTTCCCGAAATCGCCTTGCCCGCCGAGGTCAGGCCGAAAGAAGTGATCATCTTCTGGGCCGCGTCGCCCACGAAGGCGCCGTGTGCTGTGCCGCTGGCGGTGGGCGAGCCGTTGCCCGGGTTGCAGCCAGTGCAATTGCCGGTCAGCGCGATGCCGGAAGCACCGGTGAATTGCGCGAAGCTGCCGCTGCCGCTCGCCTTCCAGTCGCCGACCACCTTGGCCTGGAGGTCGTAGCTGGTGATCATCTGCTTGGCGAAGTCGACGCCGACGTCCAGCTTCTGGATCGTGCCCGGCGTTCCCTGGTAGTTCGTCACCGAGCCATTGCCGGAATAGCTGTAGCTCGCTTTGACTCCAGTAGCGGAAAGCGTCGCAAGCTGCGCAGGCGTGGCCTTCATCGTGCTGTCGATCACGTGCACCGGGCCCGCCGCTTTTCGGCCACCCACCTCCACCGACCCTCCGGCCCAACTGCCCCACTTCACACCGTACGCCACATCTTCGCCGCCCTTGGTGAATACCGCCTTGTCGGAGGGTTCGAACTCCACGCCGTTGCCGGAGCGGCCGAAGCCTGCGCCGCCCTTGGCCACTGCGTAGCCGATGAGCGGGCCTTTGCCGTTGCCGACGGCGGACCGTTCGCCGCGGGGACGCACAAGCTTGTCGCCTTCCTCGGTCTCCACGGCCTGCTCCACCTTCACGAACTGCGCCGCAACGGGGGCGGGGCTCACCGCCGGCCGCGCACTGCGCGGCGAGATTGAATGATTGAAGAACCCGGGCACAGTGGGCAGGATCACCGGCACCTGCCCGGCGCTCGCGACGAAGCCGACCTGGTTCGGGTTCACCTCGACTTCGCCCGCCCCGGTGCGCATGAACGTCCTGCCCGTATTGACCTTGTTGTAGGCGCCGGGCTTCGCCCCATCGCCCGCCAGCGGCCCGGTCGCGGGGAAGAAGTACGACTCGTGATCCGTGCCGCGCACGCCCATGTGGGCGATCGGCGTCTCGATCAGGTAGTTCTGCTTGTGGGTGCGCCCAATGGCCCCCGTGACTGCGCGGAAGCCGCCCTGCTCCAGCCGATAGCGGACCCTTTCCGTGCCGTCTTCCGTGCCGGCGTAGTGGAATTCTGCGACTGTGAGTCGCGACTCCGGCTGCACGACGACGATCGCGCCGTCGCCCATCTTCAGCTGCGCCAACGCACCGGGAGCCGTGAGCAGTGTGTCGCCCACGTTGACCGGCACGCCTTTGCGCGCCGCACGCTCGCTGCCGCCCGCAGCGACGACCTTGACGTCTCCCGCGGCGAATTGCACCACCCCGGCGCTTTGCGCCTGGGCATGCCCCGTTCCCAGCGCACCCAGCACCAGCCCGGCCAAGATGAAGTTCATTCTCATACCACCCTCCAGATTTCCCGGCTGTGGATCTGCCCTGAGCAAGGATGGTGCAACTATCGGGCCCGCCAAATGAGGCGTTTTTGACCGCCTTCACTTACTTTGACGCAGCAGGTCAATCGAATAGGCGGGACACCGAAATCCACCAGTCGGTACGTTTGTACTCGTAAATCGGGATATTGGAGTCCTGCACTGACCGCCATGCGCCGAGTCGCGCCTCGACCTTTGGGGCTATCTGGTACCTGAGAAACGCCTCGAAGTCCAAGCGTGTATCTTCTCGTTCCGTAAGGAAAATGGCATCGAGAGCGTTGTAGTCCGATCTGACCAGGCTTGCGATCGCGGCCAGCCGGATCGTGGGAGTGAAGACCTGCTCCCACGCGAACCGGCCGCCGATGCCCCTGCGGTCCCCGCTCGGGTTGCCCCCCTTGTCCTCGTCAAGGCCCGTCACGAGCGCGACACTCACCGTCGATTTCTCGTCAAGCCGGGTTGTCACGCCCGCCCCCGCGCTCACGAAGTCGGCATCGAAGACCTTCAAGTCCTCAGGGGGGTGGCGGTAGCTGCCCAGGTGCAGGAAGCCGAAGAGCACTCCGAAACTACCCGGGGTCGGCGAGGTGGTTTCGCTCGCATCCAGGCTCAGGGCTTTCACATCCCGGCTCGTCTCGCCGCCCAGCGAGTTTCGCATCAGTTGGACTTGCCCGCGTACCAGGTAGCGATCGCCGGACCACGCGAGGCCAAGGCTCCCCGCCGCACCGCCCACGTCGAAGTCGGACTCATGGGCGTTGGCCCGCGTGAGGAACTCCGCGCTGCCGATGAGCGACACGCGCCCGGACAGCGGCGTTGCCGCTTCCACGCCGCCGCCCAGGCTGGCAAAGCTGTCGTCCTTGCGCACGTTCTGGTCGGCGAGCTGCACGGTGAAAGGCAGACCCGGCACGAACACCGGCCCCTGCACGGGCGCCTGGTTGACGTTGGAGCTGGTGCCCGCGGAGACCGTCAGGTAGCCCCGCACTGCGGCACCGGCCGTGCGCTCTGCGCCGCGCGCCTGCCCAAGGTAGATGAGCAACTGCGCACGTATCGCCGGCGGCGGATCGAGCGCGAGCAGCGCCTCGAAGGCCGCCTCGGCCTGCGCGCGGTTGCCAAGCGCGAGGTACGCGCGGCCGCTGTCGATGAGCGCGCCCGCATGTCCGGGATCGAGTGCCAGCACCCTGGCGAACGCGATCGTCGCGCGATCGGGACGCCCGGCGTTCAGCGCAGCGCGGCCCAGCGCATAGTCGTAGGCAATCTCGCCGATGTGCGTGTCCTCTTCGGCGGCGAGCAGCGCGTAGGCTTCCGCATGCTTGCCCGCGTCCGACATGGCAGATGCGCGCGTCAGAAGGTCGGCAAGCGCGGACTGCGCTGCGACAAGGCAGGGCTCCGCCAGAAAAAAGGCAGCGAGCAGCAGTGCAACCAGATGGCGGGTGCGATGACGCATCGGTCCTATCGACCTCGGCGCCACCGGCAGCGATTGCCGCCGCACGCCCCCTTGGCGAGCGGCCGCGCTGAGGATTTCCACTAGAATTGTCGCTCACATTGCCGCGGCGGGACAGCGTGCTATCGGAATCGAACCGCGCTTGGCTGCGCGCCATGATCGTGGCCGCCGGCGGACTACTGTTGGCGGGCCTGTTCTCCCAGACCACCCTGTATCCGCGGCTGTCGTGGTGGGTGGGTGACGCGCTGCAGCGCCGGCTTGCGGTGGCGTTGCCGATGGATCGCGTGGTGGTGGTGGACGTCGACGAGGCGTCGATGCTGCGGCTGGCGCCGCGGCATGGCGCGTGGCCCTACGCACGCGACGTCTACGCCAGGGCACAGCGGTTTCTCGCCTCGAGCGGCGCGCGCGCCGTCGCCTATGACATTCTCTTCGCCGAGGCCCGCGACGGCGACGACGCCTTCGCCGCCGCACTCGATGCGCGCGCCGTGCTGGCCGCCGCGGCGCTCCCTTACCCGTATGCGAGGCCGGCGGACTACCACGCGCAACTGGGCCGCATCGCGCTCGTCGATGCGCAGGCGGCACCCCGGGTCGCCTCGCTCGCACGTGCTTGGCCGGACCTGACGCTCCCGCTCGCACGGCTCACGCAGGCGTCGCAGGCGCGGGTCGGCGTGATCAGCACGCTCACCGACGAGGACGGCGTGGTGCGTCGTCTCGCGCCGCTGCATCTCGCCCATGGCAAGGTGCTGCCGGGCTTCACGGTCGCCGCACTGCTCGCCGCCGCCCCCGGTCACGGACTGAGCGTGGACGGCGATCGCCTGAGCGTGGGCGAGCACGCCTGGCCGCTGGCGAGCGACGGCAGCATCGCGCCGCGGCTGCCCGCGAACATCGGGGACCTGACGGTCCTGCCGTTTCACCAGTTGCTGGATGCGGCCGAAGGCGCCGCAGGTGGCGCGCACATCGGCGACATCGTGCGCGACCGCATCGTCTTCATCGGCAGCTCGAGCGCCGTGCTGGGCGACTTTGCGCTGACGCCCTTGGGGCGGCTGCCAGGCCTGTATGTCAATGCGCTCCTGGCCGAGAGCCTGCTGGCTGGCCTGGTGCTCAGCCCGCAGCGGCTCTGGCTGGACTTGGCGCTCGCGCTGCTGGCGCTCGCGTTGCCCGCCGGGCTCGCGGCCCGCGGAACGGCGATTCGGCCGCGGGACTTCGGGATCGGCTTCGCCGCGGGCGTCGTGCTGCTGGCCGGCGCCGGCGCCGGCGCCGCCGCCGCCAGCCAGCAGTCGCACTGGCTGTTCGCCGCCGCTGCGGGCCTCGCCGCCTTTGCGCTAGCGCTCCTGATGTGGCTGTTCGCGCTGTACCAGGAGAAGCAGCGCCTGCATTACGAGAAGACCGCGGCGCTGGAGGCCAACCGCCTGAAGACCGAGTTCCTCAACCACATGACGCACGAGTTGCGCACGCCGATCACCGCGATCATGGGGTTCAACAAGTTCAACCTGTACGGCGACGACATCGGCCGCGAGCAGCGCCTGCGCCACAGCGCCATCATCGCGCGAAACTGCGAGCACCTGCTGGCGCTGGTCAACAACAACCTCGACCTCGCGCGCATGGAGGCCGGGCAGCTCAAGGTGGAGCGCGCCGCGCACGAGGCGCGCGCGCTGCTCGACGACGTGGTCGCGACCTTGCGCATGCTGGCGCACGACAAGGGCCTCGCGCTCGAGCTGGAAGTGGCCGCAGGCATGCCGCAGGCGCTGTCGCTCGACGCCTTTCGCGTGCGCCAGGTGCTGATCAACCTGCTGGGCAACGCGATCAAGTTCACGGCGCAGGGCAAGGTCACGCTGGCGGCGAAATGGGCAACGGACGAGCTGAGCTGCGAAGTACGCGATACCGGGCCGGGCATTCCGGCCGACAGCCTCGAGCGCATCTTCCAGCCTTTCCAGCGCGCCTCCGGGGTGACCGCGGCCGGTACCGGTCTCGGACTGTCGATCACGCGCAAGCTGGCCGAGCTGATGGGCGGCTCGATCCGCGCACGCTCGGAGCCGGGCAAGGGCTCCGTGTTCGAGCTGCGCATACCGGCACCCGTGGCGACGCTGCCGGTGAGCGCGCCCACGCGCGTCGCCGCAGGCGCTCCGGCGCCGACGCCCGCGAAGCTCTCCGGGCGCATCCTGCTCGCGGACGATAACGCGGACCTGCGCGAACTCGTGCAAGTGCAGTTGGCGGACCTCGGCTTCTCTTGCACGGCGGTCGGCGACGGCATCGAGGCGATCGATGCCGCGCTCGCCGAGCCCTACAGCGCCGTGCTGCTCGACATGGACATGCCGTTCATGGACGGCTACGAGACCGTGCGCGTGCTGCGCGAGCGCGGCTACACCGGGCCCGTGGTCGGCTTCACCGCGCATCAGGCGGGCTCGCCGCTCGAGCGCGCGCTCATCGAAGGCTGCGACGATGTCGTCAGCAAGCCGGTGTCGCTCGAGCGCCTGCGCGAAATCCTGGCGCCCTACGCCGAGGGGGCCGCCAAGCCGCGCGCCAGCGGCGCCGACGCGATCCCGGTGCTGGTGGACGAGCGCCTGCGCACGCTGGTCGCGAGGTTCCTGCTCAATTGCGGTCGCGACCTCGCGCGCTTGCGGGCCGCACTGGACGGCGGCGACCTGGCGGTCACGCGCAGCATCGGGCACTCGCTGGGCGGCGTGGGCGGCAGCTACGGCTTCGACGAGATCACGCGCATCGGGCGCGCGATCGAGGAGCGCTCGATCCGGGGCGACGCGTCCAGCGTCGGCAGCCTGGCGGCGCAGCTGGAGGATTACCTGGCGCGCGTGCAGCCCGAGTACCGCTGAGCGTGCGCCGCGACTTTTCCATGAGGGAGGGGCGATGAAGACCGGGTTTTCCGTGAGGCACCGCGCGCGCTCGAAATTCGTCAGGCGCGGCCTGCGCAACTACTTCGAGTACCGCGACCTCGGCATCCGGCGCGCCACGCGCGGCAAGGTGGTGGCGCACGTGATCCGTGCCCGCCCCGGCAAGGCGCCGCACGGACAGTGGCACCGCCACGATTGCGACGTGCAGTTCGTCTACGTACTCAGGGGCTGGGCGGTGTTCGAGTACGAGGGTGTCGGCCGCGTGCGCATGAAGGCCGGCAGCTGCTTCTACCAGCCCCCGGGCATCCGCCACCGCGAGATCCGCCACTCGAAGGACCTCGAGATGATCGAGGTCGTGGCGCCCGCCGACTTCAGGACGGTTTCGCTGGAGAAGCCTGCAGCCAGAAGGTCACCGGGCCGTCGTTCACGAGGCTGACCTGCATGTCGGCCCCGAAGCGCCCGGTGGCCACCACCGGGTGCTTGCCGCGGCAGATCTGCACGAAGCGCTCGTAGAGGCGCCGGCCTTCTTCCGGCGCGGCCGCGGTGGAGAAACCGGCGCGCGTGCCGCTGTCGGTGTCTGCCGCGAGCGTGAACTGCGGTACCAGCAGCAGCCCGCCGCCGATGTCGGCGAGCGAGCGGTTCATCCTGCCTTCGGCATCCGGAAAGACACGGTAGCCAAGCACGCGCTCGGCGAGGCGCTGGGCCTCGCGCTCGCCATCGCCGCGCTCGACGCCAACCAGCGCCAGCACGCCGCGGCCGATGCTGCCCACCGCTTCGTCGCCGACCGCCACGCGGGCCTCGGCAACACGCTGGATGAGCGCGATCAAGCGACGATATCGGGGATCAGGCGGTCGCGCAGGCGCGCGATCAGGTCCTTCAGCAGGAGCTTGCGCTTCTTCAGGCGCCGCAGCTGCAGCTGGTCCTGGATCGGATCGCCGACCAGCCGCGTAATGACGTCGTCGAGATCGCGGTGCTCCGTCTCGAGCGCGAGGATGCGCGCCTCGATCTGCGCGCGCTCCTCATCGGTGAGCGGCTGATTGCTCAACGCGCGCCTCGCGCGGGGGGTCGCACAAACTCTTGCGGATGCCTGCGGCAGGTCGTGAACAAGTTCACCGCTCCGATCCCCCTCGGTTGCGCATCCTAGCGCCACTTCGCGCGAGCGCATAGGGGGCGGACGGCGGCATGCGAGGCAACGACCACGACGTAACGGGCAGCATCCGCACCACCGACCCTGATGCAGTCCGCGCGGAGGTCACGCGGCTGTTCCACGGGCTCTATCCGCAGGCCGCCGGCGGTCCGATCGAGCGCGCCTTCGCCGACGCCGCGCGCATCTACCAGGGCTGGCACCCGCGTTTCGAGCCCTGCGACACCGGCTTTCACGACCTGCAGCACCTGCTCGAGGTCACGCTGGCGCAGGCGCGGCTGATGGACGGCTACGAGCGCGCGCGCCGCGGCGCCGAGCCGCTGCCGGCGGCGCTCTTCACGGTCGGGGTGATCTGCGCGCTGTTCCATGATGTCGGCTACGTGCGCCGGCGCGGCGACCGACGGCACCGTACCGGCGCCGAGTACCTGCCCACCCACGTTTCGCGCGGTGCCGCCTTCCTGCTCGAATACCTGCGCGCGGCGGGCCTCGCGCGCTACGCGAACGCGGCGGTGGCGCTGGTGCACTTCACCGGCCGTGAACGGCCGGCCGAGGCGATCCGCCTGGACCATGCGCTGCTGCGGCGCGTCGGCCAGATGCTCGGCACCGCAGACATCCTCGCGCAGATGTCGGACCGCTGCTACCTCGAGAAATGCCGCGACCGCCTGTTCCCGGAGCTCGTTGCCGGCGGCGTGGCGCGCGGACGCTTCCGCTCCGGCGAGGACCTGGTCGGCGCAACGCCCGGCTTCTTCATCGTCGCGGCCAAGCGGCTCGACCTGCACCTCGCTCGCGCCCACGAGTACGCGGCGCGCCATTTCGGCGGCCAGAATCTTTACCTCGAGGAAATCCACAAGAACGTGCGCCACGCCCGCGTCGTGGCGGACGCACGCTTGAGCGGGCTTCTGCGGCGCACGCCCCCGGTGACGCCGGCGGCGGCACGCGCCTAGTAACTCGACTTCTGCCGGAAGTACTGCAGGCGGTCGATGGAGCGGACCGTGACGTCCTTCACTTGCGCACCCTGCAGGACGCGCAGCGGCACCTCGACGCCCGCTGCGCCGCGCGACCAGACCTTGCGGTAGAACTCGGTGAGCGAGGTGACCTCCTCGCCGCCGACGCCGATCACGATGTCGCCGCTCTTCATGCCGGCGCGATCCGCCGGACCCTCGGGGGACACGCGCGCGACGAACACTCGCCCGCGCAGCTCCTCGACATTCAGTCCCATCCAGGGCCGCAGCGGGCCCGGCGCGCGGCCCTTCGCGATCAGGTCTTCGAGGATGGGCTTGAGCAAGTCGATCGGCACGAACAGGTTGCCCGGCGACTGCGTGCCCGGGCCGCCGGCGTCGCCGACGATCAGCGAGCCGATGCCGAGCAGCTCGCCTTTCGCTCCGATCAGCGCCGCGCCCGACCAATCCTGCACCGGCGGGTAGGTGTAGATCGCCGAGTCGAGCTGATACTCCCAGCTTCCGGAGAACGGACGGCGCGAGACGACGTAGACGAGGCTCACCCCCTCGCGCCCGCCGTAGCTGGCGATCATCGCCGGCTCGCGCTCCGCGAGCGCAGTGGAATCGCCGAGCGGCAGCGGCTTGCCGGCGAGCGGCCCGATCACCTTGAGCAGGCCGAAGCCGCTGGCGTGGTCATAGGCAGCGAGCGTTGCAGGCACCACCTTGCCGTCGGCCCCGGCGACCTCGATCGCCTCCGCCTCGATCACCAGGTAGCCGATGGTGAGCACGTAGCCCTCGCGCACCAGCACGCCCGAGCCCTGGCGCTGCGGTCCCAGCGTGGCGAGGCTGCGCGCATTGGGCAGGATCTTCGCCTTCACCTGCACCACGGCGGACAGCAACTCCTCGGCGTTCTCCTTGCGCGGCTCCTGCGCGAGGACCGGCGCCGCGGCAACGGCGAGCAAGACAACCAGGGTGCGCAACACGGTGGTCATGGCAACCTCCGTCATCGGTCGAAGAGCGCGGATATTCTATGCCTTGATGTGGCGTTCGATGCGTGCGCGCAGGGCCTCGACGCGCGCGCGGTTGACGCCGAAATCGCGCCGCCCCAGGCGCGAGGCGGAGCGCACGTGCAGCACGCCCGCCTTCTCGTCATAGGTGAACTCCACGTCATCGACGAAGCCCAGCAGCGCGGAGCGGAACTCGGCGTAGAGATAGTTGCCTTCTTGGCGGATCACGGTCGCGCGCGGCATGCTTTCGACTGCCTTTCTCGCGGCGGCGATCGCTTCGGGTGCCGTGCCCTTGAAGCGCAGGGGCTCGATGAAATGCTGCTTGTCGGCGGGATCGGCCTGGCTCGACACGCAGTTGGGCGTGCTTCTCGGCCTCGGCAGGCGTCCGTCCTTGACGCCGAGGTAGTCGGGTCGCTTTCCGGCGAACATGGTGTCCCCCTTCGCGATGGCGAGGTGCAGCGCCAGCCCCGCGGCGGCGCCCAGGACGACGAGCGCGAGCACGGCCAGCAGGCGGCGCAGCATCAGTGGCTCCCAAGCCGATGCTACCATCGGCGCGCACAACCTCCGGGGAGGAACGCATGGAAATTTCCGCGCAGCAGCTCGCCGAATTGCTCTCGGGCATCGCCCGCGCGCAGGCCGCCGTGGTCAACGGCATGGAGAGCGAATTCGCCGGGATACGCAGCGGGCGCGTGGTGCCGATGCTGCAGAACGTGGCGCATATGCGTGACCACCCCGAGCCGACGCTCACCGACCTGCCGGTGCGGATCCTGCTCTCCTACATGGGCCGCATCGGCCCCGATCTCGAAGCCGTCGCGCGCGACCTCGAGCGCCTTTGCAAGGCGGGCAGTTAACCAAACGCGCGCCAAGGCGCGGCTGGACGGCGGCGCGCTCCCCAGCGCCGCGAAATCCCCTCGCCGTTATCCCTCGAGCGTCGGAGGCCTGCGCAACTCGCCCTTCCTGCATTCACGGGCTCGAACAGTGCTCGGCCTTCTCCCTCCGCCCTCGGCCCGCCTCGGCGCGTCGCAATGGGGACCCCTCGCGCCGCCGCCCGAGCGCGCCTTGAGGACGTTGCCGCGTCTAACGCAGACCGGATTCTTGCGGGTCCTCGCGCTGCCGCTCGGCTACGTGGACGTGAATGTCTGCGCGATGCCGGCGTCGCCCGGCAGCGGCGCCTGGCCCCATCGCGCCGCGCCGAGCCAAGCCGCGAGCGGAGGAGCACGGCGAGGACTGCTCGAGCCCGTAGATGCAGGAGGGCGAGTTCCGCAGCCGTACGACGATCGCGGCAGTGAGGTGAGGGACTTTCGCGGCGCAGGGAAAGCGCCGCTACCGGGTGACGCCGGCGCCGATGCGGCCTCGCTGAGCGACCGGGCGCCGCCCGGCCCCGGCACAGGTCAGAAGTCCTTCGGCTCGGGCGGAAAGGCGGGCTTGCGCTTCTCGCGGTGCGAGGCGGCGCCCTCGCGCACTTCGGGCCCGGTGAAGCCGAGCATCTCCAGCGCGAGCGAATTGTCGAAGGTCGGTCCCGCCATGCGCAGCCAGTTGTTGAGGCTCGTACTTGGTCCAGCGCAGCGCGGTCTGCGCGCCCGCGGCGAGCTTGCGCGCCACCTCCAGCGCCTTCGCCTGCAGCTCGGCTTCCTCGCAGCACAGCGAAACCAGGCCGATGCGCTCCGCCTCCTCGCCCGATGACCTGCTCGCAGGTCAGCAGGTAGTACTTCGCCTTCGCCATGCCGCACAGCAGCGGCCAGATGATCGCCGCGTGGTCGCCCGCGGTGACGCCCAGGCGCGTGTGGCCGTCGATGATGCGCGCGTTCTTCGCGGCGATCGAGATGTCGGCGAGCAGACCCGCCACCAGCCCCGCGCCGACCGCCGGTCCGTGCATCGCCGAGATCACGATCTTCGAGCAGTTGATGATGTTGTAGACGAGGTCGCGCGCCTCGCGCCAGACGCGCGCGCGGGTCTCGAAGTCCTTGATGATGTCCTCGATCAGGCCGAAGTCCCCGCCCGCCGAGAAGCCCTTGCCCGCGCCGCGCAGGATGGCGACGCGCACGTCCGGGTCGCGGTCCACGTCGCGCCAGATCTCGGCGAGCTCGGCGTGCATGCGGTGGCCGGCGGTGGAGAGCTTGCCGCTCGCCTCGTCGCCCATCACGATCTGGAGGATCCCCGGCTCGATCAGCCGGCAGTTCAAATCCTTGTACTTGGAGTAGTCCATGCGTGCCATTCTACAATCCGGGGATGCGTACGCCTGACGCACCTTTCGCGAGCCTCCCCGGCTTCCCGTACGCGCCGCGCTACCTCGAGTGGCGCGGCCTGCGCGCCCACTACCTGGACGAAGGCCGCGGCGAGCGCACGTTCCTCTGCCTGCACGGCGAGCCGACCTGGAGCTACCTGTATCGCCGGATGATCCCGCCCTTCCTCGCCGCCGGCGCGCGCGTGCTGGCGCCGGACTTCATCGGCTTCGGCCGCTCGGACAAGCCCGAGGACCAGGGCTTCTACACGTTCGACATGCACCGCGCGTTCCTCCTCGAATTCATCGAGCGCCTGGACCTCTCGCGCATCACGCTCGTGGTGCAGGACTGGGGCGGGCTGCTCGGGCTCACGCTGCCGATGGAAATGCCCGAGCGCTTCGAGCGCCTGCTGGTCATGAACACCGCGCTCGGCACGGGCGATGTGCCGCTGTCGGAGGGCTTCATCGCCTGGCGCGCGTACGTCAACAAGACGCCCGATCTGCCGTGCGGCAAGCTGATGCAACGCACCTGCCCGCACCTCACCGAAGCCGAGGCCGCGGCTTACGACGCGCCGTACCCGGATTTCGCCTCGAAGGCTGGCGCGCGCGCCTTCCCCAACCTCGTCCCCGACCGGCCCGACGCGCCGGGCGCCGCGATCTCGCGCAAGGCACGCGACTGGTGGACGAATTCATGGAAAGGCGAGAGCTTCATGGCGATCGGCGCGACCGATCCCGTGCTGGGACCTCCCGTCATGAACGCCTTGCGCAAGATCATCCGCAACTGCCCCGAGCCCTACGTGCACGCCAAGGGCGGGCATTTCCTGCAGGAGTGGGGCGAGGACATCGCCAGAGAGGTGCTGAAGAAATGGAAGTGACCTACGCAGACGTCGCCGCCGCGCACGAGCGCATCAAGCCCTTCGCCAAGCGCACGCCGGTGCTCACCTCGAGCACCATCGACGCGCTTACCGGCGCCAAGGTGCATTTCAAGTGCGAGAATTTCCAGAGGATGGGCGCCTTCAAGTTCCGCGGCGCCTACAACGCGCTGTCGCAGTTGTCTCCCGAGCAGAAGCGCAAAGGTGTCGTCGCCTTCTCTTCGGGCAATCACGCTCAGGCAGTGGCGCTGTCGGGGCAGCTGCTCGGCGTTCCCGCCACCATCGTCATGCCGACCGACGCGCCGAAGGTGAAGCTGGAAGCCACGCGCGGCTACGGCGCGGAAGTGGTGATGTACGACGCGAGCAACGAGGACCGGCAGAAGATCGCGGAGAAGCTGGCAGCCGAACGGGGCCTGACCGTCATCCCGCCCTTCGACCACCCGCACATCCTCGCCGGCCAGGGTACCGCGGCGAAAGAGTTGCTCGAGGAAACGGGGCCGCTCGACATCCTGATGGTTCCTTGCGGCGGCGGCGGACTGCTTTCGGGCTGCTCCATCGCGGCAAAGCATTTGTCGACCCAATGCAAGGTGATCGGAGTGGAGCCTGCGGCGGGCGACGATGGCCTGCGCTCGTTCCGCTCCGGGAAGCTCGAGAGCGTGCCGTTGCCGGACACCATTGCGGATGGCGCGCGCACCATGTCGCTCGGCAAGCTCACCTTCTCCATCATCCAGAAGAACGTGAGCGACTTTCTCACGGTGACGGACGAGGAGCTCCTCAAGTGGATGTTCTTCCTCTGGGAGCGCATGAAGATCGTGGTCGAGCCCACCGGCGCGCTCGCCGCCGCCGCGCTGCTGCAGGGCAAGATCGACGCGAAGGGCAAGAAGGTCGGCGTGGTGATCTCGGGCGGCAACGTCGATCTCGTCTGGGCGGCGCGCCAGCTGGCCCGCTAGTTTGCAGAGGCGCTGCCAGGCGGCGCGCCTCGTGTACGCTGGTGGGCACGCCGCATTCGAATCAACAAGCCCGGGAATACATGAGCGAGCACCGCCACAGCTTCGCCGACTCGGAGTGGCCTTTCAGCGATCCGATCAATACGGCTGCCTTTACTACAGTGCGCGTCGTGCGGGACGGTTATCCGGTGCTCCTGGTCACGCACGACGAGGAAGGCGATTGGCAGATTCTCAACGATCCCTGGGTTCGCGAAAAGAGAGAACCTGAGGCGGATGACGACTGAGCCGAGACCGCTCGCCGGCGTCGCCCGGCAGCGGCGCCCGGGGCCCCCTCGCGACGCGCCGAGACGGACCGAGGGCGGAGGGAGCAGGCCAAGCACTGTCTGAGCCCGTAGATGCAGGAAGGGCGAGTTGCGCAGGCCTCCGACGCCCGAGGTCAAACGGCGAGGGGATTTCGCGTCGCTGGGGATGGCGCCGCTGCTGGGTGACACCGGCCTGGCAAGGATGCGCTCGCGACGCCAGCGGGTGGCTAGGTTGCCGCGCCGTAGAACGCGTAACGCCGGTCCTTCAGGGACTTGGAGGCGTACATCGCCTTGTCGGCAAGCGAGATCAGTGCTTCGGCGTCTTCGGCGTCGTCCGGATACACGCTGATGCCGATCGAGCAGCCGATGTGCGCCGGCCCGCCCTCGATGGCGATCGGCACGCTCACCATGTCGGCCACCTTCTCCGCCACCATGGAGGCGTCCTCCGCACGGTCGAGCTCGCCCGCGAGGATCACGAACTCGTCGCCGCCGTAGCGCGCCACGGTGTCCGAGCCGCGCACGCTGGTGCGCAGGCGCGCGGCGAGTTGCACCAGCGCCTGGTCGCCCGCCGGGTGGCCGCGCGTGTCGTTCACGCGCTTGAACTCGTCCAGGTCCACCATCATCACCGCCACCTTCTTGCGATTGCGCTTGGCAAGCTCGAGCGCGAGCGCCAGGCGCTGCTGCATCGAAATGCGGTTGGGCAGGCCGGTGAGCGGATCGTGCTGCGCCATGAAGCGCAGGTGCTCCTCCTGCTTTTGCAGCTGCTCCATCAGCTGCTCGCGCTCGCCCGCTTCGGCGCGCAGCCGCTCGTTGGCGCGGTTGAGCTCGGCGGTGCGCACGGCGATGCGCGTCTCCAGCTCGCGCTCGTTCTCGCGCGTCGCCTCGAGCAGCAGCTCCTTGGCTTCGAGGGAGTCCGCGTGCGCCTGCGAGCGCTCGCGGCGCAGCGTGTTGATGCGGTCGGCGAGAGCGAAAGACAGCAGCAGCACGTCGAGCGCGAAGCCGATGTGCAGGCCGTAGATGGTGATGAAATTCGTCGGCACCAGCGCGAAATTGCGCAGCGCCCCGAACAGGATGAAGCCGAGCAGCCCCGCCCAGGCGAGCAGGAAGTAGCGCGCCGGCCGGTAGCCGACGATCAGCGCGCGCACCGCGACGCCGGTGGCGATCGCCGCGGTGGCGAAGCCCAGGACCGAGATCACGCGCAGCACACCGCCGTAGTCGAGCGGCCAGCCCGAGGCTGCGCTCGCGGCGAGGACCGCGCCGGCGGCCACGACCCCGCGCATCGCCAGCGCGGTGCGCGGCGCGATGCGGCGCATGTCGAGGAACGCGTGCGCGAAGAGGGCTCCCAGCGCGAGGGTCAGGGCCAGCGACATCGCCACCGCGTGGTTCGCGGCCCACACATTGCGCGGCCACAGGTACTGGAAAGCGAGCCCGTCGTAGCCCATCAGGAAGACGCCGAAGGCGGCGGCATACAGCACGTAATAGAGGTACATGCGGTCCTGCACCGCGACGAACAGCATCAGGTTGTACAGCACCAGCGCGAGCGCCAGCCCGTAGAACAGCCCGAGCAGAAGCTGCACATCGCGGTCGCGCTCGGCGAAGGCCTCGGGCCGCCACAGCGCGAGGGGCACCGTGAGCACGCTCTGCGATTGCACGCGCAGGAAGTACTGGTGCTCGCCCGGCTGCTGCGGCGCGGCGAAGCGAAACACGTGGTTGCGGTGCTTCACTTCGCGCGCATCCCAGACAAAGGTGTCGCCCGCCAGCCGTTTCCAGTAGCGCGGCCCGCCCTCGACCGCCGGCTCGGGCAGGTGCAGCTCGATGCGGTCGATGCTGGGGAACGCGATCTCGAGCATCAGCTCTTCGCCGGCGGGCGCGCCGCCCGGCAGCGAGAAGCGCAGCCACCAGATCGAGCGCGTGTAGCCGAAATTGACGGGGTCGGAGTTCGCCGGGGCGAAGCGCCGGGCATGCTCGGGCTGGCGCACGTCCTCCAGGCTCAGGCGGCCCGCAGGATCCTCCAGCACCTCGACGTAGGCGCCGAGGGAGATGCGGCCGTCGGCGCCCGGCAGCGGCGCCGTCTCGCGCGCGAGTCCCACGGACGCGAAGATAAATGCAGCGAGGAACGCGAATAGGCGCGGCATGAAGCGCAGCATCATAGTCTGGCTCGGCGTTTGCGTTAAGTAGTCCGGCGCAGCGCTTGCGCTCAGTAGTCCAGCGCAGCGCTGTCGTTCAATAGTCCGCCGCCGCGCTTGCGTTAAGATGCGCGCCTCCATGCGAGCCATCCAGATCGAGAAGCCCGGCGGGCCCGAGGTGCTGCATCCTGCGGAGCGGGAACGCCCGCAACCGAAGCCGCACGAGATTCTCGTCAAGGTGGCAGCGGCGGGCGTCAACCGCCCCGACGTGCTGCAGCGCATGGGCCTCTACGCGGTGCCGCCCGACGCATCCGACCTGCCGGGCCTCGAGATCGCGGGCGAGGTCGTCGCCTGCGGTGCCGCAGTGAAGATGTGGAAGCCGGGCGACGCGGTATGCGCGCTCACGCACGGCGGCGGCTACGCCGAGTACTGCGTGACGCCCGAAGTGCAGGCGCTGCCGGTGCCCAAGGGTCTGTCCATGGTGGAGGCCGCTTCGCTTCCCGAGACCTTCTTCACCGTCTGGTCGAACGTCTACGACCGCGGACGCCTCGCGCCAGGCGAGTCGCTCCTCGTGCAGGGCGGCACCTCCGGCATCGGCGTCACCGCCATCCAGATGGCGAAGGCCACGGGCAACCGCGTGTTCGCCACCGCCGGCTCGGAGGAGAAATGCGCTGCGTGCGTCAAGCTCGGCGCGGAAGCCGCCTTCAATTACAAGACGCAGGACTTCGTCGCCGGCGTGAAGGCCGCCACCGGCGGCAAGGGCGTGGACGTGATCCTCGACATGGCGGCGGGCGACTTCGTGCCGAAGGAGCTGAAGGCGCTGGCGGACGACGGCCGCCTGGTGTTCATCGCGTTCCTGCGCGGCATGAAGACGGAGCTGGACGTGAACGAGCTGATGCGCCGGCGGCTCACCCTCACCGGCTCGACGCTGCGCCCGCGCCCGATCGCGTTCAAAGGCGCGATCGCCGCGAGCCTGAGGAACCGTATTTGGCCGCTGATCGAGGCCGGCAAGATCAGACCGGTGGTCTACAAGGCCTTCCCGCTCGAGCAGGCCGCAGAGGCGCACCGGCTGATGGAATCGAGCGTGCACATCGGCAAGATCGTCCTCACGCTCTAGGCCAGCGTGCGCGCGACCTGCCCGGGGCATCCCTAGCATGCGCCGGTCGACGGACTGCCTCATCGTCGTCGACGTGCAGAACGACTTCATGCCTGGCGGTGCGCTGGCGGTGCCGCGCGGCGACGAGATCGTGCCGCTCGTCAACCGCATCGCGGTGCAATTCGCGGTCGTCGTTCTGAGCCAGGACTGGCACCCCGCGGGCCACGCGTCGTTTGCCTCCAGCCATGCGGGCCGCAAACCCTTCGAGACCCTCCGGCTTGCCTACGGCGAGCAGGTGCTCTGGCCCGATCATTGCGTGCAGGGCACGCCGGGCGCGGCGTTCCACGCCGGTCTGGATATCCCGCACGCGCAGCTCGTCATCCGCAAGGGCCATCATCGCCAGGTGGACAGCTATTCGGCGTTCCTGGAGGCCGACCGCAAGACGAAGACCGGCCTGGACGGCTACCTCAAGTCGCGCGGCGTGAAGCGCGTGTTCTGCGTCGGGCTGGCGACGGATTTCTGCGTGGCGTGGACGGCGATGGACGCGCGCCGCTTCGGCCTGCAGGCCGTGGTGATCGAGGACGCGTGCCGCGCGATCGACGCCGGTGGCTCTCTCGCCGCCGCCTGGCAGGGGATGAAACGCGCCGGCGTCAGGCGCGTCGCTTCCGCGGCCGACCTGTAGCCGCGCCCGCCACGTTCGCCGCCTCGTCGCCCGCCGCCTCCTGCTTCAGCCAGCCGACGAAATCGGCCACCTCCGGGCGGCCCTGCGCATGCGAGGACACGATCGCGTAGTAGGCGCGTGCCACGTCGGCCGCGCGCTTGAAAGGCGCCACCAGCTCGCCCGAGGCAAGCGCGTCCTTCACCAGCGGGCTGCGCCCGAGCGCCACGCCGTGGCCGGCGACCGCCGCGGTAATGATCTGCTCGTACCCCGAGAAGGACAGGCGCCCCGCGGGCTTGAGCTCCGCCAGGCGCTCGACCTCGAGCCAGGTGCGCCAGTGCAGCCACGGGTGGCGCGCGTCGGGGTCGTCGTATTGCAGCAGCACGTGGTGGCGCAGGTCGGCCGGCTCGGCGAGCGGCCGGCGCGCATCCTTCAGGAGCTTCGGGCTGCACACCGGAAACACGCGCTCGCCGAAGAGCCGCTCCGCGTTCGGCCCGGCAAGGCTCGCCGGGCCGTGGCGGATCGCCACATCGAGCCCGTCACGCTCGAGATCCTGGACGCGCGTGTCGGCAGCGATGCGCACGTCGACACCGGGATGCGCGCGCGTGAAACCGGCGAGCCGCGGGATGAGCCAGAGCGCGGCGAGGGAATGCGTGGTGGTGACGGAGAGCGTGCGGCGGTCTGACTGCGCGCGCAGGCGGTCGGTGGCGGCGCGCATCGTCGCCAGCACCTGCGCGGCCGCCGGATAGAACTGCTGGCCCGCGTCGGTCAGCGCGAGGGCGCGGTGGCGCCGCTGGAACAGCTTCACCCCGAGCTGCGCCTCCAGTTCCTGCATCTGCCGGCTCACCGCCGACTGCGTGAGGTGCAGCTCTTCGCCCGCGCGCGTGAATGAAAGTCGCCGCGCCGCCGCCTCGAAGCCGCGCAGCAGGTCGAGCGAGGGCAGCCGCACCGTGGCCGCTTTGGCATTCCTATCGTTCATGCATAGCCTGAGGATTTACCGTTTGAGGGCCTGCAACCAAGGATGCACCATGCGCATGCCAAACGCAACCCTAAAGGAGACGACGATGAGGATCGAACTGCAACCTGGTGCCCTGCGGCTCGCACGCGGCCAGACGCTCAAGGTGACCGACGCGCTCGGCAGCACCATCTGCTGCAACGAGGGCAGCGTCTGGATCACCGAGGAAAACCTGCGCAAGGACGTGGTGCTCGAGGCGGGCGGCTGCTACCGGCTGCGCCGGCCCGGCCTCGCCCTGGTGCATGCCTTCGGCGACGCCAGCGTGGCGCTCGCCTGACACGAAAGGAGCCAGGCCATGGAACTGACCTACGCACGGTACTTGCAGGACGAAGGGCTGCGCGAAGAGATCGAGCGGCGCGCACACCAGGAGCGCGCCGAGGAGATGCACCGCTTCCTCGCGCAGTCGGCCGAGGCGCTGCTCGGCCGGCACGGCGCGGCGCGGCGGCTGCAAGCCGACGCCAGTGATTGAGCCGGCCGCGTTGGACTGAGCCCGCCGCCTTAGAATAGGCGCTTCCCGCAAGGAGAAGCGCATGTTCAAGGACGGCCTGCTCAAGGGCAAGAACATCCTCATCACCGGCGGCGGCACCGGCCTGGGCAAGGAGATCGCCGCCCAGTACCTGCAGCTCGGCGCCGACCTGTGGATCGCGGGCCGGCGCGGCGGTGTGCTGGAGGCCACGGCGAAAGAACTGATGGCACAGCACGGCGGGCGCGTGCGCACGCACGCCGTCGACATCCGCGACTTCGCCGCGGTGGACGCGATGGCGCAGCGCATCTGGGACGAGTCCGGGCCGCTCACCGGCCTGGTCAACAACGCCGCCGGCAATTTCATCAGCCCGCACCAAGGACCTGACGCCCAACGGCTTCAACGCCATCGCCAACATCGTCTTTCACGGCAGCTTCTACGTCACGCATTCGGTCGGCAAGCGCTGGATCGAGGGCGGCAACAAGGGCTCGGTCATCTCGATCCTGGTCACCTGGGTGTGGACCGGCTCGCCCTACGTGGTGCCCTCGGCGATGTCGAAGGCCGGCCTGCACGTCATGACCAAGTCGCTCGCCGTCGAATGGGGCAAGCACGGCATCCGCCTCAATGCCATCGCGCCGGGCCCCTTCCCCACCGAGGGCGCGACCAAGCGCCTGCGCCCGGGCGCGGATTTCGGCGACTCCACCAAGGTAAACCCGATGCGGCGCATCGGCGCGATGTCGGAGCTGCAGAACCTCGCCACCTTCCTCATGGCCGACGGCTGCGAGTGGCTCACCGGGGAGACCATCGCCATCGACGGTGCCGGGTACCTGGCCACCGGCGCCTACTTCACCGAGCTCGACAAGATGACCGACGCCGACTGGCAGAAGGCGCGCGATCTGATCAAGGCGCAGAACGACAAGGACCGCGCCGGCCGCGCCGCGTAGAAAGATGGCGGCCGACAAGCTCGCTCCGCGCCCTGCCGCGACGCTGCTCCTGCTGCGCGACGGCAGCCTCGGCCCCGAGGCCTTCCTTCTCCAGCGCACCCAGAACGCCGCGTTCCTCGCCGGCGCCCACGTGTTCCCCGGCGGCGCGCTCGACAAGGCCGACCGCGACGTGCGCGTCCTGCGCCGCGTCGCGGGCATCAGCGATGCGCAGGCCAGCGCGCGGCTCGGTGTCGAGTCCGGCGGCCTCGCCTACTGGGTGGCGGCGATCCGCGAATGCTTCGAGGAGGCGGGCATCCTGCTCGCCGAGGGCGAGGAAGGGGACGCGCTGGACGCCCGGCGCGCGGCGGCGCTCGCGCAATACCGCGGGCTGCTGCACGCGGGCAAGCTCGCGTTCCACGAGTTCCTCGAGAAGGAGCGGCTCGTGCTGCGCGGCGGGGAGCTCGCCTACTTCGGCCACTGGATCACGGCACCGGGTCGCGCGCGGCGCTTCGACACGCGCTTCTTCCTCGCGCTCGCGCCCGGCAACCAGACGGGCGCGCACGACGGCAGCGAGCTGATCGACAGCCTGTGGCTGCGGCCGGTGGAGGCCCTCGAGCGCCAGGCGCGCGGCGCGATGGAGCTGGTGTTCGCCACCAAGAACACGCTCGCCGACTCTGCAGCGCTTCGCGCGCGCGAAGGACGCCTACGAGCACGCGCTCGAAGCCGAGGTCGAGACCAACCGCGCCTGCTGGGCGCTCGGTCCCGACGGCGCGGCGGCGCTGTTTCGCCGCCGCGACCCGCAGTACTTCGAGATCCACTGGAGCGACCCGGAGGAGACCGGCCAGACGAGCATCGCGCTCACGCCGGGCGTGCCCAAGCGCCTGGACGCGCACGTCACCCGCATCGTCGCGCCCAACCCCGGCATGATGACGGGCCCGGGCACCAATACCTATCTGGTCGGCGGCGAAGACCTTGCGGTGATCGATCCCGGCCCCGCGATCGACTCGCACATCGCGGCGGTGCTTGCGGCGGGCGCCGGGCGCATCCGGCTCGTGCTGTGCACGCACACGCACATGGACCATTCTCCTGCGGCAGCAGCGATCAAGGCGGCGACCGGCGCGGTCGTGATCGGCCGGCCGGCGCCCGCGCAACCCGGCCAGGACGCGGGCTTCGCCCCCGACCGCGTTCTCGAGGACGGCGACCGCGTGATGATCAACGGCCTGATGCTGCGCGCGCTGCACACGCCCGGCCATGCCTCCAATCACCTGTGCTACCTGCTCGAGAACACGCGCATGCTGTTCACGGGCGATCACGTGATGCAGGGCTCCACCGTGGTGATCAATCCGCCCGACGGCGACATGCGCGCCTACCTCGCCTCGCTCGAGCTCTTGCTCGGCGAGGACATCCTGATCCTCGCGCCGGGCCACGGTTACCTGATCGGCGAGCCGCACCGCGAGGCGCGTCGGCTGATCCGGCATCGCCTCGCGCGCGAGCAGAAGGTGGTGTGGGCGCTGGAGCGCATGAGCGCGCCCACGCTCGAAGAGCTGGTCGTCGAGGTGTACGACGACGTCTCGCCGCGCCTGCACGGCGTGGCGCAGCGCTCGCTCACAGCGCACCTGGAGAAGCTTGCCGCCGAAGGCCGCGTGCGTGCGCTGGACGGGCGCTACGCGCTGCTACAATCCGCCGCAGCAGGCTAGCGGGGGTGCGGTGGGCGCCGCAGCGCCCCCCGCACCCACTAACGACGGGGGAACGCGCGATGAGCAGCTACGAGAAGACGCTGAAGCTGGTCACCAACCTGGATCGCGCGGGGATCGAGTCGCGCCTCGCCGGGATCCGCAAGGCGGCGGATGCCGCCGGCCTCGCCGAGCTCGCGCTGATGCTCGCCGGCATCGAAGGCGCGCCGCGCGCGCAGACTGGAAGCGAGCGTGCGCGGCGCGCTCAAGTGGCTCGCCGGCAAGTCCGGCCACCAGGCGCTCGCGGCGCAGCTCGAGCTGGTGGAGATCAATCTCCCCAACCTGAAGTAAGCGGCACGCCCGCCAGCTGAAGTTCGACTTCGACCTCTTCACCATCGGCGGCGGCTCGGGCGGGGTGCGCGCGAGCCGCGTTGCCGCGTCCTACGGCGCGCGCGTCGCGGTGGCGGAATCCGGCCGCTTTGGCGGCACCTGCGTCAACGTCGGCTGCATCCCGAAGAAGCTGTTCTCCTACGCGGCGCACCTCCGCGAGGATTTCCACGTCGCGCAAAGCTTCGGCTGGACCGTCGGCGAGCCGCAGTTCGACTGGGCCACGCTGCTCGCCAACAAGGACCGCGAGATCGCGCGCCTGAACGCCGTCTACGAGAGCGTGCTTGCAAAAGCCGGCGCGCAGATCCTGCGCGGCCGCGCCAGCGTGGTGGATGCGCACACGGTGGAATTGGGCGGCAAGCGCCACAGCGCGCGGCACATCCTGGTCGCCACCGGTTCCTGGCCGCACCCGCCGGAGATTCCCGGGCGCGATCTGGCGATCACCTCCAACGAAGCGTTCCACCTGGAAAGGCTGCCGCGGCGCGCGCTGCTGGTCGGCGGCGGCTACATCGCGGTCGAGTTCGCCTCGATCTTCCAGGGCCTCGGCGTCGAGACCACGCTCGCCTACCGCGGCGCGCGCCTGCTGCGCGGCTTCGACGCGGAGCTCGGCGAGCGCCTCGCCGAGGAGATGAGGAAGAAGGGCGTCGTCATCCGCCTGCAATCGAACCCCGCCAGGCTGGACGAGGGAATCCGGGTCACCTACGAGGACGGCGCCACGCAGGAGGTGGACCTGGTCATGTTCGCCACGGGGCGCTGGCCGAACACCGCCGGCCTCGGCCTCGAGGCCGCGGGCGTGAAGCTCGCCGCCGACGGCGCGGTGGAGGTGGACGCCTACGGGCGCAGCTCGGTGGCGTCGATCCATGCCATCGGCGACGTCACCAACCGCCTCAACCTCACGCCGGTGGCAACCGCCGAGGGCATGGCGCTGGCGAAGACGCTGTTCCGCGACGAGCCCACCGCGATGGACCACGAGAACGTGCCCACCGCGGTGTTCTCCAACCCCAACGTCGCCGCCGTGGGGTTGTCGGAGGAGCGCGCCCGGGAGCGCCACGGCCGCGTGGAGGTTTACAAGACCGCGTTCCGCGCCCTCAAGCTCACCCTGGGCGCCCACGAAGAGCGTACCTTCATGAAGCTGGTGGTCGATGCGGCATCGCAGCGCGTGCTCGGGGCGCACATGATCGGCCCCGATGCCGGCGAGATCATCCAGGGCATCGCCATCGCGGTGAAACTGGGCGCGACGAAAGCGCAGTTCGATGCCACGATCGGCATCCACCCCACGGCGGCGGAGGAATTCGTTACCATGCGCGAGAAGTCGTCCTGACGATGATCCTCGAATCGCGCATCGAGAAGATGGTCGGCGAGCTGCGCGCACACGCGAGCCTGCCGCTCGCCATCGAGCTGTGGAACGGCAAGCGCTACGACCTGGGCGACAAGCCCACCGTGACGTTGCGCGTCCCGGCCGCGTCCGCCCTGCGCTACCTCGTCAACGCGGACCTCGCGAAGCTCGGCGAAGCCTATGTCGAGGGCCATATCGACGTGGTCGGCCCGATGGGCGACGCGATGCGCGCGGCTGAAGGTCTGGCGCGCGGCTGGGGCGAGGCGAGGAAGGGTCGCGTGCCGACCATGCTGCGCAACCTGCATTCGAAGAAGAAGGACGCCGAGGTGGTGCGCTACCACTACGACGTCTCCAACGATTTCTACGCGCTGTGGCTGGATGCGCGCATGGTGTACTCCTGCGCCTACTTCAGGACGGGCGAGGAGTCGATCGAGCTCGCGCAGGAGCAGAAACTCGATCACATCTGCAGGAAGCTGCGCCTCAAGCCCGGCGACCGCTTCCTCGACATCGGCTGCGGCTGGGGTGCTCTCGTCATGCACGCGGCGAAGCGCTACGGCGCCAAGGCGCTCGGCATCACCCTGTCGAAGAACCAGCATGCGCTCGCCAATGAGCGCATCCGCGCGGCGGGCCTCGCGGACCGCTGCGAAGTGCGCGTGGAGGACTACCGCGACGTGCCCGGGGATGGCACCTTCGACAAGATCGCCTCGATCGGCATGTTCGAGCACGTCGGCCTGAAGAACCTGCAGCTGTACTTCAGCACCATGCGGCGCCTGCTCGTCGACGGCGGCGTGGCGCTCAACCACGGCATCACCTCGGTGGATCCGGAGAGCCGCGCGGTGGGCATGGGGGCGAGCGAGTTCATCGACAAGTACGTCTTCCCGCACGGCGAGCTGCCGCACCTGTCGCTGGTGGTCAAGGAGATGGGCGGCGCGGGACTGGAAGTGATGGACGTCGAGACCCTGCGGCTGCACTACGCGCGCACGCTGCACCGCTGGAGCGAGCGGCTGGAGGCGAACCTGGACAAGGCGCGTGCATTCGCGGGCGAGAAACGCGCGCGCATCTGGCGCACCTACCTCGCCGGCTGCGCGCACGCCTTCGAGCGCGGCTGGGTCTCCATCCAGCAGGTGCTGGCGGTCAAAGGCGACGATCCGAAGCGCAATCCGCTGCCCTGGTCGCGCGACTACATGTACGGCAGCTAGCCCGCCGCGTGCGCGGCCGCTAGCCCGCCGCGCGCAGGATCAGCGAGCCGCCGGTCACCAGCAGCACCAGCGCCACCGCGCGCAGCAGCTGCTCGCGCGAGATTCTCAGGAACATGCGCTGCGCCACCCAGATGCCCAGGAGCGAAGCCGGGATCACGCCGATCGCCACCAGCCAGACCTTCGGCTCGAGCAGCAGGCCGGTGAGCAGGAACGCGGCGACGCGCAGCGAGATGCTGGTGAGCGTGGCGAACCCCATCGTCGCGCGGAACTGCGCCTTCGACAGGCCGCGCTGCGAGAGGTAGATCGCGTAAGGCGGACCGCCCGCGCCGAACAGCGTACTGGTGATGCCGCCGGCGAGCCCCGCCACCCAGGCCCAGCCGGACGCGATGACCTTCCTCGACTCGCGCCGCCACAGGCTGTAGACCGCGTAACTGACCACGAACGCGCCCAGCGCGAGCATTCCGGCCGCGCGCGGCAGGTTGACCAGCAGCGTGACACCGAGCGCGGTGCCCACCAGGATCATCGGCACCAAGCGCGTCCATTCGGCGCGCACGGCGTTCTTCGGATTCTCGAAGCCGATGCGCAGCGCGCTCGAGAGGTCGGCGAGCGCATAGAGCGCGAGCGCGAACTGCAGCGGCACGAAATGCGTTGCCAGCGGGATGGTGATCAGCGCCGAGCCGAAGCCGGTGAGCCCGAAGACCAGCGACCCCGCGAAGGCGATCGGGATCAGCGCCAGGTATTCGGGCGCGATCACGCCGCCACCTCCGGGCCGCCCGCGACGACCTGCTCCGGCGCCAGGTAGAGGCGCTGCGCATCGAAGCGGTTCATGCGCTTCATGCGCGGCAGGTAGCGCGGGTAGGGAATGCCGTGGCGCTTCTCGAGCGCCGCGGCCCGCTTGTGCAGCTCGTCCCACGCCAGCGAAGCGGGCGCGCCCTTCAGCGCCAGGACAATGACGTTCGGGTCGTAGAGCGCCGGCAGCGCGAGCACCGTGCCGCCGAAGGCGCGCTCGATGCGCTGCAGGCGCTCATCCAGGTTCGGATCGTCGTCCATGAAGTTCATCACCATCGCGCCGGGCTCCTCGAGCGCCAGCCAGGCCGCGTCGAAGAATGCCTGGCTCACCAGCGCCGCCGGCGGATGCTCGTCGGCGAACGCATCCACCACCAGCAAGTCGCAGCACTCCGGCGCCAGCGCCTCGGCGCCGTCGCCGATCTCCACGGCGAGCCGCGCGTCGTCGGGCGGCAGGCAGAACTGCTCGCGCGCCACCCGCACCACGCGCTCGTCGAGCTCCACCACGCGCGTGTGCAGCCACGGCAGCTCGCGCCAGAAGAACTTGACCAGCGATCCGCCGCCCAGGCCGATCTTCAGCGCGCGCCGCGGGCGCGGGTGAATCAGCAGGAAGCTCGTCATGCAGCGCGTGTAATCGAGCTCGAGCGCGAAGGGCGCGGAGAGCCGCATCGAACTCTGGATCGCCTCGCCGCCCACGTGCAGCGTGCGCACGCCGCGCTCCTCGCTCACGGTGAGCGCGGGTCGGCGGCTCATGCGCACAGGGGGGCCGGGCCCCTTCCGGTTGAATCGCACGGGGCCCTCCCGGCCCCCCCGCACCCCCCGGCGCGCATTGGAAGCGTCATGCGCGATGCGCCAACTGGCGCCGCATCGAGGCGGCAATGCCCGCGCCGATGAAGCACAGCGCCGCGCAGGCGAGGATCGGCGCGTCGTAGCTGCCGAAGAGGTCGAAGCTCGCGCCAGCGAGCGGCGGCCCGAGCAGGGTGCCGATGCCCGCTGCGGTGTACAGGCTGCCGATGATCGCCGACAGGCTCTTCGGGCCGAAGATCTCCATGCACACCGTCGGTGAGAGCGCGACGTAGCCGCCGTAGAGCGTGCCGAAGACGAAGGCGAAGACGGCAAGCGGCCAGAAGCCCGCCGACATCCACCACAGGAGGAACATCGCGCCCATGCCCGCGCTGATCGCGACCAGCGAGCGCACGTGTCCCAGACGGTCGGCAATGCCGCCGATCGCGAAGCGCCCGACGAGGCTGCCGAGGCCGAGCAGGCTCACCAGCGTCACGCCGCGCGCCGTGCCGAGCCCCGCATCCTGCGCGTAGGGCACCAGATGCACCATCGGCACGAAGACGCCCACGCAGACGAAGAGCCCCAGCGCATACAGGGCCCAGAACGGCGGGCTTCTCAGGGCCTCGGCGAGCGTCATGCCGGGCAGCGTCGTGCCGCCCGCGCTCGCGCGCGTCGCCGCGCGGCCGCCGAGCGCGAGCGCCGCGGGCACCGCGAGCACCAGCGTCGCCACGGCGAGCGTCATGTAGGCATGGCGCCAGCCGGCGAGGCCGATCAGCCAGGCGGCGAACGGCGGGAACACGAGATTGCCGGCGCCGATGCCCGAGACGGCGATGCCGGAAGCGAGCGCGCGGTGCTGCACGAACCAGTGCTGGACGGCAGCCACCGAGGGCACGTAGGTGAGCCCGATGCCAATGCCCGCGCCAATGCTGAAGGTTCCGTAGAGCACCGCGAGCGAAGGAGCGCGCGCGGAAAGCGCCAGGCCCGCGACGAGGATCACGGCACCCGCGAGGCACACCCCGCGCGGCCCGAAGCGGTCGGCGAGCATGCCGCCGGGCACGCCGAAGGAAAACCAGAGCAGGGCGCTGAGCGAGAACACGAGCGAAACGTGCGCGCGCGAGGCGCCGAACTCCGCCTGGAAGGCGGTGAAGAACGCGGCGAAGGAGTACGCCGCGCCGAAGCCCATGAACATCAGGGTGAAGGCGGCGAGCACCACCACCCAGCCGGTGCGGGCGTTGCCCAAGTCAGTGACGGCGGCGCCGCCGCATCATTGCGTTGCGCCGCGCGCGCCGATCACCCACAGGTCCTCCACGACCCCGCCCCGCTCGCAGACGTACCAGTCGTAGAGGTTGATCGTCGGATCGCAGTGCCCCGGCACGAGCAGCAGCTTCTCGCCCAGCGCAGGCGCTGGCGCCCCCGCCGCGATCTCGACGAAGCCGTGCTCGTCCGATGCCTGGAGGTACTTGAGCCCCGCGCGCTGCCACACCGCGGGCATGCCGGAATCGACGCTGGAGGCCTTGAGGCCCGCGTCCACGATCGCCCGATCCGCGTCTGGGCCGGCTCATCACCGTGGTGAGCACGAACAGCGCGTGCTCGAAGCGCGGCAGCGGCGCCGCCCAATCGTTCCTCGCGTAATCCGCGTCCATGAAGGCGTAGGACCCCGGCTGGATCTCGTCCCAGGCGCCCGATTCCACCTCGAACATGAAGGTGCCGCTGCCCGCGCCCGTGACGATCGGGCAGGCGATGCCGTTCTGCTCGAGAAGCGCGCGCGTCATGCGCACCGCGTCGGCCGCCTTGCCGATCAGGGCGCGCCGGTCCGCCATCGAGCGCACGTGCTGCGCGCGGCCGTTGTACGCCTGCAGCCCCGCGAAACGCAGGTTCGGCGAAGACGCCACCGTGCGCGCCAGCGCCAGCGCGGGCTCGCCCGGCGTCACGCCGCAGCGGCCCATGCCGACCTCCAGCTCGACGTAGACGTCGAGCCTTGCGCCGGCGCGGCCCGCGGCCGCGTCCAGGTCCTCCACGTTGCCGGCGTCGTCCACGCACACGCCGATCTTCGCGCGCCGCGCCAGTGCCGCCAGCCGCTCGAGCTTTGCAGCGCCGACCACCTCGTTCGAGACGAGCACGTCGGCGAATGCCGCCCTCCACCATCGCCTCGGCCTCCGACACCTTCTGGCAGCACACGCCGACCGCGCCGAGCGCCATCTGGCGCTTGCCCACCTCGGCGGACTTGCTGCGTCTTGGCGTGGGCGCGCACGCGCACGCGCCCGCGCGCGAGGTCCGCGAGCGTCTTCAGGTTGCGCTCGAAGGCGTCGAGATCGAGGACGAGCGCCGGCGTATCCACCTCCTCCAGGCGCTGGCCGATGCGCGCCGGCACTCTCATGCCGCCGCCCGCGCCCTGCGCTGCACGAGCGCGAACCAGCCGATGGCGATCGCCGCCAGCGCGACGAGCGGCAGCGCATACAGATTCACCCGCTCCCAGCCCGCCTGCGTCACCGTCAGGCCCGAGGTGAACGAGGAGATCGCCATGACGATGAAGATCACCTGTTCGTTCGTGCCCTGCGCCTTCGCCATCTCTTCGGGACGGTAGGTTTCGGTGAGCAGTGTCGTGCCGCCGATATAGAGGAAGTTCCAGCCCACGCCCAGCAGCACCAGCGACCACCAGAACTGCGCCACCGAAATGCCCGAGAGCGCGATGCCGATCGCGGCAAAGTTCAGCAGCGCACCCACGAACATGACCGGCAGCACGCCGACGCGCTTGATCAGGCCGCCGGTGACGAACGAGGGCGCGAACATGCCGATCACGTGCGAGGAGATGACGAACGCGGCATCCGAATAAGGATGGCCGCACACGCCCATGGCGATCGGGGTGGAGGTCATGAGGAAGTTCATCACGCCGTAGCCGATCGCGCCCGAGAGCACCGCGACGATGAACTTCGGCTGCGCGGCGATCTCGCGCAGCGGCCGCCCGCGCGCCGCCCGAACCTTGGCATCGGGCGTCGGGATGCGGACGAAGCGCAAGAGCAGCATGGTGAGCAGCGCGAAGCCGATGAGCGCGAGGTAGGCGCCCGTGAAGCGCGGCGCCAGCAGGTCCACGGTGAAGCGACTGGTCGTCGGGCCGAGGATGCCGCCCACCAGCCCCCCGGCGAGCACCAGCGAGATCGCCGTGCTCTTGAAGTCGGGGCCCGCCACGTCCGCGGCGGCGAAGCGGTAGTACTGCCCGTAGGCGTTGTAGACGCCGAAGACGAGCGTGCCGAAGCACAGCAGCCAGAAGCTCTGCAGCCATACCGCGCCCGCGCAGAGGAGCGCACCCACGATGCCCCATAGCGTGCCCATGCTCAGGCCGCGCTGGCGCCCTACCCGCTTCATGTGCAGCGACGCGGGCATCGTCGCCAGCGCCCCGCCCACCACCCAGCAGGTCACCGGCAACGTGGCGAGCGCCTGGGCCGGCGCGAGCGCGAGGCCAGCAAGGCCGTTGATGGCGATCAGGGTGGCGCTGTTGGTGAGCAGCAGCGCCTGGCAGGCGGCGAGCAGACCGACATTGCGGCGGGTACTGTTCATGTATACAGTATCGGGGAGGAATGTCATTCTAGATGCAAACGCAACGCCAGCGCGGCGCGCTTTCGCAGATCCAGGGGCGCTTCGAGACCGAGGCGCGCGAGGCGTTCGACGACGGCTGGCCGCGCGAGGACGATCCGCTCGCGCCTCTCGCGACCACCGTGACGATCGAGCGCGCCCGCTCGATCATCGCGCGCAACGATTCCCCCGACATCCCCTTTGACCAGTCCATCAACCCCTATCGCGGGTGCGAGCACGGGTGCGTGTACTGCGTGGGAGGAGACACGAAAATCCTCATGGCAGACGGCACCACCAGGCCCATTGCCGACATCCGCGAGGGGGACCAGATCTACGGCACGGCGCGCAAGGGCTGGTTCCGGCGCTACGCGAAGACCAAAGTGCTCGCACACTGGAGCGTGATCAAGCCGGCCTATCACGTCACGCTCGAGGACGGCACGACGCTCGTGGCAGGAGCGGACCACCGATTCTTGACCGAGCGCGGCTGGAAATTCGTAGCGGATGGCGAAGGGCAAAGGCCGCATCTCACGACCAGCAACAAGCTCATGGGGATCGGCGCCTTCGCCAACGCGGTGGCGAAGGACGCGAACTATCAGCTCGGCTACCTGACGGGGATGATCCGGGGCGATGCCATTCTGCGCTCCTACTCGTACGAGCGCCCTGGAAGGAGCAAAGGCGATCAGCACCGCTTCCGCTTGGCGCTCTGCGACTCGGAGGCGCTGGAGCGCACGCAGCGCTACCTCGCGAACTGGGAGATCGTCACGCAGGAGTTCCTGTTCCAGGAGGCATGCGCCGGCCGCAGAGCCCTGCACGCGATCCGCGCCAGCGCGCAGAGGGACGTGGCAGAGATCCGCGAACTCGTGGACTGGCCCAGCGTGCCGACCCGGCAATGGTCGGCAGGCTTCCTTGCAGGCATCTTCGACGCGGAAGGCAGCTACAGCAACGGCGTGCTGCGCATCAGCAACACGGAACCGCAGATCATCGGTTGGATCGAACGATGCCTGAAGGTATTCGAGTTCCGCTACGTGATAGAGCATCCCAAGGGAGATCGCGCGAAGCCCATCGAAGTCGTGCGCGTTGTTGGCGGCATGCGCGAGCATTTGCGCTTCTTCCACACCGTTGATCCGGCGATCACGCGCAAGCGCGATATCGAAGGCGTGGCCGTCAAGAGCGATGCGCGCCTGGGGGTGGTCGACGTTGCGCCCTTGGGAAAGGCGGCGCGCTTGTACGACATCTCCACGGGAACGGAGGACTTTGTTGCGAACGGCGTCATCAGCCACAACTGCTACGCGCGCCCCAGCCACTCCTACCTCGAGCTCTCGCCCGGCCTGGATTTCGAGACCAGGCTCTTCGCCAAGACCAACGCCGCGGAGCTCCTGCGTGACGGAGCTGGCGAAGCCCGGCTACAAGGTTTCGCCCATTTCCCTGGGGGCCAACACCGACTGCTACCAGCCTGCCGAGCGCAAGTACGGGATCACCCGGCAGATCATCGAGATACTTTCGGAGTGCGACCACCCCATCACCATCGTCACCAAGTCGGCGCTGGTGGAGCGCGACCTCGATCTGCTCGCGCCCATGGCGCAAAGGAACCTGGTGAAGGTGTTCGTCTCCATCGGTACGCTCGACCACGCGCTCGCGCGCAAGCTCGAGCCGCGTGCCGCGAGCCCGAAGCGCCGGCTGGACGTGCTGCGGGCCCTCGCCGCCGCTGACGTGCCTTGCGGCGTGATGGTCGCAGCCCTGATCCCGGCGCTCAATGACAAGACCATGGAGCACGTGCTCGACGAAGCCGCGCGGGCCGGCGCGCAGGAGGCCGCCTACGTCATCCTGCGCCTGCCGAACGAGCTGAAAGACATCTTCAAGGAATGGCTCGCCGTGCACTACCCGGAGCGCGCCGACCACGTCATCAGCATCGTGCGCCAGATGCGCGGCGGACGCGACAACGATCCGAGATTCGGCGAGCGCATGCGCGGCACCGGGAACTTCGCCGAGTTGATCGCCAAGCGCTTCGCCATCGCCTGCAAGCGGCTGGGTCTGAACGGCCACGGCGGCGGGCGGCGGCCTCCGGAGCTCGACTGCACGCGCTTCGTGCCGCCCTCGCCCGCCGGCCAGATGAAGCTCTTCTGATGCGCAAGCTATTGGTTGCCGGCGGCTGGCTGCTCGCCGCCGCGATCGTCGTCCTTTCGCTCATGCCGGGGCCGCCGGACATCGATGTGCCGCACGGCGACAAGCTGGGGCATATCGCCGCCTACTGCCTGCTCTCGTTCTGGTTCTGCTGGCTCTACCCGGCGTGGACCACCCGCACCGCCTACGCCGCGGGCTGGATCGCGATGGGCATCGCCCTGGAGTTCGCGCAGGGCGCGACGGGGTACCGCAGCTTCGAGCTCGCCGACATGGCCGCCAATTCGCTGGGCGTGCTGCTCGGCTGGGGAATCTCCGCTACGCTGCGGCGATGAGCACGGCGCGCGCCCAGCGGCTGCTCGAGGCGCCGATGCTTTCCACCATCGGGCGGCTTGCCGCCCCCGGCGTGCTGCTCGCCCTCTTCCAGACCGCGGTGTCGATCGCCGACACGCACTTCGTCGGCAGGCTCGGCACCGAGGCGCTCGCCGGCCTCGCGCTCGTCTTTCCGCTGGTGATGCTGCTGCAGATGACCTCCGCCGGCGCCATGGGCGGCGGCGTGTCCTCGGCGCTCGCGCGCGCGCTCGGCGCGGGCCACGAGGCCGCGGCGCGCCAGCTGGTCGCGCACGCCCTGGTCATCGCGCTGGGCGCGGGGCTGGCCTTCACCGCGCTGCTGCTCGCGCTCGGCGAGGTGCTGTACGCGCTCCTCGGCGGCAAGGGCGAGGCGCTGGCGCAGGCCATCGCCTACTCGCACGTGCTCTTTGCCGGCGCGGTGTTCGTCTGGCTCGCCAACACGCTGGCGAGCGTGCTGCGCGGCAGCGGCAACACCCTCGCCCCGGCGCTCGCGCTCGCCGCCGCGGCAATGGTGCAGATTCCGCTTTCGGGCGCACTCACGCTCGGCTGGGGGCCTTTTCCGCGCCTGGGCATCGCCGGCGCCGCGCTCGCCTATGCGGCGGCGTTCCTGCTCTCGAGCCTCATCATGGGCGCCGCCGTATGGCGCAGTGCCCTGCGCCCGCGGCGGTCCGACCTGAGGTTCGAGGCGCGCCATTTTCGCGAGATCCTGCGCGTCGGTGCGCTCTCCTCGCTGTCGGCGCTGCAGACCGTGCTCACCGCGGTGATCCTGACGGGCTTCGTCGGCACCTTCGGTACCGCGGCGCTCGCCGGCTACGGCGTCGGCGTGCGCCTGGAGCTGCTGCAGGTGCCGCTCGTCTTCGCCATCGGCCAGGCGCTGGTGGTGCTGGTCGGCACCCACATCGGCGCCGGGCACGCGGCGCGCGCCAAGCGCATCGCCTGGACCGGCACCGGGATCGCCATCGGAATCTCGCTGGCCATCGGCGTGTTCGTCGCCGTTTACCCTTCGGCCTGGATCTGGATCTTCAGCGATGACCCGGCGGTGCACGCGACGGGGTCGCTGTACCTGCGCATCGTTGCGCCGTTCTACGCGCTGTTCGGCGCCGGCATGGCGCTTTACTTCGCGTCGCAGGGCGCGGGCCGGATGCTGCTGCCGGTGCTCGCCGGTACGGCGCGCCTCGTGCTGGTGGTGGCGGGCGGCGCCGCCGTGGTGGCGCTCGCGGGCCCGCTCGCCGCGGTCTTCGCGGTGATCGCCTGCGGCATCGCGCTCTTCGGCGCGCTGATCCTCACCGCGGTGTACCGCGCGAACTGGGGCACATAGCCGGGCCGCGGCGACGCGCCTAGCCGGCGCCGCGTTTCGGCCGCAACGCGCACCCGCGCGAATAAATCAGAGGCTCCCTAGTTCCGGAAGAAGTCGATCAGAGTGTCCAGCGTCGCATCCGGCGCCTCGGTCATGAGGGAGTGCCCGGAAGCTTCCAGCTGCACGAGCCGCGCGTTGGGCACCGTCCGGGCGAAAGCCGTCCCGGTCTTCGCAGGCGTCATCTGGTCGCGGCGGCCGAGCCCGATCAGCACAGGGCACTGCAGCTTCGCCGCTGCCGCCTCGCCGCCTGCGTAGGTATGGCAGGCTTTGAGGTCGTTGTAGAGCACGCCCGGCCCGAGGCGGCCGAGCCGCGCAAGGGACTCGCCGTACATCCACATGCCCGGGTTTGGATTGGCGCCGAGCGCCGCTTGCGCTGAATGGCCCCAGATCGTATCCATGTCGTAGGCGTCCTGGAGATTCGCCTTCGCGGCCTGCAGGAACGGCTCCGAGACTCTCATCGGGAACGCGATGCCGAGCAGCGCGACGCGCTCGACGCGCCGCGGGTGTCGCGCGGCGCACTCCAGCGCGATCAGGGACCCCATCGAGTGCCCCACGATGGCCGCCTTCTCCAACTTCGCGGCATCCAGCAGCCGCATCACCCAGTCGGCCATCTCCTGCACCGTGGCAAGCGGCGGGCCCTCGGAGCGCCCGTGCGCGGGCAGGTCGAGCGCGAGGACGTTGCGTCCGTGGTAGCCGAAGTAGCGGCTCTGCAATCCAAACACCGAGTGATCGAGACCCGCGCCGTGCACGAAGACGACCGTCGGCTTCGCCGGATCGATCGCGTGCGCAGCGGTGTAGGCAAACGCCGTCCGACCATCGACCGTGAAGTTCACTTCTGGGACGCCGCCTTCTGTGAGGCTGCCAGGGCGCGCCCGAGATCCTCGACGAGGTCCTCGGCGTCCTCAAGGCCGATGGACAGGCGCACCGTTCCCGGACCGATTCCCGCCTTCGCCAGGTCCTCGTCGGGCATCCGGTAGTGCGTGGTGCTGGCCGGGTGGATGACGAGCGACTTGGCGTCGCCGACGTTGGCGAGGTGCGAGAACACGCGCAGCGCCTCGATGAAGCGCGCGCCCGCCCGCCTCGCATTGCCATCGGCGCCGCCCTGGATGTCGAAGGTGAACACCGCGCCGCAGCCGCTGCGGCAGGAGCCGCTTCGCGAGCGCGTGGTTCGGATGGTCGGGCAACTCGGGATAGACGACTTTCGCCACCGCCGGGTTGCCGGAGAGGAACTGCACCACCTTGCGCGTGTTCTCGACGTGGCGCGGCATCCTGCAGGTGCAGCGTCTCGATGCCCTGCAGGATCTGAAACGCGGTCATCGGCGCCATGCAGGCGCCGAAATCGCGCAAGCCCTCGCGCCGCGCGCGCAACAGGAACGCGCGCGTGCCGGATTCCTCCTCGAAGTCCATGTTGTGGAAGCCCGCATACGGCGCCGTGAGCTGCGGAAACTTGCCGCTCTTCTCCCAATCGAAGCGCCCGGAATCGACGAGCACGCCGCCGATCGCCACGCCGTGGCCGCCGAGGAACTTGGTCGCCGAGTGGTAGAGCAGGTCTGCGCCGAGCTCGAAGGGCTTCATCAGGTATGGCGTGGTGAAGGTCGCGTCCACCAGCAGCGGCAGCCCCGCCTCGTGCGCCACCTGCGCCACCGCCGGCACGTCGAGCACTTCCAGGCCCGGGTTGCCGAGCGTCTCGGCAAAGAGCAGCCGCGTGTTCGGGCGGATCGCCTTGCGGAAATTCTCCGCCGTGCCCGGCGCGACGAAGGTCGTCTCGATGCCGAAGCGCTTCATCGTGAAGCCGAGCAGGTTGTGCGAGCCGCCGTAGAGCGAGTTCGAGGCGACGATGTGCGCAGCCCGCGTCCATCAGCGTCGCCACCGCGAGGTGCAGCGCCGCCTGCCCGGAGGCCGTGGCGATGGCGCCGACGCCGCCCTCGAGCGCCGCCATGCGCTCTTCCAGGACCGCCACCGTAGGATTGGAGATGCGCGAGTAGACGTGCCCGGCGCGCTCCATGTTGAAAAGCGACGCCGCGTGCTCGCTGTCGCGGAACACGTACGACGTGGTCTGGTAGACCGGCACTGCACGGCTGCCGGTCGCAGGATCGGGCGACTGCCCCGCGTGCAGCGCGAGGGTATCGAACCCCGGATATTTGGGACCAGCCACTCGTGTCCTGCCGACTGCTGCGTCTAGTGCAGGTTCTTGCGTCCCGGCCGCACCGCGTACTCGAAGGCGCGCTCGGGCTTCTTCTTATCGCCGTCGCCCCCTCGCTGCTTCCATTCGCGGTCGAAGAGCTGGTTCACCAGCGCCGTCACTTCGGCGATCTTTTCCTTGTCGAACTGGCGCTCGAGCAGCGCCGTCACGTCCTCGACCATGCAGCGGCGCTGCGCCTCGTGGATCGCCTGCGCGGTGGGCCCTACGAAGAGCAGCCTGGACTCCTGCTCGCCGTTCTCGTGATACAGGGTCACGTCCACCTCGACCGCCTCGTAGCAGTAGGGCCCGAGGTTGTCGAGCGTCGACTGCAGCGCCGCGTGGAAGCTGCGCCCGATCTCGCCCGTCCAGCACACCAGCAGCAGCAGCTCCTTCTCGTCGAAGCGAATGCCCGGCTCCTCGGCCTCCAGGCTCTTCACGTCGGCGAGGCTGTCGGCGTCGAGGTACTCGAGCCAGGGCGCAAAGGCCTGCTCCAGCTGCTTGCGGGAAACCCCTTCGAGGATGGGGATGTCGGCGTGGACGTGGACTTCTTGCCGCATGGGACGAAACCTCACAGAACGGGCGTGCAGTTTATCACGCGACCGGGTCAACAGCCGCCCGGTTCAGGCGTTCAATAGGGTCATGGGCGCACTGCATATCCTCTACGACAGCCCGAACTACTGCGTGGCCGAATTTGCCGGCGTCGCGGGCGTCGAGCTGGTGGACAAGCACGCCCGCCGCAGCGCCTTTCTCGAGGGACGCGTGGCGGCGCTCCTGCGCGCCAACGTCGCGCGCCTGTGCGCCGAGGAACCCGAAGAGGGCGAGGTGGACGAGTTCCTCTTCGGCTACGAGGCGCTGCTGACCAACGCCATCCGGATGCACTGAGACCGCTTGGCGGCGCTGAGCCGCTAGAATCCGGCCGATGCTGCGGCCGGACTACGCGGGCGGCGGTCTTGCAAACCTGATCGCCTCGATCGTCGAGGCCTGCAGCGGCGTGCCGCGTCACGCGCCCCTTGCCGCGCTGCCTGCCCGCGAGCTGCGCGAGGCGCGCAACATCGTCCTGCTGCTCATCGACGGGCTCGGCGACAACTACCTGCGCCGCGAGGGCTCCGGCGGTGCGCTGCTCGCGCACCGGCGCGGCGCGATCACCTCGGTGTTCCCCTCCACCACGGCGAGCGCCATCACCACCGCCCATACCGGCTGGACACCGCTCGAGCACGGGCTCACCGGCTGGTGGACGCTCTTCGGTGAGGCGGGCTGCGTAGGCTCGCCACTGCCGTTCCAGCGTCGCGGCGAGAAATCACCGCTCGGCGTCCGGACAGCCAGCGTGTACCGCGCCCCGTCCTTGTTCGATGGCCTCGCGCGCCGCTCGATCGTGGTCTCCCAGCGCGCCATCGTCGACTCGACCTACAACCTGCACCACTGCGGCCGCGCCGAGCGCCGCGCCTACGACAAGCTCGAGGGCATGGTCGAGGAGACAGTGGCGGCGGTGAAATCGGGCCCGGACCCCAAGTACGTCTACGCCTACTGGCCGGATTTCGATGCCCTCTCGCACCGCTTTGGCAACGGCAGTGCCGAGACGCGCACGCACTTCAAGGCGGTGGACGCGGCCTTCGGTGAGCTGCTGGCGCGGCTCGCGGGCACCGACACGCGGGTGGTCGCCACGGCCGACCACGGCTTCGTCGACAGCGTGGGCGCCGATGCGCTCGAGCTCGCCGACGCGCCGGGGCTTGCGGGCTTGCTGCGCTATCCTCTGTGCGGCGAGAGCCGCGCCGCCTTGTGCCACGTGCAGCAGGGACGTGAACGGGAGTTCATGCAGCGCGCCGCCGAGTGGCTGGGCGGCCGCGGGCAGGTGCGCCCGAGCACGGAACTCGCGCAGGAAGGCTGGTTCGGCGCGGGCGATCCGCACCCGCGGCTTGCCGAGCGCATCGGCGACGTGGCGCTGGTGATGAACGGCTGCGTCACGGTCAAGGACTGGACGCCGGGCGAGCCGCGGCACCGGCACGTGGGCCACCATGGCGGGACGAGCGAGGACGAGATGATGATTCCATTGATCGTGGGGAGCGCATGAAAACCAACGCAAACGGCATTTCCGTCAATTACGAGATCCACGGCAAGGAAGGCGCGCCCTGGCTGGTGCTCAGCCACTCGCTTGCCTGCAGCGTGCGCATGTGGGATCCGCAGATCGCGGCGCTGAAAGCCGGCTACCGCATCCTCGCCTATGACACGCGCGGCCACGGCGGCACGGAGGCACCGAAGGGCGCCTACACGCTCGAGCTCCTCGCCGACGACCTGAAGTCGCTGCTCGACCAGCTCGGCGCGAAAAAGCCGCATTACTGCGGTCTTTCCATGGGCGGCATGATCGGCCAGACCTTTGCGCTCAAGTACCCGGGCGTGTTCCGCACGCTGATGCTCGCCGATACCACGAGCCGCTATCCGGCCGAGGCCTGGCCGCTGTGGCAGGACCGGATCAAGATCGCCGAGGACAAGGGCATGGCGCCGCTCGTGGAGCCCACGTTGCAGCGCTGGTTCACCGAGCCGTTCCGCAAGTCGAACCCGGCGCCCGTGGCGGCGATCGGCAAGCTCATCGCATCGACGCCCGTCGCGGGCTACGTCGGCTGCTGCCACGCCATCCCGAAGATCAACGTCACCGCGCGACTGAAGGAGATCAAGGCGCCGATCCTCGTGCTGTGCGGGGACAAGGATCCTGGCACGCCACCCGCCATGGCCGAGGAAATTCACCGCAACGCACCGGGCTCGAAGCTCGTCATGATCCCGAACGCGGCGCACCTCTCGAACCTCGAGAATCCCGGCGCCTTCACCAAGGCGATGCAGGACTTCCTCGCGGCGCATTGATGGACCGCGAGGCCTTCTTCTGGCAGGTGGCCGACGGGCGCCTGCCGCCCCCGCGAGTCGCGGCGACGGCGCTCATTCGCAAGAGGTAGGAGGACTCATGGCCAAGGCGGCAGGCGGATGCTTTTGCGGTGCCGTGCGCTACGAGGCGGACGGCGCGTGCTCCAACACCATGGTCTGCCACTGCCAGTCCTGCCGGCGCGTGGCGGCGGCGCCGGTGGTCGCCTGGGTGACGTTTCCTTTCGCCGGGTTCCGCTTCACGAACGGCAAGCCGAGCGAATTCCGCTCGTCGCCGTCCGTCGTGCGCACGTTCTGCGCGGCGTGCGGCACGCCGCTGACCTACCGCCACGACAAGCAGCCGGACACGCTCGATATCACCACCTGCAGCCTGGACGCGCCGGAGCGCTTTCCGCCCACGCACCATTCATGGCTCGCCCACGACCTCGCCTGGGTGAAGTTCGGCGACGCCTTGCCCACCTTCCAGGAGTTCAGGCCCAAGACATGAAAGCCACTTCGCATCCCCAGGTCGAAACCGAACGCGTCATCGTCACCGAATGGCGCTTCGTGCCGGGTGCGGAGACCGGCCACCACGTCCACGCTTACGACTACGTGATCGTGCCGCTCACCACCGGCATGCTGCGCATCGAGGACGCGAACGGCGTGCGCGACGTGCCGCTGCAGGCCGGCGCGTCCTACGCGCGCCCCAAGGGCGTCGCGCACAACGTGATCAACCCCAACGCCTTCGAGTTCCGCTTCCTCGAAATCGAGCTGAAGTGACCGTCGGCTGAAGCTTCGTACCTCAAAGGCCGCGTTGCCATGTTGCAGACCCGCACGGTGTCGGTCCACATCTCCGCGAGATTTGCCTTCGCCGAACGCAACTCATTCGGCGTTCTGGATCACGGTGTCACATTGCCGTCCGGCGAATCGTTCTGCAACCCGATGCGGGTCGTGGCGAATGGCCAGGGAAGCGAGGTGCTGTTCACATTGTTTCGACATCTGCCGATGACGGAAGCGGAATTCGACCGGGATGCGACCGTCGTACTTGGCGACCTGGAAAAGTTGAAGGCCGTCATCGAGGCCCTGTGCTGATCCGCGCATTCAGCCAGGGTGACGAGGACGCCGTGGTCGCCTTGTGGCAAGCCTGTGGACTCACCCGCCCCTGGAACGACGCGCGCAAGGACATCGCGCGCAAGATGACGGTGCAGCCCGATCTCTTCCTCGTCGGTCTGGTGGACGACAGAATCGCCGCGACCCTCATGGCCGGCTACGAAGGCCACCGCGGCTGGGTCAACTACCTGGCCGTCGCGCCGGAGCACCGGCGCCAGGGCTTCGGGCGCGTGCTGATGCAGGAAGCGGAAGAGCGCCTGCTCGCGCTGGGTTGCCCGAAAGTGAACATCCAGGTGCGCAGCTCGAACCAGGAAGCGCTGGGTTTCTACAAGAGCATCGGCTACCTGCAGGACGAGGCGGTGAGCCTCGGCAAGCGCCTCATCCTCGATCAACCGAAGCACAAGTGAGCTGCCCATGACGGACATCCGCAGTGTCGACGCGCTCAGGTCCCTTTACCGCGATCCCTCGGAGCGGGCCGTGCGCAAGCAGCTCGACCGGCTGGATGCCCACTGCCGCCGGTTCGTTTCGCTTTCACCTTTCCTCGTCATCGCGAGCACCGACGCGGACGGCCGCGTGGACGCATCGCCCCGCGGCGGCGCGCCCGGTTTCGTGAAGGTCTTCGACGACCGCACCGTCCTCATCCCGGACTCGCCCGGCAACAACCGCCTCGATTCGCTGCAGAACCTGATCAGCCGGCCCGGCGTCGGGCTGCTGTTCATGGTCCCCGGCGTGGACGAGACGCTGCGCATCAACGGCAGGGCGACGCTGCGCACCGACGGCGCGCTGATCGATCTGTGCGCGAACGAGCGCAGGCGACCGCCGCTCGTGATCGCCGTCGAGGTGAACGAGGCTTACCTGCACTGCGCCAAGGCGCTGATGCGCTCGAAGCTCTGGGATGCGGGCGCCAGGCTGGATCGCGGCGTGCTGCCCTCGATGGGGCAAATGCTCAAGGATCAGATCGGTTCGCCGGGCGAACCCGAGAGCAACGAGGCGATGCGCGCGCGCTACCAGAAGGATCTCTAGGGCGTACGGCCGATGCGCGCCGCCGGGCGACTAGGCAGGCGGCGCCGCGGAACTCAAGCACCGATGCCGGCGATCCCGCGGTCGAGGATCTCCTGCGATTGCTCGCGCGCAGCTGCGCGCCAGGCCGGGTCGGTGGGATAGAACGCTTCACAGAAGTCCGTGTGCACCTTGCGCGCGAGTGCCGGGTTCTGCGCGCCGTGGTAGCGCAGCCAGCGCCCGCTCAAGTTCGCGCGCTGCACCTCCTCGCGCTTGAGCGTGCCGAACTCGACCACGATGGCGGTGACGTCGGCCTTGGGCAGCGCGGCGGCGAACGCGTCGATCAGCACGCCCTGGTAGTCGGCGAGCGCTTTGTGCGTGACGCCGGCGAGGTTCACGGCGCGCTCACCCCACCAGGCGCGCGCGCGCTCACGCGCCGGCGAGCCCTCCTTGTGGAAGCACAGGTAGATGTGCTCGCGCCACGGCCCGATGCCGGTATGCAGGTCGATGATGGCGGCGCGCTTCGCGTGCGCCACATGCTTTACCACCGCCTCGCGAAACGCGTAGTTCGCCCACTGCTCGCGCTGACCGCCGAAGTAGATGCCGTCCGGGTGCGAGTACTGCCCGCCGTTGAACGCGGTGGAGAACGCCTTCTCGCCGACCTTCTGCCGGTAGTCGTCCAGCCCGCGGAAGATCGCCGCGATGCTCGCCTCGTTCCACTCCGCCGGCGTGAGGATGGGATGCAGCTCGGCGTAGCCCGGGTTCGGCGGATAGGGCTTGGCGTGGTCCACGAAGTTGCGGTTGAGATCCACGTTCTCCTCGGTGCCGCGAGCCTTGTGCGCGAAGCCCCAGGGATTGTGAGCGTGGAAGAACACCATCGCCGTGCGCTTGGGCAGCCGCTGCGCGCCGCCGCCGAGGAGCCACGCCGTCTGCGCTGCAGAGCCCGAGTAGCCCTCGATGCCGTGCGTGCCGCTGCCCGCCACCAGCATGCGCTCGGCGTTTACGGGGCCCGCCACCGCGACGTCCAGGCAAAGCGCCTCGCCCTCGGGGCCCTTCAACGACGGATGCCGATACTCGTAGACCGTCGCGCCCGCGCCGCGCGCGGCGTCGATGAACTTGCCGCGCGCCTCGGCATAGGACTCGGAGAACACCGAGAGGTCAGGCATCGATGCCGCTCCAGCGCGCGAGCTTGGGCGAATGGATGCCGAAGAGGTCGAGCACGCGCCGCACCGTGTGCGCGACGAGATCGTCGATCGTCTTGGGCCTCGCGTAGAACGCCGGCACCGGCGGGAAGACGATGCCGCCCATCTCCGTGACCTGCACCATGTTCCTCAGGTGCGCGAGGTTGAGCGGCGCCTCGCGCGGCAGCAGCACCAGGCGCCGGCGCTCCTTCAGCACCACGTCCGCGGCGCGCGACACCAGGTCGTCCGCGTGTGCGTGCGCCACCGCGGCAAGCGTCTTCATCGAGCACGGCGCGATCACCATGCCTTCGGTGAGGAACGACCCGCTCGCGATCGCCGCGCCGATGTCCTTCGGGTGATAGGCCTGATGGGCGAGGCGCTCGATGTCTTTGCGCTTGAGCCCGAGCTCCTGGTGGGCGTTGAGCACGCCCGCGTCGGTGAGCACCAGGTGCGTCTCCCAGCCCTTCAGCGCGCGCAGCTCCTTGAGCAGGCCGATGCCATAGGCCGCGCCGGTGGCGCCGGTGATGCCCACGATCAACCGCCTTGCTTCGGAGCGCGATGGCCTTGCCGCCATTCGCAAAGCTTAGCCGATTTGCCCCGCGGCGCCCCAGTACAATCCGCCGGTGAATCCGCGGCTGATGCTCATCGTCTTCTGCCCCTTCGCCGCGGGCTACTTCCTGTCGTTCTTCTTTCGCAACGTCAACGCGGTCATCTCGCGGGACCTGGCGCGCGATTTCGCGCTCTCGCCGCAGGAGCTGGGATTCCTCACCTCGATGTACCTGCTCGCCTTTGCCGCGTTCCAGCTTCCGCTCGGGGTCCTGCTGGACCGCTACGGCCCGCGCCGCGTGGTGGCGGCGTTGATGTGCGTCGCCGCGGCGGGCGCGCTCACCTTCGGCCTGGCGCAGGACTTCACCACGCTGTCCATCGGCCGCGCGCTGATCGGCCTTGGTGTGTCCGGCGGCCTGATGGGCGCGATCAAGGCGTTCTCGCTCTGGTTCCCGCTCTCGCGCATGGCGACGCTGAACGGCCTTTACCTCGGCATCGGCGGGCTGGGCGGCCTCTCGGCCACGGCGCCGGTGGAGGCGCTGCTGGGCCCCTTCGGCTGGCGCGTGTTGTTCTACGGCCTGGCAGCGGCATCGGTCACGGCCGCAGCGCTGATCTTCTTCTTCGTCCCGGAAAAGCCCCTCCCCGGGCAAGGCCAGACGCTGCGCGCGCAGATCGCCGGCTTCCGGCGGGTTTTCGCCTCGCTGCCCTTCTGGCGCATCGCCACGCCGCTGGTGGTCTGCCACGCCGGCTACCAGGCGATGCAGGGCCTGTGGCTCGCGCCCTGGCTCTACGACGTCGCCGGCGCAGCCGCGCGCGGCGATGGCGGGGCTGCTTTTCAACACGGCGGTCGCCTACACGGTCGGCTCGGTGTTCTTTGGCGTCTCCAGCGACGGCCTGGCGCGTGCCGGCGTCTCGCGCATGACCATCTACAAGGCGGGCCTCGCGGTTTCGGTGGCTATGTTCCTGCTCCTCGCCTCGGGCGTGACGCGTGGGCTCCCGGTGATCCTTGCCGTATATGGCTTTACCGCGATCTCGGCCTCGCTCGCCTACGCGCTGTTCACGCCGCTGTTTCCGCCGGACATGACCGGGCGCGTCAACACCGCGTCCAACGTGCTGATGTTTGGGGCCTCCTTCCTCTTTCAGTGGGGCATCGGCGCGGTGCTGCGGCTTTACCCGGTCACCGACGGCCGCTATGCGCCCGAAGGCTATGCGGCAGCGCTATTCAGCCTTGGCGTGCTGCAGCTCGCGGCCCTCGCCTGGCTCGCGCCGATGCGGGAATCGCGCCCAACAGCCTGACTCCCACCGTCAGGCTGCGCGTCTGCTGCGGCGCGTCTTGACGCTTTCGGCGCCGCGCCCCAGTCTCGCGGCAAAGGGAGGGAACAATGAACATTCATTCCAGGCGCAGGTTTCTCGCCGGCACTTCCGCGTTGGCGATGTCGGGCATTGCTGCAAGCGTGCAGGCGGCCATGGGTCCGAACGACAAGTTCGACCTCGTCATCAAGGGCGGGGAGGTGCTCGACCCGAGCCAGAAGCTGCGGGCGAAGCGCGACATCGGCATCCGCTTCGGCGTCGTGGAGGCGCTGGAGGCCGACATCCCGGTCGCGCGCGCCAACCGCGTCATGAACGCGGCGGGCAGGCTCGTCGTGCCGGGCCTGATCGACCTGCACTCGCACGTCTACACCACGGGCATCGGCATCCCGCCCGACGAGCTGGTGCCCTACCAGGGCACCACCACCGCGGTGTCGGCGGGCGACGCGGGCGCGAGCGCCTTCGCCCTCGTGCGGCGCGCCATGGCCGACCGGTCGCGCACGCGCCTCTACGCTTTCGTGCACATCGCCAACATTGGCCTCTCGGCCTTCCCGGTCGCCGAGCTGTTCAACATCGACTTCGCGCAGACCGACGCGGCGGCGAAGACGCTGGCGGAAAACGCCGACATCGCCATCGGAATCAAGGTGCGCATGTCGCAGAACGTGATCGCCCGCCACGGCCTCGAGCCCCTCAAGCGCGCGCTGCGCGCCTGCGAGATCGCCGGCACCGGCGGCAAGGTGATGTGCCACATCGGCGGCGTCGAGTCGGTCGAGTTGATGTCGCAGATCCTGGACGCGCTGCGCCCCGGCGACATCCTCACGCACTGCTTCTCCGGCGCGCCCAACGACGCCGGCCAGTTCACCAACATCGTGCAGGGCGGCAAGCTCCTGCCGGCCGCGCACGCGGCGAAGAAGCGCGGCGTGATGTTCGACGTCGGCCACGGCGGCGGCAGCTTCGACTTCACCGTCGCGGAAGCCTCCATGGCCGAAGGCGTGCCGCCCGACACGCTGTCGTCCGACATCCACGTCTACTCCGGCAACTCGCCCGGCCTGCCCTATGTCACCAACGTGATGGGCAAGTTCATGGCGCTCGGCCTGTCGCTGGAGCAGGTGGTGACGATGGCCACCGCGACGCCGGCGAAGATCATCAACCGCCTGCCCAAGCACGGCACTCTGCAGGTCGGCGCGCCGGGCGACGTGACCGTGCTCGACGTGGTGAACGGTCCGGTGGAGTTCGTGGACACGCGCAATAACAAGCGCCCGGCAAGGTGTTCCTCAAGCCGACGAACACCGTGGTGGGCGGCGTCGCCTTCGGCCAGCCCTACGCTGCGCCCTTCAGCGTGCGCTGAACAGCCGCAGCCCGAGGCGCCGCGCCGGCGCGAAGTCGTCGAGCACCGAGGCGTGGATGGCCGCGAGGTTGCGCCATGGGTCCGCGTCGGCGTAGAAGCGCCTGAGGAACAGCAGGTCCGCGAGCATGCTCTCCATCCAGTCCACGTCGGTGGCGTAGCCGACCACCGCGCGGCAGCCGGATTCACGCAGGAAGCGCGCGGCGAAGCGCTCGCCGGTCTTGCCGCGGAACACGCTGCAGGCGCCGAAGTACACCAGGTTATCGTAGGCCTCGCCCCAGCCGGCGAAGGCGCGGCACAGCGTCGCCGGCCCGAGTCGTGCGAGCGCGGTATGGATGCGCCCGGGCGAGCCGTGGAACGACAGGTAGTACACCGGCGCGTCGAACGCTTCCGGATCGCGCCAGAGAATGCCCTCGCGCCGCCGCGTGTAGGCAGCGAGCTGGGAAAGCGTCCCAACGTGGCGGTGGGCGATGGCGAGCGGCGGATCGAGCTGGCGCGCGAGCCCCTCGAAGAACGGCAGCACCGAGGGCGCGCGGAAGGCGCGCGCAAGGTGATCGCCCCAGTAGGTTTCCAGGCAGACGAGCTTTCTCGGGGCCGCCTTGCGCTTTGCGCGTCGCATGCGCGGTTATCATAGCCGCGACGGAGGAGGCACCCATGTTCGAGACCACCATTGCCGGCAGCCTGCCCAAGCCCTTCTGGCTCGCCGAGACCGACAAGCTCTGGCCCGCGTGGAAAGCACAGGGCGCGGACCTGGCGAAGGCCAAGCGCGACGCCACGCTTCTGTGGCTGAAGGAGCAGGAGGACGCGGGCCTCGACATCGTCACCGACGGCGAGCAGTCGCGCCAGCACTTCGTGCACGGTTTCCTCGAGTACGTCGAGGGCATCGACTTCGAGCACAAGGTGAAGATGGGCATCCGCAACAACCGCTACGACGCCATGGTGCCGGTGGTGGTCGGGCCGCTGCGGCTCAAGGGCCGCGTGCACGAAGTGGAAGCGAAAGTCGCGCGCGCCCATACGAAGAAGAAGCTGAAGATCACCATGCCGGGGCCGATGACCATCGTCGACACCATCGCCGATCGCTACTACGGCGACAAGGTGAAGCTGGCGATGGCCTTCGCGGAGCTCCTCAACCAGGAGGCGCGCGCGTTGGAGAAGGACGGCGTGGACGTGATCCAGTTCGACGAACCCGCGTTCAACGTCTACATGGACGACGTGAAGAAGTGGGGCGTGAAGGCGCTCGAGCGCGCCGCGCAGGGACTGAAGTGCACGACCTGCGTGCACATCTGCTACGGCTACGGCATCAAGGCGAACCTGGACTGGAAGGAGACGCTCGGCGGCGAGTGGCGCCAGTACGAGGAGATCTTCCCCGCCCTGGCGAAGAGCACGATCAAGCAGGTGTCGCTGGAATGCATCCACTCGCACGTGCCGCCGGAGCTGATGAAGCTGCTCAAGGGCAAGGACGTGCTGGTGGGCGTGATCGACGTCGCCTCCGACAAGGTGGAGACGCCGCAGGAGGTCGCGGCCACCATCCGCAACGCCCTCAAATACGTGCCGGCGCAGCACCTCTTTCCCTGCACCAACTGCGGTATGGCGCCAATGCAGCGCGAGGTCGCGCTGGCGAAGCTCAAGGCGCTGGGCGCAGGCGCGGCGCTCGCGCGCAGTCGCTACGGCAAGGGCGTGGTGACGGTGGGTTGGGGCTCGGGTCGCCCGGCGAGCAAGGCGCGCAAGGCAAAGAAGAAGTAGGCCAGGCGCCGACGCATCAGCCGGCGCTCGCGAGCGCCAGCAGCACCAGTACGCGGGCCCCGCCGCCGTACCGCGGGGCGCCGCCGTATGCTCAGGCAGTCGTCGCGAGCGCGACGCGGCCAGCGAGTGCCGCAGGAGCGGTCTTCGCGACCATGGACCGCTCGCGGATCGTCAGGGCGAGCACCGCGGCAGCGGCCGCCAGCGCGATATCGAGCATCCACATGACGTCGTAGCTGCCCGTCACCTCGACGGCCACCCCGCCCAGCCAGGAGCCGAGGAACGCGCCAACCTGGTGCAGCATGAAGGTGATGCCGAGGAGCGTCGGCAGCCGCTGCGTGCCGTAGAGCTTGCCGATGAGCCCCGCCGTGGGCGGCAGCACCGCCATGTAGGTGAGCCCCATCCACACCGAGAACGCGAGCACGGTCGCCTCGGTCTTCGGCGCGGCGAGAAACAGCGCGATGCCGGCCGCGCGCGCGCCGAACAGCCACGAAAGCGTGCGCTTCATCGAAGTAGCGCTGTATCACCCAACCCGCGCCGATGCTGCCGGCGATGTTGAATAGCCCCAGCACGGCGAGCGACAGCCCGGAGACGCTCGCGGGCAGGCCGCACAGCTCGATCACGCCCGGCAGGTGCGTGACCAGGAAGAACACGTGCAGGCCGCAGACGAAGAAGGTGGCGTTGATCAGCCAGAAGCCGCGGCTCGTGAGGGCTTCGCGCAGCGTCGCTCCGGCCTGCGGGGCGGCCTGTGCAGTCGGCGTGGATCCCGCGGCTGGTGCGGACTGTGCGGTGTGCGCGAATTGTGCGGGGCGGCGCCGGAATGCGAGCGCGAGCGGTAGGGACACCAGCGCAAGCGCTGCGATGGAGAAGGCCGCAGTCATCCAGCCGGCAAGCGAGATCACCGCCTGCGTGGCCGGGGCGAGCGCGAGCTGACCGAGCGGGCCGCCCGCGCCGACGATGCCGGCGACAAGACTTCGTTGCTGCGCGGAGACTCGCTGGCTGACCGTGCCTACGAGGAGCGAGGGGCTGCCCACGGTGGCGGCGATACCGCTCACGGCGAGCACGGCGACGAGCAGCACGGCGCTGTCGGCGAATGGCACCAGCGCGTTCGTGGCCGCCGCGAGAAGGCTGCCGGCCACGATGATGCGCGCCGCGCCGTAGCGCTCGGCGAGCATGCCCGTGAAAGGCTGCGCCACGCCCCAGGTGAGCTGGCTTACCGCGACCGCAAAGCTGATGGTGGCGATGCCCAGGCCGGTGGCGGAGTTGAGCGACGAGATGAACAGGCCGAAGACCGTGCGCGAGCCCATGGTGACCGCCAGCAGCAGCACCGCCGCCGCGACGAGAAGCCACGCGCCCGTGGGCGCCGGATTGTGGTTGGTTTGCATGCCGGCATGCTGAGCGCATGCCGTATCGGGCCGATGTCCGCGACCCCGCCTACTGTTGCCGGATTGTTACCGGCATGTAAATCGGGGTCAGGGCCGAATTATTTTTCTCGGAATTAATTCGGCCCTGACCCCAATTTTCAG
>CAVRDW010000002.1:0-203941 GCA_963719995.1 uncultured beta proteobacterium | reverse complement strand
CGAGGTCGTAGCCGCGCTTCGCCCACGCGGCGCCGATGGGCGCGAAGGCCTCGCGCGCTGCCAGCGCCAAGCGCACGGCCTGCTCCGCGGGCCGCTCCATCGGCATCGGATCGTTGAAGAACACCATGATGCTGTCGCCGGCGAAGCGCTCCAGCGTGCCGCCGTGCGCGATCACTAGCCGACCGACTGCGCCGTGATACTCGCCGAGCAGCCCCATCACCTCTTCCGGCGCCGCGCGCTCGGTAAAGGCGGTGAAGCCACGCAGGTCGAGGAACACCACCGTCACCTCGCGGCGATGCGCGCGCAGCGCTTCCTCGCCGCCCGCGATCACTGCCTCGGCGATCTGCGGAGAGAAGAAGCGCTTCAGCCTCCCCAGGCGCTCCAGTTGCGCCACCTGCTCGCGCACGCGCTCCTCCAGCTTCGCGTTCCAGTCCCTCACCTCGTCCTGCAGCCGCTTGATGCGCAGCAGCGACTTCACGCGCGCGAAGAGCTCCTGCTGGTTGATCGGCTTGGAGAGGAAATCGTCCGCACCCGCCTCGATGCCCTTGATGCGCTCCTGCTGCGGATCGAGCGCGGTCACCAGCACCACGGGCAGGAGCGCGGTGCGCAGGTCGGCGCGGATCCTCTCGCACACCTGGTAGCCGTTGAGTCCCGGCATCATCACGTCGAGCAGCACGAGGTCCGGCGCTTCGGTGGCCAGCTTGCCGAGCGCAGCCAGTCCGTCGGCGGCCGTCGTCACCGCGTAGCCCTTCGCCGCGAGCAGGTCCGCCAGCAGCTTGACGTTCTGCGGCGTGTCGTCCACCACCAGGATTTTCGCGGGCGCGCTCACTACGGCGGCACTCCGAGGATGCTACGCACCTTCTCGAGGAACCCCAGGACGTTGATCGGCTTCTCGATCAGGGCATCGAATCCCGCCGCCGCCACCTCGCGCACGCTCTGCTGCATCACCGAGGCCGTGATCGCGATGACGGGAATCGCCGCCGTCGTCGCCTCGGCGCGTAGCACCTTCAGCGCCTCGATGCCGCTCATGCCCGGCAGGTGGATGTCCATGAGGATGAGCGCCGGCCGGTGCTCGCGCGCGAGCATCAATCCTTCTTCCGCTGTGCCCGCCTCCAGCGTTGCGTAGCCCTTCGCCTGCAGCACGTCGCGCACGAGCTTGAGATTGCGGTCGTTGTCCTCGACGATCAGGACGAGGCTCATTGCGGCAGCGTGAAGGTGAAGGTGGAGCCCTGCCCCGGCGCGCTCTCCAGCCGGATGCTGCCGCCGTGCAGCTCGACGAAGCGCTTGGTGAGCGCGAGGCCGAGCCCCGTGCCCTCGGCGCGCGGCCCGACCTGGCGGAACTCCTCGAACACCGCCTTTTGTTCCTCGGGCGCGATGCCGATCCCGGTGTCGTGCACCGCGACCTCGAGCCCGGCGCCATTCAGCCCCGCGCGCACGGCGACGCGCCCGCCCGCCGGCGTGAACTTGATCGAGTTGGAAAGGAGGTTCAGCAGGATCTGCTTGAACTTGCGCTCATCGGCACGCACCTCGCCCAGCCCCGGTTCGATGTCCAGCGAAAGCGCGATCCCGCCACGGTGCGCGCGCTCGCGTACCAGCGACATCGCCGCCTCCAGTGCCGCGGGCGCCGCAAAGTGCGAGACGTCGAGCTCCATGCGCCCCGCCTCGATCTTGGAGAGATCGAGAATGTCGTTGATGAGCGAAAGCAAGTGCCGGCCCGAGGCGTGGATGTCGTCGAGGTACTCCGCCTGCTTGGCGTTAAGCTCGCCGAACATGCGCTCGCGCAGCGCCTCCGAGAAGCCGATGATGGCGTTGAGCGGCGTCCTCAGCTCGTGCGACATGTTGGCGAGGAATTCCGACTTGTGGCGGTTGGCGACCGCGAGCTGCTGGGTACGCTCCTCGACCTTGCGCTCGAGGTCGGCATAGGAACGACGCAGCTCGTCGCTCATGTCGTTGAACTGCCCGGCGAGCGCCTCCAGCTCGTCGCCGGTGCGCACATCAATGCGCTCGCCGAGCTCGCCGGCGCCGATCTTCTGCGCACCCTCCTGCAGCGTGCGAATCGGCCGCACCATGCGCCGTGCGAGCGCGAGCGCGGCGAGGGCGGAGATGACGAAGCCGCCGAGGAGCAGCAGTGCCGTGCGCAGGATCGAGGCATCGAGCGTCGCGTACACCTCGCTCTCGGGCTGCTCGGCGAACACGCGCCAGCCGAGCGGCTCGATGGGCGCATGGGCGCTGAGCACTTTTACGCCGGCGAGGTCGCGTCCTTCGAACGCCGGCGCGTCCGCGCCTTCACCGGAGAGCGCCGCATTCACCTGGGGCAGCGTGGCGAGATCCGTCATGCGCAACACCAGCCCGATATCGGGGTCCGCCACCAGGTAACCCTTCGCGTCCACTACGTAGGCCTTGCCTTTCTCGCCCACCTTGATGCGCGTGATCACGTCCCAGATGAACTTCAGATTCACGTCGGCGATAGTTACCGCGTTGCCCGCGCGCACCGCGATCTGCATGTAGGGCTCGGTCTCCTTGCGGAAGGTGACCGGCCCGAACCAGCTCCTGTCGGGCTTCGCATTGACGAAGCCGCGTTCGCGCGAGCGGTCTTCGCCCGAATCCTGCACCTCCATCTTGAGGCGCGAGATGGCCAGGCGCTCGCGGCCGGTGCCGTCGATGTAGGCGACATCCGTCACCGCCGGCACGAGACGCAGCAGCTTGATCAGCTCGAGCCTGCGCTGCTCCCCCGCCGGCGGTCCGAGCTGAGGCAGCGTCACGTAGGCGAGGTGCTGCTCGATCTGGCTGACGAAGCCCTCGATGCGCGCCGCGGCCGCCACCGCCTTCTCGCGCTGCAGGCTGGCGAGCGCGGCCTTGTTCTCCTGGTAGGAGAAATACACACCGATCGCGCTCGAGACGATGAGCGCGCCGCTCACCAGCGCGAGGATCAGCGCGAAGTAGCGGCGGAACAGCCGCCCGCGGTGCATCATTCGACCACCCGGTCGGCGCGAAGCAGGATCGAGCGTGGTATCTCGACGCCGATCGCCCGCGCAGTCTTCAGGTTAACCGCGAGCTCGAAGCGCGAGGCCTTGTCGATGGGCAAGTCGCCGGCCTTGGCGCCAACCAACACCCTGGCGAGCATGTCGGCAGCCCGGCTTGCTTCGTGGTCCAGGTTCACCCCGTAAGACGCCAGGCCTCCCATGTCCACCACCTCCGCTTCCTGGAATACGGCCGGCACGCGCCGCACCAGCGTCGCCTGGACGATGTCCTTGCCGCCGAAGAAATAGCCGGTTCCCGCAAGCGACATCAGGACGAACAATGCGTCTGCACCGCGCCTCACCGCGGCGTCCACCGCCGGGACGAAACCACCGGCCCCGCTCCAACCGATCTCCTCCATGAACTCGAATCCGAGCCGTGCGGCGGTCTCGCGCAGCAACGGCAGATTCTGGCGGTACACCACGTCGCCCCCCGCGCCGCCGAAGGTCGCAACCAGGGCCATCTTTCGGCCGTTCGGGACAAGCTCGCGCAGGAGCTCGAGCCGCTTGCGGTTGATTTCGCGGCCCGACATCGACACACCGGTGACGTTGCCACCAGGATGTGTCTCGTTCGACACGATGCCGTAGGCGACAGGGTCGCCGACGAACGTGAACACGATCGGGATTCCTGCCGCTAGGTCACGCACCATGAGCGTGGGGTAGGTACCAAATGTCAGAAACGCATCTGGCTTGCCTGCCAACAACGCGCGCACCTGCTCGATATCTCCGGGCTTGTTGTATGCGCTGCCCCGCGTCGCGATCCGCAGGTTCCTCCCGGCGACGAAGCCCAAGCGCGCCAGGCGATCGAGGACGACCTTGTCGAAACGCCCCATCTCACGCAAGGGTCCAGGGAAGAACACCGCGACGCGGTATTCGCGCCCGGCCTCGTTTGCGAGAAGTAACCGCGGCGCGACCGCGGCGGTCGCAGCAGCAGCCAGCAGTCGGCGTCGGAAACCAATCATTCGAACACCCGATCCGCTCGGACAAAGAGCGACTGCGGAATTATCACGCCCATGGCGCGTGCGGTCTGCGTGTTGATCGTCAGCTCGAACGCAGTCGGCTGCTCGATTGGCAAGTCGCCTGCCTTGGCGCCTTTCAGGATCCTGTCAACGTAGTCCGCCGTGCGGCGCAACACGTGCGTGAGACTGGCCCCATACGACATGAGGCAGCCGTGTTCGACTGCCTCGGCGTGGGCGCAGGAGCTCGGCACACCACTCGCCGCTGCGAGGGTCCCGATCTCGCGCCGGTGCCCGTACGCCACCGCGCCATGGGCCACGATGATGCCGTCAGTGCGCTGCGCCGCCACGACCGCGAACGCGCCGGCGACCCCGGCGGCCGTGCTCGGCGCGTGGATCAGCGCCACGCCCAGGCGACGCGCGGTCGCCTGCACCCGCTGGCCGTAGATGCCGTCGAAATCTTCCTTCATGCCGACGTAGGCCACGCGCCGCGCCGCCGGCGCGACCTCGAGCAGCAACTCGAGGCGCTTCGCTTCGACCTCCGTATCCACGTCCACGCTCACGCCCGTGAGATTGCCGCCGGGCCGGGCGAGGCTTTCCACGAGCCCCGTCTCCAGGACGTTGCTTCCGACCAGCATGACGATGGGTACGCTTGCGGCGACCTTCCGCACGCGCGGAACAAACGCGGAAGTCGGCAGCACCAGGACGTCGATACCGCGCAGCACCAGCTCGCTCGTTGTCTGCTCCAGCCGGCTGCTATCGCCAGCGAGCGATCGCATCTCGAGGCGAAGATTGCGGCCTTCGACGTACCCGAGTTCGCGCAGGCGATGGACAAAGGCGCGCAGCGCCGGATTGACTGGGTTAGGGCCGGTGATCTCCGCGAGCGGGGAGACGCTCGATATGTACGCAACCCGGCTCACGGCGGCGACCTGCGCACCACCAGATGCCGGGCAAGCTAAGACGAGAACAAGCAGGCCAGCCGGCGCGACGTTCATTCAATCACCCTGTCGGCTCGCAGCAGTAGCGTTGCCGGCACGGTCAAGCCGAGCGACTTCGCGGTCCGCAGGTTCACCTCGAGCTCGAACTTCGCGGGTCGCTGGATGGGCAGCTCGCCGGGTGACGCGCCTTGCCTCAGGATGCGATCTACATACGCGACCGCCTGCCTTATCAGCATGGTGGGCGAGGGCGAGTAGCGCATCAGCGGCTGCGGCTCGACGCCTGGCCAGGCGAAATCGGTGATCGTGGGCAGGCGTTCGCTGACGGCAAACTTGGTTACCGCCACTCGATGCGGCATCAGCGGCGCCCCGCTCGTTAGCAGCAACGCCCCCACGCGCGCCGCCGACGCTTCCGCCAGCGCCGCATGCGTATCCTCCGGCCGCCCCACCTCGCAAAGACTCAGTTCGATTTCGAGGCGCCGCGCCGCCTCGCGCAGCTCCCGGTAGCATGGCTCGATCTCTTCCCTCGGGTGGAAGGGCGGCACGTATGCCCACAGCACGCCAACACGACTGACGCCTGGCTTTGCCTGCCGCAGCAGGTCGAGGAGCTTGCCGAACACTTCCGTTCCCGCGTACACCGCCAGGCCGGTGACGTTTCCGCCTGGCCGCGCGAGGCTCGTGGCGACTCCGGCCTCCACGGGATAGCCGCTCGTCCACATGACGATCGGGATCGTCTTCGTCAGCTTGTGGGCGGCCAGCACGTAGCCGATGATCCCGGCGAGTATCAGGTCGGGCTGCTCGTCCATGACCCGCTGCACCGAGCGCTCGATGTCGTGGCCGGCCGGGATTCCGGACTGAATCAATACGTAATCCGAGCCCGCCAACCAGCCCAGCTCGCGAAGCGCCTCGGCGATCTGCTCATGGCGGATCGGCAGCAGATCCGGGATCAGGCCGATGCGAAACGGGCGCGCTCGCGGCAGCTGGCCGGCCATCGCCTGCCGATCAAACGGCGCCACCATCAACGCGAGCATGGAGGCAAGCACACCACGGCGGTTCATTCGATCACCCGGTCGGCGCGGAGCAGGACGGAGCCCGGCACCTCTATGCCGATCGCGCGCGCAGTCTTCAGGTTGACGAGGAGCTCGAACGCGATGGGCTGTTCCACGGGAATCCTCGCGGGATCAGCGCCTGCGAGGATCTGCGCGGCCAATTCGCCGAGGCGACGCTGCTGCAGTACGTAGTCGGGCGAGTACGATGCGAGTCCGCCGGCCTCCACGTGCGGCGAGTAGTTGAAGAAGGTAGGCAGGCGCGCGGCAAGCGCGAGCTGCGCGACGCGGTCGCGATTGGCGTCCGTCAGTGTGTCGGACAAGACGACAGCGGCCGCGACCCGCGCCTTCCCGGATGCAGACATCGCCGCCTCTATCTCGGAAGCGGATCGGCTGGGAAGAAGAACGCACTCGATTGCGACACTGCCGGCGCGCGCCTGGAGCTCGCGCAGCTCGAGCGCTTTCGCCGGGTTGTCCGGGTTCCACAGGACGGCGATGCGCCGGGCTCCCGGCAGGACTTCCCGGATCAGCTCGATCAGCTTGCCGCTCAGCGCGGGCAGCACGTTGGCGACGCCCGTGACATTGCCGCCGGGCCTGGCGAGGCTCTTCACAAGGCCGCTCGCCACCGGGTCGCTCACCGTGCCGAAGACCACCGGCACCCTGCTCGTCGCCTTCGCCGCGGCGAGCGCGACCGGCGTGGTGAGCGTGATGACCAGGTCCGGCGCGGCGCGCAGCTCCTCGTGCATCCGCGCTGTCACGTTCTCGATGCCTTGCTCCCACACATAGTGGATCACGTAGTCCACGCCGTCCGCAAAACCGTACTCGCGCAAGGATTCGCGCAGCAGCGCCTGGCCGGCCACCGCCGAGGGGACGTCGGGCGGTAGCACGCTGAAGAACAGAATCCTGCGCCGCCTCACGGCCGGCGGAGCCGCCGAAACAAGGCCAAGACAGGCAAGCGCCCCAAGAACCAGGGCTCGCCTGCGATGTGGATGCGGGGAAGGCGGCGGCGGAAGCGGACTCGACGTCATCGTCGCGTGCCTTGCGCTAAGGAGGATCGCTCGCATCCGCTCCGCCGCCGTGGATTCACTCTAGGCGATCCGCGCCGCCGCAGATGCGCCTTCGCGCACTACGCTGATGTGACCGATTCACATCTGCGCGCATTGCTGTGCAGATGTCACCGCGGCGGGGCGCATTGCGCTGCAGATCGACCCGTGCGCTCCCGCCTACTCTGGCTCCATCGCGCTCGCGGCGTTCGCGGGCGTGAAACCAACGATGGAGGAAATGACCATGAAATCGAAACTGCTGAAGCTCACTGCGCTCTCCCTTGGCCTTGCCTGCGCCGCGCAGGCGTCCGCGAACTGGACCGACGTCACCGACGCCGCCGAGCTGCGCGCCCTGCACTCGAACACGACGCTCATGGGTCGCGACGGCAATCCGTTCTATGCGCACTACTACGACGGCGGGGTCGCCTCGACGATCATCAAGGGGGCGCCAATGCCCGGCGCCTGGGACCTCAACGGCAACCACGAGGTGTGCGTGAAAGGCCTGTCGGGCGCCGAGTGCTATCGCTTCCAGAAGACCGGCGAGTTCGAGACCCAGTACCGCGCGATCCGCGTGCGCGACGGCATGGCGATCCCGCTTAAGGTCGAGAAGGGCGTGCCGGAGTTCTAGGCGTGCGTTCACTCGATCACCCGGTCAGCGCGCAGCAGGACGGACTGCGGGATGGTGAGCCCAAGCGCCCTTGCGGACTTCGCGTTGACCGCCAGCTCGAACCTCGAGGGCAGCTCGAACGGCAATGCGCCCGGCTGCGCGCCGCGCAGAATGCGGTCAACGAAGTGGGCGAGGCGACCGAGGATCTCCGGCACATTCGGCGAGTAGGCAAGGACGCAACCTGCTTCAACGAACACGTTGGTCGCGACGTCGACGATCGCAATCAGCTGTCGGCGCGTGATGACCTCACGGATTCGGGAGATCGCAGCCGGTTGGATGTGAACGCCGCCGCCATTGGAGATGATGAGCGCCTCGTTCCGGCCGCGATCGATTTCGTACAGCGCCTCGATCAGGTCCTGCTCTTTCCGCACCATCCAGATGCGGCAACTGATTCCCGCTTGTAGCGCGAAATCCTGGATGATCGGAAGCGGAACGAGCCCGTCCGGAAAACCTGGAGGCGAATAGTCCCAGAGGACTCCCAATTCACTCAGTCCCGGCCGAAGCTCGCGCAGCAGCGCGACGAACTTGCCCCAGACCTCGGTGCCCGCGTAGTTGGCCACCCCTGTGACGTTGCCGCCGGGTCGTGCAAGGCTGGCGGCAAGTCCCGCCTCGACGGGATAACCGCACCAGGTCACAACCGGGATGCTATCGGAGGCCTGCCTGGCGGCGACCGCGGGCGCCGTGCTGATCGCCAGCACGAGGTCTACCCGCTGCCGCACCAGCTCCCTCGCCAGCTCCAGGGCGCGCACCGGATCGCCGCGCGTTTCCCTCACCTCAAGCGTGAAGTCGGCGCCTTCGCGCCACCCTCGCTCGCGCAATGCTGTGAAGAAAGGTTGCCAGAAGGGCATGCGAAGGGTGAGACCGGGCTGAAGGAACCCCAGGCGCATCATCCTCGTTGGCCGCTCCGCTCGCGCGAGCGGCGCCGTAAGCAAGCCGCCGTGGTGAACAGGAACTGCCTGCGCGCGATGCTGGCCGCGGCACGCGGCGTCGGCGACGGTCACTCGATTACCTTGTCGGCGCGCAGCAGAACTGACTGCGGCACGGCGAGGCCCAACGCCTTCGCCGTGCCGAGGTTGACCACCAGCTCGAAGTTGGTCGGCAGCTCGATGGGCAGGTCGCCCGCATTCGCGCCGCGGACGATCCTGTCCCATGGCGGCGGCGCGCCGGTAGAGATCGGGCTGACCCGCCGCGTAGGCAAACAGCACGCCGCTCGTCACGTTGCGACGATGTAGCTCGTCAGCGGAATGCGCAGTCGCAGGACGTTTTCGAACAGCAGTTCGCTGGGCGTAGAGGACCGGCGCCGGGCACGGCAGCAGCGCATCCGGCGGATCGAGCTCCATTTGCGCAAAGGCCTTCTCGATTTCCGCGCGGTTCGATACGTAGTAGGGCATCAGGCGGGCGCCTACTGGGTGGCATTCGCGAGCCCCTCGGATCTGCACCCACCGCGGACTCAAGCAAGGCAACCCTCATGAGGACACGATCTCGCGCAGGAGCGGCAGGCTTGCCGGCAGCGCCGTCAGCGCCACGCGGCCGTCAGGCCCGGACGGGAAAGGACATAAGAGACCCGGCTTGAATTGCGTCGATCTACTCGTAATAACGATCGGTATGGTTGTGGTCCAGGCGCGCAACGACTGCGATGGACTCGGCCCTTGTCCGCTCGGGCACTGCCGCGCGGCGACCACGGCAAGGGCGGCTGCTCTTTGCCTCGGCAGCTGAAGCGAGGTTACGGCCCTGACGCAGCCTGGTCGCGCATTGCGGTCACGAAGGCGTCGACCCGCGAGCGGGTCCGGGGCTCGACATTCAGCATCACAACGCGGTGCACCTTGCCGGCCGCCGCGTGCGAGTGCGCTTCGAGCGTCCCGCCAGCGCCAGCAGCAGATCCCTGCGCGCAACCTACCGACCCCCTCCCGCGAGCCTGCGGGAACGTGACCCGCCCAACGCCGTGGCCAGCGGTCACCGCGGGGTTGTGACCGGTTCACCTTTTCCCGGCGTCCTGCGCCGCTGACCCGGAGCCGGACGGGCGGCTACGGTGTCTGGGCCCCGATGCCTTGTCGCGGACCGACGAAAGGAGGGAACACGACGAGAACACCCTGATCGCAGGCGCTGTGCTTGGGCTGGCCGACCGCCCCCGTGGCCGCCTCGGACTGGAAGACGATCGACGATCCCGACGAGCTGCGCGCGCTTTACTCCAACAAGACCTACCGCATCAACTACTCGGAGGTCAAAAGCCTCCCGCCCTTCACTACGGGCAGACGGCAAAGGCATCCTGGTCCTTACGGCGAGCGTCGACAATTCCACGTACCTGGGAAATCATGGGCAGAGATCAGGTGTGTACCAATGACGAGATCCGCGGACGGCTCTGCTATCGCGTGCTGCGCAATATGAAGAATCCCGACGAAATCCTGCGTCAACCCGACCAACGGAGGGATGGGAGGCGGTCTCATGGTGATGGAAGACGGCATCCCCCAGTTCTAGCCGCTTGCCGCGTGCTCCGGCCCGGCAGCACAATGCCCAAGCCCACCCCGCACCGATGAGACCGGCCTCCGTAGAAGCCCTGCCCGAAGCGCTGCTCACGAAAATCGCGCAGCGGGCGCCCTCGCGCACGTTCCTGCGCAACGCGATCATCGTCACCGAGGGCGACGAGAGCGACACGCTCTACGTGCTGCTGTCGGGGCGCGCCAAGGTGTACGTCGCCGACGACGACGGGCACGAGGTGCAGCTCAACCAGGTCGGCCCGGGGGAATACTTCGGCGACGTGACCCTCGACGGCGGGCCGCGCTCGGCCTCGGTGATGGCGCTCGAGCCCTGCCGCTGCGCCGTGGTGAAGCGCGAGGAGCTCGCGCGTTTCATGTCTGACTACCCGGAATTCGCGGTTCACGTGACGCGCAAGCTCGCGCACCGCGTGCGCGCGCTTACTTCGAGCGTACGCGACCTGGCGCTCATGGACGTCTACGGGCGCGTGGCGCGGCTGCTGCTCGAGCTCGCCGAGGAGGTGGACGGACGCCTCTTGATTGCGGAGAAGATCACGCAGAAAGATATCGCGCAGCGCGTCGGCGCCTCCCGCGAGATGATCAGCCGCATCTTCTCCGACCTCACGGCGGGCGGCTACGTAAGGAAGGAAGACGGGCGGCTCGTCATCGTGCGGAAGCCGCCGGCGAACTGGTAGACGCGGAAGTCCGCCGGACGTGCCAGTCGCGAGCCTTACTTCGCGGGCCGGTACTCGCCCCTGATATTGTCGTCGGTGGTGGAAACCAGCACGCGCTCGCCATTGCCTTCGTGCAGCGTCAGCGTGCCGCCGACCTTTCTCGTCTCGCTGAAGAGGCGGTACGTCCCGTCTTCCACCCATACCTTGCCCTTGGAAGCGGGCCAGCCGCTTACGCTGGCCTCGTAGAGGCCGTCCTCGGAAATTCTGAAGTTCGAGGCGCCAGAGCCAAATCGGCCCACCGCATGGCCCACCCAGTATCCCGAGATAGCCTTGATGTCGGTCGCGGACTTCGCCGGCGGCAGGCTCGTACAAGCGCTGCCGATCAGTGCCCCGGCCAGCGCAAGTGCAAACAGCCAGAACCGAAGTGTTGCAGGACGTTTCATGCGCATCTCCTTTTTCAGCAATTGCTGATTGGAGCGACCAGTCGGAATGCTCGCCGTCTCGCCCCGTGGGCGGCGTACGCTGCATGTTCCGCGCCGGGGCCATGCGGGTCGATGCAGTCAGTCAACGATTGCCTGTGACTTATTCACCTCCACCCGGGCCAACGACGCGGTCCGCACGCACGAGCACCGACTGCGGGATCGTGAGCCCGAGGTCCTTCGCCGTGTCCAGATTAACCACGAGCTCGAAGACGGTCGGTTGCTCGATTGGTAGCTCTCCTGGCCGCGCGCCGCGCAAGATCCTGTCCACGTATACAGCCAACCGCCGGTAGATGTGGTGCAGGTTCGAGCCATAGGCGAACAGCACGCCGCGCGGCACGCTGTGCGAGATGTAGCTAGTCAGCGGCACCCGTTGGCGCAGGACATTCTCGAACAGAAAGTCGCGAAAGGCGTAGAGGACGGCCGACGGGCAGGTCATGAGGACATCGGGGGCGTCACCCCGCATCTTTTCGAAGGCGCTCTCAATGCTGACACGGTCCATGACACGATAGGGCATATACACGGCGCCGATGCTGCTTGCCGCTTGCCGCGTATTGGCCTCGGTAATCTTGCAGCCAGATGCGGACTCGTCGAGGAGCTGGCCGACACGCGCCAGACGGGGATGGATCTCGCGCAGCACCTCGAGGTGCTTGGCCGGAAGCTGGTCGTTCAGCTGCGTCATTCCCGTAACGTTCATCCCCGGCCGACGCAGGCTGTATGCAAGACCCGCCTTCACCGGATCGAACGCTCCCGTCAGCACGATGGGAATGCTCTGCGTCTTCGCGCGCAGCACCTGGGCGATTGGCTCAAACGCAAGCAGCACGTGCGGCTTGAGCGCGATGGCCTCGTCCACCACCTCAGGAAGATTGCTCAGGTCGCGCTCGCATACAAGCACATCGATCTGCAGGTTCCCGCCATGGACATGGCCAAGCTCCTGCATCGCCACGCGAAAAGACTCGAGCAAGGTCGACGGCTTCGCCGGCCTGATGTTTTGCACGAACGCGACCCGGTGTACCTCTCCTGGCTGCGCGAGCGCCAGCCGGGCGGCGAAAAGCCCGCCAGCGGCGATCAGGAACTCCCTGCGCTGCATTCCGGCCATGCCCCCCATGGGCCTAGCCGGAACTATAGACCGTCCTCCCTGCGATGGGGATTGGAAACGTGGACTCCGAGGCCCAGAGCCCTCTCGGTCCCGACTAGCCCCCGATCAGCCGCATTTCCATCGCGCGCATCACCGCCGCGGCCGCCGAGTGCACCGAGAGTTTGCGATAGGCGTTCTTGACGTGGCTCGCGACCGTGTGCAGCGACACGTCGAGGCGAGCGCCGATCGATTCGTAGCTGTGGCCCAGCGCCATGAGCCGCAGCACCTCCAGTTCGCGTCCTGTAAGGCGATGCGGCTCGCCCTTCGCCGGCATCGGCGCGGGACACAGATCCAGCTGGAGGACCTGCACCATGGGCCGCGCCGCGAGCGCCCACGCGAGGTCCGCGCCGCCGGACTGCAGCCGCTCGGCGACGCGTACGCGCGGCATCCCGGCCAGCGCCTCACGGAAGCACTCGAGCTGGTCGGCGTCTTCGGCGAGAACGGTCAGTCGCATGCTCATGTCGATCCCTCCGGCAGCAGCGCACGGGCATGATGCGGATCGATCCGACACGGGTCGATGCATTGCGACAAGGAATTCCGGTGACTTATTCACGTCCCGCCGGCAGGAGCAGGGCGTGAATACAGACGAAAATGGGGTCGAAAATGGGGTCAGGGCCGAATTATTTTGTATGCAAAGAATTCGGCCCTGACCCCAATTTTCAGTTCTTCAGGCGCACCAGACGGAAGGCCGGAATCGGCTGGGTGAAGCCGCGCAGCTGCAGCGGGCCGGCGGGCTCGGCTTCGGCCACGTCGCTCACGTCGGCGTAGGTCACGGCGTCGATCAGGATCTCGCCGCCGCGCGCCTGGCCGCACAGGCGCGCGGCGAGGTTCGGCACGGCGCCGATCGCGGCGTATTCCCAGCGCTGCTCGAAGCCGATGACGCCGAGCGTGGCCTCGCCCTGCGCGACGCCCACGCCGAGCGCCACCGCGTGCCCCTTCTGCTTCCAGGCCTGCGCGATCGGCACGAACGCCTGCTGCAGCTCGAAGGCCATGCGCACCGCGCGCAGCGCTGGCCGGTCCACCGGCAGCGGGTCGTTGAAGAAGATCATGACGCCGTCGCCGGCGAAATGCTCCAGGGTGCCGCCGTAGCGATCGACGATGTGCCCCAGCGCCTCGTGATAATCGCCCAGCAAATCCATCACTTCGTCCGGGTTGGCGCGGTCGGTGAAGGCGGTGAAGCCGCGCAGGTCGAGGAACACCGCGGTGATCTCGCGCCGGTGCGGCTCGAGGACGTCCGCGCCGCCGGCAACGATCGCCTCGGCCACCGGCGGCGAGAAGAAGCGCTTCATCTGCGCGAGGCGCTCGATCGCCGCCACCTGCTCGCGCACCCGCTCCTCCAGCTGATCGTTCCACTGGCGCAGCTCGTCGGTCTGGCGCCGCACCTCGTCCTGCAGCAGCTTCACGCGCAGCAGCGAGCGCACGCGCGCGAACATCTCCGCGTAGCGCACCGGCTTGGTGAGGAAGTCGTCCGCTCCCGCCTCGAGGCCCTTGACGCGCTCGTCGTGGCTGTCGCCCTCCTCGAGCGAGGTGACCAGCACGATCGGCAGCAGCGCCGTGGCGGGCACCTCGCGCAGGCGCTGCGTGAGCTCGTAGCCGTCCATCTCAGGCATGCGGATGTCGGAGATCACGACGTCGGGGGCGTGCTCGGCGATGCGCTCGAGCGCCTCCTGGCCGCTGTAGGCGGCGATCACGTCGTAGCCGCGCGAGCGCAGCAGCTCGGAGAGCATCTCGACGTTGGCGCGCTGGTCGTCGACCACCAGGATGCGCCCGCGCCGGCCGGCGCCCGGGACGGCCATCAGAAGACGATCACGCCCCGCGCGTTGCGCCCGGACTCGAGGTCGGCGAAGGCCTGGGGGGCCTCGTCGATCTTGTAGCGGTGCGTGATCAGCTCGTCGAGCTTGAGCCGCCCCGCCATGTAGAGGTGCAGCATGCGCGGAAAATCGATGCGCGGCACGCAGGAGCCGAAATAGCTGCCCTGCAGGCTCTTTTCCTCGAACACCATGGTCATCGGCTTGAACGACATGGCGTCGGTAGGCCGCGCCACGCCCACGATCACCGCCTTGCCGCCGCGGCGGATTGCGCGGTAGGCGGTCTCGGCGAGCGCGCCGACGCCCACGCATTCGAAGGCGTAGTCCGGGCCGCCGCCCGTCATCTTCTTCAGCGCCTTGGCCGTGTCTTCGCCGGGCTTGGCGAGGATCGTGTCGGTGGCGCCGAATTTCTTCGCCATCTCGAGCTTCGCCTCCATGGTGTCGATGGCGATGATGCGCTCGGCGCCCGCGATCGCGGCGCCCTGCACCACGTTGAGGCCCACGCCGCCGCAGCCGAACACCGCCACGCTCGAGCCCGGCTCCACGCGCGCGGTGTTGAACACCGCGCCGACACCGGTGGTCACCGCGCAGCCCACCAGCGCCGCGCGATCCAGGGGAATCTTCGGGTCGATCTTGACGAGGTTGTCCACCGACAGGGTCGCGTATTCCGCCATCACGCCGCAGCCGGAGAAGATGCCGAGCGGCTTGCCGGCCCGGTCCTTCACGCGCGGGGTGCCTTCAGGCGGCGTGGTGAGCGCCTTGCCCTGCTCCACGCACAGCACCGGGCGCCCGCTCGAGCAGAAGCGGCACTTGCCGCACATGTAGATGAAGGAGGCGACGACGTGGTCGCCGACGGCGAAGCCGCTGACGCCTTCGCCCACCTCGATCACTTCGCCCGCGCCCTCGTGCCCGAGGACCAGCGGCGGCGGCAGCGCGATGGTGCCGTTGGTGGCGGAAAGATCCGAGTGGCACACGCCGCAGGCGGCGAGCTTCACCATCACCTCGCCGCGCTTGGGTGAGTCGACGGTGATTTCTTCGACCACCACGGGCTTGTTCAGCTCGCGGCAGACGGCGGCTTTGCCGGTGCGGGCCATGCGGACTCTCCGATCACTTTTTCAGATCGCACCGAGTATAGCTCGCGGGCCTGCCGCTCCCGCGTGCCGTTCTGCGCACCCGCCGGCTATTTCGCGTCTCCCCGCAGCTCGGCCACCCGCGCCTGCAGCGCCTCCGGCGTCGCCTGCGCCGCCGGCACCAGATCCCCCACCGCCAGTCCGATCTTCGCGAACGGCCGCAGGCGCCAGGGTTGCGTCATCGCCGCGCCGCCCTTGCGCGAGAAGAACGACCCCCACAGGCCGCGCAAGGCGATCGGCACCACCGGCACCGGCGTCTCCTCGAGGATGCGCTTCACGCCCGGGCGGAACGGGTACAAGTCGCCGGTGTCGGTAATGCGGCCCTCGGGGAAGATGCAGACCAGGTCGCCCGCGCGCAGCGCCTGCGCAACGTCGGCGAAGGCGCGCTCCAGCATCGACGGGTCCTCCTTCGCGGAGGCGATGGGGATGGCCTTGCCGGTGCGAAACACGAAGCTCAGCACCGGCGTCTTGAAGATGCGATGGTCCATCACGAAGCGCACCGGCCGCCGGCAGGCGGCGGCGATGATGAGCGCATCGACGAAGCTGACATGGTTCGCGACGATGAGCGCCGGCCCCTCGTCCGGGATGCGCTCGAGCCCCGACTTCTCCAGCCGGTACACCGAGTGCACGAGCAGCCAGACGAGAAAGCGCATCAGGAACTCGGGCACCAGCAGGTAGATGTAGAGCGCCACCGCGGCATTGAGCAGCGCGGTGACGAGGATCAGCTGCGGGATGGTGAGGCCGGCGGCGAACAGGCCGATGGCGAGCGCCGCCGCGGCCACGATGAACGCGGCGTTGAGGATGTTGTTGCCGGCGATGATGCGCGAGCGGTGGGCCGGATCGCTGCGCATCTGCACGAGCGCGTAGAGCGGCACGATGTAGAAGCCGCCGAACAGGCCGATCAGGAACAGGTCGGCGAGCATGCGCCAGTGCGAGGCGTCGCTCGCGAACTCGGCGAGGCTCTGCGGCCCGTGCGGCGCATGCAGCTCCGCGGCGAGCCACAGGTCCACGCCGAAGAGGGTGAGGCCGATCGAGCCGAAGGGCACCAGGCCGATCTCCACCTTCTTGCCCGAGAGCCGCTCGCAAAGGAGCGAACCCACGCCGATGCCCACCGAGAACACGACGAGCAGCAGCGTCACCACATGCTCGCTCGCCGCGAGCACGTTCCTCGAGAGGTTGGGGAACTGCGTGATGAACATCGCGCCGTAGAACCAGAACCACGAGATGCCGAGGATGGAGAGCCACACGGTGCGGTTCCGCGCCGTGAACCTGAGGTTCCTCCAGGTCTCGGTGAGTGGATTCCAGTTGATCCTCAATTCGGGCGAAGGCGCCGGCGAGCGCGGGATGAAGCGCGACAACACGAGGCCGGCGGCCGAAATGGCGATCGCCGACAACGCCACGCCGGCGACGCCCCAGCCTGGCTGCGTGATCATCCAGCCGCCATAGACCATGCCGAGCAGGATGGCGATCGAGGTGCCCATCTCGACCATGCCGTTGCCGCCCACGATCTCGCTTTCGTTGAGGTGCTGCGGCAGGATCGCGTACTTCACCGGGCCGAAGAGCGCCGATTGCACGCCGCCCAGGAAGAGCGCCCCGAGGAGCAGCGCAAGGTTCTGCATGAACAGGCCCACCGCGCCCAAGCGCCATGACGGCCAGCTCGATCGCCACGGTAATCGTGATCAGCGTCGATTTCTCGACCTTGTCCGCGATCTGGCCGGCGGTGGCCGAAAACAGGAAGAACGGCAGGATGAAGAGGGCCTGCGCCAGGTTCTGCAGGGTGTCCGAGGACATCGTGGTGAAGCTCGCCGTCTGGTAGGCGAGCAGGATGACGAGCGCCTGCTTGAAAACGTTGTCGTTGAAGGCGCCGAGGAACTGCACGCCGAAGAACGGGCCGAAGCGGCGCTCGGCGAGCAGGCGGTACTGGCTCGATCCCTGCACGATCTCCCTCGTTGCGGCAGGCGCTGGCGGGGCGTTACAGTAGCGCCCTTCTTCCAGAGGATTATCCCATGCTGAATCGCGACAAGTTCCTCATCGGCGGCCAGTGGGTCGCCCCCTCCTCCCGCGACACCATCGACGTGCACAACGCCGGCACCGGCGAGGTGATGGGCAAGGTGCCCGCGGGCACCGAGAAGGACATCGACGCGGCGGTGGCCGCGGCGCGCGCCGCCTTCGAGGGCTGGAGCCGCACGCCGGTCGGCGAAGCGCGCGGAGTTCCTGCAGAAGATCTCCGACGGCCTGAAGGCGCGCGGCGACGAGCTCGCCAAGACCATCGCGCAGGAAGTCGGCATGCCGATCAAGCTCGCCGGCCGCATCCAGGCGGGGTTGCCGATCGCCAACTTCGCCAACTACGCGAAGCTCGCGCCCGCCTTCCAGTTCGAGACGCGCGTCGGCAATTCGGTGGTGGTGCGCGAGCCGGTCGGCGTGGTCGGCGCCATCACGCCGTGGAACTATCCGCTGCACCAGATCGCGCTCAAGGTCGCGCCGGCGCTCGCCGCCGGCTGCACCGTGGTGCTCAAGCCCTCGGAGATCGCGCCGTTCAACGCCTTCATCCTCGCCGAGGTGATCGAGGCCGCCGGCCTGCCGAAGGGCGTCTTCAACCTCGTCACCGGCTACGGCCCGGTGGTGGGCGAGGCGCTGGTGAAGCACCCGCAAGTGGACATGATCTCCTTCACCGGCTCGACGCGCGCGGGCAAGCGCATTTCGGAGGTCGGCGCGCAGACCGTGAAGCGCATCGCGCTGGAACTGGGCGGCAAGAGCCCCTCGGTGATCCTGGACGACGCGGACCTCGCCGCGGCGGTGAAGGGCACGGTGAACGGCTGCTTCCTCAACTCGGGCCAGACCTGCACCGCGCTCACGCGCATGCTCGTGCCGGCCTCGAAGTACGAGGAAGCGGCGAAGCTCGCGGTGGAGGCCGCAAAGGCCTTCACGCTCGGCGACCCGCTCGCCGACACGACGCGCCTCGGGCCGCTCTCCTCGCAGATGCAGCTCGAGCGCGTGCGCGGCTACATCAAGAAGGGCGTCGAGGAAGGCGCCGAGCTCCTCACCGGCGGCGCCGACAAGCCCGAGGGCCTGCCGGGCGGCTACTTCGTCAAGCCGACCGTGTTCGGCAAGGTGAAGAACTCGATGGCCATCGCGCAGGAGGAGATCTTCGGGCCGGTGCTCTCGATCATCCCCTACAAGGACGAAGAGGAGGCGGTGCGCATCGCCAACGACACGCCCTACGGCCTTGCCGGCGCGGTGTGGTCGAAGGACGACGCGCACGCGCAGGCCGTCGCGCGCCGCATCCGCGCGGGACAGGTGGACGTGAACGGCGGCGCCTTCAACATGAACGCGCCCTTCGGCGGCTTCAAGCAGTCGGGGCACGGCCGCGAGGCCGGCGTCTACGGGCTCGAGGAGTTCCTCGAGTTCAAAAGCCTGCAGCTGAAGGGCTAACGCCGTGGCCTGGGTGCTGCTCTTCCTCGCCGGGCTGCTGGAAGTCGCGTGGGCGGTGGGCCTGAAGTACACCGACGGCTTTACGCGGCCGCTGCCCACCGCGGCAACGCTGGTGGCGATGATCGCCAGCGTGATTCTGCTCGCGCTCGCCGTGAGGACGCTGCCGCTCGGCACCGCCTACGCGGTGTGGACGGGCATCGGCACCGCGGGCGCGGTGCTGCTGGGCATCGTGCTGTTCCAGGAGCCGGCGACGCTGGCGCGCCTGTTCTTCGTAGGCCTGATCGTCGCCGGCATCGTCGGCCTCAAGCTCGTCACTGCATAGCGCGGGCGCGGCACCCGGCCAATCTCGCCGCACTGCCGGACGGCCCGGCGCTTCACTGCATGCGCGTTGCGCAGCTCCTGGCTGAAGGCGCAGCGGGGCTTCAGCGCCACGCGCTCCTCGGCGAGCGTGCGCGCGAGCGCCTTGTCGCCGGCGCGCAGCGCCGCCTCCAGCAGCGTGCGGGAGAGCACGTCGCGCTGCGCGTTGCTGCCGCCGAAGATGCGCGCGGTGTCGCGCACCGGCGCGAGCAGGCTCACCACCTCGGCGTAATCCTCGCGCCCGAAGGCCTCGATCGCGCGCACGATGGCGAGGCCCGCCTCGCGGGCCATGCGGCCATTGGTGTGGCCCTCCCGGGCTGACGTCTCGACCGCCTTGAGCAGGGCCGCGGCGTCCCGGCTGCGGCCGGTGGCGACGAACGCCATCATGGCGTGCATGTCGTTGAACGCATAGAAGCCGTTTTCGCCGCCTTTCGCGTAGGCCGCGGCAAGCTCCTCCCAGCGCTTGCCCACCTCCATGCGCCGCAGGTGCATGCGCCAGAGCAGCGCCGCCGCATCGAGCATCATCAGGCGGATCTCGCTCGGCTGCGGCCGTATGCCGGCGTCGTAGATCTCGAGCGCGCGCTGCGGCCTGCCCTGGTCGAGGTGGTAGAGCGCCGTGTGCCACCAGTTGTGGAAGGCGAATCCGTTGTCGGCCTGCGCCCAGTTCCTGGTGCGCAATTCCATGAACTGGATGCCCTCCGACTGGCGCGACTGCATCTCCAGCACGTGCGCCACCGCGTGCTGCGCCCAGCAGTCCTCGGCGTCGTAGTGCAGCGCCGTGTGGCCGGTCTCCTCGGCCTTGGGATAGGCGCCGTTCTCCTCCAGGCCGAAGGCGTGCATGCCGAGCAGCAGCCCGTAGCCGTCGTCGTCACGGCTCCAGCCGGGCAGCGCGCGCGCAACGCGGTCGCGCAGGCTCTCGCGATCGCCGTGGAAGAAGTCGGCGACGTGAGCGACCTGCAGCGCGAGCAGGTCGCGCGGATGCTCGGCGAGCAGTGCCCCGAGCTCGTCGCGGTGTCGTTGCCAGTCGCCCGCCGCCCAGGCCTTGAGCGCCCCCGCATGGCGCCGCTCGCGATCGTTCATCGCGCCTTGCAGCACCTCGAGCCGCGCGAGGCTTTCGCGGATGCCCGGCAGCACGCTGCGCTCCCACATGGTGACCTGCACCTGCGCGCGCAGGATGTGCCCCATGGCGAAGTCGGGTTGCACTGCGAGCGCCTCGTCGATGATCGCCGTCGCGTCGCCGCGATAGATGTTGAGGGCGCGCAACGCCCGCTCGTAGGTTTCCAGGCTCTTCGCGCTTGCGCCCGAGACCGCCAGGCCCCTCGCATCGTTCATGGCTTCCCCCGCTTCGTGATCAGCGCGTCGACCGCCACCGCGCGCTGCGGCCCGCAGCGCAGCGGGTTGACGTCCAGCTCCGAGATCTCGTCGGCCAGGTCCGCCGCCAGCTCGGAGACCCGCGCGATGGCGTCGGCGATCGCGTCCAGGTGGGCGGCCGTGCTGCCGCGGAACCCCGTGAGCAGCCGGTAGCCCCGCAGGCGCCCGAGCATGGCGCGCGCCTCCTTGACCGTCACCGGCGCGAGCGCCGCCACGGTGTCGTGGATCAGTTCCACCAGCACGCCGCCGGAACCCACCACCACCACCGGACCGACGGCGGGGTCGACGCGCGCCCCCACGATGACCTCCACCCCGGGAATCATCGGCTGCACCAGGACGCCATGCAGCTCGTGGCCGCGCGCCGCGGCGACGATCTCCGCGTACGCGGGCCGCAGCTCGGCCTCGTTGCCGATTCCCAGGCGCACCACGTCGAGCTCCGTCTTGTGCAGGATGGTCGGCGCTTCCGCCTTCAGCACGACCGGGTAGCCAAGCGCGCGCGCGGCGGCCGCGGCCTCGTCGGCACTGCGCGCGAGCCGTTCCTCGACCACGGGCACGCCGTAGGCCGCCAGCACGCGCTTGGCTTCGCGCTCGGCAAGAGCTTCGCCCGCCGCCGCAAGCAGGACTCTGGCCGCCTGCGCCGCGCCCGGCGGCGAGCGCCGCGGCGCGGGCTCGTCCTGCCTGTCCGCGAACGCCTGCCACGCGGCAAGCGCGGCAAAGCAACGCTCCATCGAGCGGAACAGCGGAATCTTCTCGTCGGCCTCGTAGTCGCCCGAGCCCGGTCCCTGCAGCCACTCGGAGAGCCACACCAGCGCCACAGGCTTGGGCTGCTCGCGGGCGAGCGCCGACATCTTCGGCACGCGGTCCTTGGCGGTCTCCATCACCGCCACCGTGCCCGGCACCACCAGCGCGCCGTACTGCGGGTCGGCGAGCAGCGCGCGGCAGCAGGCGCCGAACGACTCGGGGTTGTTGAGCACCTGGCCCGGTCGGGATCGCAGGGATTGCGCGCCGCGCCGAACTCCGGCACCAGCGCGCGCAGCGCGGCGCCGGTGGCCTCCAGCGGCTGCGGCATCGGCACGCCGTGGCGCGCGGCCTTGTCGGCGGCCATCACGCCCGCGCCGCCCGAGCCCGAGATCACCGCCACACCGCGTGCGAGCGGCTTGCCGGCTGCGGCGAAGAAGCGCGCGTATTCGATGAGGGACTCGTAGTCCTCGACCGCGATGAACCCGGCGCGCTCGAAGAGCGCGCGCCAGGCCACCGCCGAACCGGCGAGCGAGCCCGTGTGCGAGCGCGCCGCCGCCGCCCCGTCCTCGCTCGTGCCGAGCTTGTAGACGATCACCGGCTTGCCTGCGCGGCGCGCGCGCTCGCCGGCCTGCAGCATGCGCGCCGCACTTGCCGCGCCCTCGAACAGGCACGCGATCGCCTTGCAGTCCGGGTCCTCGGCCATCGCCGCGACGAGGTCGGCGACGTCGATGTCCGCGGAGTTGCCGCAGGAGAAGAAGTAGCGGATCCCGGGTCCGCGGTCCCAGGCCTGCGCGAGCGAATAGCCGAGCGCGCCCGACTGGCTCACCACCGCGATGCCGCCCTGCGCGCGCGGCGCGCGCGCGTACTCGGGGATGAAGGACAGCCCCGCGCCGAGCGCATGGTTGACGATGCCCATGCAGTTGGGCCCGAGCATCGGCATCTTCGCCGCGCGCGCGATCTCGGCCAGCCGCCGCTGCGCGCGCCCCGCGTCCTCGCGCGCCATCTCGCCGTAGCCGGAGGCGTAGACGATGACGCTGCCCGCGCGCGCCGCCGCCGCCTCTTCGAGCGCCGCCTGCACGCCTTCGCGCGGCACCACCAGCACCACGCAATCGGGCGGCTGCGGCAGCGCAGCCAGCGATGGATAGCAGGCGCGCTCGCCGATGCGCTCGTACTTGCCATTCACCGGGTACACCGCGCCCTGGTAGCGCGCGAGGTTCTCGAGCGTGCGCATGCCGAAGGAGCCGGCGCGCGGCGAGGCGCCGACGATGGCGACCGAGCGCGGCGCGATCAGCCGCTCGAGCTCGGCTCGCGTGTACGCCGCGCGGGTGTCCGGTGCTAGCATAGCCGCCACAATATCAAGACTGGGCGCCATGAACGTCAAGCAGCTTTTCGATCTCACCGGGCGCGTGGCGCTCGTCACCGGCGGCTCGCGCGGGCTCGGCCTGCAGATGGCCGAGGCGCTCGGCGAAATGGGCGCGCGCCTCGCGCTCACCGCGAGGAAGAAGGACGAGCTCGACGAGGCGGTCGCGCGCCTGAAGGCGCAGGGCCTCGAAGCGCACGCCTGGGTGTGCGATGTGGGCAAGCGCGAGCAGATCGCGCCGCTCGTCGATGGCGTCCTCGCCAAGCTCGGCAAGGTGGACATCCTGGTGAACAACGCCGGCGCCACCTGGGGCGCGCCGGCCGAAGATCATCCGCTGGAGGCCTGGGACAAGCTCGTCAACCTCAACCTGACGGGGACGTTCCTGCTGTCGCAGCTCCTGGCGAAGAAGGTCATGATCCCCGGCAAGTGGGGCCGCATCATCAACATCGCCTCGGTGAACGGCGTACAGGCGAATGACCCCCGCCTGGTGCGCACCGCGGCCTATGTGGCCACCAAGCACGGCGTGGTCGGGCTCACGCGCCAGCTCGCCGCGGAATGGGGCGAGCACGGCATCACCGTGAATGCCATCTGCCCGGGGTTCTTTCCCTCGAAGATGACCAAGTCCACGCTCGGCTCCGACCTGCAGTTCATCATCGACGCGACGCCGACGCACCGCGTGGGCAACGACGAGGACCTGAAGGGCGTCACGGTGCTCCTGGGCTCGGAGGCCGGGCGCCACATCAACGGCCAGGCGATCGTGGTCGACGGCGGGGCGGTCGTCATATGAGCGCCGAGGCGAAGCTCGATTTCACGCGCGACTACCAGCAGCGGATTCCCTTCGTTGCGCACCTGGGCCTGGTCACCGAGGCGCTCGGCGAGGGCACGGCGCGGCTGTCCATGTCGCTGCCCCGGCATTTCACCAACAGCCTGGGCACTGCGCACGGCGGCGTGATCCTGTCGCTGCTCGACGTGGCGCTGTGCACGGCGGCGCGCACGCTGCACCCGGATTCCACCGGCGTGATCACCATCGACCTGTCCACTTCCTTCATCGGCGGCGGCAAGGGCGACAAGCTGGTCGCGGAGGCGCGCGTGCTGAAGGACGCCCGCAACGTCACGTTCGTGGAGGGCGAGGCAAAGAATGCCGACGGTTCGCTGGTGGCGAAGGCCATCGGCACCGTCAAGGTGAAGAAGGCCGACGACAAGAAGGGAGGCTGACATGGCGACCTATGTGACGGGCGGGCAAGGCGTGGCGGCGGGGCGCGGCTGGGACTGGATCGCCTCGGGCTGGGAGCTCTTCAAGAAGCAGGCCGGGATGTGGATCGCGCTGGTGCTGGTGGCGTTCGTGATCTTCTTCGTGCTGGCAATGATCCCGGTCGTCGGCTCGCTCGCCACGTTCGTGCTCTCGCCCGTGTTCGCCGCGGGCGTGCTCGCGGGCAGCCGCGCGGTCGACGAGGGACGCGGGCTGGAGATCGGCCACCTGTTCGCAGGCTTCCGCGAGAAGCTCGCGCCGCTCGCGACCGTAGGGGCGATCTACCTGGGCGCCGCGGTGGCGATCGCGCTTGGGGTGGGGCTTGCCACGGGCGCCAGCATCTTCGCCATGATGAGCGGCGCCGGCGAGGCGGCCACGCCAGCGGCGGCGCTCAGTTTGATCCTCGCATTGCTGATCATGCTCGCGCTGCTGCTGCCGGTGGTCATGGCGGTCTGGTTCGCGCCGGCGCTCGTCCTGTTCCACGACAAGGGCGCGGTGGACGCGATGAAGGAGAGCTTCTCCGGCTGCCTGAGGAACGTCGTGCCGTTCCTCGTCTACGGCGTCGTGATGATGGTATTCGGCGTGATCGCTGCGATTCCCCTTGGCCTGGGCTGGCTGGTGCTCGGGCCGGTGCTGTGCACCTCGTTCTACACGAGCTACAAGGACATCTACGTCGCGGCGTAGGCGCCGACCGCGTCTGCCCACAGCCTAGGCGTGCCTGCGGCTTCCTCGCAGCGCAGGCGCCTGCGGCGACTTCACGGCGTTGGCGCGGTCGCGAGCAGCCGCCGCCCGGACCACAGCCAGGCAAGCCCCACGAACTGCACGAGCCACAGGGCGCCGAGCGCCCAGCCGTAGGCCTCGGGCGCGTAGCCGGTCGCCGTCTGCGGCCACAGGTTGAGCAGCAGGCCGACCGCCCACTGGCCGCTGAACATGCCGACGAACACGAAGGTGTTGAGCGCGGTGTTCACGCGCCCGACCATTTCCTTCGGATAGCGCCGCGAGAAGATCGAGTAGGACAGCACGACTGCGGTCGCGCAGCCAAAGAACAGGCACCACAGCGCAAGCGCCCCAGTGCGCACGCCGAGGGCGATCAACCCGAGCGAGAGCGACGCGGCGGCCACGCCGCCCGCGAGCAGCGGCAGCGTGCTGCGCCCGCGGCGCACGAGAACGTCGGCCGCGCGCCCGAAGCCGATGTAGCCGACCAGCATCGCGATCGCGAACGCGAGCAGCGCGCGCGCGACCTGCGCCGGGCTGTAACCGACGATGTCGCGCAGCCAGGTGGCCACCCAGAGCGTCGCGAGCGACACCGCCGCCGCCTGGCTCGCGCCGATGCACAGCGCCGCACGCCAGAATCCCGCGTCGCGCGCGATGCGCGCGAAGCCGCGCCATTGCTCGGCGAGCGTTTCGCCGCGGCGTGCCGCCGTGCGCTCCGGCACTGCGAAGAAGATGAGCAGGCTCACCGCCACCGTGACCGCCACGATGCCGACGAACACCTCGCGCCAGTGCAGCACGCGCAGCAGCATCTCCAGCGGGACCGTGGCGATCAGCGCGCCCAGCATGCCGCTCGCGAAGGCCACGCCGTTCATCGTCGCAATGCGCTCGGCCGGATACCACAAGGCGAACGCGGAAAAGGACGCCATCAAACAGCCCGAGACGCCCAGTCCAATGAGAGCGCGCGCCGCGGTGAGCTCGGCCGCGCTCTGCCCAAGCGCGAACCAGGCACCGCCCGCCGCGGCGATCAGCAGCAGCGTGGCGTTGACCCGGCGCGGGCCATAGCGATCCAGCAGGACCCCGAGAGGAAGCTGGAAAAGCGCGAAGCTGAAGAAGTAGATGCCCGAGAGCAGTCCCAGGCCCGCGGCCGACAACGCCAGCTCGCGCGCAATATCCGGCCCGATGACCGCGTTGACCTGGCGGTAGATGTAGGAAACCAGGTACCCCGCCAGGAACGGCAGGGTGACGCGCAGCAGGATGGGGTCAGACCCGATTCTGAATGGGTCTGACCCCGGTTACTTTTGCGCTCCAGCCCGCCGAGGTAGAAGCGGTTCCACGTCGGCGCCATCACGAGCTCGTTGACGCAGGTGCGCGCCGGCATCGTCGCGATGAAGAAGATCGCCTTGCCGAAGTCCTCCGCCTGCGCCATGCGCGCGCGCTCCTCCTGCGAGGGCGGCACCGGGCGCTTCTCGAGGATCGGCGTGGCCACCTCGCCCGGCAGGATGGAGGTGGCGCGGATGCCGTGCATGCACTCCTCCATGTTGATCGACTCGGAGATCGCGATCACCGCGCGCTTGGTGGCGTTGTACGCCGGGCCGGTGAGCACGCTCGCGTAGCGCCCGGCCCAGGACGAGATGTTGATGATGACGCCGTCCTTGCGCGCGCGCATGCCGGGAATCACCGCGTAGCAGCAATAGAACAAGCCGTTGAGATTGATCTTCACGACGTCGTCCCAGCCCTCCGCGGACATGGTGGCGAAATTGCGCTTGCCGCCGCCGATGTTGGTGCCGGCGCTGGTGACGAGGATGTCGATGCGTCCGTGGCGCTTCTCGATGTCCGCGGCGGTGCGCGCGACCGCCTCGCGGTCGCCGACGTCGAGCAGCGTGCGCCTCGGCGCTGCCGATTCTCTTCAGCTCCGCGAGCGCGCTGTCGTTCGTGCGCGCCGTGCGCCCGGAAATGACCACGTGCGCGCCGGCCCTGGCGAGCTCCCTGGCGCCGGCGAGGCCGATGCCCGAGCCGCCGCCCGTGATCCAGGCGACCTTTCCCTTCAGTTCAGTGCTGGGCATATTGCTTGGCTCCGAAGAGGTTCTCCTTCTGCTCCGGCGTCATCGTCGGGCCGGCGCCGGTCGGCGAGCACCTGCAGCGCGCGCTGCACCGCGGGCCGCGCGGCGATGCCGTCGCGCCAGCGCTTCACGTTCGGATACTCCTCGATGTCCACGCCCTGGCGCTCGGGGAAGCGCAGCCACGGCATGGTCGCCATGTCGGCGATGGTGTACTCGTCGCAGGCGACGAACTTCGACTCGCCGAGGCGCCGCTCGAGCACGCCGTACAGGCGATTGGCCTCGTTCCGGTAGCGGTTCATGGCGTACTCGATCTTCTCCGGCGCGTAGCCGCAGGAAGTGGTGCGCCTGGCCGAGCATCGGGCCGATGTGCCCCATCTGGAACATCACCCACTGCATCACCTGCCAGCGCTTGCGGATGTCCTCGGGCAGGAACTTGCCGGTCTTGGAGGCGAGGTAGAACAGCATCGCGCCCGATTCGGCGAGCGCCATCGGCTTGCCGCCCGGGCCGTCGGTGTCCACCATCGCCGGCATCTTGTTGTTGGGCGAGATCTTGAGGAACTCGGGCTTGAACTGGTCGCCCGCGCCGATATCCACCGGGATCACCTTGTAGGGCAGTCCGGTCTCCTCCAGCATGATGTGGATCTTGTGCCCGTTGGGCGTAGGCCAGGTATACAGGTCGATCATTGGAGTCTCACGCGAGTTTGACGAGTTGCTTGCCGAAATTCTCGCCCTTGAGAAGCCCGATCAGCCCCTTGGGCGCGTTCTCGAGCCCTTCCACCACCGACTCCCGGTACTTGAGCTTGCCGCTCACGACCAGGTCGAGCAAGGCCTGGTTCGCTTCCGGGTAGCGCTGCACCCAGTCGAACACGATCATGCCCTGCACCTTCAGGCGGTTGACGAGGATCGAGCGGAACATCTTCACGCCGTAGGGCTCCTTGGCGTTGTAGTCCGAGATGAGGCCGCAGACCGTGATGCGCCCGCGCAGGTTCATGAGGCGCAGCACCGTGTCGAGGATCTCGCCGCCGACGTTCTCGAAGTAGGCGTCCACGCCCTTGGGGCAGGCCGCCTTGAGGTTGTCGAGCAGGTTGCCGGCCTTGTAGTCGACGCAGGCGTCGAATCCCAGGTCCTTCACCACGTAATCGCACTTCGCCTTGCCGCCCGCGATGCCCACGGCGCGGCAGCCCCAGGCCTTGGCGAGCTGGCCCACGACGCTGCCCACCGCGCCCGAGGCCGCCGACACCACCACCGTCTCGCCGGGCTTCGGCGCGCAGATCTCCTTCATGCCGAACCAGGCCGTGCGCCCCGGCATGCCGAGGCAGCCGAGGAAGTAGGAGAGCGGCACCTTGGAAGCGTCCACCTTGGTAAGCAGGTCGCCCTTGCCGCTCCAGTAAAGCTGCCAGCCTGCGGGCGCAGTCACCTTGTCGCCCGGCTTGAACTTCGGATCCTTCGACTCGACGACTTCGCCCGCGGTCTCGCCGGTCATCACGTCGCCGGGCTCGACGCCCTTCACGTAGCTCTTCTGCTGGCTCATGCGCCCGCGCATGTAGGGATCGAGCGAGAGCCACAGGTTCTTCACCAGCACCTCGCCCTCGGCGGGCTTGGGCATGGGCGCCGTCTCGAGGCGGAAATTGGCGTCGGTCACCCAGCCTTCGGGGTAACTCGCCAGGACAATGCGCTTGTTCATGCAGGACTTCCCTCCAGAAAGGAAGCCGATGGTAGCGCAGCCCGCAAGGCACCGGCGCGCCGCTGGCGAACGTCAGCCGCGCGTCGAAGTGCCACGCGTCGCTACTGCCAGGAGGGCTTGCGCTTCTCCAGGAACGAGCGGATGCCTTCGCGCGCCTCGGCCCCGGCGCGCACGTCGGCGAGCACGGCGGCGGTCTCGTTGGCGAGCTCCGGCGTGATGGCGGCACCCACGACGCGCTGCAGCAGCTTCTTCGAGCGCGCCAGGGCCTCGGGGCCGCCTTGCGCAAGGCGCGCGCAGAGCTTCTCCACCGACGCGTCCAGCTCCGCCGCGGGCACGCATTCGTGCGCGAAGCCGATGCGGTGCGCCTCGCGCGCGCTCAGGCGCTCCCCGCTGAGGATGTAGCGCCGCGCCTGCTGCGCGCCCAGGCGCGCACCAGATACGGGCTGATCATCGCGGGCACCAGACCGATCCTCGTCTCGGGCAGCGCGAACTCGGCTTCCTCGGCGGCGACCACGAGATCGGCGGCCGCCACCAGGCCCATGCCGCCCGCGAACGCCGGGCCGTGCACGCGCGCGACGATGGGCTTCGGATAAGCGTGCAGGCGGTACAGGAGCTTGGCGAAGCGGTTCGCCTCGCGGCGCGAGCGCGCCTTGGTCATCTTCGCCGCCTTCTCCATGCGCGCGAGGTCGCCCCCCGCGCAGAAGGCGGGCCCGCGCCCGGCGAGCACCAGCACGCGCGCCTGCGGCGTCGTTCTCCAGTACGTCGAGCGCCGTCTCGAGCGCCGCGATCAGCTCGTCGTTGAGCGCGTTGCGCACCTCGGGCCGCGACAGCCACAGCCAGGCCGCCGCGCCCTTCTTCTGGATGTCGAGGATCACGACAGCGCCAGGCGCCGGCGCGCCGCGGCGTACTCCCCGGCGAGCTGCGCCACCACCTCGCGCACCGGCATCACCTTGTCGATCTGGCCCACGCCCTGCCCCGCGCTCCAGATGTCGCGCCAGACCTTCTTCTCGGCGCCGCTGCCGGTGCCGAAGTTCATCTTGCTGGGATCGGACTTCGGCAGGTTCGCCGGATCGAAGCCGGCGGCGACGATGCTGTGCTTCAGGTAGTTGCCGTGCACGCCGGAGAAGAGGTCCGTGTACACGATGTCGGAGGCGGCGGCCTTGAGGATCTCCTCCTTGTAGCGGTCGGGCACGCTCGCCTCCGGCGTGGCGAGGAAGCGCGTGCCGATATAGGCGAGGTCCGCGCCCGCCGCGAGCGCCGCCAGGATCGCGTAGCCCGTGGCGATCGCGCCCGAGAGCACGATCGGCCCGTCGAAGAAGCGCCGCACCTCGCCGATGAGGGCGAAGGGCGAGAGCGTGCCCGCGTGGCCGCCCGCGCCCGCGCAGACGAGGATCAGCCCGTCCACGCCTGACTCGAGCGCCTTTTCGGCGTGGCGCACGCTGATCACGTCGTGCAGCACGATGCCGCCGTAGGAGTGCACGGCGGACACGACCTCGGTCGGCGCGCGCAGGCTGGTGATGGTGATCGGCACCTTGTGCCGCACGCACACTTCGACGTCGTGCGCGAGGCGGTCGTTCGACTTGTGCACGATCTGGTTCACCGCGTAGGGCGCGGCGTCGGGCACGCCGGCGAGCGCCGTCTCGATATCGGTGAGCCATTGGTCCGAGCGCTTCCTTCGGCCGCGCGTTCAGCGCCGGAAACGAGCCGACGATGCCGGCCTTGCACTGCTCGATGACGAGCTTCGGGTTGCCGGCGATGAACATCGGCGCGGCGATCACCGGCAGCTTCAGGTGCTGCAGGATCGGCGGCAGCGACATCAGGCGAAGGATTTGCTCTTCGTCATCGGGCGAGGAGCGCTCTTCGTCATCAGGCGAGCGGCTTGCCCTTGGCGGCGAGCTCGCGCAGGAGCTTCGGCGGCGCAAAGCGCGGTCCGACCTTCTTCGCCAGCTCGTCGGCGCGCTTGACGAACTTCTTCACGCCGATGTGGTTCACGTACTGCAGCGCACCGCCCGCCCAGGCGGGAAAGCCGATGCCGAAGACCGAGCCGATATTGCCGTCGTGCACGTGCTCGAGCACGCCCTCCTCGAGGCAGCGCGCCGTCTCGATCGCCTGCCGGTAGAGGATGCGCTCCTTCAGCTCCTCGAAGTCCCATTTCGTGTTCTTCCTGCCGAAGACCTTCGCAAGCTCCGGCCACAGGAACTTCCTGCCTTCCTTCGGATACTCGTAGAAGCCGCCCCCGCCCGCGCGGCCCGGGCGCTTGAATTCCTTCACCATGCGCACGATCACTTCCTGGCCCGGCTGCGGCGTGTATTTCCTGCCCTCGGCCTCGAGGTCGGCCCTGGTCTGCTCCATCACGTGCACCGAGAGCGACATCGAGGTCTCGTCGATCACGGCGAGCGGCCCCACGGGCATGCCGGCGAGGCGCCCCGCGTTCTCGATCACCGCGGCAGGGATGCCTTCCATGAGCATGCTGCAGCCCTCGGCGACGAAAGTGCCGAAGGTGCGGCTGGTGTAGAAGCCGCGCGAGTCGTTCACCACGATGGGAATCTTGCCGATCTGCTGCACGTAATCGTAGGCGCGCGCAAGGGTCTCGGGCGAAGTCTTCCTGCCCTTGATGATCTCGACGAGCTGCATCTTGTCCACCGGCGAGAAGAAATGCAGTCCGATGAAGTTCTCGGGCTTCGCGGACGCCTGCGCGAGGCCGGTGATCGGCAAGGTGGACGTGTTGGAAGCGAAGATGCCGCCCGGCGCGAGCATCGGCTCGGCTTCCTTCGTGACCTGCGCCTTCAGGTCACGCTTCTCGAACACCGCCTCGATGATGAGGTCGCAGCCCTCGAGGTCCTGCACGCTCGCGGTCGGCTTGATGAAGCCGGGGACCTGCGGCCGGTTGCGCTTCTCGGCGAGCTTCTCGCTGTAGGCCTTGCCCTTTTGCGCCTGCTCGAGCGAGACGTCCCTCAGGATGCAGGGCACGCCGCGGCTGGCGTTCGCCCAGGCGATGCCGCCGCCCATCATGCCGGCGCCGAGGATGCCGACCTTCTGCGCCTTCCATTTGGGCACCTCCTTCGGCCGCGAGGCGCCCGAGCGGATCGCGGTGCGGTTGAAGAAGAGCGTGATCAGGTTCTTCGCCACCGGGCCCACGGCGAGCTTGACGAGGTAGCGCGACTCGATCCTGCAGCGCGGTGTCGAAATCCACGCTCGCGCCCTCGACCGCTGCGGCCATGATCGCCTCGGGCGCGGGATACAGGCCGCGCGTCTTCTCGATGAGCATCGCCGGCGCGATGGAGAGCATCTGCGCGATCTGCGGGCTCGCGGGCGTGCCGCCGGGGATGCGGTAGTTCTCGTCGTCCCAGGGCTGCCTGGGCGCGGGGTTCTTCGCGATCCACTCGCGCGCCATGCGAAACAGATCCTCGCGATTCGCCGCGAGACCCTGCAGGAAGCCGAGCTTCGCCGCTTCCGCGGGGCGCATGGTCTTGCCTTCCATCAGCATCGGCAGCGCCGCCTGCAGTCCCAGCAGGCGCACGGTTTTCGTCACGCCGGTCGCCCCGGGAAGCAGGCCGAGCGTCGCTTCGGGTAGCCCCAGCTCGATCTTGTCGTCGTTCAGGCAGATGCGGCAATGCGCGGCGAGCGCAAGCTCCCAGCCGCCGCCGAGCGCCGCGCCCTCGAGCGCCGCCACCACCGGCTTGCCGAGCTTGTCGAGCGCGCGAAAGCAGCGCTTGGTCTCTTCCAGCTCGGCGAAGAGGCGCGGGGCATCTTTCTCGGTGAGCTTGAGGATGTCCTTCAGCTCGGCGCCCGCGAAGAAGGTCTTCTTCGCCGAGCACAGAATCACACCGGCGATCGCGTCCTTCTCCTTCTGCAGCCGCTCGACTGCGGCGGCAAAGGCCTTCTGCCACGCCGCCGTCATGGTGTTGACCGGCGCGCCGGGCGCGTCGAAGGTCAGGGTGACGATGCGGTCGTCACCTTTCTCATAGCGCAGCGGCATCAGAGGCGCTCGACGATGGTGGCGATGCCCATGCCGCCGCCGACGCACAGCGTGGCGAGGCCGTAGCGCAGCTTCCGGCGCTCGAGCTCGTCGATCAGCGTGCCGAGGATCATCGCGCCGGTGGCGCCGAGCGGGTGGCCCATGGCGATCGAGCCGCCGTTCACGTTCACCTTCTCCGCCGGCACGCCCATCTCCTTCATGAACTTCATCGGCACGACGGCGAAGGCCTCGTTCACCTCGAACAGGTCGATCTGGCCGATCTTCAGCTTCGCCTTGGCGAGGGCCTTGCGCGCCGCGGGCATGGGTCCGGTGAGCATGATCGTCGGGATCGGCGCCGGAGAGCGCCGCGGCGACGATGCGCGCGCGCGGCTTGAGGCCCAGCGCCTTGCCCTTCTTCTCCGTGCCGATCAGCACGGCGGCCGAGCCGTCCACGATGCCGGAGGAGTTCCCCGCCGTGTGCACGTGGCGGATGCGCTCGACCTGCGGGTAGCGGCGGATCGCCACCGCGTCGTAGCCCATCTCGCCCACCTTGTCGAAGGAGGTCTTGAGCGAGCCGAGGGCTTCGAGCGTGGTGTGCGCCTTGATGAACTCGTCGAAATCGAGGATCGGGTTGCCGACTTCGTCCTTCACCGGCACGATCGATTTCTTGAAGCGGCCCGCCTCGCGCGCCGCGGCCGCCTTCTTCTGCGAGCCGAGCGCGAACGCGTCGATCTCCTCGCGCGAGAACTCCTCGAGCGTCGCGATCAAGTCGGCGCTGATGCCCTGCGGGATGAAGGCCGTGTCGAGGCTCGTCTGCGGGTCGGTGGCCCAGGCGCCGCGGTCCGAGCCCATCGGCACGCGCGACATGGATTCGATGCCGCCCGCGACCACGAGGTCCTCCCAGCCCGAGCGCACCTTCTGCGCGGCGAGGTTCACCGCCTCGAGGCCCGAGGCGCAGAAGCGGTTCAACTGCACGCCCGGCACTTTCCAGTCCCAGCCCGCGACCAGCGCCGCGGTCTTGGCGATGCACGAGCCCTGCTCGCCCGAAGCCGTGACGCAACCCATCACCACGTCCTCCACCTCGGCGGTGTCGAGGTCATGGCGGCGCTGCAGTTCCTTCAGCACCCCCGCGAGCAGCGTCACGGGCTTCACCTCGTGCAGCGACCCATCGCGCTTGCCCTTGCCGCGCGGCGTGCGGATCGCATCGAAAACCATCGCTTCAGGCATATGTCCTCCGAAATCGCGGTCAATAATTGGGGTCAGGGCCGAATTAATCTTGGCCGAAATAATTCGGCCCTGACCCCGATTTTCAGTCCTTCCCGCCCAATCCCAGGGATCGGGAGATCACTTCCTTCATGATTTCGTTGGTGCCGCCGTAGATGCGCTGCACGCGCGCGTCCACGTAGGCGCGCGCGATCGGGAACTCCCACATGAAGCCGTAGCCGCCGTGCAGCTGCAGGCACTCGTCGATCACCTTGCATTCCAGGTCCGACACCCAGTACTTGGCCATCGAGGCGGTCGCGGTGTCGAGCTTGCTCTCCAGCAGCAGCTCCAGGCACCGGTCGACGAACACGCGCGCGATCTGCGCCTCGGTGGCCAGCTCGGCGAGCTTGAAGCGCGTGTTCTGGAAGCTCGCCACCGGCTTGCCGAACACCTTGCGCTCGCTCACGTAGGTCTTGGTCCACTCGATCGCCGCTTCCGCCTTGGCGATGGCGCCGATCGCGATCTGCATGCGCTCCCAGGGCAGCTCCTGCATCAGGTAGATGAAGCCGTTGTTCTCCTGCCCGAGCAGGTTTTCCGCCGGCACCTCGACGTTGTCGAAGAACAGCTCCGCCGTGTCCTGGCCCTTGAGTCCCAGCTTCTTCAGGCGCTTGCCCTTGGTGAAGCCCTTCATCGAGGTGTCGACGATGATCAGGCTCGTGCCCTTGGCGCCCTTCGCCGGGTCGGTCTTCGCCACCACGATCACCAGGTCGCAGTTCCAGCCGTTGGTGATGAAGGTCTTGGAGCCGTTGACGAGGTACTTGTCGCCCTTCTTCAGGGCGGTCGTCTTCACCGCCTGCAGGTCGGAGCCGGCGCCCGGCTCGCTCATGGCGATCGCGCCGATCATTTCGCCGGAGGCCATCTTCGGCAGGTATTTCTTCTTCAGCGCTTCGCTGCCGTAGCGCAGCAGATACGGCGCGACGATCTCGGAATGAAGTCCCCAGCCCAGCGACGAGTTGTTGGCGCGCGCCTGCTCCTCCATCAGCACCACGCTGTAGAGCCGGTCCGCGCCCGCGCCGCCGTACTCCTCGGGCATCGAGGCGCACAGGAACCCGTTCGCGCCCGCCTTCCTCCAGACATCCTTGTCGACAAAGCCCTGCTCCTGCCAGCGCTCGTCGTGAGGCACCACCTCCACCTGCATGAAGCGGCGCACGCTGTCGCGGAAAGTCTCGTGCTCGGGGGCGAAGAGGGTGCGGGGGATCATTGACGAATGATATGCCAATGGCGGACACTCACCAAGCAAATGCTTTCTCGATACGCATCGGTGTTCCGGGAAGGCCTGTTCGAGGGCCAGGTGGCCCTCGTAACGGGCGCGGGCTCGGGCATCGGCCGCTGCACGGTGCACGAGCTCGCCGCGCTCGGCGCCCGTGTCGCGCTGCTCGGGCGCAAGGAAGACAAGCTCAAGGCGGTCGCGGCGGAAATCGGCGCAGAGGCAAGGACTTATGGCTGCGACATCCGCGAGGAGGACGCGGTGGCGAAGACCGTAGCCAACGTGCTCGCCGACTTCGGCCGCATCGACTGCCTCGTCAACAACGCGGGCGGCCAGTTCGGCTCCCCGCTGGAGAAGATCTCCGCGAAGGGCTGGGACGCGGTGGTGCGCACCAACCTCACCGGCGGCTTCCTTGTCGCGCGCGAGTGCTACACGCAATGGATGAAAGGCGCCGCCTCGGGCGCGATCGTGAACATGATCGCCGACATGTGGAACGGCATGCCGGGCATGGGGCATTCGGGCGCAGCGCGCGCCGGGATGCTCAACTTCACCGAGACCGCCGCGCTCGAGTGGGCGCCCATCCGTGTCAATGCGGTCGCGCCGGGATGGATCGCCTCGAGCGGCCTTGACCACTATCCCCAGGAAATGGCCGAGCATATCCGCGCGCTGCCGAAGCGCGTGCCGCTCGGACGCCTGGGCACCGAATCGGAAGTGTCCGCGGCGATCGTGTTCCTGCTGTCTCCTGCCGCGGCGTTCATCTCGGGCTCGTGCCTGCGCGTGGACGGCGCGGTGCCGAGCGCCAAGCGCGTCGCGGACAGGATCGGCAGCGGAAGCTCGACGCCCGCATTCGACGGCTTCCACCTTGCGAACAAGCCGAAGGTGCTCGAGTGAGCCCGGCGATGCATGTCACCAAGGTGCGCTGCTAGTGCCGTCGGTCGCGGCCAACGCCAGGGCGCGCGCGTAATGCCGGCGATTCAATCCAGGATCGACGTCGCGGGCGAGCCGTTCCAACGCAACCGCGCGAAGATGCTGGCGCTCATCGAGCGCCTGCGCGCGCTCGAGCAAAGAACGCGCGACGCCTCGACCCAGGTGAAGCCGCTCTTCGACAAGCGCGGGCAGCTCCTGCCGCGCGAGCGCATCGCGCGCCTGCTCGATGCGGGCGCGCCGTGGCTGGAGCTCTCCTCGATGGCCGGCTACTGCCTCGACAACCCCGATCCCGAGAAGACCATCCCCGGCGGCGGCATGATCGCCGGGCATCGGCTACGTGTCGCGGCGCGCGCGCGATGGTGGTGGCGAGCGACTCGGGCATCGACGCGGGCGCGATCCAGCACATGGGCCGCGAGAAGCTCCTGCGCGCGCAGGGATTGGCGCTGGAGAACAAGCTGCCCTTCGTGCATCTCGTCGAATCGGCCGGCGCGAACCTGCTCAAGTACCGCGTCGAGGGCTTCGTCCACGGCGGCGCGATCTTCTACAACCTGGCGAGGCTCTCGGCGGCTGGCATCCCCGTGATCACCGTGGTGCACGGCTCGTCCACCGCGGGCGGCGCCTACATGCCGGGACTTTCCGACTACGTGATCATGGTGCGCGGGCGCGCCAAGGCGTTCCTCGCCGGGCCGCCGCTGCTGAAGGCCGCCACCGGCGAGATCGCGACCGACGAGGAGCTCGGCGGCGCGGTGATGCACACGCACGTCTCGGGGCTTGGCGAGTACCTCGCGGAGAACGACGCCGACGGCATCCGCTACGCGCGCGAAGTGCATGGCACGCCTCGGCTTCGAGTCGCCTTCCCGCCCGGCCGGCAAGCCGCCGCGCCATGAGGCCGAGGAACTGCTCGGCTTGATCCCCGAGGACTACCGCAAGCCCGTCGACATGCGCGAGGTGATCGCGCGCTTCGTCGACGATTCCGACTTCCTCGACTTCAAGGCCGACTACGGGCCGGCCACCGTGTGCGGCCATGCCGCGGTCGCAGGGCTTTCGCGTCGGCATCGTCACCAACAACGGCCCGCTCGACCCGGCGGGCGCGAACAAGGCCACGCACTTCATCCAGTCCTGCTGCCAGGCGGGCCTGCCGATCCTGTACCTGCAGAACACCACCGGCTACATCGTCGGCAAGGCGTCCGAGGAAGCGGGCATGATCAAGCACGGCTCGAAGATGATCCAGGCGGTGTCGAACGCGAACGTGCCGCAGATCACGCTGATGTGCGGCGCCTCCTTCGGCGCGGGCAACTACGGCATGTGCGGGCGCGGCTACAACCCGCGCTTTCTCTTCTCCTGGCCGAACGCGCAGACCGCGGTGATGGGCGCCGAGCAGGCGGCGCTCACCATGGCGATCGTGATGGAGGCCGGCATGAAGAGGAAGGGCCAGGAAGTGGACCACCCCCAGATCGATGCGCTGCGCGCGAAGATCGTGGAGAACTTCGAGCGCCAGCAGAGCGCGCTCGTGACCTCGGCGATGCTGCTCGACGACGGCATCATCGATCCGCGCGACACCCGCAACGTCCTCGGTTTCACGCTTTCGATCTGCGAGGACGCCGCGCGCCGCCAGCTGCGGCCGGTTCAATTTGGCGTGGCCCGGCCATGAAACTGGGGTCAGGGCCGAATTATTCTTGCGAAGCAGTAATTGGGGTCAGGGCCGAATTACTTCTCCCAGAATTTATTCGGCCCTGACCCCGATTTCCGGGAGGTGGCATGCAATTCACACAAGAGCATGAAGAGATCCGGCGCACGCTGAAGCGCGTCATCGACAACGAGATCAACCCGCACGTCGACGAATGGGAGGCGGCTGAGCAGTTCCCGGCGCACGAGGTGTTCAAGAAGCTCGGCGACCTCGGCATGCTCGGCCTCACCAAGCCCGAGGCCTACGGCGGCGCGGGCCTCGACTAGAGCTACGCGATGGTGATGGCCGAGTCCCTCGGCCACATCCGCTGCGGCGGCGTGCCGATGGCGATCGGCGTGCAGACCGACATGGCGACGCCGGCGCTCGCGCGCCATGGGTCGGATGAGCTGCGCAAGGAGTTCCTCGCCCCCTCGATCGCGGGCGACTACGTCGCCTGCATCGGCGTCTCCGAGCCGGGCGCCGGCTCGGACGTCGCCTCGATCAAGACTACGGCGCGCAAGGATGGCGGCGACTACGTGATCAACGGCGCGAAGATGTGGATCACCAACAGCCTGCAGGCCGACTGGATGTGCCTGCTCGCCAACACCTCGGAGGGCGCGGCGCACAAGAACAAGACGCTGATCTGCGTGCCGATGAAGACCAAGGGCGTGGTCAAGGCGAAGAAGATCCGCAAGATCGGCATGATGTCCTCGGACACCGGCCTCATCCACTTCGACGACGTGCGCGTGCCGCAGCGCTACCGCATCGGCGAGGAAGGCCTCGGCTTCACCTACCAGATGCAACAGTTCCAGGAAGAGCGCCTGTGGGCGGCGGCGAGCAGCGTGCAGGGACTGGACCGCACCATCAACGACACCATCGAGTACGTGCGCGAGCGCAAGATGTTCGGCCAGACGGTGCTCGACTTCCAGTACGTGCACTACCGCCTCGCGGAGCTGAAGACCGAGGTCGAGGCGCTGCGCGCGCTCACCTACCGCGCCTGCGAGAAGTACGTCGCGGGCGAGGACGTCACGGAGCTCGCGTCGATGGCCAAGCTCAAGTCCGGGCGCCTGCGCCGCGAAGTGTCGGACGCGTGCCTGCAGTACTGGGGCGGCATGGGCTTCACCTGGGACAACCCGGTGTCGCGCGCCTATCGCGACGGGCGGCTGGGCTCGATCGGCGGCGGCGCCGACGAGGTGATGCTCGGGATCATCTGCAAGTACATGGGCATCCTGCCCTCCAAGCACATCAAGAAGGACTAGGTGTTCAAGAGCCTGCTCATCGCCAACCGCGGCGAAATCGCCGTGCGCGTCGCGCGCACGGCGCGGCGCATGGGCATTGCCACCGTGGCCGTGTACTCGGATGCGGACCGCGACGCGCCGCACGTGCGCGCCGCCGATTCGGCCGTGCACATCGGCCCGGCGTCGCCGCGCGAGTCGTACCTCGACGTCGCGGCAATCCTCAAGGCACAGGCCGAAGCGGTGCACCCGGGCTACGGCTTTCTCTCCGAGAATCCCGCGTTCGCCGAAGCCGTGATCGCGCAGGGCCGCAACTGGGTCGGCCCGCCGCCCGCGGCGATGCGCGCGCTCGGCGACAAGGCAAACGCGAAGAATCTCGCCGCCGCCGCGGGCATCCCGGTGCTGCCCGCTTATGAGGGCAAGCCCAAGTTTCCCCTCGTCATCAAGGCAGTTGCCGGTGGCGGCGGGCGCGGCATGCGCCTCGTGCGCTCGGCGAGCGAGCTCGACGAGGCGCTTGCCTCCGCGAGATCGGAGGCGGCGCATGCCTTTGGCGACGACCGCGTGATCCTCGAACGCGCGATCCTCGCCCCGCGTCACGTAGAAGTGCAGATCTTCGCGGATGCGCAAGGCCATTGCGTCCACCTCGGCGAGCGTGACTGCTCGGTGCAGCGCCGGCATCAGAAGCTGATCGAAGAGTCGCCCTCGCCCGCCGTCGACGCGAAGCTGCGCGCGACGCTCGGCGAGGCGGCGGTGGCGGTAGCTCGCGCCGCCGGCTACGTGGGCGCGGGCACCATCGAGTTCCTGCTCGACGAGGCAGGCGCGTTCTGGTTCATCGAGGCGAACGCTCGCCTGCAGGTCGAGCACCCGGTGACCGAAATGGTGACGGGACTCGACCTCGTGGAGTGGCAGCTGCGCGTAGCGGCAGGTGAGGCGCTGCCGCTTGCGCAAAAGGACATCCGCTTCGCGGGGCATGCCATCGAAGCGCGCCTCTGCACGGAGGACCCGGCCCGGAGCTTTCTGCCGCAGGCAGGCCGGCTCGCCCTCTGGCAGCCTGCGCCCGGCGTGCGCGTGGACCACGCGCTCGAGAGCGGCATGGAGATCTCGCCGCACTACGACTCGCTCGCCGCGAAGCTCATCGCCCATGCGCCTACGCGCGAAGTAGCGCGCGAGAAGCTCGCCGCCGCGCTCGATGCGACGGTGGCGCTCGGGGTACCCACCAACAAGGCATTTCTCGCCGCGGTGCTGCGCGACCCGGTCTTCGCCGGGCCCGGCGCGACCACCGGCCTTCTAGCCGAGCGATTCTCGCAGTGGCAGCCGCCGGCCGTGGACGAGGCCGTGGCGCGCGCGCTGTATGTCAAGGCGTGCGCGGAAGCCGCGGGCTACGGGGAATGGAGTACCTGGACGAATATCGCGCCTCCCTCGCCGCCAGCCGCGCCCCGTGCCCCTGCCGGCGCCGCCTTGCATGACGCGCATTCGCCAAGCGTGCCGGGCGCGCCGTACGCGCTTGACGGTCCCGTTCTGCACTTCCAGCTCGACGGCCACTCCCACACGTGGCGCGACACGACCATGGACCCGCCCGAGCGCGCCGCCGCGGCACTCGCCGATGGCAAGCTCGCCGCGCCGATGAACGGCCGTGTGGTCTCGGTGCACGCGAAAGCGGGCGAGCGCATCGAGGCCGGTCGCGCCCTGGTGGTGCTGGAAGCGATGAAGATGGAGCACACGCTCGCCGCACCCGCCGCGGTGCGCGTGAAGGCGGTGCACGTCACCAAGGGCACGCAGGTCGCACCCGGCAAGCTGCTCATGGAGTTCGAGCCGGTATGAGGGCCCTTTCCATGCGGACGTGCGCGCACTTGAAGGCGAACGCCGCTCTGAAGCCCGGTTCCGCATGAAAGCGCATCCCGCCCTGACCGAGGAGCACGAGGCCTTCCGCGACTCGATGCGTCGCTTCGTGCAGCGCGAGATCACGCCGCATGCCGGCGCGTGGGACGAGGCCGGCGAGTTTCCGCGAGAGCTCTACCGCAAGGCCGCCGCCGCGGGGCTGCTCGGCGTGGGCTTTCCCGAGGCGTATGGCGGCACGCCGGCGGACCTCCTCATGCACGTCGTGCTCTCCGAGGAGATCGCGCTCTGCGGCTCGGGCGGCGTGCACGCAAGCCTGTTCTCGCACCAGATCGGCGCGCCGCCCATCGCATCGGCGGGAAGCGACGAGCTCAAGCGCCGCGTGCTCCCCGGAGTCCTCGCGGGCGAGAAGATCAGCGCGCTCGCCATCACCGAGCCCTCGGGCGGCTCGGACGTCGCCAACTTGAAGACCACGGCGCGACGCGAGGGCACCGAGTACGTGGTGAACGGCGAGAAGACCTTCATCACCTCCGGCATGCGCGCGGACTACACCACCGTCGCGGTGCGCACCGGCGGCCCGGGCGCGGGCGGCGTGTCGCTGCTGCTCATCGAGCGCGAGCGCGCGGGCTTCACGCGCGCCCCGCTCAAGAAGATGGGCTGGTGGTGCTCCGACACCGCGAGCCTGCACTTCGACAACGTGCGCGTGCCCGCCGCCAACCTGATCGGCGAGGAGAACGCGGGCTTTCGCATCGTCATGCGCAACTTCAACGCCGAGCGCCTCGGCATGGCGGCCGCCGCGGTGGGCTTCGCGCAGGTGTGCCTGGAGGATGCGCTCGCCTGGGCGAAGGAGAGGAAGACCTTCGGCAAGCGCCTGGTGGAGCACCAGGTGCTGCGTCACAAGCTGGTGGACATGCAGATGCGCATCCATGCCGCGCGTGCCATGGTCTACGACACGGCCTGGAAGCTGACGCTCGCGCCGCGCGATCCGGAGGCGATCGCCCAGCTCGCCATGGCGAAGAACTTCGCCACGCGCGCCATGCAGTTCTGCGCCGACGAGGCCGTGCAGATCCTCGGTGGCGCCGGCTACGTGCGCGGGACGCGCGCCGAGCGCGTCTACCGCGAGGTGAAGATCATGACCATCGGCGGTGGCGCCGAGGAGATCATGAAGGAGCTTGCCGCGAAGCAGCTCGGCTGGGTGTAGCGCTAGGCGCCTGGCGCGCCGAGCGCGCCGAGCGCCGCGCGCACGATGCCGTCGCGATCGACGCCGAAGTGCGCGCGCAAAGCTGCGCGCGTGTCGCTGCGCCCGAAGCCGTCGGTGCCGAGCGTCACGTAGCGCCCCGGCACCCACTCGCGAATCAGGTCGGCGAGCGCGCTCACGTAGTCGCTCGCCGCGATCACCGGGCCCTTGCCGCCCTCCAGGCACTGCGCGACCCACGCCTGCTTCGCCGCGCGGCCGTCGCGCCGTAGCTCGGTGAAGCTCGTGACCGACCAGACTTCGGCGGCCACGCCGTGCCCGGCCTCCAGCACCTCGGCAGCGGCGAGCGCCTCGCGCAGGATGGCTCCCGCGCCCAGCAGCCGCACGTTCCGCTTGCCCTTGCCCGCGGCGCGCACGCGATGCATGCCATTCAGGATGCCCTGCTCCGCGCCGGCCGGCATCGCCGGGTGCGCGTAGTTCTCGTTCATCACGGTGACGTAGTAGAAGACGTCTTCCTCGGCCTCGAGCATGCGGCGCATCCCGTCCTGCAGGATCACGGCGAGCTCATAGCCGAAGCACGGGTCGTAGGCGACGCAATTCGATATGCACGAGGCGGCGAGGTGGCTCGAGCCGTCCTGGTGCTGCAGCCCTTCGCCGGCGAGCGTGGTGCGCCCCGCCGTGGCGCCCACCAGGAAGCCGCGCGAGCGCGAATCCGCCGCCGCCCAGATCAGGTCGCCCACGCGCTGGAAGCCGAACATCGAGTAGAAGACGTAGAAGGGCAGCATCGGCACGCCGTGCGTGCTGTAGCTGGTGGCCGCCGCGATCCAGGAGGCGAGCGCCCCCGCCTCGGTAATGCCCTCTTCCAGGATCTGGCCGTCCTTCGCTTCCTTGTAGTACAGGAGCTCCTCGCGGTCCTCGGGTTCGTACAGCTGGCCGCGCGGCGAGTAGATGGCGACGTTGCGGAACAGCGACTGCATGCCGAAGGTGCGCGCTTCGTCCGCGACGATGGGCACGATGTATTTGCCCAGCCCCGGATCCCGGAGCAGCTGCGACAGGATCTGCACGTACAGCATGGTCGTGGACTGCTCGCGCCCGCCCGAGCCTTCCAGCAGCTTCGCGAACGCCGCGCGCGCGGGCACCGGCAGCCTTGCCGCCTGCGTCCTGCGCTCCGGCAGGTAGCCGCCGAGCCGCTCGCGCCGCGTGCGCAGGTAGCGCATCTCCGGCGCATCGTCCGCCGGTCGGTAGAACTTGAGGCCGGTCACGTCCTCGTCCGAGAGCGGCAGCGCGAAGCGGTCGCGGAACGCCTTCAGCGCCTCGTCGTCGAGCTTCTTCTGCTGATGCGTGCCCATCTTGCCCTGGCCCCAGGTGCCCATGCCGTAGCCCTTCTTGGTCTGGGCGAGGATCACCGTGGGCTGGCCCTTGTGGTGCACGGCCGCGTGGTAGGCGGAATAGATCTTGATCGGGTCGTGGCCGCCGCGCTTGAGGCGGTCGATGTCATCGTCGGAAAGCTCCGCCACCAGCGCCTTCAGCTCCGGGTACTTGTTGAAGAAATGCTCGCGGTTGAAGCGCCCGTCGGTGGCGGCGTAGGTCTGGAACTCGCCGTCCACGGTCTCGTGCAGGCGCCGCAGGATCACGCCCTCGTGGTCGCGCGCGAACAGGGGATCCCAGTCGCTGCCCCAGATCAGCTTCACCACGTTCCAGCCCGCGCCGGCGAACAGGCCCTCCAGCTCCTGGATGACGGAGCTGTTGCCGCGCACCGGCCCATCCAGGCGCTGCAGGTTGCAGTTGACGACGAAGATCAGGTTGTCCAGGCCCTCGCGCGCGGCGAGTGACAGGCCGGCGAGCGACTCCGGCTCGTCCATCTCGCCATCGCCCGGGAACGCCCACACTTTGCGGCTTGCCGTGGCGAGGATGCCGCGGTGCTCGAGGTAGCGCATGAAGCGCGCCTGGTAGATCGCGTTCAACGGCCCAAGGCCCATCGAGCCGGTCGGGAACTGCCAGAACTGCGGCATCAGCCAGGGATGCGGGTACGAAGACAGCCCGTGGCCGCCGGTCTCGCGGCGATAGCGGTCGAGCTGGGCGTCGGAAAGCCTGCCCTCGAGGAAGGCGCGCGCGTAGACGCCCGGCGCCGAGTGCGGCTGGAAATACACCAGGTCGGCGCCGCCCGGCGCCGCGTGGCCACGGAAGAAGTGGTTGAAGCCCACCTCGAACAGGTCCGCCGCCGAGGCGAAGCTCGCGATGTGGCCGCCAAGCTCGGCGTGCGCGCGGTTGGCGCGCACCACCATGGCGAGCGCGTTCCAGCGGATGATGGAGGCGAGCCGCTGCTCGATGGTGAAATCGCCCGGGAACGGCGGCTGCTCGTGCGGTGCGATCGTATTGCAGTACGGCGTGTTGAAGCGCGCGCGCGTCTGCACGTCGAGGGCGCCGGCGTGCTCGACGAGCCGGCCCATCACGTAGCGTGCGCGCTCCTTGCCGGAGCTGGCGACCAGGGCATCGAGCGCGTCGAGCCACTCGCGGGTTTCGCCCGGGTCGGCGTCGAGCGACCCGCCCGCGACGAGCTTGCCGATGTCGGAGACGTTCGTCATGCGAGCGAGTCGAGTCTAGTCCAGCACCGCGGTTCCTGCCACCATAGGGCCATGAAGTCCAGGAGCGACTACCAGGCCTTGGTCTCGAAAATCATCGCCGAGAACGTTCCCTTCAACCGCGTGCTGGGCGTGGAGGTGGCGTCCTCTGACCCCGCCAAGCCGCAACTGCGGTTCGCCATGCGGCCCGACCTCATCGGCAACTCGCGCCGCGGCATCCTGCACGGCGGCGTGATCTCTGCGGTGCTCGACGTCACCGCGGGCTTCGCCATCATGCTGGCGCTGCACAAGGAATCGCAGCCGGGCGACAAGCTGGAGTTCCCCAATATCGGCACCGTGGACCTGCGCGTGGACTTCCTGCGCCCGGGGCGCGGCAAGCACTTCGTATCGACCGGCCGCGTGGTGCGGCTGGGCAACCGCATCGCCGTCACCCACATGGAGCTGGAGAACGACCAGGGCGAACTCATCGCCACCGGCGGCGCCGCTTTCGTCGTGGGCTGACGCTCGCCTGACAGATCCTGACACTTGTACTGGCTGCCGGAGTACTGGCGTACGGGTTCGCGGCGCCCCGGCGCCCGGATTTCCGTTGCCCGCGCCCTGTGCTGAATTGCATAATTCCCTCGCGCCAGCACTTTTTCTGGCGGCACCGGGGGGAGTATGTCCAGCAAGAAGAAAACCAGCGGCTCGCACGGCCGCGATGACCACGACGATCGCGACGACTACGGCCATCACGGCGGCAGTGCCAAGGGCGTAACGCTCAAGGGCACCAAGGGCGACGACGTCCTGACGGGAACGAGTCGCAACGACAAGCTCGATGGCGGCAAGGGCGACGACCGGCTCTTCGGGCTCGCGGGCGACGACAAACTGGACGGCGGCAAGGGCGACGACGCGCTCGACGGCGGCGCGGGCCACGACCTCCTGATTGGCGGTAGAGGCAACGATTCCCTCCTGGGCGGCGCCGGCGACGACGTCCTCTATGGCGATGCAGCAGGCAAGGGCTGGGCCTGGGGTTGGGGCCACTGCCTCTGGTGGACGCCGCAATCCGGCGACGCGGATTTCCTCGACGGCGGCGCAGGCAACGACAAGGTCTACGCGGGCCGCGGTAACGACCTCCTCCTCTACAGCATGGCGGGGAACCTCGGCGAGGGCTTCGCAGACATCGGCACGCACGACGTCTACGACGGCGGCAGCGGCTTCGACACGCTGCAACTCTCGCTGACCCATGGCGAATTCGCCCTCGCCTCGGTGCAGGCGGACATCGCGGCCTTCAAGGACTTCCTTGAGGACAAGGCCAATCCGCGCAGCGAGCATGGCAAGACGTTCCACTTCAAGAGCTTCGACCTGGACGCGCGCAATTTCGAGGCGCTGGCGGAGATCCAACTCGTCAATACCGCACCCACCGCCAACGGGGACGCCGCGGCCACCGACGAGGACACCACGCTCCTGATCGCGGCACCGGGCCTGCTCGCGAACGATACCGACCCGGACCACCTCGACGTTCTCGCCGTGACCGGAGCCAGTACTTCGAGCGCGTTGGGCGCCGCTGTGCTGGTGAACGCGGATGGGAGCTTCAGCTACGACCCAACGGCGGCGCTCGGTCTGCAGCAGTTGGCCCAGGGCACGAGCACCGTGGACAGCTTCAACTACACCATTGCCGACCTCGCGGGCGCGACTGCGACTGCGACAGTGCAGATCACCGTGGCAGGCGTGAACGACGTGCCCGTCGCGGCCGCCGATTCGAAAACAGCGGACGAGGACAATGCGGTCAGCGGGAACGTCCTCGCCAACGACACCGACGTGGACATCGGTGACACGCTTCACGTCGGCATGGTGAATGGCTCGGCCGCAAACGTTGGCAACGCGATCACCCTCGCCTCCGGCGCGCTGCTCACGGTGAATGCCGACGGCAGCTATATCTACGACCCGAACGATCAGTTCGAATTCCTTGCGGTCGACGAGAGCCTCACGGACAGCTTTACCTACAACGCGGCCGACAATCACGGCACGGCGAGCAACGTCGCCACGGTCACTCTGACGATCGAAGGCGTGAACGACGCGCCAGTGGCGGTGGATGACGTCGTCGCACCCACGAGCGGCGGGGGAACTCCGATCGAGAGCCTGATTGACTTCGAAGGCGCCACGACACCCGGCGATGTGGGCGGCTACAGCTTCGCGGGCTTTTCCCTCTTCAGCTCCTTCGGCGTGGGCAACTCGTCGATGGCTGCCTCCGGCACGGGAAACGACAACGTCGGTGGCGGGTTCGATGCGGACGGCGCCGTGCAGCGCGTGGACGGCGGAGATTTCGCGGTGCTATCGCTGGCCGTGGCGTCCTTCTTCGGCCCGCGCACGGTCATCATCTCGGGCTTTGATGATGGCACGCAGGTGGCAAGCCTCACCGTCGACTTGACCACGTCCTATGCCACGCTGGACTTCGGCACTGCCTGGGGGAGTATCGACGAACTGCGCCTGGACTCCGAGCCGTCTGGCGACTTCATTCTCCTCGACAACCTGCGCGTCGCCTTCGGCAGCAGCGGCGGCAGCGCCGGCTACAGCGAGGACCTGCCGCTTGACAACATCATCAACGTATTGGCGAACGATTCGGACGTCGACGCAAGCGACGAGCTGCACGTGTCCTCTGCCAGCGCTACGAGCGCGATGGGCGCCGCAATCAGCTTGAATGCTGACGGCACGCTGGACTACGACCCCAGGCTGGCGGCAGACATCCAGGCGCTTGCGCAAGGCGAGACCGCAACCGATACCTTCGAGTACACGGTTTCGGACGGCAACGGCGGAACCGACGTGGCCGTCGTGAAGGTCGCGCTGCTGGGGGTGAACGATGCGCCGGACGCGGTGAACGACGCGCGCACCACCAGCGAGGACAAGCCGATCAGCGGCAACGTGCTCGCCAACGACACCGATGCGGAAGGCGACGCACTCACGGTCACTAATGCCGGCGCGTTCACCAGCGCTCTGGGGGCGGCGGTCACGCTGGTGGCCGACGGTTCCTATACGTACGACCCGACTGTCTCCTCGACGCTGCAGGCGCTCGCGGGTGGCACGAGCGCGGTCGACAGCTTCAGCTACTCGGTGAGCGACGGCAACGGCGGCACCGACACGGCGACTGTCACCATTACGGTCGCGGGACTGAACGAGCCGGCACCCGGTGGCTCATCCAAGGTCCTGGACAGCGTTTCGCCGGGTGTAGGGCTGGAGTACTACATTCGCGTGGGGGGCGTATCGGAGTGGCTGCAGTTGGAGGGCTTCAGCATGGGCCTGGCCAACAGCGGCAGCCTGGGCGGTGGCGGAGCCGGTGTGGGCAAGGCCTCCGCAACGGACCTGCATTCGCTGCTGGGCTCGAGCGGCACGATCGTGGAGCTGACCGAAGCGCTGGCCACGGGCGCGCACATCAAGGACGTCGAGATCGAGGCGTACCGGGCCGGGGGCGACAAGGGCGACCTGCTGGTGGATCAGTACTACTTCGAGGACGTGCTGGTCACGAGCCTGAGCACCGGCGCCAGCGCGTTCTCGACCGCCAACAACCTGAGCTTCGACTTCGCCAAGTTCAACCACGGCCACGTCGAGCAGAACGACAAGGGCGGCGTGGGCGCCATCACGGAAGCGGGGTTCGACTTCCTCAAGTTCGAGAGCTTCACCGGCGGGCCTTCGGTCGGGGCCGATGCGATCAAGGCGAAGCTCGACGAGGGGCTGCCCACCGACGTGCAGCTTGAGTATTACGTGACCTTCGACGGTGCCCCCGGCTGGCTGGAGCTGCATTCCTTCAGCATGGGCCTGGCGCAAAGCGGCAGCCTGGGCGGTGGGGGCGGCGGCGCGGGCAAGGCAACGGCGAGCGATGTCTCGTTGCTGCTGGGCTCGAGCGCGCAGATCCTGGATCTGACCGACGGGGTGACCGAGGGCGTTCACTTCAAGTTCTTCGAAGTGGAGGCCTACCGCAGCGGCGGCGAGGGCAAGCCGCAGCTGGTGGACCAGTACTACTTCGAGGACGTGTTGGTGACGGGCCTGCAAAGCAGCGGCGCCAACGCCAACGCGGTGAGCCTGGACTTCGCCAAGTTCAGCCACGGCCACATCGAGCAGGACGCCAAGGGCGGCGCCGGCCCCACCACCGAGACCGGCTGGGACTTCAGCCAGAACGAGACGTTCGCGCACGCGGTGGCGTCGGACTTCGATGGCAAGCTGCTCGCCAGCGTTTCGCCGGGTGTAGGGCTGGAGTACTACATTCGCGTGGGGGGCGTATCGGAGTGGCTGCAGTTGGAGGGCTTCAGCATGGGCCTGGCCAACAGCGGCAGCCTGGGCGGTGGCGGAGCCGGTGTGGGCAAGGCCTCCGCAACGGACCTGCATTCGCTGCTGGGCTCGAGCGGCACGATCGTGGAGCTGACCGAAGCGCTGGCCACGGGCGCGCACATCAAGGACGTCGAGATCGAGGCGTACCGGGCCGGGGGCGACAAGGGCGACCTGCTGGTGGATCAGTACTACTTCGAGGACGTGCTGGTCACGAGCCTGAGCACCGGCGCCAGCGCGTTCTCGACCGCCAACAACCTGAGCTTCGACTTCGCCAAGTTCAACCACGGCCACGTCGAGCAGAACGACAAGGGCGGCGTGGGCGCCATCACGGAAGCGGGGTTCGACTTCCTCAAGTTCGAGAGCTTCACCGGCGGGCCTTCGGTCGGGGCCGATGCGATCAAGGCGAAGCTCGACGAGGGGCTGCCCACCGACGTGCAGCTTGAGTATTACGTGACCTTCGACGGTGCCCCCGGCTGGCTGGAGCTGCATTCCTTCAGCATGGGCCTGGCGCAAAGCGGCAGCCTGGGCGGTGGGGGCGGCGGCGCGGGCAAGGCAACGGCGAGCGATGTCTCGTTGCTGCTGGGCTCGAGCGCGCAGATCCTGGATCTGACCGACGGGGTGACCGAGGGCGTTCACTTCAAGTTCTTCGAAGTGGAGGCCTACCGCAGCGGCGGCGAGGGCAAGCCGCAGCTGGTGGACCAGTACTACTTCGAGGACGTGTTGGTGACGGGCCTGCAAAGCAGCGGCGCCAACGCCAACGCGGTGAGCCTGGACTTCGCCAAGTTCAGCCACGGCCACATCGAGCAGGACGCCAAGGGCGGCGCCGGCCCCACCACCGAGACCGGCTGGGACTTCAGCCAGAACGAGACGTTCGCGCACGCGGTGGCGTCGGACTTCGATGGCAAGCTGCTCGCCAGCGTTTCGCCGGGTGTAGGGCTGGAGTACTACATTCGCGTGGGGGGCGTATCGGAGTGGCTGCAGTTGGAGGGCTTCAGCATGGGCCTGGCCAACAGCGGCAGCCTGGGCGGTGGCGGAGCCGGTGTGGGCAAGGCCTCCGCAACGGACCTGCATTCGCTGCTGGGCTCGAGCGGCACGATCGTGGAGCTGACCGAAGCGCTGGCCACGGGCGCGCACATCAAGGACGTCGAGATCGAGGCGTACCGGGCCGGGGGCGACAAGGGCGACCTGCTGGTGGATCAGTACTACTTCGAGGACGTGCTGGTCACGAGCCTGAGCACCGGCGCCAGCGCGTTCTCGACCGCCAACAACCTGAGCTTCGACTTCGCCAAGTTCAACCACGGCCACGTCGAGCAGAACGACAAGGGCGGCGTGGGCGCCATCACGGAAGCGGGGTTCGACTTCCTCAAGTTCGAGAGCTTCACCGGCGGGCCTTCGGTCGGGGCCGATGCGATCAAGGCGAAGCTCGACGAGGGGCTGCCCACCGACGTGCAGCTTGAGTATTACGTGACCTTCGACGGTGCCCCCGGCTGGCTGGAGCTGCATTCCTTCAGCATGGGCCTGGCGCAAAGCGGCAGCCTGGGCGGTGGGGGCGGCGGCGCGGGCAAGGCAACGGCGAGCGATGTCTCGTTGCTGCTGGGCTCGAGCGCGCAGATCCTGGATCTGACCGACGGGGTGACCGAGGGCGTTCACTTCAAGTTCTTCGAAGTGGAGGCCTACCGCAGCGGCGGCGAGGGCAAGCCGCAGCTGGTGGACCAGTACTACTTCGAGGACGTGTTGGTGACGGGCCTGCAAAGCAGCGGCGCCAACGCCAACGCGGTGAGCCTGGACTTCGCCAAGTTCAGCCACGGCCACATCGAGCAGGACGCCAAGGGCGGCGCCGGCCCCACCACCGAGACCGGCTGGGACTTCAGCCAGAACGAGCCGTTCACCCATCCTGTGGCGCCGGACGTGGATCTCTTCTAGCGGTGGCGGAACCTTCCTGGTCGGAAGGCTATGTCGTCGACCTCGACTACACCCGGGGCTACTTCCGCGAGCTGAGCCCCGCGCAACTACGCTTCGTCGCGCTGCTGGCTGGCATCGAAGCGCCGGACGCCAGGCAGCCTTTCAGCTACTGCGAGCTCGGCTGCGGCAACGGCTATTCCACTGCGCTGCACGCCGCCGCCAATCCGCAGGGGCGCTTCTGCGGCGTGGACTTCAATCCGACGCACATCCGCAACGCGCAGAAGCTCGCGCAGGATGCTGGCATCGACAACGCCCGCTTCCTCGAGAAGAGCTTTGCCGAACTGCTGCAGGAGAACCTCGAGGACGCGGATTTCATCGTGCTCCACGGCGTCTGGTCCTGGGTCGGCGACGAGCCGCGCGAGCAGGTGCTCGAGCTCATGCGGCGCAAGCTGAAACCTGGCGGCATGGTCTACCTCAGCTACAACTGCCTTCCGGGCCTCGCGCAGGTGGCGCCACTGCAGCGCCTGCTCAACGAGCACGCGAACCTGGGGGCAGGCGACCGCATCGAGAAAGTGCGCCGCTCGATGGATTTCGCGGCCCGACTGCAGAAGGCCGGCGCGCGCTTCTTCGCCGTGAACCCGCTGGCCACCGCCCGCCTCGCCGCCATGGGCCGGCACGACCCGCACTACCTCGCGCACGAGTACTACAACGCCAACTGGTCGCCGTTCTACCACGCCGACGTGGCGCACGCGCTCGCCGGCGCCAAGCTCGCCTATGCCGGGTCCGCCGCGCTGCTGGACAACTTCGAGCAGTTCGTCCTGACGCCGGAGCTCGCCCGTATGGTCGCCGAGATACCCGAGCGGTCGCTCGCCGAGACCATCAAGGACTTCGCGCGCAACCAGGGGTTCCGCCGGGACGTCTATACGCGCGGCGCGCCGAAAGCCGCGCCGGCGCAGCTCGAAGTGACGCTCGCCCACGCGCGTTTCGCCCTCATCCGGCCGCGCTCCGCCTGCCGCCTGCAGGCGCCTACACCCGCTGGCGAAGTCACGCTACAGGCGGAAGCCTACGCGCCCGTGCTGGACGCGCTCGCGCGCGCGCCGATGACTTTCGATGAGCTCGGGCGCGCGCCGGAATGCGCGAAGCTCGACCGCATGCGGCTGCGCCAGGCAGTCTTCGGCATGGCTGCGCTCGGCAACATCCTGCCGGCGCTGCCGGAAGCGGGCGAGGACCAGCGCCGAGAGCGCACCGACCGTTTTAACCGCGCCATCCTGGGCGTGCCGGCCACGGGCAGCGCGGACACCGTCCTCGCGTCGCCCGTGCTGGGTGCGGGATTGCACGTCAACCTGATCGACCGCCTGTTCCTCGGCGCGCCGCGCAGCGAAGCGCAGGCCATCGCCACGGCCAGCGCCGCCATCGCCGCGAGCAAACTCCGGCTGCGCAAGGGAGACAAGACCCTGGAATCGGCCGCGGACATCGCCGCCCACGTGAAGGACCGCGCGCAGTTCTTCTTCGCCGACTTTCTGCCCTTCCTGCGCCTGCTGCGCGTGGTGGACTAGCGTCCTGCATCGGCGCGCTGGCGCGCGCCGGCCACGGCCCGCCGCCTACTTCCGCGGCGGCATCACGATCTGCGTCTGCGTCACCAGCGCCACGAGCTTGTCCTCGGCGTTGGTGATGCGCGTCTGCCAGACCTGCGTGGTCCGGCCCTTGTGCACCGGCGTGCATTCGCCGGTGACGGTGGTGCCTTCCGCCGCGCCGCCGATGAAGTTGGTCTTCGATTCGATCGTCGCCGTCGCGTAGCCCGGCTGCATGTTGGCGAAGGTGCCTACCGCGCCGAGCGTGTCGGCGAAGGCCATGATCGAGCCGCCGTGCAGGATCTTTCCGGTGGTGCAGAGCTCGGGCCGCACCACGAGCGTGGCGAGCACCCTGTCCGGCGTCACTTCCACCAGCTGGATGCCCAGCAGCTCGGGCAGGATGCCTATCAGCCGTTCCTGGATCTGCGTCGCAAGGCTCATGCAGCGGGCTCCCGGAAGAGAACGAAGCCCAAGACTACCCCGACAATCGCTACCCGTGCATCCGCCACCGCAACTCGTAGGCTGCGCTCCCGCTCCGCCGGCGGGGTGCGCGCCGCGCCCCTTCGCCGGCTTCTTTCCGCTCCTGAAATAGCCCTGCAGCGCACGCCGATCTCGCGAGCGTACGGAGCGATAAGACGCGCGGAATAACCCGCGGCGAGCAGCGCCAAATCTCGCCCCGCGCAACTAAATCACGAACGCAAACACGGCGAGCAGTTTGCCACTCCGCGCGTCACACTTTGTTCTGCACCGCGCGACATTTCACACGGGGTGCGATTGCGAGTGCACCACCCCATGCCGAGAATGATCACGAACTCTGACGAAGCGTTGTCTTGGGGGAGCCATGACGAAGCGTGCGGACTGGGGCAGATTCATCGTAGGCGGCAGGAGCGACGACGACCTGAAGGGAACGCCCGGCAGGGACGTGATCGTGGGCGGCAAGGGCGCCGACGTCCTCGAGGGCGGCGCGGGCAACGACATCCTGGTCGGCGACGGCTTTCACTGGAAATGGAACCACTGCTTCTGGTCGAAGCCTGGAGGCAGCCATAACGACTACCTGGACGGCGGCGCGGGCAGCGACCTCGTTCTGGCCGGGCGCGGCGACGACGTCGCCAATTACACCTTGTCGGAAAACAGCCGCGCCCACGACGTCTACGACGGCGGCAAGGGCTTCGACACGCTGCAGCTCACCCTCACCCGTGCTGAACTGCAGCTTGCCTCCGTGCAGCAGGACATCGCCGCGTTCGAGGCGTTCCTCGCGCGCAAGGCGAACCCGTACAGCGACCACGGCAGGACCTTCGAGTTCAAGAGCTTCGACCTCGACGTGCGTAACTTCGAGGCGCTGGAGATCCGGCTCGTCGGCGACGACACCCCCCCAGCCAACACCGCGCCAGTTGCGCGCAACGATAGCTTCAACCTCCAAGAGGATGCGGCGCTGATCGTGGCAGGGCCTGGCGTTGCGGGAAATGACGCCGATGCCGAAGGTACGTCGCTCAGTGCGGCGCTGGTGGCCGGCCCCGTGCACGGCACGCTAGCGCTCGGCGCGGACGGCTCTTTCACCTATACGCCGGATGCCGGCTTCAACGGCAGCGATTCCTTCACCTACAGAGTGAACGACGGCGAGCTCGACTCCAACGTCGCCACGGTCGCGCTTCAAGTGGCGCCGGTGAACGATGCGCCCGTCGCCGCGGGCGAGGCGTTCACCACGGAAGAGGACACGCCGCTCACGGGCAACGTGCTCGCCAACGATGCGGATGCCGACGGCGACGCGCTCACCGCAGAGCTGGTAGAAGACCCGGCGTTCGGCACTCTCGCTTTCAACGCCGACGGCACCTTCACCTACAGCCCGAACGCCAATTTCAATGGCATGGACAGCTTCACCTATCGGGCAACTGACGGCAGTCTCGATTCCGGTGACGTCTCCGTCGACCTGACGGTGGCGGAGATCAATGACGTGCCGGTCGCTGCGGACGACACCTTCGTTACCCTTGAGGACTCGCCGATCAGCGGCAATGTGACCGGGAACGATGCGGATGCCGACGGCGATGCACTGACCGCATTGCTCCTTAGCGGGCCGAGCCACGGCGCCCTCGAGTTCGCAGCCGATGGCTCCTACACCTACACACCCGCTGCCAACTTCAACGGCACGGACACCTTCACCTATCAAGTCAGGGACGGTCAGGCCGGCTCCAATGTCGCCACCGCCACGATTGCGGTGGCGGCGGTGAACGACACCCCTGTGGCCGCTGGCGAGGCCTTCGCGACGGACGAGGACATGCCGCTCGCCGGCAACGTGCTCGCTAACGATTCGGACGTGGACGGCGACGCGCTCACAGCGCATCTGGTGGATAGCCCGGAATTCGGCGCACTTGTTCTCAATACCGATGGCACCTTCACCTACACCCCCAACACGGACTTCAACGGCACGGACAGCTTCACCTATCAAGTCAGGGATGGCCAGGCCGGCTCCAATGTCGCCACCGCTACGCTTGCGGTGGCGCCGGTGAATGACGCCCCTGTGGCCGTGGGCGAAGCCTTCGCGACGGACGAGGACATGCCGCTCACGGGCGGCGTGCTCGCCAACGATGCGGATGTGGACGGCGACGCGCTCACCGCAGAGCTGGTAGACGGCCCGGCGTTCGGCACGCTCGCTTTCAACGCCGACGGCACCTTCACCTACAGCCCGAACGCCAACTTCAACGGCACGGACAGCTTCAGCTACCGGGTGAGCGACGGCAGCCTCGATTCAGGCCTCACTTCGGTGGACCTGGCTGTGGCGTCGGCCGACGACGCGCCCGTCGCCGCCGACGACGTCTTCGTCGCTCTCGAGGACGGGCCGATCAGCGGCAGCGTGATCGGTAACGATGCCGACGCCGACGGCGAAGCGCTGACCGCTTCGCTCCTCAGCGGGCCCAGCCACGGCGCGCTCGACTTTGCCGCCGACGGTTCCTTCATCTATACGCCCGCCCCGGACTTCAACGGCATCGACAGCTTCACCTACCAAGCCAGCGACGGCAACTCCGGCTCCAACGCCGCCACGGTCACGCTGGCCTTGGCGCCGGTGAATGACGCGCCGGTTGCCGGCGACGACGTCCTGCCGGAGCACGCCTATCCCGGGGTGATGCGCATCGCGGTGATCGGCGCCAGCCAGAGCGGCTACGTTGCTGCCGCGGCGCAACTCGATGACAGCACGGCCTTCACAATGGACGCCGATGCCATCAACGTGAGGGCGTTCGTCGGCACCCCGACGCCGTTCGGCACGCAGCAGCAATGGACGGACCTGCTGGCAGGCTACGACGCCGTCGTACTCGGCGACAACGGCACAGGGATGGACTACAACAGCTCGGGGACGCTCTTCTCGGCGCTGCGCGAGTTCGTCGATGCGGGCGGCGGCGTGGTCACGGCGGGATGGTTCGCCTTCGACCTGCAGACGCTTTCCGGGCCGTCGCGCACCAACGCCGACTACATCACGCCGATTACCACGCAGACCTATCAGTACGCCAGGACCGGCACCGCGGTCACCATCCTGGATAGCACGCATCCGATCACGGACGGTGTCACCAGCTACAGGGTCAACCCCACGGCGCACGAGCTCGCGGGCGGCGTCGATGCCGGCGCCACGGTCCTCGCGCGCGGAGTCACTGGCGTCAATGGCAGCGGCGCATCGCTGCCTGCCCTCGTGGTCGCCGACGTGGGCCAGGGGCACACCGCCTACTTCGGCTCGCTGCAGATGGCGTCGGCGGGATACTCGCCCGAGCGCGCCGCCGGCAGCACAGTCGACGCGTTGTTCGAGCGAGCCGTCGCCTGGGCGGCTGGGGCGCAGGATGTCTTCGCTGCTACCGACGAGGATACGCCGCTCGCCATACCCGCCGCCTCGCTACTGGCTAACGACAGCGACATCGACAACGACAGCCTCGCGATCGGGGCAGTGTCGGCGACGAGCACCCTGGGTGCCGCAGTCTCGATCGGTGCAGGCGGAGTCATCCTCTACGACCCAAGCGCGGCGCTGCAGCACCTGAGCGCCGGCAACGTGGTCGCCGACAGCTTCGACTACACGATCCTCGACGGCAACGGCGGCACCAGCATCGGCACAGTGAACCTCACTGTCGCCGGGCGCGCGGACAGCGACCCGCTCGTCTAGCCGCCTACAGCGGCTCGCGCATCCCGCGCCGGAGGTAGGCCGTCACCGGCGCGAGCAAGTAGTCGAACGTACTGCGGCTATCGGTGCGGATGTAGACCTCCGCCGGCATGCCCGCCTGCATACGCAGGTTGCCGGCTTCCTCCAGGGCGCGCGCCGGCACGTCCACCTGCACCACGTAGTACGGCGTGCCGGACTGGGGGTCCAGCATGCGGTCCGCAGACACGTAGTTCACGGTCCCCGCCACCAGGGGCGTGGTGCGTTGCTTGTAGGCGGTCAGCCGCACTTCCGCATCGGACCCTTTGCGTACGTGGTTGATGTCCTCGGGCCGGATGCGCGCCTCGACGACGAGCGTCTTGTCCTCGGGCACGATCTCCATCAGCACCTCGCGCGGCCCGACCACCGCGCCCGCGTTGAATACGCGCAGCCCCACCACCACGCCCGCGATCGGCGCCGCAATGCGCTGGCGATCGGCGGCGTCCTTCGACGGGCGCAGGCGCTCCTCAAGGTCGAACAGACGCGTGGTGATCTCCTTGAGCTCGTCGGTGGCGCTCTGCACGTAGGCGTTCCTCTGCGCCAGCACGCGCAACTCGAGCTCCGAGCCGCGCTGGCGCGTCTTGGCGAGCTCCGCGCGGCGTTCCGCCCAGCGCGCCTCGTACTCCGCGACCGCGCGCTCCAGTGTCATCAGCCGTGTCTTCTGCACGAAGTTCTGCTTGAAGAGTTTCTCGTTCAGGGCCAGCTCCTCCCTCTGCGACCTGAGCGCGCGCCCCTCGGCCGCAATCTGGCTGGCAAGCGCGTTGGCCTCCTCCTCGGTCTGGCTGATCTGCTTGTGCAGCACCACGATCTGGCTGTCCAGCGCCTCGCGCCGCGCGCGGAACAGGGCGGCCTCGCGCTGCAGGATCTCCGCCACCTTGGGCTCGCCCGAGCGCGCGGCGAGTTCCGGCGGAAACTCCACCGCAGGCAGGAAGGCGCGCTCGGCTTCCAGCCGGGCAGCCTTGGCACGCTCGCCGTCGTGCTGCGTGCGCAGGAGATCCAGCGTCGCATCCAGGCGCACGTCGTCGATCACCGCGAGCGTCTGACCCATCTGCACGCGGTCGCCATCGCGCACCAGGATCTGCTTGACGATGCCGCCCTCCTGGTGCTGCACCACCTTGCGGTTCATGTCCACCTTGACGAACGCCGGCGCGATGATCGCGCCCGAGAGCGGCGCAAGCACCGCCCAGGCAACCATCACGAGGAAGCCGAGCGCCAGGACGCCGAAGCCGGCGAGCGACAGGCGCGTGAGCTCGGCACCGGGCTGACCTGCGGCCATTACGCTGCCCCCCGCACTATGGTCAGGTTGCGCGCCAGGCGCGCGGTCACCTCCACCCGGGGCCCGAACAACTCTGCCACGCCGTCCCTCAATACCAGCAGCTTGTCCACGTTGACAAGCAGCGAGGGCCGGTGCGCGACCGCCACCACGGTGACGCCTGCCTGCTTCAGGTCGCGCAACGCCAGGATGAGGGCCTCGTCGCCTTCCGCGTCCTGGTTGGCGTTCGGCTCGTCCAGCACCACCAGGCGCGGCTCGCCATAGAGCGCGCGCGCAAGTGCGACGCGCTGGCGCTGGCCCGGCGAGAGCCCGGCGCCGCCCTCGCCCAGCTCCGTGTCGTAACCGCGCGGCAGGCGCAGGATCATGTCGTGCACGTGGGCGCGCTTCGCCGCGCGGATCACCGCTGCGTCATTGGGCTCGCCGAGGCGCGCGATGTTGCCCGCCACCGTGCCGGAGAACAACCCCACCGCTTGCGGCACGTAGCCGACATGCTTGCCAAGTTGCTCGCGCGGCCAGGCCGAAACATCAGCGCCATCCAGCCGTACCGCACCTGCTGTGGGCTTCCACACGCCGATGAGCAGCCGTGCGAGCGTGGACTTGCCTGCCGCGGTCGGTCCGATGACGCCCAGCGACTCGCCCGCGGGCAGGTTGAACGACACGCCGCGCAGCGCGGCCTGGGCAGCGCCCGGAAACGCATACAGCACCCGCTCCACGGCGAGACTGCCCTTCGGCGCCGGTAGTGACGTGCCGGCCGGCGCGGGGGGATTGGCCGCGAACAGCCGCTCGAGCCGCCGCCAGGCACTGCGCACCTCGACCAGGTTGCGCCATCCGGCAACCAGCATCTCCACCGGCGCCAGCGCGCGCCCGAGGATGATGGTGGCGGCAATCATCACCCCGGCCGACAGGTGCTGCGCAATCACCAGGTAGGCGCCAACACCCAGCATCGCCATCTGGATGAACTGGCGCGTGAACTTGGTGAGCCCGGAGTACTTCGCGCCGAGGCGGCTCGCCGCGGCCTGCTCGCCCAGCGCCGCGTCGTTCAGCACCTGCCAGCGCTGCGTCACGGCGCGCCGCATGCCGAGCGCGCTCACTGTTTCGGCGTTCGCCGTGGACGCGTCGATGAAGCGGCCGGCGCGGCGCCCCGCCGCCAGCGCCTGCTCGAGCGGTGCGCGCGTGACGCGCTCGTTCAGCACCGCGAGCAGCAGCATCAGTGCGGCGCCCGCCAGCGCGACCGCGCCGAGCACCGGGTGGAAGAGGTAGATGAGCAGCAGGAACAGCGGCAGCCAGGGTGCGTCGAACAGCGCCACGACGCCGGCACCGACCAGGAAGCCGCGCAGCGTTGCGACATCGCGCAGGCCGTTCAGGTGCTCGGCCCCGCCGAGCCGCGCCGTCTGCTCGAGCAGCCCCTGCAGCACGCTCGGGCCGAGCCAACGGTCCAGTGCGACGCCGCAGGCCGCCAGCAGCTGCGCGCGCAGGACGTCGAGCACCGCCATCATGGCGAGCGCGAGGAGCGCGCCGACCGAGAGCATGACCAGCGTCTCCTCGCTGCGGCTGGAAAGCACCCGGTCGAACACCTGCAGCATGTACAGCGCAGGTACCAGCAGCAATGCATTGATCGCCAGGCTGAAGAACCCGGCATAGGCAAAATACTGCTCCAGACGGCCGACGAGGTCGCGCACTGTCCCCCCGGATTGCGCTCGATGAGTATAGTGATCCGGCCTGCATCAGCCGCGTGAAGATGTCACAGTATGCACCCGTGGCGAGGCGGCCCTGGACCCTCCGGGCCCGCGTCCGGGGCGCTCGAGGTCGCGCCTGAATGCGCCTGGATCGAAGGCCATGTACCCTAGCGCCCCCGTGATCTCGTTCCCGCGCCAGCTTTGCACAGCACTTGCCTCGGCCCTGCTGCTTGGAGCTTGCGCCTCCTTGTCGCCCGTGGAGCGCGCGCTCGAGGCACGCGTCGAACCCGACGTCCTGCAGGTGATCGACAACGTGCTGCGCCACGGCCCGCCGCCGCCACCCTCCCCGGCCCTCGTGCGCGAGCTGCTCGCGCGGCCATTCGCCGCGCAGGACGCGAAGACCCTCTTCAACCGCTCGGTGCCTGCTGCGCTGCTCGCGCTCGCCGAGCCGTTGCCGGCGCCGCAAGGCGGCGAGCCGGTGGAGATCCGCGACCTGCTCGAGCCCTATCTCCGGGACTTGGCGCAGGCGCAGCAGATCCTCAAGAGCGCGCAGCGCGGCACATCGCTCGACGCGCAGGCACTCCTGAGGGAGCTCGGCGACGGGCTGCCTTCGTCCGTGCGCATGCGCGAGGCGGCGGGCTACGACGCGGCGCAGATCGCGCGCGCCGCCACGCTGTTCATCGAGGCCAATGCTCGCCTTGTGCAAGCCCTGCGCCTCGCCGAGGGCCGTATCCGCTTTCCCGAGACTTCGCAGCGCTTCGACTCCGCCGTAGGCCCGGTCTCCATCGGCACGCGCGGCAATGACACCCACGCTGCGGACGCCGCAGTCATCGTGGACCCGGCGGGCAACGACACCTACGAGCGCGCCCCCGCTAGCGCGGGCGCGGTCTCGGTAATTGTCGATCTGGGCGGCGACGACCGTTATGGCGGCGCGGACCTCGTGATCCACGGTCTCGCCGCGATTCTCGACTTCGCCGGCAACGACGCCTACGAGTCATCCGGCCCGTCCTGGGGCGCGGCATTCGCAGGGGTCTCGATCCTCGTCGACTACGCCGGAAACGACGTCTATCAGTCCGGCCACTTCGGCCAGGGCGCCGCGGCTGCCGGGATCGGCGCGCTCATCGATCATGAGGGCGACGACGGCTACCGCCTGAGCGCGGGCGGCCAGGGACTGGGCCTCGCGGGCGGGCTCGGGCTCCTCTGGGACCGCGCGGGCCACGACCGCTACGTGGCCGCGGGCCTGCGCGACGCCTTCGGCCGCGGCGGCGGCATCAGCTTCGCGCAGGGCGCGGCGACCGGCGTGCGCGCGGCGCTCGGCGGCGGCACCGGCATCCTGCGCGACGACGCCGGCCACGACGAGTACGTGGCCGAGATGTTTGCGCAGGGCGTCGCCTACTACTACGCGCTCGGCCTGCTTTGGGACCGCGCCGGCGACGACCGCTACCGCGCGGCGCGCTACGCGCAGGGCAACGGCGTGCACCAGGCCGTGGGCGTGCTGCGCGACGAGGCGGGAGGTGACCGCTACGAGCTTTCCGTCGGCGTCGGCCAGGGCATGGGGCTCGATCTCTCCGTCGGCATCCTCGCCGACATGGCGGGCGACGACCGCTACGTGGCGCCCACCCTCGCGCAAGGCGCGGCGACCGCCAACGGCGTAGGGCTGATGCTCGATGCCGGCGGCGAGGACGAGTGGCGACTCGGGGAAAGCGGCGAGGGCTGGGGCCAGGCGAAGTGGTCGCGCGGGCTGCCGAGCGTCGCACTGATCCTCTTCGACGCCTCGCGCGGCACCCTCCTGCGCGGCGGCAAGGAAGATGCGCCGGCCCAGCCCGCCGTTGTGCACGAGCCTGAAGGCGGTACGTCTTGTCCGGCAGTAGTGCCCGCCGCGCCCGCGGCCGGACTCGCGCTCGCCGAGGCGCTGCGTCGTCTCGGGCCCGGCCTGATCGCCGGCAAGGTGGACGGCGCGACCTGGACGCTGGCGCTGGGCGAGCTGCGTGCGCGCACCGAGCTCGCGCTCACGGAATTGCCGGCGGACGAGTTCGAAGTGGCGTGGGCGCTCTCCGCCGCCCTGCACTGCGCGCTGCGCGACGCACCGGATGCGCAGGCCGCGGCGATGTATGGCTCCTTCGAGCGTCTGCTCGCTACGCGCCCCGACTATCCCTTTGCGGGACAGATCGCGGGCGCGCTGCGTGGACGGCCGGCACCGGAGCCCCAGATGCTGCGGCTTGTCGCGCGTCTAACCGCGCATCCCGCGTGCAGCGTGCGCACCCAAGCGCTTGCGCTCGAAGGTTCGGTCGCCGCAGCGCAGTCCGCCCTGCGCTCTTCGTGCTGGCAGCTGCAAGCACGCGCGCTGCGCATCCTCGGCGAGAAGGGCGTCGCCCCCGAGAGCCTAGGCGCGGTACCCGTGTTCCTGCGTCAGGCCTTCCAGGCGAGCGGAAAGCGCTCGGAGTCGAGCCGTGCTCCGTGAGCAAGGCCGGGATCCCGCGTAGGGATCGCCACCTCGCCCCGCCGCACGCAGTAGCGCGCATCGTCGCCCGCCCAGCGCGTCGATAGCGCGCGACGGCGCTGCGCGCCGCGGTTGCCGGGCGCGCCGTGCACGATCATCGCCTGGAACACCAGGCAATCGCCCGGCTCCAGCGCATGGCGCGCGATGCGGGTATTTGCCGCGGTTGGCCTCGACGTCCGGCAGAGGCGGCAGGCCAGTACCGGCGTAGGGGGTGCCGTCGGCGAAGTGGTAGGGGCTGAATTCCGGCCAGCGGTGGCTGCCGCAGACGTATTCCACGCACACGTCCTCCGGCACCGGGTCGAGCGACAGCCACACCGAGCACACCTGATAGCCGCTTACCGCCCAGTAAGGCTGGTCCTGGTGCCAGGGCGTGCGCTCCGCGGTGCCGGGCTCCTTCACGAGGAGCTGGTCGTAGAAGAAATTGACGCGCGTGGCGCCCATGACTTCGCCCGCGATGCGCGCCGCGGGTGATTCGAGCGCGAAGCGGCGGAACTTCGGCAACCGCTCGAAGAGCTCCAAGTCGCCGAAGAAGCGCCCGGAGCCGCCCTTGGGCGTGTATTCCTCGGCGTGCGGCCCGGGATGTGCCATCGCCTCCTCGATCGCGCCGGCGAGAAAGTCGAGCCAGTCCTTCGAGAACCGTCCGCGCAGGCAGACGATGCCATCGCGCTCGTAGGCCACGCGCTCGGCGGCGGAAACCAGCGACTCAGGCGGCAAGCAGGGCCCCGCGCTCGGCGAGGAGCCGGCGCAATTCCGAGCGATGGCAGCGCGCTTCGTCTTCGCAGTAGCAGCCCACGGAGAAGTTCGTGGTCTGCGACAAGAGCGCCAGCAGGTCGAGCAGGCGCAGCTTGTCCGGCGAGGACATTTCCCTGCGGTACTTCTTCGCGAAGGCCTTCCAGTCCTTCGCGCTCTGCGCGCGCAGGCCCTGCCTCACCAACGCCTCGCTCGGCGCAAGGTCGGGGAGCCAAGCGTCGTACCAGTCGTCCTTGGCGAATTTCGCTCTCGGCACGCCGCGCGGCGGGCGGCGCACGGTGCCCAGGCGGGGACCTTCGGCCGGGGCTCGGCGCGTGCCGAGGCGTACGACGCGGATCACTGTAGCAACTCCATGCGGTCTTCTGCGATGAATGTCGCCGGAGATCCTAGCGTCCCGATCTCAGGTCGACGAGCAGCCTTTGGAAGCCGGGCGCCTCGCGCAGGAGACGGCCGCCAACTTCACGCAGCCGGTCCACCTGTTCCTTGGGCAGCGTCAATCTGGTCTTCACCTGCTTGAAATACGTACGCTCGGCCGGGTCCTTCAGGCTGTCGAAGGTGACCGACGCCAGGTAACCGCGCCGCGGCGGGCCGCCGCGCGGAGCGGCGGCCTGCCAGGCGGCCAGCTTCTCGCGTACCTGCTCCACCGCGTCCAGAGAAATGCGGTCGACCGGGATCCCCCACATCTGGTCCGTCAGCGTGCCGGTGCCCGGCGGCGCGGGGGAGCGGTCCCAGTCCACCTCGGGAAAGCGCAGCGCGTTCACCGTGATGACGACCACCTTGCGCGCCCGGCGCAGCGCCGGCAGCGCGGTCTCGTCCGGGTCGACCTTCAGGAGCTCGAAGCCCCTGAGCACCTCGGTCAGGCCGAGATTTTCAGACAGACCGCCATCGAAGAGATGGATGTAGGGGCGGGCCGGATCCTGGTAGGACTGCAGCGCGCGGGCACGGAGCAGGGCGCGACCTGGCGTCTCGGACTCGCCCAAGGCGGCCTCGGCCGCTTGCTGCCAGGCCGGCGTCTTTCTGCCGCAAGTGCCGCCGCGGTTCTCCAGGGTGATGGGCGTGAGCAGCGGCGGCAGCGCCGTCGAGGTGGCAACGGCCCGACCCAGCGTCACCCGCGAGAGATCGCCGCAGATCGCGTCGAACTGGTCCTGCGTATAGCTGAACCGGGCGCCGGTGGTGACGTCGGTGCCGTTGATGATCACGAAGGGCCCGCCAGCCTGCTTCAAGTCTGCGAACGTGGCATGGTTGAATACCGTCTCGTCGTAGATCTCGGCGAAGAGATCCGACTTGCCAAAGGTCCCGGCGGGCAGCCGGAACCAGTTGGTCGGGGTCAGGATGCGCAGCACCAGGTCGCGCTCCAGGTTGCGGTACAGCACGCGCGACTCGAACTCTTCGAATGTCTTCTCGCCGCGCAAGCCGTAATACGCGGCGGGCAGCGTACCGCCCGACACCGCCGAGATCACGTCCACCTCGTCGAGAAGGCGGCGCTTCACGCCGTTCACCGTCACCTCGGTGCGGCGCAGCTCTTCCAGGACGCCGTAGCCCAGCGCCGCGGCACGCGTGCCGCCGCCGGAAATGGCGAGGACCACCAGCAGGTCGTCGGACTGGCCCGTGCGGGTCACCTCACTGGCGCGGTAGCCCGGCGCGCCGGCTCGCTCCAACTGCGGCGTTGCGGGCCAGTGAGCGCAGCCGGAGGCGAGAACGCAGAGCGCCGCCAACAGGGCGACAGCACGCGGCAAGGCGACCAAACAAGAACGGCGCCCGCCGGCGCCGTTCTCCCGCAAGCTCCGGATGATCACTCCGTGATGTAGTCGGTGATCGGCGTCCACTTGCCGTTGATGATCTGCGACAGCCGCGCGCGATTCGACCCGAGGTGCTTGGTCTTGGTGAACGTCATCGCGTCCGAGCCGAACATGTCGCGCGGCGCGGAGAAGTTCTCCAGCGCGTTGACGAAGGTGTCGGTGGTCAGCTTCGGCCCGGCCTTGTCGGCAACCTGGATGAACAGGTCGATCACCTGGTAGCCGTACACCGAGAACACCGTCGGATCCTCGTTGTATTTCTGCTTGTACTTGCTCGCCCACTCGCGCACGTTGCGCGAGGCGTCGTCCATGTACGGGTTGTTCACCGTGTTGGTCGAGTAGAAGCCGTTCATCGCCGGCCCGCCCAGCTTGTGGATCAGGTCGGTGTAGGACGGCCGAAGTGCCGATGAACTCGACGCCCCAGCCGAGCTTGCGCGCCGTCGCGATGGTGCCGATGGTCTCGCGGATGATGGTGCCGAGCACCACCAGGTCGCAGCCGGTGTCCTTCATCTTCGCCACCTGCGAGGAGAAGTCGGTCGCGCCGCGCTTGTAGGTGGTCTTCTCGGCGAGCGCCATGTTGACCTCCTTCAGCCCGGCCTCGGCGCCGCGCATCACCTCCAGGCCGAAATCGTCGTCCTGGTACAGGGTGCAGACCTTCTTGTAGCCCTTGTTCTTCACCATGTGCTTCACGCCCGCGCGCATCTGGTCGTAGTAGGTGGCGGCGATCGAGTACTTCAGCCGGTGCAGCGGCTCGTACATCTCGCGCGCGGCCGTGAGCGGGAACAGGTGCGGGATGTTCTTCTCGAACAGGATCGGCATCGAGGGCAGCGCAGTGGGCGTGCCGATGGTGCCGACCATGGCGAAGATCTTGTCCTTCTGCACCAGCTTCTGCGTCGCCAGCACGGCCTTCTTCGGGTCATAGCCGTGGTCTTCGATCACGAGCTTCAGCTTGCGGCCGTGGATGCCGCCTTGCGCGTTGATCTCCTCGACGCGCATCTCCATGCCGTACTTGAGCTGCTTGGAAAACGCCACGATCGGGCCGGACAGGTCCTGCATCGAGCCGATGACGATCTCGTTCTTGCTCACGCCCTGGCCCTGGGCGAGGGCGGCGCCGGCGAACAGCGCGGCGGCCGCGGCGATGATGCGCTTCATGGGGGTCTCCTCGTTTTTTCTCTTGTGCAGATAGTTTATATCACGCCGCCGCGCGCTGGGCGTACATGGACTCGATCAGACTTTTGTACTTCTCGTTGACCAGCTTGCGCTTGAGCTTCATGGTCGGGGTGAGCTCCTCGTCCTCGGCGGTGAGCTTGGTCTCGAGCAGGCGGAACTTCTTCACCTGCTCGACGCGTGCAAAGCGCTTGTTCACCTTGTCGATCTCGCCCTGGATCAGTGCCGATGATCTCCGGCCGGCGGCACAGGCTGGCGTAGTTGGTGAAGGGGATGGCGTGGTCCTGCGCGAATTTCTCGACGTTCTCGTGGTCGACCATCACCAGCGCCACCAGGTAGGCGCGCCGGTCGCCGATCACCACCGCGTCGGTGATGTAGGGCGAGAACTTGAGCTGGTTCTCGAGTTCCGAGGGCGTGATGTTCTTGCCGCCCGCGGTGATGATGATGTCCTTCATGCGGTCGGTGATGTAGAAGAAGCCCTCCTCGTCCACCTTGCCGACATCCCCCGTGTGCAGCCAGCCGTCCTTCAGCGTCTCGGCGGTCTTCTCCGGCTGGTTGAGGTAGCCCATGAACACGCTGGGCCCGCGCACCAGCAGCTCGTTCTCGGGCGAGAGCTTCACTTCCGCGTGCGTCATCTGCGGCCCGATCGAGCCGGGCTTCACCTTGCCCGCGGGGTTCGAGGTGATGGCGCCGCAGGACTCGGTCTGCCCCCACACCTCGTACATCTCCACGCCGAGCGCCATGTACCAGCGGATCAGGTCGGGCGAAATCGGCGCCGCGCCGGTGACGCAAACCTTGGTGCGATGCACGCCGATGACCTTGCGGACGTTGTTCAGCACCAGCACGCGCGCCAGCCAGAAGGCGAAGCGCAGGCCCGCCGGCACGGGCTTTCTGGCTTCCTTCAACGCCGCGACCTTATAGCCGGCGCCGATGGCGATTGCATAGGCCCACTGCTGCAGCGCGCCCGCCTCCTTCAGCCGGATCTGCACTCCCGAGTAGAACTTCTCCCAGACGCGCGGCACCGCGGTGAAGACGGTGGGCGCGATCTCGCGCACGTTCTCGGGCACCGTCTCGGGGTTCTCCACGAAATTGAGCACCGCGCCGGTGTAGATCGAGTGGTACTGGCCGCCGAGGCGCTCGGCGATGTGGCAGAGCGGCAGGAACGCCATGCGCTCGTCCTCCGGCGCCCTGCGGAAAGGCGTCCTGGTAGCCGTCCACCGTCACGAGGATATTGCGGTGCGAGATCATCGCGCCCTTGGGCTTGCCGGTGGTGCCCGAGGTGTAGACCAGGATCGCGAGGTCCTCGGGCTTGCGCGCGGTCAGGCGCTTCTCCCAGACGCCCTCGTGCTTCTCGTCGTAGTCGGCACCCAGCGCGCGCAGCGCCTCGAGCGACATCACCTGGGCGTCGTCGAAGTCGCGCAGGCCGTCCATGTCGAAGACGACGATCTTGCGCAGCTTCGGCAGGCGCTCGCGCACTTCCAGGATCTTGTCGAGCTGCTCCTCGTCCTCCACGAACACGATCACCGATCCCGAATCGGCGAGCAGGTACTCGGCCTGCGCCGCCGCGTCGGTCGGATAGATGCCGTTGGAGACGCCGGCGGCGCCGAGAATGCCGAGGTCGGCGTACACCCACTCGCGGTTGGTGTTGGACTGGATCGAGGCCACCTCGCCCGGCTGAAAGCCCAGCGCCACGAGCCCCATGCCGACTTCGCGCGCCACCTGGCCCAGCTCGGCCCAGGTCACCGCGCGCCAGATGCCGAGGTCCTTCTGGCGCAGGATCACCTGCGGGCCGCGCGTCTGCACGCCGTGCCAGAACATGCGCCCGACAGTGCCGTGCTCGATCGCCCGCATCGGTGCCCGTTTCCCCTCGCCTATCGCCACTGCTTCTTCCTCTTCCAGCGCCGGTGCCCGCGCACCCCGGCGGCCTGCACGCCGAGGTAGAACTCCTGGATGTCTTCCTTCTTCGCCAGGTTCGCGCAGGTGTCTTCCATGACGATGCGCCCCACCTCCAGCACGTAGCCGAACTCCGCCACCTCGAGCGCCATGTGCGCGTTCTGCTCCACCAGCAGGATGGTGGTGCCGCGCTCGCGGTTGATGCGTTGAATGATGCGGAAGATTTCGCGCGTCAGCAAGGGCGACAGCCCAAGGCTGGGCTCGTCGAGCAGCATCACCTGGGGGCGTGACAGCAGCGCGCGCGCGATCGCCAGCATCTGCTGCTGCCCGCCCGAGAGCTGCCCCGCCTCCTGCTTGGCGCGCTCCCTGCAGGATCGGGAAGTAGCCGAACACGGACTCCAGGTCCTGCGTCACGCCGTCGCGGTCGCGGCGCGTGTAGGCGCCCATCCTGAGGTTGTCCTCGACCGACAGCAGCGGGAACACTTCGCGCCCCTCGGGCACGTGCACCACGCCCGCGCGCACGATGCGGTCGGGCGACCAGCCCTGGATCTCCTCGCCGCGCAGCTTCACCTGGCCCTTGGAGGGATCGATGATTCCCGAGATGGTCTTCAGGATCGTGCTCTTGCCCGCGCCATTGGCGCCGAGCACGGTGACGATCTTGCCCTCCGGCACCGAGAGGGTCACGCCGCGCAGCGCCTGCACCGGCCCGTAGCTCGACTCGACGTTGAGCAGCTCGAGGACGGCACCACTCACGCGGGCCTCCCTGCAGGAGCCTCGAGGTGCTCCCTCTCGTCCCTGGTGCCGAGGTAGGCCTCGATCACCGCCGGGTGCGGCTGCACCTCGCGCGGCGTGCCCTCGGCGATGACGCGGCCCTCGTTCAGCGCCAGCACGCGGTCGGACACCCGCTGCACGAGGCTCATGTCGTGCTCGACCATCAGCACCGTGATGCCCAGTCCCTTCTGGATGTCCTCGATCCAGAACGCCATGTCGTTGGTCTCCTCGGGATTGAGCCCCGAGGAGGGCTCGTCGAGCAGCAGCAGCTTGGGCTCGGTGGCCAGCGCGCGCCCGAGCTCGATCACCTTGCGCACGCCGTAGGGCAGCCCCGCCACCATGGTGTCGCGGTAGTGCTGCAGCTCGAGCAGGTCGATCACCTTCTCCACCGCCTCGCGCTGCGCGCGCTCGGCGCGGCGCATGGCGGGCGTGAAGGCGAGCTCCTGCCACAGCGACGTGGAGCGGTGCCGGTGGCGGCCGATCAGCAGGTTCTGCAGCACGGTCGCGTGCTCGAACAGCTCGATGTTCTGGAAGGTGCGCGCGATGCCGAGCTCCGCGACGCGGTGGGGCTTCGAGCCCGTGAGCTCGCGGCCCTGGAACACGATGCGCCCGGAGGTCGCCGGGTAGATGAGGCCGATCAGGTTGAAGATCGTCGTCTTGCCCGCGCCGTTGGGCCCGATGATGGTGTAGACCTCGCCGCGCCGCACGTCGAAGGAGACGTTGTCCACGGCGACGCACGCCGCCGAAGCTGGATGCCGAGGTTCTCGACGCTGAAGAACTTCACCGCAGCCGCTCCGACTTCATGTAGGACTTCTGCCGCCGGAACATGCCCTTGCGGTAGAACGGAAACAGCTCGAACCAGGTGCGGACCTTGAGCCAGCGGCCGTACAGGCCCAGCGGCTCGAAGATGATGAAGCCGACCAGCACCAGGCCGAACACGGTGGCCTGCAGGCCCGCCGCCCCGGCGATGCCCGCGGGCAGGTAGTCCTTGGCGATCGAGATGAGCTGCGGCAGCACGATGACGAAGGCGGCGCCGAACACCGCGCCGTGCAGCGAGCCCACACCGCCCAGGATCACGATGGTGACCAGCTCGATCGACACCAGCAGCGTGAACTGCTCCGGCGAGATGAAGGTCACCTTGTGCGCGTAGAGCGCGCCGCCGATGCCGGTGAGCGCCGCCGAGAGCGCGAAGGACATGGTCTTGTACTTGGCGAGGTTCACGCCCATGCACGCGGCCGAGATCTCGGAGTCGCGGATGGCGACGAAGGCGCGCCCCGTGGGCGAGCGCAGCAGGTTCGCCAGCGCGACGCAGGCAACCGCCGTCAGCGCCAGCACCAGGTAGTAGAAGTCGGCGTCGCCGTCGAGCTTCATGCCGAAGAGCTCCACGGGCTTCACGTGCTTGCCCGAGTTGCCCCCGGTGAGGCTGTCCCAGCGCGTGATGATCTCCTCGACGATGACGCCGAAGGCGAGCGTCGCGATCGCCAGGTAGATGCCCTTCAGGCGCAGCGCCGGCAGCCCGACGATGATGCCGACCGCCGCCGAGAGCAGCGCCGCGCAGGGCAGCGTCAGCCAGAACGGCCAGCCCGCCGCCTGCATCAGCGCCTCGGTGTACGCGCCGACCGCGAGGAACGCCGCGTGGCCGAGCGAGATCTGGCCGGTGAACCCGACCAGCAGCATGAGACCGAGGCCGACGATCGAATAGATGCCGATGAAATGCAGCTGCGAGAGCAGGTACTCGCTCGCCCACCACGGCGCGGCGAGCAGCACGACGCCGAGGACCGAGTACCAGAACACCTGGCCGCCGTGCTTGAACAGGCGCAGGTCCTGGTCGTAACTGGTCTTGAAGAGGAACCGCATCAGACCTTCTTCGTCACCGTCTCGCCGAAGATGCCGGAGGGCTTCACCAGCAGCACCAGCAGCACCACCACGTAGGCGGCGACATCCTTGAAGCCCTCGGGCAGGTAAAAGCCGGAGAGCGCCTCCACCACGCCGATGATCAGGCCGCCGACGACGGCGCCCGGCACGCTGCCGAAGCCGCCCACCACCGCCGCCGGGAACGCCTTCAGGCCGATGAAGCCCATGTTGGAGTGCACGAAGGTCGTCGGCGCCAGCAGGATTCCCGCGATGGTGGCGACGCCCGCCGACAGGCCCCAGATCAGCATGTTGATGCGCCGCACCGGGATGCCCATGTAGTAGGCGGCGAGCTGGTTCTGCGAGGTCGCCTGCATGGCGATGCCCACGCGCGTGAAGCGGAAGAAGAGATACAACGCGAGGCACAGCAGCGCCGTATGGCCGATGACCGCGAGCTGCTGCTCGGCGATCACCACGCCGCCGGCGCGCATCACCTTGTCGGCAAACGGCGTCGCGAGCGCGTAGGTCTCGGTGCCCCAGCCCGGGATCATGGTGACGATGCCGCGCATCACGTAGCCCGCGCCGATGGTGATCATCACCACGGTGAACGCGGGGTGGCCGAGCACCGGGCGCAGGACGATGCGCTCGATCAGCATGCCGACCACCGCCATCGCCGCGAGCGCGAAGACGATGGTCAGCCAGTAGGGCAGGCCGAGCACGGTCGCGCCGGTGAGCGCGAAGAAGGCGCCCAGCATCATCAGGTCGCCCTGCGCGAAGTTCACCGTCTCGGTCGCCTTGTAGATCAGCACGAAGCCGAGCGCGACCAGCGCGTAGACGCAGCCTTGCGCGACGCCTGCGAGCAGCAGCTGCAACACTTGCGTCAGCAACGAGTTCCCTCCACCCGGGCCCTCCTCCCAAGCCGGCGGATTCTACAGGGACAATTCACCAAGCAATTGCTTTTCAAAAGGGGCGCGACTAGACTGAAACGGCACCCCTTCCGGATCGCGCCATGCCCGCCACGCACGAAGTCCTCAACCAGAGCGCGCCGCTCGAGGACTACAACCTGTTCGCGGCCAACGCGGCGCTTCACGATGCGCTCGCGTTCAACCTGCCGCGCGAGCGCCTGGCGGGCGCGCGCGAGCGCCTCGCAGTCCTCGGCGGCGAGCTCGGCCGGCGCGAAACCTTCGCGCTGGCCGACGCCGCCAACCGCTTTGCGCCCGAGCTGAAGACGCACGACGCGCGTGGCCGGCGCCGCGACGAAGTCGAGTTCCACCCGGCCTGGCACGCGCTGATCGCGATGGCGTTCCGCCACGGCCTGCATTCGGCGCCCTGGTCCGCGCCCGGCGCCGGGGCGCACGTCGAGCGCGCGGCCGGCTACCTGCTCTATGCGGAGGTCGAGAACGGCACGCAGTGCCCGGTCACCATGACCTACGGCTCGGTGCCGGCGATCAAGGCCGATGCGCAGATCGCCGCGCAATGGCTGCCGCGCGTGTATGCGCGCGGCAAGGACGCGGCGCTGATCGGCATGGGCCTCACCGAGAAGCAGGGCGGCTCCGATGTGCGCAGCAACACCACGCGCGCGGTGCCGCTCGGCGGCGGCACGACAGCCAAAGGCGGCCGTCGCTACGCCATTACCGGCCACAAGTGGTTTCTTTCCGCGCCGATGTGCGACGCGTTCCTCGTGCTCGCGCAGGCGCCCGGCGGGCTTTCGTGCTTCTTCATGCCGCGCCAGCGCGCCGACGGCAGCGCGAACGGCATCTTCATCCAGCGCCTCAAGGACAAGCTCGGCAACCGCTCCAACGCCTCCTCCGAGGTGGAGTTCGAGGATGCGCAGGCGACCCTGCTTGGCGAAGAAGGCCGCGGCGTGCCGATGATCCTCGAGATGGGCGTGTACACGCGCCTGGATTGCGCCATCGGCACCGCGGGCCTCATGCGCCAGGCGCTCTCGCAGGCGCTGTGGAACGCGGCGCAGCGCCAGGCCTTCGGGCGGCTCCTGAAGGACCAGCCGCTCATGAAGAACGTGCTCGCCGACCTCGCGCTCGAATCCGAGGCGGCCACGGCGCTCGTGCTGCGCCTGTCGCGCGCCTATGACGCGCAAACCGATGCGCGCGAGCAGCTGGTGCGCCGCGTGCTCACGCCCGCGGCGAAGTTCTGGGTGTGCAAGCGCGGCTCGCACTTCGGCCAGGAGGCGATGGAGGCGGTGGGCGGCAATGGCTACGTGGAGGAGCAAGTGCTCGCGCGCATCTACCGCGAGATGCCGCTCAATTCCATCTGGGAGGGTGCCGGCAACGTCATGTGCCTGGACGTGCTGCGCGCGCTGCGCAAGGCCCCCGACGTGATCGCGGCGCTCGCCGCGGAGCTGGACGCCGCCAACGGACGCAGCCGCGCTTACGACGCGTTCTGCGCCACGCTCAAGGACCGGCTGCAGGACGCGTCCGAGCACGAGTCCTCGGCCCGGCGCCTGACGCAGGACCTTGCGCTCGCGCTGCAGGCAAGTCTCCTCGCGCGCCACGCGCCCGATTTCGTCTTCGACGCTTTCGTTGCATCGCGCCTTGGCGCCGAGTGGGCAGGCGCCTTCGGCACGCTCGCGCCCAACGCCCCCTTCGACGCGCTCCTCGCGCGCGCGATGCCCGTGGCGGCATGAAGGCGGTCCGGGCCAGCGCATGAAGAAGGTCCGGGTCGGCGCCGGGCTCGGCTTCTACGGCGATTCCTGGCACCCGGTGCGCGCCTCGATCGAGCGCGGCGGCGTCCAGTACATCGCCTCGGACCATCTCTCGGAGCTCACGCTCGCCATCCTGCAGAAGGACCGGCAGAAGGATCCTTCGGCCGGCTACGCGCGCGACGGCCTGCCGATGCTGACGGACCTCTGGCCGCTCGCGGCGAAGCACGGCGTGAAGTTCATCCTCAATGCGGGCGGGCTCAATCCGCAGGGAGCGCGCGAGGCGATCGCGCGCGCGTTCCGCGACAAGGGCTGGAAGGCGGCCATCGCCACGGTGGGCGGCGACTCGGTCATGGAGCGCCTCGATGAGCTGCGCTCGGCGGGCGAGCCGCTCGACCACATGGATACGGGCGCCGGGCTCGACACCGTGCGCAGCCGGATGCTCTTCGCCAATGCCTATCTCGGGGCGCAGCCGATCGTGCGCGCCCTGGAGCAAGGCGCCGATATCGTGCTCACCGGACGCGTGGCCGACGCGGCGCTCTCGCTTGCGCCGCTGGTGCACGAGCTCGGCTGGCGCTGGGACGACTGGGACAGGCTCGCGCAGGGCCTCACCGTGGGGCATTTGCTGGAGTGCTCCGGGCAAGGCTCGGGCGGCAACTTCGGCTCGGCCGAGGAATGGGCGCGCATCCCCGACTATGCGCACCTCGGCTATCCGATCGCCGAGGTGGACGCGGACGGCGCCGCGCTGTTCACGAAGGCGCCGGGCACGGGCGGTCGCATCTCGTTCGACACGCTGCGCCAGCAGCTGCTCTACGAGGTGCACAACCCGCACGCCTATTTCTCGCCCGACGTGGTGCTGGACATGGGCACGCTCAAGTTCGACGACCAGGGAGGCGACCGCGTGCGCGTCACGGGCGCAACCGGCGCCGCGCGCCCGGCCAATCTCAAGATCGTAGGGGGCTTCCACGACGGCTGGATGGGAACGGGCATCATCGGGTTTTCATGGCCGCAGGCCTACGCCAAGTGCGCCAAAGCGGCCGAGACGATCAGGACGCTCGTCGCGGAGCGCGGCTGGCCGGTCGAGGAGACCAACGTCGAGTACATCGGCTACGACTCGCTGCTCGGCGCGCAGGCCGATCCCACCCATCGCGACGAATTGAACGAGTGCTTCCTGCGCATGACCATCCGCACGCAGGAGCGCAAGGTGGCCGATGCCTTCGGGCGGCTGTTTCCCTGGCTGGGCCTCTCGGGCCCGCCCTACGTCGGCAGCATGAAGGGCGTGCAGGGCGCGAAGGAACTGCTCGGCATCTGGCCGACGCTCGCGAAGCGCGAGCTGATCGAGCCGAAGGTGAACATCGCCGTGGAGAAGGTCTGATGCGCGTGCCGCTGTGGAAGATCGCGCACGCGCGCTCCGGCGACAAGGCCGACCGCGCCGACATCGGCCTGTTCGCCTTTGACGCGCCGACCTACGCGGTGCTCAAGCGCGAGGTGACGCCCGAGCGCCTCGCCGCGCACTTCCGCGACATGGGCGCGGGGCCGGTCGAGCTCTGGCCGCTGGACAACCTGCTGGCGCTCAAGATCGTGCTCAACCGCGCGCTGCAGGGCGGCGCGGCGCGGTCGCTGCGGATGGACAACCTCGGCAAGGCGGTGGCCGCGCGCCTGCTGCGCATGGAGATCGAGGCGCCCGCGGACCTGCCACGGCTGCGCGCGCCTTGAGAAGAGCCCGCAAGCGGCGAGCGCAGGAGGGCAACCGGCGCGAGGACCTGCTGCGTGTCTGCGCGCGCCTGTTTCGCGAGAAGGGCTTCGATGGCACCTCGATCCGCGACATCTCGCAAGCGGCCGGCATGCACTCGGGCAGCCCCTTCTATCACTTCAAGTCGAAGCAGGAGATGCTCGTCGCGGTGATGGAGCAGGGCTTGACCGAGGGACTGCGCCACCTCGAGGCGATCGCCGCCCTGAAGCTCCCGCCCGCGGAGAAATTCAGGAAGCTCGTGCGCGCGCACCTCGGCACCATCTGCGAAGACGGCCGCGACTTCATCCCGGTGATGCTCTACGACTGGCGCTCGCTCACGCCCGCCAACCGGCGGCGCGTGATCGCGCTGAAGGACCGCTACGACGCGCTGTGGCAGAAGGTGACCGACGAGCTGCAGGCGGCGGGGCTGATGCAGGGCGACGCGCAGCTCGCGCGCCTGTTCACCTTCGGCGTGCTCAACTGGACGGCGCGCTGGTACCACACGGGCGGCCGCAAGTCGCTGGACGAGATCGCCGAGGAAGCGGCGGGCTTCCTGCTGCGGCAGTAGCCCACCGGATCCGGGTCGGCGGGACGGCAGCCCGCGCCCCGCGGTTACCCGGCAGCCTCCGGCGGAGCGCCCGCCCGCGCGGCCGCTCTCGATGTCGCCACCACGTCCCAGACGGTGACGAAGAGCGCCGCGATGAGCGGCCCCGTCACGAAGCCGCTGATGCCGAACGCCGCGATGCCGCCCAGCGTGGAGATCAGCACCAGGTAATCGGGCATGCGGGTGCCCTTGCCCACGAGGATGGGGCGCAGGAAATTGTCCACCAGGCCGATGACAAGCACGCCGAAGGCGATCAGGACCGCGCCCTGCCAGATCTCACCGGTCGCCAGCAGATAGAGCGCAGCCGGCGCCCAGATCAGGCCTGCTCCGACTGCCGGCACAAGCGAGAGGAATGCCATCACCACGCCCCAGAGGACCGCCGCGTGGATCCCCAGTATCCAGAAGATCACGCCGCCGAGCGTGCCCTGCACCATCGCTACCACGAGGCTGCCCTTGACCGTCGCGCGGATGACCTCGGCAAACTTGCCGGCCAGCATCGCCTGCAGCCCCGCGTCGAGCGGTATCGCATCGCGCATGCGCAGTGCCAGCTTGCCCCCATCGCGCAACAGGAAAAACAGCAGATAAAGCATGATGAAGCTGCCAAGGAGGAAGGCGAACGTGTTCTCGCCGATGACCAGCGCGCGCGTCGCGATGAACTCGCCCGCCTTCGACAAGCCCGCGGCCATCTTCTGCCGGATGCTGGCCAGGTCCGTGAGGCCCCACTCGCTCAGCTGGCTGAGCGCCCACGAGGGCAGGACACCCTGCATGCGCTCGAGGTAGGCGAGGATCTCGAGCTCCCCCGCCAGGAACATCGCGTAGGCGTCGCGCACCTCCTGCAGGAACGCCCTGGCGATCAACGCCACCGGCAGGATCACCATCAGCAGGATGACCGCCAGGTTGATGAGCGCGGCAAGCGTGTGCCTTTCTCCCAGGCGCGCGCGCAGCCGCCGCTGCAGCGGTGCGAACAGGACCGCCAGGATGATCGCCCAGAGGATCGCCTCGAAGAACGGCGCGAGGATCCACGCGAACGCCAGGGACACCGCGACCACCAGCACCACGAAGGCCCAGTGGTGCAGAGCGCCCAGATTCACCCAGTCCGGTGCCTTCATGCGTGCGCAGTCCGCAGACCGGGCCGAGGGCCCTCGTCGGGCCGGGCCGGGCTCAGCCGCAGCCGGCGAAGCGCTCCAGGTGGTGGTCGGCGTCGCCGAACTGCTGCGCGATCACGGTGAGGCGCCGGAAGCTGTGGCTCACCTTGAGCTCCTCCGATCATGCCCATGCCGCCGTGCAGCTGGATCGCCTCCTGGCTGATCAGGCGCGCGTTGTCCGCGACCTTGATCTTGGCCGCGGAGATCCCGCGCATGCGCTCCTTCGCGTCCGCCGCGGAGTCCGCCTGGCTGCAGGCGAGGAACGCCATCGACTTGCGCCTGCTCGTAGGCGACGTACATGTCCACGATGCGATGCTGCAGCGCCTGGAAGGTGCCGATCGGCACGCCGAACTGCTTGCGCGTCTTCAGGTACTCGAGCGTGGTGTCGCAGGAGAACTTCATCGCGCCCACGGCTTCCGCGCAAATGAGCGCCGTGCCGAAATCCACCACCGCCTCGATCACGGGCAGCGCCTTGCCCTCGGCCCCGAGCAATTCGCCCGGCGTGTTCTGCAGCACCACGTCCGCCGCGCGCATCTCATCCAGCGTGCGGTAAGGCCTCAGCTTCGCGGCCTTCGCCTCCACGAGGAAGAGCGACAGGCCCGCGGGCGTGTTCGCGGACACCACGAGCTTGCCCGCCGCCGGCGCGCCGAGCACAACGACCTTCTCGCCCTGCAGCGTCCAGCCGTTGCCCGCCTTCTTCGCGCTCGCTTTCGCATTCGCCAGGTCGTAGCGCGCGCCCTTCTCCGAGAAGGCGAAGGCCATCTTGAGCTTGCCTTCCACCACCGCCGGAAGGATCGCCTTGCGTCTGCGAGTCGCTGCCGGCGCGCGCCACGCATTGCGCGCCCATCAGGGTCGCGAGGAACGGCTCGACCACCAGGCCTTCGCCGAAGGCCTCCATCACGCTCAGCAGGTCGATGGCGCCGCCGCCGAAGCCGCCGTGGTCGGGCGAGAACGGGATGCCGGTGAGGCCCATCTCGGCGAGCGTGCCCCACACCGATTCGCTGTAGCCCTCGGGCGACTGCGACGACTTTCCTGCGCGCCTCGAAGTCGTAGTCCTTCTGGATGAAGCGCCGGACGGAATCGGCGAGTAACTGCTGCTCTTCGTTGTAGTCGAAGTTCATGGCGTCCCCGCGTTACAGCCCCAAGGTCATCTTGGCGATGATGTTGCGCTGGATCTCGTTCGACCCGGCGTAGATCGTCGTCTTGCGGAAATTGCAGTAGCGCGGCGCGATCGCCGCGGTGAACTCGTCGAACCCGGCGTCGCCATTGACTGCCTTGAACGGCTGCGCGAGCGGGCCGACCGCCTGCATCATCAGCTCGGTGAGCCCCTGCTGGATCTCGGTGCCCTTGATCTTGAGCATCGAGACATCCGCGCCCGGCGGCTGGCCGGTGCGGCGCATGCGGTCGAGGAAGCGCAGGTTGGTGATCTCGAGCGCCATCAGCTCCACCTCCAGGCGCGACAGCCTGTCGCGGAAGCGCGGGTCGTCGATGAGCGGCTTGCCGTTCTTCGTCTGCTGCGCGGCGAACTCCTTCAGCTTCGCCAGCTCGCGCTTGGAGGCGCCGATGCGCCCGGTGTTCATGCGCTCGTGGCCGAGCAGGTACTTGGCCACCGTCCAGCCCTTGCCTTCCTTGTGCACCAGGTTGCTCGACCGGCACCTTGACGTCGTCGAAGAACACCTCGTTCACCTCGTGCCCGCCGTCCATCAGGATCAGCGGCCGCACGGTGATGCCCGGCGACTTCATGTCGATGAGCAGGAAGCGAGATGCCCTCCTGGCGCTTGGACGTGTTCGGATCGGTGCGCACCAGGCAGAAGATCCAGTCGGCGTAGTGCCCGAGCGTGGTCCAGATCTTCTGGCCGTTGACGACGTAATGGTCGCCGTTGCGCACGGCCTTGGTCTTGAGCGAGGCGAGGTCCGAGCCCGAGCCGGGCTCGGAATAGCCCTGGCACCAGAAGTCCTCGCCGTTGTAGATGCGCGGCAGGAAGCGCTTCTTCTGCTCCTCGCGTGCCGAAGCGCAGCAGCACCGGGCCGCACATGTGGAGGCCGAAGGGCACGATGCGGCGGCGTGCCGGCGAAGCCGCACTCCTCCTCGAAGATGTAGCGCTGCACGACGCTCCAGCCGGTGCCGCCCCACTCCTTGGGCCAGGAGGGCGCCACCCACCCCTGCTTGGCGAGGATCTTGTGCCAGCGCAGCAGGTCGTCGCGCGTCAGCTCCTCGTAGTTCGCGATCTTCTCGCGCAGGTCGGCGGGCAGGTTGCTCTTCAGCCAGCCGCGTACCTGGTCGCGGAACGCCAGTTCTTCCTGCGAATAGTTGAGGTCCATGGGCGCCCTCCGGTGGATGGCGCTATTGTAGGGTCCGCGCCCACCGACTGCCAGCTTGCGACCCGAACACTTCGACGTGGTGATCGTCGGCGCCGGCCTGTCCGGAGTCGGGGCCGGGGTGCACCTGCGCCGGGAGTGTCCGCGCAAGTCCTGGGTCATCCTCGAGGGTCGGGACGCCATCGGCGGCACCTGGGATCTGTTCCGCTATCCGGGCGTGCGCTCCGACAGCGACATGCACACGCTGGGCTACAGCTTCAAGCCCTGGCGCGAGGCGAAGGCCATCGCCGACGGACCGTCGATTCTCGAGTACGTGAAGGACGCGGCGCGCGAGCACGACGTGGAGCGCCGCATCCGGTACCGGCACAGGGTCACCAAAGCCGCGTGGTCGAGCACGGATGCGGCGTGGCATGTGGAGGCCGAGCGCAGGGAGTCGCGCGAGAAAGTCCGCATCACCTGCAACTTCCTCTACCTGTGCGCGGGCTATTACAGCTACCGGCAGGGCCACACGCCCGAGTTCGCGGGCCGCGAGCGGTTCAAGGGGCGGATCGTCCATCCGCAGCAATGGCCGGAGGACCTCGACTACGCGGGCAAGCGCGTCCTCGTGATCGGCTCGGGCGCCACCGCCATGACCCTGGTGCCCGCCATGGCGAAGACCGCCGGCCATGTGACGATGCTGCAGCGCTCGCCGACCTACGTGGTCTCCCGGCCGGACCGGGACGCGATGGCGAATTTCCTGCGCAGGGTCCTGCCCGGGCGCTGGGCCTACGCGATCACGCGCTGGAAGAACGTCGCGTTCCAGCAGCGCGTGTACCGGCGCACGCGGACCGATCCGCTCTTCGTGAAGAAGAGACTCCTCGCCATGGTGCGCCAGGAGCTCGGGCCCGGTTTCGACGTGGCGACGCATTTCACGCCGCGCTACAACCCCTGGGACCAGCGACTCTGCCTTCTCCCGAACGGCGACCTGTTCGCGGCGCTCCGCGCCGGAAAAGCATCGGTCGTGACCGACCAGGTCGATACGTTCACGGAGCAGGGCGTCCTGCTTCGGTCCGGCAGGGAGCTCGAGGCCGACATCATCGTCACGGCCACCGGATTGAATCTGGTGCTGCTTGGCGAAATCCAGTTCAGCGTGGATGGCGAGCCGGTCGATTTCGCGAAGACCTGGACCTACAAGGGACTGATGGTCTCCGACGTTCCGAACCTGGTCTCGACCTTCGGCTACATCAACGCTTCCTGGACGCTGAGGGCCGACCTGACGGCGGAGTACGTCTGCCGGGTGCTCAACCACATGGACCAGTGCGGCGCGCGGCAGGCCACGCCGCGCCTGCGCCCCGGGGAGGCAGCCATGCCCGAGCGGCCGTGGATCGAGGATTTTTCCTCGGGATACATGCGCCGGGCGATGCACCTCTTCCCCCGGCAGGGCGACCGCGAGCCCTGGATCAATCCGCAGAACTACCTCCGCGACAGGAAGATGATTCGCGAGTCGGCACTCGAGGACGGCGTGCTGCAATTCTCCAATCCGCCGCTGCGCGACGCGGCCTAGCATTGCAGGGGCGCCTTAGACGATCGTCACGCCGCCGTCGGCCACGATGCACTGCCCCGTGATGAAGGCCGCGGCATCGGAGGCGAGGAACACCGCGATCCCGCCGATGTCTCGCGGCTCGCCCAGGCGCCGCAGCGGCGTGGCCGCCTCGCGCTCCTGGCGCCGCTTCGGGTCTTCCCAAAGGGCCTTGGCGAAGTCGGTCTTGATCAGCCCGGGCGCGATGGCGTTGACGCGCACGTTCTTCGGCCCCCATTCGGCGGCGAGGTTCTTCACCAGCATGTGGTCGGCGGCCTTGGACATGCCGTAGGCGCCGATCACGGTGTTGGCGATGATGCCGCCGATCGAGCCCACCGTGATGTAGCTGCCCCCGCCGCGCTCGGCCATGCCCGGCAGCGTCATCGACGCGAGCCACAGCACGCTCTTCACGTTGTTGTTGAAGATCTTGTCGAACGCATCGTCCGGAATGGCGGCGAGCGGCCCGTAATACGGATTGGAGGCCGCGTTTGAAACGGCGATGTCGATGCGTCCCCAGCGCTTGAGAGTCGCATCGACCAGCGCCTGCAACTCCTCCTTCCGCGAGACGTTGCAGGGCTGCGCCAGCACTTCGTAGCCTGCCTTTTCGAACTCGGCGCGCACCTGCGCGCAGGCCTCCGCCTTGCGGCTGGAGACCACCACGCGGGCGCCCGCGCGCGCCATTTCCTCGGCAATCGACTTGCCGATGCCCCGCGTGGAACCCGTGATCAGCGCGACCTTGCCGGTCAGGTCGAAAAGGGATTTGGGTGACATGAGAGCCATGATTCCTTTGATATTTTCGCTATGCGAAATATGATACGACTAAGTTGACAGGGCATCGCCGCCGTCCGAATATCGAAACGCGAAACATTTCTGCCGCACCCCGCTGCAGCGACCACAACCAGAGGAGACGCCATGGGCGCACCCGAGTCCACCGCACCGCTTTCCCCCGCCGAGCCGCAGTTCAGCTACGAGCACGAGGGAGACCGCCAGTTTGCCACCACGCTGGCGCGCGGGCTCGAGGTCTTGCGCTGCTTCACGCCCCTCGAGCCGATGCTCGGCAACAAGGAGATCTCGGTGCGCACGGGCCTGCCCAAGCCCACGGTGTCGCGCCTCACCTACACGCTCACCAAGCTCGGCTACCTGCGGCACAACATGCGCCTCGGGAAGTACCAGCTCGGCTCGGCGGTGCTGTCCATCGGCTACCCGCTGCTCGCCTCGATGAGCGTACGCCAGATCGCGCGGCCGCTGATGAAGGAGCTGGCCGACTACTGCAACGGCTCGGTGTCGATGGGCATGCGCGACCGCCTGAGCATGGTCTACGTCGAGTCCTGCCGCAGCGGCAACGGCATCGCCACGCTGCCCGACATCGGCACCGCGGTGCCGATCGCGCAGTCGGTGATCGGCCGCGCCTACATCGCCTCCTGCACGCCGCCGGAGCGCGACGCGGTGCTCAACCAGCTCAAGGTGAAGGAACCGGAGATGCACCGCAAGTACCGGCCGCAGATCGACAAGGCGCTCGAGGACATCCGCGGCCGCGGCTTCTGCGCTGTCGCTGGGCGAGGTGCTGCGCGAGGTGCACGCGGTCGGCGTGCCGATGCGCCGCACCGTGGACGGCGAAGTGGTGGCGTTCAACTGCACGGTGCCCGCCTTCATCCTGAAGAAGGGCCAGCTCGAGGACGACATCGGCCCGCGCCTGGTGGCGATGGTGCGCAACATCGAGGCCTCGCTCGGCATGCATTGAGCCCGCGCCGGCCCGCCTGCGCCGGTTGACGGCAGCATCCATTGCCATCGGCTGCGGCGCGCAGAGCGCGCGGGCGGGCTGCTAGGATAGGCCCCTCACCGAGGAGGGGCCATGAGGCACATTGCAGTGCTTTTCGCCGCGGCGCTCGCGGCGTTTCCGCTTCACGCCCAGCAGTTCCCGCAGCCCAGCAAGCCGGTACGCATCGTGGTGCCGTTCGCCCCCGGCGGCCAGACCGACATCCAGGCGCGCGCCATCGCGCAGAAGATGGGCGAATCGCTCGGCGCCTCGGTGATCGTGGAGAACCGGCCCGGCGGCTCGACGGTGATCGGCGCGCGCGAGGTGCAGAAGGCGGCGCCCGACGGCCACACCCTGCTCTACACCATTGCCACGCACGTGCAGATCCCGCACCTGTACCGCACGCCGCCGTGGGATGCCTTCCGCGATTTCACGCCGATCACCGCGGGCGCGAAGTCGGCCACGATTCTCACGGCGCACGTCTCGCAGCCCTACAACACGATCCGCGGGCTGGTCGAGTACGCCAAGGCCAATCCGGGCAAGCTCAACTATGCGTCCTTCGGCGCGGGCTCGACCTCGCACCTGAACGGCGAGTTGTTCAAGCGGTTGGCCGGCATCGACATGGTGCACGTGCCCTACAAGGGCAGCGGCGACGCCATGCAGGGGCACCTTTCCGGCGTCACGCAGCTCTTCTTCGACGGCCCGACCACCGCCATCGCCAACGCGAAGACCGGCAGGGTGAAGATGCTCGCCGCCGCCGCCGAGACGCGTTACGAGGCGCTGCCCTACCTGGCGACCCTGCGCGAACTCGGCTACGACGTGGGCATGTGGGGCTACCTCTGGTTCTGGGGCCCGGCGAACATGCCGCCTGCCACCATCGATGCGGTGTACAAGCATCTCGCCAAAGGCATCCTGCACCCGGACGTGAAGGAGCTCTTCGCCAAGGGAGGATCGGAAGCCTCCGGCATGCCGCCCGCGGAGATGGCGCGCGTCGCACGCGACCTGGATGCGCGCTGGGGCAAGGTGATCCGCGATCTCGGCGTGAAGCTCGATCAGTAGGGAGGGAAGCCCGCATGCCCGGACCGCTCGCAGGCCTGAAGATTCTCGAGTTCGAGGCGATCGGCCCCGGGCCCTTCGCCGGGATGCTGCTCGCCGACATGGGAGCGGACGTGCTGCTGGTGGACCGTCCCGCGTCCTCCGACCTCGGCCTCGCGCGCGAGCGCTGGATGGACGTGATGCTGCGCGGGCGGCGCTCGGTGACGCTCGATCTCAAGAGCAAGGACGGCGCCGCCGCGGCGCTCGAGCTCGTCGCGCGCGCCGATGCGCTGATCGAAGGCTTCCGGCCCGGCGTGATGGAGCGCCTCGGCCTCGGGCCGGAGGCGTGCCTCAAGCAGAACCCGAAGCTGGTCTACGGGCGCATGACGGGCTGGGGCCAGGACGGGCCGCTTGCCCCGCGCGCCGGGCACGACATCAACTACATCGCGCTCGCGGGAGTGCTGAACGCCTTCGGCCGCAAGGGGCAGGCGCCGGTGCCGCCGCTCAACCTCGTCGGCGACTTCGGCGGCGGCGGCATGCTGCTCGGCTTCGGCATCGCCTGCGCGCTGCTGCACGCGCACAGGACCGGGCAGGGCCAGGTGGTGGACGCGGCGATGGTGGACGGGCGCGGCGCTGCTGGCCGCGATGTTCTCGGGATTCCTCGCCGCCGGCCGCTGGTCGGAAGAGCGCGGCGTCAACCTCCTCGACACCGGCGCGCCCTGGTACGACTGCTACGAGACCAAGGACGGCAAGTACGTCGCCATCGGCGCCATCGAGGCCAAGTTCTACGAGGAGCTGCTCGCGCGCTTGGGACTCACGGGCCTGCCGCCGCAGAACGAGCGCGCGGGCTGGCCGGCGATGCGCGAGGCCTTCGCGCGCACCTTCAAGGGCAAGACGCGCGACGAGTGGGTGAAGGTGTTCGAGGGCTCGGATGCGTGCTTTGCGCCGGTGCTCAGTTTCTCGGAGGCGCGGCGCCACCCGCACAACCTCGCGCGCCGCGGCACGGTCAGCGTCGCGCGGCTGGAGCAGCCGGCGCCCGCGCCGCGCTTCTCCGCGACGCCAGCGGAAGTGCAGCCGCGTGCCGCCCGAGCGCGGCGTACTCGGGCGCGCCGCGCTCAAGGACTGGGGCTTTTCCAGCGCCGACATCGAGCGGCTGAAGAAAACCGGGCTCGGTACTGCCGACTGAGGGTGCCTCTGGCCTATTCCCGCGTGCGCGACGGCGGCGATTTTCGTGCAGGGCGAGACAGCGGACGCCGCCGTGTGCTTGACGCCCACAAGGCGGCCGATGGCGATGCCATGCACGAAAACTCGCCCCGTCCCTCGGAGCGGCGAGCCGGCGCGCGAGCCTCCAAGGCGAGAGGCGCTCGCCGCCCTCGGGTTGCGGCCGGAAGGCGTAGCGGCGCAGGGTACGATAACGCGATGACATGGGCGCCGGCGTTGTTGCTCGGCCTTGCGATATCGACATATCGCTGCGGCCTCGCGCCTAGCCGGCGCCGCATTCCGGCCGCAACGCGCATGCGCGCGAATAGGCCAGAGGCACCCTAGGGAGATCGGATGCTCGGACGCCTGATGCCCCGCGAGGGCAAGTTCTTCGACCTGTTCAACGCGCACGCCGAGCGCATCGTCGAGGGCAGCCGCGAGCTTGCGGCGATGATCGGCCAGTTCAGCGAGCTGGAAGCGCACGCGCAGCGCATCGACACCGCCGAGCGCGCCGCGGACAAGATCACGCACGAATGCATCACGCTGCTGCACAAGACCTTCATCACGCCTTTCGACCGCGACCAGATCCACCAGCTGATCACCTCGATGGACGACATCCTCGACCTGATCCAGGACGTCGCCGAATCGGTGGCGCTCTACGACCTGCGCCGCGTCACGCCCGAGGCGAAGCAGCTCGCCGAGATCTGCCAGATGTGCTGCGAGCGCGTGCGGACCGTGGTGGGCCTGCTCACCAACGTGAAGCGCCCGGCGGCCATCCTCAAGCTGTGCGAGGAGATCGACCGCCTCGAGTCGGACGCCGACCGTGTGATGCGTGCGGCACTCTCCAAGCTGTTTCGCGAGGAGAGCGACCTCAAGCAGGTGATGAAGCTGCGCGTGATCTACGACCTGCTGGAGACGATCACCGACCGCTGCGAGGACGTGGCCAACGTCATCGAAGGCATCGTCCTGGAAAACTCGTAGGCCGTGGAAACGGTCTCGATCTCGCTGTGGGTGGTGGTCGCGCTCGTCGCGGTGGCGCTGGCGTTCGACTTCATGAACGGCTTCCACGACGCCGCCAATTCCATCGCCACCGTCGTCTCGACCCGGGTGCTCAAGCCCTACCAGGCGGTCGTGATGGCGGCATTCTTCAACTTCGCCGCGCTGTTCGTGTTCCACCTCAGCGTCGCCACCACCGTCGGCCGGGGCATCGTTGAGCAGGGCATCGTCGATCACTACCTGGTGTTCGGCGCGCTGGTCGGCGCCATTTCCTGGAACCTGATCACCTGGTACTACGGCATTCCGTCTTCCTCTTCGCACGCGCTGATCGGCGGGCTGGTCGGCGCCGCGGTGGCCAAGGCCGGCACCTGGGCGCTGGTGCCGGCGGGGATCCTCAAGACCTGCGCCTTCATCCTCATCTCGCCGCTGATGGGCATGCTGCTCGGGGCCCTGCTCATGCTCGCGGTGAGCTGGCTGTTCGTGCGCTCGACGCCTTCGCGCGTCGACCGCTGGTTCCGGCGGCTGCAGCTGATATCGGCGTCCCTCTACAGCCTTGGGCACGGCGGCAACGATGCGCAGAAAACCGCCGGCATCATCTGGATGCTGCTGATCGCATCCGGGCACCTGGCCGCTCAGGATCCGATTCCGATCTGGGTGGTGGTGGCGTGCTACGTGACCATCGCGTTCGGCACCGCTTTCGGCGGCTGGCGCATCGTCAAGACCATGGGCCAGCGGATCACCAAGCTGAAGCCGGTGGGCGGCTTCTGCGCCGAAAGCGGCGGCGCGGTGATGCTGTTCGTCGCAACCGGGCTCGGCATTCCCGTGTCCACCACGCACACCATCACTGGCGCAATCGTAGGCGTCGGCGCGGCGCAGTCCACGTCGGCAGTGCGCTGGGGCGTGGCGGGCAATATCGTCTGGGCCTGGGTGCTGACGATACCCTGCTCAGCCTTCATCGCCGCCATCGCCTGGTGGCTCGGGCGGCAGATCTTCTAGCGCGCTGCTAGTACATCTTGTGCGCGGAGGACGCAGGCGCACGCGCGCCCGCTTCCTCGACCAGCAGCTCGAGCTTCAGCTCCCCGCCCTTCTCCAGCTTGAGCGTCAGGGGCACCTTCTCGCCCTTCTTGAACGGGCGCTTGAGGTCCATCAGCATCAGGTGCGCGCCGCCGGGCTTGAGCTCGAACGTGCCGCCGGCGGGGACGTCGAAGCCCTTCACTTCTCGCATCTTCATCACGTCGCCTTCGCGCACCGTGACGTGCATTTCCACGCGCCCGGCAACGGGCGAGGACGCGCCGACCACGCGATCGGCGGCGCCCGCGTTCTTGAGCAGCATGAAGCCCGCGGCCACCTTGGCGCCCGGTGGCGTCGCGCGCGACCAGGGCTGCTGCGCGCTCACCTGCGCCCAGGCGGGCAGGGCGAGAAACGCCAGTCCGATCAGCCAGACCCGCATCGCTTGTTCTCCTCTTCCTGCAATCTTCGCCAGAATACCTTCCCGGTCGCTGTCTTGGGCAGCTGTTCCACGAATTCGACCAGGCGGGGAACCTTGAAAGCGGCCATGTGCTCCCTGGCCCAGGAAATCACGTCTTCCTCGCGCACGCGCCCGCGCGAGGCGGCCTTGAGCACCACCACCGCCTTCACGGTTTCGCCGCGATGCGCGTCGCGCGTGCCGATGACGCAGGCTTCCTGGATGTCGGGATGGGCGTAGAGCATCGCCTCGACCTCCGCGGGCCACACCTTGAAGCCCGAGGCGTTGATCATGCGCTTCAGCCGGTCGGTGATGAAGAAGTAGCCCTCCTCGTCGAAGTAGCCGAGGTCGCCCGTGCGGAAGAACTTCTTGCCGTCGTGCTCGATGAACGCTTCTGCGGTCGCCTTGGGCTGCTTCCAGTAGCCCTGGAACACCTGCGGGCCGTGCGTGATGATCTCGCCCACCTCCTTGGGTCCGAGCTCCTTGAACGTGACCGGGTCGATGACGCGTGAATCAGTGTCGAAATAGGGAATGCCTGCGCACTGGCGCTTGGGCCGGTGCGGCGGATTGGCGTGCGACGGGGCGGAGGTCTCGGTGAGGCCGTAACCCTCCAGGAACGGCAGCCCGACGCGCTCCTGCAGCTTCGCCGCCACGGCCTCCGGCATCGCGGCGCCACCGCCGCCGATGCGCACCAGCGAGCTCAGGTCGTACTTCGCCAGGTTCGGGTTGGCGAGGAAATCCACGATCATGGTGGTGATGCCCGTCACGCCGGTGATGCGGCAGCGCTGGATCAGCTCGGCCGCCGTGTCGCGATCCCAGCGCGTCATCAGCGCGGAGGTGCCGCCGAGCTGGATCGGCACATTCATGTTCGCCTGCATCCCGGTGAGGTGAAACAGCGGCAGCACGCCGAGCACCACCGCCTCGCTCGAGCTCTGGATCCAGGCGCAGGCCCCGCTGCTCGTGGCAAGGAGGTTCGAGTGCGTGAGCATCGTCCCCTTCGGATGGCCGGTGGTGCCCGAGGTGTAGGGCAGCACGGCGAGGTCGTCCGGCCCTGCCTCGTGCGCACCCGGCGCGCGCCCCGCGCCAAGCGCCGTGTCCCACGTGACGACAGCGGGATGTGCGCTCGCCTTGCGCGGCGCGCGCACCACGTCCGGAACGTTGAGGTCCGTCGCCCGTCGCAGGTAGTCCGAGTAGGCACCGAGGATGCAGTGCGCGAGGCCCTTGCCCAAGTGCGGCTCGATCTCGTCGTGGAGCTCCTGCGTGCTGACGATGACGCGCGCATCCGAGTCCGCAATATAGTAAGCGAGCTCGTCGCGCCGGTTCATGGGGTTGACGGGCACCACCACCGCGTCGGCGCGCAGGATGGCGTAGTAGCCGATCACGAACTGCGGGCTGTTCTGCGTGTACAGCAGCACCCGGTCGCCGCGGCGCACGCCGCAGGCGTGCTGCAGGAACCCGGCGAGCGCGTCGGCCGAGCGCGCCAGCTCCGCATAGGCGATGTCGGTGCCGTAATAGTGCAGCGCGCTCTTGCCCGGGTAGCGGCGCGCGCTCACTTCGAGGTTGTAATGCAGGCTCGTGCGCGGCACCGACAGCGACTTCGGCACCCCGGGCGGCCAGTACGGGTGATGGCGGGTGAAGGCAGCCATCTCAGAGCGCGAAGCGCTTCACCGCCTTTTCGTCCCAGCGCAGGCCGATGCCCGGCTGCTCGGGAATCAGGACGTGGCCGTCCTTCAGCCGTGCGGGTTCCTCGAGGATCGAGTCGGCCCAGTCGACGTATTCGAGCCAGTGGCAGGTGGGCGTCACGGCGAGCAGATGGCAGCTCACCTCGGGAAACAGGTGGCTCGACATTTCCATGCCGGCGCCCTGTGCGAGCGCCGCGGCGCGCATCCAGCCGGTGACGCCGCCGATCCGCTGCGCGTCGGGCATCACGTAGTCGCAGGCGCCCGCGGCGAGCGCCTGCGCCATCTGCTCCGGGCCCATGAAGTTCTCGCCGATCTGGATCGGCGTGGCGATCTCGCGCGTGATGCGCGCGTTGCCCGCAAAGTCATCCGCGCGCACCGGCTCCTCGATCCAGTGCACGCCGCCCTCGGCGTCGATCATGCGGCCGCGCTCGAGCGCCTCGCGCCACCGTGAGCCCCTGGTTGAAATCCACCATCAGGGTGATGTCCGGGCCGATGGCCTTCTCTCACCGCGCGCAGGGCCGCGAGGTCGTCCGCCGCCTCGGGACGGCCGAGCCGCAGCTTGACTGCGCTGAAGCCCTCGGCGACCAGCTCCCCGGCCTCCCTGGCGAGCGCCTTCGCGGCATGATGCCCAGGCCCTTGGAGTTGTAGGCGCGCACCGGGCGCGGCGCGCCGCCGAGCAGCCGCACGAGCGGCTGCCCGAGCGCCTGCCCGAGCGCGTCCCAGGCCGCCATGTCGATGCCCGACATGGCGAACAGCACGATGTTGTGCACGCCGAGCAGCGTGTGGCGCTTGCGCAGCTTCGCCTCGAGCTCGAAAGGCAGCGAGCGGGTCGCCCTTTACCATTTCGCCCATCAGCTCGACGAGCGCGGCGAGCGGCTTGAGGTTCTGTTGCATGAGGCCGAAGAGATAGGCGCGGCCGACGATGCCGGCGTCGGTCTGCAGGTCGATGAGCAGGAGCGGCGCCACGCTGAGCGCGCCGGTGCTGGTGGCAAGGGGCCGCTTCATCGGCACGGCGACGGCGCGCGCGGTCAGGCTGTGGATCTTCAAGGGAGGCTTCATGGGAGAGCCGGAAATATGCCATGATATTCGGCATGCGGCGCGCCGCCCTCGGGTTCTTCCTTTTCTGGGCCACGGTTGCCTTGGCCCAGCCGAACCTGGCGCCGGGTTTCACCAAGCTGCCGCCGAACTCCACCATCGCCCTGATGCCGGCGGACGTGGAGCTATTCGAGATCAGCGCAGGCGGCGTCGGCGAGCCGCGCGCGGACTGGACCGCGGCGGCCAACAAGAACATCATGGCCGACCTCAGGACGCGCAAACAGAGGCTCGGCGCGCGTGCGACCGAGATCACGGGCGACCAGGACGAGGCGGTCGAGGCCTTGAACAACCTGCACGGCGCGGTGGCCCGCGCCATCGTCGTGCACCACTTCGGCGGATTGACGCTGCCGACCAAGGACGGCAAACTGGACTGGACGCTCGGCCCCGACGCCGCGAAGCTGCGCGATAAATCCGGTGCCGACTATGCGCTGTTCACCTGGGTGCGCGACAGCTACGCTTCGGCCGAGCGCAAAGCGATGATGGTGGTCGGCGCGCTGCTGGGCGTCGGCATGACCGCGGGTGTGCAGCAGGCCTACGCGTCGCTCGTCGACCTGCGCACCGGGCAAGTGGTGTGGTTCAACCGCATCGTGCGTGGCACCGGCGACCTGCGCGAGCCCGAGCCCGCCGCCGAGACGCTCACCGCCCTGCTGACCGGCTTTCCACTCTGAGGCCATGCAGCGCCGGCCGTTCCTCCTCGGCTGCGGCTGCCTCGCGTTCGCCGCCGCTGCGGGCGTGCGTGCCGACGAATACGACTACCAGGTGCCGCCGCGCTTTGCGCGGCCCGAGGCCGGCACCGACGAAGGCGGCCTGTGGGCGTTCATGGACCGCGAGGAGCAGCGGCTCAAGCGCAGCAGCTTCCTGATCCGCGATCCAGCCCTGCAAGGCTACGTGAACGGGATCGCCTGCCGCCTCGCGGGCGAGCACTGCCCCGAGATGCGCGTCTACCTCGTGCGCACGCCCTACTTCAACGCGTCGATGGCGCCCAACGGCATGATGCAGGTGTGGTCGGGGTTGCTGGTGCGCATGCAGAACGAGGCGCAGCTCGCCGCCGTGCTGGGCCATGAGATCGGGCATTACCTGCAGCGCGACAGCGTCGAGCGGCTGCGCGACGCGAAAAGCCGCTCTTCGTTCGGACTGATCGTCGGCCTCGCGCTGGGCGCGGTGGGGGGCGGCAGCGTCGGTTCGCTCGCTCAAATGGGCATTCTCGCCGGCGGCCTGGCCTACGGCCGCGACCAGGAGCGCGTGGCGGACAAGATCGGCATTGCGCTGATGGCGCGCAACGGCTACGCGCCCGCGGAAGCCGGGCGCGTGTGGGGCCAGCTGCTGGAAGAGGCCGAAGGCGCGAAAGCGGCCGGGGAAGACGTATCCTCCACCAACATCCTGTTCGCGAGCCACCCGCCGGCCGAAGAGCGCCGCGAGGTCCTCGCGGCGGCGGCGAAGCGCGACTGGCCGGGCGCGGCGCGCACGGGCGCGGACGAATATCGCGCGGCGCTCGCGCCGCACCGCATGGGCTTTCTCTATGACGAGGTGCGCCGCCGGCGCTTCGGCGAGTCGCTGGTGTTGTTCGACCGCCTGCTGAAGTCGTCGCCGCGCGACGGCCAGGTGCAGTATTTCAAGGGCGAGGCCTACCGCCAGCGCGGGCGCGAGGGCGACACGAAGCTCGCGCTGGAGGCCTACCGCGCTGCGCTGGAGATGGACAGCACGCCGCCGGAAGTGCATCGCTCGCTCGGCACCGTGCTGCGCCAGGCGGGCGAGAACGCCGAGGCGACGCGCGCCTTCCAGCGCTATCTGGAGCTCAAGCCCGGGGCCGAGGACGCCGAACTCATTCGCAGCTATCTGACGGGGAGTCAATCATGACACTGAAGCCATGGCTTGCCGCCGCCGCGCTGTGCGCGCTCGCCGGCTGCGCGCAGATCGTCAAGGTGGAGCCGGGACAGGTGACGGTCAAGGAGACACTGAAACTGACCACCACGAGCGCCTGGAACCGCTTCGAGCTGCAGTTTCCGCTGAGCGTCGCCCCCGGCGCCTCCGAGGTCTGGACGCAGGACGGCATCACGCTCGATGCGCTGGCGTTCTTCGTCGGCGTCGCGCAGGGGCAGACGCTCGGCAGCGCCCTGCCCAGCGCCGGCAAGAAGCTGCCGCCGTTCCGCAGCACGATGACGCCCGGCGAGATCGTCGAGCTCTACGAGCAGATGGTGACGCAGGACGGCTCCGCCTTCGCGCTGAAGCGCGTCGCGCCGGGCCGCTTCGGCGGACAGCCGGGATTCCGCTTCGAGCACACCATCACGCGCAAGAGCGACAACGTGCTGCTGAAGGGCGTCGCCCAGGGCGCCGTGGTGAAGGACAAGCTCTACCTGGTGGCGTTCACCGCCCCGTCGATCTACTACTTCGACCGGTACGCGCCGCAGGTCGAGCCGCTGATGGCCTCGGCCGAGATCCGCGCGCCCTAACACCTGGGAGTAAAGGGCTCGCCTCACCCGAGAGGGTGATGTGCCGGCATGCCTGCCCCGCGCATACTGGCTTGGCTCGGCCAGGATGACTGGCGTCCTCGGGCAGGAGGGCAAATGCAAACGTACCGAATCGCGGCGATCGTCCTCGCAAGCGCCGCGGCATTGACCGGATGCCAGAGCGCCGCCGAGCACAAGGCTCAAGTCCAGGACAGCTCGACCGACCGCGTCAGCGTAGGCAAGGTTCAGCGCGAAATCCGCGTCGGCATGAGCGGTGCCGAGGTCGCGCAAGTGCTGGGTTCGCCGAACATCGTGACGACGGACGAAGAGCGCCGGGAAGTCTGGATCTACGACAAGATCGCCACTGACCGAGCCTACTCGACGAGCAGCGGCGGCATTTCCGCGCTCATTCTCGGCTTTGGCGGAAGCGCGGCGGGCGGGGTCGGCGGATCGGGAAGCTCGAGCGCGGGCGCTGCCTCAACGAGTCAAAGGGCGCTCACCGTGATCATCAAGTTCGACATCGAGAAGAAGGTGAGGGACTTCGCCTATCACCAGTCGACGTTCTAGCCATTTATGCGAGGACTTGCGGCCTGCGTTGCTCTCGTGGCAGCAACCGGCTGTGTCACCCTGCCCCCGGATACGTTCGTCCTCACCCCCGAGCTCCTCAAGCAAAGGCAGATCGAAACTCGCAGGTACTCGGGCATAGAAGAAAAGGATCTTCTGGTCGCGTGTTCCAACGTCTTGCAGGACCTCGGCTTCAATCTGGAAAATTCGGAAGTGCGCCTCGGTGTCCTCACGGCGAGCAAGCAACGGGATGCCCTTCAGGCGGGCGAAGTGGCCCTGGCAATTGCAATAGCCCTCCTTGGGGGCGGAGCAACGCCCATCAGCAAGGACCAGACGATTCGGGTCTCGCTGGTCGTGCGGCCGATCCGCCTGTCGGATGGGACACCGTCTCAACGGGAGCACTTAGTGCGCATTACCGTCCAGAGGATCGTGCGGCGAACCGACAACAGCACCATTTCACAAGGCCTCAATGACCCCGAGCTGTTTCGCCAGTTCTTCGAGCGGGTGTCGAAGTCGGTCTTCATCGAGGCACAGCACATATGATCCGAGGGCGCACCTGGGTCCTTGCCGCATGCCTGCTGGCTTCAGCTTGCGTATCCACCAGCGACCGCGTATTGGATGTCGGCGATCAGACGCAACTGCAGAAGCGCGCTTATCAGTCGAGGAGCTTTGATACGACGGACAAGGACAAGGTCCTGAGGGCCATCATATCGACGCTCCAGGACCTCGGCTTCGTGATTGACCGGGCCGACTACACGCTCGGCGTCGTCAGCGCTACCAAGCTGAATGTGTACCAGCTCAAGATGACGGTTTCCACCAGGCCGAGAGGCAAGGAGCAGACATTGGTCAGGGCAAATGCCCAGTTCAATGTTCAGCCGGTCGAGGACCCGAAACCGTACCAGGACTTCTTCGCTTCGCTGGAGAAATCTCTCTTCCTGACGGCACACGCCGGGGAGTGAGGGCGCGATTGCCTCTGTCGGCCAGCGTCGCCAGCAATTGTCACGAGCCGGTAAATCGCGGCTTTCGCTTCTCCATGAACGCGCGCCGCCCTTCCTTGTAGTCCTCGCTCTGCGCGCAGCGGCGCATCGCCGCGCGTATCGCCTCGGCGTCCGGCGCGCCCGCGGACTTGACGTACTCCTCGAGGATCGTCTTGGAATTGGCAATGGCGAGCGGCGCGTTCTCCAGCAGCGTGGCGATGACGCCGTCGACATGGGCGTCGAGCGCGGCGTCAGGCAGCACGCGGTGCACGAGGCCCATGGCCGCCGCCTCCTGCGCGCCGTAGCGCCGGCCGAGGAACATGATCTCGCGGGCGCGCGCATGCCCTACGGTCTCCAGCAGCCGCTTGTGCCCCTCGACGTTGTAGGCGAGCCCCAGCTTCGCCGCGGGAATGGCGAACTGCGCCGACTCGCCGCAGTAGCGCAGGTCGCAGGCCAGCGCGACTTCCAGCCCCCCGCCCATGCAAAAGCCGTGGATCAGCGCGACCGAGGGCTTGCGCGAATCCTGGATGGCGTGCAGCACGCGGTCCAGGAGGTCGTCGTACTCGCCGACCGCCGCCTGGCCATCGCGGATCTGCTCGAACTGCGAGATGTCGGCGCCGGCCGCGAACGCCTGCGCGCCCTCGCCGCGGAACGCCACGCAGCGCACCTCGCGGTCCTTGTCGAATTGCGCCATCGCCTCCGGAATCGCGCGCCACATCGCGTCGTTGATGGCGTTCATCTTCGCGGGCTGGTCGAAGACGATCCAGCCCACGGCGCCGCGCTTCTCGGCCCTGAGCCTCCCCTCGCTCATGCCCAGCGCCCGCTTTCCACCTGGCGGAAGAAGTCCTCGACGATGCGGTTGAAGAGCGCCGGGTCCTCGAGGTTGAGCACGTGGCCGCTGCGCGGCAGCACCACGAGGCCGCACTGCGGGATGGTGCGCTTCATCAGCAGGCCCGGCTCGAGCGTGGCATCGTCCTCGTCGCCGGCGACGACGAGCGTCGGCACCGCGATCGCCGCCATCTCCGCCTTCAGGTCGTAGAGCGAGGGCCGGCGCGCCTGGTAGCCGAGCATGGTGTTCGCCGAGCCGAGCGCCGAATGCCCCGCGAAGTGCTCGAGGAAGCGGGCAAAGCCGCGCGGGTCCTTGCGCTGGAAGGTGACGCGGTAGGGGCTGTGGCCGTAGCTCTCCGCCGCCTTGGCCATGCCCTCCTCGAGCATCTGCTTCGCAAGCGCGCGCGACGACGCCTGGAATTCCGCGCGCCTGTCGGGGTGCGCGCCGAAGCCGCAGCCGGCGACCACGAGGCCCAGCGCGCGGCCGCGCGCCGCCAGGTCGCGGCTCGCGTACTTCATGCCGAAATGCAGCGTGGCGAAGCCGCCCATCGACAGGCCGACCACGAAGGCGCGCTCGATGCCCAGCGCGTCCATCACCGCGCGCACGTCGTCGCGCGCGCGCTCCTGCGAGTAGCGCTCGAAGCTCTCGGGCACGTCCGAGGGCGGGTAGCCGCGCGCGTTGTAGGCGACGCAGCGGTAGCGCCGCGAGAAGTGCGAGAGCTGCGGCTCCCAGCTGCGCAGGTCGCCGGCGAACTCGTGCACGAAGACGATCGGCGTGCCGCGGCCCGCCTCCTCGTAGTGCAGTTTCACGCCGTCGTCGGTGGTAATGTGCGGCATCTCGCGACCCAGGGAAATGAGGAATGGACCTGAAGCTTAAGGGAAAGCGCGCGCTCGTGACCGGCGGTTCGAAAGGCATCGGCTGGGCGAGCGCCTGCGCGCTCGCCGACGAGGGCTGCGAGGTCATGGTCGCCGCCCGCCACGCGCCGGCGGCGGGCCGCCACAGGTTCCGCGCCACCGACCTGTCGCAGCGCGGGGCCGCCGAGGCGCTCGCCGACTGGGCGGGCGAGCTCGACATCCTGGTCAACAACGCGGGGGCGATTCCCGGCGGCGACCTGCTGCGCGTGGACGAGGACACGTGGCGACGTGCCTGGGACCTCAAGATGTTCGGCTACATCAACCTCACGCGCCAGGTCTATGCACGCATGAAGGCGCGCAAGGCCGGGGTCATCGTCAACATCCTCGGCAACGCGGGCGAGAAGCTGGATGCGAGCTATATCGCGGGCAGCACCGCGAACGCGGGCCTGATGGCCTTCACGCGCACACTCGGCGGCGCCTCGCACGCCGACGGCATACGCGTCCTCGGCATCAATCCCGGGCCGGTGGCGACCGACCGGCTGAAGAGCCTGTTCCGCCAGCGCGCCGAGGCGAAGTTCGGCGACCCGGAGCGCTACCCGGAGCTGTTCGCCAACATGTCTTTCGGGCGACCCGCAACGCCCGAGGAGATCGCCTGGGCGGTGGCGTTCCTCGCCTCGGAGCGCTCCGCCTATACCACCGGCTGCATCTTCACCATCGACGGCGGGCTCGCCGCCCGCTCCGCGTAGCCACCGGGCTTCCGCCGCTCCCGGAAGTCCGACTCCGCGACAACCGTCCGAAGCACCTGCCGGTTGCGACGCATCACTTTTCAAGATTATCAATGGGCCACCGGAATTGATGGCAAAGCTCAACGCGCGTAGCGTATCGCGAAGGGGAGGCAAGGCTGTGAATTGGGGCCGCGAAATCTAATGAACAAGGGACTGCGGTCGGACCCGGCCGCGCCAAGTATTGGAAATGGCGCGGAGAAATCGTGGCCGGCCGACAACGCGCCGGAATGCGTTCCGGCATTAATGCTGCTTGCTTCATGTTAGCTGGCATTGGGAGCGGTGGCGTGGAAGCGAGATGGCTGGACGGATACTCCGGTCAGACGGTAGACGAGTTGTTGGCGCTGAATCCAGAATATCGAATCGACTCAATTGTTCTCGCCTTTGAGGAGGCGTTGGCTCATAGGGCGCGGGACCTTGGGCTGGGCGCTCTAAATGAAGTGGAGCATATCCGTGCTGGCGATTGAGGCGCTGGAGCGGGAGGTGAACAATGGCGGACACCACCAGTTCTTCCTGAATACTCCGGAATATGCCGAGTTCGTCGTGCCTGCTCTCCGTCGCATCGGTTGTACTAGGACGGCGGACGTCGCCCAAAGAGCCATTGATCTTCTCGAACTTCCGGGGCCGGTCACAGCGTCACGAGTAGCAGACGCGCTCGACAATGATTTGCAGGGCAGTCTCATTGAATTACTGATTGAAGAATGCGATGCACCGTATTTTGATGAGCCTGAAGCGATCGCCGATCGCCTGTTCTCGTACTTGTCGGAGAATCGAGAACGCATCCGTATCAAGTGACGCCCATGCCAGCTAACAACGCGTTGGAGCGGACCGTAAACCGCGGTAGCGCGGTGCTGGTCAGAGCATACGACCGCTCAACGCGAACGTTAAGACACGTCGTGCGCGCGCCCGCGCACATCCAGCTCCTCGACCACGCCTCCTTCGCGGCGCGTGACATCGACTGCACGCGCGGCGCGGAGTCTCCGGCGCGGAGCCCGGCGGCGGCGCAAGGGGTCCCCATCGCGACGCGCCGAGACTGGCCGAGGGCGGAGGGAGCAGGCCGAGCACTGCTCGAAGCCCGTAGGTGAAGGAGGGCGAGTTGCGCAGGCCTCCGACGCCCGCGGCAATGGAGCGAGGGGAAAGAAAATCGGGGTCAGGGCCGAATTTCGCTTGCGAGGCGAAATTCAGCCCTGACCCCGATTTTCTTCGCGTCGCTGGGGAAAGCGCCGCCGCCGGGCTACGCGCCGGTGACTACGCGGAGCGGGCGGCCGGCCTGTCTAGGGGCGCTCGGCGCGCGCGAGCTGGAAGCCGAAGCGCGGGAAGTGCACCACCACCGTGCCTGCGCGGGGGTCCGTGCGGCGTACGGCAATCTCGCTAGCGCTGCAGGTCAGCAGCTCGCCCACCACCGGGTCGAGCGCGTAGTCCACGGGCTTCACGGCCACGGTTTCGCCCAGCGCGATGCCGTCCGTCTCGACCGCCTCGGGCCTGGCGATCAATTCGGGCTTGGCGCTCTTCGCGATCTCGAGCGCCCGCGCAGCACTGATCTCGATGCTCTGGCCATTGCCGATCGCGGCCATGCGCGCGACGAAGGCTTCCGTCTTCGGGAAGGACGCCAGCATCGCGCGCGTGTCGGCCACCTTCCACACTGGCCAGAGCACGTGGTAGAGCGCGAAGTCGGCGACGCAAGGCTCCGTGCCGAAGAGATAGGGCTGCGCCAGCTGCGCCTCGATCATCGGCAGCAAGCCCCGCATGTGGGCCTTGCACTCGGCCAGCGAGCCGCGGCGCACCGTGCCGCCCTGGCGCATCGCCGCGCGATCCTTGCCGAAGTTGGCGAGAAACTCGGGACCGGCCTCGGGCAGGAACAGCTTGATCATGCCACCGCCCGGCTGGAAGCCGATCGGCACCGTGATATTGAACATCACGTTGTCGGCGAAGGTGCACGCCGCCTGCATGGCGAAGCTGTCGCCGTAGGGATAGAGCGAGGGCGTCGGCGCCATGCGCTCGAGCACGCGCGCGATCAGCGCCGTGTCGCACCAGATGTCGGCGCCAGTCTGCAGCACCGGCGTGCGCCGGTAACCGCCGGTGAGCGCGACGAGGTCCGGCTTGGGCATCACCATCGGGATCTGCACCGACTGCCACGCGATCTTCTTGTAGGCGAGCATGGTGCGGACCTTCTCCGCGAAAGGCGAGACGGGATAGTGATGCAGGATGGGCGTGTTCATGGGAACATTCTACTGAAGGAGGATTTCTTGAAGGCGTTGCTCTGCAAGCAGTTCGGCCCGCCCGAGTCGCTGGTGCTGGAGGAGGTGCCCGCGCCCACGCCCGGGCCCGGCGAGGTCGTCATCCGCATCAAGGCGGCGAGCGTGAATTTTCCCGACGTGCTGATCATCCAGAACAAGTACCAGTTCAAGCCGCCGCTGCCCTTCTCGCCAGGCAGCGAGCTCGCCGGCGTGGTGAAGGCGGTCGGCGCGGGCGTCACCAACGCCAGGCCCGGAGACAAGGTGATCGCCTTCACCGCTTTCGGCGCGTTCGCCGAGGAAGTGAAGACGGAGGCCGTGCGCCTGCTGCCGCTGCCCGAGGGCATGAGCTTCGAGGAGGGCGCGTCCTTCATCCTCACCTACGGCACCACCGACCACGCGCTGCGCGATCGCGGCGCCTTGCGCGCGGGCGAGACGCTCCTCGTGCTCGGCGCCGCGGGCGGCGTCGGCGTCGCCGCGATCGAGATCGGCAAGGCGCTCGGCGCGCGCGTCATCGCCTGCGCCTCCAGCGACGAGAAGCTGGCGGTGTGCCGCCAGCATGGCGCCGACGAAGTCATCAACTACGCGGCCGAGGACCTGCGCGAACGCATCAAGGCCCTCACCGGGACCCACGGCGTGGACGTGATCTACGACGCGGTGGGCGGACCCTACACGGAGCCCGCGTTCCGCTCCATCGCCTGGCGCGGCCGGCACCTCGTCATCGGGTTCGCCGCGGGCGATATTCCAAAGCTGCCGCTCAACCTGCCGCTGCTCAAGGGCGCCTCCGTGGTCGGCGTGTTCTGGGGCGACTTCACCCGGCGCGAGCCGCAGGTCTTCGGCGAGAGCGCGCGACAACTTGCGCGCTGGTATCGCGAAGGCAGGTTGAAGCCCCACGTCTCCGCCACCTTCCCGCTGGCAAAGGCCGCCGAAGCGATGAACTTGCTCGCCTCGCGCCAGGCGAAGGGCAAGGTCGTCATCCGCATCGGTGATTGAGGCGTTCGCAGAGACGCTCGCCGGGCTCGCCAGCCCGTGGGCCCTCGCCTTCTGCCTCGCCGTGGTGTTCGCCGGCTACGCGCTGCGCGGCGCCACCGGTTTCGGTGCGGGCGTGGTCGCCATCCCGATGCTCGCCCTGGTGATGCCCCTCAACGTCGTGATCCCGGTGATCACCACGCTCGGCATCATCGCCTCGCTCGGGCAATCGCTGCAGGAGTTCCGCTACGTGGACTGGCGCGCGCTGCGCGGGCTGGCGCTGCCTTCCGCGATCGGCCTTGCGCTCGGGCTCTGGCTGTTCGCCTCCCTCGACCAGGCGCTGCTGCTGCGCGCGTTCGCCGCCTTCATCATCGTCTACGGGCTGTGGTCGCTCGTGCCGCGCGCGCCTGCCCTGCGCGTGCCGCCGCGGGCGCTCGCGGCGGCCGCGGGCAGCGCGGGCGGACTGGTCGCGACCCTGTTCGGCGGCATGGCGGGACCCTTCTATGCCATCTACCTGCGCGCGCTGAGCCTCGACAAGCGGCGCTTCCGCGCCAGCATGTCCTCGGTGCTGCTGTGCCTGGGGCTGGTGCGTGCCGGCGGCTATGGCGGCCTGGGCTTCTACGACCGCCGGGCGGTCGCGGTGCTTCTGCTCTGCGCGCCGGTGATGGCGCTCGCCATGCTCGCCGGCGACCGCTGGCACGCGCGCCTCGAGCAGGCGAAGTTCGAGCGCGTCGTTGCGCTGCTCCTCGCGGGCAGCGGCGTCGCGCTGCTGCTCAAATAGCCGGCGCCGCAACCCGGCAGCGGCGCGCCGCCGTGCGCGACGCTCAGAAGCCCCCGAGGCTGCCGGGTGGCGTGGTCATGTCGCCGTCGCCCAGGGGCCGCTGCATCAGTACGCTGTCCACCCAGCGCCCGAACTTGAAGCCGCTGGAGCGCAGCGTGCCGACGCGCAGGAAGCCGAGGCGCGCGTGCAGGCCGATCGAGCCCGCGTTGGCGCTGTCGCCGATGACGGCGATCACCTGGCGGTAGCCCAGGCCTTCGCAGATGCGCAGCAGCTCCGTGAGCAGCCGAGTACCGATGCCTTTGCCGAGGTGCCCGTCCTTGATGTAGATCGAGTCCTCGAGGGCGAAGCGATACGCCGAGCGCGCGCGGTAGGGCGCGCAATAGCCGTAGCCAAGCACTTCGCCGCGCTCGAGGGCCACCAGGTACGGCAGGCCGCGGGCGGCGACTTCGGCATGGCGGCGCCGCATCTCCTCCACGTCGGGCGGCACCTCCTCGAAGGTGGCGAGCCCCTTCAGCACGTGGTGCGCGTAGATGGCCTGGATCGCAGGAAGCTCGCCCTGCGCGGCGGCGCGGACTTCCACCTCAGCGGGCGTAGCCGGGATCCTCGCGGTCGAGGATGCGCTTCAATGCCGCGAAATGCGCGCCGGCGTATTTCGGCGTGTCGGCGAGGATCATGCGGTAGGTCTCGCGCACCACTTCCGGCCGCACCTTCCGGAACGGCAGCCCGGTGGCGCGCGCGAGCACCTGCAGCCGGCAGGCACGCTCGAGGTAATAGAGCAGGTCGTAGGCCTCGGCCACCGTAGGACCGACGACGATCACGCCGTGGTTGGCGAGGAACAGCACGCGCTTGGGGCCGAGGACGCGCGCGAGGCGGTCGCCTTCAGCGTCGTCCACCACCAGGCCGTTGTAGGTGTCGTCGTACGCAATGTCGTCGGCAAAGCGCAGCGCGTTCTGCTCCACCATCTCCAGGCGTCCGGGCTCGGTGAGCGTGAGCGCGGTGGCGTAGGGCATGTGGGTGTGCAGCACGCAGGCCGCCTGCGGATTGGCGAGATGGATGCGCGAGTGGATGGTGAACGCCGTCTTCTCCGCCTCACCCTCGCCTTGCAGAACGCGACCGTCGGCGTCCAGCGCGAGCAGGTTCGACGCGCTGACCTCGCTCCAGTGCAGGCCGTAGGGGTTGAGGAGGAAGCGCTTGCCGTCGGCGAGCATCAGCGTGAAGTGGTTGCACACGCCTTCGTGCAGATCCATGCGCACCGCGAGGCGGAACGCCGCTGCGAGATCGATGCGCGCCTCGCGGTCGGCGGCGGACAGGACTTCAGGCTTCTCCAGTTTTCCCACGGCGGCGATTATAGGCGCATCCATTTGCCGACCCCAAAGCGCAGCCGATCGTGTTCCGGCGCGACCACGGCCCACTGTACGGGGGGGTAAATGGGGGCTGTGGCCTCTTTGTACGATAGCGTACCGACCGGCTCCGGGCAAAAAGGGAAGCTGCCCCGATGAGCGCCGCGTTCCGGATGGCGACTAGGCAGCTGGCGCGGCTGTTTTGCCTCGCCCGCGGCGCGCTGGCCCTGTTCGGGCTTGCAGCGGTCCTCGCCGCCGCGTTGCCCCTGCCGCAGGAGGCGCTGGAGGTGCAGGCGGCCGTCGCCACCCTGGTCAGGGGTGGAACGGCGGCCACCCAATCGGCCAGCGGAACCATCGTGGCGGCTGCGGCCGAGCCGGACCTGTCAGCACAGGAGCGAGAGGAGCGCGCCGTGGCCGACTACATCGCGAAGCGCTACCGCGTGGCCGAGGCGGCCAGCAGCGCCTTCGTGTCGAGCGCCTACCGCTCGGGCGCGGAGCACTCCCTCGACCCGCTGCTGATCCTCGCGGTGATGGCGATCGAGTCGCGCTACAACCCGGTGGCCGAGAGCTCGATGGGCGCCCTGGGGCTGATGCAGATCATCCCCAAGTGGCACCAGGAGAAGTTGCTGGAGCATGGCGGCGAATACGCCCTGCTCGATCCCGAGGTCAACATCCAGATCGGCGCGCGCATCCTGCGCGAGTACATGGGGCGCGCCGGCGAGATGGAAACCGCTCTGCAGATGTACAACGGCGCCCTGGATGAGCCGAGCGCGCGATACGCGGCCAAGGTACTGGCGGAGAAGGCGCGCCTGCGGCAGTTCCTCGCGGCAGCGCTCGGGGAGGTGTGAGCTAGCAGTCCTCTTTGGTTCTACAGCGTACAGACCCTGTGAGGGCAAGCGTACAGACTGTGGCCCATGCAAATCTTGCGTTCGTGCCTCAAGTTCTCCGTGGCCGCGTGCCTGGGCGGGCTGGCAGCCGGATGCGGCGACGGGGGATCCGGCACGAGCCTGGCACCGGCCGCGTCGTGTTCGGTGGCCCAACTCGAGGCGCAGATGAATACGACGCTTTCCCAGGCCCCCTCGGAGGTGGATTTTTCCTTCGCGGTGCAACGGCAGGATGGCCGCCAGTACACCTTCAACCGTGGCAGCTCCACCCTGCAGAGGTCCTATCAGTCCGCGTCCACTTCGAAGCTGGTCTCGGCGGTGATCATCCTGCGGCTGGTGGAACAGGGTTATCTGAACCTGGCCGCGCAGCCGCAGGACCACATCTTGGACTGGCCGATCCTCAGCAGCGATTCGCTGTACGCCATGAACCTGGCACAGCTGCTCAACTTCACCTCCGGCCTGGCCGTCCAGCCCGAAGACGAGCCGGCCTGCCTCAACGACCCGGACTCCAGCCTGCACACCTGCGTCCTCAGCATCGCCAATACCTATGCCGGCAACGGCATCATCCCGGGGTCGCAATTCATCTACGCCAGCACGCACATGCACGTTGCAGGCCTGATGGCGGTCAGGGCGCGCGGCGCGGCGAGCTGGCAGGAAGTGTTCGCGGAGTTCCAGTCGCAAACCGGACTGTTCCCGACCTCGACCTTCGATCTACCGTCCGTGGCCAATCCTCGCATCGCCGGCGGCATGCACTTCACGGGCGAGGATTACCTGGCGTTCCTCAAGGCGCTCAAGGACGGCCTGCTCCTGAACGCCGCCTCGATGAGCCAGTTGCTGGCCGACCACACGGTGTCCGCCACCATCGTCTACTCGCCGATATTCGCGGGCATCGGGGGCGGCCCGGGCCTCGGCGAGGATTGGCACTACGGCCTGGGGCTGTGGCACGAATGCGAGAGCGCAACCTTCAACTGCGTGCCGGGTGCCAGGGTGTCGAGCCCGGGGGCCCTGGGCTCCTACCCGTTCTGGGACCGTAATAGAGGCTATACGGGAATCGTCGTGCGCGAAGGCGTGTTCGGCACGTTGACTACGGGGATCGCGATCGAGCGATCGGTGCGATCGAGCATGGAGGCCTGGGCGGCGTGCTGAGGCGCACGCGCGCCGCGCGCGGCCGGAATGTCCCGGGCCGGGGAGCCGTCCCCTGCTGCCAGACGGCGTGAAACTCCCCGGGCGGGCTGTCCTACGGACGGCGGCTCAGGACTTGCCGAACCGCGTATTCGCCTCGGTCATGCAGCTGGCCTTGGCGTCGCCCGTGACAGCGTCGCACTTCTCCTTCGCCACCTTGTAGTCGGCATCGCGCTTTTCCGTCGCGGCGTCCTTGCTCACGCCGGCCGGTGCTTCCTTCGTCATCATCTTCGAGTCGGCCGGTCCTTCCTTCGTCATCATCTTCGAGTCGGCCGGGCCTTCCTTCGGCTGCACTTGCGCCATCGAGCCAGCGCTGAACGAAAGGCCGATCGCCAGGGCAATCGCACTGATGCTGAGATTCTTCATCAACTTTCCTTTATCGGTAATGGTGGTCGTGGTGGTGTTGCCGGTGCATGCGGCAGCGATGCCTTGCCGGGGCCGGGCTGCGCCCTGGCGCGCCATCGCCGTGGGCGGTCCATCTACTGTTGGCGATCCTGCCAGGCGTCGAGCTGCTTCTCCGCCTCGTCCTTCGAGACGCCGTACGATTCCTGGATCTTGCCGGAGAGCTGCTCGCGCTTGCCGGCGATTACGTCGAGCTGATCGTCGGTGAGCTTGCCCCACTGCTGCTTGACGTTGCCCTTGAACTGCTTCCAGTTGCCTTCAATGCGATCCCAGTTCATTGCGGTTTCCTCATGGTGGTTTGACTCGGAACCGGCGCAAGCACCGGCGCTGCGAGCTGGCGACAGCGCCCGACTTCGGCTTGCCCCTTCGCAGCGGCAATGCTCGCCGCGGTGCGCCCAGCGGTCTGTGTGCTGGCGCGCACGGCGGGTCGAACTGGTACGCTAGCCAGGATGAGCGACTGGCAGGGCGAGATTCTCGTGGTGGACGACGACGCGGGGAATCTGCTGGCCCTGGAAGCGCTGCTCGAGCCGCTGGGGCAGGCCGTGCTGCGCGCGCGCTCCGGCAGGGAGGCGCTGCGGCTGCTGCTCCATCACGACCCTGCGGTGATCGTGCTCGACGTGCGCATGCCGCGCATGGACGGTTTCGAAACCGCGCAGCGGATCCGCGCCCGCGAACGCTCCCGGCACATCCCGATCATCTTCCTCACCGGCGTGTCCACGGAGACGGCATCGGCGTTTCGCGGCTACGAAGTCGGCGCGGTGGACTACCTGATGAAGCCCGTGGTGCCGGACGTGCTGCGCTCCAAGGTGTCCGTGTTCGTCGAGCTGCACCGCAAGAACGCGGAACTCGCCCGGGAGATCGGCGAGCGGCAGCTCGCCGAGCAGCGGCTGCTTGAATCGCAGGCGCAGCTGCGCGCGCTGGCGGCGCGCCTGATTTCCATCCGCGAGGAGGAGCGCGCCCGCATCGCGCGCGAGATCCACGACGAGCTGGGCCAGTTCCTGACCGGCCTGAAGATGGACGTCGCCTGGCTGCGCAAGCACCTCGGCAGGGACCAGGCGCCGCTGCTCGACAAGACCGAGACCATGCGCCGCCTGATCGACAGCACGATGCAGGTGGTGCGCAGGATCGCGACCGGCATGCGGCCGGAAATTCTCGACGAGATGGGCCTGGTGGCGGCGATCGGCTGGCAGGCGAAGGAGTTCCAGAAACGCATGGGCATCCGCTGCCGGGTCCGGCTGCCGGCGTCGCGCCCCGATCTGGGCAGCGCGCTGTCGACGGCGGTATTCCGCATCTTCCAGGAGATCCTCACCAACATCGCGCGGCACGCCAAAGCCGGCAGCGTCGGCGTGCAGCTGCAGATCTCGGCGCAGCGCCTCACGCTCGAAGTCGTCGACGACGGCCGCGGCATTGCCCAGGCCGCGGTGCACGCGCGCGAGTCCCTCGGGCTGCTGGGCATGCAGGAACGGGCGCAGCTGTTCGGCGGCGAGATCAGCATCCGCGGCCGCCCCGGGCGCGGCACCACCGTGTCGCTTTCCATTCCGCTGCCGGCTGCGGCGCAACCAACCCCAGCGTAGGCGAGCGTCGCGCCCGCACCGGCCGCTGACTGTTCGACAGCGTACAGATGCCCCGCGGGCCACGGTGCACTCTGCCGGCTGTGAAGGGGGTAAGAGACATGACTGGCTCAGTATTGGTAGTCGAAGACCAAGATCCGGTGAGGCAGCTGCTTGCCGGCAATTTGCAGAGCGCCGGTTACCAGGTGCATTGCGCGGAGGATGTGGCGCAGGCCGAGACGATGATGCGCACGTTCCGGCCCGACCTGGTGGTGCTCAACTGGATCCTGCCGGGAATTCCCGGGCTGCCGTTCGCGCGGCGGCTGCGCGGCGACCGGCGCACCAAGGACATCTCGATCGTGCTGATCAGCGACCGCGCGGGGGAACAGGACAAAGTGGCCGCGCTGGAGGGCGGGGCGGACGACTACGTCACCAAGCCCTATTCCTGCAGGGAGCTGCTGGCCCGCATCAAGGCGGTGATGCGCCGGCGCTCGCCCCAGCTCGCCGACAGCGTGATCGAGAGCGGCGGACTGCAGCTGGACCCCGCGGCGCGGCGCGTCAGCGCCGGGAATCACGAGATCGAGCTGTGGACGACCGAGTTCCGGTTGCTGCATTTCTTCATGACGCATCCCGGCCGCATCTTCAGCCGTGCCACGTTGCTCGACGAGGTCTGGGGCCACGATGCCTGCGTCGAGGAGCGCACCGTCGACGTCCACATCCGCCGCCTGCGCCAGGGCCTGGCGCCCGCCGGCTGCGACGCGCCGATCGAGACCGTGCGCGGACTCGGCTATCGCTTCCGGGCCGAGCCCTGCTGATCAGCAAGCGATCAGTAGGCGTTCTGCTTTCGCAGCACCACGACCACGGTCATGAGCACGATCTTGAGGTCGAGCAGCGGTGACCAGTTGCGCAGGTAGGCCAGGTCGTACTCGACGCGGGCACGCATCTTGTCGAGCGTATCGGTCTCGCCGCGCAGCCCGTTGACCTGCGCCAGCCCGGTGATTCCGGGCCGCACCTTGTGCCGGACCATGTAGCTGGGGATCAACTTGCGGTACATCTCGTTGTGGGCAACGGCGTGCGGCCTGGGACCGACCACGCTCATGCGGCCTTGCAGGACATTGATGAACTGCGGCAGCTCGTCCAGCGAATACTTGCGCAGAAAAGCACCCAGCCGCGTCACGCGCGGGTCGCCGCGCGTGGCCTGCGTCACCACGCCGCCGTCCTCCAGCGTGGACATGGACCGGAACTTGTAGACGTAGATCTCCCTGCCGTCGAGCCCGTAGCGGCGCTGCTTGAACAGTACCGGCCCGGGCGAACTCTGCTTCACCGCAAGCGCGATGCCCAGCATCAACGGCGCGATCAGGACCAGGATCGCCGATGCCAGGATGATGTCGCTCGCACGCTTGAGCGCCCCGTCCATCCCGTAGAAGGGCGATTCGCACACCGCGAGCACCGGCAATCCGCCGATGGTCTGCATGCGCGCCTGGATCAGGTCGCACAGGAAGATATCCGGCGCGAAGTAGATGGATGCCGTGGTGTCGTGCAGCGCCTCCAGCAGCGCGAGGATGCGCGGCTGCGCGGCCATGGGCAGCGTGATGTAGATCATGTCGATGTGCTGCGCGCGCACGTACTCCGCCAGCTGAGCGAGGTTGCCGAGGTTCCTCCCCTTGCCCGCATCGCCGTCCCGCGGCATGGCGCGGTCATCGAAGTAGCCGGCGAAGCGGATGCCCGTCAATGGCCGCTCGCGCAGATGCGCGCCGAGGTCGCGGCCCAGCCCGTTCGCGCCGACGATGACCGCGGTCCTTTGCAGGCCTTCGGCAGCCAGCAGCCACGGCAGCAGCACGGGCACCAGCCGATGGGCGGCGAACAGGGCCAGCGGCGTCGCGACCACCCAGGCGAGGATGGCGCGGGCGTCGAAATTCGCCAGCGTTCCCGACGCCCAGCCAAGCAGCAGCAGCAGCGCGACCATCGCCAGCCACTCGATGGCGATGCCCAGGGCCAGCTCGGCGGCATTCGCCGTATCGCGCGCGAGATTGCCCGGGAAGGTCATCGAGAACACGAGCAGCGCAAGGATCAGGTGGGACCCGCCGAAGCGCCCTTCGAACCAGAGGGCGCAGGCCACCAGCGAGCCGACTGCCACCGCCGGGTCGACCGCGGCCCGCAGCAATGCCGCCGGACTGGGCTGGCTCGGCAGCAAGCGTGGGTGGGTCTGCGGGAACTGGAGCAAGCTCATGAATGTGGGCAACCGTTGAAATGCGACAGCTCACACTAGCGCAGGCCGCGCACGGCGATGACGCGCGCTCATGCGCCTGGCGATAGCTCCATCGGACTAGCGCCAGATTGCGCCCTCCCGGCTCGCGCGCTGGCGGCAATTTGGTGCGACAGCGTACATACTGCGTCTTGCACAAGGGCTAGGCTCCGTTTCAAGCCGTGAGGCCGTTTCTTGATTACGTAACCGCCTTACATTGAGAGGATTGCCGTGCAACTCGCCCAAGTGCAGACGCCGCATCGCCTGGAACTCCCGCCGTCCGTACTTGCGGATGCCGTCGTGGACTACGCGAGCCTTGCCGGGGAGACCATCGCTGCGAACGGCAATCCGGAAGCGCTGAGCGACCTCGACGTCGAAACCCTGATGCTCAACCTGGACGCATCCCTCAGGGTGTACCAGCGCGAGCATTTCTTCGGCTGGACACAGGGCCTGCTGCAAAGCCTGATCAAGCACGAAGTCCTGGTCTGCGCCTTGCGCAGCGGCGAACCGCCGACGCTGCGCGCCGACAGCTTCTCGATGATCGCCGCGGAGCAGGCGCTCTTCGGCGAGCTGTTCCTGCGCGACACGTCGCTCGCGCTGGGCCTGATCAAGAGCTGGGAAGACCGCGGCTTCCGGCCGCTGATCTGCGACGCGACCGACAGCTCGTTCGGCCGCGGCCTGTTCGCGCAGGAGCTCGGGCGCGTCAGCGCCACGCAGATCCTGGCGCACGGCACGCACGACGCGCAGGGGCAGGCGCGTGGCTTCTACGCGTTCATCTGCGCTCCGGGAACGCTCGGCCCGCGGCACGCCTACCTGGCGCGCCTGGTGACGCCGTTCCTGCACGCCGCCTGGGTGCGCACCGAGGTCAACGGCCGCGCCAAGAGCAACGACCCGGCGCGGCGCGAGGAAGCCAGGAGGATCACCACGCGCGAGGAAGAAATCCTGCGCTGGGTCGCGCTCGGCAAGAGCAACTTCGAGATCGGCGCCATCCTCGCCATCAGCCCGCTGACCGTGAAGAACCACGTGCAGAAGATCCTGCGCAAGCTGAACGTCGTCAACCGCGCCCAGGCCGTCGGCAAGGCCGTGGAATTGCGCATGCTCAACAATTGACCGCGGATGCGAGGCGCCCAACCGTGAAACGGATCACCGCCTGCGGATTGTCGCTGCTGCTCGCCGCGTCGCTGCACGCCATGCCGGCCCAGGCCGTGGCGCTCGGCGGCGGCATTGCGGGCGGCTCCTGCGGCGCCGGCATCGACCTGGTCGAGGCCAGCGCGACGACCGACCTCAAGGCGACCGACTTCGGCATTGCGGGCGGCTCCTGCGGCGCCGGCATCGATCTGGTCAAGGCCGGCGCGACGACCGACTTCAAACCTGTGCTGGCCTCTACCAACGGTACGGCCGCTGGGACGGAGAGCATCGAGCGCCGCGCCCCGCCGGGCGCCGTGGTGCAGCAGGCGCAATGGATACGGCAATCCGACAATGCGGTCGCGGAACCCGGCATCCTGGTACTGCTGGTCGCGGGGCTCCTCGGCATGTGGGCCATGGCCAGGCGTCGCGATCTTTCGTCCTGAGCAGGCGCAACGTCCGTAGTCCGACCGGACCAAGTCCGGAACTTCGTGCTGAACGTTGCGCGCCTAAGCTGTAGGGCAACGAGGTCCGCCATGCAAACCCTGCCGCAGGTCCGCTTCACGCCAGTCCATGCAGTGCGCCACCTGCTGTGGATCCTGTTTTCAGCGCTGATCGCCGCAACGCCGGCGCATGCCCAGTCGCGCGACGCCTCCCGCTCGAACGAAGCGCTCGGCGCGGGCGACAGCGTGCGCGTCACGGTATTCCAGAACCCGGATCTGACGACCGACGCCCGCGTCTCCCCCAGGGGCACCATCGTGTTCCCGCTGGTCGGCGAAATCGAGCTGGGCGGATTGACGCCGGCGCAGGCCGGAAACCGCATCGCCGATCAGCTGCGCCGCGGCGGCTTCATGGTCAAGCCGCAGGTCGCCGTGTCCATCCTCCAGGTGCGCAGCCGGCAGGTGCACGTGCTCGGGCAGCTCCAGCGCCCGGGCAGCTACGTGCTCGAGGACACCGGCGCGCGCCTGACCGACATCCTGACGCTGGCGGGCGGCATCAACGGCACCGGCGCCGACACGGTCACGGTGCTGACGCATCGCGACGGCAAGGCGCAAACCTGGGCCATCAACCTGCCGGCGATCTTTCGCGGCGGCGACGGGGCGACCAACATCCAGATCGAGAACGGCGACACCATTTTCGTCGAGCGCGCGCCGGTGTTCTACATCTACGGCGAGGTGCAGCGCGCCGGCGCCTACCGGCTGGAGCCGAACATGATCGTGATGCAGGCGCTGGCGCTGGGCGGCGGGCTCACGCTGCGCGCGACCGAGCGCGGCATCGGCATTCACCGGCGCATGCCCGACGGCAAGTTCATGAAACTCGAGGCCAAGCTCACGGATCCGGTTCAGGCGGAGGACGTCGTCGTCGTCCGCGAGAGCCTGTTCTAGCCGGCGCCCATCGTGAACCTGCAGCAATTCCTGCGCGCGCTGCGCGCACGCTTCGGAGTGTTCTTTCTGGTCCTGGCCGCCACCGTGCTGGCCGCCGCGGCCGCGAGCCTGATGCTGCCCAAAACCTACAAGGCGACGGTGACGCTGCTGATGGACGCCAGGAACGAGCAATCGCTGAGCAGCGCCCAGCGCCCGCTCATCCTCCCCCTGGAGCGGCTGGCCTTCCTCGAGACGCAGAAGGACATCCTCACCAGCAAGAAGGTGGCGCGCAAGGTGGTGCAGGACCTGAAGCTGACCGAGGAACCGGCGGTGCGCATGATCCTGGGAGACGAGGCCCCCAGCGCGGCGCCGATCGAGGATCGCGCGGTCGACGCGGTGCTGAAGAAGCTGAAGGTGGAGACCTCGCAGAGCAATGTCGTCCAGGTGACCTACGCGTCGCCGGATGCGGCGGCCGCAGCACGGATTGCCAATGGCTTCGCCAGGGCCTATATCGACACGCTGCTGCAATTGCACGTGGACCCCGCCCGCGAAGCGACGGCGTGGTTCGACGAGCAGCTCAAGCGCCTGCGCAGCAGCCTCGAGGAGGCCCAGGCCAAGCTTACCGAGAACTACCAGCAGCGCGAGATCGTCTCCGGCGACGAGCGCCTGGATGTCGAGAACAGCCGGCTGCAGGCCCTGTCGGACGAAGCGGTCCGGGCGCAGGAGCGCAGCTTCCAGTGGGACAGCCGGGAGCAGCAGGCCCGCAACGCCGTGCGCCGGGGCGCCTCGCCCGACCGGCTGCCGGACGTGCTCGACAACTCGTTCATCCAGCGGCTCAAGGGCGACCTGCTGCTCGGCGAATCCCGCCTGAAGCAGCTGGCGACCCAGTACGGGCAGAATCACCCGCAATACCAGCGGCAGGTGTCCGAGAACCAGAGCCTGCGCGAGAAACTCGACGCCGAGATGGCGAAAGTGGTGGCCGGCGTCGGCAGCTCGGCGCGCCAGAGCCGGGACCGGGAGGCGGCAGTCACGCAGGCGGTGGACGCGCAGAGGAAGCGCATGCTCGGCCTCAAGCAGAGCCGCAACGAGCTCACGGTGCTCAGGCGCAACGTGGAGTCGGCGGAACGCGCCTACGACGCCGCCTTGCAGCGCTCCGTCGCGAGCCAGGTGGACAGCCGCGTCAACCAGACCAGCGTCACGGTACTCAGCCCTGCAGTCGTGCCGGACAAGCCCGCCAGCCCGCGCATGGACCTGAACCTCGCCTTGTCGGCCGTGGTCGGCACCATGCTCGGCATCGGCATCGTCCTGCTGCTGGAGATGACCGACCGGCGCGTGCGTTCGCAGGAGGACCTCGAGAACGCATGGGATGTGCCGTTGCTCGGCGAGCTCAAGCCCTGGAGGCCCACCAGCCCGCTCCTCGGCCAGTCGGCGAACGATACCCGTGCCTTGCCCAATCCCGGCTGAAGACGACCGATGAGCAACCCCGACAACGTCCTGCCGATCGAAGGCTTCGGCCGCCTGGTCGCGCGCCAGGACAGCAGGCTCGGCAACATCCTGCTCGCGGACGGCAAGATCAGCGCCCGCGACATCGAGCCGATCCTCGAGATCCAGCGCGCCCGCGGCATCCGCTTCGGCGAGGCGGCGCTGCGCCTGAGGCTCATCAACCGGGACGATCTGCGCGACGCCATCGCCAGGCAATACGGGCTGTTGCACCTGCTACCCGGCAGCGGCAGAATCAGCCGCGAACTGGTCGCCGCCTACGAGCCGTTTCATCCGCGCGCCGAGGAGCTGCGCGCCCTGCGCACGCAGCTCCTGATCCGTTGGGCCAACGCCAGGGTCCGGCACCGGATGCTGGCCATCGTCAGCCCGGGCGCCGGCGAAGGGCGCAGCTATGTCGCCGCCAACCTGGCGGTCGTCTTCTCCCAGCTCGGCCAGCGCACGATCCTGATCGACGCCGACCTGCGCAAGCCGCGGCAGCACAGGATTTTCGACGTGCCCGACCGCGTCGGCCTGTCGTCGGTCCTTTCGGGCCGCGCCGACCGCAGCGCGGTGGTGCCGCTGCCCCAGTTCGGCACGCTGTCGCTGCTGCCGGCGGGCGCCTGTCCGCCCAACCCGCAGGAGCTGCTGCTGCGGCCGGTGCTGACCACGTTGCTGGATGAGCTGCGCGACGAGTTTGACGTCGTGCTGTTCGACACACCGCCGGCGAGCCTGTACGCCGACGCGCAGAGCCTGGCGTTTCGCGCCGGCAGCGCGATCGTGCTGGCGCGCAAGGGCCACACCGGCATCGCCGCCACCGCCAGCACCATCCGGGTGCTGAGCGATACGGGCACCAACGTCGTCGGCACTGTGTTCAACTCCATCTGACCGGATCGGGCTGAGCGCAATGGCCGCCGCCCAGGCGCGACAGACATTCACCGGGCTGGCGGGCATCGCGCTGCTCGGCGTGTTCTGGGGCACCGTGGTCGCGGTGGCGGGCGTGAACGCCTTGATCCTGTGCGTTTCCCTGATCGGCTGCGCGTTCATCCTGTACGACTTCCGCATCGGCGTCGTACTGCTGATCCTGTTGATGCCGCTCTCCTCCAGCCCCCTGATGCCGCGCGCCATGTTCGGCATCACGGGCCTCAATCCGGTGAACCTGCTGCTCCTCGGCACGCTCGGTGCCTGCCTGCTGCACGGGCTATCCGACGGCAGCCTGCGCGGCTTCCTGCCGCGGCCGCTGCTCTGGCTGTATGTCGCGCCGATCCTGGCGGCCGGGGCGCTCGGCGCGCAGCACGTCGGCGAGATCGCGCCCGCATTCCATGCCTATGACCTGGTCGCGTTCCAGGAGGTCGCCGGATACGCCCGCGAGATGGTGCTCAAGCCCCTGTCCGTGGTGATCTTCGCGCTGCTGGTCGGCGCGGCCGTGTCGAAGTCGGCGCAGCACGGAGAAGCTCCTCCTGCCGATAGTGGGCTCGATCTGGGTGGTCGGCCTGGGCGTTCTCGCGTTCGTCGCGCAGTCGGGGGTCGCCCTGCACCAGCTCGCGAGCAGCGGTGCGCGCGAGTTCCTGTCGGCACTGGGCATGCACGCCAACGACCAGGGCCGGCTGTACGCGTTCGCCTACGCGTTGCTGCTGTTCACCTGGGCCGAGGCGAAGGAGCCCGGATTGCGGGCGGCGCTCCTGGCGACGATGGCGCTTGTCGTCACGGCCCTGGTGCTGACCTTCTCGCGCGGCGCCTTCGGCGGCTTCATCCTCGTCAACGTGGTGTTCCTGCTCTGGCGCCGCAGCATGAAGACTCTGGTGCTGTTCGGGCTCGCCGCCTCGATCGCGCTGTTCGCGCTACCCGTCGCGGTCTACGAGCGCCTGTCCACCGGCGGCGGCGAGGGGCTCGACGCCATCAGCGCCGGCCGCATCGATTGGCTCTGGCTGCCACTGCTGCCCGAGGTCATGCGCAGCCCGGTCTACGGCAGCGGCCTGGGCTCGATCCTGTGGTCGCAGCCGATGCGGGTGGGGGGCGGTGCCAACGTGCTGCTCACCACGCACCCGCACAACGCCTACCTGCAGGCGCTCCTCGACATGGGTGCGCTCGGGTTGCTCCTGCTGTGCGCCTACTTCGCGCACGTCTTCAGGGGATTCTGGAAGCTGGGCGCGGATCCTGCCCTGGACCCCGCCATGCGCGGGTTCTTCCAGGGGGCGGCGGCCGGGTTGCTCGGTTTTCTCGTCTCCAGCATCACGGACGGCAGCCTGATGCCGCGCCCCGAACAGGCACTGCTATGGCTGGCGATCGGCATGATGTACGGTCAACTCAACAAGCGGCTGGCGACTTGACGCTTTCCGGCGCCGCATGGGTAGCGGACGGCAACGCCGGCCCGGAAGCCGCGGTGCCTGCAGCGCCGCGGCTCGGTCAACGAGCCCTGCTGCTCGGCGCCGCCAATGCATTCGACGTGGCAGTGCAGTTCCTGCTGCCGGTGGTGCTCGTGCGATGTCTCGACGCCGACGCTTTCGGCGAGTACCGGCTGCTGTGGCTGGTGGCGGGGACGGTCCTCGGCGTCGCCACGCTGGCGATGCCGCAAAGCCTGTACTACTACCTGCCGCGCTCCGACGCCGCCGCCAAGCGCCTGTACGTCAACCAGACGCTGGCCTTCCTCGCCGTCGCCGGGCTCGCGGCGGCATGGGCGGTCAGTTCCTGGAACCCGCTGTTGCCCGAGAACTTGCGTCACCTGGCGCGGCATGAGTTCATCCTGCCGGCGTTCATCGTGCTCTGGGTCGTGGCCTCGCTTGCTGGACATGCTGCCCACGGCGGAGGAGCGCGTGCGCTGGCAGGCGCAGGCGACCGTCAGCCTCGCCGTGCTGCGTGCCGTATCGCTGTCCCTGGCCGCCCTGCTGACGCGCGAACTGGGCCCCGTGCTGGTGGTGCTGCTCGCCTTCGTGGCATTCAAGGCTGCTGCTGCTGCTGGTCTACGTGGCCCGGTACCACGGCCTGCGCGGGCCGCTTCTGCGCCCGGGTGCGCTTGCGGATCAGTTGCGATACGCGGCGCCGTTCGGGGCGGCGGGGGCCCTCTATATCCTGCGCACGCAGTCGGATCAGTGGGTGGCTGCGGCGCTTTTTCCGCTGGGCCTGTTTGCCGCGTTCTCCATCGCCGCGGTGCTCGGGCCGCTGATGAACCTGTTTCGCCAGTCGGTCAACTACGCCTTTCTGCCGGTGATGAGCCGCCGGCATGCCGCGGGAGACATCGCCGGCATGCTCGCGCTCAACAGCCGCGGCAACATCATGGTCGGCGCGCTCGTGTTCCCGCTGTTCGCCCTCGCCTTCGTCCTGGCGGAGGATCTCGTCACGCTGGTCTACACCGCCGCCTACCTGGATGCCGCCCCTGTGATGCGGGTATGCATCATCGGCATCGCCGCCCTCACCATCGAGCTCTCGAGCGTGACGCTGCTGCTGCGCCAGTCGATGTTCGTGATGCTGCTCAACGTCATGGCGCTGGTCCTCGCCGTGTCGCTCAATTGGATTGCGGCCGCTGAACATCGGACTCGCGGGAGCGGCGATGGGCACCGTGGCGGTGATCTACCTCGATCGCATCGCCACCCTGTGGCGCATCTCGCGCATCGCCGCCATCCCGATCCGGCGGCTGCAGGACTGGACGACGCTCGCCCTGCTCCTCGCGTTCGCCATGCTGTCTGCGCTGCTCGCATGGGCCACGGTCGCCGGCTTGTTCGCCGCCAGCGGGCCGCTGGTGCGCGTGCTCGCCGGGGCGGCGGTTCTGGCGGCGGCCTACGCCGCGCTGGTCGCGGGTTCGGGCACGGGCCGGGACTGGCTCGCCACTCTGCGCGGCCGGCCGCGCGGGACCTGAGGCGGCGCCATGGCGCGCTTGCTGTTCGTCACCGGCTCGCTGTGCCACGGCGGCGCCGAGCGCCACGCCATCACGCTCATGAACCGCCTGGCGGAGCGCCGGCACGAGTGCCACGCGGTCTACGTCAAGAGCGGGGCGGACCAGCTGCCGCGCATCCGCCTGCGCGGCGGCGGCAGCGTGCTCTGCCTCGACGCGGCGCGCTACTTCGATTGGGCGGCATTGCGGCGCTTTGCCGCCTACCTCGGCCGCATCGAGCCAGCCGCGATCGTGGCGGCGAATCCCTACGCGCTGATGTATGCCGGGCTGGCGATGCGCCTGGCGCGCCGGCGCGTGCCCATGATCGCCACTTTCCATTCGACCCGGCTCCTCGGGTGGAAGGAGCAGCTGCAGATGGCCGCGTACCGCCTGCTGTTCTGGAGCGCGGACTGCACGGTCTTCGTCTGCGAGAGGCAGCGGCGGTACTGGCGGGCGCGCGGCGTGTTCTCCCGGCGCAACGAGGTGATCTACAACGGCGTGGATACGGAGGCGTTCAGCGATGCGCGCGATGCCGGGGCGGGCGGCAGAATGCGTGCTGCGCTCGATTTTCGCGACACCGACTACGTGATCGGCCTGGCGGCGGTGATGCGCCCGGAGAAGAATCCCCTGCAGCTGGTGGATGCGATCGCGCTGCTGCGCGCGAGGGGCATCCCGGCAAAGGCGCTGATGATCGGCGATGGGCCGATGCGCGCTGCGCTCGAGGCCCGCGCGCGCGAGCGCATGGTCGCGAACGACGTCCTCATCTCGGGCTTTCAGCAGGACGTCCGGCCGCACATCGCCGCCTGCGACGTCATGGCGCTGTGCAGCTTCACCGAGGCCTTCTCCCTGGCGGCGCTCGAGGCGATGGCGATGGGCAAGCCGGTGGTGCATGCCGACGTCGGCGGCGCCGCCGAGATGATCTCCGCGGGCCACAACGGCGCCCTGTTTCCGGCCGGCGATACCGCGGCCTTGGCCCGTGCCCTGGAGGCTTTGGCGAATCGCAGCACCAGCAGGCGCATGGGCAGGAACGCGCGCCGGGTGGCGGAAGCGCGGTTTTCGGAAGGAACCATGGTGGACCGCTACGAGAAGCTGCTCCTGGAGCTCTGCGGCAAGCCGCTGCGACCGGCAGAGGTGGTGACCGGCTGAAACGGTCCATACGGACCATGACGCGCTGGTAGGCGCTACACGGCGCTGCCGCAACATGCAGGCATGCCCACCGACGAGGCGCTGCGCGCGCGCATCCGAGCGAAACCGGGCACCTGGCTGGTGACGGGTGCGGCGGGATTCATCGGCTCGAACCTGCTCCAGGCCCTGCTCGAGCTCGACCAGCGGGTCATCGGCCTCGATAACTTCGCCGCCGGCAATCCGGAGAATCTCGCCGAAGTCGAGCGCGCCGTCGGCCGCGCGAGGTGGGAACGCTTGCGCTTCATCGAAGGCGACATCCGCTCGCTGGGCGACTGCCGCGAAGCCTGCCGATCGGTGCGCTATGTGCTGCACCAGGCGGCGCTCGCCAGCGTGCCGCAGTCGCTCGAGGACCCGCTCGCCTATCACGCCAGCAATGTCACCGGATTCCTCAACCTGCGGGTGGCGGCGCGCGACGCCGGCGTGTCGAGATTCGTGTACGCCAGCTCGAGCGCGACCTACGGCGACCACGCCGGATTGCCCCAGCAGGAGCCGATCATCGGCCGGCCCCTGTCCCCTTACGGCCTGACCAAGTACGTCGACGAGCTGTACGCCGAGCTCTTCGCGCGCTGCTACGGCGCGAGCTCGATCGGACTGCGCTACTTCAACGTGTTCGGCCCGCGGCAGGATCCGCAGGGCGCGTACGCGGCCGTGATTCCGCAGTGGGTGGCCAGCATGATCCGGGGCGAGCCTGTGCACATCAACGGCGACGGCCAGACGGCCCGCGATTTCTGCTACGTCGCCAACATCGTGCAGGCGAACCTGCGGGCGGCGACCGCAGAGAACCCGGCAGCCCTGGACCAGGTCTACAACATCGCCTTGGGCGAGATGACCACGCTCAGCCAGCTGTACGCGACGCTGCGCGAGCTGCTGGCGCCGCGCTACCCGCACTTGCGCGACAGCCGGCCCGAGCATCGGGGCTTCCGCGCGGGCGACGTGCCGCTGTCGCAAGCCGACATCGGCAAAGCGATGCGCCTGCTCGGCTACCGGCCGCAGTGGCGGTTGCGCGAGGGGCTGGCGCAGGCCATCGAATGGTATGCGGCCGGCGCGCCCGTGCAGCGCTCGCTGGCGCGCCACGTCGCGTGAAGCGTCCCGCCGTTCTCGTCCTCGGCCCGCACCGCGCGGCGGTCAGCGGCGTCAGCACGCACGTGAACACCCTGCTCGCCTCGGGTCTCGCAGAGGATTTCTCGCTGGTCCATTTCCAGGTGGGCGGCGAAGGCCTCAAGGAGAGCCGGGCCGGGCAAGTCGCGCGGCTGGCGTCGAGCCCGTTTCGCCTGGCGGCCGCGATCCTCAAGCGCGGCGTCGCGATCGTGCATATCAACAGCTCGCTCAACGCACGCGCCTATTGGCGCGATCTCGCGCACATGCTCGTCGCGAAGGCCTGCGGGGCGCGCGTCCTGTTCCAGGTGCACGGCGGCAAGCTGCCAGCCGATTTCTGCAGGAACAACCGCCTGCTGGCGGCCCTGTTGCGCCGAGCGCTGCGGCTTCCGGACGCCATCGTGGTACTCAGCAGCATCGAGCTCGAGGCTTACCAGCGGTTCGCGCGCCGGGAGCAGGTGGTGGCGCTGCCCAACGGCATCGACTGCCTGCCCTACGCCAGCATCCTGCGCGAACGGCCCGATCCCGCCGGTGCGCTTCGGCTGGCGTACGTGGGCCGGCTGGCGCGGGAGAAGGGACTGTACGAGCTGCTGACGGGCTTGAAGCTCGCGCATGCCGCAGGCGTGCGCGCCCGGCTCGTCATTACTGGTTCGGGCCCGGAAGAGGAAGGGCTGCGCCGCTTCGTGGCCGCGGCAGGCATCGGGCACGCGGTCTCGTTTGCCGGCCCGGTCTGCGGCGCGGGCAAGTCGGCGCTGTTCGCGCAATCCGACCTGTTTGTCCTGCCCAGCCACGCGGAAGGGTTGCCGTACGCGCTGCTGGAGAGCATGGCAGCGGGCGTCCCGGCGATCGTCACGCGGGTCGGCGCCATTCCGGAGGTCGTATTCGAAGGTGTTCACGGCCTGTTCGTGCCTTTGCACGACCCGGAGGCGATCGCGCGCGCCATTGCCAGGCTGGACGCGGACCGGGAGTTGCTGGCGCAGATGAGCGCTGCATGCCGCAAGCGCATCGCCGCGAGCTACAGCGTGGAGCGGCTGGCCGACGACGTGCGCCGCTTGTATGCGGATCTGTTCGCCGGCAAGCATGCCGACGCCTTGCATTGAACCCGAGGCCCACTTCCGGAAGCCACAGCATGTGCGGCATTGCAGGATGGATCGCCAAACCGCAGGGCATGCTCACGCGGAACACGCTCGAGTCCATGCTGCTCGCCCTCGCCCATCGCGGGCCGGACGACTCGGGCATCGCGCAGTTTCGCAGCCATGCCACGGGACACGACGTGTTTCTCGGGCACCGGCGCCTGGCGATCATCGACCCGGCCGGGGCGCACCAGCCGATGCGCGACGACGACGCCGGACTGGCGGTGACCTTCAACGGAGAGATCTACAACTTTCGTCAGTTGCGGGACCAGTTGAGCGGACTGGGCTATCGGTTCACGCGCGATTCCGATACCGAAGTGCTGCTGCGCGCCTACCAGCACTGGCAATGCAAAGTGGTGGATCACCTGCGGGGCATGTTCGCGTTCGCCATCTGGGACGCCGGCAAGGAACGCCTGCTGCTGGCGCGGGACCGCTTCGGCGAGAAGCCGTTGTTCCTGCACCAGAGCGCGAACGCGCTTTGCTTCGCCTCGGAGATCAAAGCGCTGCTGCGCGTTCCCGGCGTGAAGTGCGCCGTGGATCCGGCGGCGGTCTGGGACTACCTCGCCTATCGCTACGTGCCGGGACCCCAAACCCTGTTCAGCGGCATCCGCAAGCTGCAGCCCGGGACGACAGCCGTCTGGGAGCGCGGCGAGCTCACGGAGTCGCGCTACTGGACGGCGCCCGATCGCAGCGCACAGCGTGCCGGCTCGCCGCCGGCGGATGCCGCCGGCACCTTCCTGTCGCGGCTGGACGACGCGGTCCGGCTGCAGATGGTCAGCGACGTGCCGTTCGGCGCGTTCCTCTCGGGCGGCCTGGACTCCTCGATGATCGTGGCGCTCATGAGCCGCCACAATTCGAAGGTCAACACCTTCTCGGTCGGCTTCGGCGAAGCGGGCTACAGCGAACTGGGCTACGCCGCGCAGGTGGCGCGGCACTTCGGCACGACGCACCATGAGATCACGGTCACCGATCGCGACCTCATCGACCGGCTGCCGGCGCTGGTCGCGTTTCGCGATGCCCCGGTGTCGGAGCCATCCGACATTCCGATCTACCTGCTGGCCCGCGAAGCCTCGCGCAGCGTGAAGATGGTGCTGACCGGCGAAGGCAGTGACGAGATCCTCGGCGGCTATCCGAAGCATGTGGTGGAGCGCCTGGCGCCGCATTACCAGCGCCTGCCGGCCGGCCTGCGCCACGGCCTCGTCGCTCCGCTGGCGCGGGCGCTTCCCTACGGCTTTCGCCGCATCAAGACCGCCGTCACCAACCTGAACATCGAGGACTGGCGCGAGCGCTACGTGCGCTGGTTCGGCGCGCTGAGCGTCGCCGAGCGCGACCGGCTGGCGGTGCTGCGGCCAGCCTGCGCCGCGCCAACCGATGCGGCGCCGTTCGACGCCGAGCCGCGCAACAGCTCGCTGCGGCGCATGCTGTATTTCGACCAGACGAGCTGGCTGCCCGACAACCTGCTCGAGCGCGCGGACCGCATGACCATGGCGGCCTCGCTCGAGTCGCGCGTGCCGTTCCTGGACCACGAACTGGCCGCGTTCGTTTCTTCGCTCCCGGACCGCTTCCGCGTGCGCGGCCGGACCACCAAGTGGATTCTGCGGGCGGCGGCGCGCAGCCTGCTGCCCGGGCGCATCCTCACGCGGCCGAAAGTGGGCTTTCGCGTGCCGGTGGGCAACTGGTTTCGCGGTCCGATGCGCGACTTCCTGGCGGGCCACCTGCAAGGCGCTGCCTCGATGACCCGTGCTTACTACGATACCCGGGTGCTCGACGGGATCCTCGCCGACCACTGGAGCGGCAGGCAGAACAGCGAAAAGCTCCTGTGGGCGCTTCTCAATCTCGAACTGTGGCACCGGCACTATGTCCAGGCATGAATTCGTGGATACCGGCGGCGGCATGGAGACGGCCGCCGAACGCACGAGCGCCATGGATTGGCTCAGGTGGCGCATCAATCGCCTGCGCTGCATGTCGCCGGCGGAGATCCCGCACCGCCTGATGCGCGCCGTGTCGGCCGGCGCGGAGAGCGCCGCGCTGCTGTTCGGGCCGCCGCGCGTGCCGGCCCCCGATCTGGGCGCGGCTTCGCGTCCCTGGATTCACCACAACGCAAGCGTGGATGCCGCGCTGTACACGGCCGCCGCCGAGCGCGTGGCCGCCGGCCGACTGGACGTGTTCGCGCTTCGCAACGCCGACCTCGGTTCTCCGCCGCGCTGGAACCAGGACCCGAAGTCGCGGATCGTGTCGCCACCCGGCCTCGGCAAGCGCCTGGACTACCGCGATGCGCGGCTGGTCGGCGACATCAAGTACCTCTGGGAACCGAATCGGCACCTGCATCTCGTGACCCTGGCGCAGGCCTATGCGCTCAGCGGCGACGCCGCGCACCTGGAGGTGATGCGGCTGCACCTGGAATCCTGGTTCGCCGCCTGTCCCTGCCGCATGGGCCCGAACTGGTCGAGCGCGCTCGAGGCGGCGGTTCGACTCATCAACTGGTCGGCCGCCTGGCAACTCGCCGGCGGCCTGCGCTCGCCGCTGTTCGACGGCGAGCGCGGCGCCCGCCTGCGCCGGCAGTGGCTCGAGTCGGTGTACCAGCACGCGCGCTTCGTGCGCGGCTACTTCTCGCGCCACTCCTCGGCCAACAACCACCTCATCGGCGAAGCGGCCGGGCTGTTCATCGCCGCCCTCACCTGGCCGCATTGGCCGGCATCCGCGCGCTGGCTCGCGACCGCCAAGGCCATCCTCGAGGCCGAGGCGCGGCGGCAGGTCGCCCCCGACGGCGTGAATCGCGAGCAGGCGATGTCGTACCAGCAGTTCGTGCTCGACTTCCTGCTGATCTGCCTGCTGGCCGGCAGGGAGAACGGCGTATGGTTCTCGGCCGCCTACGAATCGCGAGTCGAGGCCATGCTCGAGTACCTTGCCTCGGTCATGGACGCGGGCGGCAATGTGCCGATGTTCGGCGATGCCGACGACGGCCGCGTGGTGGGCCTCGCGCCGGCTGCGGGCTTCTCGTCCTATCGCTCCCTGCTGGCGACGGGGGCCATCGTGTTCCGCAGCGCCGAGCTCAAGCGCAAGGCCGGGCCGCTCGACGACAAGACACGCTGGCTGCTGGGCGGGCAAGCCGACGCGCTGTTCGATGCGCTGGGCACGCCAGCCGCCGGCTCGCTGCCGCGCCAGAGCTTCCCCGCCGGCGGCTACTACGTCCTCGGCTGCGACTTCGACTCGGACCGCGAAATCCGCCTGGTCGTCGACGCCGGGCCGCTGGGGTTCAGGTCCATCGCCGCCCACGGACATGCCGACGCCCTGTCGTTCACCCTTTCGGTCGGCGGACTGGAGTTCCTGGTCGACCCCGGCACCTATGCGTACCACACGCAGGGCGAGTGGCGCCGGTATTTCCGCGGCACTGCCGCGCACAACACCGTGCGAGTGGATGCGTGCGACCAGTCGGAGTCCGGCGGCAATTTCATGTGGCTGCGCAAGGCGCGCGCGGGCTGCAGCCTTTGGGACAGCGCGCCCGACAATGACCGGTTCGAAGGCTGGCAGGACGGTTACCGGCGGCTGCAGGACCCGGTGGTGCATCGCCGGCGGATCGTCCTGAACAAGGCCTCGAGGCGGGTGATCATCGAGGACTCGCTGCACATGACGGGCCAGCACGACATCGAGCTGCTGTTCCATTGCAGCGAGCAATGCCTGGCCGAGGCAACCCCCGGCGGCTACGACCTGCTCCAGGGCGGCAAGACGCTGCGGCTCAGCCTGCCGCAGATCGAGGGCGCCAGTTCGCGCCTCTACGTCGGCAGCGTCGCGCCGATCTTTGGCTGGGTGTCGCGGCGGTTCGACGACAAGCAGCCCGCGCCGACCATCGTCTGGCAGTGCCGGCTCCGGGGCGACGTCGTCCTGCGCACGGAGATCGCCTGCTGAGCCGACCGGACTAGCCGCGCTCGTCCGGGGCGTCAAACGCCCCGCTCACACTGTAGCTCTACCAACGGTTGCACATTCAAGGAGGTTCACCGGTCATGCGCATCAGCGTCCTGGGTCTCGGGTACGTCGGCACCGTGACGGCGGGCTGCCTGGCGCAGCAAGGCCACGATGTGATCGGCGTCGACCCGGAGCCGCGCAAGGTGGACCTGATCAACGCCGGCCAGTCGCCGATCATCGAGAAGGATATCGGCAAGATCATCGAGCACCAGGTGGCGGCGGGCAGGCTCGCCGCCAGCATCGAGGCCATCGACGCGGTGCAGCGCACCGATCTGGTCATGGTGTGCGTGGGCACGCCGAGCCGCGGCAACGGCGACATCGACCTCAAGTACATCCGGCGCGTCGCCGAGCAAATCGGCGCAGCCATGCGCTACCACCCCGGCGCGCCCGCAGTGGTGATCCGCAGCACGATGCTGCCCGGCACCATGCGCGACGTGGTGATCCCGACGCTCGAAGCGGCTTCGGGGCGCAAGGCCGGCGCGGAGTTCGGCGTGTGCATCAATCCGGAGTTCCTGCGCGAAGGCAGCGCGGTGCACGACTACTTCAACCCGCCCAAGACGGTGATCGGCGAGCTGAACGAGGCCAGCGGCAACCTGCTGGCGAGTCTCTACGCCCACCTCGATGCGCCGCTGGTGCGCACCGACATCGAAACCGCGGAGATGGTCAAGTACGCGGACAACGTCTGGCACGCGTTGAAGGTGGGCTTCGCCAACGAGATCGGCAATGTCTGCAAGGGGCTCGGCGTCGACGGCCACCGGGTGATGGATATCTTCTGCAAGGACACCAAGCTCAACCTGTCGCCGTACTACCTCAAGCCCGGCTTCGCCTTCGGCGGCTCCTGCCTGCCCAAGGACCTGCGCGCGCTGCTGTACAAGGCGAAGATGCTGGACGTCGTCCGTGCCCATCCTGGCGGCGATCCTGCCGAGCAACGAGCAGCAGATCGAACGCGGGGTGCGCGCGGTGATCGACCGGGGCAGCAAGAAAGTCGGCGTGCTCGGCTTTTCCTTCAAGGCCGGAACGGACGATCTGCGCGAGAGCCCGGTGGTGGAGCTGACCGAGCGGCTGCTCGGCAAGGGGTTCGACCTCAGGATCTACGACAGCAACGTCAGCATGGCGCGCATCCACGGCGCGAACCGCGACTACATCCTGAACCGCGTGCCGCACATCTCGCGCCTGATGGTGTCGAGCATCGACGAGGTGATGAGCCACGCCGACACGATCGTGATCGGCAATGCGGCGCCGGAGTTCGCCGATGTGCCGGGGCGCCTGCGCGGCAACCAGAGCGTCGTCGACCTGGTGCGCATCAACGGCTCGCGCAGCGTCGCCGGCGTCTACGAGGGGCTGTGCTGGTGACGCGACCCCCGAAACGGGTCCTGATCCTGGTCGAGAACCTGCCCAGCCCGTTCGATCGCCGCGTCTGGCAGGAGGCCACGACGCTGCGCGACGCCGGCTACGTCGTCTCGATCATCTGCCCGACCGGCAAGGGCTACGAGAAGAAGTTCGAGACCATCGAGGGCATCGCCATCTGGCGCTATCCGCCTGCCGCTCGAGGGCGCGGGCGCCCGGGGCTATGCGATCGAGTACTCCGCGGCATTGCTGCAGACCTTCGTCCTGTGCTGGCGGGTGCTGCTGACGCGCGGCTTCGATGTCATTCACGCCTGCAATCCGCCGGACCTCTTCTTCCTCATCGGCCGCTTCTTCAAGCTGTTCGGCAAGAAGTTCGTGTTCGACCACCACGACCTCGGCCCGGAGCTGTACGAAGCCAAGTTCGGGCGGCGGGATTTCTTCTACCGCCTGATGCTCAGGCTGGAGCGCTGGACCTTCCGCAGCGCCGACGTCTCGATCGCGACCAACGAGTCCTACCGGCGCATCGCCATCGAGCGCGGCGGCATGGCGCCGGAGCGCGTGTTCGTGGTGCGCAGCGGACCCAGCCTGGAGCGCATGCAGGATCCGGCCGCCGGAGGAGCGGCTGAAACGGGGGCGGCGCCATCTGGTCGGCTACGTCGGCGTGATGGGCAGGCAGGAAGGCATCGACTATCTGCTGCGCGCGGTCCGGCACATCGTGTTCGAGATGGGCCGCAGCGACATCCATTTCGGGCTGGTCGGCGGCGGCACCTCGCTCGAGGCGATGCAGTCGCTGGCCACGGAACTGGGCGTGGCCGGCTTCGTGACCTTCACCGGGCGCGTGCCCGACGACGACATGCTGGCGATGCTCAATACGGCCGACGTCTGCGTCAATCCCGACGTCGCCAACGAGATGAACGACAAGTCGACCATGAACAAGATCATGGAGTACATGGCGCTCGCCAAGCCCATCGTCCAGTTCGACCTGGCGGAGGGACGCTTCTCGGCGCAGGCAGGCATCGCTCTACGCAAGACCCAACGACAGCGCCGACCTGGCCGCGAAGATCGTCGAGCTGATCGACGACCCGGCGCGCCGTGCCGCCATGGGAGCGTATGGACGCCGGCGTGTGGAGAACGAATTGGAGTGGCGCCATGAAGCCCCTAGACTGCTGTCGGCCTACGACAGACTGTGGAGCGGCAGCACGTCGACAAGGGAGGCGCATGAGCGCCCTGGCCTGCCGTCGCTGCGGCTGTAATCCGTTGCGAGTCCTTGCGGCCTGCCTTGCCCTGTCGCTCCTGGCCGGATGCGGCAGCGCCACCGAGGACGGGGGCGGCGGTGGTCCTCCGCCGCCGGTGACGATCGTCGCCGCCAGCCGGGTCATCGATGAGAACGGTGGCACCATCGCGGTAACCGGGTCGTCGCCGATCGCCGGCACGCAAGCCGAGTTCCCGGCGGGCGCTCTGTCCGAGCCGACCTTGATCACCATCAGCCACATCACCGGGGTCGCCGGCGTTCCTGACGACGTCCTGGTGGTCGAGCTGGGCCCGGCGGAAACGGCGTTCTCGCAACCCGTGACCGTGACCGGCAAATACCAGCCGCAGTACCTCACCAACCGCGGCATCAGCGACCCGGCGACATTGAAAGTCGTCGCCCTGACCGAGGGCGCGGCCGGCGATACGCTGCGCACGGTATCGCAGGACGCGTCGCAAGGCGCGGTGAGTGCGCAGGCCACGCGCGCTGGCCGTTTCGCCGTGCTGGGCTACTCGAATGCCACCTTGTCGGGAACCTATGCTTTCAACTTCACCATCATGGACTCGCGCTTCGGCTCGCCGGGCGTGATCGACGTTGATATACCCGCCACCCCGTTCCTGGGCACCGTCCCCGTGCCGTTCCCCCAGTATGCGTTCGCCACTGAACTGGGGACGATCACGTTCGATGGCGCAGGCAACTATTCGTGGTCTGGCATCCGCAACAACGGAGGAACGCCGATCGCAGTCTCGGGCAGCGGAACCTACAGCGTCGATGCCGACGGCAGGCTGGCGCTGGACATCGGCCCCGCCGGCAATGTGCTCGCCGGCGGCAGCACGTTCGTGCTCACGTCGCTCAGCGGGGCCGTCGTGGAGATGGGGGTGGGCGTAAAGCTTGGCAGCGGGTACAGCAATGCCAGCCTCATCGGCAGCTACGGCGTCGCGCACTACTATTCCGACGCGACTGCCGGCCCTCTGAACACGATCACTCTCGATGTTCGCCGAACCCCGTACAGCAGCACCGTCACCGTGCCCTTCCCCGCCTACGCGTTCAATACCGAACGGCGCGCGGCGACCTTCGACGGCGCCGGCAACTACAGCTGGTCGGGAACCCGCAACCGCGGCGGGGTCGTCAGCGCGGTGTCGGGCAACGGCACCTACGCCGTCGCCGGGGACGGAACCCTGACGCTGGATAGCGGGCTCACCGGGCACCTGCTCGCCGGCGGCGGCACCTTCGTCCTGGCGGCGACGAGCGGTCAACCGATGGAGATTGGCGTAGGCCTCAGAAGGGGTGGGAGTTTCAGCGCCGCCAGCCTGGGAGGCACCTACGCAGTCACGTTCTACTACTCCGACCCGGGAGCCGCGCCGCTCGGCAGGATCAACATCAGCATTCCACGCACGCCCTTCAGCGGCGCTTTCGATGTGCCGTTCCCCCTCGCCGCGTTCAGCACCGAATGGCGCAACGTGACCTTCAATGGCGCGGGCAGCTACACCTGGTCCGGAATCCGCAACCGGGGCGGCGTCACGAGCCCGATCTCGGGCAATGGCACCTACGCCGTCGCCGCCGACGGGACGCTGACGACGGACGGCGGACTCGCCGGGAACGTGCTCGCCGGCGGCAGCACGTTCGTCCTCTCATCGACCAGCGGCCAGGCCATGAGGATCGGCGTCGGCATGCTCAGGTAGCGGAGGCGGCATTACGCCGGCGGACTTCGTCATGCGCAAACCACTGCCTGCGATCCTCTGCCTGTACCTGGCGTGCGCCATCGCAGTGGCGCACGCCGACGCCGAATCCGCCGGCGCGCCTGAGTTCTCCTGCTTGTTCACGGGCCTGCCGCAAACCTGCGGCTTCGCCGAGCAATCCAAGGGAGCGGGACGCGTCTCGCTGGTGCATGTCGCCGGCATGAACGGCGTGCGCCTGCACACCAGGCCCGGCGACAGCCACGTGCATGGCAGCCGCACGGCCGAGCGCAGCGACTTGCAGCTATCGCAGCAGGCGAGCGATTGCTTCGAGGGCCGGGAGCACTGGTGGGCGCATTCGGTCCTGTTTCCCGACGACTATGTCGCGCCGCCCGAAAGCACGGCGACGACATGGCACTTCGGCGTGGTCGCCGATTTCCACAACACCGCACCCGGTGCCGGACAGGCCAACTTCCAGGTGAACGCCATGCCGGCGACCGCGATTTCGCCGGACCGTCCCACCGGCCTCGGCTTCCAGATCGCCTACGGCGACCAGCAGCGCCCGAGCCTTTACCACGCGCCCATCGGTCCGGTGGTGAAGAACGCGTGGTACCACTTCGTCTACCACGTGCAGTGGTCCTCCGCCGCCGACGGCTACTTCGACGCATGGGTCAACGGCGTGCAGAAGATGGCGTATCGCGGACCCACGCTGTACCCGGGACAAGGCTGCTACTTCAAGCTCGCCAACTACCACAGCGCCTTCGGCCAGCCCTCCTCGGTGATTCACGCCCGCGTGGTGCGGGGCGCCACGCCAGGCGCCGTTTCCCCCGGCCCGCTGGAAGGGGTCTTCCACTTGCGCCAGGCGTCGCGCAACGGAAGGTAGATCCGGCCCCTCAAGGTGACCGGGACGGTGCAATCGTAGGTGCGCTCGACGCGGCCGCCGAAGCTCTTCTTGAAATCATTGACGCCGGCGTGCCCCGTGGCGGATTCGTCCTCGAACAGCCCGCCCCAGTCGTAGCGCACGAAGCCCAGCTTCCTGAACTGCAGCATGTCCTTCCAGTGCAGCCAGCGATTGGCCCGGCCGACGAGCGCACGATAGTCGTTCTCCCGGTCGCGGAAGCAGGAGCCCGTGTACTGCAGCCACGCGGCGTTGCCGGCGGTCGCGTAGGCGTGCCACACCAGCGCCTCGCCCTGCCGGGAAGCCGTGGTGAGGACGAGCTGGCCGGCGTCGCAGGCGGCGCGCAGCCACTGCACGTCGCACTGCTCGTGCGCCTTCTGCCGCGCGAATGTGTCGAAGAATGCGCGGAACTCGTCCAGCCGGCTTTGCGGATCGGCGATGAACTCCCGCATGCAGTTCGTCCTTCGCATCGGCCCGCCTCACCTTGTACCGGCAGTCCCTGTTGAACTGGCCGGTGATCTCATCCTCGGCGGCGGCGAGGTCCGTGACCAGGGACAGGAACGGGACGCAACGTGCGCGCGCGATCGGCGCAGCCCGGCAGCGGTAGCGGAGGATGTCCACGCCGGGATGCCGGGGCGGCTCCTCGCCGAACCAGAGGTCGCCATAAGTTGCCGCGGTGCCCTTGAGGCGGATCATGCGTGCGCCAGCCGTTCCACGTTCAACGCCGCGCGCGGCGAACGCAGCCAATGCTCCCGGAACTCCGCGAGAGTCATGCCGCGGCACCAGGTCGAGAGCTCCTCGAACAGCATCTCCAGGCACGCGTACAGGCGCTCGACATCCTGCTCGCTGCCGGAACTCGGGCTGCCGCCCGGCATCAGGTCGCTGGAGTGCAGCATGAACTCCAGGTGGCGTCGGGCCCGCCTGGCGCGCCTGGCGCGCCAGCCTCAGCATGGCCTCCTCGACTTGCGCTTTTCCAGCAGCGGCACGGGGCAGAGCCAGCGATGCGACGGCGAGATCCTGCCGGCAGCCCGGCGCAGACCGGGTATCCGGTACAGCCAGGGCGACCACCGGTACAGCCTCCCCGGGATCACCGTCATCGGGACTTCCAGCAGCGCCTTTGCCGGCACCGCCGCCGCGTCGCGGCCGCCGAGGAAATGGGGGCTGGGATCGAACGAAGAGTAATCCGAACCGCCCTTGCCGCCCGGGGCGCCGGGATTCGCGTGCCAGTCGACGCCCGGCGTCACGGAGCAGTCCACCAGGTAGCCCTCGTCGAGCAGCATGCCGGCATAGCGGGCATCGAGCGCCCAGCGCCCGGCACGGTGACTGACCATCTTCCGGCTCGAAGCGGTCCTCGAGCGAGGCGTGTCATGGCCCGGATCTTCTCCCGCATCACGCGGTCCGGGTACTCGATCAGGTAGGGCTGATGGAGAAGATCGTCGCCGGTCAGGGCCTCGAGCGGGGGCGAGTTCCAGGCGTGCAGGTGCATGCCGACTTCGCCCGCGCCGCGCGACACGACGTCGCGCGCGAAGTCCACGAACACGTCGGACATCGCCATCTCGTAGTTCGTCAGGTAGACCGGCTTGAAGCGGAACTTCTCGCACAGCCGCTGGAAGCGCGGCAGGTGCGCCGCATTGCGGGTGGTGATGGCGTGCGGCTTCGCCCAGAGATTGTCGCCCTCGGTGTCGACCGTGACGATGAACGGGGTTTCAGACATGGGGTGCTTCGCTCGAGGGCATGCCGACGAGGCCGCGCCTGCCCGCGTCCATGACCCTGGCGAAGGTGTCGAGGTAGGCCGGCAGGATCCTGTCGTCGCCGAATTCGCGCGCCATGAAGCGCCGGCAGCGGTCGCTGGCCGCCTGCCAGGTCTTGCGGCGAGCCCAGCAGCGAGGCGATGGCGCCGACGAGTTCGGTCCGGCGAGCGCACGGCGACGCCGAGCCCCTCGCGTTCGATGACGCGATCGGGATCGATCAGCGTGACCACGGGCACGCCCCGGATCCAGGCTTGCAGGTAGGAGTTCGGGAAGCCTTCCACGTCGGAGGTATTGAGCAGCAGCTTCGCGCGGCCGTACAGGTCGGTGGCGTCCAGGTACGACAGGGGGCCGTGAAACGTCAGATTGGCGTATGCCGCCGCGCCAGCGCGCACGCCTGCAAACAGCGCCTCCTCGCCCGGCAATGCGCCGCCCACCATGTGGATCGCGGCCTGCGGCAAGCGCGCAGCAAGCCAGAGCACGCGGTCCGGCCTCTTCACGCGCCGGATGTTGCCCACCCACAGCACGTCGAGTTCGTGCGTCGGCGCCGACAACGGCGGCTCGACCAGCATGCCGGCGACCCGGCTCGCCACTCCGTAGTTGCGCAGCAGCGTCTGCGCCTGGGAAGCACTTTGCACCAGGATCGCGTCCGCCCGCCGCAGGCCATACGCATAGAGCGCGCGATCGCGGGCGTACCGCACGAGCAGGCGGGATTTGTCGCAGTCCGAGTCGCTCGCGCTGCGAAATACGAAGCGCTTGCCGAAGTGCCGGCAGAAGAGCGCCAGCAAGCCCACTTCCATGCCCGCGCAGCTCGTGTAATACAGATCGGCGTCGGCCCGCATCAGCGCCGACCACAGGCCGGTCCATCGGGGATGCACGTACCTGAGCCCCGGCACGCCCGCATCGGGACGATAGGCCTTGAAGGTTCGTATGCCCCCGTACTGAATGCCGTCGGCCTGTCCAAGGTCTGCCACGACCATGCTCACGTCATGGCCGCGGCGCGCGAGCGCCCTTGCCAGCAGCGTCTGCTGGACCGGTTCGCCCGCCACCGTGCGGTCCTTGAACTCGGGTGCGAGGACCGACAGGTTGTGCAGCCCGACCAGGCAGATCTTCATGGCGTCATCGATCCGCGCATTGCCTGAACAGATCCGCAATGGGGCCCGCGTCGGGCTCCATGAGCAGGAGGTCGGGATCGCAGTCATCCGGCCCGAAGCAATGCTCCGCCTGCGGCGCCACCGACCGCCACCGCAAAGGCTCGGCGCCCGAGCGCAGCCATGCCCGGTTGGGGAGGATCAGGCTCACTGGTCCTGCATAGACCATGGGCGTGTAGCGGCGAATCGCCGCCACCGTGGCGCGAGAGACCGCAGCGCGCCGGACCAGAACCGGATCGGCCAGCGCCGCGTGCTCGGCGTCGCGCTCGCCCTGCAACCGGCGGAGCTTCGCGGCGATGTACTGGCGAGATTGCGCGAACGAAAGCTTCGTCAGCGCACGGGCATGCCTGCCGATGCGTTGCATCTGCTGCACAACAGCCTGCTTCAGCTGGGGCGCAAGGCGGTAGTACGTCGGAAAGGGGCAGGCGAACAGGGCCAGCAAGCGGATGGAAACGCCACGCTGGCGCAATTGCTGCGCGAGCTCGAAGGCAATGGCGCCGCCGGCGCAGTGGCCGGCGATGATGAGCGGGCCTGCGGGCTGCACGGCCTGGATCTGCGCCGCAAAGTACGCGGCGAGATCCTCCACCCGTGCCATGGGCGCGCTGGCGCCGTCGAGCCCCGGCGGCTGCAGGCCGAAGAACGGTTGCTCTTCGCCGAGGCGCAGCGCAAGGGCGCGGTAGCCGAAAACGTCGCCGTAGTGGCCGGGGACCGCGAACACCGGCGTGCGCTTGCCGCGCGGCTGCAATGGCACGACGGCCTGCGGCTGCAGCGCAACGGCCTCGGCCGAGCGCAGCAGCGCCAGGATCTCGCTCTTGCGCTCCCGCAACTGTTCGCGCAGCCCGGCGGTGAGCACGCCGGCCGGCGCCTGGCAGCGCAGGCGATCGCCGTCGGCCGTGAGCCGGACGTCGCGGCGGTGCAGCTCGGCGAGGAACGGCTGCAGGCTCACAGTTCGATTTCCTCGCGCTCGCCCGGCGCGTCCGCTTTTGCCTGCGACCTTTTCAGCAACAGCAGGCCGTCGATGACCCCGGCGAGGCCTCGCACCGTGGGCGATTCGAGCAGGTTGCGCAGCGAGAGGTTCACCTCGAACCGGTCCCGCATGCGCGCCACGGTTCGAATCGCCAGCAGGGAATGCCCGCCGACGTCGAAAAAGTCATCATCGATCCCGACGCGCTCCAGCGCCAGCAGCTCGGCCCAGAGCGCCGCGAGCGCCTTCTCGGTATCCGTTTCCGGCTCGGCGGGACGGGCAGCGGGAGGCGCCTCCCCGCCGGAGAAGGCGGCAAGCGCCTGGCGATCGACCTTGCCGTTCGGCGTCAGCGGAAGCTTCTCCAGCAGGACGAACGCCGACGGCATCATGTATTGCGGCAACCGCTCCTTCAGGTATCCGCGCAGGACCACCGGCGCCAGGATGGCCGCGTCCGCCGCAGGTACCGGGCGCAGATGGGCATCGGCCGCTTGCTGCCGCTCGAGGCCGCCCTGTGCCGACGGCCGGACCGCGTACACGTAGCACAGCTCCGTGTTCTTCAGCAGGGGGTCCTGCTCGACAAGAAGCTCGAACCCCTGCCGTTCCAGCAGGTCCACGATCGGTCGCAGGTTTTCCCGCAGATCCACCTCGACGACGAGCTGGCGGATCCTGGGCCAGTCCGCGGCGTCGATGCCGAGCAGCACGTCCAGCTCGCTCTTCTCGACATTCACCTTCAGCAGGTCGATGCGCTCGATGCCCTCCTCCGCGATGACGCTGGACAGCGTTCGCAACTGCGCCGTCACGGTTGCGGTCTGGAGCCGGGTATCGAGCAGCGTGCCCAGATCCGCCGCGTGGCGCTCGTCGTGCGCCGGCGCAGGCTCCTGGTTCAGCACATAGCTCTTCACCACCTCGCGTTCGGTTGCGGCATCGGCGTGGAACCCGGACAGCAGCGACAGCCCCTGGAAGCAGGTGAGCTGCGCCGTCCCGTTCTCGCGCGACAATCCGTACGGCAGGCACTTCACCGCCTCGCCCCATGCTTCGGCATTGGCCGACAGGCAGGCAAAAGCGGCGGGATTCGGCTCCAGCGCAATCATGCGCAGGCCACAGGCCAGCCGGTTGGCGAACACCGTGAACAATCCGATGTTGGCGCCCGCATCGACGACGCAATCGCCGTCGCCGATCGAGATGCCGTGCCGCAGGTAGGCCTGCAGCACGAAGACTTCGTTGTAGATGTACTCGGTCTCGTTGCGGTTCAGGTGCGCGACCGGCGCGCCGTCCGGCAGCACGTGGACCTGGCCGAATGCCCACAGCGCCTGGCGGGCGCGCTTGGGCACCACGTAGGCCGTCAAGCGCTTCGCGCCCGACGCGTCCTCGCGCGCCAGCACCACGGCATCGCGCACGCCACCCTGCTCGCGCAGCGCGCTCTCGATCTCGCCGAGCTCGATGCGGTAGCCGTGCAGCTTGATCTGGTCATCGCTGCGGCCGAGGAACTCGATGTTGCCGTCCGCCGCGCAGCGCCCAACGTCGCCGGTGCGATACAGGCGGGCGCCCGGAACCCCGCTGAACGGATCGGCGATGAACTTCTCCGCGGTCAGTTCCGGGCGGTTCAGGTACCCGCGCGCGACGCCGCTGCCGCCGATGCAGATCTCGCCGCGCTCGCCGGCGGCCACGGGCTTGCCGGCCGCATCCAGGATGTAGACGCAGCAGTTCGGCAGCGCCTGGCCCAGCGGCAGCGTGCCCGCCTGCGTGCCGGCCTGCGTGCCTGGAGGCCGCGGGCCGACATGGTAGGTCAGCACGCCGACGGTGCCTTCCGTGGGACCGTAGTGGTTGTAGATCTCGCAATCCGGCACCAGCGCGCGCAGCTGCTCGATCCACTCGTGCCGCGAGGCCTCGCCGCCCAGTACCAGGCGCCTTCTGGGCAGCACGCCCCCGGGATTGCGGCCGGCCTGCAGCGCCGCGAGATGCGAGGGAACGATCTTCAGGACATCGATCCTCTCGCGCGCAAAGTACTCGGCGAGCAGGGCCTGGTCCTCGGCGCGCTCCCGGGAAATGACGTGCAGGCTGCCGCCGGTGACCAGCGCCGGGAACAGCACCGTGTTGCCCAGATCGGCGGCGATCGTCGATACCGTCGCGTACGTCATGCCGGGCTCGAGCTGCAGCCGCTGCGCCACTCCCAGCACGTAGTTGACGATGTTGCGATGCTCGACGCAGACGCCCTTCGGGCGCCCCGTCGAACCGCTCGTATAGATCACGTACGCCAGGTCTTCCGGGCTGCAGCGCGCCGCGTCCCGCAGCGGCCCCGGCGGGCCGGTCCAGTCGAATGTGTCCAGGCAGACGGCCTGCAAGGGCGCGGCTGGAAGCGCGGGCAGCAGGCTGGTCTGCGTGAGGGCGAGGCGCACGCCGGCGTCGGCGCACAGGAACGCGACCGACCCGTGCGGCAAGCCGGGATCGATGGGCAGGTAGGCGGCGCCGGCCTTGAGGATGCCGAGGATTCCCACCACGGTCTCCAGCGAGCGCTCCACCAGCAGCCCGATGGGCGCATCGTCCACTCCGGCCCGCAACTCGCGCAGGCGATGCGCGAGCACACCGCTGCGCCGCGCCAGTTCGCGGTAGGTCAGCCGCTGCTGCTCGTAGACCAGGGCCACGGCATCGGGAGTGCGCGCGGCCTGCTGCTCGAACAGCTCATGCAGGCAGGGCGGCGCGCCCGGTTGCGGTGCGGCGATGGTGCTCATAGCGACCATGCGATCAATTCCTTCATGACCTCGTTGGAGCCGGCGTAGATGCGTTGCACGCGGCCATCGGCCCACATGCGCGCGATCGGGTACTCCATCATGTAGCCGTAGCCCCCGTGCATCTGCACGCAGGCGTCGAGGACGCGGCCCTCGCTGTCGGTGAGCCAGTACTTCGCCATGGCGGTGGTGACGTCGTCGAGGTCCCCGGCAACGAAGCGCTCGATGCAGTGGTCCAGGAAGACGCGGCCGACGCGCGCTTCGGTCGCGCATTGCGCCAGCTGGAAGCGCGTGTTCTGCAGCTCGAGGAGCGGCTTGCCGTACGCGGCGCGCTCCTTCACGTAGCGCGTGGTCAGGTCCACCGCGCGCTCGGTCACGGCGACGGCGCTCACGCCCACCGTGAGGCGCTCGTAGGGCAGCTGCTCCATCATCTGCGCGAAGCCCTTGCCTTCGGCGGGCCCGAGGAGATTGGCGACCGGGACGCGCATGTCGGTGAAGAACAGCTCGCAGGTGTCCTGCGCGTGCATGCCGATCTTCTCGAGCGCGCGGCCGGCCTGGTAACCAGCCAGGCCGTGCGTTTCGACGATCACCAGGGAGATGCCCTTCCAGCCGGCGACCTTGGTGTCGGTCTTCAGGGCGAGACACAGGATGCCCGCGTGCACGCCGTTGGTGACGAAGGTCTTCGAGCCGTTGATCACGTAGTGCTCGCCGTCGCGGCGGGCGTTCGCCTTGATGCCCTGCAGATCGGAGCCGGCGCCGGGTTCGCTCATGGCGATGGCGCCCACCAGTTCGCCGCGCGCCATGCGCGGCAGCCAGGCGCGCTTCTGCGCGTCGCTGCCGTAGGCGAGGATGTAGTGGGCCACGATGCTCTGGATGCCGGCACCGAACTGCACGCCGGCCCGCGCCAGTTCCTCCAGGACGACGGCTTCATGCGCGAAAGTGCCGCCGCCGCCGCCGTACTCCTGCGGAAGGTCGGGGAGCAGCAGGCCAGCGGCGCCCGCCGCCGTCCAGGCCGCGGCATCGGGGCAGCCCTGGGCGCACCAGCGCGCATGATGCGGCGCGAACTCTTTCTGGATGAACAGGCTGGCGGTCCTGCGGAACATCCGCACATCGTCGCTGCCCGGTGCCGAGCGCTGCGTGGCCGCGAGCATCACGAACGCTCCACGGCAAGCGCGGCGACGTAGCCCGACTCCGGGCAGAAGCCGTGCAGGCGCCACTCGGCGGCGTCGCTGCGCATCGGCGGACGACGCAGGCCGTCGCCGAGCGCCTTGCTGAGCGCTTCGGTTCGCGTCCAGCCAGCGAAGAAGCCTAGCGCCTTTTCGTGCGGCGCGAGCGAAAGGAAGGCCGCGAGCTCCCTGGGCGGGAAGTACCACGCCGCAATGGCGTCGGCATCCTGCACGGCGTGGACCGCTTCGACATCGATGCCGAGTTCGCGGCCGCGGCAGAAGGCGAGCAGCGCCAGGTCCCCGGAGTGCGACACGTTGAAGCGCCAGTCCGCGGCGGCGGACCCCGGCGCGAGGCGAGGTTTGCCGTGCGCCCCGTAGCAAAGCGCGACCGATCGAGGGTGAGTGCGCAGGCGGTCTGCGAGCAGCTGGCGCAGGCGGCCGCGCGCGACGGTGTAGCGCCGGCGGTCGCGCGCGTGACGGAAGCGGCCGGCCCGCTGGCGCTCCTCGTCGCTGAGCCAGGCCGATAACGCATGGACTGCCTCCTGGTCCACATCCAGGCGGGCGACCACGACCTCAACTTGCGGAACGTGCATCATTCGACGGCAGGTGTGCCTTGCATGGGTAGGCGTTGCTCCATGCGACGACGCCAGAACTGCCGGCGCAGTCGCGCAGAACCCAATCTACCCGTCACAAGAGGCGGAGCACGCCTGCCGCCGCCCGGCGGTTCATGGTCCAATCGGCTCAGGTTATGCCGGGCGCGTCAGACCTGTGGCAGGCAACGGCGCAAGCCTGGTCGGCTTGCGTTGCTCGAGTCAACCAGGCGGCCGGGTTGACTCGGCGCGGCTAGTCCGTTCGGACCACGCGAGGCGGGCGCGCCTCGCGTATCCGTGCAGCGAACCGATCGACTATAGTCCGGCGGAAACTGAAAGAGGCGCGACGCTGCGCAGTACGCGGGCGTGGATGACGGAAGACGGCTGGCCGAACGGCGTGTGATAGTTGGCCAGCTTGAAGTAGACGCCCTGGCCCGGGTAAAGCGTGGGACCGCGATAGGCCATCTTCTGCACGCCGTTGACCCACGCATCGAAGAACCCGTCCGAGCCCGACGACCACTTCACGTGGTAGACGAAGTTGTACCACTGGTTCCTGATGACCGGGCCGATGGGGTAAATCGCTTCTGTCGGACTGGTCTGGTCACCGTAGGAAACCTTGAAACTGAGGCCGGTCGGTCGGTCGGATGCGATCGCAGTGGCGGGCATCGCGTTCACCTGGAAATTGGCCTGTCCGGCGCCGGGCGCGGTGTTGTGAAAATCAGCGACAATGCCAAAATTCCATGACGTCGAAGTGCTCTCGGGCGGGTCAACGTAGTCGTCGGGAAACAGGATCGAATGTGCCCACCAGTGGTCCATGCCCTCGTAGACGTCGGACGTCGACTGATTGAGGGTCAGATCGTTGCGCTCGTTGGAACCGCTTCCGACGACGTTGTTGTCTCCGGGCTCGGTATGCAGGCGAACGGCACTTACGCCGCCAACCGTCACGATCGATGCGCGGCCCGGCACCTTCGCCTGTTCCGCGAACAGGCAGTCCTGCCATGAGCCCACGAAGTCGCAGGCATATGCGACGCCGGACGGAATGCCGGGAGCCGGCGCGCCCCCCCCGGACGAAGAGCCTGGCGCCGCCGTCCCGCCCGAAGACGTCGTAGCCCCCGTGGCGCCGCCATCATTCGCACCGTCACCGCCACCGCCACCGCCGCACGCGGCAGTCAGGGAGAGTGCGCCCAGGAGCAGTGCAAGGGCGACCAGCCGAACGGCGCCGTCCCTACGCGCGGCGGGGAAACGGCGATCAAAGTGCTGCAGGGTCAGTCGTGACGCGAGATTCGATGACATCTCTTGAGCCTCCAGAAATGAGGAGCAGGAGTTCGGTCAGCGCGCCCGGTATGAACCGGAAGGGTTGCGACACGCGCTTAGCGGGGGACGCATTGGCGTCCGAGTTGTAGTTGAACAACTATAGGCATGTAGTTGAAGGCACGCACCCTATCACAACGTTCGTTGACAGGCCGCGCATTACTGGGCATAAGGTTGTCGCCGCTCAGCGACAGACGATGGCGTCGAAGCAGAAGCCGGAAATAGTTCCCCTGCTTCCCTGCTTCTGATGTGCGAGAGGGTGTTATTCCTGGTGGCGACGACGGGACAATGCGGAATACGGCTCAGGCTGGCGTAGCGTGACCAAGATCATCATTGCCGACGATCACGCGGTGGTGCGCCAGGGGGTGAAGCAGATCCTTGCCGCGGAACCCGACATGCAGCTGGTCGGCGAAGCAAGGAATTTCGAGGAAACGCTGGAGGTCACGCGCAGGCTTGCATGGGACGTGCTGATCCTCGACTACTCGATGCCCGGAGGAAACGGGCTGCAGGTGCTGAAGAAGATCAGGCACGCCTACCCGCGGCGCCCGGTGCTGATCTTGAGCATGCACCCGGAAGACGCGATCGCGGTTTCGGCGTTGCGGGCGGGGGCCGCCGGCTACGTCAGCAAGGAGTCCGCCTCGGAGGAGCTGACGGTCGCGATCCGCAAGGCCGTCAGCGGCAAGAAGTACGTCAGCGCGTCGCTGGCGGAAAAGCTGGCGCTCGAGCTCGGGCAAGGCCCGAAGGGGCTTGCGCACGAGTCGCTGTCCGATCGCGAGTACCGCGTCATGTGGATGCTCGCATCGGGAAAATCGATCACGCACATCGCCAAGGAGCTGCGCCTCAGCCCGAATACGGTGAGTACTTACCGGCTGCGGATATTGAGGAAGCTCAAGCTCGAGAACAACGCGGATCTGGTCCGGTACGCCGTCAGGCACGGGCTGGTGGAATAGCACGCCGGATGCCGCTGCGCGCCGGCCCTCGCGTCTCGTTCCTGTAGCGATTCCGCTACGGCAGCCTCAGTAGTTCCTGGGCGCGAGCTCAGTACTCTCCGACCGCAGGCCGTCGCGTACTGGGCTAACCTGTACCAGCAGCAGGCAAGCGCATGCCGCGGCGCAGCCTATTTCTTCGACAAATCGAACGACATCGGGAGGCTCATGACACGACTCAGGGATCCGCTGGACCAGTCCGGCGGCCGACGCGCTTGACGGCTCCGCGCAAACCGGGACGAAGGCTCGCCGACGTCGAAATGGTACGGGCGTTGCGGGCGCTCAAGGCAGGCGACCTTGCCTTTCGCATGCCATCGGCGGCTGACGCCCCGGAGGGCGAAGTCGCCGTACTGTTCAACGACATCGCTGGGCGGCACGGGGAGCTTTGGCGCACGAACGAGCAGCTCCGGCAGCATGCCCGACAGCTTTCAGAGCAGGTGAAGGGGCTCGAGCAAAGGGTCCGGGAGAGCACGAGCTCCCGAGCGGAGCTCGAGCAGGAAGCGGAGCGGCTGGCGCTGCGCTCGCAGTACAAGTCGGAGTTTCTCGCCAACATGTCCCACGAGCTGAGGGCGCCGCTGAACAGCCTGCTGATCCTGGCGCAGCTGCTGGCCGAGAACGCGGGCGGCACTCTCACGCCAAAGCAGGTCGAGTATGCGCAGACCATCCGCATCGCGGGCAACGACCTCCTGGTGCTGGTCAATGACATTCTCGATCTGTCCAAGGTTGAATCGGGCCGGGCCACGCTGAGCATCGCGCGCGAGCGCATGGCCGACCTGCGCGACTACCTGGAGCGCGCGTTCCGGGAGATCGCCCTGGACCGGGGCCTCGATTTCACGGTTACGCTGCAGCGAGGATTGCCGGCCGCGATCCAGACCGACGTGCAGCGCCTGCGGCAGATTCTCCAGAACCTGCTGTCCAATGCCTTTAAATTCACCGAAAAAGGCGCAGTCTCCCTGGGGGTCACGCTGGCCAAGAGCGGATGGACGCAGGGGCACAGTGGCCTGGATAGCGCGGAACAGGTCCTGGCGTTCTCAGTCGTCGATACCGGTATCGGCATCCCGCAGGACAAGCACCGGATCATCTTCGAAGCGTTCCACCAGGGCGGCGGACTCTCCAAGCGCCAGTCTGAAGGCGCCGGTCTGGGGCTGTCGATCAGTTCCGAACTGGCGCGTCTGCTCGGCGGCGAGATCCGGGTTGCCAGCAACCCCGGCAAGGGCAGCGCCTTCACGCTCTACCTCCCCGTCGCCTACAAGCCTGCCAGAAACCATGGCGACACCGCTGGCGCGCCATCGAAGGACTCGCAGGTGGCTCTTCTGGAGGCAGACGACGGCAAAGCGCGTCCACGGCCCACGGCGGACCTGCCCGCAGGCGAGGCAGTGGATTCGCAGGACGACCGCCACCGCATCCGGCCCGGAGACCGTGTGGTGCTCAATGTCGTGGCGGACGCGGGCCAGTCTGCGGCACTCCTGCAACTGGTGCGGGCGCTGGGATTCAAGGGATTGCACGCCACCAACGCCCACACGGCACTGGTGCTCGCGAACGAGTATTTGCCGAACGTCGTGACCGTTGGCGTCAAGGGGTCGGACATGCGCGGCTGGGCTATCGTCAAACTGCTGAAGGAAGACCCGGTGACCCGGGATATCCCCGTGAACGTGATCGCCATCGATGAACGGGCGCGGACATACCTCTGCGTGGGAGCACGCGGAATCGTGCACCGGCCTTCAGCGGAGGAGGCCCTGAGCGAGGCTTTCCGCAGGCTGGGCTGTCTCATCGAACATGAGCCCAAGTCCCTGCTGGTCGCAGCCGCCGACAAGGCCCAGCGCAACAGCATGGCCGACGTCATCGCGGAGCATGGGCCGCATGTGACCCGCGCAGCCTCGGGCAGTCAGGCGCTCAAGGTCCTGCAGCGTGCGGGGATCGATTGCACGATGATCGGCCAGAGCCTCGCCGACATGGCGCCGCTGGACCTCGTGCGCGAGATTTCCCGCGCCGGGAGCAGCGGGCACGCCTGCATCCTCATGCACACGGTCGGCGGCGCCGATGAAGGCGTCCGGCAGGGCGGATGGGGCGGGCTGGCGGAGATCCTGTGGTTGACGCGGCTGGCCTCCACCGAGGACGTGCTGGGCGAAATCGCGCTGTGCCTGCACGAGGCGATGCACGACACGCCGTCCGGGCAGCACCGTCCGCTGCCGGCTGCGCGGCAAGACGTGCCGGCGCTGGCCGACAGGAGGGTGCTGATCGTGGACGACGACATGCGCAGCATCTTCGCGCTCACCGGTGCCCTGGAAGCAAAGGGCATGCAGGTGCTTAGTGCGCGGAGCGGCCTCGAGGGGGTCGAGATGCTCAGGAAGAATCCCGATACCGACATCATCCTCATGGACCTGAGGATGCCGGGACAGGACGGCTATCAGACGATTCGCGTGATCCGGGGCATGGAGCGTTTCGCGGCCATCCCGGTCATCGCGGTTACCGCCAGTGCGATGGTCGGCGATCGCGAGAAGAGTATCGAAGCCGGGGCTTCCGACTACCTCGCCAAGCCGGTCAACGTGGAGCAATTGCTGTCGGTGATGGAGATGTGGCTTGCCGACCGGCAGGAGCCCGGCAGGGGCCCGCTCAGGCCGATGCCAGGGGCGCGGCGGGACGCCGCGAAGGCCTCACCGTCTCAGATGCGCACCAGGCCCGACTGAACGGCATGGCGCACGAGACCGACCACATCGTGGATGTTCAGCTTCTTCATGATGCGGTAGCGATGCGACTCGGCGGTCTTGAGGCTGATGCTAAGCAGCTTCGCAGCCTTCTTGGTGGAATTGCCTTCCGCGACCAGCTGCAGGACCTGCCGCTCACGCGGGGTTAGCGGATCCGGGGCCGTGCCCCCATTGTTGAGGTAGGCCTCCACGACCGACGCGGCCACCCCGGCACTGAGGTACACCTCGCCAAGGGACACCTCGCGAATGGCGCGCACCAGGTCCTCGCTGACCTGGGTCTTGAGTACGTACCCCTTCGCGCCGGCCTTGAGCGCCCGCAGCACGTAGGCCCTGTCCGGATACATCGTCAGCATGATGACCTTCGTTGCCGGCGCGAGCCTGCGAAGCTCGCGCGCCACTTCGATGCCGTTCAGCAGCGGCATCGACAGATCGACCACTGCGATGTCCGGATTCAGGGTTCGCGCCAGCTTGCACGCCTCGTGGCCGTCGGCGGCCTCGCCGGCCACTTCGTGGCCCGCGCGCTCCAGGATCAACCGCAACCCCTCACGAAACAGGGTGTGGTCGTCAGCCAGCAGTACCCGCATGCCCGCCGCCGAGGGGAATGTCAGCCTGGATCGTCGTTCCTTTCGATGGCGCCGTGTGCAGGCGCATCGACCCGCCCAGGGTATTGATGCGTTCCCGGATTCCGGTCAGGCCCAGCCCCTGGGCCTGGGGGCAGCGCATCGCGTCGAAGCCCCTGCCGTCGTCGCGGACGCTGCACGTCACCTTGTGCGGCCTGCACTGCAGCTCGATCCGGACGGAGCGCGCCGCCGCGTGCTTGACCGCGTTGTTGAGCGCTTCCTGCACGATCCTGTACAGCGCGGTCTCGACGGCGGGCGGCAGCCGCACGTCGGCATCGCCGGCCACGGCGACGCGAATCCCGGTGCGCCTGGCCACCTTCTCGGCGAGGGACTCGAGGGCGGGCAGCAGCCCCAGGTGGGCGAGCGCCGACGGGTGCCATTCATGCGCCAGATCGCGCAACTCGGCCTCGACCTGCGCCAGCAGCCCTTCCACCCTGTTGCAACTGCCCCGGGCTTTCGGCGGCAGCGCGACCGCGACGTCGGCAACGGCGATGTGCACCAAGGCAAGCAGTTGGCCGGCCTCGTCGTGGAGCACCTGCGCGACGCGCCGCAACTCGCCTTCCAGCACCTCGTTCAGATGACGTAGCGCCCGTGCGCCGTCGTGCTCGCCGCGGTGGCTCATCTCGAACGGCAACAGGCACTGCGCAAAGAAGTTCCCTGCCTCCCTCAACTGCCGGTCGTCGGACCGCGGCATCGCCCACAGACGCTGCAGCGCTTGGGCGTGGGACTCGGCCAGCGCCAGCACGCCATGGCCCTCCAGCTGGGCTTGTCGCGCCAGCTCGTAGCCGCCGCCCAGCGACGCTTCGCTTGCGTCGGCGAGGTACGTCCGGAGGGCTCGCCAGTACCGCTCGGCCAGGTCTCCGCCTGTGTCAACGGATGGGCTCGCAACGGGACGCGCCCGGGGAACCAGATTCAGATGTGAGGCTGTGGCGCTCATTGCCGCTTCCATTTCGTCATCACCCCATTGGCTGACGCATAGTCAAACCGGGCCCCGGCCATCGGCGGGCGAGATCCGGGGCGCGAATACTTGCAGGCGAAATCATCCACCTGCGCCCCTGCCCGTTCTGTGCGTTGTCGAACCCAAAAGAAAAAGGACCCGGCCTGCGGGTCCTTTTTCTTGTTGCGGAGAGTTTCCCCTCCGCTACCCATGCATTACGGGGCAGGTACGGTGATGGCCGTGTTCACCATGGTCACCGAGCCGGCGAAGCCGAATGCTCTTCCGTTCAGCGTCGTGATCGCGGCATTGCCAGCGGTGGAGAAGGTGACACCGGCGGGAGCAATGATGGTTCCCACCATGGTGCCGCCGCCCGCGCCGTTGATGGTCGCCGCGCTGCCCACCGCCCAAAAGACATTCTTGGGCTGGGCACCGTTGATCAGCGTGACGCTCCGCGCCGCCGTGTCGCCCACGGTAAGCGCACTTGCCATCTGGAAGACCCAGACCGCGTTCGGATCATTCTGTGCATCGAGGATCAGGTCCTGCAGCGTGATCTGGAATGTCCCGCCTGCCGAGGTATATACGCCAGCAGCAAGCCTGAGTCCGCCCAGTTCGCCGGCGCCCGGATCCGAGCCTGCAGCCTGTGAATTCAGGTTCCCGAGCGCGAGAGTCAGAGCGGGTCCAACCGTGGCCGCCACCGCACCCGCATCAGGAACGGTTGCGGTGTAGATCGTTCCGGTTACATTTCCGATGTTAAGGGGCGTCTCCGTAAAGGGGCCTGTCGTCGAATCGTGGAACCCGGTGATCAAAGTCGCCGCACCTGATGTGCCAAGGTCTCCGACGACGTTGGTCGACGTTCCCTGGTTGGTCACTCCTGCGCCACTGCCCGCGCCAAAAGTCGCGGCCGCTCCCAGAGCTACCGACACGGCCGGGCTCGTGGATTGGACCAAGGGCGGGAGTGTCGTCGGCGGCGTCGTCGGAGGCGCTACCGCGTCATCGTCGTTGCCGCAACCGGCCACGAAGGCCGACAGCGCGAAGACAAGTAGCCACGCGGGTGGTCTGAAACTGCTCTGGAACAAGTTCATGTGATTTCCTCTATTCGTTGAAGGGAGCCCCTACTACGGATGTTGCCGTGATTCCCGTGTCCTCGATGGGCTCCACAGTCCTTCCTGCGGCGCGGTGCACGCGCAGCGGAAGGCTCCGGCAGGCTTGGCATCGAAACGACGAACGCGGTCTTCACGAGGCTCAGTCTTCGCTCTGACCGGCCGTTCATCTGTACGGTGCCGTACAAATAGGCGCGGTACCCGAACCCGGCAGCCCAACGGCTCATGAGAGGCGCCGGCGCGTGTCACGTTCATGTCATGCGCGCGCGGCCAACGAAAAAGGCCGCCTCACGGCGGCCCCTTCCGCTCACCCTCGGCGCCGGAGTCCGGCGCCGGTCCCGCTAGTTCCCGCGCTGCGGCAATCGCATGCGCGAGATCGTCCAGCGGGTGACTTCCTCCTCGGCCTCGTCGCCAGCCGTGTCCGTCAGAGGCAGCGCAAGGTTGGTGACGAAGATCTCGTTGCCGAAGATCACCGGGCTCGCGGGAAACAGCAGACCGTCGGGCGTGCCGTCGCGCCGAACGCCGCGGAACTCGCCGAGCCTGGCGACGACCTTGCCGCTTGTGTCCAGGGCCACGACTTCGTCGGCCTGGTTGGCGGCGACCCACAAACGCCCCTGCTTGTCGAAGACGATGCCGTCCGCGCCATTGATGCTCTCGGCGAAGACCGACACCTCGAGCGTGGCCATGTCGAGCCGCAGCACGCGGTCATCGCCCGTATTGGCGACGAAGAGCGACGATTCATCCTCGTTGAAGGCAAGCCCGTTCGCGCCAAAGGGAGGAAAGCCGGCGGTGGCGAGCCGCGGGTCATGGCTGAGCGTCTGCACGCTGCAGCCGGGCGCGCAGCCCTGCGGGTTGGCGATCTTGAAGATCGCGCCCTGGAACGAATCGGAAATGTAGAGATTCCCGTGGCTGTCGAAGGTCATCGCATTCGGGACGCGGGCACCGGAACCGAAGGTGATCGTGTCCGAGCTGCCATCCGGGTTCCCGGCCACGCGCGGCAGTGGCGCGCCGATCGCCGGGATCGCGGCGACGTCCCTGAGGGTCGCCGGGTCCAGGCTTGCACCAATGCGCTGGATCCTGGAGCCGGTGCCCACGAAGTCGCCGACGACGGTGACATAGACCGCGTTGTGGGCGCGATCGAACGCCAGGCCGAGCAGCGGCGCGATGCCGAAGTCGCGCTGCCCCACCAGGCGCCCGTGGCGGTTGTAGCGCAGCACCTTGTTCTGCGCTCCGCCATCGAACGTGCCGACGTAGAGATCGCCGTTGGCGGGATTGGCCGTGATTCCTTCGGGAAACCGTACGCCTTCCGGAAGCACCGCGAACGTGTCCACGTCGCGGTCGACGACCAGTCGGCTGGAGCGGCCGTCCGCCTGCGCCGGCCCCGCGACCGCGCCGATGCAGGCGAGCAGCGCAAACGCCATTGCCGTGAGATGCCTTGTCATATTCCCCTCCCCTCGAGTTGCATGCGCGAGATGAACCGGACCGCGGAAACACCTGCGGTCGAGAATACTGCAACAGCGCCGGGAGTTCCACAGCGCCGCGCGCGGGACGCGCTGGAAATGAAAAGGCCGCCTCGCGGCGGCCTTTCCCTCTTGCACCTGATGGCCGGGACTCAGCTGCCGCCCGCGGCGGCGGCCTCCGTCGTCGCGGCAGCGGCCGGCACTTCCTCCACCGTCGCCGGCAGGTCGATCACCGGAGGCTCGGCGGCCTGATCCTTGCGGATCTTGTGGTACGCCATGCCGGTACCCGCCGGGATGAGACGCCCGACGATGACGTTCTCCTTCAGGCCGCGCAGGCCGTCGCGCTTGCCCATGATGGCGGCCTCGGTCAGCACGCGCGTGGTCTCCTGGAAGGAGGCCGCGGAGATGAACGAGTCCGTGGACAGCGACGCCTTGGTGATGCCGAGCAGCATGTAGCGAGAACACCGCCGCCTTCTTGCCTTCCTTGACGGCCTTCTCGTTCTCCTCCAGCAGCTCGGCGCGCTCCACCTGCTCGCCCTGGATGAAGGAGGTCTCGCCCGGATCCTCGATCTGCACGCGGCGCAGCATCTGGCGCACGATCACCTCGATGTGCTTGTCGTTGATCTTCACGCCCTGCAGGCGGTACACGTCCTGCACCTCGTCGATGATGTAGCGCGCGAGCGCCTCCACCCCGAGCAGGCGCAGCAGGTCGTGCGGATCGACCGAGCCGTCGACGATCATCTCGCCCTTGTTGACCACCTGGCCGTCGTGCACCAGCACGTGCTTGTCCTTCGGGATCAGCTCCTCGTGCTGCGTGCCGTCGAGGTCGGTGATCACCAGGCGCTGCTTGCCCTTGGTGTCCTTGCCGAAGCAGACCGTGCCCGTGTACTCGGCGAGGATGCCTTGTCCTTGGGCGCGCGCGCCTCGAACAGCTCCGCCACCCGCGGCAGGCCGCCGGTGATGTCGCGCGTCTTGGAGGTCTTCCTGCGGGATGCGCGCCAGCACCTCGCCCACCTGCATCTGCTGGCCGTCGCGCACCGCGATCACCGCGCCCACCGGGAAGCTGATGTTCACGGCGTGGTCGGTGCCGGCAATGCGCACTTCCTCGCCCTTCTCGTTGATCAGCTTGACCGACGGACGCACGCCCTTCGCCGCCGCGCTGCCGCGGCGCTTGGGGTCGATCACCACCAGCGTGGAAAGGCCGGTGACGTCGTCGATCTGCTTGGCCACCGTCACGCCTTCCTCGACGTACTCGAACCTCACCGTGCCGGCGTACTCCGTGATGATCGGGCGGTGGTGCGGATCCCAGTGCGGCGACCGTGCGTGCCCGCGCGGATCGTGTCGCCGTCCGCCACCTGCAGCGTGGCGCCGTAAGGCACCTTGTGGCGCTCGCGCTCGCGGTTGTTGTCGTCCACGATGATCACCTCGCCCGAGCGCGAGATCACCACCTTGTCGCCCTTGGCGTTGGTGACGTAGCGCATCGTCGGCGGTGAAGCGCACCGTGCCGGCGGACTTCGCCTCCACGTGGCTCTGCACCGCGGTCCGGCTCGCCGCGCCGCCGATGTGGAAGGTGCGCATGGTCAGCTGCGTGCCCGGCTCGCCGATCGACTGCGCGGCGATCACGCCGATCGCCTCGCCGACGTTGACGAGCGAGCCGCGGCCGAGGTCGCGCCCGTAGCACTTGGCGCAGACGCCCCAGCGCGTGTCGCAGGTCAGCGGCGTGCGCACCTTGACCTCGTCGATGCCGACGTTGTCGATGGTGTCCACCGCGTCCTCGTCCACCAGCGAGCCCGCCGTGGCGAGCACGTCCTGGGTCTCCGGGTTGATCAGGTCCACGGCCAGCACGCGGCCGAGGATGCGCTCGCGCAGCGCCTCGACCACTTCGCCGCCCTCGACCAGGGCGCGCATGACGATGCCGTTCTGCGTGCCGCAGTCGTCTTCGGTCACCACCAGGTCCTGCGTCACGTCGACCAGGCGCCGCGTCAGGTAGCCCGAGTTGGCGGTCTTCAGCGCCGTGTCGGCCAGGCCCTTGCGCGCGCCGTGCGTGGAGATGAAGTACTGCAGCACGTTCAGGCCTTCGCGGAAGTTGGCCGTGATCGGCGTCTCGATGATCGAGCCGTCGGGCTTGGCCATCAGGCCGCGCATGCCGGCGAGCTGGCGGATCTGCGCGGCGGAGCCGCGCGCGCCCGAGTCGGCCATCATGTAGATCGAGTTGAACGCCTCCTGCCGCACCTTCTTGCCGTGGCGGTCGGTGGTCTCCTCGGTGCCGAGCTGCTCCATCATCACCTTGCCGACCTGCTCGCCGCAGCGCGACCAGATGTCCACCACCTTGTTGTAGCGCTCGCCGACGGTGACCAGGCCCGAGGTGTACTGCGACTCGATCTCCTTCACCTCGGTCTCGGCCGCCGCGATCAGCTCCTGCTTGGCGGTCGGGATGCGCATGTCGTTGACGCCGAACGAGATGCCGCCGCGCGTGGCCATGGTGAAGCCGGCCTGCATCAGCTTGTCGGCGAAGATCACCGTCTCGCGCAGGCCGCAGCGGCGGAAGCCGATGTTGATCAGCCTCGAGATTTCCTTCTTCTTCAGCGGCTTGTTCAGCAGCTCGAACGTCAGTCCCGGCGGGCAGGATCTCCGAGAGCAGCGCGCGGCCGACGGTGGTCTCGTAGCGCTTGATGCGCTCGATCTTCTCGCCGTCCTCGCCGAGGTCATGCTCCTTGATGCGCACCCACACCTTGGCGTTCAGGTCGACGTTGCGCGACTCGTAGGCGCGAGACACTTCCGCGAGGTCGGCGAAACTCATGCCCTCGCCCTTGGCGCCGATGCGCTCGCGCGTGGCGTAGTAAAGGCCCAGCACGATGTCCTGCGAGGGCACGATGATCGGCTCGCCGTTGGCGGGCGAGAGCACGTTGTTCGAGGCGAGCATCAGCGTGCGCGCCTCCATCTGCGCTTCCAGCGACAGCGGCACGTGCACCGCCATCTGGTCGCCGTCGAAGTCGGCGTTGAACGCCGCGCACACCAGCGGGTGCAGCTGGATCGCCTTGCCCTCGATCAGCACCGGCTCGAAGGCCTGGATGCCGAGGCGGTGCAGCGTCGGCGCGCGGTTCAGCATCACCGGGTGCTCGCGGATCACCTCTTCCAGGATGTCCCACACCTCGGGCACTTCCTGCTCCACCAGGCGCTTGGCCGCCTTGATGGTGGTGGCCAGTCCCAGCAGCTCCAGCTTGTTGAAGATGAACGGCTTGAACAGTTCGAGCGCCATCTTCTTCGGCAGGCCGCACTGGTGCAGCTTCAGCTGCGGGCCGACCACGATCACCGAGCGGCCCGAGTAGTCGACGCGCTTGCCGAGCAGGTTCTGGCGGAAGCGGCCGCCCTTGCCCTTGATCATGTCGGCGAGCGACTTGAGCGGGCGCTTGTTGGCGCCGGTCATCGCCTTGCCGCGGCGGCCGTTGTCGAGCAGCGAGTCCACCGCCTCCTGCAGCATGCGCTTCTCGTTGCGCACGATGATCTCGGGCGCCTTGAGTTCCAGCAGGCGCTTGAGGCGGTTGTTGCGGTTGATCACGCGCCGGTACAGGTCGTTCAGGTCCGAGGTGGCGAAGCGGCCGCCGTCCAGCGGCACCAGCGGGCGCAGCTCCGGCGGCAGCACCGGCAGCACCTCCATGATCATCCAGTCGGGCTTGATGTTGGAGGACTTGAAGCCCTCGAGCACCTTCAGCCGCTTGGCGAGCTTCTTGATCTTGGCGTCGGAGGAGGTCGCCTCGAGGTCCTTGCTGCAGCTGCTCGATGTCGCGGTTGATGTCGATGCGCGCGCAGCAGCGCGCGGATGCCCTCGGCGCCCATCGCGGCGGAGAAGTCGTCGCCGAACTCCTCGACCTTGGCGAGGTAGTCGTCCTCGGTGAGCAGCTGGCAGCGCTTGAGCGGCGTGAGGCCCGGGTCGGTGACGACGTAGGCCTCGAAGTACAGCACGCGCTCGATGTCGCGCAGCGTCATGTCGAGCACCAGGCCCAGGCGCGAGGGCAGCGACTTCAGGAACCAGATGTGCGCCACCGGGCTGGCCAGCTCGATGTGGCCCATGCGCTCGCGGCGCACCTTGGCCAGCGTCACTTCGACGCCGCACTTCTCGCAGATCACGCCGCGGTGCTTCAGGCGCTTGTACTTGCCGCACAGGCACTCGTAGTCCTTGATCGGCCCGAAGATCTTGGCGCAGAACAGGCCGTCCCGCTCCGGCTTGAAGGTGCGGTAGTTGATGGTCTCGGGCTTCTTCACCTCGCCGTAGGACCACGAGCGGATCTTCTCGGGCGACGCGAGCCCGATCTTGATCGCCTCGAAGTCCTCGTCCTGCTGGACCTGCTTGAAGAGCTCCAGTAGCGCTTTCATCAGTACTTCTCCAGGTCGATATCGATGCCCAGCGAACGGATTTCCTTCACCAGCACGTTGAACGACTCGGGCATGCCGGCGTCGATCTTGTGGTCGCCCTTGACGATGTTCTCGTACACCTTGGTGCGGCCGGTGATGTCGTCGGACTTGACCGTGAGCATCTCCTGCAGCGTGTACGCCGCGCCGTAGGCTTCCAGCGCCCACACTTCCATCTCGCCGAAGCGCTGGCCGCCGAACTGCGCCTTGCCGCCGAGCGGCTGCTGCGTGACCAGGCTGTACGGCCCGGTGGAGCGCGCGTGCATCTTGTCGTCCACCAGGTGATGGAGCTTCAGCACGTGCATGTAGCCCACCGTCACCGGGCGGTCGAACGCCTCGCCGGTGCGGCCGTCGATGCAGCGTCACCTGGCCGGACACCGGCAGCGCCGGCGAGCTCGAGCATGGCGTTGATCTCGGCCTCCGACGCGCCGTCGAACACCGGCGTCGCGAAGGGCACGCCGTCCTTGAGGTTGTGCGCCAGCTGCAGCACTTCCTCGTCGGTGAGCTTGGACAGGTCCTCGTCCTTGCCGCTGGTGCTGTAGATCCTCTCGATGTTCTTGCGCACCTCGGCGATCTTCGCCTGCGCCTTGATCATCTCGCCGAGCTTCAGCCCCAGGCCCTTGGCCGCCCAGCCCAGGTGCGTCTCCAGGATCTGGCCGACGTTCATGCGCGAAGGCACGCCGAGCGGGTTGAGCACGATGTCGACGGTGGTGCCGTCGGCCATGTGCGGCATGTCCTCCACCGGCACGATCTTGGAGATCACGCCCTTGTTGCCGTGGCGGCCGGCCATCTTGTCGCCCGGCTGCAGGCGGCGCTTCACCGCCACGTACACCTTGACCATCTTCAGCACGCCCGGCGGCAGCTCGTCGCCCTGCGTGAGCTTCTTCCTCTTCGCCTCGAACATGGCGTCGAACTCGCGCCGCTTCTGCGCGAGGGACTCCTTCAGGCCCTCGAGCTGGGCCGCCGCCTCCTCGTTGGCGAGGCGGATGTCGAACCAGTCGAAGCGCTCGATCGTCTCGAGGTAGCTCTTGGCGATCTTGGTGCCCTTGGCGAGCTTCTTCGGTCCGCCATTGGCGGTCTTGCCCGTCAGCAGGCGCTCCAGGCGCTCGAAGGTGTCCGACTCGACGATACGCATCTGGTCGGCGAGGTCGGTCTTGTAGCGCCGCAGCTCGTCCTCGATGATCTGCTGGCTGCGCTTGTCGCGCTCGATGCCCTCGCGCGTGAACACCTGGACGTCGATGACGCAGCCGGAGATGCCCGAGGGCACCCGCAGCGACGTGTCCTTCACGTCCGAGGCCTTCTCGCCGAAGATCGCGCGCAGCAGCTTCTCTTCGGGCGTCAGCTGGGTCTCGCCCTTGGGCGTGACCTTGCCCACCAGCACGTCGCCCGCCTCGACCTCCGCGCCGATGTAGACGATGCCCGACTCGTCCAGGCGCGAGAGCTGCGCCTCGGACAGGTTGGAGATGTCGCGCGTGATCTCCTCGGGCCCGAGCTTGGTGTCGCGCGCCACCACCGTCAGCTCCTCGATGTGGATCGAGGTGAAGCGGTCGTCGGACACCACGCGTTCGGAAATGAGGATGGAGTCCTCGAAGTTGTAGCCGTTCCACGGCATGAACGCGACCAGCATGTTCTGGCCGAGCGCGAGTTCGCCCAGGTCGGTGGAGGCGCCGTCGGCCACCACGTCGCCCTTGGCGAGGCGCTCGCCCTGCTTGACGATCGGGCGCTGGTTGATGTTGGTGTTCTGGTTGGAGCGCGTGTACTTGGTGAGCTTGTAGATGTCCACGCCCACGTCGCCCGGCACGGTCTCGTCGTCGTTGACGCGCACCACCATGCGGTTGGAGTCGACGTAGTCGACCAGCCCGCCGCGCAGCGCCACCACGCAAGTGCCCGAGTCGATCGCCGCCGTGCGCTCGATGCCGGTGCCGACCAGCGGCTTCTCCGGCCGCAGGCAGGGCACCGCCTGGCGCTGCATGTTGGAGCCCATCAGCGCGCGGTTGGCGTCGTCGTGCTCGAGGAACGGGATGAGCGAGGCCGCCACCGACACGATCTGGCCGGGCGCCACGTCCATGTACTCGATGCGGTCCGGCGTGGACAGCATGAACTCGTTCTTGTTGCGGCACGAGACCAGCGCGTCGACCAGCTTGCCCGACTTGTCGATCGCCGCGTTCGCCTGCGCGATGACGTGGTTGCCTTCCTCGATCGCCGACAGGTAGACGATGTCGTTGGTCGGCTTGCCGTGCGCAACCTTGCGGTACGGCGTCTCGAGGAAGCCGTACTTGTTGGTGCGCGCGTACAGGGCGAGCGAGTTGATCAGGCCGATGTTCGGGCCTTCCGGCGTCTCGATCGGGCAGACGCGGCCGTAATGCGTCGGGTGCACGTCGCGCACTTCGAAGCCTGCACGCTCGCGCGTCAGGCCGCCCGGCCCGAGCGCCGAGACGCGGCGCTTGTGCGTGATCTCCGAGAGCGGGTTGGTCTGGTCCATGAACTGCGACAGCTGGCTCGAGCCGAAGAACTCCTTGATCGCCGCCGAAATGGGCTTGGCGTTGATCAGGTCGTGCGGCATCAGGTTGTCGCTTTCCGCCTGCGACAGGCGCTCCTTCACGGCGCGCTCGACGCGCACCAGGCCCGCGCGGAACTGGTTCTCGGCGAGCTCGCCCACCGAGCGCACGCGCCGGTTGCCGAGATGGTCGATGTCGTCGATGTCGCCGCGGCCGTTGCGCAGCTCGACGAGAATGCGGATCACCTCGACGATGTCACGCGGGCTGAGCGTGTAGCGCGGCTCGAGCTTGGCCTCGAGCTTCTGCCGGTCGATGCCCTTGGACTTGAGGTCCTGGAACATCTTGTCGACGGCGTGCTGCGCCGCCTCCTCGGTGGTGACGCCCTCGATCGACACCTTGCCCAGGGACAGCTCGGGCGCGTGCTTGAAGTACGCGCGCACCTCTTCCTCGGCTTCCTTGGTGAGCGCGGTGCTCTTCAGGCGCACCTGCCAGCTCGTCTCGCAGGGCACGCTGACGCGGCGATTGAACTTCATGCGGCCCACCGCCGAGAGGTCGTAGCGCTCCTCGGCGAAGAACAGACCGTTGAACAGCGCCTCCACCGCATCTTCCGTCGGCGGTTCGCCGGGCCGCATCATGCGGTAGATCGCCACGCGCGCGGCGTTGACGTCCACCGTCTCGTCGGTGCGCAGCGTCTGCGAGACGTAAGGCCCTTCGTCGAGGTCGTTGGTGAACAGCGTCTGGATCTTGCCGACCCCGGCCTCGCGCAGCTTGGCGAGCAGCGTCTCGGTCACCTCGTCATTGGCGCTGGCGATGATCTCGCCGGTGTCGGTGTTGACCACGTTGTGCGCCAGCGTGCGGCCGACCAGGAAGTCGTCGGGCGCCACGATCTTCTTGATGCCCGCCGCCTCCATGTCGCGGATGTGCTTGACCGTGATGCGCTTGTCCTTGGCGACGATGGTCTTGCCGGACTTGTCGTTGATGTCGAAGCGCGCCACCTCGCCGCGCAGGCGCTCGGGGACCACCTCGAACAGCACGTGGTCCTTCTCGAGGTGGAAGCCGTCGAAATCGAAGAACTCCTTGAGGATCATCTCCGGCGTGAAGCCGAGCGCCTTGAGCAGGATCGTCACCGGCATCTTGCGCCGGCGGTCGACGCGGAAGTAGACGATGTCCTTGGGGTCGAACTCGAAGTCGAGCCACGAGCCGCGATAGGGAATCACGCGCGCCGAGAACAGCAGCTTGCCCGAGCTGTGCGTCTTGCCGCGGTCGTGCTCGAAGAACACGCCCGGCGAGCGGTGCAGCTGGGAGACGATGACGCGCTCGGTGCCGTTGATGATGAACGAGCCCGTGGTGGTCATGAGCGGAATCTCGCCCATGTACACCTCCTGCTCCTTCACTTCCTTGGTGGTGGGCTTGGGCGCCTCCTTGTCCAGGATCACCAGGCGCACCTTGGCGCGCAGCGGGCTGGCGTAGGTCAGGCCGCGCTGCTGGCATTCCTTCACGTCGAACGGCGGCTCGCCGAGCTGGAAGCTGACGAACTCCAGGCGCGCGTTGCCCGAATGGCTGGTGATCGGGAAGATCGAGGTAAACGCCGCCTGCAGCCCTTCGTTCCGGCGGCTCTCGGGCGCCACGTGCGCCTGCAGGAACGCGGTGAAGGACTCGAGCTGCGTCGCGATGAGAAACGGCACCGTCTGCACCGTCGCGCGCTTGGCGAAGCTCTTGCGGATGCGTTTACGCTCGGTCAACGAATAGGTCATGGAGGCTCCAAAAACGCTGCGGGACAGAGAAAAGACCCTGCCTAGGCAAGGCCCTTTATCTGTCCGGATTCCACGGGAGGGTCAATCTGACCCTCCCGGGATTCCGAAGTTCCTTACTTGATTTCCGCCTTCGCGCCGGCGTCGATGAGCTTCTTCAGCACCGCGTCCGCATCGGCCTTCGAGACGCCTTCCTTCACCGGCTTGGGCGCGCCGTCGACGAGGTCCTTCGCCTCCTTGAGGCCAAGGCTCGTCACTTCGCGTACCGCCTTGATCACGTTCACCTTGTTGTCGCCAGTGGCGGTCAGCATGACGGTGAACTCGGTCTTCTCCTCGGCGGGCGCTGCGGCAGCCGCAGCCGCCGGGCCGGCGACCGCTACCGCAGCGGCAGCCGACACGCCGAACTTCTCTTCCATGTCCTTGATGAGCTGCGAGAGCTCGAGGACGGTCATCTTCGAGACTGCTTCCAGAATCTGTGCGCGTTCCATGGTGTTCTCCTGAATGGGTTCCTGTTTAAGCGGCTTTTTCCTTGGCGGCCTGCACCGCGGCGAGCGTCCGGACGAACCTGCCCGGGACCTCGTTCAGGGTGCGCACCAGCTTCGACGATCGGGGCCTGCAGGGTGCCGACGAGCTTCGCCAGCAGCTCTTCGCGGCTGGGCAGCGTCGCCAGCGCCTTGACGTCCTTGGCGGACATCATGGCGTTCGGCATCGCCCCGCCCTTGATGACGAAGAGCTCGTTTTCCTTGGCGAACTCGGACAGCACCTTGGCGCCGGCCACCGGGTCCTGCGCGATGCCGTACATCAGCGGGCCGGACCATCTGCTCGGACAGCTTCTCGAACGGCGTGCCCTTCACGGCGCGCCGCGCGAGCGTGTTCTTCAGCACGCGCAGGTAGAGCCCGGATTTCCGCGCCTTCGCGCGCAGCTCGGTGATCGCCTCGACGTGAAGGCCGCGATTCTCCGCGACGATCACCGCCTGGGCCTTCGCCAGCTGTGCGGCGATCTCGGATACCACCGCCTGCTTCTGCTCCAGACTGAGACTCAAGGTCTACCTCCTTGCGTTAGTCACACGGACCGCCGCTCACCGGCGATCCACCCTGGCGACCTTGAATCAGGAACCCCACTGCATTCCTGCTTCGGGTGCGCCGTCTGCGCAGGGCGTACTGCCCGTTTAAGCCGCCGCCCGACTGCTGCGCCGGCCCCTGCGGTCTTTGACAGCAGCTGTTCTCTCGAACAGCGGCCCAAAGTCCTTGCTGCCAACTGCTACTGCGCCTGCAGCGAGGCGGGATCGACCTTGACCCCGACTCCCATCGTGCTCGACACCGAGAGCTTCTTCAGGAAGATGCCCTTGGTGTGCTGCGGCTTTGCCTTGTTGAGCGCGTCCACCAGCGCCGCGAGGTTGTCGCGCAACTGCTCGGGCGTGAACGAGGCGCGGCCGATCGTGCATTGCACGATGCCGGTCTTGTCCGCCCGGAACTGCACCTGGCCGGCCTTGGCGTTCTCTCACCGCCGCGGCGACATCCGGCGTGACCGTGCCCACTTTCGGGTTCGGCATCAGGCCGCGCGGTCCGAGGACCTGGCCCAGAGCGCCGACCACGCGCATGGCGGCCGGCTCGGCGATGACCACGTCGAAGTCGAGCTTGCCGGCCTTCACCTGCTCGGCAAGGTCCTCCATGCCGACGATCTCGGCGCCGGCTGCCTTGGCGGCCGCCGCCTTGTCGCCCTGCGCGAACACCGCCACGCGCACCTTCTTGCCGGTGCCGGCCGGAAGCACCACCGCGCCGCGAACGGTCTGGTCGGACTTCGAGGCATCGATGCCCAGATTGACGGCGACATCCACCGCCTCGTCGAACTTGGCGGTGGCGGTCTCCTTGATCAGCTTCATCGCGTCCATGACCGGATAGGCCTTGCCGTGCTGGACCTTCCCGCCGATCACCTTCCTGCGCTTGGAGATGTGCGGCATCTACATGCCCTCCACCAGGATGCCCATCGAACGGGCGCTGCCCGCCACGGTGCGCATCGCGGCTTCCAGGTCGGCGGCGGTCAGGTCGGGCATCTTCGCCTTGGCGATCTCCTCGACCTGCTTGCGCGTGATCCTGCCCACCTTGTCGGTGTGCGGGCGCGGGCTGCCGGACTCGATGCCGGCGGCCTTCTTGATCAGCACCGTGGTCGGCGGCGTCTTGATGATGAAGCTGAAGCTCTTGTCCGCGTACGCCGTGATCACCACGGGCAGCGGCAGGCCGGGCTCCACCTTCTGCGTCTGGGCGTTGAACGCCTTGCAGAACTCCATGATGTTCAAGCCGCGCTGGCCGAGCGCGGGTCCGATGGGCGGCGAGGGGTTCGCCTTGCCCGCCGGCACTTGCAGCTTGATGAAGCCGACGACTTTCTTCGCCATGATGGCTCTCCTGTCGGGTGCAAACGAACGCCTAAGCGCTCTCCCCGCAAAAAATCGGGGTCAGACCCCGAAATCAACTTCAGACCCCGAAACCGGGGTCCGACCCTACGCCTTCTCGACCTGGCCGAATTCCAGCTCGACCGGGGTCGAGCGCCCAAAAATCGTCACCGCCACGCGCAAGCGGCTCTTCTCGTAGTTCACGTCTTCCACCGTGCCCTGGAAGTCGGTGAACGGTCCGTCCTTCACCCGCACCATCTCGCCGTTCTCGAACAGCACCTTGGGCTTGGGCTTCTCCACGCCCTCGCGCATCTGCTGCATGATGGCGTTGACCTCCTTCTCGGAGATCGGCGTGGGCTTCATCGCCGTGCCGCCGACGAAGCCGGTCACCTTGTTGGTGTTCTTCACCAGGTGCCAGGTGTCGTCGTCCATTTCCATTTCCACCAGCACGTAGCCGGGGAAGAACTTGCGCTCCGACATGTGCTTCTGGCCGCCCTTCATCTCGACGACCTCCTCCACCGGCACCAGGATCTTGCCGAACTTGTCCTGCATGCCGGCGCGCGAAATACGGTCCTCGAGCGCGCGCTGCACCGACTTCTCGAAGCCGGAGTACGCGTGCACGACGTACCAGCGCTTGCCCGTTTCAGCCTGCTTCAGGTTTTTTTCCATTCGAGGATCAGGTCGTAGAGAACCCACTCCAGAGTCTTGTCGGTCACCCACAGGAACACCGCCATCACCACGACGAAGGCCAGTACCGCGGCCGTCGTCTGCATCGTCTCCTTGCGCGTCGGCCACACGACCTTCTTGACCTCCACCAGCGACTCCCGCGCGAAGACCAGGAACTCGCGCCCGGGGGCGGAGAAGGCAGCCGCCGCGGCGCCCGCGGCAAGTCCCGCCGCCACCGCGAGGACGCGCAGCACCAGCGCGGCATCGCCGAGCAGGTAGTAGCCCGCGATGCCCGCCGCCACCAACAGGGCGGCGATCACTAGCTTTGCAATGTCAGCGCTGGTCATGGTCGTTAGTGGCAGGGGCAGAGGGCATCGAACCCCCAACCTTCGGTTTTGGAGACCGACGCTCTGCCAATTGAGCTATGCCCCTGTGCCCCGCTTACTCGATCACCTTGGCGACGACGCCGGCGCCCACGGTCTTGCCGCCCTCGCGGATGGCAAAGCGCAGCCCCTGCTCCATGGCGATGGGCGTGATCAGCGTCACCACCATCTTGATGTTGTCCCCCGGCATCACCATCTCGGTGCCCTTGGGCAACTCCACCGCGCCGGTCACGTCGGTGGTGCGAAAGTAAAACTGCGGCCGGTAGTTGTTGAAGAACGGCGTGTGCCGCCCGCCTTCCTCCTTGGAGAGCACGTACACCTCGCACTCGAACTTCGCGTGCGGGGTGATCGAGCCGGGCTTGGCCAGCACCTGGCCGCGCTCGACCTCCTCGCGCTTGGTGCCGCGCAGCAAAATGCCCACGTTGTCCCCGGCCTGGCCCTCGTCCAAGAGCTTCCTGAACATCTCCACGCCCGTGCACACCGTCTTTTGCGTGGGCTTCAGGCCCACGATCTCGATTTCCTCGCCCACCTTGATCACGCCGCGCTCCACGCGGCCGGTCACCACCGTGCCCCGGCCCGAGATCGAGAACACGTCCTCCACCGGCATCAGGAACGGCCCGTCGATCGCGCGCTTGGGCTGCGGGATGTAGGAGTCCAGCGCATCGGCCAGCTTCATGATCGACTTCACCCCGAGGTCGGTATCCTCCCCCTCCAGGGCTTTCAGCGCGCTGCCGATCACGACCGGGGTCTTGTCCCCGGGGAACTCGTACTTGGAGAGCAACTCGCGCACCTCCACCTCCACCAGCTCCAGCAGCTCCTTGTCGTCCACCATGTCGGCCTTGTTCAGGTACACCACGATGTAGGGCACCCCCACCTGGCGCGCCAGCAGGATATGTTCGCGGGTCTGCGGCATCGGCCCATCGGCGGCCGACACCACCAGAATCGCCCCGTCCATCTGCGCCGCCCCCGTGATCATGTTCTTGATGTAGTCGGCGTGCCCCGGGCAGTCCACGTGCGCGTAGTGGCGCTTGGCCGTCTCGTACTCCACGTGCGCCGTGTTGATCGTGATGCCGCGCGCCTTTTCCTCCGGCGCCGCATCAATCTGATCGTAATTCTTCGCCTCACCGCCAAACTTCTTCGCCAGCACGTGCGTCATCGCCGCCGTCAGCGTCGTCTTGCCATGATCCACGTGCCCAATCGTGCCCACGTTCACGTGCGGCTTGGTACGCTCAAATTTGCCTTTTGCCATTGCGGACTGCCTCTATCTAGTCTCGTTGCGGTTACCTGGTGCCCATGACGCGGATTGAACGCGTGACCTCTCCCTTACCAAGGGAGTGCTCTACCACTGAGCTACATGGGCCGAATTCTCCTTGCTCACTGGAGCGGGTGAAGGGAATCGAACCCTTGTCATAAGCTTGGAAGGCTTCTGCTCTACCATTGAGCTACACCCGCCTGTTCACCTCACCCACGCACTCGCTCACGCCTCTCGCCGTTCCGCCGCCGGCCCCGCCCGGATCGCTGGTGGAGGGGGTTGGATTCGAACCAACGTAGGCGCAAGGCCAACAGATTTACAGTCTGCCCCCTTTAGCCGCTCGGGCACCCCTCCGGCGGAACCCAAAATTATCTGACTTATCCGCCGCTTAGTCAACAATTCGACATCGAAATCCGGGCGTGCCTCGAGAAACCAGCTGCGAGGCCGCCGGAACTTCACTGCCAAACGCATCAAAGTCTTAGGTGCCGTAGCGAACGCCCGAGCTGAGCGACTGCAGGGCCGCGAGCGCGCTGTAGCACGCCAGCCACGCAGTCTTCGGATTGTCCGGGGACGGCACGTTTTCAAGCACCACGGTGAAATTCCCGGACTTGCCCGACACGCGAATGGTGTGGGTGTTGCGGCTCAGAGCCGGGTCGGCGACGACCTCCAGCCGCGTACGGTCAAAACCAATGCCCGCCAGCGAGAGGACCGCGGCGATGTTGACGTTCTGCGGGAAGTGCGGCACGCCCGCCCGCGCCGGGCCATCGTAGAGGACGCGCGGGGCGCGGAGGGCGTCCAGGTCCAGGCGCAATGCATCCACGTAGGGAATGTTCTTCCAGGCAGCCGGCGGTTTGGCGACGCGTATGCTCACCGCGTCCACCCCCGCGATGCATGCGGCCTTGAGCGCGTCGAGCCCGCCGATCCCGCCCGAAGGCACGTACAGCAGGGCCCCGGTGCGCAGCGCTGCCCGCTCGGCAGCCTTGCGCAACGCGTCGTCGGCGAGCGCCCCCGCCGACAGCACGACCACGCCCACGCCAGCCTCGAGTATGCCGACCAGGTGCTCCCGCACCGCTTCGTGGGACGCGGCCTCGACCACCGCCTGCGGGCGCGAGGCGAGCAGCGCCTCGCGTCCCACCACGAAGGGAACGCCGTGGGCACGCGCCAAGGCCTCGCCGCGCGAGCCCTCGGCGCGCCCGGACACCGCGACCACGTCGATGCCGGCAAGTGTGCCGCCCTTGGCGTGCTCGAGAATGAGGCGCGCGATGGTTCCGCCGCCTAGCAATGCGATCCGCATGTGGGGCCCCGGGGGAGGGCGGATTCTGCCACAAGGCAGTTCCGGTGCCCCGGGATGTCGCAGTATCATTATCAGAAGGGAGAAACGGATGCGCATCTCCATACTTGAAGACGACCCAGACCAGTTAGCACTGCTCAAGCGCTGGCTGGCCGACGACGGCCACGACGTGCACGGCTATCTGTCGGGGCGCGACGCGATGAAGCATGCCGGACGAGAGAGCTTCGACCTGTTCGTGCTCGACTGGCAGGTCCCGGACGTGTCCGGCGCCGACGTGCTGATGTGGCTGCGCACCAACGTGTCCAAGACCGTGCCGGTACTCTTCGTCACGGTGCGCGATTCGGAGCAGGACATCGTCTTTGCGCTGGAAAACGGTGCCGACGACTACATGGTGAAGCCGGCGCGGCGCCAGGAGCTGATTGCGCGCGTGCATGCGCTGCTGCGCCGCGCGTATCCACGCGAAGAGGAGAAGCGGCTCTCCTTTCCGCCGTTCGAGATCGACATTGCGCACGGCGAAGTGCGGCGCAACGGCGAGAAGATCGAGCTGACGCCCAAGGAATTCGAGTTGACCGTGGTGCTGTTCCGCAACGTCGGCCGCCTGATGTCGCGCGGCCACCTGCAGGAGTCGGTATGGGGACGCAGCGGCGACCTGGTCACGCGCACCGTGGACACGCATGTCAGCCAGGTGCGCAAGAAGCTCGACTTGCGCGTCGAGACTGGCTTTCGCGTCGTGCCCATCTACAACTACGGCTACCGGCTGGAGAAGACCGGCGAGGACGCTTCGAGCGCGGCCTGAGCTACTGCAGGTAGAGCACGCGCTGCTCGGCGTAGGCCCTGACGTCAGCCGTCAGAGCACCGGTCGCGATGCCGCGGCGAAATGCCTCCGCCGCCTCGGGCCGTCGCCCCAGGGCCTCCAGCGAGATGCCCAGGCCGACCCAGGAAGCGCCAGTCTGCGGACCGCTGTTGAGCGCCGTGCGATAGGCGTCTGCCGCTTCCGCCTGGCGCGACAGGCGTTGCAGCACCGCACCACGCAGGGCATGGAAATCGGCGCTGCCCTGCCCCGCCGCCTTCGACTGCTCCAGCACCTGGAGCGCCTCGTCGTAATTGCGGCGATCCACATGGATGCGCGCCAGCGCCACCGCAAAGGGGGCGTAATTGGGGTTGGCGTTCAATCCCTCCTGCAGATGGCGTAGGGCTTCGTCGATGCGCCGTTGCTCGATGTACAGGGCGATGAGCGTTTGACGCGCCGCCTGGTGGCTGCGGTCCGCGCCAAGCGCGGAAATCAGGGCGTCCTCGGCGTCCGCCACCCGCCCGCTGTTGAGCAGCGTCGCAGCGCGCCTGAACTCCACCTCCGCGTGGTCGCCTGCCCCCCGCACGCGATCGCGCTTCTCGACCCTACCGGACCCCGGCGCGGCCGCGACTCGTTCCGCCGGCTCGGACGGCGCGAGCCTGGCTGGCGCGCCCGCCGCAGGCTTGGCATCTGCCTTTGCCGGGCGCGGTGCGAGCGGCGTATCGATCGTCAGCGCCAAGCGCAGCATCTCGATTGGGGCGGCCAGCTTCTCGGGCGCCGGCTTTTGAGTCGGAACGCCAGGGGCGGCTGATGCTTCTGCCATCGCGGTCGGCGGCAGCTGAGACGGGGTCTGGGCGGCGGGCGGCGCTGGCGTGGCGGGCGGCGCGGCCGGCGTGCGGCGGCGAGTGCCCTCCGCGGCACGCTGCGCCAACTCAGTCGCCACGGACCGCGGCTGCAAGTGGTAGATCACCCAAACGGTCCACGAAGCGGCGAACAGCATCAACATGGCCACCACGCGCCAGAACCACTCGCTGCTGGTGCGCCCGGGCGCGGCAACGGCGCGCACTTGCGCGCGCAACGCCTCACTGCCTGGGTCGCCCGCAGCCCGGCGGCGGTCGAGCTCCCGCAGCATCCTGTTGATGATGCTCATCGCCCAGTCTAGTCGGACGACGCCCGGCTCGCCCGCAGGCGCGGCCACCACCACGAGCGCGGCGCTGCCGCCGCCGGCGTGTCCTCGGCGGCGAGATCCACGTGGCGCCGAGAGACGCGCTGCCCCCCCTCGCCAAACACCAGCAACATCGCCTTGTGCGCCAGGATGTTCACGAGGCGCGGGACGCCGCGACTGGCGCGATGCAGTCCGGCCAGCGCGCCGCGGTCGAATAGCGCCGCGCCGGCGTGCCCGGCGATCTGCAGCCGGTGCTCGACGTAAGCGCCGATCTCCTCGCGATCCAGCCCGGTGAGGTCGTATTGGAAGGTGATGCGCTGGCGCAACTGCCGGATCGACTCCGAGGCCAGCTTGCGATCGAGTTCGGGCTGACCGAACAGCACCACCTGCAGGAGCTTGCGCTTCTCGGTCTCCAGATTCGTCAGCAGCCGCAGCGTCTCCAGCGTCTCGAGCGGCATCACCTGGCTCTCGTCCATGCAAATCACCACACGCCTGCCGTGGCGCGCGTGGCCGAGCAGCGCGAGCGTAATGCCCTTGAGCAACTGGTGCTGGTCCACGCTGCCATCCGCGCGCACGCCGAGCTCGGTGGCAATCGCCTGCACCAGCGCGCGTGGTTCCAGGCTCGGATTCGGCACGTAGGCGCTGGCCCAGCCCGAACCCAGCGTGGCAAGGAATTTCCTGCACAGCAGCGTCTTGCCCGTCCCGACCTCGCCGGTGATCTTGATGAATCCCTCGCCGTTCGAGATTGCGATCAGCAGGGTGTTGAGACCTTCCTGGATGCTGCGGCAGGCGTAGAAGAAGCTGGTGTCGGGGGTAATGCTGAAGGGCGCTTCGCGAAGCCCAAAGTGGGTGTGGTAGTTCACTGGGGCCTCGCCTCGGTCGCCGGCGGGATCATGCGTTCGTAGCGCTGCCGCATATCGCGCATGTCCTCGACCCAGCTCAGGTCGTTCTGGATCACGGTCGGCTTGAGCAGGATCACGATCTCGCGCTTCGTTTTCGCCCGGTCGGTATTGCGCAGCAGCACATTGGCGTCCGCCACACCCGGGATGCCCGTGCGGTTGTCGCGCAGCGCCATGAACATCAGCCCGCCGATCGCCACGATGTTGCCGTCGGTGACGCGCACGACGGTGTCGGACTCGTTGATCTGGGATCTCGCCAGCGGCAGCGTGATCGAGGGAATCGAGCCGCCCAGATCCACGACCGTGCGCGACTCGGTGACCTCGCTGATCGACGGATGGATGTGCAGGGTGATGTTGTTGCCCTCGTCGATCTGCGGGGTGACATCGAGCATCACCCCGGAGAAGAACGGCGCCACGGTCACCGTCGGCGTTTGCTGCGTGGTCGTCCCCGTCGTCGTCGTGACGGTGGCGACGTTGGTGACGAAGAACTCGTCGGTGCCGACCTTGAGCACCGCCTTCTGATTGTTGAGCGTGGCGATGCGCGGGCTGGAGAGCACCTGCGTCGTGCCCTGGGAATCCAGGAACGACAGCAGCGCCGAAAAATTGGAGGTCTGGAACGCGAGTCCGAAGACCGATCCCGGGCTCTTCGCGGCCGTCGTCAGCGTCGTCACCGTTCCAAGCAGCGGATCGACCGAGATGCCGCCGCTGGTGTTGTTGACGCCGCTGGTGGACGTGCCCAGCCTCGTGTTGTTGCCGAACTGGCCGATCGCGCCGAACGGCGACTCGTTCGTGCGGAACAGGCCCCAGTTGATCCCCGACTGGAACCCGTCGTTCAGCGTCACCTCGACGACCTTGGCCTCGAGCATGACCTGCCGCTCGACCGTAATGCGAGTCTCGCGCAGGAAATTATCCACCGCGCGCAACTCCTGCGGATAGGCGCGCACCAGCACGATCCCCGATTGCGGCGTGATCACCACTTGCCGCCCGGCGCCGCCGCCCACGATGGTATTCAGCGCAGTACGCAGGTCGCCCCAGAAGTCGCTATTCGTCTCGGTCTCAAGGCGCGTGCTCTCGACCGTGCGCCCGGACCCGTACCTGGCGGAGGCGTCCGCCGCAGACTGGCCCGGCGGGTAGGGCGAGGCGTAGCTCACAGGCACCGGGGGGGTCGTGGTCCCCGAGGTGTCGGCGAGCGAACCGGACTGCACGCGCAGGTCGCTCTTGCCCTTGCGCTTGCCGACCAGGTAATTGACCCGGTAGATCTTGGTCTGCAGCCCCGCCGGCTGCACGAAGATGCGCGTGCCGTCGATGCGGTATTCGTAGCCGTAGAGCTCGCGCAGCGAGTCGAGCGCCTCGGCGATGGTGACGTCCTTCAGGTTCACCGTAACCGATCCCGAGACCTCCGGGTTGAGGAGCATCGAATAGCGCGTGCCCGAGACGATGGACATGAAGACCTGGGCCGCCGGCGCATTGTTGACCGAGAGGTCGAAGCGCGGGTCGATCGGCCGCCCTTGCACTGCGGGCATCTCCATGCGCAGGGGAGGCAGCAGCGCCTGGTCCGGTAGGGCGCCCGGCGGCGGCTTGCGGCCCGCTGCCGGATCGGGAAGCTGCGCCTTGATCTCGGGGTCGACGCTGGTGAGTCGCGGGGGCGGATAACTGCAGGCCGCCACGCTGACTAGGCAAATACCTGCGATCAATGGCTTCATCGTGCGCTTTCCTTCTGGGTGGCGGCAGCGCGGCGCTCCCGCTTGTCCTGGCGGGGCAGCAACTGCAGTGTTTCCCTTCGATCGGCATAGCGGAGCACGACGGCGGACTCGGAGATCTCTTCGACCCTGGCGTCGCCGTAGCGCCCGCCCTGCGCCACGGCGGTGCCGCTGATCACTGCCGCGCGCCTTGTGGGCGAAATCAGTACCGACTGCAGTCGAGGGCCCTCGATGACCACGGCCTCGGCGGTCTCCGCCGACACGTTGGGCGGGCGCGTCGGGTCGGCGAGCGGCCTGGTCTGCGCCGGTGCGGCGCAGGCCAGGCCGAGGCCAAAGCCGAGAATCAGGACTCGCGTCATACGATGAGCCACGCCTTGTCGAAGCTGACCGTGTACACGGTCAGCTTGAGGCTTGCCGACGGATACGCGGTGACGTTCATCTCGACCTTGCCCCAGTAGAGCTGCGTGGAAAGTTCCTCGAGCGACCGCAGGTAGGCGTACAGGTCGAGATAACCCCCGGCCAGCGTCAGCTCGACGCCGTGCCGGAAGATGCGCCTGCCGGCCTGGCCCTGCGTCGCCGCCAGATCCGTGATCGGCAGTGTCTTCAGGTCGACGAGCTGCAGGCGCTTGTTGCGCTCGAGCATCTCCTCGAGGACTTCGCGCATGCGTTGGGGAGAAGTGAAGCGGCGCTGCTCTTCCGCAAGCTGCGCGGCCAGCACCGTTCCCTCGGCGCGCAGCGCGGCGAGGCGCTCGCGATTGCGGGCATCCGGATCCGCATCGCGCCCGCGGACCATGCGCTGCAGCTCGGTCTGCACCGTGCGCAGCTCGGTCTGGCGTTGCGCGATCTCACCCGATAGCCGGCGCTGCGCGTCGCGCAGCGGCTTGAGCAGCAGCGCATTGCCGAGGAACACCAGTACCAGCGTGGCGGCGGCGAACACCAGCACGCGCTCCCGCAGGGTCGCATTGTCGATGCGCTCCAGGTAGCGCTTGAGCTGTTCTTTCATGGCCTGCCGCCTTTGGCGGGCGCCTTGGCGGCCTCCGCGATTCGCACCGGGGCCGAAAGATCGAACTCCACGAAGCGCTCCGGCCCTGCCGCGGGACTTGCCCCGGTCGCGCCGCGCCGCGCCAGCGACTCATCGCGCGCCACCAGCTTGAGGTCCGTCACCTGGCGGCCGCGCATCACGTCCTCCGCGTTCAGCGACTTCAGGTACGCCGGCACGAGGTCGGGGTAGAGCACGCGGCCGCGAATCCTCAATTCGTTGCCGCTGTCGCCGACGCTGAACCCCGTGAGCCACACGCCGCGCATCGGGTGACGCCCGAAAGCAGCGAAATACTGCGAGAAGCCATCGGTATTGCCGAGTTCTCCGCCCTGCAGCGTCGCGACCAGCGCGCGTCGTTCCTTGACCTCAGCCTCCAGCCGCGCCACCTCCGCCTCGAGGAGCTTGCTGCGCCCCTGCCCGCCGAGCTGAACGAGCTGGTCGCGCTGACTGGTCAACTGGCGCGCATTCTCCGCAGCCGCCCGCTCCAGGCCCCGGGTCTGGAACACCGCGTAGGCATAGAGCGCCGCGATGCCGAGCGCGATCAATCCCAGTGCCTGCAGCATGGTGCGCGCGGAGAAGTATTTCTCCTTGCGCAGGAACAGCGGGTTGAACAGGTTGATCTGCTGGCTCATGCAGCCGGCTTCACAGCGCTTTGGCCTCGTGGCGCAGCGATGCGCCGATCAGGTGGAACAGGCGCCACTCCTCCTCCGGCTCGAGCTCCGCGCGCGCGCCGAACGCGATCGCGCTGGACAGGCGCACCCGCTCCACCGGCATGTCGAGGTTGGCCGCCAGGTACTCGAGCAGGCCCGAGTCCTGGGGACCGGGCGCCAGCATGAGCTTCGACACCGGCACATAGGCGAATTGCCGGTCGAAGTGATCGAAAGTGCGCTGCAGCTCCAGCAGCACGCGTTGCAGGTGTTCCTCGCGCGCCGAACCGTCCCCGGCGAGCAACGCGCGCATGCCGGCCTCAATGCGCCGCGCGAGCACCAACTCCTGCTGGTAGTTGATGGTGAGCAGGCCGTGTTCCTCGCCCAGGTGCAGCAGCGCCAGCCCACGCTCGTCGCGCTCGAAGAGGGCCGCGACGTTGCGCTGCGCCGTCTCCTCGATGTCGATGACCGTCAGCGGAATGTGCGCCGCCTCGAAACGCCCGATGCAGGACTTCACCACGTCGTTGCGCGCGGTGACCGCATACATCGAGTGGCCGCGCTCGCCTCCGGCCGGATTGCGCGGCACCTCGAGCACGTCCACCGTGGCGTCGTCCACGTGGTAGTCGAGCAGGTCCTTGATGCGCCAGCGGATCGCGGTCTTCAGCTCGGCGGCAGGCACGTTCGGTGCCTCGACCAGGAGCAATTGGTACTCGCCTGGATCGAGGAGCGTCGAGCACTGATAGCGGTCAAGTCCCAGTTCCTTCGCCAACCGCTGCACGCCCTCGAAATCGTCCTCCAGCGCGCGCGTGCCGTAGCGGTCGATGACGGAAGTGCCGCCCGGCGCGTATTGACCGTGCACGAAACTCAGTTCCGTCGGACGCAGGCTGACGACGAGCCAACCGGGCTCGCGCGTAGCGCGCGCGAATGGCCATTTCATCTCCGCCCCACCCCAGACTGCTTATTTGACTTCAAATTAGATCAATAAGCACTTGTTGTCAATGAATTTTCCATAATTCTATCTCATTCCCGATTGTCCGATTTTCAGGGTGCGCGGGTCATCGGGTCACCGTCAGCTGAAGTTGTCGGTTCACGTAGGTGGATCCGGGGGCGCCCGAACAAGGGTTGAGGTTGCAGCCGGTCGAGACGATGCGGAAGGTATTGACCGTCCCTCCGCCTTCGGTTTCCGGCCCAAAATCCTCGCAGGTCACCTCGGCCCGGAACCCCGCCAGCTGCGGTGTGCCGAACGCGATCACGACCGGTCCGGGCGCGCAGTTCAGGTCGCGCAGCACCCGGTAGGCGCCCCACTCCAGCCCGGCGCGCGCCGCCTGGTAGGCGCGGGCGCCCAGCTCGTCCTTGGTGCTCGACTCGACCTGCACGTTGGAAACGGTGACGAGGTAGGCGCCGATCGCCGCAAGCGACACGATCAGGAACACCGCCAAAACGAGCGCAAAGCCGCGCGCGTTGCGGGGCAGCGCGGTCATGGCGTGTTGTTCACGTGAACCGCGTGGTACAGGCTCACGGTCTCGTTGGTGCCGTCGAAGCGCGCCCGCTCCAGCGTGAGACGCATGGTCAGCAGATTGAGCTGCGGCCCGACGTTGGTGTAGTCGAAGCCGCAGCCACTGACGTGGTCAGCGATCGGCGCCGAGCTGCCGTCGGTGAACGCGATCGTCTGGAGGGGGAGCGCGTTTGGCGTATAGCCCCAATGGCGGCGAAGCGTGCGCAGTGCCGGATCGCAGACATAGCTGACCGGACTCACCGGGCGTACCGGGTCTGCGCGGCCCGGCACGACGAAGAATCGCTTTCCCGGCGAGTCGTGCAGCGTGCGCTGGAATGGCGAGGGCCTCGTGAAATCGATGCGATCGCGATTCGTCTCGGTCGTGTGGTCCACCGCGGTGATTTGCGCCACGTTCGCCGGGCTGAGTTCATAGGCGTCCTGTTGCGGAAAGCCGACACCGAGGTTGTTGAGCACTAGCCGGTCGCTCCCCACAGCGATGGTCGCCGCGTCGGCCACTTTGCCGATCGACTTGAAGCAGATGTCGTTCACCGTGTCGAAGCTGAGCTGGTCGTTGCCCGGCGTGCCGAGCGCCGCGTCCGTCGCCGGGCAGTCGTTGGCGGCGGCGGCGCCGCCGCCCTCTCCCCGGTAGCGTCCGGCGGTGCGCACCGCCAGGAATTCCAGGTATAGCGCGCCGCCGGAGCTGGCGACGCGCACGCTGTTGGGCAGCGCGAGCTTGACGTCGCGCCCGACGCGCTGCAGCGCGTTGTCGGCGATGTCCGAGAGCTCGGCGCGCATCGCCACGTCGGTGCTCTGGCGCAGCGGGGTGAGAAAGAAGGACACGGCCGTCACGATGATGGCGATGACGACGATCGTCACCACCAGCTCGATCAGCGTCACGCCGCGTTCAGGGCGCATTGGGCGCATAGCGCAGCCGGTACCCCTGCAGGGCGACGCTCACGTTGGCCGGGCCGGTGACCGTCACGGTAATGAGCAGCGCTGCGTCGGCCGGGATCGCCGCGGGGAGGTCGCCGCCCGCGTTCGCGACCGTGACGCTCGCGCTGTAGCCGCCCAGCCCGGCGACCGCGTTGTTGTTCGCGTCCACGATGCCCGCCATTGCGAAGCCGCCGTAATCGCTCACGTTGTCGAAGCGAGGATCTGCGTAACGCGTTTCCCCCGCTTCGGGGCCGATGACGACCGCTTCGCGGTTGCCGGCCGCCGTGCACCCGGTCGCCGGGTTCGTCTCGGTGTACACGAGGGGATCGTCCGGGTCGCAGTAGGTGAACGCCCTGAGCTGGATCTCCTCCATCAGGGAATTGGCGATCGCCAGCGCCTGCTTGCGGATGAGCGGATCCACGCTCGCCTGCGTGATCTGGTTGTAGAGCACGGCCATGCCGGCAATGCCGATGCCCAGCACGACGGTGAAGATCACCGCCTCGAGGAGCGAGAAGCCGCCCTGGCGGCTACTGCACATAGCCGGTTTCCGCGTTGACGGTGACGGTTCTCGGCCCGACGTTCACGGTCGCGCCGCTGCTCGGCTGCCCGAGGCCGTTGAAGGATAGCGGGCTGGCCGAGATCGCAAGCGCCACCCCGGTGGGCGCGACAACCTCGAAGGTGTCGGTGGAGCCGGGCTGCGAGAGCCGCGTGCCTGCGCCGCAGCCGGCGGCGAAGCACAGCGAAAGCCGCGTCGGCGCCGCTTCCACCACGACGAACACCGGGCGCCGCTGCGCAACGGCGGTACGCTGCGCATGGCGCACGGCTGAACGCACCTGCTCGTGGTACCACGCCGCGTCGATCTCGCGCGGCCCGAAGGCGGGGATGGCAATCGCGGTGATGATCGCAGCAATTACCAAGACGATCACCAGCTCGGCGAGCGAATAGCCGCGGGCGTGGCGGGCGCTCATCCGCCCCCCTGCAGCAGCGCGCGTTCGCGCCGCACGACCGCATTCCGCGGCGCGAGCGCCTCGGCGCGCGCCAGCCAGTCGGCAAGCGCCGCGCGATCGGCCGGCTGCGCCAGCAGGCGCCCGAGGCGGCGGTGCAGGGCGATCATCCCCAGCAGGTTGTGCACTTCGAGGGGATTGGCCTTCACCCCGGCGGCAAACGCCTCGTTTGCATGGCGCGCGGCATCGCGGCTGCCCGATGCCGCTGCCGTGCCGTCCCAGAACTGGCCGGCATACCAGTGGTAGCGCCAGTCGGCGGGCTCCAGTCTGCGCGCCGTCTCCAGCCAGAAAGCCGCCGACTGCGCATGGTCGCCGGCGTAGCGATGCAGGCCCCATTCCGCCGCGGCCTCGGCGAGCACCGGTTTCAGGAAGAGAATGACAGCAATTGCCGCTATGCCTGCGCCCGCGGCCCGGGCCAAGTGCGTACGCGTGGCGCTCGGCGCCGCAGTCGCTCGCGCGCCCTCGACCCGGCGCTCGAGGACGCCCAACAGCGCGCCGTAGAGCACGAGGCACGCCGGGATGTAGAACGGAAAGTCCACCAGCGCGTGAACGCCCGTGGCCGCCAGTGCCGACGTCGCCGCAAGCGCCACCGCCCGGTCGCCCTCGGCCAGCCTTGGCAGGCGCCGGTACGCCGTGAATGCCGGCAGCAGGACCAGGGCAAGCAGGCCTGCCAGACCGAGGGGTCCCAGTTCCTGCAGCGACTGGAGATAGTCGTTGTGCACGAACCAGGTCTCGGAGGCTTCGCCGTAGCTCGGCACTCGGGCGCGGTCGCGCTCGAGCACGTAACGGAACGTGAGGTAACCGGTGCCGGCGAGCGGGCGCTCCTGCCATGCCCGCCAGGACGCCCCGTAGAGTTCGAGTCGCGAGCGCGAGGACTCGGCCTGCTCTTGCGCGCTCAGCGGTGCTTCGCGCGAGTTGCCCGGTGCCGGAAGCACTCGAAGGCCCGCGGCGAGCGCCCATCCCACAACGAGCAAGCCGAGCACGCCGAGGACGCGCCTGCGCTGCAGGTTGCCTGCGCGGACCGCGAGCAGCATCGCGACGCAAGTCCCGGCTGCCAAGGCGAGCAGGCCGCCGCGGCTCGCACTGGCGAACAGCGCCGCCGCCAGCACGACACCGAGCGCGACCAACGGTGATTCCTGCCGCTTCACGAGCAACAGCGCGAGCAGCGGCACCAGCAGCAGATTGACGATCGCCGCAAAGGTGGCCGGCGTCTCGAAGAGTGCGTGTGCGCGCGCGACGCCCGTGAAGCCCACTTGTGCCAAGCCCCACGCCGCGAGAACCGCCCCAGCCGCGAGCGCCGCGAGCGCCGCGCGCCGCTCGGTTGCATCGTCGAATCGGCGGAACGTTGCGTACGCAAGCAAGAGCAGGAGGGGGTGATACAGGCCGGCGGGTGTGTAGGCGGGGCTCACGAACAAGGTGTGCAACGCCGTCCAGGCCGATAAGGCGACGACGGCCAGGGAAAACCGGGTCGTCGCGGCTGAGTGTGCCCGACCCGCCCAGCCCGCCGCGAGCAGCGCGAGCGCCGACAGCGCCCATGGCCAGACCTGGCCGATGCGCGAGCCCGCGCAGGCGAGCGCGAGCGACACAAAAAAAAGGGAGGCCGCAAGGCCTCCCGTCGTGTTCGTCGCGATGCCGCCGGCCGGCGCTACTCGCGTGTCGAGGATACTCCCGTGCAATAGCGCTCCTGACCCATCAGATGCAAAGCGCCGGCGGGATCGTCCCACATTGCACAATTACCACAGGCGAAGTGGCGGAAACTTCCTGCGCGGTCGGTGCCGTGCAGTTGGGGGCCGGATAGGTGATGGTCGAGCTGACTACGACGTTACCGACAATCAAGGCTGCGGTCGTCGGCGCCTTGTTCGAGGCGTACAGCAACACCGCCGACGAATGCAGCGCGCCGCAGGCGCCCTGTGCGACCGCGGTGCGCGCCTGGGTGGAGACATCCGTGAACTGGGGAATCGCGACCGCGGCGAGGATGCCGAGGATCACGATCACGACGATCAGCTCGATCAGGGTAAAGCCCGCTTGCATCACTCTGCGCATGTCGCTTCCTTCCTCGCGTGGTTGTCCGTTGGGCGGGCCGTCCAACGCTGGCGGGTCCGCCCTCGCCCCATATCCTGAAGTCCGATACTACCTGCGGACCCCAGAGTCTGCAACCGCCCAATTTCAATGAACTCAAGCAGTTCTGACAAAGACATGAGATTTCGTGTGAACCAAGTCACGGACGCGGGTCCCAGCGCCAGTCCTGCACGGGAACCAGCGCGACGCCCGAGTAAGCATTTGTCGCGGACTTGCGCACCTCGGAACGGAATCTGATCGAAGCCGTGCCCGAGCCGTTGTCTGCGCTGTGCAAGTACCGCGTCAGGTTCGGCACATACACCAGTTCGCGGCGGCTGCGGTCGAAGTACCACTTCCCCCCTTCCGCGGTGGTAGGCATGCCGTAGAACTCGCCCAGATAGGCAGGCGACTCCACGTGCGCGGTGCGGAACGGGCTTTGCTCCTCGAACTCGGCGATCGCCTGGAGCTCGCCCCGCAGCACGAGGAACGCGAGGCGCGCGTTCATCGCGTTGGTGAGGCGGCTGGCCATGACCTCCGTGGCGGACTTCTCCGTCGCCTCGGCATAGGTCAGTAACCTTTCCAGCAGCACCGTGGCGAGCACGCCGGCGATTGCCACGTACAGCGCCGACTGCAGGTAGTTGCGCTGGCGGCTCGCCGGGATCACTTCTTGAACATCACGCTGCCCATGCCCCAGATCGGCAGGAACACGCCGAGCGCGAGAATCAGCACCATCACGCCCAGCGCGATGGTGAGGATCGGCTCGATGTTGGCGGCGAGGTTCTTGATGTCGTAGTCCACCTCGCGCTCGTACATGTCGGCGACTTCGTCCATCAGGCTGTCGAGCTCCCCGGTTTCCTCTCCGACCGAAATCATCTCGAGGACCACGGGCGTGAAGATGGCGCTCGCCGTCGCGGTGCGCAGCACGCTCTCGCCGCGCTCGACCCCGTCGCGCATGTGCTGGATGCGCAGGGCCATGTAAGAGTTAGCGACCACTTCCGCTACAACAGACATGGCCTGGACTATTGGGATGCCGGCCCGCACGGCAAGCGACATGCCGCGCGCAAAGCGCGCAAGCGTCGCCCGCCGGATGATCGACCCTGCGAGGGGCAGGCGAAGTTTCACGCGGTCCCACCAGTAGCGCCCCTGCTCGGTCGCGAGATAGACGCGTGCACCCAGGATGGCGACCGCCAGGGCGGCGAGCATGAAGGGCCAGTACGCGACGAAGAAGTTCGAAGTGCCGATCAGGACCTGCGTGAGCATGGGCAGAGGCACCTTCTGCGACTCGAACAGCCGCGCGAACGCCGGGATCACCGCGAAATTCACGATCGCCACCGCGACGGCGAGCACGATCAGGACGATCATCGGGTAGCGCACCGCTGCCTTGATGCGGTCGCGGATATCCTTGTCGAACTCCATGTACTCGAACATGCGCAGGAAGGCTTCGTCCAGGCCGCCGGTGGTCTCGCCGATGCGGATCACGCTGAGGTAGAAGGGGCTGAACACGCGCGGGTGGCTGCGCATGGCGGCGGAGAGCTCGCGCCCCGCGTCCAGGCTCGTGCGCAGTTCCGCGATCACCTCAGCGAGCGAACGGTTCAGGCTCGACTGCTGGAGACCCCCGAGCGCGCGCATGATGGGCACGCCGGCCTTGAGCAGAGCGTGCATCTGGCGCGAGAACAGCATCACGTCGACGTCGGTGATCGGCGGCGCGGTCAGGCGCCGCCACCACTCGGGCGCCTCGATCCCCGCCTGCGCGGCGCCTGCCGGCGTGATCTCCACGGGGGTCACGCCGATGGCGAGCAGCTGGTCAGCCACCGCGCCCGAGTCCGCGCCCTCCAGCCGTCCGGCCACCAAGCCGCCGAGCGCGTCGCGCCCACGGTAGGCGAACGACGGCATCTCAGTCCTCCACCTGCACCGCGGCCTTGATCGCCTCGGACACGGTGATGCGCCCCGCATACACGAGCGCGAGCGCGTGGTCGGTGAGCGTGCGACCCTCCAGGTGCCGGCGCGCCGCCTCGATGAACAGGTTGGGATCGGCGCGGTTCGCCGCGCGCACCAGCTCGGGTGTCATCTCCAGCATTTCGTAGATGCCGGTGCGCCCCGCGTACCCGCTGCCGTTGCAGTGCGAGCAGCCGCGACCGCGACGGTAGGTGTGCTTCGGCCAATCCGGCCCCGCCACCGCCTCCAGCCAGCGCGCCTCGTGCGCATCGGGCCCATGCTCTTCGGTGCAGCTTTCGCAGATCAGGCGCGCCAGGCGCTGCGCGACCACCGCATGCACCGAGGTGGCCACCATGTAGCCCGGTGCGCCCATGTCGACGAGCCGGATCGGCGTGCTCGCCGCGTCCTTGGTGTGCAGCGTCGAGAACACCAGGTGCCCGGTGAGCGCCGCGCGCAAACTGATCTGCGCCGTTTCCTCGTCGCGGATCTCGCCGATCAACAGCACGTCGGGGTCCTGGCGCAGGGCCGAACGCAGCACGCGCGCAAAGGACAGGTCGATCTTGTCGTTGACCTGCACCTGGTTGATGCCCGCAATGCGGTACTCGACCGGGTCTTCCACCGTGAGGATCTTGCGGTCGGCGGTGTTCAGCTCGGCGAGCGCCGCATAGAGCGTCGTCGTCTTGCCGCTGCCGGTGGGCCCGGTGACGAGGATCATCCCGGCGGTGCGCTTGAGCAGTTCGCGGAATCGCTCGAGCATGCCGTCCGGCATGCCCAGCCGGTCCAGGCTCTGCAGCGTCGTCTTGCGGTTGAGGAGCCTCAGCACGACCGACTCGCCGTACTGCGTGGGCATCGAGGACATGCGCACGTCGATCTTCTGGTCGCGCACCATGACGTTGAGGCGCCCGTCCTGCGGCAGGCGCTTCTCCGAGATGTCCAGGCCCGCCATCAGCTTCAGGCGCAGCACCAGCGCCGGCCCGATGCGGATGTCGGAGTCGGTCTGCGGGTTGAGCGCGCCGTCGATGCGGAAACGGATCTGCAGCTTCGTTTCCTGCGGCTCGATGTGCACGTCGGAGGCGTTCACCTGCACCGCGTCCTCGAACACCGACTGCAGGAGCTTGACCACCGGCGCTTCCTCGGCGCCGAGGCCGGCGCCGAGCGCGCCGAAGTCCACGTAGTCCTCGCCGATGTCGCGCTCGAGCTCCTTGGCGAGCCCTGTGATCTCCTGCGTGCGCCGGTAGACCCGGTCGATGGCCTGCAGCAGCAGCGCCTCGCTCACCACCGCCAGCTCGATGTCTCTCTGCAGCAGCCGGCCGATCTCATCGAAGGCAAAGAGGTCCGTCGGGTCGGCCATGCCGACGAGGAGGCCGGTGCGCCGGCTCTCCAGCACCAGGGCGCGGAAGCGCCGCGCCTGCGCCTCGGGCAGGCGCCGCACCACGTCCTGGTTGAGGTTGTAGAACTTCAGATTGATGAACGGAATGTTCAGCTGCTTGGAAATCGCTTCGCAGATCTGCTCGTCGTTGACGTGGCCGAGCTCGACGAGCACGCGGCCGAGCTTGCGACCGCTCTTCTTCTGCTGCTCGAGGGCGATTCGCAGCTGCTCCTGCGATATCGCCTTCTGTGCGACGAGCACGTCGCCGAGGCGGATCTTTTCCGGGCGTCCCATAGTGAGGCTCCGAGCCGAGGAAGCGCGGCACATTATCCGCGAATCCCGTGCGCCGCGCTTTTCCGCCCTCGGGCGAGCGCTTATCATGCGCGATCCCTGGACCACGCCTGCACGAGACTCCGATGACAGCCTTCGCCTCCCACGCCGATCTCAAGCCCAAGAGAATCACCTTCCAGCGCCTGTCGAAGAGCGCCTACGCGTTCACCGCCGAGGGCGACCCCAACACCGGCGTCATCGTCGGCGACGACGGCGTGATGGTGATCGACACGCAGGCCACGCCGCTGATGGCGCGCGAAGTCATCCGGCGCATCCGCCGCGTTACCGCGAAGCCCGTCAAGCATGTCGTGCTGTCGCACTACCATGCGGTGCGCGTCCTGGGCGCCTCCGCCTACAAGGCCGAGCAGATCATCGCCAGCCGGCGCACGCTCGGCCTCATCCAGGAGCGCGGCAAGCAGGACATGGCGAGCGAGATCGGGCGCTTTCCGCGGCTGTTCCGCGGCGCAAGATCGATCCCGGGCCTCACCTGGCCGACGCTGGTGTTCGACAGCACGCTCACCGTGATGATGGGCAAGCTCGAAGTCCGCATCCAGCAGCCGGGTCCTGGCCATACCGGCGGCGATACCATCGTCTGGCTGCCGAAGGAGCGGGTGCTCTTCTCCGGCGACCTCGTCGAGTACAACGCCGGCATCTACACCGGCGACGCCCACCTCGAGGAATGGCCCAACACGCTGGACAAGCTGCGCGCGCTCAAGCCGCGCGCGCTGGTGCCCGGCCGCGGACCGGCGCTCACCACGCCCGCGCAATGCGAGAAGGCGATCCGCTACACGCAGGACTTCGTGCGCGGGCTGTACGCCGCGGCGCGGCGCGGCGTCGCCGCGCGCCAGTCGCTCAAGCAGGTCTACCAGGCGACCAAGCGCAGGTTGGACCCGTTCTACGGGCGCTTCCCGATCTACGAGCACTGCATGCCGTTCGACGTCTCGCGCGCCTACGACGAGGCGCGCGGCATCAAGCACCCGCGCATCTGGACCGCGCGGCGCGACGTTGAGATGTGGAAATCGATCGCGTGAAGCGGCCGCTCGTTCTGCTCCCGGGGCTGCTGCTGGACGAGCGGCTCTGGCGACCGCAGATCGACGGGCTCGGTGAGCAGGCCGAAGCCTGGGTGGCAGACCTCACGCGGGACGACTCGATCGCGAGCATGGCACGCCGCGCGCTCGCCGAGGCGCCGGCCGGACGCTTCGCGCTCTGCGGCCTGTCGATGGGCGGCTACGTCGCGATGGAAATCATGCGGCAGGCGCCCGGGCGCGTGGAGCGCCTGGCACTGCTCGACACGCAGGCGATTCCCGAGACGCCCGAGGCCACCGAGCGGCGCGCGGCGCAGGTGCGCCTGGCGAAGGACGGCAAGCTCGCGCTCGTCGTGGAGCGGCTGCTGCCGCTCGAGCTGTATGGGCCGCAACTCGAGGACGCGAAGTTGCGGGAGTTGCGCAAGGCCATGGCGCTCTCAGTGGGCGTCGAGGCGTTCCTGCGTCAGATCGCCGCGATCATCGGCCGTGCGGACTCGCGACCGGCGCTGGCGGCGATCGCCTGCCCGACGCTGGTGCTATGCGGCGAGCAGGATCTGCTCACGCCGCGCGCGCGGCACGAGGAGATCGCCGCGGCGATCCGCGGCTCGACGCTCGTCACGGTGCCCGCCTGCGGGCACCTGTCTACTCTGGAAAAACCCCTCGAAGTGAATCGCGCCCTATCGGCCTGGCTTGGGTTAGCCAGCCAGGCCGGATAGGCGCAGCCCCGCCGCGGAGGAGGAGGGAGGAGGAAACCGCGGCGGGGCCTGCCTAAGCCTTAGTGATCGTGGCGCAGCCGGGCGCCGGTGCACTCCGCGGCGGTGCTGCGAATCTGGCGAGCGAAGCCCGAAACCTTCGCCGCGACGGCGGCAAACAGGTTCCCGAACGAGTGCGCGACTTCACGCGCACGCAACTCGCGAGCCTCGCGCTCGATGTCCGCCCATGCCTCGTAACCCAAGGGGAGCCGGAACTCCGCCTTCATCTGCCGCTCAAGCTGCTCTATCTCGTACGCGTTCATTTGCCTGCCTTTTCCCGCACTTAGTGCGATGCAGCAAATATACGGCTTTGCCGTCACGTATAGAATAGGGGAGAATCACAAAACACCTTTGCTCGTGGCGCAAAGGCCATCCGGGGGCGAAAAATGCGTGACCTGGTTCACGGAATGCTCGTCTTTTCCAAGGTCGTCCAGGCTGGAAGCCTGTCGGCGGCGGCTCGCGAACTCGGCGTATCCACGGCAGTCGTCAGCCGCGCCCTCGCGGCGCTGGAAGCGCGCCTCGGCGTACGCCTGGTCAACCGCACCACGAGGAGCCTGCACCTCACGGACGAGGGCGCGGACTATTACGAGACCTGCCAACGCATCCTCAACGAAATCGACGAGGCGGAAGCCGCGGTCAGCGCGCGCCGCGTCGAGCCGCAGGGGCTTCTGCGCGTGGCGCTGCCCGCCTCGTTCGGCCACAACCACATTGCGCCGCTCATCCCGCGCTTCGCCGAGCGCTACCCGAAGATCGAGCTCGCGCTCTCGCTCTCGGACCGCGCGGTCAACGTGATCGAGGAAGGTTTCGACGTGGCGATCCGCATCGCCGAGCTGAAGGACTCGTCCCTTGCGGCGCGCAAGCTCGCGCCCAACCGCCGCGTGGTGTGCGCGAGCCCCACCTACCTGCGCCAGCACGGCGAGCCGAAGACGCCGCACGACCTTGCGCAGCACAATTGCCTGATCGCCACCTGGGAGCAGGGCATGGCGATGACCTGGGAGTACAAGAGCCCCGTCGGCAAGCGCGGCTCGGTGCGCGTGACCGGACGCTACGCCTGCGACAACTGGGAGGTGCTGCGCGAGTGGGCGGTCGCGGGGCTCGGCGTCGCCCTCAAGTCCACGTGGGACGTGCGAAAGCACCTGGAGGACGGCTCGCTTGTGCCGCTGCTGCCCGGCTACGAATTCGGCACCGACGTCGGCATCTACGCGGTGTACCCGCACCGGCGGCACCTGCCGGCGAAGACGCGCGTGTTCATCGACTTCCTCGCCGAGTCCTTTGGGCCGGAGCCCTACTGGGACCAGCCCGTAGGGGACCGAGCGGCGGTGCGAATCAAAGCGGCCGCTGCTGTCTAAGGATGTGCTAGAACCGCGCTAACGGAGGCTCGTCGATGAACGCACCGGTCGATCCCGCCAAGCTCGCCGAGGTATCGCTCGACGACAAGTACACGCTGGAGAAGGGGCGCGTGTTCCTCACCGGCACGCAGGCGCTGATCCGTCTCATGCTCCTGCAGCGCGAGCGCGACCAGCGCGCGGGCCTAAACACGGCGGGCTACGTTTCCGGCTACCGCGGCTCACCGCTGGGGGGCCTCGATCAGGCGCTGTGGCGCGCGCAGAAGCACCTGCAGTCCCACCACGTGAAGTTCCAGCCGGGCGTCAACGAAGACCTTGCCGCCACCGCGATCTGGGGAACGCAGCAGGTCGGCATGTTCCCGGGCGCCCGCTACGACGGCGTCTATGGCATGTGGTACGGCAAGGGGCCGGGCGTGGACCGCTGCGGCGACGTCTTCAAGCACGCGAATTCCGCGGGCACCTCCAGGCATGGCGGGGTGCTGGTGCTCGCGGGCGACGATCATGCGGCGAAGTCCTCGACTCTCGCCCACCAGAGCGAGCACATCCTCAAAGCCTGCTGCATCCCGGTGCTGAACCCGGCCAACGTGCAGGACTATCTCGACTTCGGCCTGCACGGCTACGCCATGAGCCGGTATTCGGGCTGCTGGATCGGCTTCAAGTGCGTCACCGACGTGGTCGAGTCGGGCGCCTCGGTGATCGTGGATCCCGAGCGCGTCCAGGTCAAGCTGCCCACCGACTTCGCCTTGCCGCAGGACGGCCTGAACATCCGCTGGCCGGACGGGTTCCTCGAGCAGGAAACGCGGCTCCTCTACTGGAAGGTCTACGCGGCGCTCGCCTACGTGCGCGCCAACGGCCTCGATCGAATCGTGTGGGATTCGCCCAAAGCGCGCCTGGGCATCATCACCACCGGCAAGAGCTTCGGCGACACCATGCAGGCGCTCGCCGACCTGGGCATCGACGAGCGCGTGGCGCGCGACATCGGCCTGCGCGTCTACAAGGTGGCCATGACCTGGCCGCTCGAGCCGCAGGGCGCGCGCCGCTTCGCGCAGGGGCTGGAGGAGATCCTCGTCATCGAGGAAAAGCGCCAGCTGATGGAGTACCAGGTCAAGGAAGAGCTCTATACCTGGGAAGCCGGCAGGCGCGCCCCGCGCGTGGTCGGCAAGTTCGACGACAACGGCGAGTGGAGCCGCGCGGAAGGACAGCCCGCGGGTACCTGGCTGCTGCCTGCGCATTACGAGCACAACCCGGCGATCGTCGCGCGCGCCATCGCCAAGCGGCTGGAGAAGCTCGGCCTCGCGGCGCAGCTCGGCGCGCAGTTCAAGGAGCGGCTCGCCTTCCTCGATTTCAAGGACAAGGCGCTCGCCAAGCCGCGCGTCACCACCATCCGGCAGCCGTATTTCTGCTCCGGTTGCCCGCACAACACGTCCACGCACGTGCCCGAGGGCAGCCGCGCCACCGCCGGCATCGGCTGCCACTTCATGGCGGTGTGGATGGACCGGCGCACCTCGACCTTCACGCACATGGGCGCCGAGGGCGCGCCATGGATCGGTCAGGCGCCCTTCACCGACGAGAAGCACATCTTCGCCAATCTCGGCGACGGCACCTACTTCCATTCGGGGCTGCTCGCGATCCGCGCCGCGGTGGCCGCCAAGGTCACCATGACCTACAAGATCCTCTACAACGACGCGGTGGCGATGACCGGCGGCCAGCATCACGATGGTCCGCTCGACCCGGCGATGATCTCGCGCCAGATCGCGGCCGAAGGCGTCAAGCCGATCGTCATCGTGACCGACGAGCCGGAGAAATATCCGTCGGGCACCGACTGGGCGCCGGGCGTCACCGTCCGCCACCGCGACGAACTGGATGCCGTGCAGCGCGAGCTTCGCGAGATGCCCGGGGTGTCCGCGCTCATCTACGACCAGACCTGCGCCTCGGAGAAACGCCGGCGCCGCAAGCGTGGCGCCTTCCCCGATCCCGCCAAGCGCGCGGTAATCAACGAGATGGTGTGCGAGGGCTGCGGCGATTGCAGCGCGAAGTCGAATTGCCTGTCGGTCGAGCCGCTGGAGACCGAGTTCGGCAGAAAGCGCACCATCAATCAGTCCACCTGCAACAAGGACTATTCCTGCGTGAAGGGCTTCTGCCCGAGCTTCGTCACGGTGGAGGGCGGGCAGCTGAAGAAGGGCAAGTCCGGCGCACGCAGCGCGGGCGATGACTTCCCGGCGCTGCCGGAAGCGACGCCCGCGCCGCTCGAGCAGCCCTGCGGCGTGCTCGTCACCGGCATCGGCGGCACGGGCGTGATCACCATCGGCCAGATCCTCGGCATGGCGGCGCACCTCGAGGGCAAGGGCGTGTCGGTGCTCGACATGTCGGGCCTGGCGCAGAAGTACGGCGCGGTGATGTCGCACGTCAAGATCGCCGCGAGCGCGGCGGACGTGCACGTCGCACGCCTGGGCACGGGCGACGCGCGCCTGGTGATCGGCTGCGACCTGGTCGTGACGGCAAGCGGCGATGCCTTGGACAAGATGGATACGGGGAAGACGCGCGCGCTGGTCAACGGCACCACCTCGCCCACCGCCGCGTTCGTGAAGAACCCGGACTGGCAGCTGCCGGGTTCGGACCTGCAGCACGACATCACCGCCGCTTGCGGCGGCAGGAACGCCGAGTTCGTGCCGGCAGCCGAGCTTGCCACCGCGCTGATGGGCGATTCCATCGCCACCAACATGTTCATGCTCGGCTACGCCTGGCAGAAGGGCTGGGTGCCGCTCGGGCGCGAGGCGATCGAGCGCTCCATCCAGCTGAACGGCGTGGCGGTGGACTTCAACCTGCAGAGCTTCCTGTGGGGCCGCCGCGCGGCCGTGGACCTCGAGCGCGTGCGCCGAATCGCCATCCCGGCCGAGGTGGTCGCGATCGGCGAGCATTTCTCGCGCAATCTCGAGGAGCTGGTCGAGCGGCGCGTGAAGTTCCTCACCGGCTACCAGGACGCGGCCTACGCGGCGCGCTACAAGGGGCTGGTCGAGCGCGTGCGCGCGGCGGAGCAGGAGCGTGTCGGCGGCACCAAGCTCGCGGAGGCGGTCGCGCGCTACTACGCGAAGCTCCTCGCCTACAAGGACGAGTACGAGGTGGCGCGCCTGTACACCGACGGCGCGTTCACGAAGAAGATCGAGGGCGATGTTCGAGGGCGACTACAAGGTGAAGTTCCATCTCGCGCCGCCCCTGCTCGCCAAGCCCGACCCGCTCACGGGGGAGCCGAGAAAGATGCAGTTCGGCCCATGGATGTGCGGTGCGTTCACGGTGCTCGCGAAGCTGAAGTTCCTGCGTGGCACCGCGCTGGACGTCTTCGGCCGCACCGAAGAGCGGCGCACGGAGCGTGCGCTGATCGCCGAGTACGAGCGGACCGTGGAGACGCTGCTCGCGGGTCTCACGCGCGACAGCCACGCGCTGGCGGTGGAAGTCGCATCGCTGCCGGAGACGATCCGCGGCTTCGGCCACATCAAGGCCAAGAGCGTGGACGCCGCGCGGGTGAAGCAGGCGGAGCTGCTCGCGCGCTACGGCAGGCGGGAGATCAAGGCAGCAGCGTAAACGGGAGCGGGAGTTTGGGGTCAGACCCCATTTCCGTCTCGCAAGCGGAATTGGGGTCTGACCCCGATTTTCAGGTGCGCCGTTTCATGCGCGGTGCCATCACCGCGGCGGGGATCGGCCGGCCGAAGTGGTAGCCCTGGCCCTGCGCGCAGCCGTGCTCGCGCAGGAACTGCACGTGCCGGTCGGTCTCGATGCCCTCAGCGACGACATCGAAGTTCAGGCGGTGCGCCATGTCGATCACCATCTGCACGATCGCCGCCGAGCCCGGCTCCGTGATCGCCGCGCTGACGAACGCGCGATCGATCTTGAGCGTCGAGAGCGGCAGGCGCGTGAGGTACGAGAGGCTCGAGTAGCCGGTGCCGAAGTCGTCCACCGAGATCCGCAACCCCGCGTCGCGCAGCGCCTGCAGCTGGCGGATGGCGTCCTTGGGATCCTCCATCAGGCTGCTTTCCGTGATCTCGAGCTCCAGCAGCGCGGGCGGCAGGCCGTGTTCGGCCAGCATGCGCCGGATCACCTGGTCGAGGTCGCGCCGGCGGAACTGCCGCGCGGAGAGATTGACCGCGACCGGCGAGGGCTCCAGCCCCGCGTGCGACCAGTCGCGCATCTGCCGGCAGGCCTCCGCCACCACCCAGTCGCCCACCGCGAGGATGAGCCCGCTTTCTTCCAGCGCGGGTATGAACTCCAGCGGCGACACCATGCCGCGCTCCGGGTGCTGCCAGCGCAATAGCGCCTCCATGCCGATCATGCTGCCGGTGGCGAGGTCCACCTTGGGCTGGTAGTGCAGCAGGAACTCGCGCCGCTCCAGCGCGCGCCGCAAATCGGTGTTGAGCCGGAGCTTCGAGGTCGCCCGCGCGTTCATCTCCGCGGTGTAGTAGCAGAACGCGTTGCGCGTGGACTCCTTGGCGCGGTACATCGCCACGTCGGCGCACTTGAGCAGCGTCTCCGCGCCGTCGCCGTCGCTGGGGAAAGTGGCCACGCCGATACTGGCGGTGATGAAGGCCTCGTGTCCGCCCAGGGCGAACGGCGACGCAAAGGAGTCGAGGATCTTCTGCGCCACGACTGCCGCGTCGTCGGGCCGCGCCAGATCCGCGATCACCACGGCGAACTCGTCGCCGCCCAGCCGGGCGACGGTGTCGTCGCGGCGCACGCAGTCCTTGAGGCTCCGGCCGACCTGCACGAGAAGCTCGTCGCCGACATGGTGGCCGAGCGTGTCGTTGACCAGCTTGAAGCGGTCCAGGTCGATGAACAGCACGCCAGCGCCGCGGCCGCGGCGCTGCGACTGCGCGATCGCCTGCTCGAGCCGCTCGTGCAGCAAGTTGCGGTTGGCGAGCCCCGTGACCGCGTCGAACTGGGCCATGCGCTCGAGCTTTTCCTCGGCGTTCTTGCGCTCGGTGACGTTGCTGCCCACGCCGCGGTAACCCTTGAACTCGCCCGCCTCGTCGTACACGGGCTCGCCGCTGCTCGAGAGGTAGGTGCGCGACCCGTCGGCATTGGCGCGCACCTGCTCGAAGTCGCGGAACGGCAGCCGCGCCTCGACCACGCGTCGGTGCTCTTCCCACGAGCCGGACACCGGCATGATTCCTTCGAACTCCCAGCGCTGCTTGCCGAGGACCATCGCCGGGTCGACGCCGACGCGCCTGGCGAAGCCGGCCGACACGTAAGTGAGGCGGAACAGCGCGTCCTGCTCCCAGTACCAGTCCGAGGAGAGCTCGGTGAGGCTGCGGAAGCGCGCCTCGCTCTGGCGCAGCGCCGCCTCGGCTTCCTTGCGCTCGGTGATGTTGCGGCCGACCCCGCGGTAGCCCTTGAACTCGCCCGCCGCGTCGAAGATCGGCACGCCGCTGAGCGACAGGTAATGGCGCTTGCCGTCGTCGCCGATGCGCACGTACTCGAAGTCCTTGAAGGACTGGCGCGCCTCGAGCGTGGCGCGATGCTCGTCCCAGGTGCCGACGAGCGGCACGCGGTTGGGCTCGTCCCAGCGGCGCTTGCCGAGCAGCTTGTCGGAGGTGGTGCCCGAGCTGTGTGCGAAGCCCTTCGAATGGAAGGTCATGCGCAGCTCGGCGTCCTGCTCCCAATACCAGTCGGCCGAGAGCTCGGTCAGGCTGCGGAAACGCGCCTCGCTCTCGCGCAACGCCAGCTCGGCGTTCTTGCGCTCGGTGACATCGCGCGCCACCACCTGCGCGGCGGGCCGCCCGCCATACAGGAACGAGGCGCCCGTCACCTCCGCGCTGAACAGCGTGCCGTCCAGGCGCTGGTACTCGATCTCCGCTTGCGGCACCGCCTGCTGGGTCGCGTACAGGCGCCGCATGCGCTCGCGCACCATCGCGCGCGATTGCGGGGCGATCAGCTCGAGCACCTCGCGTCCCAGCAAATCTTCCGTCCGCCCGGCGCGGAACAGCCGCACCATCGCCGGGTTGACGAGCACGATGCGCCAGTCGGCGTGCACGAAGATCGCGTCCGGGGCAACCTCGATCAGCTGCCGGTAGCGCTGCTCCGCGCTCTCCAGCGAGGCCTGCACCTTGCGCTGGCCTTCGGCGAGCCGCAGCACGCGCGCGATCGCCTCGGGGGTGAGCTTGCCCTTGTGCAGGATCTCGAACGCGCCCTTCTCCACCGCCTCCTCATCGAGGCCCGTCTGGTCCTCGGCCGTGATCACGACGATCGGGCAGTGCACGGCCGCGCGCATGTGCTCGAGCGTGCCGAGCCCGCGGCTATCGGCCATGTTCAGGTCGAGCAGCACCAGGTGCAGCTCGGTATTCGCGGCCACGGCGAGCGCCGCGGCGAGGCTCCCCGCGCGCTGGATCTCCGCTGGTCCGAACGCCGCGCGTTCCACCGCCGCTTGCGCGACCATGGCGTCGCTCTTGTTGTCCTCGACGATGAGGACACGCATCGGCGCCGCGCGATCGGTGACAGCCTGCAGGGAGCTTTCGGAAGCCATCACATTCAGAGATATGGGAGTGATGCGCTAAGAATCGTCTGCTGGTGCGCGCGACGCAATAGCCGGCCGCAAGACGCGGCACGCGGATCGGTCAGAATGGGTCATACCGCACGCCAAACGTGCGGAATTTGGCCCTGCGGCTTGTCCCTACGTCTTGAGGCTGAACGGACTGAAGTCGGTGTGGCGGTCGTAGAAGTCCTCGTGCTCGGCACGCTTCAAGGCCGCCACGACCTTGTAGGTGACCGGCGTGAAGACCACTTCGACGAGCACCTTCGCGACGAACTGGAAGGCCATCACCTTCGGCAACTGATCGTCGGGGATGATGCCGGCGCCGTAGAACGCGAGCGGGTAGAACAGCGCCGAGTCCACCGCCTCGCCGACGATGGTCGAGCCGATGGTGCGCGTCCACAGCCACTTGCCCGCGGTCCTGATCTTCATCTTGGCGAGCGTGAAGGAATTGACGAACTCGCCGCAGAAGTACGCGATCATCGACGCGCCGGCGATGCGCCACGTGGTGCCGAAGGCGACCTCGTAGGCCTGCTGGTTCTTCCAGAACGACGCCGGCGGCAGCGCCACCACCACCCAGGCCATGAAGGCGGCGAAGGCGAGGCCGGCGAATCCCGCCCAGATCACGCGCCGCGCGCGCGCGTAGCCGTAGACCTCGGTCAGGATGTCGCCGAACACGTACGAAATCGGGAAGAACAGCACGCCCGCGCCGAAGATCAGCGTGCCATAGAGCGGCAGCTCCACCTGCGCGATCTTGGCCGGGCCGATCAGGTTGGCGCAGATGAGCACCGTGACGAAGGCCGCCATCACGAACTCGTAATAGCGGTACTGGCGCCTCGGCGTCGTCACGGCAGCCTGGGCGAGTACTCGCGCGCCTCGGGCTCGAGCTGGATGCGCATGGCATCGAGCATGCGCCCCACCATGGCGTAGAAGGCCGCCGTGAGCGCGAGCTCGACGAAGTCCTGGTGCCCGAAGTGCTTCGAGACTTCCGCGTACACCGCGTCGGTGACGTTGGCCTGCGTCACCGCTTCGGCGAGCAGCAGCGCCGCCTTCTCGCGCGGCGTGAACTCGGGCGACGCGCGCCAGTCGGCGAGCGCGGCGATCTGCGCCTCGCGCACGCCAACCTTGCGCGCCATCTTCAGGTGCTGCGCCCACTCGTACTCCGAGCGCATGAGCTGCGCGCCACGCAGGATCATCAGCTCCCTCAGCTCGCGCGGATTGCGGCTCTCGTAGCGGATGGCGCGGGCGAACTCGGTCCAGGCGGCGGTGAGCGCGGCGTGGTTGCCCAGCGCGCGGTAAAGGTTGGGCGGACTGCCCCAGAGCTCCTCGAGGCGCTTCTTCAGGGCGGGTTCGAACTCGACATTGGGGACGCGTTGCATGGCGGCATAATAGCCGAATGATTTCCGCGGACGCGGTGCGCGACTTCCAGCTCACGCGAGCGCCGCCGGAGTTCCTCGACGACCCCTACCCGTGGTACGCGGCGCTGCGCCGCCAAGACCCGGTGCACGAGCTGGAGGGTGGCGGCGTCTTCCTTTCGCGCTACGAGGACGCGCTCGCCGTGTACCGCAGTCCGCACGCGAGCTCGGACAAGAAGGCCGAGTTCCGCCCCAAGCTCGGCGATTCGCCGCTCTACGAGCACCATACGACGAGCCTCGTGTTCAACGACCCGCCGCTGCACACGCGCGTGCGGCGCATCATCATGGGCGCGGTGAACCAGAAGGCGATCGCGCGCATGGAACCGAACGTCGAGCGCCTGGTGGATGCGCTGCTCGCGGAGATGGCGGAGAAGCGCGAGGCCAATTTCATCGACGACTTCGCCGCGCAGATCCCGATCGAGGTCATCGGCAACCTGCTCGACATCCCGCGTGCCGAGCGCAGCCCTTTGCGCGGTTGGTCGGTGGCAATCCTCTCAGGCCTGGAGCCCAGGCTCACGTCGCAGATGTTCGAGGCGGGCAACCGCGCAGTGACCGAGTTCATCGAGTACCTGAAGGTGCTGATCGACGAGCGGCGCAGGAAGCCGGGCGACTACGAGTCCGACGTGCTCACGCGCCTCATCCAGGGGGAGAAGGATGGAGAGAAGCTCACGGAGAAGGAGCTCTACCACCAGTGCATCTTTCTTCTCAATGCCGGGCACGAAACCACCACGAACCTCATCGGCAACGGCTTGTGGGCGCTGCTGCGCAATCCCGGCGAGATGGCGCGCCTGCGCGCGGATCCCGCATTGGTGCCGCTGGCGATCGAGGAGATGCTGCGCTACGACGGGCCGATCCAGCTGAATAACCGCCGCCTCACCGCGCCCATGACGCTCTCCGGCAAGACGCTGCCGGAGGGCACGCTGATCACCATCGGCATCGGCGCGGCGAACCGCGATCCCGGCCAGTTCGCTGATCCCGAGCGCTTCGAGGTCGCGCGCAAGCCCAACCGCCATGTTGCATTCGGCCAGGGCGACCACGTCTGCGTCGGCATGAACGTCGCGCGCATGGAAGGCCGCATCGCGCTCGGCAGGCTGCTCGAGCGCTTCGCGAAGATCGAGCTCGCGGGCGAACCGGAACGGGATCGCCGCATCCGCTTCAGAGGCTTTCGCAAGCTCCCCGTGCGCGTCGGCTGAACGGTCCGCTCGAGTCCGCGTCACGCGCGCTCCCAGCCGCGCGCTGTGTTTTCGTTTGCAGTCCATGACCTTTGTACGGCAATTGCCGTCGCCGCCCGGGCACTGCCATGTGTGAAGCCGTGTGGGATTCCTAAGGTTTTGTCATTCCTGCCGGGGATCCGTGAATACGTCACTCCGCGAGCGACAGAGGCCGCCGCGCGGCAGATAGCATCGGGCCGTTGCGTCAAGGAGGTCTCATGAACTTTGGTGCCTTGTTCGAGCAGTTGGCCAGCCTGTTCACGCGAGCGATCGCCGAGATCAGGGAGTTGTACGGCGTCAGCGCGCCCGATTCGGCGTCGCAGGAACCGGGCTCGGTACCTGCCGGAATGCTCATCGGCTCCGTCACCGATGGTGACGGGCTGGTCATCCATGTGTATGCCGAAGAAACGGAAGGCTCGGTGAACATGACCGTGAAGGTCATGGAGGGCGTCGCCGACCTTCGCGGCTTCTACATGGACGTCGGCAGCAGCGTCGCGGGCGTCAGCGTCGAAGGCGTCGCCGATTGCGATCTCGCCATTGCCAACGAAGGCGTCACCACGGTTGGCGGCAGAGACAACAACATGAACGGCACCGGCGAGAAGTTCGACATCGGCATGGAGATCGGCACCGCCGGATACATGCGGGACGACAACTGCGAGGCCCACTTCACGCTGCAGGGCGTGGCGCTCGAGGACCTGGACGGCCTTACGTTCGGCGTGCGCGCGACGAGCGTCGGCGACGACCGCACGGACGCAGTGAAGCTGCTGGGAGAGTTCGACATCCCCGCCGAGGAGCCACCCGCCGAGCCACCCGCCGAGCCGCCCGCGCAGACGCCTGCCGAGCCGATTGCAGAGGCGCCGGCTGAGCCGCCTGCGGCGCCGCCCGTGGCGACGCCCTCCGTGGGCGGAAATTTCCCCCAGTTGCCGGATGACATTACCAGCATCGTCCTCTACTACAACGCCCCGTCCGCGGACATTACCGGCGACGGCTACTACGCGGCCAAGGTCGACAACGTGTCGTGGGTCGTCGAGGATGACCTGGATCTCTGGCTGGTCGATGCCACGAACTTCCTCGAGGTGAACGACCCGAACATCCAGGCGGACACGGAACTGCTCGGCGTCGCGATCACGCATGGCGGCACGACGGACTACTACGCGATGGATGGCGATTACGGCGCCGACACCGCCCCCGCGAGCAGCCTGACGCCGGATACCACGATCTCGTACGACATGATCATGGGTTGAGCGGTCGCGGCCCCGTCATGGGGCCGCTGTGTCATGATCTGCGGCGGCATGCGCAGTTCGCGCTGCCGCAGACCATGCGCCCGCTTCCCGCCGCCCGGCTCCTTCCGCTCGTCCTGCTGCTCACTGCAGCGCCTGCCGCAGCGCAATCCTGGGAGCCCTTCGCCACCGCCAGGACCACCAAGGTTCTCTTCGATCGCGCTTCGGTGCGCACCGACGAGGGATACGTCCATTACCGGGTACGCATCGAATACAGCGAGCCGCGCGACAGCCGCGACCGCAAGTTCCGCTATAGCAGCTCGGTGAGCGCCCAGGCCGCGGATTGCGCGGCGCGCAAGGTCGCGGTCACCTCGGCGGCACTTTTCGATGCCACGGGGAGGCGCCTCACGGAGAGCACGCGCACGCCGGAGCGTTGGCGCGAGGCGCTCACGGATGTCGGCGCCGACGGGCTGCAGGCGCGGTTGCTGCAGCACGCCTGTGCGCTTGCCAGGGGCGAGAGCCCAAGCCCGCCGGCGGCGCGTACCGCCGCAGTTTCGATCGGCGCCGGCATCGTCGTCTCCCCGGAGGGCCTGATTCTCACCAATCACCACTTGGCGCAGACCTGTACCTCCATCACGGTGCTGGATGCGGGGCGCGAGCGCGCCAAAGCGACGGTCGTGGGCGCCGACATCGCCAACGACCTCGCGCTCCTCAGGGCTGAGCGGGCCTTTCCCACAGTGGCAAGCTTTCGCCGCGGCGCGCCGCTGCAGGCGGGGGAATCGGTGACGGTGGTGGGATTTCCGCTCGCGAGCGTCCTCGGCTTCGAGCCCAACGTGAACTTCGGCTACGTGAGCGCCACGGGCGGGCTGCGCGGCGATTCCACGCGCTTCCAGATCTCCGCGCCGATCCACAAGGGCAACAGCGGCGGCCCGATCCTCGACCAGGCCGGGCAGGTGATCGGCATCGTCACCTCCAAGCTCGATGCGCTCGCCGTGCAGAAGCGCACCGGCGACCTGCCGCAGAACATCAGCTTCGGCGTGCGCGGCGAAGTGGCCCAGGCCTTCCTCGAGCGGCACGCGGTGGCCTTTCGCAGCGGCGCCGCGGGGCCGAAAGTCGAGAACACGGAGGTCGCGGCAACCGGCCGCGCCATCACCGTGCTGGTGGCGTGCCGCAAGAGTGCGGTGGCAGCCGGCAATGAAGGGGCCGCGAGCGGCAGGTAATCGGACTAGGCAGCGCGCCAGGCTGCCGGCGGCTACTGCTTGGGCGGAGATTTCGGCTCGCCCCGCTCGTACAGCGGCTCCCTGAGCGAGCGCTGCAGGAACCCGGTCACCGGGTCGAGCACGTACATGAGCGCGCTGCGCGGCGCGGTCTTGATGTACAGCTCGGCGGGCATGCCCGATTGCAGCTTGAGGTCGCCCGCCTTCGCGAGCGCCTCGGGCGTCACGCGCACGTGCGCGACGTAGTACCCGGTGCGCTGGTCGCGGTCCTCGATGCGGTCGGCCGAGACGTAGATCACGGAGCCGCCGACCACCGGCGTGATGCGCTGGCGGAACGAGGTGAGGCGCACGTCGGCGTCCGCGCCCACGTGCACGTAGTTCACGTCCTCGGGACGCACGCGCCCCTCGACGATCAGCTCGACGTTCTCCGGCACGATGTCGAGGATCGGATCGCGCGGCCCGATGACCGCGCCGATGGTCGTGATCCTGAGCCCCACCACCTGGCCCGCGATCGGCGCGACGATGCGCTGGCGCGTGGCCGCGTCCTGCAGCGGCCGCAGCCGCTCGCGCAGGTCGAGGATCTGCACCGTGGTCTGGCGCATCTCGTTGGCGGCTTCCTGCATCATCGTGGTGCGCAGGTTCACCGCCTTGAGCTGCAGCTCCGAGGCCTTGCCGCGCGCGGTGGCGAGATCCGCCTCGTGCTCGCTCAGCCGCGCGCCGACATCGGCAAGGCCGCGCTCCAGCGAGAGGATGCGCACGTTGCTGATGAAGCCCTCCTTCAGCAGCTTGCGGTTCGATTCCAGCTCCTCGCTCTGGAACCTGAGCGCAGCCTCGTCCGCCTTGATCTGCGCCTGGCGCGCGCGGATCTCGTTCTCCGTGTCCTTGATCTGCTGCTGGATCAACCCGAGCTGCGTCCGGTACGAGTCGCGCCTCGTATGGAAGAGCTCGGATTCGCGCCGCAGGAGATCGGCGATGCGCGGTTGGCTGGCGCGGGCGCGCAGATCAGCGGGGAAAGTCACCTCCGTCGCCCAGGCCTGCTCGGCCTGCAGGCGCGCGCTCTTGGCGATTTCCCCGTCGAGCTGGGTGAGGACCACCTCGATGCCCGCCTCGACCTTGACGTCCTTCAGGACGACGAGCGCATCGCCCGCCTTCACGCGGCTGCCGTCGCGGACCAGGATCTCGTCCACGATGCCGCCCTCCTGGTGTTGCACCGTCCTGCGGTACATGTCCACCTTGACCGAGCCGGGCGCGATCACCGCGCCGCTCACCGGCGCGAGCGCGGCCCATGCCGCCATTGCGGCCAACAACACCAGGATCGCGGCGATGCCGGCACGGATCAGCCAGCGCGGGCTGTCGATCTCCTCGGTCAAGCGCTCAGGTCCTCGGCCCGATCTTGCCCGCCACCACGGTGTGCGCGGGATCGGAGGCCTGGCTGGTGCGCGGCATCACCTCGGCGAGCGTGCCGAACTTCTCGATCGCGCCGTGCATCAGCACCATCACCTTGTCCACCGCCGACACCAGCGGCAGGCGGTGGGTGATCGCCACCAGCGTCACGCCTTCGGCCTTGAGCAGGCGGATGCAATCCGCCAGCGCCGCCTCGCCCTTGGTGTCGAGGTTCGAGTTGGGCTCGTCGAGCACCACCAGGCGCGGATTGCCGTAGAGCGCGCGCGCCAGCGCGATCCTCTGGCGCTGTCCGGCCGACAACAGCATCCCGCCCTCGCCGACCGGCGTGTCGTAGCCCTGCGGCAGCGCGAGGATCATCTCGTGCGCGTTGGCGCGCACGGCCGCCTTGATGACGTCCTCCGAGTCCACTTGCCCCAGGCGCGCGATGTTCTCGGCCACCGTGCCGGCGAAGATCTCGACGTTCTGCGGCAGGTAGCCGATGTGCGGCCCGAGCCGCTCGCGCGGCCAGGAGCGGATGTCGGCGCCGTCCAGGCGCACCGCGCCGGAGTTCGGGTGCCAGACGCCCACCAGCAGGCGCGCCAGGGTGGACTTGCCCGCCGCGCTCGGCCCGATGATGGCGAGCGACTCGCCCGGCGCGAGCGCGAAGGACACGCGACGGATGACCGGCAGCTCCTGCCCGCGGAAGCCGAACAGCAGGTTCTCGACGTTGAGCGCGCCCTTGGGCGCCGGCAGGTCCATCGGATCCGCCGTGGCGGGCTCCGATTCGATCACCTTGGCGAGCCGCTGATAGGCGCCGCGCGCCTCCACCAGGCTCTTCCAGCCCGCGGTCAGCGACTCGATCGGCGCCAGCGCGCGCCCGAGGATGATGGTGGCGGCGATCATCACGCCGGGGGTCGAGAGCTGCTCGATGGTGAGCCAGGCGCCCGCCGCAAGCATCACCACCTGCAGCATCTGGCGCAGGAAGCGCGTGGTGCTCGTGAGGAAGCTGCCGATCTGGTTCGCCTCGAACTGCGACTGCAGCACCTTCTGGCTCTTCTCGCTCCAGTCCTGCGTCACGTTGTCCACCATGCCCAGCGCGCCCACCACCTCGGCGTTGCCGAGGCTCTGGTCCACGAAGCGCCCGGCCAGGCGCGCATCGGTCTGCATGGCCTCGATCGAACGGCGGGAGAGCCGCTCGTTGAGCACCGTGAGGCTCACCAGCAGCAGCGCGCCGCCGAGCGCCACAAAACCGAGCAGCGAGTGGAACAGGAAGATGAGCGCGATGAACAGCGGCACCCACGGCGCGTCGAAGATCGCCACCACGCCGGGCCCGGTGAGGAAGCTGCGCAGCGCATTGATGTCGCGCAGCCCGTGCAGCGACTGCGCGCGGTTGGAGCGCGCGCTCTGGCGCAACATGCTCGAGAGGATGCGCGGGCCGAGCAGCCGCTCCAGCTTCATCGCCGCCCGCGCCAGCAGCCGCGTGCGGATGGCGTCCAGGTACGCCATGACGAGCAGCGCCATCAGCGTAAGCACGAACAGCATCACCAGCGTCTCCACGCTGCGGCTGCTCACCACGCGGTCGAACACCTGCAGCATGAACAGCGCAGGCGCGAGCATCAGCACGTTGATCACCAGGCTGAAAAACGCCGCGGCGATGAAGTGGGCTCGGAACTGGGCGAGGAATTCGCGCATCGCTTTCGGCAGGGAAAGCCGTCAAATCAATAGCATACGGCAAAGCCCGGCGGGCTGCCGGGGGCGCTGCGCCTCAGGCGGCTGCGTCGAGGCGTAGCCGGGTGGCGTAGGCGACGAGGCCGGACCGGTTGGGAATGCCGAGCTTGCGGTAGATCGCGCTGAAGTGGTTGCGCAGCGTCTGGTCGCTGATGCCCAGCTGCGCCGCGAGCGTGCGGCCGTTCGCGCCGTCGTGCCGGACCAGCGCGCACACGATGTCGCGCTCGCGCGACGTCAGGCAGGCGATCCCCTCGTTGGCGGCGAGCTCGCCGTTCCTGTGGCCGACGATGACCTCCCGCAGGATCTGGCTGGAGGTGCGGCGATCGAGCCAGATCTCGCCTTCCTTCACCTTGCGCAACGCCTTGCGGATCGTCTCGGGCGCGTCGGTCTTCAGCACGATGCCGCGAGCGCCCATGCGCACCGCGCGCGCACCGGCGATTGCGTCGCGCTGCGCCGCCGCGGCCAGGATGAGCGCCGCGCACTGCGCGCCGATCTGCCCCAACCCCTCGAACCCGACCGTCTCGAGGTCCAGCAGGATCACGTCGGGACGCGCCCTGCCGACGAGCGCGCAAGCCTCTTCGCTTCCGGCGACGGTGCCGACGAGCATCAGCGAGCCGGGCTCGGCCTCGCGCAGGACGCGCGCGAGCCGGCCCGCGAATATGCGGTCCTCGCCGACCATCATGAGACGGATGAGTTGCGGTTGCTCCATGGCAGGACGGACGTTAGAACGGAATCGCGCTTTCCGGACCGCTTCTATCGAAAATTCACAACCGAATGTCAATCACCGTCAGGGCCGGAATTCCGGTGGCGCGGGAAGCCGGGGTCGGGCCGAACTTCCGGTGGCACGGGAAGCCGGGGCTTGGCAGATGCCCGGTGGCAGGGGAGGCCGGGGTCTGGCCGGATTCCCGCACCGCAACCTCAGGGCCTGCTGTCGCTCCTGCGATCAGCGTGCCCTGACCCCGATCTATACTGGACCATGGGCTTCACGTCGTGGGACAACCCGATGGGCACGGACGGATTCGAGTTCATCGAATACGCCGCGCCCGACCCCAGGGCGATGGGGGCGCTGTTCGAGCGCCTGGGCTTCAAGGCCGTCGCGCGGCACCGGCACAAGAACGTGCTGCTCTACCGCCAGGGCGAGATCAACTTCATCGTCAACGCCGAGCCCGACTCGTTCGCGCAGCGCTTTGCGCGCCAGCACGGGCCGAGCATCTGCGCCATCGCGTTCCGCGTCGCCGACGCCAAGGCCGCCTACGAGCGCGCGGTCGTCGCTTGGCGCCTGGGGCTACGCCGGCACGGCGGCGCCGGGCGAACTGAACATCCCGGCGATCAAGGGCATCGGCGACTCGCTCATCTATCTCATCGACCGCTGGCGCGGCAAGGGCGGCAAGCGGCCGGGCGAGATCGGCAACATCGGCTTCTACGATGTCGACTTCGAGCCGCTGCAGGAAGGTTCAGCGGCGGCCTCGCTCAACCCGCCGGGCTTCGGCCTGACCTACATCGACCACCTCACGCACAACGTGCACAAGGGGCGCATGAAGGAATGGGCCGATTTCTACGAGCGCCTGTTCAACTTCCGCGAGATCCGCTACTTCGACATCGAGGGCCAGGTGACCGGCGTGAAGTCGCAAGGCGATGACCAGCCCCTGCGGCAAGATCCGCATCCCGATCAACGAGGAAGGCACCGAGAAGGCCGGGCAGATCCAGGAGTACCTCGACAAGTACCACGGCGAGGGCATCCAGCACGTGGCGCTCGGCTCGACCGACCTTCTCAAGACGGTGGACGCGCTGAAGGCGCGCGGCGTGAAGCTGCTCGACACGAACGAGACCTACTACGACGCTGATCGACAAGCGCATCCCGGGGCACGGCGAGAGCGTGGCCGAGCTGAAGAAGCGCAGGATCCTCATCGACGGCAAGGCGGGCGCGCTGCTGCTGCAGATCTTCTCCGAGAACCAGCTCGGGCCGATCTTCTTCGAGTTCATCCAGCGCAAGGGCGACGAGGGCTTCGGCGAGGGCAACTTCAAGGCGCTGTTCGAATCCATCGAGCTCGACCAGATGAAGCGCGGCGTAATCTAGAATCGGGGTCAGGGCCGAATTTATTGCATGCAAAAGAATTCGGCCCTGACCCCAATTTCCCAAACCATGACAATGAGATACCAGTCCGGGTTCGGCAACACCTTTTCCACCGAGGCCGAGAAGGGCGCGCTGCCCATCGGGCAGAACTCGCCGCAGAAGACGCCCAAGGGCCTCTATCCCGAAGTGCTCTCGGGAACCGCGTTCACCGCGCCACGCGCGGAGAACCTGTCGAGCTGGCTCTACCGCGTGCGCCCTTCCGCCATGCACGGGCCCTACAAGCGCATCGCGGACGGGCTGCTGCGCTCGGGGCCGTTCGCCGAGGTGGAAGCGTCGCCCAACCGCCTGCGCTGGAACCCGCTGCCGGTGCCTTCGAAGCCGACCGATTTCCTCGATGGCCTCGTCACCATCGCGGGGTCGGGCGACCCGGCCTCGCAGCACGGCATCGCGGTGCACGTGTACTGCGCCAACCGCTCGATGAAGGACCGCTTCTTCTACTGCGCCGACGGCGAGCTGATGCTCGTGCCGCAGGAAGGCGCGATCGAGCTCGCGACCGAGTTCGGTCGCCTCGCGGTCGCGCCGGGCGAAATCGCAGTGGTGCCGCGCGGCGTGAAGTTCGCAGTGGAGTTGACGCCAGGCTCACGCGGCGGCGCGGGCGGCGTGCGCGGCTACGTCTGCGAGAACTACGGCGCGGCCTTCCGGCTGCCCGAGCTCGGGCCGATCGGCGCGCAGGGCCTTGCGCAGAAGCGCGACTTCCTCTACCCGGTGGCGGCGTACGAGAAGACGCGCGGCAAGTGCCAGCTCGTCGCGAAATTTCTCGGCCACCTGTGGGCCACCGAGCTCGGCCACTCGCCGCTCGACGTCGTCGCCTGGCACGGCAACTACGCGCCTTACAAGTACGACCTCGCGCGCTTCATGGCGGTCAACACCGTGACCTTCGATCACCCCGATCCATCGATCTTCACGGTGCTCACCTCGCCCTCGGGCGCGCCGGGCGTCGCCAACTGCGACTTCGTCATCTTCCCGCCGCGCTGGATGGTGGCCGAACACACCTTCCGCCCGCCCTGGTTCCACCGCAATCTGATGAGCGAGTTGATGGGGCTGATCCGCGGCGTCTACGACGGCAAGGCGGAAGGCTTCCTGCCGGGCGGGATTTCGATCCACAACTGCATGAGCGGCCACGGCCCCGATCGGCCGACCTACGAGAAGGCCACGAACGCCAACCTCGAGCCGCACAAGCTCGAGGGCACCCTCGCCTTCATGTGGGAATCGCGCTACGTCTTCCGCCCCACCAAGGCCGCCCTCTCGGCCAAGCAGCTGCAGAAGGACTACGACAAGGTCTGGAACGGCTTCTAAATTGGGGTCAGGGCCGAATTCTTTCAGCCAGAAAGAATTCGGCCCTGACCCCAATTTCCGGCGATGCTGTCAACGGACGGGGCTGCGGAGCCGTTCACAGGGGTCATGGCACGGCAGCCCCGCCCCGTCCTTCCTGGTATCGCCTTGCACGTCGTGCAGCGCGGCAATGACGGGTCGGCCTGCTTCCGGCGGGATGCCGACTACATGCTTTACCTCACCCATCTGCGCGAGCAGGCGGATCAGGTGGGTTGCGCGGTGCACGCGTACTGCCTGATGACGAACCACGTGCACCTGCTGGTCACGCCGCCCACTGCGGATGCCTGCGCAGCCCTGATGAGAAATCTCGGGCAGAGATACGTTCAGCGCTTCAATCGTGCATACAAGCGCACAGGGACCTTGTGGGAGGGGAGATTCCGGTCGTTCCTGGTCGACTCGGCACGTTACGTGCTCGCCTGCTACCGCTACATCGAGCAGAACCCGGTGCGCGCGGGCATGGTCGCCGCGCCGGCGGACTACCTGTGGTCCAGCTATCACGCCAACGCCGGGCTAAGGGCCGACCCATTGGTCACGCCGCACGCAGAGTACTTGGCGCTCAGCGAGGATTCGCCAATGCGCCAACTCGCCTACCGCCAGCTGGTTGAAGGGGCACTGGCTCAGGACGACCTGAACAGAATTCGAGAAACCGTGCAAAGCGGCATGCCGCTTGGCGGCGAATCCTTCAAAGCCAAGATCGAAATCGGCCTCGGCCGCCGCCTCGGCCGTGCGAAGCCCGGCCGCCCGAAATTGGGGTCAGGGCCGAATTCTCTGGCCACAGAAGAATTGGGGTCAGGGCCGAATATTCCCGCCGAGGAAAAATCCGGCCCTGACCCCGATTTTCAGATGCCTTTGTAGAGCCAGTCGAATTCGCCGAAGTCTTCGGGCTTGCGGCGGCGCAGGAGCTCGTTGCGCAGCTCGCGGGCGCCGGCGTCGGCGTGCAGGACCTCGCCGAAGAAGCGCGAGGAAAGGACCACGCGCGCGGAACGGTTCATGCGCTCGTGCTGGTAGGCCTGGAACGCCGCCCCGAAGTTCTCGCCCGCCGCGGCCACCTTCTCCGCCAGCACCACCGCATCCTCGATCGCCATCTGCGCGCCCTGCGCGAGGTACTGCAGCGTCGGATGCGCCGCGTCGCCCAGGAGCGTCACGCGGCCCTTCGACCAGTTCGTCGCCGGATCGCGATCGTGCAGCACCCAGTTCCGCTCCCGCGACACGTAGCGCAGGATGTCGCGCACATGCGGATCCGTGCGCGCGAAGATCTCCTCCAGCTCCTCGGGCGTGCCCGCGTCCTTCTCGCCGCGCTTGAAGCGCCGGCTCGCGATCGTCGCCACGTTGTTCATCACCGTGCCGCCGCGCAACCGGTACTGCACGAGGTGCAGGTCGGGCCCGCCCCAGATCGTCATCGCATCGGCCCGGCTGCGATCGACGATCTGATCCATCGGCACCACGCCCCGGTAGACGAAATGCCCTGCCATGCGCGGCGCCCCGTCGCCGATCACCACCTGGCGCGCGACCGATCGCAGGCCGTCCGCGCCCACCAGCGCCGCCCCCTCGTACTCCTCGCCGCCCTCGCAGCGTACGAGCACCGTGTCGCCGCGCTGCTCGAATGAAGCGATGCCGCGGGAGGTCTCGAGCGCAATCTCGCCGCGCCCGCGGCAGGCCTTGAGGATCTCGCCGTGCAGGTCGCGGCGGTGGATGACGAAGTAGCGGTAGCCGTAGCGCTGGCGAAAGAACTGGCCCACCGCGATGCGCGTAATCTCGCGGTTGTCGATGGCATCGGCGAAGATGAGCGCGTCGGGAAAGAACGCGTGCGACTCGATCGGCTCGAGGATCCCCAGCCGGTCGAGCATCTTGGCGACGTTCGGCCCCATCTGGATGCCGTAGCCGATCTCGCCGAACTCGGGCGCCTTCTCCAGCACCCGGACGCGCAGGCCCTTGCGCGCCAAGGCGAGCGCGGCCGAGAGCCCGCCGATGCCGCCGCCGGCGATGAGAATTTCCTTCGTCATGGGCTTCATGATAAACAGTCAGACGCGTGGCTGGACAGGCCGCGCCGGAGAAAAAACCATGGCCGTTTCGCATCAGACCGGAACCGCGCGTTCCGGCGACATCGCCCTTCACTACCGGCGGCTCGGGCGCCCGGGCGGCACGCCGCTCGTCTTCGTGCACGGGCTTTCCTTCTTCTCCTGGGACTGGCTGGAGGCGGCGCAGGCGCTCGCCGGCGACCGCGAGGCCGCGTGCATGGACATGCGCGGCTTCGGCGACTCCGGCCGATCGGCCGACTACTCGGTGCCCGCCATGGCTGGCGACATTGGCGCGCTGATGGACCATCTCGGCTGGCCGCGCGCCATCGTGATCGCGCACTCGATGGGCGCGCGCAACGGCGCCTACTTCGCGGCGAAAAACCCGCAGCGCGTCGCGGCGCTGGTCCTCGTGGACTACTCGCCGGAGAACGCCCCGGCGGGCTCCAAGCGCGTCGCGCAGAACGTCGCGAGCGTCCCCGACGCCTTCACCAGCATCGAGGCGGCCATGGCGTACTTCAAGGCGGACCTCAATGATGCGAAGAAGCGCGCGCGCTTCGAGGCCTACCTCGTGCCCGTCGCCGGCGGCTACACCGTCAAGCGCGATCCGCACTTTCGCGAGCAGTTCCGCAAGACCCTGGCCACCGGCGAGCGGCCCAAGCTCGGCGTGGACATGTGGCAGGCGCTCGCCGATCTGCGCTCGCCCACGCTCGTCATCCGCGGCGCGCGCTCGGACCTGTTCGCACCCGAGACCGCCGAGCGTGTGAAGGCCGCGAATCCGCGCATCCGGCTCGCGGAAGTGGACGCCGGCCACAACGTCGCAGGCGACAATCTCGCGGGCTTTCTCGCCGCGGTGCGCCCGTTCCTTGCGTCGCTCGAGGAGAAGAGCCATGAACACGCGCGGAGTTGACCACCTCGCCATCGTTTCCGACGACATGCCGACCGCGATGGACTTCTACACGCGGGTGATGGGCTTTCGCCTGGTGCACGCGCGGCGCGTGCCCTACGAGGCCGAGCGCTGGCAGCCGCCGTACGACAACCTGCGGCACTACTTCTTCGACATGGGCAACGACTCGCTCTTCGCCATCTTCGAGTACCCGAAGGGGCTGCCCAGGCAGTGCGCGACCACGTCGGCGGCATGCAGCACGTCGCCTTCCACGTGGCGCCGGAGAAGTTCGACGCCATGGTCGCGCACGTACGCGCCTGCGGTGTGCACGTGATCGGACCGGTGCCGCTGGGCGGGCGCTTCTGGTCGGCGTACTTCCTCGACCCCTTCGGCATCCGCCTGGAGCTCGCCACGGACCGCAGCGGCGAGGACCGCGGCATCATCGACTCGGTTCTGCAGACCGAGGAAGAGGCCCGCGCGGAGCTCGAGACCCTCTTCTCCGACCCGAAAGAGGTCGAGAAGTGGCTCGCCCACATGCCGATCAAAAATCGGGGTCAGGGCCGAATTTCCGCATAAACTAAAAATCCGGCCCTGACCCCAATTTCCGCAATTCAAATTAATTCGGCCCTGACCCCGATTTTCCTGGAGGAGACATGAAACGACGGATCACCGGCATCGCTGCCGCGGTCGCGCTGGGCTTCGGAGCCGGCGCGCAGGCGCAGACCGAGCTCAAGTTCACCACCTTCGTTCCGCCCACGCACGGCTTTGCGGTGGACGTGCTCGAGCCGCTGGGCAAGGACATCGAGAAGCGCTCCGGCGGCAAGGTCACCGTGCGCGTCTTCGCCGGCAACTCGCCCTTCGGCAAGGTGGAGAACCAGGCCGACCAGGTGAAGCAGGGCGTCACCGACCTCGCCTTCGGCCTGAACGGCATCCCGCGCGGCCGCTACCCGCGCACCTCCATCATGGAGATGCCCTTCGTCGCCGAGAGCTCCGACTCTGCCTCGAAGGCGCTCTGGGCGATGCTGCCCGACCTCCTTGCCGAGGACTACAGGGACTTCAAGCCCATCGCGCTCCACTGCCACAACCCGGGCCTCTTCCACACGCGCGACAAGTCGCTCAAGACCATCGCCGACGTGAAGGGCCTGCGCATGCGCGCGCCCAATCCACCCACGCAGGCGCTCCTCGCCTACCTCGGCGCGACGCCCGTCGGCATGCCGCCGGGGCAGGTGTACGAGAACATCGAGAAGGGCGTGATCGACGGCGCCGTCTTCCCTTGGGACGCGATCAAGGGCTTTCGCCTCGAGAACATCCTCAAGCACCACCTGGATGCGCGCGTCTACACGAGCTGCTTCCACCTGGTGATGAGCCCGAAGCGCTACGCCGAGCTGCCGGCCGACGTGAAGAAGGCGATCGACGCCACCACCGGCCAGGTGCTCACCGACAAGTTCGGCGCCTGGTGGAACAAGTGGGACCAGGCGGGCCTGGACGCGGTGAAACCGCTCAACCACGAGATCGTGCGCGTGGACGACGCGACGCGCGAGAAGTGGCGCGCGGACCTGAAGCCCGTGCTCGACGGCGAGCTCGCCAAGCTGGAAAAGGAAGGCATCGCCAACGCGCGCGCCATCTACGACGAGATGCGCAAGCAAGTGGCGCGCTTCGCCAAGAAATAGGAAATCGGGGTCAGGGCCGAGTTTTTTCTGGCACGAGAAAACTCGGCCCTGACCCCAATTTTCGACCGCCTCGAAGCCTTCGCCGACCGCGCCCTCTCCTGGGTCGCGTTCGCGGGGGTGCTCGCGCTTATGCTCGCGGTGGCGGCGCTGATCGTCGACATCGCCACGCGCAAGAGCGTCGGCTTCTCGATCCTCGGCATGGTGGACCTGAACCAGCTCGCGCAGATGGCCTGCGTGTTCCTGGTGCTGCCGCTCGCCTTCCTGCGTGAATCGCACATCACGGTGGACTTCCTCACCGACCGGCTGCCGGCGCGCGGGCGCGCCGCCGTCGAGGCGCTCTCGGCGCTCCTGGGCGCCGCGCTGCTCGCCGCGATCCTGTGGAACTCGATCGGCCAGGCGCTGATCCAGCTCCGCCAGGGCGACAAGTCTCAGACGCTCGGCATCCCGATGCTGTGGTACTGGGCGCCGCTTGTCGCGGGGATGGCGCTCTCGCTCATCGCGGTGCTGCTGGTGGGCGCCAGGGCGCTGCGCAGGTTGTAGGCGGATCGCACCCGCCCAGCGCCCGAGATGGCCCCGCAACGCCAACGCAGCAGCTTCGGTTCGCGCCGTGATCTCCGGCGCGCTCGGCTTCCTCGCGGTGCTCGCGCTGATCGCGCTGCGCGTGCCCGTGGCGATCGCGATGGCCGTGATCGGCGCGCTCGGCTACGGCATGGTCAACGGCTGGAGCACGCTCGGCTTCGTGCTCGGGCGCGCGCCCTTCGAGTCGGTGTTCCCGATCAGCCTCACGGTGGTGCCGCTCTTCGTGATGATGGGCGTGTTTTCCGCCTACGGCGGGCTCTCCTCCAGCCTCTATCGCCTCGTCTCCGCGCTGATGGGTCACCTGAAGGGCGGGCTCGCGATGGCCACCATCGGCGCCTGCGCCATCTTCGGCGCCGTGTGCGGCTCGGCGATCGCCACTGCCGCCACCATGGGCCGCGTGGCGATGCCCGAGATGCGCCGCGCGCACTACGACGACCGGCTCGCATCGGCCACCATCGCCGCGGGGGGCACGCTCGGCGTGATGATCCCGCCCTCGATCCTTTTCGTGCTCTACGGCCTGATGACCGAGCAGTCCATCGGCAAGCTCTTCGCCGCCGGCGTGTTGCCCGGGATCGCGGGGATGCTGCTCTACATGGCGGCGATCCGCTACACGACCTGGCGCCACCCTGCGCAAGGGCCCGCGGCGCCGCGCGCCGCGCGCGAGGAGCGTCGCGAGGCGCTGCTCGGCGTCTGGCCGGTGCTGCTCCTCTTCGGCGTCGTGCTCGGCGGCATGTACGTGGGCTTCTTCTCGCCCACCGAGGCGGCGGGCGTGGGCGCGTTCGGCGCGATCCTGATCTCGTTCCTGCTCGGGCGCATGGACCGCAACGGCTTCTTCTCCGCCGTACGCGAGACCGCGCTCACCACCGGCATGATCTTCATGATCCTGATCGGCGCCGGGATCTTCAACTACTTCATCGACTCGACCGGCCTCACCGACGGCCTGATCCGCGCGGTGAAGGACGCGGGCTTCTCGCCGTGGATGGTGATGTTCCTGCTGATGGCGATGTACTTCGTGCTCGGCGCGCTGATGGACGAGCTGGCGATGATGCTGCTCACCGTGGGCCCGGTCTTCAAGCTGATCGTGGCGCTGGGCTTCGATCCGATCTGGTTCGGCGTCATGCTGGTGACCGTCTGCGAGATCGGCATGATCCTGCCGCCGGTGGGCATCAACCTCTTCGTCATCCAGAACGTGGCGGGCCTGCCGCTGCTCACCATCGTGCGCGGCATCGCGCCCTTCGTCGCGGCGGACACCGCTGCGCCTCCTCCTCATCGCGTTGGTGCCGGCCCTCGCGACATGGTTACCAGGAAGGATGTAAATTGGGGTCAGGGCCGAATTCTTTTGCATGCAAAGAATTCGGCCCTGACCCCAATTTATGGACGCCACGCACAATCCGAAGTTGAAGAGCTGGGTCGAGTCGGCCAACGACCCGGCGACCGATTTTCCGATCCAGAACCTGCCGTTCGGCGTGTTCCGCCGCAAGGGCACGAAGGAAGCGCCGCGCGGCGGCGTGGCGATCGGCGACCAGATCCTCGACCTCGCCGCGGTGGGCCTGACCACCGGGCCCAACCTCAACATCCTCGCCGGCGCCGGCCGCAAGGCCTGGCGCGCGCTGCGCAAGGCGCTCTCGATCGGCCTCTCCGATCCGAAGCAGGCCAAGCGCCTCTCGAAATGGCTCGTGCCGATGAAGAAGGCCGAGATGTTCCTGCCCGTCGCGGTCGGCGACTACAGCGACTTCTTCACCGGCATCCACCACGCGATGAACATGGGCCGCATGTTCCGCCCGGACAACCCGCTGCTGCCGAACTACAAGTGGGTGCCGATCGGCTATCACGGCCGCGCCTCCTCCATCGTCGTCTCGGGCACGCCGGTCACGCGCCCGAATGGGCAGACCCGGGGCCAGACCAGCCCACCCGACGCTGCGCCCGACTTCGGCCCCGCGAAGCGCCTCGACTACGAGGTGGAGCTGGGCTTCGTCATCGGCCCGGGCAACCCGCTCGGCAAGCCGATCCCCATCGCGCGCGCGCTCGATCACGTCTTCGGCGTGGTGCTCTTCAACGACTGGTCGGCGCGCGACATCCAGACCTGGGAATACCAGCCGCTCGGGCCCTTCCTCGCGAAGAGCTTCGCCTCCACCATGTCGCCCTGGATCGTGACGCTGGAGGCGCTCGAGCCCTTCCGCTGCGCCGCCTTCCCGCGCCCCGAGGGCGACCCCAAGCCCCTGCCCTACCTCTTCGACGAGCGCGACCAGAAATCGGGCGGCTACGCCATCGACACCGAGATGCTTCTCGCCTCGGCGCAAATGCGCGCGCAGAAGATGCCACCAGCGCGCCTCTCGCGCTGCACCTTCCGCGACTCCTACTGGACCCTCGCGCAGATGGTCGCGCACCAGACCTCCAACGGCTGCAACCTGCAGCCGGGCGACCTGCTCGGCTCGGGCACCATCTCCGGCACCGGCCCCGGCGCCGCCGGCTCGCTGATCGAGCTGACGCAAGGCGGCAAGAGCCCGCTCGCGCTCCCCACGGGCGAGACCCGCACCTTCATCGCCGACGGCGACG
>CAVRDW010000001.1:100000-1300224 GCA_963719995.1 uncultured beta proteobacterium | reverse complement strand
GCCCCCTTCCTCATCATCGGCGGCGCCGGCGCCGGCAAGACCAACACCCTCGCGCACCGGTCCTCGAAGCGTAGCCCTGGAACGCATCCACTTCGTCCTCTTCACCCGCCGCGCGGCGCTGGAGATGACGCGCCGGGCGGGGCGCATCGTCGCCGAGGCGCACCACCCGCTGCACCGGCACGACTTCGCCGTGGATCACGCCGCAGCCGCCAACTCCCTCGCGCTCAGGCTCCTCGCCAGCGCCCTCAGCAACCCCGCCCCATCCCCCCGCCACGCACTCCCGTGCATGCACGCGAGCACCTGCGGCTGCTAGACGGGCCAGCTTCTCCAGCACCGCCGCGGTGTGCGGCGCGTGCGCGAAGTAGTCCATCGGCGCGCGGAACGCTTCGCTCGGCCCGAGGATGTCGGACTCGGTGATCGGCGTCGCGCCGCTCCCGCCCTGGGTGAACAGGTCCCCGCACAGGAGCGTGCGCGTGGCGGTCTCCATCATGAAGCCGTTCTCCCAGCCGTGCGGCACGTGCGGGGCGTCCACCCAGCGCAGGGCGTGCCGGCCCAGGTCCAGGACCTCCCCGTCGGCCAGCGCCCGCGCGGGGCGGTCGGCGAGGTCGTTCACCGACACCAGGACCGCGGTCTGGCTGGCCACCGCCACCGCGCGCGGCGCGGCGGCGAGGAACTGGTTCAGGCTCCCCATCTCGTCCGCCTCGACGTGGGCGAAGCCGATGTAGCGCAGGCTCTCCAGCGGCAGCACCTTGCCGATCGCCTCGGCGACCAGCGGGAACATGCCGCGCGGGCCGGTGTGGAAGAGGAGCGGCGCCTCGTCCGCGATCAGGTACTGGTTGAAGCTGAAGGCGCCGCCGGGAAGCAGGCCGGCGGCTGATGCCGCCAGGTACTCCGCCAGGCTGAGGATCCGTACCCCCGCGTGCTCGCCGAGGGCCAGCATCTCCCGGTCGCCGGTGACGATCGCGTGCGGCCCCGGCCGCGGCCGCGCACTCGAGGATCCGGTTGTCGGGATCGTCGCGCAGCACCTTCACGCGGCGCGCGGGCTTCACCAGGGTGGACACCTCTCCCAGGAACACCGCCACGCGCGAGAGCGCCTCCGCGTCGCGCGCGAACTTGCGCGCGAGCACGCCGAGCAGCTCGTCGAGGATCGCGCGGGACAGGAAGATGCCCGCGCGATCTCGGGATGCGGACGTTGGTGCCGCTGGCTGCGCTATGCGGCGCACGACCTCGTGCAGCAGGCGTTCGAGCGGTGACTACTGGATATAAATACATCTTTACCCTATAGTCGCGCAAATGGGCGCGGCCGATGTGTCGCCCGGCCCCGGCAAGACGACTGGGACTCGGGGCTTCGAGTTTGAGTGAGATTAGGTAAAGTTATCTATTTCTTATAAGAGTCACTAATATCAGTATAAACTCGCGCTTGTGGACCCGGTAAGAAACCCTTTCGCTCCAGGGGCGGGTACGCCGCCGCCGGAACTCGCCGGCCGCGGCGAATTGCGCGAGTCGATCCGGGTGGCCTTGGAACGGGTGCGCCTCGGGCTGCCCACGAAGAGCATCCTGATGGTGGGGTTGCGTGGCGTAGGCAAGACCGTGCTGCTCGATCGCATGCGCGAGGACGCCGAGGCGGCCGGGCTGCACACGGTACGCGTCGAGGCCCCCGAAGGAAGATCGCTGCCCGCGCTGCTGGCGCCTCAACTGCGCCTTGCCTTGCTTCGCCTGTCCAGAAACGAGAAAGCCAAGGTTCTGGCCGTCCGCGCGCTGAGAGGTCTGGCAGGCTTCGCCAAGGCGCTCAAGGTCCGGTATCAGGACATCGAAGTCGGCATCGACTTCGATCCCGAGCCGGGCCTCGCCGACAACGGAGACCTGGAGCACGATCTGCAGGCCCTGCTCGAGGCCGTGGGCGACGCGGCGAAGAAGGCCGGGACTGCGCTCGTATTGTTCGTGGACGAGCTGCAGTACGTCGAAGAGGATCAGCTCGCTGCACTCATCACGGCGCTGCACCGCACCGCGCAGCGCCGGCTTCCCGTCGTCCTCGTGGGCGCCGGCCTGCCTCAGTTGCGAGGCCAGTCAGGGCGTGCAAAGTCCTATGCCGAGCGTCTGTTCGACTTCCCGGAGATCGGTCCCCTGGACGAAAAAGCCGCTGCAATCGCGATCGAAAAGCCGGCGCGGGATCACGGCGTCGAGGTGAACAAGGACGCGCTGCGCCGGATCGTCCGGGATACGCACGGCTACCCGTATTTCCTCCAGGAATGGGGCAAGCAGGCGTGGGAGGCGGCGGTCGCGTCGCCCATCACGCTGCGCGACGCCGAGAGAGCGTCGAAGGCTGCGGTCGCAGCGCTCGACGAGAGCTTCTTTCGTGTTCGCTTCGACCGCCTGACGCCGCTGGAGAAGCGCTATCTGCGTGCGATGGCGGAACTGGGCCCGGGGCCCCACCGCTCCGGCGATATCGCGGACGTCCTGGATAGAAAGGTCACTTCGCTCGGCCCCACGCGAAACCAGCTCATCGCCAAAGGCATGATCTGGAGCCCAAGCCACGGCGATACGGCGTTCACCGTTCCCCTGTTCGATGAGTTCATGCACCGGATCATGCGCGGTGACAATTGGAAGGCATGACCAGCGCTGAGGCGATTTCAAGCCTGAATCCTGCCGGCGCGATCGCCCTGTCGCTCACCGCGGGCTTCCTCGAGCACATGAAGCGCGCGGGCATGCGCATCCGCGAATACCCCGTGGCGCCGGGCGGCACGGTCCACTGCACCATCCGCGCCGAGGACGACGCGGTGGTGAGCCGCCTCGAGGCGCCGCTCGCGGGCGTAAGGCGCGTGGACGAGCTGCGCAGCCTCGACCTGGGCGACGGGCGCATCGAGCGCTGGCGCCTGGAGGACGTGCCCTTCGATCCGCAGGCGGGCGAGGTGCTCTTCTCGCCCGCGGCCGCGGCGCTGCGGAAGCTGCCGGCCAACACCTTGCGCGTGCAGCTCCTCGCGGTGGACGAGGCGGGCGAGCGGCCGCTCGGCGAGTACACGTTCGCGCATACGCCGGGGTAGGCGGCGGGCCGGCGCTGGTCGACCACGGCTCGGGGCCGCCGGCTAGGTCGCCGCCAGGTACTCCGCCAGGCTGAGGATCCGTACCCCCGCGTACTCGCCGAGGGCCAGCATCTCCCGGTCGCCGGTGACGATCGCGTGGGCCCCGGCCGCGGACGCGCACTCGAGGATCCGGTTGTCGGGGTCGTCGCGCAGCACCTTGGCGCGGCGCGCGGGCTTCACCAGGGTGGACACCTCTCCCAGGAACACCGCCACGCGCGAGAGCGCCTCCGCGTCGCGCGCGAACTTGCGCGCGAGGACGCCGAGCAGCTCGTCGAGGATCGCGCGGGACAGGAAGAGCTCGTCGCGCTCCTCGAGGATGCGCTGCAGGGCTTTCTCGCCCTGCCCGCCCGGGAACACCAGCGCCGCGACGAGGACGTTGGTGTCGAAGACGACCCTCAAGCGCGCAGGTAGCGCTCGAGGTCCTGCTCGGTGAGGAGGCCGCGCTCGCGAGCCTTGCGGCTCCAATATCCCTGCACGCCGCGCAGCTCCTGCTGGCGCCGGCCGATGCGCGCCTGGCGCAGCGCCTCCTGGATCACCCCGCTCAGTGTCTTGCCCTCGGCGCGCGCAAGCGCCTCGGCTTCCTTCGCGAGGTCCGCGGGCAGGGAGATGGTCTTCTTGACGGCGGTGCTCATGCGGCGCTCCCGGGGTGGTATGACGAAATCATACCACCGCCGGAACACCGTGGATCTGGAGTGCTGCGGGGCACGCTGCGTCAACCCGTGGAGCTGGTTAATTACACGGAATTCGTGTAATTTGGCGCCATGAAGAACCTGACTATCACCTTGGACGAAGAGACGGCGCGCCTGGCGCGCATCCGCGCCTCGGAGCGGGAGATGAGCCTCTCGCGCTATATCGGCGAGGTGCTGCGCAAGGAGCTGCGCCACGACGACGCGTACGAGGCCGCCTACCGCGCCTGGCGCGCCGAGAAGCCGTTTCCCTTGAAAGGGCCGCCCGAGCCCTATCCCAAGCGCGAGGAGCTGTATGACCGGCCCGTGCTTCGTCGACGCTAACGTCTTCGTGTATGCGCGGGATCCGCGCGATGCCCGCAAGCGGGAACGCGCGGCGCAGTGGATCGACATTCTCTGGCGCGACCGGGTGGGCCGGACGAGCACGCAGGCGATATCCGAGTTCTATGCCGTCGCCACGAAGAAGCTCGGGTTTCCGGCCGAGCGTGCATGGCAGTACGCGGAGCGCTATTTCGCGTGGCGGCCCCTTCCCATCGACGAGGCCCTGCTGCGTCGGGCGCGCGAGATCGAGCAGCGATACCGCCTCTCGTGGTGGGACAGCATGATCGTCGCCGCCGCGCAGCTGCAGGACTGCGTCGTGCTTCTCACGGAGGATCTGCAGGATGGGATGGCGTTCGGCGCCGTCACGGTGCGCAGCCCGTTCACCCTCGAGGTTCGCGAAGCGCCGGCAAGCTACGCGGTGACGCCCCTCGCCGTGAGCCGCCACCGCCCGCGCGGCCGGCCAAGGCGCATCGCCGTCGCTGCCTGAGAGTTCGCGCTTGCCGTCGCGCTGACCTGCTCCTGCCCCGCAGCGCGCCTACCCCGCTTCGCCCACTTCTTCGAAATTCGAGATCCTGACCTCCCCGTCGGGAAAGCGGGCCACGATCTCGAGCTCGCCGCCCATCGCACGGATATGCGAGCGCAACGTGCTGATGTACATGTCGGCGCGCCGCTCGAGCTTGGAGATGCTCGCCTGGCGCACCTTGAGCGTCGCGGCGAGCGCCTCCTGCGATAGGCCGCGCGCGAGACGCAGTTCCTGCAACGGCATCTCGGCGAGCATGGCGCGCGCGCGCGCCTCGGAGCGTGCGCGCGCAGCCGGCGACATCTTCGCCTGCAATTCGCTGAATTTCCTAGCCATCGCCGATCAACCCTTCCTTTCGCAGCACTGCAATGTGCTCGTCGTAGAGCCTGTCCGCCAGCGGCACGAATCCCTCGTACCAGCGATCGTCGCCTGTCTTGTCCCCGCCGATCAGCAGGATCGCCGTTCGACGCGGATCGAACGCGTAGAGCACACGGTACGGATGGCCGCGGTGCTGCACGCGCAGCTCGCGCATGTGCGCGTGCTTCGAGCGCGAGATGCCGGAGCTATACGGATGTCCGAGCCGCGGTCCACGCGCCTCGAGGAGCCGCACGTAGGCCCTGACCGATTCCTGCTCCGCCTCCTTGAGCCCGTTCCACCAGTCGCCGAACTCGTCCGTGTACTCGACTTCCCAGTGCCCCATGAAATATAGCCTATGAGGAATATGCCGTCAAGGGAATACCAAGCGGTGCTCCCCCGACACTGCACAACGCGCGGCAAGCGCATCGGATGACCAAGGCGGGGCGCGGGCTGGATAGATATACAGTAATCGCCTATAGTCCCGCCCCATGGGCGCGACGGAGGCTTTCACCCGGCTGAATGAGCGGCAGCGCGAAGCCGCCACCGCTTCCTCCCGCCCTCTCCTCATCATCGCCGGCGCCGGCACCGGCAAGACCAACACCCTCGCGCATCGCGTAGCGCACCTGGTCCTCGAGGGCGTGGCGCCTGAGCGCATCCTCCTTCTCACCTTCACGCGCCGGGCGGCGCTGGAGATGACGCGCCGGGCAGGGCGCATCGTCGCCGAGGCGCACAAGAGCGTGCGCTTGCCCTGGAGCGGGACGTTCCATTCGGTGGCCAACCGCCTCATCCGCCGCCACTGCGCCGCAGTGGGGCTCACCGAGAGCTTCAGCGTGCTCGACCGCGGCGACGCGGCGGACCTGATGGACGTGGTGCGGCACGAGCTGGGGTTTTCGAAGACGGAGAAGCGCTTCCCGCGCAAGGACACCTGCGTGGCGATCTACTCGCACCGCGTGAACACGCAAGGTTCGCTCGAGGCGACGCTGCGCGAGGCGTTCCCGTGGTGCGAAGAGTGGGAGGCGGAGCTGAAGCGCCTCTTCGCCGCGTACGTGGAGCGCAAGCTCGCCAACCAGGCGCTCGACTACGACGACCTGCTCCTTTACTGGCACGCGATGATGGAGGACGCGGCGCTCGCGAAGCGAGATCGGCGAGCGCTTCGACCACGTGCTGGTGGACGAGTACCAGGACACCAACACGCTGCAGGCGGAGATACTGAGGAAGCTCAGGCCTACGGGCGAGGGGCTGACTGTGGTGGGGGATGATGCGCAGGCGATTTATTCGTTTCGGGCGGCGACGGTGGAGAACATTCTCAATTTCGAGAAACAGTTCGGACCGGAAAATCGGGGTCAGACCCCAACACCAAGCAAAGACGAAAATCGGGGTCTGACCCCAAACGTCAAAGTCATAACACTGGAAGAGAACTATCGCTCGTCGCAAGCGGTGCTGGACGCTGCAAACGCGCTGATGCGTGAAGCATCACGGCAATACCAAAAGGAGTTGCGGGCCGCGAAGCCCGAAGGTCCGCGGCCGCGGTATGTGACGGTGGCCGACGATGCGGCGCAGGCGCAGTACGTGGTCACGCGCGTGCTCGAGGCGCGCGAGGAAGGCGTGGACTTGAAGCGCCAGGCGGTGCTCTTCCGCAGCTCGCACCACTCGGACGTGCTGGAGCTGGAACTGGTGCGCCGGAACATCCCCTACGTGAAGTACGGCGGGCTCAAGTTCCTCGAGGCCGCGCACGTGAAGGACGCGCTCGCGGTGCTGCGCTGGGCCGACAACCCGAAGAACCGCGTGGCGGCCTGGCGCGCGCTGCAGCTCCTACCCGGCGTGGGGCCGAAGAGCGCCGAGCGCGCCTGGACGGCGTTCGAGGCGGCGAGCTGGCACTGGGGCGCGCTCAAGTCCGGGTCGGACGCCTTCGACGCGCTGCTCGCCGGCCTCGCCGACCCCGCGACGCCCTGGACCGGCCAGATGCAGCGCGTGCGCGAGTGGTACGCGCCGGTGATGGAAAGAAAATACGACGCGCCCGAAGTGCGCGCGGCCGACCTCGTGCAGCTGGAGCGGATCGCCTCCACCTACGGCACGCGCGAAGCCTTCCTCACCGACATGGCGCTCGACCCGCCGCAGGCGAGCTCCGACCTCGCGGGCGACCCGCTGCTCGACGAGGACTACCTCGTGCTCTCCACGGTGCACTCGGCGAAGGGCCAGGAGTGGGACGCGGTCTACGTGCTCAACGTCTCGGACGGCAACTTCCCGAACGAGTTCGCCACCGGCAAGCCCGAGGCGATCGAGGAGGAGCGGCGCCTGCTCTACGTGGCGCTCACGCGCGCGAAGACCAAGCTCGACCTCGTCTCGCCGCTCAAGTACTACGTCACCCAGCAGTCGCGCATGGGCGACCGGCACGTCTATGGCGCGAGGAGCCGCTTCCTCACCAAGGCGGTGATGGCCTGCATGGAGGAAGTGGCCTACGGCGACCCTGAGGTGGCAGACAGGCTGCAGGGCGGCAAGCCCGCGGTGGACGTCGCCGGGCGACTGCGGGGGATGTGGGTCTGAGCAGGCCGGTGCGTTGACGCACAGATGGCCCCACCCAAAGGGCCCATCATGTCGACATGAAACCTACTCCTGTCAGTTCGATTCCGGATATTTACGCCAACTGGCTGGCCGCCGGCTGTTCGATGCTCCTGGGCCAGTTCCCCTCGGTGCAGGCGATGAAGCTGGCTCCCAAACTTGAGCTGCGCAGTAAAGTCAGTCGCGCAGCACCGGCGAAGAAGCGCAGCACCGGCCGCAAGGCCAAGAGCGCAAAGCGCCGCTGAGCGCAAGTTCGCCCGGCGCCGCCGGCCCAGTGCGCTGACGTACAGACCGGCATCGCGCCGGGAGCAGAGGATCGCGAGATGAAACCCACGCCTCCTACGATCCCGAATCTCTATACCAAGTGGCTGAAGCCCGGTTGGTCGGTGCTCGCCGGCTTGTTGCCCGGACAGCCGGCCAAGGAGCCGACCCCCAAACCCTCGCAAGTCGCAGCCGAGCAGGAATGGGAAGACGAAGGCGGCAGCATCAAGCCGCCGAATAAACCGCCGGCGGAGCCCGCACCCAAGCTTCCGCTCTGAGCGCCGCTACTTCGCCTTCCGCCATCACCGCGCCGAAGTCGACTTGGCGGGCGTGGCCGGCTTGGCCGGTGCGGTGACGCACAGAACGATTCCGCGGGCAAAGGCACTATTGTGGAGTGCGAAGCCGGATAGCCGGCTGCGCCTCGCCAAAGGAAAGCAAGCATGCTCTACACCATTGCCATCGTGCTGGTCGTTTTGTGGTTCCTGGGACTGGTCACCGCCAATACGTTGGGCGGCCTCATCCACGGGCTGCTGCTCATTGCGGTCATCGTTCTGCTCGTGCAGGTAATCTCCGGGCGGCGCGCCCTGTGAACGGCGCGATGCGGGCGGCCGCATTGGCCTTGCTTGGCGCGGGCATCGTGGTGGTCGTGTTCGGCGTGGACGCCGTGAACGCGCCCAGTTCCGACATCTCCCGGTTCTTCACCGGCGCTCCGACAGACCGGGCGGCGTGGATGCTGGCGGGAGGCATTGCGATGGTTGTCGCGGGCCTGGCTTTGCTGCTGCCGAGCTTCAGGAAGAGCTGAACGCCGCCGAAGCCTTGGCCTCCAGCGCCTCCCAGCGCTCGAGCTTCTTCATCAGCAGCGCCTCGATCTCTCCGCTGCGCTTCTGATCCGTTCTTAGCGCCTCGGCCGGCTGCTTGAAGTAGTCCGGCGCGCTCATCTTCGCGGCGAGCAAGCCTTGCTCGGCCTCCAGCGCCTCGATCTCCTTCGGCAACGACTCCAGCTCGCGCGTCTCCTTGTAGGAGAGCTTCACCTTTTCCTTCTGCCTCGCCGCCGCCTTCGAGCCGGCCTTGTCCTCGGTCATCGCCGCGGGGCGCTGGCGCACCCAGTCGGTGTAGCCGCCCACGTACTCCTTCCACTCGCCGCCGCCTTCGGCTGCGAGAGTCTGGGTAACGACGTTGTCGAGGAACGCGCGGTCGTGGCTTACGAGGAGCAGGGTGCCGTCGTAATCCTGCAGCGCCGCCTCCAGGAGTTCCAGAGACTCGATGTCGAGGTCGTTGGTGGGCTCGTCCAGCACCAGCACGTTCGCGGGCTTGGCGAAGAGCCGCGCCAGCAGCAGGCGGTTGCGCTCGCCCCCCGAGAGCATGCGCACCGGCGACTGCGCGCGGCGCGGCGGGAAGAGGAAGTCGCCAAGGTAGCTCATGACGTGCTTGCGCCCGCCGGCGAGCTCGACCCAGTCCGAGCCCGGCGCGATGGTCTCGGCGACGGTCTTCTCGGGGTCGAGGGCTTCGCGCATCTGGTCGAAGTAGGCGGGCTGGACGTTGGTGCCGATGCGCACGCTGCCCGAGTCGGGCGCGAGCGTCCCGAGGATCAGCTTGATGAGGGTGGTCTTCCCCGCGCCGTTGGCGCCCACGAGTCCCAGACGATCGCCGCGGCTGATGAGGAGGTTGAGGTCCTTCACGATGGGCCGCCCGGCGAAGGACTTGCAGACCTCCTTCAGCTCCGCCACGAGCTTGCCCGAGCGTTGCCCGGCGGAGAGGGAGAGCTTCACCGAGCCCAGCCGGTCGCGCCGCGCCGCGCGTTCTTCCCTCAGGCGCTCCAGGCGCCGCACGCGGCCTTCGTTGCGGGTGCGCCGCGCCTCGATGCCCTTGCGGATCCAGACTTCCTCCTCCTTCCAGAACTTGTCGAACTTCCTCTGCGCCACGGCCTCGGCGGCGAGCTGGCCTTCCTTCACCTGCTCGTAGGCAGAGTAGTTGCCCGGGTAGGAGCGCAGCATGCCGCGGTCGAGCTCCAGGATGCGCGTGCAGACGCGATCGAGGAATGCGCGGTCGTGGGTGACGACGATCCCCGCCTGCTGGCGCAGGAGCAGGGTCTCGAGCTGCTCGATGCCGGCGATGTCGAGGTGGTTGGTCGGCTCGTCCAGCAGCAGGAGCTCGGGCTGCAGGGCGAAGGCGAGGGCGAGCGCCGCGCGCTTCTTCTCGCCGCCCGAGGCCGCATCGGGCGAGAGCTCCTCGTCCAGGCCCAGGCGGTGCAGGAATTCGGTGAGCCGCGCCTCCACCTGCCAGCGCTCGCGCTCGTCGTGGATCGAGGGGATGTGCCCGCGCAGGAGCAGGCTCGCGCGCAGCGTGGGCGCGTGCGGCAGCTTGGGCTCCTGCTCCACGAAGGCGATGCGCAGGCTCTCGCTCTTTCGCAGCTCGCCGTCGTCCAGGGCCGCGGTGCCAGCGATGACCGTGAGGAGCGAGGACTTCCCGGTGCCGTTGCGCCCGATGAGGCCGATGCGCTCGCCCGACTCCAGGGAGAACGCCGCGCGGTCGAGCAGCGGGAAATCGCCGTAGGCGAGCTGGGCATCGAGGAGGGTCAAAAGCGGCATTCAGGGCAGGAGTTTAGAATGGGACTGGGGGATAAGAGGGCAGGCAGTGGATAGATTGGCATTTGGGGGCTAGGTTGGCGGTTTCGTGGGCCATGCTTCGTAATCATGAGCCGACCGCGCTGGCGGCTGTGCGCTCGCTCGCCCACCGCGCGGTGCAGTGGCCCGCGCGCGCGGCGTGGGCGAACCTGAAGCCGGCCCCGGATGACAGCCATTCGAGCCTCTCCTGGGACCCCGAAATGGCGGCACTCCTCAGCCAGCCGCTCGACGGCGGGGTACGGGTCGGCCTGCGCATGGCGGTGCACGAGCTGGTGTTCACCACGAAATCGCGCTGCGACGCGCTCGCGCTTACGGGAAAGCCGGATGCGGAGGTCGGCAGCTGGCTCGATGGCAAGCTCGTGGCGGAAGGCCTGAAGCCGGCCTCCGGCACGGACCTCCCCTACGAGATGCCGTCGGCGATGTTCGCGCGGGCAACGGACGAGGCCCTGCGCTTTCCGGTGCTCGGACTCTGGTTCGCCGCCGCGGCGGACGTGCTGGAAGAGCTGCGCGAGAAGTACCGGCACATCAAGCCCGGCCCGGGCCCGGTGCGCTGCTGGCCGCACCATTTCGACATCGCCATCCTCGTCGCCCTCGAGAAGGGTCCCGCCCAATCCGCGCGCGCGATCGCCGTCGGCGTCTCCCCGGGCGACGGTTACTACGCCCAGCCCTACCTTTACCTGAGCCCGTACCCGAAGCCGGACACCGGCAACCTCCCGCCGCTCCCGCCAGGAGGCCGCTGGCACACGAAGGACTTCTTCGGCGCGGTGGCGACCGGAATCGACCTGCTCGCGCTCCCCGACCCGCGCGCCGGGCTCCTCAAGATCGTCGATGCCGCATTCGCGGAAAGCCTGCGGCGGCTCGGTCCGGCCAGGGCGAGCGGCGCGCGCGGGAAATAAAAAACCCCGCGGGTGCGGGGTTTCAACGGGAGCGGCTGCGCCTCAGGCCGGGACTGGTTCCTTCACGCCCGGCTCCACCGCCTCCGGTTGCGCCGGCGCGGCCGGCGTTTTTGCCTGCTTCAACCTGGCTTCGGCTTCCTGCATCGCCTGGCGCGCTTCCTCAGCGCGGCGCAGGTAGTACTCGAGATCGTATTCCCAGCACATGACGCACCTCCTTCTGGGTGGACACGGCCGGACCATCCTACGCCGGTAGACTGCTGCTTTCCACCCCCGCGCAGTCACCGATCCCCATCCGATGCCCGTCGTCACCAGCGATTCCGGTGCCACCTTCTCCGCCTGCCGCCGCTGGCGCTACCTGCTGTGGCGGCGCTGGGACGAGGCGAAGCCGGTCGCCAACTTCCTGATGCTCAACCCGAGCACCGCCGACGAGCACCAGCTGGACCCCTCCTGCGCGCGGGCGCGCGATTTCGCCGAGCGCTGGGGCTACGGCGCGCTGATCGTGACGAACCTCTTCGCCTGGCGCGCGACCGATCCCGCGGACATGAGGCGCGCCGAGGATCCGGTGGGCCGCAGCAACAACCAGGCGATCCTGCGCAGCGCGCGCCAGTCCGGGGTCGTGCTCTGCGCCTGGGGCAATCACGGCAGCCATCTCGATCGCGCAGCGACGGTGGTGGCCAACCTGCGCGGCGCGGGCGTGCTGCTGCACGCGCTCAAGATCACCGCCGAGGGCCAGCCCTCGCACCCGCTCTACCTGCGCGCGAGCCTGCAGCCCAGTCGCTGGATGTGAAGTCCCGGAAATAAAAAACCCCGCCGCAGCGGGGTTTGAACGGGCTTGGCCAGGCCTTCGGGGGGGAGTGGTCGGCGCTCAGCCCGAAACCAGATGGCGCGTCAGCTTTTCAGGATCGCGTCCAGGTGCTCGATGTCGTTGATCACGCGCCACTCGCGCGCGCCGGCGTTCACCACGCGCTTCTGCCAGTCCTCCAGCCGCCCCATGTAGCGCCGCGGATCGACGTTGTCGGTCTTGAGCTTGACCACGTTGACCGCCACCACGCGGATGTCCTTCAGGTCGATCGGGAAGTCGCGCATCGTCACCTTGTCCAGCTCCTCCTGCATGTCGGAGAAGATGAGGATGGTCTTGCGTGCCCGCGCCGGTCTCGTTGAGGAACATCGCGCCCTGGATGAGGCCGCCGGTGATGTCGGTGTAGACGCTGCCGCGCGCACGTGGCCGTGAAGGCCTCGATCTGCTCGCGGAAGGCGCGCTTCTGCGTGTTCGCCTGCGAGGGCCGGGTGTCGAAGGTCGCCTTGGCGACGATGTCCTTCTCGCTGAAGCTGCGGCTCTTCACGCGCGCCACTGCGAGCGAGTCCCCGGGCTGCAGCGTGCCGAGCAGGTAGTTGACGATCAGCTGGGCCTTGCCGATCTCCTCGGCGTAGGTACCCGAGGTGTCCACCAGCATGTAGACCGCGTGCGCGTGGTTGCGCGAATCGGCGCAGCCCCACCCCAGGCCGAGAAGCGGCAACGAAAGTACGAACGCGCGCCGCTTCATGAGCGCTCTCCCACGCCGAGGTTCACGCGCGGCGGCTTGGCCGCCGCCGACCCCGCGCCCTCTCCGCGCCCGTTCTTCACCAGGCGCTCCACCAGCAGCGGCACCACGATCAGGATGTCGTAGAGCGTCACCAGCACGCGCGCCAGCCGCCGCACGATCGTCCCGGTGATGCGCAGCGCCACCGCCAGCGCGCGCACCAGCATCACGAGCGCCGCGCCGCCCACCGTGCGCGCCGAGGTGACCCACGACTCGAGCGGGATGGCGACGAAGGCGAGCGCGAAGGGCAGGATGAAGCCCGAGCAGCATCTGGCCGATGGTCGGGATGCGCGTGAGCCAGCCGTCCTGCGCCGCCGCCGCCTGCGCGGCGGCGAGCGACTGCAGCAGCGCCTGCTTGTCCGAGATCAGCATGTCGCGCATCAGCGCCAGTGCCGCCTCAATCCCGGCGAGCGCCACCAGCAGCACGAACGCGATCCACATCATGCGCACGCGCATGCGCTCGGGGAGCCCGTGGATCTTCGGAAAGAGGTGCGTGATCCTCAGCGTTTCCATGAGGAACAGCCCCATGGCGGCTTCCACGAAGATGATCACCAGCGCGGCGACTTCCGAGGTCCTCAGCGACGCCGTGAGGTAATCGCCCGCGCCCACCATTTCCGACATCGGCAGCGCGATCAGCTTGAAGTTGATGAGCGCGCCGCCCGCGGCGATGGCGAGCACCAGGCTCGCGACGAAGAACTGCGTGAGCGCCGACACGGTGAGCATGTGCTCGGCGCGGTCGGTCTTCTTCACGATCTGCTCGAAGCGCTCCATCTGCGAATCGATCGACGCGGCGCGGTCGGCAAGGCTCGTCATCTTGCGGTCGGCCTGGGTGAGGGTCTTGTCCAGCGACCGCCAGAACGGCATGAAGCCGTCGAGGATCTTGTGCCGCGACTCGTAGGCGCGCCGGTACTCGGCGAGCGTCTTGTCGTGGATGGTCTTGATCGAGCGGTTGATCTCCTCGAGCACGCGCACCACCAGCTCGTTGCCATTGGACTTGACCTTGGCGATCGCGCCCACGGCCTCGATCCAGTCGGGCGGGGGCGGCGGCACCTCGCCGCACTTCTTGTAGTCCTCCTCGACCTTGGTGACCTCGTCCAGCAGCCGGCGCTGGAGCGCCGGGTAGCCCTCGAGGTCGCGCTTGACGAGCGTGGCCACGCGCTCGAACTCGCGCGCGATCTGCTGCTCGGCGTCGTCGCGGCCGTGCGCGAGCAGGACCGCCTTGTTGCGCTCGCGCATGTCGTGCGCGGCTGCCAGCAGCCAGCGCGAGCCCTGTCGCAGCGGCCCGCCGGCCAGATGGCCGACCGCGCGCAGCAGCTCGTGTACCGGCTTGCGCGCGGCATACAGGAACGGCATCGCGATCAGGAACCACACCAGCGCGGAAAGCGCCGCGTTGCCTGGCCAGATCACCCAGAACGGAGAATCCGCCATAGAGGACTCCTTTCGGCTATTTGGAATTGCCACACTACGGCGCGGATTCTAGTCTTCGGGCTGGCGCTACGGATGGAACAATTCCTCACTCCAGAATTACGGTATCATGTTGACCTTTTAGGGAAATTCGCATGGCAAAGGAAGAAATGCTTGAGATGGAAGGGGTGGTGCAGGAAGTCCTGCCCAGCACCCAGTTCCGTGTCGAGCTCAGCAACGGCGTGAGCGTGCTCGCCTACGCCGGCGGCAAGGTGCGCAAGAACCGGATCCGCATCCTCGCGGGCGACCGCGTGACGATGGAGATCTCGCCCTACGACCTGACGCGCGGACGCATCAGCTTCCGCCACAAGGACGAGAATCCGGTGGCGATGCCCAAGCGCCGCCCGATGTTCAAGAAGCGCTAGTCGCGCCCCCGGGCCGGCGCCTCAGCCGACCCCCAGCAGCTCCACCTCGAAGATCAGCGTCGCGTTGGGCGGGATCACCCCGCCCGCGCCGCGCGCGCCGTAGCCCAGGGCCGGCGGAATGGTCAGCACCCGCGTGCCGCCGACTTTCATCCCTGCCACGCCCTCGTCCCAGCCCTTGATCACGCGGCCCGCGCCGAGCGGAAACTCGAAGGGCTCGCCGCGATCCTTGCTCGAATCGAACTTCTTGCCGCGCTCGCCACCGTAGAAGAGCCAGCCGGTGTAGTGCACCGACACTTCCTGGCCGGCCTTCGCTTCGTCGCCGGTGCCGACGACCTTGTCGTCGTAGATGAGTCCGCTTGCCGTAGTCGTCGCCACTGGCTTCTCCTCAGGTCGGGATTCCCAGCCGCTCCACGGCCAGGTACTTCTTGCGGTATTCCTCGAAGGGCAGGCTGTCGCCTGCCTCGATTTGCTTCAGTTCCTCGATCGATTCGGCGGCGAGGCGCGCGAAGCGCTCCTGCTCCGAGGACGGAAAGTCCCTTGCCATGAGCGTTGCTCGGTGCTTGCCCGAAACTTCGCGCACGAACTCGATGTAGGAGCCGTTGTGCTTGCGCTGCATCTCCACCAGCACGCGTGCCGAGGGCGTGAGCGCGGGGTCGCGCAGCACCTCCACCTGTCGCGCGTGCGCCTCGCGATACGCGCTGCCGCCTAGAGCGGCATCCAGCGCCGCAGCCACGGGCGCGCACTCGGCGAGCAGCTTCTCGCCCCACTCCTTCATCGAGCGGTCGCCCGAGCCGCAGCCCAGCTTCAGTCCCGGCTCGCGGCCGCGCTGGGCCACGCATTCCTGGTTGCGCGACATGCAGACGATCTCCTCGGGCGTGTCGGCCGGGCTGTCGGTGAGCAGGCAGTGCAGGAGGAAGACGTCCAGGAATCTCATCGTCACCGCGTTGATGCCCACCGGCTCGAAGGGATCGAGGTCCATGAGGCGCACCTCGACGTACTCCACGCCGCGCTCGCGCAGCGCATGCAGGGGGCGCTCGCCCGGATGGATGGTGCGCTTGGGCCGGATCTTGCCGTAGAACTCGTTTTCGATCTGGAGCAGGGTCGTGGAGAGCTGCCGGTAGGTGTCCGGGCCGTCGCCGAGGGTGCCTGGCTCCCGGATGCCGATCTTCTGGTAGGCCGGGTAGATCTGCGTCAGGCCCTGCTGCAGGGTGCGGCCGTAGGCCGCGAGGTCATTGCAGCTCACGACGAGCGACGATTGCGCGTCGCTCTGGTAGCCCAGGCGCCCCATGCGCAGCGACGTCGCATGCGGCAGATAGAAGGTGCCGGGGCGCAGCGGCTTCAACGCATGCGGGCGGCCTTCCACGAAGGTCGCGCAGGTCGCGGGCGAGGCGCCGAACAGGTAGAACAGGAGCCAGCCGTGACGGCGGAAGTTGCGGATGAGCGCGAAATACTCGTCGTTGCCGAGGCCCGGCAGCGACCAGTTGTAGTGGATGCCGGAGATGGTCTGCATGCGCCGGCCGTACCGCCAGGAAAGACCGTTGCGGTACACGGTCTTCGCGCGGCCCACGTTGGAGGAGCCGTAGTGGCCGATCGGGATGTCCTTGTCCGCGGGCAGCCCGCAGGGCATGCTCCCCGCCCACAGCAGATCGTCGCCGACCGCCTGGTAGACGGCCTGGTGGATGTGCGTGAGCTCCTCCATGCACGCCTCGGCGCTCGGATTCACGCCGGTGATCAGCTCGAGCTGCGACTCGCTGAAGTCGGTAGTGATGTGCGGATGCGCGAGCGCCGAGCCGAGCGTCGCCGGATGCGGCGTCAGCGCGAGCGCGCCGTCGGGGCGCACGCGCAGCGACTCCTTCTCGATGCCGCGCAACATTCCGGCAAGCGTGGCGCGCGACAGAGCGCGCAAGCGGTCCTGCAACATAGTTCGTTCGGGGTCTACCGGGGGTGGGCGGCCCGCGCCCCCGGGCTCTCGTCTTGGTTGTTGATCCATGCTAACCCGGGTGCGCGGATAGTCAAAACGCGCTGTAACCCCTCTGGCATGATAGATAATCGAGTTCATCCCTAAAGGAGGGGTTCCCGCATGAACGCACGTCGATTGACCCTATTCCCGCCGCCGTCGGTACGGCCCTCGCCGGGCTGTCCCTCGGTGCCGCCGCACAGACGATCAACCTCAAGCTGCACCACTTCCTCGGGCCCAAGGCGCCCGCGCACACGCAGATGCTCGTGCCCTGGGCCGAGCGCGTGGAGAAGGCCTCCGGCGGCAAGGTGAAGATCGAGGTGTTCCCGTCGATGGCGCTCGGCGGCAAGCCGCCGCAGCTCATCAACCAGGCGCGCGACGGCGTCGTCGACCTGATCTGGACGGTGAACGGCTACACCGCGAACCTGTTCCCGCGCTCGGAGGTGTTCGAGCTGCCGTTCGTGCACACCAACAGCGCGACGGCCACCAACCTCGCCATGCGCGCGATGTACGACCAGTACCTGAAGCCCGAATACACGGGCGTGCATCCGCTCTTCCTGCACGTGCACGCGGGACAGGCGATCCACATGGTGGACAAGGAAGTGCGCAAGCCCGACGACCTGAAGGGCCTCAAGATGCGCATCCCGACGCGCACCGGCGCCTGGATCATCGAGGCGCTGGGCGCGGCGCCGGTGGGCATGCCGGTGCCGGATTTGCCGCAGGCGCTCTCGAAGAAGGTCGTGGACGGCGCGTTCATTCCCTGGGAAATCATCCCGCCGCTCAAGCTCCAGGACATGACCGACTACCAGATCGAGGGCCCGAACCGCACGCGCTTCGGCACCACGACCTTCCAGGTGTCGATGAACCAGAAGCGCTGGGACAGTCTGCCTGCCGACGTGAAGAAGGCGTTCACCGCCCAGTCGGGCGAGGCCTGGGTGCGCGAGGTCGGCCAGATCTGGACCAAGTCCGAGGACGTCGGCATCGACATGGCGGTGAAGGCGGGCAACAAGCACATCGTGCTCACCGACGCCGAGCTCGCTGTGTTCCGCACGAAGCTCGAGCCTGTAGTGCAGCGCTGGATCAATGAGGTGAAGGGCCAGGGCATCGACGGCGCGGCGCTGGTGACAGCCGCGCGGGCCAACATCGCGAAGTTCTCGAAGTAAGCAGCACCGCAATGCACGACGGGGGCGGAGCGCCCCAGGCGGCGCAGGGGCCGAAAGGCCTCCTGCACCGCGCGACCGAAGTGTGGGCGTTACTCGGCGGGCTGCTCCTGCTCGCCATCGCCCTGATGATTTCGTACAGCTCGGCGGCCGGTTGGCTCGTCGGCAAGCCGCTGCCCGGCGACGTCGAGTTGGTCGAGATGCTCACCGCGATCTCGGTCTTCATGTTCCTGCCCTACTGCCAGATCACGGGCGCGAACGTGACCGCGGACATCTTCACGGCGCGCGCCGGGCCGCGCACCGTCGCCATTCTCGAGCTGGTGGCGGCGCTCGCGGCGCTCGCCTTCAGCCTGCTTCTGCTCTGGCGCATGTACGAGGGGCTGCTCGACTACCGCCAGTACGTGGAGACCACCACCATCCTCAAGATCCCGATCTGGGTCGCCTACCCGTGGGCGCTCGCGTCGCTCGCGCTGCTCGCGGCGGCGGCACTGAGTTCGGTGCGCGCGGCCGCGCGCCGGGTGCGGCAGACGCACTGAGGCCGACGCGTGGACCCCAATTTCCTGATCGGGCTGGTGGGACTTGCCGCGCTGGTGGCGCTGATCGCCATCCGCATGCCGATCGCCCACGCCATGATCCTGGTGGGCGGCGGCGGCATGATGATCCTCTCGGAACCGAGGATCGTCCTGGCCCAGCTCAAGAACCTCGCCTACTCGCAGTTCTCGATCTACGACCTGTCCGTGCTGCCGATGTTCGTGCTGATGGGCAACATCGCTTCGCGCGCGGGACTCTCGAGGGATCTGTTCCGCGCCGCCAACGCCTGGCTGGGCTGGATGCGCGGCGGCGTGGCGATGTCGGCGATCGCGGCTTGCGCCGGCTTTGGCGCGGTCTGCGGCTCGTCGCTCGCCACCGCCTCCACCATGGGGCAGGTGGCGCTGCCGGAGCTGCGGCGTTACCGGTACAGCCCGGAGCTCGCCACCGGCACGCTCGCCGCAGGTGGCGTGCTCGGCATCCTGATCCCGCCATCGATAGTGCTGGTGGTCTACGCCATCGTGGTGGAGGCGAGCATCGTCACCATGTTCATCGCCGCCTTCGTCCCCGGGCTGATCGCGGTGCTCTTCTTCCTTGTCACCATCGCGATCTACGTGCGCGTGCGGCCCAACGCGGGGCCGGCGGGGGACCGCGTGCCGCGCCAGGAGTTCATCGAGGCGACGGTGCGCGTCGCGCCGGTGCTCGGCATCTTCGGCATAGTGATCGGCGGCATCTACTTCGGCTTCTTCAACCCGACGCCGGCCGCGGCGGTGGGTGTGTTCCTGGTGACGGTATTCGGTTTCGTGCGCGGCTCGGTGCGCTGGCAGGGCATTCGCGAGGCGCTGTTCGACACTGCGAAGACCGCCGGCATGATCTACCTGATCCTGCTCGGCGCGCAGCTGCTCAACATCTTCATGGCGCGCGGCGGCGTGCCGCAGGCCGCGGCGTCGATGATGGCCAATTCGGGCCTTGCGCCGATGACGGTCCTCGTCATCCTGCTCGCGGCGCTCATCCTGCTCGGCTGCCTGATGGACAGCCTGTCGATGATCCTGCTCGCCATCCCGTTCTTCTGGCCGGTGATTGCGGTCATGGACTTCGGCATGAGCCCGGACGACCTCAAGGTCTGGTTCGGCATCCTCGCGCTGATCGTGGTGGAGCTGGGGCTGATCACGCCGCCGGTAGGCATGAACGTCTTCGTGATCAATTCGCTCGCCCGCGACGTGCCGATGAGCCGCACCTTCCTCGGCGTGATGCCGTTCTTCGTGGCGGAGCTCTTCCGGGTGGCGCTCATCGTCGCCTTTCCCGCGCTGTCCTTGTGGTTGCCCAAATTGCTCGCCGGCTAGCAGCGTTCCACGCCAAGCCCTTGTAGCGCTTGGAGGTTTTGCGTGGCTTGATTCCCGCGCTTTCGCCCGCACTTATCACCTCAATGCCTGCACTCTTGGGCGGCGGGAGCAAAGAAACCATGGAATTCTTTCGCAGGAAGAAGGAAACCCTCGACGAGGGCGGCGAGCCGGGCCGGAGCGAAAGCCCGAGCCGGCGTCGCCGCTCGACCTCGCTCGCGGTGCGTCCGATCCCGGAGGACGCGCTGATCATCGTGCCGATGCGCAATACGGTGACTTTTCCGGGCGTGCTCGCGCCGGTCGCGGTGGGGCGCAGCTCCTCCGTCGCCGCGGTGAACGAGGCCGTGCGCCAGTCGCGCAAGATCGGTTTCCTGCTGCAGCGCGACCCCAAGACCGACACCATCGCGCCGGACGACCTGCACTGGGTCGGCACGGCGGGCGAGATCGTGCGCTACGTGCCTTCGAGCGAGGGCGCGCACCACCTCGCGGTGCAGGGGCAGTCGCGCTTTCGCGTCACCGAGTTCCTCGACGGCTGGCCGTTCCTGGTCGCGCGCGTGGTGTGGGTGCCCGAGGCGACCGGCGGCGGCGAGGCAGTCGAGGCGCGCTTCCTCCAGTTGAAGGAGCAGGCGGCCGAGGCGATCAAGCTGCTGCCCAACATGCCCGACGAGCTCGTCGGCGCGGTGCAGGCGATCGACTCGCCGGGCCAGCTGGCCGACATGGTGGCGAACCTGCTCGACATCGGCAACGAGGAGAAGCAAGCGATCCTCGAGTGCTTCGACCTGGAGAAGCGCCTCGACAAGGTGCTCTCGTACCTGGGCGAGCGCGTGAGCGTGCTGCGCCTGTCCAAAGAGATCGGCGACAAGACCAAGAAGGAATTCGACGAGCGCCAGCGCGAGCACGTGCTGCGCGAGCAGATGCGCCAGATCCAGAAGGAGCTGGGCGAGAACGAGGACACGGCCGCGGAGCTGGACGAGCTGAAGAAGGCGCTCGAGACCGCGGGCATGCCCGAGGAGACGCTCAAGCACGCGAAGAAGGAGTTCAAGCGCCTCTCGCGCATGGGCGAGTCCTCCGGCGAGGCTTCGATGCTGCGCACGTGGCTCGAGCTGGTGGCGGAACTGCCCTGGAAGGCCGAGTCGCAGAAGGCGGTGGACGTCGCCGAGGCGCGCCGGGTGCTGAATGACGACCACCATGGCCTGGAGAAGATCAAGCGCCGCATCCTCGAGTACCTCGCGGTGCGCAAGCTCAACCCCGAGGGCAAGAGCCCGATCCTGTGCTTTGTCGGACCGCCGGGGGTGGGAAAGACGTCCCTGGGCCAATCGATCGCCAGGGCCACCGGGCGCAAGTTCCAGCGCGTGGCGCTGGGCGGGCTGCACGACGAGGCGGAGATCCGCGGGCACCGGCGCACCTATATCGGCGCGCTGCCGGGCAACGTGATCCAGGCGCTCAAGCGCGCCGAGTCGCGCACGCCCGTGCTGATGCTCGACGAGATCGACAAGCTCGGCGCGGGCGGCTTCCACGGCGATCCGTCATCCGCCCTGCTCGAAGTGCTCGACCCGGAGCAGAACGCGAAATTCCGCGACAACTACCTGGGCGTGGACTTCGACCTGTCCAAAGTGCTCTTCATCGCCACGGCGAACGTGCTCGACACGATCCCGGGGCCGCTGCGCGACCGCATGGAGATCATCCAGCTCCCCGGCTACACCGAGGAGGAGAAGCTGCAGATCGCGCGCAAGTACCTGGTGAAGAAGCAGCTCGAGGCGAACGGCCTGAAGGACAGCGGGCCGCAGGGCGCGCAGGCGAGCATCACCGACGCCGCGATCCGCGAAATCATCGCTGGCTACACGCGCGAGGCGGGCGTGCGCAACCTCGAGCGCGAGATCGGCTCGGTGTTCCGCAATGTCGCGATGCGCATCGCGGAAGGCAAGGCGGAAAGCGTGGCGGTGGACGCGGGCGACCTGCACGGCATCCTCGGCGCGCGCAAGTTCGAGAACGAAGTCGCGCTGCGCACTTCGGTGCCGGGCGTGGCGACGGGCCTTGCCTGGACGCCGGTGGGCGGGGACATCCTCTTCATCGAGGCCTCCAAGGTGCCGGGCACGGGCAAGCTCATCCTCACCGGGCAGCTGGGCGACGTCATGAAGGAGTCGGCGCAGGCCGCGCTCACGCTCGCCAAGACCTGGTGCGGCGACGCGCTGGAGAAGACCGACATCCACGTGCACGTGCCGGCGGGGGCGACCCCGAAGGACGGCCCGAGCGCGGGGGTGGCGATGTTCCTTGCTTTGACCTCGCTGCTGCAGGGCAAGCCGATCCGGCCGGACGTGGCGATGACGGGCGAGATCTCGCTGCGCGGCCTGGTGCTGCCGATCGGCGGGGTGAAGGAGAAGACCCTCGCGGCGCTGCGCGCCGGCATCAAGACCGTGATGCTGCCGAAACGCAACGAGAAGGACCTCGAGGACGTCCCGGCCGATGCCAAGTCCCAGCTCAACTTCGTCTTCCTCGAAAAGGTCGAAGACGCAGTAAAGAACGCCATCGCCTGAAAATCGGGGTCAGGGCCGGATTTTCTCTAGCAAAGAAAATCCGGCCCTGACCCCAATTCTCGGCCGCCAAAAGAATGCGGCCCTGACCCCGATTTACAGCCAGCGGGCCTTGCGGAAGCGGTAGAACAGGTAGCCGTCGATTGCGACCATGATCGCGACGGCGAGCGGGTAGCCGTAGGACCACTTCAGCTCCGGCATGTGCTCGAAGTTCATGCCGTAGATGCCCGCGATCATGGTGGGGACGGCGACGAGCGCCGCGTAGGCGGCGAGGCGCTTGGTGACCTCGCTCTCGCCGATGGTGATCATGGCGAGGTTCACCTGGATGGCGGTGGTCACCGTGTCGCGCAGGGTGTCGATCGACTGGTTGAGCCGGAACAGGTGGTCGTAGACGTCGCGGAAATAGTCGCCCAGCCCCGCGCACACCTGCGGCACGCGCCCGCCGTAGAGCTGCCCGAGGATTCCACCAGCGGCGCCACCGCGTGCTTGAGAGTCATCAGCTTCTGCTTCACGTAGTACATCGCCTCGATGTTCTCGCGCGGCGACTTGCCCGAGAAGATCTGCTCCTCGAGCGCCTCCAGCTCGGCCTCCACCGCGTCGAGCACCGGCGAGTAGCGGTCGACGATGGCGTCCATCAGGGCGTAGAGCACGTAGCCGGAGCCGTGCTGCAGGAGCTCCGGCTCGCGCTCGCAGCGCGCGCGCACCTCCGTGAAGCCGCGCTCTGAGTGCTGCCGCGACCGAAAGCACGTAATTGCGGCCCACGAAGATGTCCACCTCGCCGACCTTCAGCTCGTCGCCGACCACCTCGATGGTGCTGCATGCACGACGAAGAGCGAGTCGCCGTACTCGTCGATCTTGGGCCGCTGGTGGCCGTGGTGCGCGTCCTCGACCGCGAGCTCGTGCAGGTCGAACTCGTCCTGCATCGTCGGCGAGCTCGGCGGCGTCGGTGTCCTTCAGCGCCACCCACACGAAGCAGTCGGGGCGGCCGAGGTAGTGACTTGATCTCGCGCTGGGTGATGTCGGCGAGCTTTTTTCCGTCCTGGTAGGCGACGCAGTTGACCAGCATGGGGCCGAATCCTAGCACTGTAGAATGCGCGCCAGAGGGGAAAACCATGCCTGCAATCAGCCGCCGGGCGCAGAGCCTCGGCACCGAAAACGCCTTCGTCGTGCTCGCCGAAGTGAACGCGCTCGCGCGCCAGGGCAAGGACATCGTCAGCTTCTGCATCGGCCAGCCGGATTTCCCGGCGCCCGACAACGTGCAGGAGGCGGCGATCCGCGCGATCAAGGGCGGCAAGCACGGCTATACGCCGTCCGCGGGCATCGACGAGCTGCGCGCGGCGGCGGCGAAGTACATGGCGGGCATGCGCGGCGGGCTGCCGATCCGGGCCGAGGACGTGGTGGTGGGCGCCGGCGCCAAGCCCTTCATTGCCTACGCCATCCTCTGCACCACCGACTACGGCGCCGGCGACGAGGTGATCTACCCGAACCCGGGCTTCCCGATCTACGAGTCGCAGATCGTGGCGAACGGCGCGAAGCCCGTGCCGATCCACCTGCACGAGGCGCGCGACTTCGCCTTCGACCCGGCGGAGCTGGAGCGCCTGATCACGCCGAAGACCAGGCTCCTCATCCTCAACTACCCGCACAACCCGACCGGGGGGCTCCTGGCGCCGCAAGGAGCTGGAGGCGATCGCCGCGATCCTGCGCCAGCACCCCCAGGTGTGGGTGTACGCGGACGAGATCTATTCGCGCCTGTGCTACGCGGGCGACTTCTTCTCCATCGCGCAGCTGCCCGGCATGTACGAGCGCACCATCATCTCGGACGGCGCCTCGAAGACCTGGGCGATGACCGGCTGGCGCATCGGCTTCACCTCGAATCCGGTGCTCGCGCCCGCATTTCACGCGCTGGATCACCAACACCGAGTCCTGCGCCTCGCAGATCTCGCAGTGGGCGGCGGTGGAGGCGATCACCGGCCCGCAGGACGCCGCGGCAATGATGCGCGCGAGCTTCCTCGAGCGGCGCGACCTCATCATCGGCCTCCTGAACCAGGTGCCGGGCGTCAAGTGCCGCAACCCGGGCGGCGCGTTCTACGCCTGGCCCAACGTCACCGAAGCCTGCAAGATGATCGGCGCGGCGGACTCCGAGGAGTTCCGCAAGCGCCTGCTGAACGAGGCCGGCGTGGCGGTGCTCGCCGACATCCATTTCGGCTCGCGCGTGCCGGGCGAAGGCCAGCACGTGCGCTTTTCCTACGCCGCGTCCAAGCAGGCGATCGAGCAGGGCGTGGCGCGCATGGCGGAGTTCATCCGCAAGAACACGCGCAAGGCGGCGTGACGGGGGGCCATTGAGCCGCTGGCGCCCGAGCGTGACCGTCGCCGCGGTCATCGAGCGTGGCGGCAAGTTCCTCTTCGTGGAGGAGGTGGCGAACGGCCGGCGCGTGCTCAACCAGCCCGCCGGGCATCTCGATCCCGGCGAGTCGCTCGTCGCAGGCCTCGCGCGCGAGGTGCTGGAGGAGACCGCGCACCGCTTCACGCCCACGGCGCTCCTCGGCATCTACCGCTGGATCTACGACAAGGACGACGTGACGTTCCTGCGTTTCGCCTTCCTCGGACGCGTGGACGGCGTGCAGGAGGGCCGCAAGCTCGACAAGGAGATCATCGCGGCAGTGTGGTTGACGCCCGCCGAGCTCGCGGCGCGGCGCGCCGAGCACCGCTCGCCGCTCGTGCAGCAGTGCGTGGACGACTTTCTTGCCGGGCGGAGCTTTCCGCTCGACGTGCTGTCGAAGTCCTATGGCTGAGAAAGTCGTCGTAGGGATGTCGGGCGGGGTGGATTCCTCCGTGTCCGCGCTGCTCCTGAAGCGCGCGGGCTACGACGTCGTGGGCCTGTTCATGAAGAACTGGGAGGACGACGACGACGACGAGTACTGCTCGACGCGCCAGGACCTGATCGACGCGGCGGCGGCGGCGGACGTCATCGGCGTCGACCTGGAGGCGGTGAATTTCGCGGCCGAGTACCACGAGCGCGTGTTCGCGAGCTTCCTCGCCGAGTACTCGGCCGGCCGCACGCCGAACCCGGACGTGCTGTGCAACGCCGAGATCAAGTTCAAGGCCTTCCTCGACCACGCCATGAAGCTCGGCGCGAAGCGCATCGCCACCGGGCATTACGCGCAGGTGCGCGAGCGGGACGGCAAGGTGGAATTGCTGCGCGGGGCGGATGCCGGCAAGGACCAGAGCTACTTCCTGCATCGCCTGAACCAGGAGCAGCTCACGCGCGTGATGTTTCCCGTCGGGCACCTGAAGAAGACGGAGGTGCGCCGCATCGCGCTCGAGGCGGGGCTGCCCAACCACGCGAAGAAGGATTCGACCGGCATCTGCTTCATCGGCGAGCGGCCGTTCCGCGAATTCCTCAACCGCTACCTGCCGCGCACGCCCGGCCCGATGGTGACGCCGGAAGGCAAGCGCGTGGGCGAGCACATCGGCCTTGCGTTCTACACCATCGGCCAGCGCAAGGGCATCGGCCTCGGCGGCACCAAGGACGGCGCGGGCGAGCCCTGGTACGTGGCGGAGAAGCGCATGGGGACGAACGAGCTGGTCGTGGTGCAGGGCCACGACCACCCGCTGCTCATGCGCTCTTCGCTCGAGGCGCTGGCGGCCAGCTGGGTACTCGACAAGCCCGTGGCGGGCACGGCGCACGCCGCGAAGACCCGCTATCGACAGGCCGATTCGGCCTGCACGCTCGCGCGCATCGACGACGGCCAGATCAAGGTGGACTTCCGCGAGCTCGCAGTGGGCCGTGACGCCTGGTCAATCCGTCGTGCTCTACGACGCCGAGGTGTGTCTCGGCGGGGCCGTCATCGCCTGAGTTGAGGGGCGGGCCGGAAAATTGGGGTCAGGGCCGCATTTCCACTCGCAAGGGAAATGCGGCCCTGACCCCAATTTTCCGCCGCCAAAAGAATTCGGCCCTGACCCCGATTCTTACGCCGCCGGGATTGTGTCGGCGAAGGCCGGGCGTTCCATCAGCTTGTCGTAGTGCTTGGCGAGGCCCGGGTATTCGGTGCGCCACTCGATGCCAGCGGGCTTCCTGAAGCCGAGCCAGCCCAGGCAGCAGCCGAGCGCGATGTCGGCGAGCGTGTAGCGGTCGCCCTGGCACCAGTGCTTCTCGCCGAGGTCGGACTGCATCTGCGCCAGGCCGCGATGCATGCGCGCCGATTGCTTGGCGACCCACGCCGGGCTTTGCTCGTTCGTGGGGCGCAGCGACTCGTAGCGGATGAGCATGCCCGCGTCGAGTGACGCCGTCGGCGAGCGCCTCCCAGCGCCGCACCGCCACGCGCTCGCGGTTGTCCTCGGGAATCAGCCGCGCGATGGGCGAGGCGTTGTCGAGGAATTCGACGATGACGCGCGAGTCGTAGAGCGCCGTGCCGTCGTCGAGCACCAGCGTTGGGATCTTGCCCAGCGGGTTGTGCATGTTGACCGGGTTCTCGACCGGCTGCACGTCGACTCTCTCGATCTCGCATTCGATACGCTTCTCGGCGAGCACGATGCGCACCTTGCGCGTGTAGGGGCTGGCGGGCGAGGCGAGGAGTTTCATGGCGGGCGCGAATTATAACCTACGGCCCAGTCAATGCGCGCCGCACCTGCCGGCGCAGCGCAGGAACGACAGTCCGGGCAAACCACGGGTTGTTCTTCATCCACAGCCGGTTGCGCGGGCTCGGGTGCGGCAGCGGAAAGAACTCGGGCAGGTACTCGCGCCAGGCGTGCACCGTCTGGGCCATCGTCTTCCTGCGCCGGCCGCCGAGGTAGTAGGCCTGGGCGTGCATGCCCACGAGCAGCGTCAGCCGGATGTGCCGCAGGGCGGCGCGAAAGCGCGGATGCCAGAGCGGTGCGCACTCCGGGCGCGGCGGCAGGTCGCCGCGCTCGCCCGTCCCCGGATAGCAAAGGCCCGTGGGCACGATCGCGATGCGCGAGGTGTCGTAGAAGCGCGTGCGGTCCATCTGCAGCCACTCGCGCAGCTGGTCGCCCGAGGGGTCGTTCCAGGGGATGCCGGTCTCGTGCACGCGGCGCCCCGGCGCCTGGCCGACGATCATCAGCTGCGCGCCCGCGCCCACCAGGAACACGGGCCTGGGGCCCAGGGGCAGTTGCGCTGCGCAGACCCGGCACGCACGCGCTTCGGTGGCAAGGGCATCCAAAGGGCTTTGCGGCATGCGCATCTATAATAGGGCCTATGCCTTCGCCGCTTGGCGCGATCTCGCCGCTCGACGGCCGGTACGAAAAATCGGCCGACCCGCTCAGGCCGTACTTCAGCGAAGCAGCCCTCATCCGCCACCGCGTGCTGGTGGAGCTCGAGTGGCTCAAGGCCCTCGCCGCCGAGCGCCGCATCCGCGAGCTGAAGCCCTTTTCGCGCGTGACCGCCGCCGCGCTCGATCGCCTGGTGGCCGGTTTCACCGAGAAGGACGCCACGCACATCAAGAACATCGAGGCCGAGACCAACCACGACGTCAAGGCGATCGAGTACTGGCTGAAGGGAAAGCTCGCCAAGAACGCGCAGGTGCAGCGCTCGCTGGAGTTCATCCACTTTGCCTGCACGTCGGAAGACATCAACAACCTCTCCTACGCGCTGATGCTCGCGCACTCGCGCGACCGCGTGATGCTGCCGCGGCTGGACGCGGTGATCGATGCGCTGCGCGCGCTCGCGCGCCGGCACGCCTCGCGGCCGATGCTCTCGCGCACGCACGGCCAGCCGGCCTCGCCGACCACGCTCGGCAAGGAGATGGCGAATTTCGCCGCGCGCCTCAGGCGCGCGCGCGACGCGCATCGAGCGCGTGTCGATCCTCGGCAAGATCAACGGCGCGGTCGGCAACTACAACGCGCACGTCGTCGCCTATCCCGGCTTTCGCCTGGGAGGCGTTCTGCCGGCGCTTCGTCGAGCGCCTCGGCCTGGAGTTCAACCCGTACACCACGCAGATCGAGCCGCACGACTGCCATCGCCGAGCTGTTCGACGCCTACGCGCGCGCGAACACGGTGCTGCTCGACCTCGACCGCGACCTCTGGGGCTACATCTCGCTCGGCTACTTCCGCCAGAAGCCCAAGGCGGGCGAGGTCGGCTCCTCGACCATGCCGCACAAGGTCAACCCGATCGATTTCGAGAATTCCGAGGGCAACGTCGGCGTGGCCAACGCGCTCCTTCGCCATCTCGCGGACAAGCTGCCGGTGTCGCGCTGGCAGCGCGACCTGTCGGACTCCACCGCGCTGCGCAACGCCGGCAGCGCGCTCGGCCACACGCTGCTCGCCTGCGAATGCCTGCCTGCGCGGCCTGGGCAAGCTCGAGGCGGATCCCGCGCGCATGGCGGCGGACCTCGAGGCCAACTGGGAAGTGCTCGCCGAGCCGGTGCAGCAGGTGATGCGCAAGCACGGCGTGCCGGATGCCTACGAGAAGCTGAAGGCCCTCACGCGCGGCAAGCGGCTCGACCGCAGCCAGCTCGCCGCCTTCATCCGCTCGCTGCCTATCCCTGCGGACGCGAAGCGGCGCCTGCTGGCCCTGACGCCGGCCTCCTACATCGGCCTGGCGCCCGCGCTGGCGAAGCGCATTTGAAGCGCTTCGCACGGTTCCTGCTGGTCGTGGCGCTGTGCGCCGCCGCGCCGCTTTGCGCGCAGGAGCTGGTCACGCTGAGCACGCGCCCGGACGTGACGCTCTCCTTGTTCATCGCCAACATGGGCAACGTCCAGCCGCGCGCCGCGGCGCTGATGCTGATCGGCGGCGGCGGCAACATCCGGCTGCGCATGGAGGATGGCAAGGTGTCGTTCGGGCAGCAGAACTTCCTGCCGCGCGCGCGCCGCGAGTTCATCGCCGAGGGCGTCCTGCCCGTGATCCTCGACAACCCGACAGACCAGCAGGCCGGCTACGGCATGTCGGACGAGTTCCGCGCGAGCGCCGCGCACACTGCCGACCTGCGCGCGGTCATCGCGGAGGTGAAGCGGCGCTACCCCGGGTTGCCCGTGTTCCTGGTGACCACCAGCCGGAGCACTATCTCCGCGGCGCACCAGGCCCGTGCCATCGGCGGCGAGCTCTCCGGCGCGGTGCTGACCTCGTCGCTGTTCTGGAATCGCCGCGAGCCCGTGCTGGCCGCGTTCGATTTCTCGACGGTGAAGATCCCGCTGCTGTTCGCGCACCACCGCGGGGATTCCTGCCCGTCGACGCCGTACCGCGATGCCGAGAAGCTCGCCCGAACCTATGCGCTGATCTCCGTAGAGGGCGGCAAGCCGCCCGAGACGGGCCCTTGCGACCCGCTCGCACCGCACGGCTACTTCGGCAAGGAAGCCGAGACGGTCGCCGCGATCGCCGCCTGGATGCTGGGCAAGCCCTTCGCCAAAGAAATCCGGTAGGGGTCGTGCTGCACGCCGCGGTCATCGCGTTGTCGTCGTTCCTGCTGTTCCTGGTGCAGCCGCTCATCGCGCGCCTGATCCTGCCGTGGTTCGGCGGCGGCGCGGCGGTGTGGACCACCTGCATGCTGTTCTTCCAGACGCTGCTGCTCGCGGGCTACGCCTACGCGCATTGGTCCAACGCGAAGCTCGCGCCGCGCCACCAGGCGATCCTGCACATCGCGCTGCTCGCCGCTGCCGCGGCCACGCTGCCGATCGCGCCCTCGGAGGCATGGAAGCCGGAGGGCGAACGACGAGCCGATCAGCGCGCATCCTGCTGCTGCTCGCGGTGGCGGTGGGGCTGCCCTACCTGCTGCTCTCGGCCACCAGCCCGCTGGTGCAGGCTTGGTTCGCGCGCGAGCGCCCCGAGGCGAACCCCTACCGGCTGTTCGCCCTCTCGAACGTCGCCTCGCTCGCGGCGCTCATCGGCTATCCGCTGCTCGTGGAGCCCTGGCTCACGAACAGCGAGCAGGTGTCAGGATGGTCATGGCTCTTCGCGCTGTTCGCCCTGGCCTGCGCGGTGCTTGCCTGGCGGGGCGGCGGCAAGCGCAGCGCGGCGCCTGCGGCAATCGCCGATGCCCCGCCGCCCGCGCGCCGCGACGTCCTGCACTGGCTCGCACTGTCGGCCACGGGCTCGGCGATGCTGCTCGCGGTCACCAACCACCTGACGCAGAACGTCGCGGCGATTCCGCTGCTGTGGATCGCGCCGCTCACGCTCTACCTGGTGACCTTCATCCTTGCCTTCGAGGGCGGTTTGTACCGCTCGGAATATTTCTGGAGCTTCTGCCTGGCGTGGCTGATGGGCATGGCGTGGCTGCTGGTGGACACCAACTACCAGTTCGACCTGCTGGTGCAGCTCGGCATGTTCCTCTCGGGGCTGTTCGTCACCTGCCTCTTCTGCCACGGCGAGCTGTACCGCCTGCGGCCCGCCGCCGCGCCACCTGACCGCGTTCTACCTGACGGTGTCCGCCGGGGGCGCACTCGGCGGGCTGCTGGTGGCGGTGGTGGCGCCGCTCGCCTTCAACGGCTACTACGAGCTCGGCCTGTCGATGATCGCGGTGGCGTTCCTCGCCGCGCTGCGCTGCGCCACGCTGCACCAGGTGGCGCGCAACATGAGCCTCGCGGTGCTGATGGGCGTCACCGGCGGCCGCGATCTACGACGGCCTGCGCTTCCAGGAGGACGTGCGGCTGGCCGCGCGCAACTTCTACGGCGTGATGCGCGTGAAGGAGTACGGCGTGCCGGGAGAGACCAGCCATGTGCGGCGGCTTCTGCACGGCGTGATCATGCACGGCGAGCAGTACCTGCACCCCGAGTACCGCGGCATGGTCACCACCTACTACCAGCACGGCTCCGGCATCGGCGCGGCGTTGCTCGCGCGGCGCGAGCGCCCGGAAGGACTCCACGTGGGCGTGATCGGCCTGGGCACGGGCACGCTCGCCGCCTACGGCCGCAAGGGCGACCGTTACCGCTTCTACGAGATCAATCCGCGCGTGGTCGACCTGGCCATGCAGGCGTTCACCTACCTCGAGGACAGCGAGGCGGAGCTCGAGCTGGTGCTGGGCGACGCGCGCCTGTCGCTCGAGCGCGAGCCGCCGCAGGATTTCGACATGCTCGCGGTGGACGCGTTCTCGAGCGACGCCATTCCGGTGCACCTCATCACCCGCGAGGCGCTCGGCCTGTACCTGCGGCACATGAAGCCCGACGGCATCGTCGCCTTCCACGTCTCCAACCGCTTCCTCGAGCTGGTGCCGGTGGTGGCGCGGCTGGCGGCGGAGAACCAGGCGCACGCGGTGGTGGTCTTCGAGACCGGCGGCGAGGACGACTCGCGCACGCAGAGCGACTGGGTGCTGGTGTCGCGCGATGCGCGCGCGCTGCAGGCGAAGGAGATCGAGGAAGCCGGCGCGGAAGCCGCCGAGGACCGCGCCAGCCTGCGCACCTGGACCGACGACTACTCCAACCTCGTCCAGATCCTGAAGTAAGCGCTGGCCAAAATCGGGGTCAGACCCCAATTTCGCCTGCGAGTCGAAATCGGGGTCTGACCCCTAGACGACGGCGCCTTCGTTGCGGTCCTTCTCCGTCTTGATCGGCTTGACGAACTGGGCGCGGTCGACGCCGAGCCACATGACGAGCGGGCTCGCGACCAGCACCGACGAGTAGATGCCGAAGCAGGATGCCGATGGTGAGCGCCAGCGCGAAGTAGTGCAGCGCCGGGCCGCCGAAGATCAGCATGGTGGTGACCATCGCCTGCGTGCAGCCGTGCGTGATGATGGTGCGCGAGATCACGCCGGTGATGGAGCTGTCGATCACCTCCGGCACGCGGGGCCTTGCGCATCTTGCGGAAGTTCTCGCGCACCCGGTCGAACACCACCACCGACTCGTTCACCGAGTAGCCGAGCACCGCCAGCACCGCGGCGAGCACCGGCAGCGAGAACTCCCACTGGAAGAAGGCGAAGCAGCCCAGGATGATCACCACGTCGTGCAGGTTGGCGATGATCGCCGAGAGGCCGAAGCGCCACTCGAAGCGCATCCACAGGTAGAGCACGATGCCCACCGCGGTCACCAGCAGCGCGAGCGCGCCGTATTCGGCGAGCTCCTCGCCGACCTGCGGCCCGACGAACTCGACGCGGCGCAACTCGACCGGCTTGCCGTCGGCCTTGAGCAGCTCCATCACCTTCTGCGACAGGTCGGCGCTCGTCTGGCCCTTCTCCGGGTGCAGGCGGATCAGCACCTCGCGCGAGGAGCCGAAGTTCTGCACCTCGGCCTTGAGCCCGGCGCTGCTCCAGCGCCTGGCGCACGCGGTCCACGTCCGCCGACTCCTGGTAGCTCACCTCCATCAGCGTGCCGCCGGTGAACTCGACCGAGAAGTTCAGGCCCTTGGTGGCGAGGAAGAACACGGCGAGCACGAACGTGATGAGCGAGATCACGTTGAAGATCAACGCGTACTGCATGAACGGGATGACGCGCCGGATCTTGAAGAATTCCATGGATCGGCTCGGCTAGCGCTCGTTCATTTCCAGGCGGTGTTGCCGATGTGCAGCCGCTCGACCTTGCGGCGGTGGCCGTACACGCAGGTTGACGATGGCGCGCGACACCACCACCGAGGAGAAGATCGAGGTGAGGATGCCCAGGCAGTGCACCACCGCGAAGCCGCGCACCGGCCCGGAGCCGAAGATGAGCAGCGACAGGCCCGCGATCAGCGTGGTGACGTTGGAGTCGAGGATGGTGCCCCAGGCGCGCTCGTAGCCCGCCGCGATCGCCGCCTGCGGCGTGGCGCCGCCGCGCAGCTCCTCGCGGATGCGCTCGTTGATCAGCACGTTGGCGTCGATCGCCATGCCGAGCGTCAGCGCGATGGCGGCGATGCCGGGCAGGGTGAGCGTGGCCTGCAGCATCGACAGCAGCGCCACCAGGAACAGCAGGTTGACGCCCAGCGCCACCGAGGAGATCAGGCCGAAGACCACGTAGTACACGGACATGAACACCACGATGGCGATGAAGCCCCACTTGGTCGAATTGAAGCCCTTCTCGATGTTGTCGCGGCCGAGGCTCGGGCCGACGGTGCGCTCCTCGATGATGTCCATCGGCGCGGCCAGCGACCCGGCGCGCAGCAGCAGCGCCACGTCGCTGCGCCTCGACGGTGGTCATGCGGCCCGAGATCTGCACGCGCCCGCCGCCGATCTCGGTGCGGATCACGGGGGCGGTGACCACCTCGCCCTTGCCCTTCTCGATGAGCAGGATCGCCATGCGCTTGCCGACGTTCTCGCGCGTCACCTCCTTGAAGATGCGCGCGCCCGCGCCGTCGAGGGTCAGGTGCACCGCGGGCTCGTGGGTCTGGTTGTCGAAGCCCGGCTGCGCGTCGGTGAGCCGGTCGCCGGTCAGCACCACCTGCTTCTTCACCAGCAGCGGCGCGCCGTTGCGCTCGACATAGAACTCGGTGCCAAAGGGCACCTCGCCGCGCGCGGCCGCCGCGAGCAGGTCCGGCGTCATCTTCTCCTCGTCCACCATGCGGATCTCGAGGGTGGCGGTGCGCCCGAGGATGTCCTTCGCCTTGGCGGTGTCCTGCACGCCGGGCAGCTGCACGACGATGCGGTCGGCGCCCTGCTGCTGGATCACCGGCTCGGCCACGCCGAGCTCGTTGATGCGGTTGTGCAGCGTGGTGATGTTCTGCTTGAGCGCGAACTCCTGGGTGCGCTCTGGCCGCCTCGGGCTTGAGCGTGGCCACCAGCAGGAGGTCCGCGCCTTCCTCGCGCTCGGCGAGCAGCAGGTCGGTGGCGCCCGCGGAGATCGCATCGCGCGCCTTGCTGCGCGTCTCGGCGTCGCGGAAGCGCACGCGCAGGCTCTGGCCCTCGCGCGCCACGCCGCCGTGGCGGATGTTCTTGTCGCGCAGCAGCGAGCGGATGTCGCCCGTGAGGCTCTCGAGGCGCTTGGTGAGCGCCGCCTGCATGTCGACCTGCAGCAGGAAGTGCACGCCGCCGCGCAGGTCCAGGCCCAGGTACATCGGCAGCGCATGGATCGCGGTCAGCCAGCCTGGGCGATGCGGAAAGCAGGTTCAGCGCCACCACGTAGGACGGGTTGGCGGGATCGGCGTTGAGCGCCTTGTCGATCGCGTCCTTCGCCTTGAGCTGGGTGTCGGTGTCGGCGAAGCGCACGCGCACGCTGTTGGCGTCGATCAGCGTGCCGGTGTGCTTGATCGAGGCCTTGGCGAGCGCGGCTTCCACGCGCGCAAGCAGCGCCGCAGTCCACGCGCACGGTGGCGCGCACGCTGGAGACCTGCACGGCGGGCGACTCGCCGAAGAAGTTCGGCAGCGTGTAGAGCGCCGCGATGGCCACGCACAGCGCGACCAGCGCGTACTTCCAGGTCGGGTACCGATTCACCCTACTTGAGGGACTTGATCGTGCCCTTGGGCAGCAGCGTCTGCACCGCGGCGCGCTGCACGCTGATCTCGGTGTTGGGCGCGATCTCGAGCGTGATGTAGGCCTCGCCCATCTCGGTGATGCGGCCGACGCACGCCGCCGGCGGTCACCACCTCGTCGCCCTTCTGCAGCGCCTCGACCATCTGCTTGTGCTCCTTGGCGCGCTTCATCTGCGGCCGGATCATCAGGAAGTACAGGAGCACGAACATCAGGACGATGGGCAGCAGGCCCATGAACCCGGCATCGCCGCCGCGCGGCGGCCTGTGCGTACGCGTTGGAAATGATCACTGCGGACTCCGCTGGAAAGGGCGCGAATTATAGCAGCCGGCGGCGCGCCTCCCGCAGCCGCGCGGCGGTGGCGGCGAGGCTTCCCGCCGCGATCGCCGCGCGCAGGTCCCGCATCAGCTCCTGGTAGTAGTGCAGGTTGTGGATCGTGTTCAGGCGCGCGCCGAGGATCTCGTTCGCGCTTCTGCAGGTGGTGCAGGTAGGCGCGGCTGAAATGGCGGCAGGCGTAGCAGCCGCAGCGGGGCGTCGAGCGGCGCGGGATCGTCGCGCCAGCGCGCGTTGCGGATCTTGACGTCGCCGTGGCGCGTGAACAGCCAGCCGTTGCGCGCGTTGCGCGTGGGCAGCACGCAGTCGAACATGTCGATGCCGGCGAGCACGCCGTCGATCAGGTCCTCGGGCGTGCCCATGCCCATCAGGTAGCGCGGCTGCTCCGCGGGCAGCCGCGGCGCGGTGTGCGCCAGGATGCGCTCGCGGTCCTCCCGCGGCTCGCCCACCGCGAGGCCGCCGATGGCGTAGCCGTCGAAGCCGATGGCGGCGAGCCCTGCCAGAGACGCCTCGCGCAGGTCCTCGTAAACGCCGCCCTGCACGATGCCGAAGAGCGCGTTGCGGCTGCCCTCGAAGGCGCGCCGGGAACGCTCGGCCCAGCGCAGGCTGAGGCGCATCGACTTGTCCGCCTGCTTGTGCGTCGCCGGGTACGGCGTGCAGTCGTCGAAGATCATGGCGATGTCGGAATCGAGCGCGCGCTGCACGCGCATCGACTCCTCGGGCGTGAGCAGCAGCCGGTCGCCGTTGATCGGCGAGGCGAACTGCACGCCCTCCTCGGTGATCTTGCGCAGCGCGCCGAGGCTGAACACCTGGAAGCCGCCGGAGTCGGTGAGGATCGGGCCGTCCCAGCCCATGAAGCGGTGCAGGCCGCCGTGCTTCGCGATCACGTCGGTGCCCGGGACGCAGCCACAGGTGGAAGGTGTTGCCGAGCACGATCTGCGCGCCGACCTCGCGCAGCTCCGCTGGCGACATGGCCTTCACCGTGCCGTAGGTGCCCACCGGCATGAAGGCGGGCGTGTCCACCGCGCCGTGCGCGAGCTCCAGCCGTCCCGCGGCGCGCCTGGCCGTCGCGGTGCGCCACGGTGAACTTCACGCGGCCCTTTCGATCAGCATGGCGTCGCCGTAGGAAAAGAAGCGGTAGCGCTCGCGCGATGGCATGCGCGTAGGCGTGGCGGATGTTCTCCAGTCCCGCGAACGCCGCCGCCAGCATCAGCAGGCTCGAGCGCGGCAGGTGGAAGTTGGTGAGCAGCCGGTCCACCAGCAGGAACTGGAAGCCGGGATGCACGAACAGGCTCGTCTCGCCGCGCAGCTGGCCGGTGAGCGCGGCGCTCTCCAGCGCGCGCAGCGCGGTGGTGCCCACCGCCAGCACGCGCCGGCCGGCGATCGCGTCCATCGTCTCGCGCGGCACGTCGTAGGCTCGCGATGCATGCGGTGCATCTCCGACTTCCTCGGTGCGCACCGGCTGAAACGTGCCGGCGCCCACGTGCAGCGTGACGCGCGCGATGTGCGCGCCGCGCTGCTCCAGGTGCTCGAGCATCGGGCGGTCGAAGTGCAGCCCCGCGGTGGGCGCGGCGACCGCCCCGGGGCGCTCGGCGTAGACGGTCTGGTAGCGCTCGGCGTCGGCGGCGTCCGGCGTGTGATGGATGTAGGGCGGCAGGGGCACCGCGCCGAAGCGCTCGAGCACCGCATGCACGTCCTCCTGGAAGCGCACCCGGTACAGGTCCGCCTTCGCGCGCCAGGACCTCGACGTGCGCGTCGTCGCCCACCACCAGCGTGCCGCCCGCGCGCGGCGCATGGCTGGAGCGGATCAGCGCGAGCGCCTCGCGCGGCCCGGTGATGCGCTCGATGAAGAGCTCGATCCTGCCGCCGCTCGACTTGGCGCCGGTGAGTCGCGCCTTGATCACGCGGGTGTCGTTGAGCACGACCGCATCGCGTTTGCCCACCAGCGAAGGCAGATCGGCGAAGGCGAGGTCCTCGAGCCGCCCGCTCGCCGCGTCCAGGTGCAGCAGCCGGCTCGCCGTGCGGCGCGGCGCGGGGTGCTGTGCGATCAGCGCCTCGGGCAGGTCGTAGTCGAACTCCGCGACGCGCATGGCGGGCCGATTATAGGGGCCTATAATTCGGCTCCCCCGCGCCGGAATGGCGGAATCGGTAGACGCAGCGGACTCAAAATCCGCCGACCGCGAGGTCATGAGAGTTCGAGTCTCTCTTCCGGCACCAAACCCTTCTGCCATCACGTTTTCTTGCCTTCTTGTCCACCCTGCAAACTGGACAGAGAGAACAGTGCGGGGTAGGCTTGCCGCGTCCGTTTTCCCTGGGGAGTGCATGGCGAAGGCGCAGCTTCTCGTGCTGCCGGCAGCGCGCAACACCGTGATGGTGGTCGACGACCAGTCGACCGGCCGCGCCATCCTCGAGCAGGTCGTGCGCTCGCTGGACGACCGCGTCATGGTGGAGGGCTTCGGCCGCCCGGTGGACGCGGTGGTGTGGGCCACGCGCCACATCGCCGACCTGGTGCTGATCGACTACATGATGCCGGAGATGAACGGCATCGAGTTCGCCAAGCGCCTGCGCGCGCTGCCCGGCTACGAGCACGTGCCGATCATGATGGTCACCGCGCACGACGACCGCAAGGTGCGCTACGACGCGCTCGACGCGGGGGTCACGGACTTCCTCATCAAGCCGGTGGACGCGCGCGAGTGCATGGCGCGCTGCAGGAACCTGCTCACGCTGCGCCGCCAGCAGCTCGCGCTGGAAGACAAGCGGCGCCTGCTCGAGAGCATGGTCGAGGAGGCGACGCGCGAGGTGCGCGACCGCGAGAAGGAGACGCTGATGCGCCTGGCGCGCGCTGGCGAGTTCCGCGACGAGGAAACCGGCTACCACCTGGTGCGCATGGCGCGCTACTCGCGCCTCATCGCCGACGCCATCGGCCTGGAGCGCGAGGAGGCCGAGACCATCGAGCTCGCCGCGCCGCTGCACGACATCGGCAAGATCGGCATCCCCGACCAGATCCTGCTCAAGAAGGACAAGCTCGACGGCGTGGAATGGGACACCATGCGCAGCCACCCGATCATCGGCCACGAGATCCTGAAGGGCAGCGCCTCCAAGTACGTGCGCATGGGCTCGCTGATCGCGCTCGGCCACCACGAGAAGTACGACGGCTCGGGCTACCCGAACGGGCTGGTGAGCGACCACATCGCGCTGTGCGCGCGCATCGTGGCGGTGGCCGACGTCTACGACGCGCTCACGTCCGCGCGGCCCTACAAGAAGGCCTGGCCGAGCACCGAGGCCTTCGAGTTCCTGCGCCAGCAGCGCGGCAAGCACTTCGACCCGCACCTGGTGGACGCCTTCGCCGGGGTGAAGGACGCGGTCGAGCGCATCCAGGGCGAGTTGCGCGACCCCGAGGCGGCGCGAGCGTGACGCTGCAGAAGCTGCCTGGGGCGGGCCTGCTGCGCTGGATGCGCGCGCGTCTTGCCGCGCGCCCCGACACCGAGCACGAGCAGGCCATCGTGCGCCTGGTGCTGGGCGCGCTGATCGTCCTCTACCTGCTGCCAGGCGCGCTGGCGCAGCACCTCGAGCCGACGATCGTGGTGATGCTCGGCTACCTGGTCGGGTCGATCGCTGATCTTGGGCCATGTCCTGTACGCGCCCGGCGAGTCGCCGACGCGCCGGGTCATCGCCACGCTCGCCGACGTCGGCACGCTCACCTTCGTGATGGCCTTTCTCGGCGAGCGCGCGGCGCCGCTGTTCCTGGTCTACATCTGGATCACGCTGGCCAACGGCTTCCGCTTCGGCCAGCGCTACCTGTTGCTGTCGCTCGGCATCAGCGTCGTCGGCTTCGCGATGCTGCTGTGGCGAGGCGAGTTCTGGCGCGACCACTTTGCGGTCGGCCTCGGCCTGCTGATCGGCGTTCATCGCGCTGAGCGTCTACGTGCGTTCGCTGGTGACGAAGCTGTTCGACGCGATTGCGCGCGCCGAGGCCGCCAACCAGGCGAAGCGCCGCTTCATCTCGGTGGTGAGCCACGAGATGCGCACGCCGCTGAACGCCATCATCGGCATGGCGGACCTGATGCGCGACACCACGCTCTCGCGCGAGCAGGCCGACATGCTGCAGACGCTGCGCGGCTCGAGTCAGGTGATGCTGGGGCTGGTCGAGGACGTGCTCGACTTCTCCAAGATCGAGGCCGGCAAGCTGGTCCTGGAGCGCACCGACTTCGACCTGCACGCGCTGGTGAACAGCACCAGCCGCATCCTGCAGGCGCAGGCTCAGGCGAAGGGCGTCGAGTTCGTGGTGTCGATCATGCCGGAAGTGCCGCCGGCGGTGCGCGGCGACGCGCACCACCTGCGCCAGGTGCTGATCAACCTGGCCGGCAACGCGGTCAAGTTCACCGAGCGCGGCAGCGTCACGGTGCACGTGTCGCTGCAGGAGGAGACCGAGGCCGGCCGTGCGCCTGAAATTCTCGGTGCGCGACACCGGCATCGGCATCTCGCCGGAAGCGCAGCAGCGCATCTTCGAGAGCTTCACGCAGGCCGACCAGTCGACCACGCGGCGCTTCGGCGGCACGGGCCTGGGCACCACCATCGCCAAGCAGCTCGTCGAGCTGATGGGCGGGCGCATCGGCCTGGAGAGCGCGGTCGGGCTGGGCAGCACCTTCTGGTTCGAGATCGCGCTCGACAAGCAGCCCGAGCGCGCCGCTCGCCGGCGCGGGCGAGCTCGCCGGGGCGCGCGTGCTGCTGGTCGGATTCCCGCAGGCGCAGGCGCAGCCGGTCGCGGAGGCGCTCGAGGCCTGGGGCGCGGTGGCGGTCCAGGCCGCGACGCTCGAGGAGGGCGGCGATCGCATCGTCGCCGACATCGCGCTCGCCAAGCCCTATCACAGCGCGCTGCTGTACTCGGAGCGCGGCGACCCGCAGCTCGCGCGGCGCTTCCGCCGCGTGGCGCCCGAGCCGGCGCCGCCGTGCGTGCTGGCTGCGCCGCGCGAGGCCGAAGTGCAACGCTTCGCCGCGCTCTCGGGCGGCTTCGGCGCGGTGCTCGAGCTGCCCTTCGACAAGCGCCAGCTGTTCCACGTGCTGCACGCGATCTCCTCGGGCGAGGAGGTGCGCGAAGGCGTGGTGCGGCTGCAGGACTACGCCCGGCGCGACCAGGGCGGCAGGCGACTGCTCGGTGCTGGTGGCCGACGACAACCCGACCAACCGCGAGGTGCTCGGCAAGATCCTGGAGCGCGCCGGCCATAGCGTCACGCTGGTCGCCGACGGCGACCTGGCGCTGGACGCGATGGAGGGCGGGCAGCTTCGACATCGTGCTGCTCGACCGCAACATGCCCGGCCTGAGCGGCCTCGAGACGCTGCAGGCGATCCGCCTGATGACGCGCGGCCGCGAGCGGCTGCCGGTGGTGATGCTCTCGGCCGACGTGACGCTGGAGGCGAAGAAGGAATGCCTGGAGGCGGGCGCGGACAGCTTCATCCCGAAGCCGGTGGAGGCCCTGAAGCTGCTCGACGAGCTGCGCAACCTCACCGCGGGCAAGGGCAAGGAGGGCGAGCGCGCCGCGCCGCGGCCGCGGCCCAGGCTGCAGCGCACGTTGCAGCCCAGCACGCGGTGGCGCAGGCCGCGGCAAGCGCCGAGGTGGCCAACCACGAGACGCTCGGCCACCTCGCGGAGCTGGGCTCGACGCCGGACTTCCTCGAGCGGCTGGTGGGGGTGTTCGTCTCCGACAGCCAGTCGCTGCTCGCCAAGATGGAAGCCTCGGTCGCGGCGCGCAATTTCGGCGAGTTCCGGGCCCATCTGCACGCGATGAAGGGCTCGGCGGCGAGTATCGGCACCGAGCGCCTGACGCGGCTGTGCTCGGCGCTGGGCAAGTACTCCGACGCCGAGCTGCGCTTGCAGTCAGCCGGCGTGATGCGCTCGCTGAAAGAGGAGTTCGAGCTGGGCCAGGCGGCGCTCGAGCGCTACGTGCAGGACAAGCGCAGCCGCTCGGCGAGTTGAGTCTTCCGTCCGCGCGGCGCGCGCAGCGCCGCAAGCGGGTCCGTGCAGGGCGCCACCCGCGACGCCCGGTGATATCTCAAATCCGAGCAGCCCCGCGTCCGGCGGCGGCGCGTTGCTACAATCGCGCTTTCTGATCTCGGAGAGCAGGATGTCGTTCTTCATCACCCTGATCGAGGACAGCGACGCCGGCCGGCGCGCGCTGGAGGACGAGCCGCGCGTGCACGCCATGATCCACCACGGGCTCAAGCTGGAGGAATACCGCGCGTTCCTGCACGATCTCTACCACATCGTCTGGCATTTCTGCCCGGTGATGGCGGCCGCGGCGGCGCGCTGCGGGGACGAGTTCCGCGACGTGCGCTACGAGCTCTACGAGCGCATCGAGGAGGAGAAGGGGCACGAAGCATGGGTGCTGGAGGACGTGGAGGCGGTGGGAGGAGACGTTGCGCACGTCAGGACGAATCCGCCTAGCGCGCCCGTTCAGGCCTTGATCGGCTTCAACTACTACGGCGCCGAACGGGTGCACCCATGCTCCGTGCTGGGGATGCTCTACATGCTCGAGGTCGTGTCCTCCGTCTACGGGGGAAGGGTGTCGGACTCGATCGCTCGGGCGATTGGCAGGGACGTGAACGCGGGCGGCTTCAAGTTTCTTTCGTCGCACGCCACCATGGACGTCGACCACATGGCGAAGCTGAACAAGCTCGTCAAGACGATCGCCGATCCCGGTGCGCAGCGCGCCATCCTGAATGCCACGCGCATCAACTTCTACCAGTTCAGGCAGATGTTCGGCGATGGCGGATTCGTATCCGCCGTCGCCGGCTGAGTCCCCGGCTCGCGGTCAGACGGCGACCGCGAGCTTCTCTTCCTCCAGCGCCGCGGCGGTGACGTCGGTGACGTCGCCCACGTCCATGCGGCGCATCTGCGCGCGCACGATGCGGCTCATCATCTTCAGGTCGCGGTCCTCGAGGCGCAGCGCGGCGTCCACCCAGGTCTCGGTGATCGCATCGAGCTCCTCGCGCGTCACCGGGTGCACCAGCTGGCGCGCGGCGAACACGGCCTGCATGCCGTTGCGGCGGCGCTCGTTCTTCATGATCCACTCGGTGACCGTGGCCTCGCCCTCGCCGTCCTTGGCGAGCACGTCGACGACGCCCATCTCGTGCAGCTGCGCCGCCGGCAGCACCTTGCCGGAGAGGATCAGCTCCTCCGCGGCGCGCATGCCCATGCGGCGCGCGAGCAGGCTGTAGGCGCCCATGCCCGGGAACAGGTTGAACAGGATCTCCGGCAGGCCCATCTGCGCGCTTTCCTCGGCGACGATGACGTCGGAGGACAGCGCCGACTCGAAGCCGCCGCCGAGCGCATCGCCCTGCACCAGCGAGATCGTGGTCAGCGTCGGGCAGGAGAAGTTGCGGATGCGCGGGTACATGTTGTCGATGCACAGCCGGGCGTAGTGCGCGAGCGCGTCGCGGTCGCGCGCCTTGATCAGCAGCACGAACAGCGCCAGGTCGCCGCCCAGGTTGAACACCTTGGGCGTGCGCGAAGCGAGCACGTAGTGGTTGACCTTGCACATCTCGCCGCTGATCTCGACGCGGCCGCCGTTGGCCGCCAGCGCCTCGTCGTGCCGGCGGATGTCCTTGAGCAGGCCCAGGCTGAAGCAGGGCGTGCCCTTCGGATTGAAGTAACCCCAGACGGTGCGGGTGGCGGGATCGAACTCGGTGAGATACTGCGAAGTGGTCTTGCCGTAAGGCACGCGAAGACCGAACGCGTCGCGCATGTTGCTCATGTGCTGCTCCTTCCCCGTAAAGATGGTCCCCTTGGCGGGGACCGATGCCCTAGGCCCAGACGAGTCGTCCTCCCGTGTCGAGCCTACCCAGAACCATTTAACGCTGTTTGACATTCAATATGCAAATCAGGGCGATCCGGGTCAACTCCTCGGGGAGTTCCTGATGTGGAATATTCCACACTTCCGGGAGAGGCGAAAATTCAGGTGGAACGGACGGAAAGAGCAGCCTGGCGGAGGTGGACCCCTTGTTTCTTCAGCGTTTCCTGCAATTCCGCGACATCCAGGCGCCGGGGCGGCAGTTTTTGGGCGACGGCCAGGGCGGCCGCAGTGCCTGCCGCCTGCCCGGTGACCCAGCACTGCGGGATTTCGCGCAGGAAGGAGTGCGAACTCGGGTCGCAGGAGATATGGCGGCCGCAGGCGAGCAAGCCGTCGAGCTCGCGCGGCACCAGCGCACCGTAGGGAATCGAGATGCTGGGAAATTTGGGCGACAGGCTCGGTGACACGCCGATCTCGTCCGTGAGCGCTTCGCCTGCGGGCCATTGCGTGCGCAGCACCTTGCCCACGCCGACCAGGCGCCGGCTATGTCGCACGCCGAGCTGCGGCGCGCTTTGCAGCAGGTAGGCCCCGCCGAAGCCCGGTGCCTCGCGGCGGTAGAACTCCAGGTGCGCCGCCATCAGCTCGTGCGAGCGCACCGCGACCGCGGTGAGGTCAGCGACGTCGAGCGCCGAGTAGCCAGCCTGGCGCGGCCCCAGGAACAGCGCGATGTCGTCGCGCCATGACACGAACGGCTTGTCGAAGAATCGCAGCCGCTCGCGCCCGCGCTGCATGAATGCGGCGAACTGCTGCGGCTGCGCGGCCTTCCACTCCAGCCAACGCCGCATATCGACGCCGCCGAAGAGCCACGCGGTGTTCATGCAGTGGTGAATGTCGGATTCCTCGATGTCCGATTCGCAGGCAGCCCCGGCGCGCGCGAACAGGTCGCCGTCGCCGGTGGCGTCCACCGTGACCTGCGCGAAGATCGCGCGCCGGCCCGCCTTGCTCTCGAACACGGCGCCGCGCACGGCGCCGTCCTCCACGATCGGCTGCGCAGCCCAGCAGTGCAGGGCGAGCCGCACCTTGTGCTCCAGGACCATTTGCTGGGAGAGGAGCTTGAGCCGCTCCGGATCGATGGTCGGCGCCCAGGTCACCACGCCATGGAAGGCGCTGGTGCGCTGCGCCCAGTAGGCGGCGCGCTGCGGCTCGCGCGAGCCCCAGTCCTGGCGCGGCGGTCCCGCCACCGCGTCCCTCGGCAAGCGCGCGAAGATCTCCTCGGCGAAGCCGCGGATCACGCTGCGGCCCTCCCAGTCGGTCATGCGATCGATCCAGATCACCAGGCCGCCGGTCGAGAGGCCGCCCAGATGGTTGTAGCGCTCGAGCAGGATCACGTCGGCGCCCAGGCGCGCTGCCGCCACTGCGGCCGCCGTGCCGGACGGACCGCCGCCGGCGACCAGCACGTCGCAGCGCGCGTGCACGGGGATTTCGCGCGCCGCTTCGCGCCACGTGCCCAGATCGGCAGCCGGCGCGCGCGTTCGCTCTTCGCCGCGGAAGATTTCCGACTGGAAGAACTTCTCGTCGGGCGCGAGCGACCCCATGACGCGCAAATGCTAGCGCAGGTTGCGGCGTAGCGGTCTTGGCGCGTGGCGAGGGAATCGGTTATAACGACCTGGTCGCAGCCAAGCAGATGTGCAAGGGGGCAGCATGTACGCAATCGTCTACAAGTCCGACGGCTTCCCGATCTGCCGGCAGGTCGCGGGCGTGAGCCCCGATCCGGTGGTGACCTGGAACACCGAGGCGGCGGCGAGGGCGTTCATCTCCGCCAAGGGCGGCGACCAGGACTTCCAGCCGGTGGCGCTGACCGACGAGGCGATGGACAAGATGGCCGTGTCGATGGGCTGCCCCGTCGAGTCGATCACCTTCGATCCGTACCCGGGCTAGCCGCGCTCAGAATTCCAGGTTGTCGATGAGCCGCGTGGCGCCCAGCCGCGCCGCCGCCAGCGCCACGCGCTCGCGATCGTGGGCGGCGGGCGGCGCGAGATCCGCGCGCCGCCGCACCTCGACGTAGTCCGGTTTCCATCCCGCATCCTCCAGCACGCGCATTGCCTGCGGCTCCGTGAGCCGGCCGGCGGCCACCTCGCGCAGAGTGCGCTGCAGGCGCGGCGCCTCCGCGCGCTGCGCTGGCGACAGGTAGCCGTTGCGCGAGCTCATGGCAAGGCCGTCGCTTTCGCGCACGGTTTCGCCGCCGACGATCTCGAGCGGCAGGTCGAGCTGGCGCGCCATCTGGCGCACGAGCATCAGCTGCTGGTAGTCCTTCTTGCCGAACACTGCCACGCGCGGCTGCACGCAGTTGAACAGCTTCAGCACCACGGTGGCGACGCCGTGGAAGAACCCCGGTCGGAAGCGCCCCTCGAGCTCCTCGCCGAGCGGCCCGGGATCGACCATGAATTGCTGCGGCTGCGGGTAGAGCACGCGCTCGTCGGGCGCGAACACCAGCTCCACCCCCGCGGCAGCAAGCTTCTCGCAGTCCGACTCGAAGGTGCGCGGGTAGTGGTCGAAATCGTCGCTCGGCGCGAACTGCAGGCGGTTGACGAAGATGCTGACGGCGACGCGCGGCGCGTGCGCGCGCGCGAGCCCGACCAGCGCCAGGTGCCCGGCATGCAGGTTGCCCATGGTGGGCACGAACGCGAGCGGCGCACCGGCAGCGGCGCGGCGCAGCGCGGCGAGCTCGCGCACGACGTTCATGCGAGATTGAAGTACTCGCGCCGGCTCTTCATTGCGCGCATACGCTGCACCAGCAGGTCGAAATCGGCATCGCGCTCCACGAAGTTCAGGTTCTCCGAGTTCACGATCAGCACGGGCGCGGCCGCGTAGTGGTAGAAGAAGCGCGCATAGCCCTCGGCGAGCAGCGCCAGGTACTCCTCGCCGATGCCGCGCTCGAAGTCCGAGGCGCGCCGGCGCACGCGCTCGATCAGCACCTGCGGCTGCGCCTGCAGGTAGATCACGAGATCGGGCACCGGCGCGCGCGGCCGCAGCGCGTCGTAGATGCGCTGGTACAGCGCCAGCTCGTCGGCGGACAGCGTCAGGCGCGCGAACAGCGGGTCCTTGTCGAGCAGGAAGTCGGCCACCGTCGCGCGGCCGAACATGTCCGGCTGCGCGAGCGGCTCGAGCTGGCGCGAGCGCTGGAACAGGAAGAACAGCTGCGTCGGCAGCGCGTAGCGCGCCATGTCCTGGTAGAAGCGCGCGAGGAACGGGTTCTCCCCGGGCTGCTCGAGCAGCAGGTCGGCGCCCAGGCGCGCCGCGAGGCGCTGCGCGAGGCTGGTCTTGCCCGAGCCGATCGGCCCCTCGATGGCGAGGTAGCGGAAGCGCTCCATGTCAGTCCAGCCGCTCTGACGCGCTGGTCCGCGCAGGCCGCCAGCAGGTCGGCGGCGCGGCCGCGTCCGGGCACCTCGAAGCGCGGATCGAGCTCGAGCAGCGGCCGCAGCACGAAGGCGCGCTGTGCATGCGCGGGTGCGGCAGCGTCAGCATGGGCGAGGTGAGCACGGTGTCGCCGTAGATGAGCAGGTCGAGGTCGAGGGTGCGCGGCGCATTCGGGTAAGGCCGCTCGCGGCCGTGGCGCTGCTCGATGCCCTGCAGCGCGTCGAGCAGCTGCGCGGCGCTGAGCTCGGTGTCCAGCGCCGCCACCGCGTTGACGTAGTCGGGCTGCCCGGGCGCATCCACCGGCGCGCTGCGGTACAGCGCGGAGCGCGCGGCAACGTAGGTGTCAGGCAGGCGGGCGAGCTCGTCGAAAGCGCTGACGACGTGGGCGCGGGCGTTGCCCTGGTTGGAGCCGATGCCGACGTACGCTTCGATCACGCCGGCGGCGGAACTTCGCCCGCGGCGTCCCGGCGCCGGCGGCGCCGGCGGCGCTTCTTGCGCGGGCCGGTGTCGGGCAGCAGCATCGCCTGGCGCGTCTCGGCGTCCGCGCGCCTGGAACGCGCGCCACCAGGCCTCCAGCTCCGCGCTCACCTCGCCGCTCGCCGCGCGCAGCGCGAGGAAGTCGTAGGCCATGCGAAAGCGCGGCGACTCGACCAGGCGATAGGGGCGCTGGCCGCCGCGCTGCTCGAACCTGGGCTGCATCGCCCACACCTCGCGCATGATGGCGGTGAGCTTGCGCGTCAGCGCGAGCTTCTCGCATCTGCGCATCGAGCACGTCGTCCATCGCCGCTTCCAGCGCCGGCAGCGCGCGCTCGCCCTTCGCCTGGCGGGCCTTCCAGGCCGCCAGCACCTCGTGCCACAGCAGCGCGGCGAAGAGAAACGCCGGCGACACCGGCCGGTCCGAGAGCACGCGCTCGTCGGTCTGCGCGAGCGCCAGCGTCACGAAGCGCTCGCCCAGCGGCTGCTCGAGGATCACGTCGAGCAGCGGCAGCACGCCCTTGGACAGGCCTTCCTCGCGCAGCTGGCGCACGCAGGCGCTGGCGTGGCCGGACATGAGGAGCTTGAGCATCTCGTCGAACAGGCGCGCCGGCGGCACGTTCTCGAGCAGCGGCGCGAGGCGCCGGATCGGCGCGCGCGTGCCCGCCTCGAGCGTCAGGCCGAGCTTTGCCGCAAGCCGCACCGCGCGCAGCATGCGCACCGGGTCTTCGCGAAACCGCGTCTCCGGGTCGCCGATCATGCGCAGCACGCGCTTCTTCAGGTCGGCGAGGCCGCCGTGGAAATCGACGATCTCCTCGGTGCCGGGGTCGAAGTACAGCGCGTTGATGGTGAAGTCGCGCCGGCGCGCGTCCTCCTCCTGCGTGCCGAAAACGTTGTCGCGCAGCACGCGGCCGTGCTCGTCCTTCTCGGTGGTGTCGGCGTCGGCCGACGCGGAACGTGGAGATCTCGACGGTCTCGCCGCCGATCATCACGTGCACCAGGCGGAAGCGCCGGCCGATGAGCAGCGCGCGGCGAAACAGCGGCTTGACCTGCTCGGGCCGCGCATCGGTGGCGATGTCGAAGTCCTTGGGCGCGATGTCGAGGAGCAGGTCGCGCACCGCGCCGCCCACCACGTAGGCGGCGTAGCCCGCCGTCGCGCAGCACGTCGCACACCTTCAGCGCGCCATGGCTGATCGCGGCGCGCCGCAGGCTGTGGCGCTCGCGCGGCACCCGCTGCGTCGCAGGCGCGGACAGTCCCAGCACTCGGCGGATGAAGCGCTTGATCATGGCGCGGGCGATTCTAGCGTAGTGAAATGACCGGCCAGCCGCGGCGCGCGGCCACGGCGGCGAGCTGCTCGTCGGGGTCCACGGCGACCGGCCGGCGCACGCGCTCCAGCAGCGGCAGATCGTTGTGCGAATCGCTGTAGAAGCTGCTCGCCGCGTAGTCCTCCAGCCGCCGGCCCAGGCCGGCCAGCCACTGGTCGACGCGGCGGATCTTGCCCTCGCGGAAGCACGGCGTGCCGGCAACGCGCCCGGTGAAGCGTCCGCCCACCGATTCGGGCTCGGTGGCGATGAGGTGGGGGATGCCGAACTCGGCTGCGATCGGCGCGGTGATGAAGCTGTTGGTCGCGGTCACCACGGCGCACAGCTCGCCCGCGTCGAGGTGGCCGCGCACCAGCGCGCGCGCGCGCGGCGTGATCATCGGCAGGATGCGCGCGCGCATGAACTCGGCGTGCCAGCGCGCGAGGTCCGCGGCCGTGTGCGCGGCGAGCGGCCGCAGCGCGAAGCCGAGGTACTCATGGATATCCAGCGTGCCATCCTTGTACTGCTCGAAGAACGCCGCGTTCTGCGCCTCGTACTCCTCGCGCGCGAGCACGCCGCGGTCGACGAGGAACTGCCCCCATTCGTAGTCGCTGTCGCCCGCGAGCAGGGTGTGGTCCAGGTCGAACAGGCACAGCGTCACGGCTGCGCGTCCTCGAGGGTGCGCAGCAGCTCGCGCACCAGCGGCAGGGTCACTGCGCGGCGCTGCTCGAGCGAGGCGCGGTCGATGTGCTCGAGCAGCGCGGTCAGCGAGCGCAGGTCCCGGCGCACGTGGGTCAGGAGGTACCAGACCACCTCGTCGGAGAGCCTGAGGCCGCGGCGCTGCGCTTCGGCGTGCAGGGTCAGCGCCTTCTCGGCGTCGCTGAGCGGCTTGACCTGGTAGACCAGGCCCCAGGCAAGGCGGCTCTTGAGGTCTTCGCGGAGCGGCAGCTGCGCGGGCGGCGCGTTGCCCGCCGCGAGCACGGTGCCGCCCGACTCGCGCGCGGCGTTGATGGCGTTGAACAGCGCCACCTGCGCGGCGTCGTCGAGCTGCTCGACGTCATCGACCACCACCATGCCGGGCCGCGCGCAGGCGGCGAGCAGGTGGCTGCGCCCGCTGCCCGGCTCGCCCCAGAGGTAGAGCACCGATTCCGCGCGCTCGCCGGCGGCGAGCGCGCGCAGGCGCGCAAGCAGCTCGCCGTTCGCGCCCGGAACGAAGTTCTCGAGCGTGGGCTCGGGCGGCGGCGAGATGGGCAGCGCGAGCTGGCGCGTCACTGCAGGAATTGCGGATTGGCGGAAGGCAGGGTGGCCATCTCAAGTAGAATCGCGCGGCAAGCACAAAACTCTAGCATGAGCCGAGCGCTTTCCTACCGCGACGCCGGCGTCGACATCGACGCGGGCGACGCACTCGTCGAGGCCATCAAGCCCTACGCGAAGCGCACCATGCGCGCCGAGGTGCTCGCGGGCATCGGCGGTTTCGGCGCGCTGTGCCGCATCCCGGGGAAGTACCGCCAGCCGGTGCTCGTCGCCGGCACCGACGGCGTGGGCACCAAGCTCAAGCTCGCCTTCGCGCTCGGGCGCCACGACACCGTGGGCATCGACCTGGTGGCGATGAGCGTGAACGACGTGCTCGTGCAGGGCGCGGAGCCGCTGTTCTTTCTGGATTATTACGCCTGCGGCAGGCTCGACAACCGGGTCGCCGCGCAGGTGGTGAAGGGCATCGCGCGCGGCTGCGAGCTCGCCGGCTGCGCACTGATCGGCGGGGAGACCGCCGAGATGCCCGGCATGTATCCCGAGGGCGAATACGACCTCGCCGGTTTCTGCGTCGGGATCGTGGAGCGCAAGAAGATCATCGACGGCCGCGCGATCCGGCCCGGCGACGTGCTGATCGGCCTTGCCTCGAGCGGCGCGCACTCCAACGGCTACTCGCTGATCCGCAAGATCGTCGAGCGCGCGCGGCCCGACGCCGCCATGCTCGATGCGCTGATGGCGCCGACGCGCATCTACGTGAAATCCATCCTTCGGTTGCTCCGGACGGTTCCCGTGAAAGGCCTCGCGCACATCACCGGTGGTGGCCTGGTGGGCAATGTGCCGAGAATGCTGCCCGCGGGAACGCATGCCGTGATCCGCAAGCACAGCTGGCCGCGGCCGCCGCTGTTCCAGTGGTTGCAGGCGCAGGGCGACGTCGCCGAGGACGAAATGCACCGCGTGTTCAATTGCGGCATCGGCATGGCGCTGGCCGTTTCGCCGGCGAACGTGCGCAGGACCCTCGTGCGCCTCAAGCGCCTCGGCGAGGTCGCCTACGAGATCGGCGCGATCGAGAAGGGCAGGGGCGAGCCCGCCGCGCGCGTGATCTAGCCCGGGCCGCGCGTGGCGCAGGCGATGTCGCGACCGCTGTCCTAGCCCGAGCCGCGCCGGGCAAGGTAGATCCCTGCCAGGACGACCGCGCCGCCCGCCATCTGCAAAGAGCCTAGCGGCTCGGCCAGCAGCGCCCAGGCGAACGCCGCCGCCAGCACGGGCTGCAGCAGCAAGCCCACCGAGGAGAACGCCGCCGGCAGGTGCGCGAGCGCGTAGGTGATCAGCCCCTGCCCACCGGCGTGCGTGATCCAGGCGAGGCCGAGCAGCACCAGCCAGCCCTTGGCGCTTGCCGGCAGCATGGCTTCGCCCGAAGCGAGCGCGACGGGCAGCAGGATCGCGGCGGTGAGCGTGGTGGTGACGGCCATCAGCCGCAGCGTGGCCGCGCCCAGGTCGCGCAGGCTCTTCACCGTCAGCAGGTACCAGGCATAGAACATCGCCGTGATCACGCCCAGGCCGTCGCCGAGCAGCGCCGTCGGCGAGAAGCCGAGGCTCGCGCGCACCAGCAGCGCCACGCCGGCGAGCGCGAGCGCGAGCCCCACCAGGAACTGCGCGCTCGGCCGCTGCCGCCAGAGCAGCCATGCCGCGAGCGTGACGAAGATCGAGGCAAGATTGGCGAGCAGCGTCGCGTTGGCGACCGACGTCGTCTGGATCGACCAATGCCAGAAGGCGAGGTCGCCGGCGAACGCGAGGCCGGCCGCGGCGAGCAGCCAGCGCTCGCGCGGGCCCGGCGCGGCGCTCGCGCGCGGCGCGAGCGCCGCGGCCGCCCACAGGAGCGGCACCGCGAGCGCGACGCGCCAGAACGCGCTGGCGGTGGGACCGACATCCGCGATGCGCACCCAGATGGGCGAGAGCGCGATGCAGGTCGCGCCGGCGAACAGAGCGAACAGGGCCGGAGCGCGCATGCGCGGATGGTAAACTCCCGCTGCTTCCCATGCCTCTCCCTCGCTTCGTCCACCTGAGGCTGCACAGCGAGTACTCGGTCACGGACGGCATCGTGCGCATCGACGACGCGGTGCGCCGGGCGGCCGAGGACGCCATGCCGGCGCTCGCGCTGACCGACAGCGCCAACCTCTTCGGCATGGTGAAGTTCTACCGCGCGGCGCGCGCCGCGGGCGTCAAGCCGCTCATCGGCGCCGATTGCTGGGTGCAGAACGACACCGAGGCCGACAAGCCTGCGCGCCTGCTGCTGCTGTGCGCGTCGCGCGCCGGCTACCTGCGCCTGTGCGAGCTGCTGTCGCGCGCGTGGCTGAAGAATCAGCACCGCGCGCGCGCCGAGATTGCGCGCGCCTGGCTGCGCGAGGCGGGCACCGAGGGACTGATCGCGCTCTCGGGCGCGGGCGGCGGCGACGTCGGGCAGGCGCTCGCGGCGGGCAACGCCGCGGCCGCCGAGCGCCTGGCGAGCGACTGGGCGTCGCTGTTCCCGGGTCGCTACTACCTCGAGCTGCAGCGCGCCGGCCTTGCGCACGGCGAGGCGCTCCTCGCGCGCACCGTCGAGCTCGCCTCGCGCCTCGAGCTGCCCGTGGTCGCCACGCACCCGGTGCAGTTCCTTGGGGCGGAAGACTTTCGGCGCACGAGGCGCGCGTGTGCATCGCGCAGGGCTACGTGCTCGGCGACCAGCGCCGGCCGAAGCTCTTCACCCCGGAGCAATACTTCAAGTCGCAGGCCGAGATGGCGCAGCTCTTCGCCGACGTGCCGCAGGCGCTGGAGAACGCGCTCGAGATCGCGCGGCGCTGCAACCTCGAGATCGAGCTGGGCCGCAGCCGCCTGCCGGCCTTCCCCACGCCGCCGGACGTGACCCTCGACCAGTTTCTGCGCCAGCAGGCCGAGCAGGGCCTTGCGGCGCGCATGGACATGCTGTTTCCCGAGGCCCAGGCGCGCGCCGCAGCGATGCCGCGCTATCGCGATCGCCTGGAGTTCGAGATCCGCACCATCATCCAGATGGGCTTCGCCGGCTACTTCCTGATCGTCGCGGACTTCATCAACTGGGCCAAGCACAACGGCGTGCCGGTGGGACCCGGGCGCGGCTCGGGCGCGGGCTCGCTGGTGGCCTACTCGCTCGGCATCACCGATCTCGACCCGATCACCTACGACCTGCTGTTCGAGCGCTTCCTCAACCCGGAGCGCGTGTCGATGCCCGACTTCGACATCGACTTCTGCCAGGACGGCCGCGACCAGGTCATCGACTACGTGCGCCGCAAGTACGGCGAGGACTGCGTCTCGCAGATCGTGACCTTCGGCACGATGGCGGCGCGCGCGGTGGTGCGCGACGCGGGGCGCGTGCTCGATCTCGGCTACAACTTCTGCGACCAGCTCGCGAAGCTGATTCCGGTGCAGCCGGGCAGCACCATCACGCTCGCGGACGCGCGCGAGATGGAGCCGCTGCTCGCGCAGCGCGAGCAGAAGGAGGACGAGGTGAGGGAGCTGCTCGCGCTGGGCGGGAAGCTCGAGGGCCTCACGCGCAACGTCGGCATGCACGCGGGCGGCGTGCTGATCGCGCCGGGCAAGCTCACCGACTTCTGCCCGCTCTACGCCGCCGAGGGCACCGCGCACGTCATCTCGCAGCTCGACAAGGACGACGTCGAGGCGGTCGGGCTGGTGAAGTTCGACTTCCTCGGCCTCACCACGCTGACCATCCTCGACTGGGCCGAGCGCTACGTGCGCGCGCTGGGAGACGGCGGAGTTCTCCCTCGAGCGCGTGCCGCTGGACGACAAGGCGACTTACCAGCTGCTGTCCGCGGGCAACACCACCGCCGTGTTCCAGCTGGAATCGCGCGGCATGCGCGACCTGATCAAGCGCGCGCGCCCCGACCGCTTCGAGGACGTCATCGCGCTGGTGGCGCTGTACCGGCCGGGCCCGATGGACCTGATCCCGGACTTCATCGCGCGCAAGCACGGGCGCGCAGCGCGTCGAGTACCTCGACCCGCGCCTGGAGCCGATCCTCGGGCCGACCTACGGCATCATGGTGTACCAGGAGCAGGTGATGCAGATCGCGCAGGTGATCGGCGGCTACACGCTGGGCGGCGCCGACCTGCTGCGGCGCGCGATGGGCAAGAAGAAGCCCGAGGAAATGGCCAAGCAGCGCGACATCTTCGTCGCCGGCGCGCGAGAAGAACGGCCTGTCGAAAGGCAAGGCGACGCAGCTCTTCGACCTGATGGAGAAATTCGCCGGCTACGGCTTCAACAAGTCGCACGCCGCCGCCTACGCGCTGCTCGCCTACCAGACCGCGTACATGAAGGCGCATCATGCCGCTGCTTTCATGGCCGCCAACCTGTCGCTCGGTGATGGACGACACCGACAAGGTGCGCCAGTTCCACGAGGACGCGCTCGCCAACGGCCTCGCCGTGCTGCCGCCGGACATCAACGCCTCCGACTACCGCTTCCGCCCGGTGGACGACAAGACCATCCGCTACGGCCTGGGCGCCGTGCGCGGCACCGGCGAGTCGGCGATCGGCGCGATCCTGCAAGCGCGCAAGTCAGGGCCGTTCACCGGGCTCTTCGACCTCTGCCGGCGCGTCGACAAGCGCGTCGTCAACCGGCGCGTGGTCGAGGCGCTGGTGCGCGCCGGCGCCTTCGACGCGATCGAGCGCAACCGCGCGAGCCTGCTCGCGAGCGTCGGCCGCGCGCTGGAGGCGGCCGAGCAGGCCGAGCGCGCAGGCGGCGCAGGTGAGCCTGTTCGGCGACGCCGAGGCGCGGCGCAGGCCGCGCAGCGAGCCGCTGATCGACGCCAGACCCTGGGACCTGCGGCAGCAAGCTGATGGAGGAGAAGGCCGCGCTCGGCTTCTACGCTGTCGGGGCACCTGTTCGCCGTGTACGAGCGCGAGCTGGAGGGCTTCCCGCGCGTGCCGCTCGCGCAGCTGGCGGCTGCGGATCATCGCGTGTGGCTGGCGGGCGTGGTGTCCTCGGCGCGCACGCAGATGACGCGCCGCGGCCGCATGATGGTGGTGGTGCTCGACGACGGCAGCGCACAGGTGGAAGTCTCGGTGTTCAACGAGCTCTTCGAAAAGCACCGCGACAAGCTCAAGGAGGACGCGCTGCTGGTGGTGCAGGGCAAGGTGCAGCGCGACGAATTCGCCGGCGGGCTGCGCGTGACCGCGGAGGAGCTCTTCGACCTGCCGGGCCTGCGCGCGCGCTTCGCGTCGCGCCTGCGCCTGGACATGAACGGCCAGGCCGATGCGCGGCAGTTGATGGAGCTGCTTGCACCCTATCGCGCGGCCGGCGCCTGCCCGGTGTTCGTGCACTACCGCAACGCGGGCGCCGCCTGCGACGTGGCCCTGGGCGACGCCTGGCGCGTGCGGCCCGAGGCGCAGCTCATCGAGCGGCTCGGTGCCTGGCTCGCGCCGGAGAGCGTGCAGGTGCTCTACGGCAGCGGCGCACCGGGCGGCTAGAGGGAGCCTCTGATCTATTCCCGCGTGCGCGACGGTGGCGATTTTCGTGCAGGGCGAGACAGCGGACGCCGCCGTGTACTGGACGTCCACAAGGCGGCCGATGGCGATGCCATGCATGAAAACTCGCCCCGTCCCTCCAGGCGGCGAGGCCGCGAGGCGGGGGTTCACGGCAAAGGCCTCGCCGCCCCGGGTTGCGGCCGGAAGCCCTCGACGGTTGGCTTACGATAGCGCGATGACACGGGCGCCGGCGTTGTTGCTCGGCCTTGCGATATCGACATATCGCTGCGGCCTCGCGCCTAGCCGGCGCCGCGTTCCGGCCGCAACGCGCCACCGCGCGAATAGATCAGAGGCTCCCTAGCGCGCCTCAGGCCGAATCCCGCGACCAGCGCGCTGCGCAGGGCTCCCGCCGCCAAAGGTCGCGCACGGCGCGATACCAGGCGCCCGCCACGCGCTCGGCGGGGTCGTAGCGCCGTTTCTCCGCGAGGAAAGCGCCCAGCATCGGGTAGCAGTGCGCGGCCTGCGCGCGAGTGGCGTGCGGCAGGTATCGCGGCGCCAGGCTGCCGCCGGCGGCGATGGCCAGGTCGATCAGCTTGGCGCGCAGCTCGGTGCCTTTCACGCAGCCGCCGACGGTGTCGCGCGCGCGGAATTCGATGAGCAGCGAGGCGTACTCGCACCGCGCCCAGCGCAGGAACGTCGCCTCCTCGGGCAGCGTCTGGCGGGCCTCGAGCCGCGCCAGGGGGCAACGGCGCTCGTCGAGCTCGGCGCGCGCCTGCGCGATGAAGGCCTCGCTCGCTTGCGGCGGCAGGAGCAGCTCGATGCGAAAGCGCGTGCCTTCCGGCGCGGGCGCCGGCAAGTCGAGGCGGAGCGGCGGCGTGGCGCGCGCTGCCGCACGCGCGAGCGAGGCGAGCTCGAGGGTCACGCTGTAGAAGGGGCCGAAGACCGCGAAGCCGCCGACGGCCAGCCGGAAGAGCTCCGGGGCGCGCTCGCGGCTCGCGCGGCGCAGCTCGCCGTCGGCGGTCGCAACGGTAAACGAGCGCACGTGCGCCACCAGCGGCTGCCCGTCAGGGCCGACCGCGTTGGCGGCGACGCTCTCGCCGACGGTACCCCCGGCGAAGGCCTCGCCGGCATGCACTGCGAGCGCCGACCAGGGCGTGCCGGACTGGACCTCGAGCAGGCCGCGCTCCGTGTCATGGCGCAGGACCCGGTCCAGGCCCGAGGGGTCGGGCAACGCCGGCCGCGCGACGCGCATGGCCTGGCACAGATCGCCCGCCGAGAATATGCGCGGGCCGGTGGCGGCGGGCAGGGTCAGGCTTGGCGTGGCAGTCATGGCGGCCCCCAGAAAATGGACGGACCATTGTTCGCGCGCCGCTTGCTGCATTGCAATACCCGATTGACGAAGTCGCGCATTCCGCTACTCTCGGTAGCATGCCGCTCGCGCAACGCCTGGTGGAAGCCCTGAAGAAATGCCTGCGGGCGCGCGGCGTCACCTACGCCATGCTGGCGCGCGAGCTGCGCTTGTCGGAGGCGAGCGTCAAGCGCCTGTTCTCGCGCGGCACGTTTACGCTGGCGCGCGTCGAGGAAGTGCTGCGCGTGCTCGATCTGGACCTGGTGGAGCTCGCGCGCATGGCGCGGGGCGCCGACGGCGGCCCAGCCGAGCTGAGCCTCGAGCAGGAGACGGTGCTCGCTCGCGACGAGCGCCTGCTGTCGGTGTTCTGGCTGCTGCTCAATGGCTGGCGCTTCGGCGACATCGTCGAGGCGTTCGCCATCACGCGGACCGAGCTGACGCTGGCGCTGGCGAAGCTGGAGCGGGCGCGGCTGATCGACTGGGATACCGGCGAGCGCGTGCGCTTGCGCGTGGCCAAGGATTTCAGCTGGCGCCAGGGCGGCCCCGTGAAGAAAGCCTACGGGCTGCGCGTGACGGCAGAGTTCTTGCGCTCGCGCTTCGCCGGGCCGCTGGAGCTGCTGCGCTTCGAGGCGCGCAACCTGTCGCCGGCCTCCGCGGCGATGCTCAGGCGCAGGCTGGAGCGGCTCGTGGCCGAATTCGGCGAGCTGGCGGAGGTGGACTCGTCACTGCCCGCGCGCAGGCGCGAAGGCGTCGGGCTTCTGCTCGCTTGCCGCCCATGGGAATTCTCGGTGGTGAACGCGCTGAAGAAGCGCCCCCAGGAGGCCGCCCAGCGCGCGAGCCTGCGCCTTCAGGCGCTCGGCCAGCGCTCGAACCGCGCGTAGGTCCTGAAGTGGCGCGGGTCGGGCGGCGTGGTCGCGACCCGCTCGACGTTCGCGGCGGGGGGGCCGCGCCGCGCCCAGGCGAGAAGCGCGGCGAGCGCCTCCTCGCTGCCCTGGGCGAGCGCTTGCACGCTGCCGTCGCCAAGATTGCGCACCCAGCCCGTCACACCCAGGCGCTCCGCCTCGCTGCGCAGGGCCTCGCGGTAGCCGACGCCCTGCACGCGGCCGGTGATGCGCAACTCAATTGTCCGCAGTTGCAAAATTTCTTCCTGTGCGCAGCTGCCACCGTGAAAGCACCGGGACTCCATGGTAAGCTGCCGCGGAAATTGATCCGCCCGTCCTGCGCACGCAGGCAGGCCAAGCCAAGGGGAATTGTAGATGCGCGCTGCCCTCATCGTGATCGCGGTTCTGGCACTGGCCGGTTTCATCGCGGTGGCCTACGTGCTGCCACAGATGGCAGGGAGCGACGCCAAGGAGGCGGCGCAGGCGCTGATCGCCGGCGCCGATGCCGCACAGAAGCAGGTCGCCGCGGCGGCGGAGAAGGTCAACAATGTCGGGGGCTCCGGCAGGGACGTCAAGATCGCGGCGCGCAGCGACGCGAAGCATGGCGAGCTCAAGTGGATCGTGGAGACCAACGGTGCGATCCGCGCCTGGAACGAGAAGAACGCCATCGAAGTGTCGCTCATCCCGGTGCTGCAGGCCGGCAAGGTGAGCTGGAACTGCCGCGGTTACCCCATCACCGCCATGCCCGCGGCCTGCGGCGGCAAGTCCTGATCGACCGCAGGTCCCGAGGTTCCTGAGCGCTAGCGCTGCGCCGCGGCGCTGACCGCGGTCAGGATCGCCTGCATGATCGCGGTCGGCGTCGGCGGGCAGCCGGGCACGGCCACATCCACGGGAATCACGTTGGCGATGCGCCCGCGGCTGGCGTAGCTCTCGCCGAAGATCCCGCCGTCGCAGCCGCAGTCGCCCACCGCCACTACCAGCTTCGGCTCCGGCGTCGCCTCGTAGGTGCGCCGCAAGCGCCTCTTCCATGTTGCGCGAGACGGGCCCGGTGACCAGCAGCAGGTCGGCGTGGCGCGGGCTGGCGACGAACTTGATGCCGAGCCCCTCGAGGTTGTAGTAGGGATTGTTCAGCGCGTGGATCTCCAGCTCGCAGCCATTGCAGGAACCCGCGTCCACGTGGCGGATGGCGAGCGCGCGGCCGAGCTGGCGCAGCACTTCGTCGTTCAGCTGCGTTGCCCGTACGCGCAAGCGCGTCGTCGGTGCCGGGCGGCTTTTCGCTGCGGTTCCCGACTTGGGCGATCTTGAGCAGGATCTTGTGCATGCCCAGGGCTTCCCTAGAGATCGGCTCCGGCGTAGGACAGGTTGAACGACTTGTTGATGAGCGGAAAGTCCGGAACGATGTTGCCGATCACCGCGTGCTCCAGCGCGGGCCAGTTCTGCCAGGACGGATCGTGCGGATGGCAACGGCGGATGCCGCCCCGGCCGTCGGACTCGAGCGCGACGATCACCTCGCCGCGCCAGCCCTCGACCCAGCCGATGCCGAGCGCGCCCGCGGGCGCGTCGCCCAAAGGCTGCCGCGTGCTGCCGCCGGGCAGCGTCTCCAGGATGCGGCGCTGCAGCCGCAGCGACTCGAAGGTCTCCTCGAAGCGCACCACGATGCGCGCCGCGACGTCGCCGTTACGGTGCGAGGCGATGCGCGGCTCGCAGGTGCCCGTAGGGCGCGAACCCCGGAAACGCGCGCGCGTCCATGGCATGGCCGCTGGCGCGCGCCGCGAGCCCTACGACGCCCAGAAGGGCGGCGGTGCGCGGCTGCAGCCGCCCGCAATTGATGCAGCGGTCCTGCAGCCCCGAGTGGTCGTAGTAGATCGCGCGCAGTTCCCGCAGCTCCGCTTCGAGCCGGTCCGCCTCCGCCAGCATGTCAGCCGCGGCTGACGGCGTGACGTCCGCCGCCACGCCGCCGGGCACGATGCAGTCCATCAGGTAGCGGTGGCCGAACGCCCTGGCGTTCAGGCGCAGCACGTCCTCCTTCAGTCGCCAGAACTGCACGAAGCCGAACGCCAGCCCGCAATCGTTGCCGAGATAGCCCAGATCGCCCAGGTGGTTGGCGATGCGCTCGCGCTCCAGCAGCAGCGCGCGCAGGTGCAGCGCGCGCGGCGCCGGCGAAGTGGCGGTGATCGCCTCCAGGGCCATGGCATAGGCCCAGGCGTAGGCCACCGTGCTGTCGCCCGACACCCGGCCGGCGAGGCGCGCGCCCTGCTCGAGCGTCATGCTCTCGAAGCGCTTCTCGATGCCCTTGTGCGTGTAGCCCAGCCGCTCTTCCAGCCGCAGCACGCGCTCGCCGACGATCGAGAAACGGAAGTGACCTGGCTCGATGATGCCGGCGTGCACCGGCCCCACCGGGATCTCGTGGACGCCGTCGCCCGATACGGGCACGAACGCGTAGCGCCCATCGCCGTCGCCGCCAGCGCCAGCGGCCGGCGCGTCGCGGCGCAGAGGATAGTGGTCCGCGCGCCAGGCGCCGTGGCGCAGCCAGCCGCGCGCATCGCGCACGTTGCCGTCCGGTGCAACGGCGCGCACGCCGAGCAGGTCGGCGGCCGCGCGCTGCATGCGTGCAGCGCTCGGGAACAGGTCGGACAGTTCCGGGTAGTTCGGGCTTGCCTCGGGCACGGCGAGCTCGAGGCACACCAGCCCCTCGAAGACGGCGAGCAGCGCGCGCACCGTGAACGACCCCGCGCGATCGCGATCGTCGCTCGCCCACAGGGCAGCCAGCCGGCCGCCCGTGGCGGCCGCGGCCTCGCAGCCGGCGCGCCATTGCCGCGCGTCGACTGCAGTGCGCCAGGCGCGCGCCGCGCCCGGCATGGGAGCGAGCGCAAGGCCGGCAAGAGCGGGCGTCATGGCGTCAGCCGATCAGGCGCGCCGCCTGGCGGTACCAGTCGGCGAGGTAGGGCGGCATGTACAGGCCGAGGCAGAGCACGATCGCGAGGTGGGTGAAGACCGGCACCAGGGCGGGCGGGTGCGGCAGCTTGCGCGCCGTGCTCTCGCCGAACACCATCGGCTGCACCTTGCCGAAGATCGAGGCGAAGGCGATGCCGAGGGACACGAGCAGGATCGGAGTGGCCCAGGGCTGCTGCGCGATCGCTGTGGTCAGGATCAGGAATTCGCTCGCGAACACGCCGAACGGCGGCATGCCCAGAATCGCCACGGTGCCGAGCATCAACCCCCATCCCACCGTCGGGTTGATGCGCAACAGGCCGCGGATGTCGGCCATCGCCTGCGTGCCCGCCTTCTGCGTGGCGTGGCCGACGGCGAAGAAGATCGCGCTCTTGGTCAGCGAGTGCACCGTCATGTGCAGCAGCCCGCCAAAACTCGCCACGGGGCCGCCCATGCCGAAGGCGAAGGTGATCAGCCCCATGTGCTCGATCGAGGAGTAGGCGAACATGCGCTTGACGTCGCGCTGCCGGGACAGGAAGAACGCCGCCACCACCACCGAGGTGAGGCCGAAGCCCATCAGCAGGTGGCTCGCGTAGGGCCGCTCCAGCGCGCCGTCGGTGATCACCTTGAAGCGGATCAGCGAGTACAGGGCGACGTTCAGCAGGAGGCCCGAGAGAACCGCGGAGATCGGCGTCGGGCCTTCGGCATGCGCGTCCGGCAGCCAGTTGTGCAGGGGCACCAGGCCGACCTTGGTGCCGTAGCCCACCAGCAGGAACACGAACGCGATCGACATCACCGTGGGCTCGAGCTGGTCCTTGACCTCGTCGAGGTGCGTCCACAGCAGCGAGCCGACCCCGGCGCCGAGGATCTTCTCCGCGGCGAAGTAGACCAGGATGGTGCCGAGCAGCGCCTGCGCGATGCCGACGCCGCACAGGATGAAGTACTTCCACGCGGCCTCGAGCGACGCGTGGGTGCGGTACAGGGCCACCAGCAGCACGGTGGTCAGCGTGGCCGCCTCCATCGCCACCCACATGATCCCCAGGTTGTTGGTGGTCAGCACGACCAGCATGGCGAGCGTGAACAGCTGGTACATGCTGTGGTAGAGGCGCATGCCGCCGGCGCTCACTCGCCCGTGATCGCGCTCGATGCGCATGTAGGGACGGGAAAACAGCGCCGTGGTCATCGCCACGAAGGCGGTGAGCGCCACCAGGAACACGTTGAGCGAATCGATGAAGAACTGCTCGTCCGCGGCCGTGAGCGGGCCGCCGGCGACGACGCGGGCCACCAGCGCCGCCGCGGCGACAAAGGTGAGCGCGCTGAAAGCGACGTTCAGCTCCGCGGCGCGCGACCGGTGGCCGAACAGCGCCAGCGTGATGCCCCCCGCGAGCGGAAAGCCGAGCAGCAGGAGGAATTCCGGCGCCATCAATGTTCCTTCAGCTTTTCGAGGTGGCGCGTGTCGACGGAGTCGAAGCGCTCGCGGATCTGGAACATGAAGATCCCCAGGATCAGCGCGCCCACCAGCACGTCGAGCGCGACGCCGAACTCGACGACCATCGGCATGCCGTAGACGGCGCCCGTGGCGGCGAAAAACAGGCCGTTCTCCATGGACAGGAAGCCGATCACCTGCGGCACAGCCTTGGAGCGCGTGATCATCATCAGGAAGGAAAGCAGCACGCAGGCCAGCGCGATACCCAGCGTCGAGCGGGTCACCGTGCCGGCCAGCTGCGAGATCGGCAGCGCCAGGTTGAAAGCGAGGATCACCAGGACGATGCCGACCAGCATCATGCTGGGGATGTTGATGAGCGTCTCGACGTCCCATTTGACGTTGAGCCGCCGGATCAGGATGTGCAGGATCCACGGCAGCCCCACGACCTTGAGCGCGAGCGTGAGCGCCGCCGAGCCGTACAAGTGCGTCTGGCCCGTGAGCCACGCGACCAGGGCCGTGGACAGGCACAGCACCAGGCCCTGCGCCGCGTACAGATTGATGAGCGAGAGGATCCTGCGCTGCGTCAGCATGGCGAAGGACAGCAGCAGCAGCACCGCCGCAAACAGGTTGATGAGCTGCGGACCGTAGTGCTGCAGCATCTCAGCCCTCCAGCAGCACGTGCACGAGCATGGCGAGCACGGCAAGCAGGAAAGCGGTGGCGAGGAACTCGGGCGCGCGGAAGATGCGCATCTTGGCGCTGAGGGTCTCGATCAGCGCGAGCAGGAACCCGCCGACCGCGAGCTTCACGGCGAGGATGGGCATCGCCACCAGCAGGCCCACCCAGTCGCCGCGCCCGGCGACGCCGAACGGCAAGAACAGCGCCAGGCCCATGCACGAGTAGACGAAGAGCTTCAGGCTCGTCGCCCATTCGATCAGCGCGAGGTGCCGGCCGGAGTACTCGAGCACCATCGCCTCGTGGATCATGGTGAGTTCCAGGTGCGTCGCGGGGTTGTCCACCGGGATGCGCGCGTTCTCGGCGAGCGACACCATGGTGAACGCGACGCCGGCGAACGCCATGCTCGGGTAGATGACGAATTCGCGGTGGGCCAGCGTGTCCACGATGGTGGCGAGCGAGGTGGAGTTCGAGATGAGGGAGGCTGTGAACAGCACCATGAGCAGTGCCGGCTCCGCGAGGAACCCCACCAGCATCTCGCGGCGGGCCCCGAGGCTGCCGAACGCCGTACCGATGTCCATGCCGGCGAGCGCGATGAACAGGCGCGCGAGCGCCAGCAGCCCGACCAGCGCGATGGCGTCGGCCGCGGCGTTCAGGGGCAGGTCGGTGCCCACCTTCGGCACGATGGCGGCGGCCAGCGCCAGGCAGCCGAAGATCGCGTACGGCGCGCTGCGGAACAGCGGGCTCGCATTGTGCGCGAGGACCACTTCCTTGTTGAAGAGCTTGTTCAGCAACCGGTAAGGCTGCAGCAGCCCAGGCGCGCTGCGGTTCTGCAGCCAGGCGCGGCACTGGTTCACCCACCCGGTCAGCATGGGCGCCAGCAGGACGGCGAGCGCGAGCACCGCGAACTGGCTGATGAGTCCCTGGAGGGTGAGCATGACGCGCTTACCGGACGAACAGCAGCAGCACCAGCAGCGTGGCGAAGCTGTAGGTCAGGTACACGGAAATGCGGCCGCGTTGCAGGACGGTGACCAGCGTCGTGACGAATTCGGCGGCGCGTGCCACCGGCAGGTACAGCCAGTACCAGAGCCGGTCCTCGTGCACCTCGCGGAAGGCGGGCCGCTCGTCGAGCGGCGCAGGCACCTGCTGGTCGATGCGGAAGAACGGCTCGAACACCTGCCGCACCGGCTGGCCGAAGCCTTCCGCGCTGTCCTGCATGCGCGCGTCCTGATAGGGGAAGCCGCAATCCCAGGGCGCGGCGCGGCGCATGCGGCCATGGTAGAAGACGCGCACCGACAGCCAGGCGAGCGCCACCAGCAGCGCGGTGCCCGCGAGGAACAGCAGCGGGCTGTAGCTCGCGCGCTCGGGTTGCAGCGGCGCGAGGAACAACCAGCCGTGCGCAGCGGATCCGATGCCGTAGCCGGTGAGCGCACGCGTGATGGGATCGAGCAGCCCGATCACCGTGGTCGGAACGAGCCCGAGCACGATGCACATGGCGGCCAGCCACGCCAGCCCCGCACGCTCCCAGATCCCGGCGTCGTGCGCTTCGGCGAGCTTCGCCTCGCGCGGCTGGCCAAGGAACACGACGCCGTAGAACTTGACCATCACGTAGCCGGAGAGCGCCGCAGTCAGCGCCACCAGGGCAGCGGCCACCGGCACCAGCATGTTGAGGTAGGCCTGCGGCAGCCCCGGCGTGAACAGGAACGCCTGCAGCAGCAGCCATTCGGAAACGAAGCCGTTGAGCGGTGGCAGCCCCGCGATCGCGACGCTGCCGATGAGCGCGCACCACGCCACCCAGGGCATGCGATGGATGAGCCCGCCGAGCTTGCCGAGGCTGCGCTCGCGCGTGGAATGCAGCACCGAGCCGGTGCACAGGAACAGCAGCGACTTGAAGAACGCGTGGTTGAGGCAGTGGTACAGCGTCGCGGTCAGCGCCAGCGCGGCGAGGGTGCCCATGCCGAAGCCGCGGAACAGCAGCGTCAGCCCGAAGCCGGTGATGATGAGGCCGATGTTCTCGATGGACGAGTAGGCGAGCAGCCGCTTCATGTCGGTCTGCACGGCTGCGTAGACGATACCGCCGAGCGCCGAAATCAGCCCGAGCGCGAGGGCGATCACGCCCCACCACCACAGCGGGAAGGCGATCAGGTCGAGCGTGACCCGCAGCAGCCCGTAGACCGCTGTCTTCAGCATCACCGCGCTCATCAGCGCCGAGACCGGGGAGGGCGCGGCCGGGTGCGCCTCGGGCAGCCACACGTGCAGCGGCACGATCCCCGCTTTGGCGCCGAAGCCGAACAGCGCGAGCAGGAATGCTGCCGTGGCGACGCCAGCGTCCGGCTGCAGCTCGCGCATCGTGGCAAACGTGTAGTCGCCGGTGCCGGCTTGCAGCGCGCCGAAGCAGAGCAGAATCGCAATGGCGCCGACATGCGCGATCAGCAGGTACAGGTAGCCGGCGCGCCGGATCTCCGCGTGCCGGTGGTCGCTCGTCACCAGGAAGAAGGACGAGAGCGCCATCGTCTCCCAGGCCACCATGAAGAAGTAGGCGTCGTCGGCGACGAGCACCAGCGCCATGCTGGCGAGGAACACGTGGTAGTAGACGCATTGCAGGCCCGGCGGCGTGCCCTCGCCCTGGCGCAGGTAGCCCGAGGCGAAGAGCGAAACGCCGGCCGAAACCGCGCCCAGCAGCACCAGGAAGAACGACGACAGCGCGTCCAGGCGTGCGTGGAACGGCAGGTCGGGCAGGCCGAGCGGCAGCACCAGCGCCTGCGGCGGCCGGAACAGGCTGGTGAAGGCGATCGCCGCGATCAGCAGGCCGACGAGCGCGCCGGCAGGAAACAGCACGCGGGCGGAGAGCACGAGGCTTCCCGGCCGCAGCAAGCCGCCGAACCCGATCAGCAGCCAGGCCGCCGCGCCGACGAGGACGGCCTGAAGGGGGGCGATCTCCACTTCCCCGCTGCGCCTCTACGCCAGCACGATGAGCGCGGCGACGATCAGGCCGGCGATGGCGCCCGCGATGACGATCAGGGTATCGCGCGGATTCCAGCCGCCGCCGGCCGCGGGATGCGTTGCCTGCAGGGGGAACGGCAGCGTGCCGGCACTGGGATCGCTCTGCCGGGCGGCGTCGCTCAGCGCCACCAGGCGCTGCGTGGCCTCGAGGGAATCGAAGGTGCGCGAGACGCCACGCGCCGCCGGCGCTTCCGGGTCGGTGGTCTCGGCGCGGCGTGAGCGCTCGACGGTCTGCGAGAGCACTGCCGACTTGACCTCGCGATCGACCACGGCGGGCGTGGGGCCCGGCGCCAGCCCGGCGAGCGGCAGGGTGCTGGTCGCGCTCGGCGCGCCATGCACCTGCTGCTCGCAATCACGCAGGCCGCGCGCGATCTCCGCCGCGCTCTGCGCGCGCTCGTCGAGCGCCTTGGCGAGCATGCGCGAGACGATCCGGTCGAGCGCGGGCGGCGACGCCGGGTTGATGGCGCTCGGCGCCGGCGGCACGAAATTGACGATCTGGTACATGACCGCGTTCACGCTCTCGCCGGTGAACGGCGCCGCGCCGGTCAGCATCTCGTACAGGATCACGCCCAGCGAGAACAGGTCGGCGCGGTGGTCGGCGCGCTTGCCGATCACCTGCTCGGGCGACATGTACTTGGGCGAGCCCATCATCATGCCGGTCTGCGTCTGCACGTTGGAGGTGCGCATGCGCGCGATGCCGAAGTCGGTGATCTTCACCGGCCCGCTCTCCGGCACCATGATGTTCGCGGGCTTGATGTCCCGGTGCACCACGCCGCGCTCGTGCGCGTAGGCGAGGCCCTCGGCCACCTGCGAAGCGATCGACAGCACCTTCTGCACCGGCAGCGGCTTGCCCGGCAGCAGCAGCGTGCGCAACTCGGCGCCTTCGATGTACTCCATCGCCATGTAGCACAGGCTCTCGCTGCGGCCGATGTCGTAGATGGTGACGATGTTCGGATGGTTGAGGCCGCCGGCGGCGCGCGCTTCCTGGTAGAAGCGCTTCTCGTACATCTCGGCGCCGTCCTTGTCCATCGTCAGGTTGATGGTCTTGATGGCGACGGTGCGCTCGAGCATCGGGTCCTTCGCCTTGTAGACGATGCCCATGGCCCCGCGGCCGATCTCGGAGACCAGTTCGAACCGGCCGAGCTTGCTTGCTTCCATGCGCGGGCGGGTCGCGCCTTTCGCTAGCGGCCGACCTTGACCGAGCGGAACACCGGGCCCCAGGTCGGGTGGCCGGCCTCGGCCGGGCTCAGCTGCAGGCCGGGATCGATCGCCAGGGCCCTGCGGAACTCCTCGCGGCAGGCCGTGGTGCGGCCGGAGACACAGTGGATGAAGGCGAGGTGCTTGTGGGCGTTGACGCGGCCCGCCCTGGCGAGGCCCTGGTCGATCGCCGACTGCAACTGCTTCGCGGCTTCGCCGTAATTGCCGTCCTCGTACTGGCGCAGGCCCGCGGCGAGTGCCGCATCCCCCTCGTTGCCGCCGAAGAGGCCCTTGATGTCGGCCCCTGCGTTCGCGAGGTCGGCGCGCATCGCGCGCATCGGCTCGGTCTGGCAGCCGGCGATCAGCAGCGTCCCGCACACCGCAGCGATCACCGCAACCCAACTCATGCGTCGTGCCCCCTGGTCATGCGTTGCGCGGCGGGCGCCACGCGCCGCCGCCGACCTGCGGAAGATACCACTGGGGGGGCTGCTCAGCGAAACTGGTGCCGGACGCGCACCGGCTCGCCCGAGCGCACCTCGACGCGCTGGGTGTGAGCCGCAAATGTCGTGTTGCGCACTTCGACGGTGTGCGCGCCGGGGGGAACTTCGACGCTGCGCAGCGGCGGGCTGACGCCGCGGCTCTTGCCGTTCACGAATACTTCGCCCCAGGGCAGGATGCTCAGCTGGATGAGGCCTGGCGCCGTCGCCGGCGCGGGCGCCGAGGACGGCGCAGCGGTCTCGGGCGTTGCCGCCGCGATTTCCGTGCGGGCTGGCTTGGCAACGGGCTTCGGCGCGGGTTTTCTGGATGACGGCGCGGTCTGTGGCTGTGGCGTCGCGGCGGCCTGCACCATCGGCATAGTGGTCGGCGAAGAATCTTTGAGCGCTGCGACTTTCGCCGCTTCGGCCTGCGCTAGCGGCCTGGGGGGCGCGCCGCGCTTCTCGGGCGCGGCCGCCGGTTCGGCCTTGGCCGCGGGCGCCGGCTTCGCGGCGGGCTTGGCCACGGCGACCGGGGCCGGCGCGGCCTCGGGCTTGACCTGCGCGCGCACCGCCACGCCGCTAGCCACCATCAGCGCGAAGACCAGCGGGGCGCCGACCAGCGCCATGCGGTGCACGCCGAAAGGACGGTCGTCCCTCAGCCGGCCGATCAGCCGCGGCGCGGCGCTGCGCGGCGCCACGCGCAGCGAACCGGTCTCGAGCACGCGGCGCGCCGCGTCGGTGCCGATGCCCACCGAATACACCTCGTGCTCGCGCACGTGCTTGTCGGTACGCGCACCGACGTAGCTGAACAGGCTCGCGTAGTCGAGCGAGAGGCACGACACCACCTCGTAGAACGAGCGCGACACCAGCAGCTGGCCCGATTGCGCGAAGCTCATGATGCGCTGCGCGACGTTGATGCCGTCGCCGATGATGTTCATCTGCCCGTTGATGTCCTTGACCAGGCGCACCGGGCCGAGATTGATGCCGATGCGGATGGCGATCGCGCCGGTGGCCTCGGCGCGCGCCGCGGCGCGCAGTGACATGGCGACGAACAACGCGTCTTCGGGATCGCCGAGAAAGGTGATGCCGGCGCCGTCACCGGTGTCCAGCACCACGCGGTCGCGCGACGGGACGTTTTCCAGCGAAGCGGTGAGCAGCTTGTTGAAGGCCTGCTTGAGCAGCAATTGCTCCGCGACCGGCTTCGTCGAGTACTCGACGATGTCCAGGAAGACGATGCTGCACACCAGCGTGCGGCTGGGCTGCTCGATCATGCGGGTCGCGCGAAGCGCGGCGCGGCGGCCGCGGAGAGAGCTATTTTACGCGCATGCCCGGTTGGGCCCCGGCGTCCGGGGAAATGAGGAATATTCCCGGTTCGTCGCCCGAAGCCGCGAGCACCATGCCTTCGGACACGCCGAATTTCATGGTGCGCGGGGCGAGGTTTGCCACCACCACCGCGAGCTTTCCCTCGAGTTTCGCTGGGTCGTAGGCGGATTTGATGCCCGCGAATACCGTGCGCGTGCTCGCGCCGAGGTCCAGGGTGAGCCGCAGAAGCTTGTCGGCGCCCTCGACGTGCTCGGCCTTGGCGATGCGTGCGACGCGCAGATCGAGCTTGTTAAATTCATCGATGGTGATGACATCCGTCACGGTTTGCTCCTTCGAGGCGTGCTGCTGCATCTCGGCGTGGCGCTGCGGGGCGCTGGGCTGGGGAACCGCGGCGACGTCGAACAGGGCGTCGAGCTGCCGCTCCTCGACTCGGGTGATGAGGTGCTGGAACGTCCCGATCGCGTGGTCCTCTCCCAGATAGCGCTCGAGGTCCCGCCAGGCGAAGGGCTGGACCCCCAGCAGCCTGGCGCACTGCTCGGCCGTGCGCGGCAGCACGGGGGCGAGCAGGATCGCGAGGAACCGGAATGCCTCGATGGCCTCCGAGCAGACGACGTGCAGCCGCTGCCCGCTATCGGGCCGCTTCGCGAGCTCCCAGGGCTTCTCGGCGTCGACGAAGCGATTGACTTCGTCGGCCAGCTCCATCACGCGGCGGATCGCGCGGCCGAACTCGCGCCCTTCGTACAGTGCGGCCACCTCGCCGGCGGCATGCCGCACCGTGGTGGCGATGTCGGCGCCGGACGCCTTCTTCAGGCCGACGCCCTTGAGCTTGCCGTCGAAGCGCCGGGTGATGAACGGCATGCAGCGGCTGGCGATATTGACGAACTTGCCGACCAGGTCGCTGTTGACGCGCGCGACGAAGTCCTCGGGATTGAAGTCGATGTCCTCGACGTTGGCGTTGAGCTTCGCCGCGATGTAGTAGCGCAGCCATTCCGGGTTCATGCCCAGCTGGAGGTAGCGCAGCGGGCTGATGCCGGTGCCGCGCGACTTGGACATCTTGTCCCCGGACACGGTGATGAAGCCGTGCACGTACACGTGGTCGGGGACCTTGTAGGGCTTGCCGGCGAACTCGAGCATCGCCGGCCAGAACAGGGTGTGGAAGTAGATGATGTCCTTGCCGATGAAGTGGATCTGCTCGGTGCCCGGGTCCTGCAGGAACTCCTCGAAGTCGATGCCGGCTTTCGCGCAGTAGTTCTTGAAGCTCGCCAGGTAGCCGATCGGCGCGTCCAGCCAGACGTAGAGGTACTTCTCCTCCTCGATGTCGGGCACGCGGATGCCGAAGTAGGGCGGGTCGCGCGAGATGTCCCAGTCGCCCAGCGCCTTGTCGCCCTCGCCCTCGAGCCACTCCCTGGCCTTGTTGACCACCTGGGGCTGCAGCCGCCCGGGCTTCTCCAGCCAGCGCTTGAGGAACGACTTGCACTTCGGATCGGACAGGCGGAAGAAGTGGTGCTCGGAGGTCTTGAGCACCGGCGTCGCTCCCGAGAGCGTCGAATAGGGGTTCTTCAGGTCGGTGGCCGAGTAGGCGGCGCTGCAGTTCTCGCAGGCGTCGCCGTACTGGTCCTTCGCGCCGCACTTGGGGCACTCGCCCTTGATGTAGCGGTCGGCGAGAAACATGCTCTTCACCGGGTCGTAGAACTGCTCGACCGGCTTGGTGTAGACCAGGCCCGCTCGCTTCAGCCGCCGGTAGATGTCCTGCGAGAGCTCGGTGTTCTCCGGCGAGTGGGTCGAATGCCAGTTGTCGAAGCGGATGAGGAAGCCGTCCAGGTATTGGGCCGCGGCCCTTGGCGATCTCGCCGACGAACGCCTCCGGCGACTTCCCGGCCTTCTCGCGCAGCCAGCATGATCGGCGCGCCGTGCGCGTCGTCGGCGCCCACGAAATGCACCTCGTGGCCTTGCATGCGCTGGAAGCGCACCCAGATATCGGCCTGGATGTACTCCATGATGTGGCCGATGTGGAAAGCCCCATTGGCGTAGGGCAGAGCCGTGGTGACGAACAGCCGGCGCTGCGGCATGGCTGACCCGAGGAAAACATGAATTTTAGCTTACACTTGCGCCATGCCTGTCGCTGAAGCCGAAGTCCGCTCCACGCTCGCGAAACTGGTCGACCCGAACACGGGCAAGGACTTCGTCAGCACGCGCTCGGTGAAGGGCGTCAAGGTGTCGGCGGCCGACGTGCAGGTGGACATCGAGCTCGGCTATCCGGGCAAGAGCCAGTTCGAGCCGATCCGCCGCGAGGTGATCGCGGCGCTCAAGCAGGCCGGCGCCGGCAACGTGAGCGTAAGCGTGGCCTCGAGGGTGGTGCCGCACTCCGTGCAGCGCGGCGTGAAGCTGGTGCCGGGCATCAAGAACATCATCGCCGTGGCCTCGGGCAAGGGCGGCGTGGGCAAGAGCACGACCGCGGTCAATCTCGCGCTCGCGCTTGCAGCTGAGGGTGCCGCGGTGGGCATGCTGGACGCCGACATCTACGGCCCGTCGCAGCCGACCATGCTCGGCATCGCGGGGCGCCCCGAATCCAAGGACGGCAAGTCGCTCGAGCCGATGATGGGGCACGGCCTGCAGGCGATCTCGATCGGCTTTCTGATCGACGTCGACACGCCGATGGTCTGGCGCGGGCCGATGGTGACGCAGGCGCTGGAGCAGCTGCTGAAGGACACGCGCTGGCGCGACCTCGACTACCTGGTGGTCGACCTGCCGCCCGGCACCGGCGACATCCAGCTCACGCTCGCGCAGAAGGTGCCGGTGACGGGCGTCGTGATCGTCACCACGCCGCAGGACATCGCCCTCATCGACGCGCGCAAGGGCCTCAAGATGTTCGAGAAGGTGGGCATCCCGATCCTGGGCGTGGTGGAGAACATGTCGATCGCACATCTGCCCGAAGTGCGGCCACGAAAGCCACATCTTCGGCACGGGCGGCGCCGCGCGCATGTGCAAGGACTACGGCACCGAGCTGCTCGGCCAGCTGCCGCTCGACGAGTCGATCCGCGAGCAGGCCGATTCCGGCAAGCCGACGGTGGTCGCCGACCCTGACGGCAAGGCGGCGGAGATCTACCGGCGCATCGCGCGGCGCTGCGCGGTGAAGATCGCCGAGTCGCAGCGGGACATGACCTCCAAGTTCCCCAACATCGTCGTCCAGAACACTTGACGGTCAAGTCCGACAAGTGGATCCGCCGCATGGCGGCGCAGGGCATGATCGAGCCCTTCGAGGCCGGGCAGGTGAAGGAGGTCGCCGGGCGGCGCGTGGTGTCCTACGGCACCTCGAGCTACGGCTACGACATCCGCTGCTCCGACGAATTCAAGATCTTCACCAACATCAACTCGACCATCGTCGATCCGAAGGACTTCGACGCCAAGTCCTTCGTCGACTTCAAGGGCGAGGTCTGCATCATTCCGCCCAACTCCTTCGCGCTGGCGCGCACGGTCGAGTACTTCCGCATCCCGCGCAACGTGCTGACCATCTGCCTGGGCAAGTCCACCTACGCGCGCTGCGGCATCATCGTCAACGTGACGCCGCTCGAGCCCGAATGGCAGGGCCACGTGACGCTGGAGTTCTCCAACACCACGCCGCTGCCGGCGAAGATCTACGCCGGCGAGGGCTGCGCGCAGGTGATCTTCCTCGAGTCGGACGAGGTCTGCGAGACCTCCTACCGCGACCGCGGCGGCAAATACCAGGGCCAGCAGGGCGTCACCCTGCCGCGCATCTGAGGCCCACAACCTTTAGTGGTCCGGCGCGTTAGCGTTTCTACCTATAGTAGTTTCTCAAGCCCGCGGGCCGCTCGCGCCCAGCGTGACGGGTCACCATTCCGGCACAAGGCGCTTGACTGGCGAGGGGTCATCCCTATAATCGCCGCAAGTTTTCGCTGTCGGCTCAACGGACTATGGAGAAAGGGGACGTCATCATGACAAGCCAGAGGAACTCGTGCCCGGTGTACGACGTCGTGGTTCGCGACATCCCTGAGACCTAGAGCCCCACGGGAGAACATTGATGGGCGATCGCCCCAGTAGCCTCGCACGCAGCAGACAGCAGACCGCACTACCGCAAGAACAGCTCTTCGACACGCATCCCGAAGTCAGCCTCGACTTCGAGATCGTCCGCCAGGCCGCGCGCCAGAAGTACACGCGGCCGTTCCTGATCCTCGACAACGCCATCGTGCGCGAAAAGCTGCGCCGCTTCCGCGGGGCCATGCCGCGCGTGCGGCCGCACTATGCGGTCAAGGCGAATCCCGACCGCCGCGTGCTGAAGGCGCTGATGCAGGAGGGCGCGGGCTTCGAGATCGCATCGACCGCCGAGCTCGACCTGCTGCTCGCGCTGGGCGTTCCCGCCGCGGAAGTCTTCTTTTCCAACCCGATGCGTTCGCGCGAGGCCGACACCACCGCTGCCGCAAAGGGCGTGCGCTGGTTCGTGGTGGACAGCGTCGACGAACTGCGCCGGGTGCACAGCGTCGACCCGGCGGCGCAGATGTACCTGCGCATCGCCACACCGAACATCGGCAGCGACTGGCCGCTCTCGGGCAAGTTCGGCGCCGGCGCGGGCGAGACGCGCGAGATCATCGCCACGGCGGCCAAGCTGGGCGCCGACCTGGCGGGCGTGACCTTTCATGCCGGCTCGCAGTGCCGCAACCCGGAGAACTGGCGCGTGGGCATCGAGAAGGCGCGCACCGTGTTCGACGCCATGATCAAGGCGGGACTGAAGCCGCGGCTGCTGGACATCGGCGGCGGATTCCCCGTTCGCCACGTCAAGCCGATTCCGTCGATCGAGGTCATCGGCGAAGTGATCAACGAGGCGCTGAAGGCGTTTCCCGAGGACGTGCGGGTGATCGCCGAGCCGGGGCGCTACCTGGTGTCGGACGCCGGCTACTTCGTATGCCGCGTGCTGGGCACCGCCACGCGCGGCGGCAAGCGCTGGATGCATTGGGATGCGGGGCTGTTCGGCGGCGTGATCGAGACCACCGAGGGCCTGAAGTACAAGATCCGCACCGATCGTTCGGGTCCGGACGTCGCCTGGAACGTCGCCGGCCCGACCTGCGATTCGGTGGACGTGGTGATGCGCGACGAGCCGCTGCCTTCGGACCTGCAGGAGGGCGACTTCATCTACATCCGCAACGCCGGTGCCTACACCACGGCCTACGCGAGCGAGTTCAACGGCTTCCCGCTGCCCGAGGTGCGCGTTTTCGAGTCGAAACGGTAAGGCGGGCGGCCGATTCTGCGGGCGCGCGCTCGGCGCTGCCCTACGCCTTCTCGTACAGCACGAAGTCGAAGCGCAGGCCGTCATCGCCGGCCTGCGGTCTTCTCTGCGTCTCGCGCCAGCCCTTGCGGTCGAACTGCGGGAAGCGCGTGTCGCCCTCGTAGTCGCGGTGGATCTCCGTGAGCACCAGCCCGTCGGCGACCGGCAGCGCCGCGGCATAGAGCTCGCTGCCGCCGATCACGAAGGCCACGGGTTCTCCGGCGCACAGCGCGAGAGCCGCGTCCAGTGAGGCGGCGACGCTCGCGCCGGGCGCGTCATAGCCGGCGCTGCGTGTGACGACGATGTTCTCTCGCCCGGGCAGCGGGCGCCCGAGGGATTCCCAGGTCTTGCGTCCCATGATCACCGGATGGCCGAGGGTCAGCGCTTTGAAGTGCTTGAGGTCCTGTGGCAGGTGCCAGGGCAGCTTGCCGCCTGCGCCAATGATGCCGTTGGCGGCCACCGCAGCGACCAGGAACACGCGCGGCGGCCCGTCCTGTGACATTCTTCGCTCGTCCTGACAATGTCTTACGTGAGATTATAGGGGGATGGCACCTCAGGACAGTTCCCCGAGGACGGCCCTGCGCTTCCCGCGTTCCTTCCTCGGACTGCTCGTCACCGGCTTTCTGCTGGTGGCAGCGCCGCTGGTGGGCGCGCTGCTCTATTCGGCTTGGCAGACGCAGCGCCTCGCGGAGCAGAGCCGCAACGCGGTGTACAACGCCGCGCAGGCCGCTCGCGGCAGCCGCGCGTTGGTGAACCGCATCGGCTCGATCGAGCGCTTGGCGCAGCAGGTCGCGGTGCTGCCCGATCCCGGTCTGGCGGAGGATTACGCGCGGCTGCACGAAGGCTTCCGCCAGCAGACGCAGGATCTGGCGCGCCTGCCGCTCGACGACGAGCAGCTCTCGGCCCTGCGGCGCACGATTGACGAGGAGCAGGCGCTCTACGACCTGCTGGCGTCAGGCGCGGCGCGGCCCGACGCAGCTGCGGTCGCGGCGCGCGTGGCCGATCTGGCGGAGAGCGCGCACGAGGTTCTGGCGATCAGCTACCGGGTCGCCGACGGCGAGGTCGAGCGCCTGCGCGCCGCCGCGGAGGGCGTGCAACGCCGCCTGTTGCAGGTGGTGCTCGCCACGCTGGCGGCCGCGCTGGCGATCGCCTTCGCCCTGACGCGCGTCATCGCGCGCCCGATCGCGGAGCTCGACGCCTCGATTCGCCAGCTGGGCGGCGCCGATTTCGCGCAGCCGATCCGCGTCGGCGGGCCGCAGGACCTGCGCGACCTGGGCTCGCGCCTGGACTGGCTGCGCCGTCGACTGACAGAGCTGGAGGAGCAGAAGAACCGATTCCTGCGCCACTTGTCACATGAGCTCAAGACGCCGCTTGCCTCGCTGCGCGAGGGCGCGGAGCTGCTCAATGACCAGGTCGCCGGGCCGCTCGCGCCGCCGCAGCGCGCCGTCGTCAGCATCATGCGCGACAACAGCGTCAAACTGCAGAAGTTGATCGAGGAACTGCTCGACTACCAGCGCGCGCTGCACGCCGCCGCCTCGCTCGAGGTGAAGTCGGTGCGCGTGGATGCGCTGGTGCGCGAGGTCGTCGAGGCGCACCGGCTGTCGGCGCTCGCCAAGGAGCAGCGCGTGGTGCTCGAGCTGGCCGCCGTCAGCGTGGATGCCGATCCCGAGAAGCTGCGCTCGATCGTCGACAACCTGCTGGGCAATGCCGTCAAGTTCACGCCGGCCGGCGGCACCATCTCGGTGCTTGCCCGCGAGACCGACGGACGCCTCACGATCGAAGTGATCGATTCCGGGCCCGGCGTGCCGCCCGAGGAGCGCGATGCGGTGTTCGAATCCTTCTTCCGCGGCCGTGCGAAGGCGGGCGGGCGCGTCGCGGGCAGCGGGCTGGGCCTGGCGATCGCGCGGGAGTTCGCCGAGGCGCATGGCGGCCGCATCGCCCTGGTCGCGGACGGGCCCGGCGGGCATTTCCGCGTCACGCTGCCCAAGCGCCCGGAGCCCCTGGTGCTGCAGGAGGCGGCATGAGGCGGACCGCGCTCGCGCTCCTCGTGTTCCTTGCGGGTTGCGCAGTGCTGTGGCCCGGCGCTGACGAGGCGCTGCAGGTGAGCGACATCGTTGCCGCCGCGGTGGGTGCGGCGCGCGCCGCGCCCGAGGAGCAGCGCCGCCAGCTGAACCACGCCCAGCAGACGTATTCCGCGCTCCAGGACGATGCGAGCCGCGCACGCCTCGCCGCGCTGCTCGCGACGCTGCCGCCGCCGCTGCGCGACGACGCGCGCGCCGCGGCGCTGTTCGAGCCCCTCGCCATGCGACGGCCGGAGACGCCGCTCGTGCAGTTCGCGGCGCTGGCCGGCGCCGGTGCCGCGGAGCGCGCGCGCGCCGCGCGGCGTGAAGCCGAGGCCGAGGAGCGCGCCAAGGCCTCGCGCCATCAGGCGGAGCAGGCCGAGGAGCGCGCCAAGGCCCTGCGCCAGCAGGCGGAACAAGCCGAAGAGCGCGCCAACACCCTGCACAAGCAGGTCGAGGCGCTTAAATCGATCGAGCGCGGCATCCTCGAGCGCGAGGAACGCCGGCGCACAACCAAGCGGTGAACCCATGAACCAAGAAGCCCCCTCCATCCTCCTCGTCGACGACGACCGCGACCTGCTGCAGCTCATCTCCATGCGCCTGAGCGCCGCCGGCTACCGCGTGACCGCGGTCGAATCGGCCGACGCCGCGCTCGCCAGCCTGGCGGTGCAGCGTCCGCAGCTCGTCATCACCGATCTGCGCATGCAGGGCATGGACGGCCTGGGGCTGTTCGACGCCATCCACCGCCAGGCGCCCTCGCTGCCGGTGGTCATCCTGACGGCGCACGGCACGATTCCCGACGCGGTGGCGGCGACGCGCCGCGGCGTGTTCAGCTTTCTCACCAAGCCGTTCGAGCCCAAGGTGCTGCTGGAAACCGTCGCCGATGCGCTGCGGCTGTCGAGCGCGCCCAGCGGCGACGGCGAACAGTGGCGCGCAGAGCTCATCACGCGCTCGGCGGCCATGGAAGCGGTGCTGGCGCAGGCGCAGCGCGTGGCGGCCTCCGACGCGAGCGTGTGCATCTTCGGCTCGAGCGGCACCGGCAAGGAACTGCTGGCGCGCGCCATCCACCGCGCCAGCCGGCGCGCGGGCGCGCCGTTCGTGGCGGTCAACTGCGGGGCGATCCCTGAGGGGCTGCTCGAATCGGAGCTGTTCGGCCACAAGAAGGGCGCATTTACCGGGGCGATCCAGGACCGCCGCGGGCTGTTCCAGGCCGCCGAGGGCGGCACCCTGTTCCTCGACGAAGTCGGCGACATGCCGCCGCCACTGCAGGTGAAGCTGCTGCGCGCCCTCGAGGAACGCGTGGTGCGTCCGGTCGGCGCGAACGACGACGTCGCGGTGGACGTGCGCATCATCTCCGCGACCCACCGCAAGCTGGAAGAGCGCATCGCGACCGGCGAGTTCCGCGAAGACCTGTATTACCGGCTCAACGTGGTGAAGCTCGAGCTGCCCGCGCTCGCGCAGCGGCGCGAGGACATTCCGCTGCTGGCCGGCCACTTCCTCGCGCGCCTCGCGGAGCGCTACGGGCGCCCGCGTCTGGCAATGTCGCCGGAGGCGATGGAGTTGCTGGTCTCGGCGGCCTGGCCCGGCAACGTGCGCCAGCTGCTCAACGTGATGGAGCGCGCGGTGGCGCTCACTGCCACCGAGGTGATCCCGGGCTCGCTCGTGCGCCAGGCGCTCGACGCGGGCGCGGGATCGCTCACGCCGCTGGACGAGGCGCGGCGGGCCTTCGAGCGCGAGTATCTGGTGCGCATCCTCAAGATCACCGGCGGCAACGTGACCCAGGCGGCGCGGCTCGCGGGCCGCAACCGCACGGAGTTTTACCGGCTGCTCGAGCGCCACGCGCTCGAGCCGTCCATGTTCAAGGCAAAGGTCGCTGCAGAGTCCTGACCACTGCACGCGCCATGATCTGACTGTCGCCGTCCGGCGACATAGAAAGCCCTGCGGCCTCAGGCCCTTGGCGCAGCCGTGAACTGGGTCGTCGCCGGCGGCAGACAACTCCAGCCACCCATGGCCCGCACGCTGCGCGCAACCCATTGATTTTGTGGCACGAGCCTATATGGCATGGCGATTGCAAGAGATGGTGAGCGATGGATCACGTCAAGGCAAAGGTCGAGTTCCCCTTACTTGCCCAGACCCTGTTCGGGTTCGCCATCAGCGCGCTCGTGCTGATCGGCATCAGCGGCAGCATCTACAAGCTCGTTGCACCGGAGGGTTGGATGGTTCAGGCCTTCGGGCATAGCTTCGGCTTGGGCGCTGCGCTGCTGGCGGCGCTGCTCGGCGCCGCCGCGCTGGTCTGGGCGCTGCCGGGCTGGATGCCGGGTCAGCGCGCCCGCATCGCCGACGTCGTGGTCTACGGATTTGCTGCTGCCGGTTTGCTGTACCTCGGCAAGCTGCTGTTGAGCGGGAGTTTCTAGGGCTCCCGCTTCCGGTCAACCAGCCAGCGCCTCCCCCGGGCCCGCCCTTTCCCCCTACAGGCGGGCCTTCTTTTTTTCCGGGCCACCGCGGCGCACGCGGCTACACCGCAATGGGCGCCTTGATCGCCGGGTGCGGATCGTAGCCCTCGAGTGCGAAGTCCTCGTAGCGGAACTCGAACACGTCCCGCACCGCGGGATTGAGGCGCAGGCGTGGAAAGGGGCGCGGCGCGCGCGCGAGCTGCTCGCGCGCCTGTTCGAGGTGGTTGAGGTACAGGTGCGCGTCGCCCAGCGTCAGCACGAACTCGCCCGGCTCGAGGTCCGCGACCTGCGCGATCATCAGCGTGAGCAGCGCGTAGGAAGCGATGTTGAAGGGCACGCCGAGGAACAGGTCCGCGCTCCTCTGGTACATCTGGCACGACAGGCGCCGCTCGGCGACGTAGAACTGGAACAGCGCGTGGCAGGGCGGCAGCGCCATGCGGTCCACGTCGGCCGGGTTCCACGCGGTGACCAGATGGCGGCGGGAGTCCGGCCGCGACTTGATCTGCTCCACCACCTGGCGCAGCTGGTCGATCTCGCGGCCGTCGGGCGCGCGCCAGTGCCGCCACTGGTAGCCGTACACCGGGCCGAGCTCGCCGTTCGCGTCCGCCCATTCGTCCCAGATGGTGACGCCGTGCTCCTGCAGCCAGCGCACGTTGGTGTCGCCGCGCAGGAACCACAGCAGCTCGTAGATGATCGACTTCAGGTGCAGCTTCTTGGTGGTGAGCAGCGGGAAGCTCCCGGCGAGCGCGAAGCGCATCTGCCGCCCGAACACCGAGCGCGTGCCGGTGCCGGTGCGGTCGGACTTGAGCGCGCCATGCGCGAGCACCTCCGCCAGCAGGTCGAGGTACTGCCGCTCGCCGGAGTTCGCGCTCATATCGCGATCATGGCGAAGAGCTCACGCGCGCTCTGGAAGCGCTCCTCGGGGTTCTTGGCGAGCAGGCGGTCGAGGATCGACTGGTAGCCGGCGAGGCGGCCCTCGAGACGCGGCAGCGGGCCGTGCACGTGCAGGTAGACGAGCCCGGCTGCGCCCTCGGCCTCGTAGAGCTTCGCGCCGGTGAGCATCTCGTAGAACATCACCCCGAGGCTGTAGAGATCGGAACGGCGGTCGGCGTGCTTGCCCTGGCATTGCTCCGGGCTCATGTAGCGCGGAGTGGCGATCACCTCGCCGAAGCGCGTGAAGGTGCTCTTGGCGCCGACGCTCTTCGCCAGGCCGAAATCGACGATCACCGGGCGGCCATTCTCGCGAAACAGGATGTTCTGCGGCTTGAGGTCGCGGTGCACGATGCCGTGCGAATGGATGGCGTCGAGCGCGCGCGCGATCTGCGAGCAGATGCGCAGCGCGGCGAGCGAGGACAGCCCGCCCTGCATGCGCGCGGCGAGCGTGCCGCCGGAGAGGTATTCCATGGCGATGTAGGGGCGCTCGCCGGCGAAGCCGTGGTCGTAGATGTGCGCCACGAAGTCGTCCTGCACCCCGGACACCAGCCGGTACTCCTGCTGGAAACGCCTGAGGAAGGTCTGGTCTTCGCGCAGGTTCGGATCGAGAACCTTGAGCACCAGCTGCAGGCCGTCCTTCTCGCGCTCGGCGAGGTAGACCTGCGCCATGCCGCCTTCGCCGATCTTGCGCAGACTGCGGTAGCCCGGGATCGGCCGGTCGTCATAGTTGAGCGGCACGCCGATCTTGCGCACGTCGAGCTGCACGGTGCGCTGGAAAGCCGGCGGCGCGCCCGCCACCTCGGCGCGCCGCGCCTCCTGCTCGCGCAGCGCATCCTCGAGCGAGCGCGCGAGCCGCTCGCTGGCGAGGCCCGCCTTGCGCAGGAAGTCCGCGGCGCCGGCCTTCATCGCCTTGACCGCCAGGCTGTCCCCGCCCTCGCCGGTGAGCATTACCACGGGCGGCGCGTCGGGTGCGCGGCGGATATCCGTCACCCAGGCGAGCCCGTCCTCGCCCGCGGGCTCGGTGTCGAGCAGCACGGCGTCGTAGCGCTCGTGCAGCAGCGCGGCGTGCGGATTGCCGCGCTCGCGCGGGTCCCACTCCTCGGTCTGCGCCTCAGGCCAGCGCTCGCGCAGCATGCCGGCGAGCGTGCTGCGGAACTCGCGCGACTCGTCGACGATGAGGAATTTCATGGAGGCGGGGTGATGGTAGGATTTTCGCATGAAGCTGTTTGGCGGCGGCAAGCCCGACCACCCGATGACCGACGCCAAGGAGGCCCGGCGCATCCTCGAGGAGCTGCCGGCGCAGGACCCAGTCAGGGCGCTCGAGGAGCTGGCGCACTGGCACGAGTCGCTGTCGCTTGCCGAGGGCTTCCGGCCCGAGCAGCGCATCGAGTTGCTGCTGCTGGTCGACGACGCCGCCCAGGCGCGGGTGCGCAAGCTCACACGCGAGTACCTGTCGCAGGCGCTCGGCTCGCGCTTCCAGGAGAACCGCCTGTGGACGGCGTTGCACGAGTACTGGCGCCAGGCGGCGCTCGCGCTGGCTCGCAGCGTGGACTTGTTCGCGCAAGGGGAGAAGGGCGCCGAGGCTGCGCGGGCTGCGTTGCCGCTGCTACTGGCGCGCGCCCTGCGTGCGGCTGCGCAGCAGATCAAGTGGATGCATATGCGCTACGGGCCTTATGACTCCTCCGTGTGGGGGATGCTCAACCGCCTCTATGCGTACGCCGAATCGCGCCGGCTGTCGCAGGCGAACGTCACCATTTACCCGGGTCAACCGGCGCAATCGTCGCCGTGGCTCGAGTTCGCGCGCGCGGCCCTATTCAGCGCGAGCGGTCCGGAGGGGCTGCTGCCCGCGGAAATCGATCTGGCCGAGCGCATCGTCGGCGAGCTGGCCGGGCGCTTCGCGATGGCCCAGGCACCCGCCACCGAGCTTCCCTACTGGACCGACCTCGCCAAGCCGTCTGCGCCCCAGCGCGCCCTGCAGGTGCCGCCGCCCGCTCCGGGATTGCGCTGCCTCGGCGCCGGCAGCGCGCTCGCCGAAGTGAGGCTGCTCGCTGAGCGCATCCGCGCGACCGACGCCTTGCCCGCGGGCCTCAACCTGTTCCCGGGTGACAGCGCCGAGGAAGTGCTCGAGGTGCTCGAGCATCTTGCGCTCTACTGGTCGCCGCAGGCGCCAGAGCGCAAGCACCAGCGTCACCGCGTGAGCTCCCTCCTTACGGTCGCCAATGGGCTCAAGGGCGTGATTGCCATCCTGGTCAACGGCCCTGCATCCGCCCCGGAAACCTGGGTCATCGAGAACGTGGGCGCAGGAGGCTTCGGTGCCCTGGTGCCGCAGGTGAAGGGCGACTGGCTGCGCGTGGGCGCGCTGGTGGCGATTCAGCCCGAGGGCGGGAGCAACTGGGTGGTGGGATTGGTGCGCCGGGTCAGCAAGACCCCCGACCAGCGGGCGCGCGTTGGCATCCAGACACTGTCGCGCGCGCCCGCGGTCTCGCAGTTTGCGGTGACCGGCGCCCGCAATGCGAGCGAGCAGGGCGTGCTGCTGCCGAGCAACGACCCTGCCTCGGCCGACGTCCAGATCGCGCTGCGACCGGGGATCTTTGCGCCGGGGCAGAACCTGGAGGCGACCCGCGCCGGCCGCCAGCACGTCTACATGCCTTCCGGGCTGGGCGAACGCGGCGAGGACTACGAGATCGGCCGCTTCAGGGAGCTGGTGCGAGAAGCCTGACCAGCCACGCCGCGATGTCGGCGATCTCCTCGCCGCACACCGAGTGCGGCATGGCGTACTCCTGCCATTCGACCGCGTAGCCCAGCGCCCCGAGCGCGGCGCGGGAGTCGCGCGCCCTCGCAATGGGAATCATCGGGTCGAGCGTCCCGTGGGCCATGAGCAAGGGGAGATCGCGGTTGGCCGGGCTGCGCTCGGCTGCGAGCGTTGCCGCGAGCGGCAGGTAGGTCGACAGCGCCAGGATCCCGCCGAGCCGCTCCGGGTAGCGCAGCCCGGTCTGCAGCGCGATGGCGCCGCCCTGCGAGAAGCCCGCGAGCACGATGCGGCGCGCCTCCACCCCGCGGCTCTTCTCCCGCTCGATGAGGCCCTCCAGCAGCGCCTGCGAGGCGCGGATGCCGGCTTCGTCCTCCTTGCCGCCGCCCAACTGCAGGATGTCGTACCACGCGCGCATGGACATGCCCATGTTGAGGGTCACCGGGCGCACCGGCGCATGCGGGAACACGAAGCGCAGGCGCAGGCGCGCCGGCAGTCGCAGCTCCGGAACCACCGGCTCGAAGTCGGTGCCGTCGGCGCCCAAGCCGTGCAGCCAGAGGACCGCGGCGTCGGGCGCCGCCCCTGTCTCGATTTCGATCGACTCAAGTGAATGCGCCATGGCGGGGATTGTAGCGGCGCGCGGCACTTGACTTACTGACCGTCAGTCAGTTAGCCTCCTGCGAAAATGACTACGGGTCAGTTAAAGCGCAAGCCGAGAACCCGCGCGGTGGCGCCGGAGGACAAGTCCGAGCGCCGCGCGGCGATTCTGCGCGCCGCTGAGGAGCTGCTGCGCGCGAACCCCGGCGGCGGCATCGCCGTGGACGATCTCGCCAGGCGGGCGGGCCTGGCGAAGGGTACCGTCTATCTTTACTTCCGCACGCGCGAGGAAGTGCTTCTGCAAGTGCACCTCGCGCGCCTGCATGGCTTGTTCGACGCTCTGGAGGCCACGCTGGCCGCGCGCGAGGTCGACGCCGCTTACCGGGCGGTCCGCGCCACCCTGCTTCACCTGCGTGCGCATCCCGAATTCCTGCCGCTCGCCACCAACTGCCGCAGCATGCTCGAGTCCAACGCCAGCGCCGACGCCGCACTCCAGTACAAGCTGGCGATCGGCCAGCGCCTGGCCGCCATCGGCGCGCGCGTCGAAGCCCTGTATCCGCAAATGCGGCGCGGCGAGGGCATGGCGCTCCTGATGAGCTCGTATGCATTGATGCTTGGGCTGTGGCAGCTGACGGACCCGCCGGCCTGCCTGCGCGAGGCCATGCAGCGGCCGGAACTTGCGATGTTCCACGTCGATTTCGAGAACCAACTGGCCGCCGCGCTGCTTGCCCTGTGGGCTGGCACCGTGGGGTCGCAGGGAGATAGCCGATGAACAGGACCTGGTGGATGGCCGCGGCGCTGGCAGCGCTCGCCGCCTGCAGCAAGGCGCCGGAGACGCGGCCCGAGGAAATCCGCCCGGTGCGGGTGCTGAAGATCGGCGGCGGGGGCGACGCCGCGGCGCGCGGCGTCGAGTATCCAGGCGAGGTGCGTCCGCGCTACGAGACGCGGCTCGCCTTCCGCGTGGGCGGCAAGATCGTCGCGCGCCACGTCGAGGTGGGCGCCCGCGTGCGCGCGGGCCAGGTGCTGGCGGCGCTCGATCCGGAGGACCTGCAGCAGGCGGCAGCCGGCGCGCGCGCGCAGGTCGCCAGCGTCGAGGCGGAGCGCGATCTCGCCGCGGCGGAGCTGAAGCGCTACACCGATCTGCGCGAGAAGAACTTCATCAGCCAGGCCGAATTCGACCGGCGCGCGAGCGCCTTCACCACGGCGGACGCCCGGCTGCAGGCGGTGCGCGCGCAGTATCGCCAGGCCGCCAACCAGACCGCCTACGCCACGCTCGCGGCGGATACCGCCGGCGTGATCACGGCGCTCGAGGTGGAAGCCGGGCAGGTGGTCGCCGCGGGCCAGACGGTGGCGCGCCTGGCGCGGCGCGGGGAGAAGGAGATCGCCATCGCCGTGCCGGAGTCGCAGCACGAGCGCATCGAGCGGGCCACGGCGATCGCGGTGTCGCTCAACGCCTTTCCTGGAAGGACCTGGAAGGGCCGCCTGCGCGAGCTCTCCCCGGTGGCGGACCCCGTGACGCGCACCTACGCGGCGCGCATCACGGTGCTCGGCGCGGGAGAGGACGTCGAGCTCGGCATGAGCGCGCGCGTCGTCGTGGCGGGCGGCGAGGCGCAGGTCGGCAGCGAGCTGCCCATCGCCGCGCTGTACGCGCGCGGCGAGGCGCCGCAAGTCTGGATCTTGAACGCCGACAACACGGTGCGCCTTGCGCCGGTGACGACCCGGGGCATGACCGGCGAGCGCGTGCTGGTGGATTCGGGCCTTGCGCCGGGCGACCTCGTGGTGATCGCCGGCGCGCAGCTGCTGCGCCCCGGGCAGCGCGTACGCCCCATGGCGAACGGCCATTAAGGCGCGGGCCGCCGTGACCGAGTCGCGCTTCAACCTCTCCGCCCTCGCGCTCAAGCATCGCGAGTTGACGCTGTTCTTCCTGATGGTGGTGGCGCTCAGCGGCGTGGCGGCCTACTTCCAGCTGGGCCAGCGCGAGGATCCGGACTTCACCTTCCGCGCGATGGTGATCCGCACGCTGTGGCCCGGCGCCACTGCGGAGCAGGTCGACCGTCAGATCACCGACCGCATCGAGAAGAAGCTGCAGGAGACGCCGTACTACAAGTGGACGCGCAGCCACTCCAAGCCGGGCGAGTCGCTGATCATCCTGGAGCTGCTCGACACCGCCGCGCCGAAGGACGTGCCGGAGATCTGGTACCAGGTGAGGAAGAAGCTGGGCGACATCCGCCACACGCTGCCGCCCGAGGCGCTCGGGCCGTTCTACAACGACGAGTTCGGCGACGTCTTCGGCTCGATCTACGCCTTCACGGCGGACGGCTTCACGCTCTCGGAGCTGCGCGACACCGTCGAGCGCGTGCGCCAGGAGCTGCTGCGCTTGCCGAACGTCGCGAAGATCGAGCTGATTGGCGTGCAGGACGACAAGATCTTCGTCGAGCTGTCCAGCAAGCAGCTCGCCGCGCTCGGCATCGATCCGCAGGCGATCGGCCAGGCGCTGGCGGCGCAGAACGCGCTGGTGGCGCCGGGCAGCGTGGAGACGCGCGAGTCCTCCGTCGCGCTGCGCGTGACCGGCCAGCTCGATTCGGTGCGGGCGGTCTCCGACCTGCTGCTGCGCGCTGGCGGGCAGACGATCCGGCTGGGCGACATCGCGCGCGTGGAGCGCGGCTATGCCGACCCGCCGGTCGCCACCATGCGCTTGCGCGGCCGGGAAGGGATCGGCCTCGCGGTGTCGATGACGCGCAACGGCGACGTGCTCAAGCTCGGCGCGGATCTCAGGCGCGAGATGGCGCGCCTGCGCGGCGAGCTGCCGGTGGGCATCGAATTCGAGCAGGTCTCCGACCAGCCTGCGGTGGTGAAGGACTCGGTGGGCGAATTCATGCGCGCCCTGGGCGAGGCGGTGGCGATCGTGCTGGCCGTCTCGTTCCTGTCGCTCGGCATGCGCACCGGCCTGGTGGTGGCGCTGACCATCCCGCTCGTGCTGGCCGCGACGTTCCTCGGCATGCGCTGGTTCGGCATCGACCTGCACCGCATTTCCACCGGGGCGCTGATCATCGCGCTCGGCCTGCTGGTGGACGACGCGATGATCGCGGTGGAGATGATGGCGCGCAAGCTCGAGGAAGGCTGGGACAAGCTGCGCGCGGCGACCTTCGCGTACACCTCGACCGCCTTCCCCATGCTCTCGGGAACGCTGATCACCGTCGCGGGCTTCCTGCCGATCGCCACCGCCCGGTCCACCACCGGCGAGTACACCTTCGGCATCTTCGCGGTGACCACCATGGCGCTGCTGATCTCGTGGGTCGCCGCCGTGACGGCGACGCCCTTCATCGGCGCGTGGCTGCTCAAGGAACACCAGGCCGACGCGCACGATCTGTTCGACACGCGGTTCTACCGCCGGCTGCGCTCGCTCATCGAGTGGTGCATCGTGCACCGCAAGACGGTGCTCGCCGCGACCGCCGGCGCCCTGGCGCTCGGCGCCGCCGGCATGGGCCTCACCGAGAAGCAGTTCTTCCCATCCTCCAACCGCACCGAGCTGATGGTGGAGCTGTGGCTGCCCGAGGGCGCCTCGATTCGCGCCAGCGAGCGCGAGGCGCAGCGCGTCGAGGCGCTGCTGGAGAAGAACGCGGACGTGGCGAGCACCGTCAGCTATGTCGGCAACGGCTCGCCGCGCTTCTTCCTGTCGCTCGACCAGCACCTGTTCCGCGCCAACTTCGCGCAGGTCGTCGTGCTCACGAAGGACATCGCGTCGCGCGAGCGCGTGGTGGCGCTGTTGCGCGAGGCACTGGCCACGGAATTCCCGGGCGTGCGCGGCCGGGTGATCCGCGTGCCGCTCGGTCCGCCGGTCAACTACCCGGTGCAGTTCCGCGTCTCCGGCGAGGACCCGGCGCAGTTGAAGGCCATCGCCGAGCGCGTCGCCGAGCGGGTGCGTGCCAATCCGCACACCTTCGACGTGCACCCGGACTGGGGCGACAAGGTGCTGGCGCTGCGCGTGGAGGTGGACCAGGACAAGGCGCGCGCGCTGGGCGTGTCCTCGGCGAGCGTGTCGCGCTCGGTCGCCGCCGTGGTGAGCGGCGTCTCGCTCGGGCAGTACCGCGAGAACGACCGGCTGATCGACGTGGTGCTGCGCGCACCGGCCGCGGAGCGCGGCCGGCTGGATACGTTGGGCGAGCTCACGGTGCCGACCGCGAGCGGCCGCCCGGTGCCGCTCGAGCAGGTGGCGAGCGTCAGCGAAGTGCTGGAGGAGCCGATCATCTGGCGGCGCAGCCGCTCGCTCACCCTCACCGTGCGTGCCGACATCGTGGACGGGGTGCAGGCCCCGGACGTGACCATGGCGATCGAGCCGGCGCTCGTGGAGCTGCGCGCGGCGCTGCCCGCGGGCTACCGCATCGAGGCGGGCGGCGCCTACGAGGAGAACGTCAAGGCGCAGGAGTCCATCGCGGCCGGCATGCCCTTCGCGGTGGCGCTGATGCTGGCCATGCTGATGCTGCAGCTGAAGAGCTTCTCGCGCAGCTTCATGGTGGTGCTCACCGCGCCGCTCGGCATCATCGGCGTGGCGCTGGCGCTCCTCGTCTTCGACCAGCCCTTCGGCTTCGTCGCCATGCTCGGCGCCATCGCGTTGAGCGGCATGATCATGCGCAACACGGTGATCCTGGTGGACCAGATCGAGCAGGACACCGCTTCGGGCCTGCCGGTGTGGGAGGCGATCCGCGAGGCGACGGTGCGTCGCTTCCGGCCCATCGCGCTCACCGCGGCGGCGGCGGTGCTGGCGATGATCCCGCTCACGCGCAGCGTGCTGTGGGGACCGATGGCCTACACGATCATGGGCGGGCTCATCGTCGCCACCGTGCTCACGCTGCTGTTCGTGCCGGCGCTGTACGCGGCGTGGTTCCGCGTGCGCGTGCCTGCGCTCAAGGCGTCGCCGGGCGCTGCGCGGATTTTGGCCGGAACGCCTTGATGAGCGCCTCGTCGGTCTCGATGTATGGGCCGCCGATCAGGTCGATGCAGTAGGGCACCGCGGCGAATACGCCGTCCAGCGTCTCCTTGATGGCCTTGGGCTGGCCCGGCAGGTTGATGATCAGCGCCTGCCTGCGGATCACCGCCATCTGGCGCGAGAGGATCGCCGTGGGCACGTACTTGAGGCTCACCGCGCGCATCTGCTCGCCGAATCCCGGCATGACCTTTTCGGCGACGGCGAGCGTCGCCTCGGGCGTGACGTCGCGCGGCGCGGGCCCCGTGCCGCCGGTGGTGAGCACCAGGTGGCAGCCCTTCAGGTCCACCAGCTCGACCAGCGCCGACTCGATCACCGCGCGTTCGTCGGGGATCAGGCGTTCCTCGAAGCGCAGCGCGGGCGCGAGGATCACCTGGGTGAGCCATGCCTTCAGCGCGGGAATGCCTTCGTCCTTGTAGACGCCGCCCGAGGCACGGTCGCTCGCCGACACCAGCCCGATGCGCAGATCGCTACTCACCGGCCGTCTCCCGGATGATGCGGAACAGCTCGCGATAGGCACGCGGCGGCTTGCCCTCGGCCTGCTCCTTGCGCGCGTTGCGCAGCAGGGCGCGCAGCTGTTGCAGGTCCGCGACTGCGTACTCGCGCGCGAACTCGGTCAGCACGGCGTCGTCCGCCATGAGCCGCGCGCGCCAGTGCTCCACGCGCTGGTGGCTGGCGCGCGCCTGCGCCGAGCCGCCCTCCACGACCGCGAGCTGCGCGCGGATCGGCTCGGGGTCGAGCTCGCGCATCAGCCTGCCGATGAACTGCACCTGGCGGCGCTTGGCCTCGTGGCTGCGGATGCGGCGCGCTTCGCGCACCGCCTGCGCCAGCGCCTCGGGCAGCGAGACGCGATCGAGATGCGCCGCCGACAGTTGCACCAGCGCGGCGCCCAGCTTCTGCAGCTCGTGCATCTCCTGCTTCTTCTTCGTCTTGCTGGGAATTTCGTCCTGCATCGCGCTGCTATGATAGCGCGCCATGAACAGCGGCAGCCGCTTCAGCTACACGCCGGCGCAGCTGCGCCAGTTCGCCGCCGACGTGCTGGCGCACGCCCGGCGCCTGGGGGCGAGCGCCTGCGAATGCGACGTGTCCGAGGGCCACGGACTCTCGGTCACGGTGCGCAAGGGCGCGGTGGACACCATCGAGCACAACCGCGACAAGGGTATCGGCGTCACCACGTACCTGGGCGAGCGGCCCGGCGCGCGCCGCGGGCACGCGAGCACCTCGGATTTTTCTCCGGCCGCGCTCGAGAGCACGGTGCGGGCCGCGCTCGCCATCGCGCGGCACACGGCGGTGGATGACTGCGCCGGCCTGCCCGAGGCCGAGCTGCTGGCAGCCAAGACGCCCGATCTCGACCTCTACCACCCCTGGGCGCTCGAGGCGGAAGAGGCGATCGGCATCGCGCGCCGCTGCGAGGCGAAGGCCTTCGCGCTCTCGCCGAAGATCCGCAAGTCGGAAGGCGCGACCGTCTCGGCGCAGCAGGCGCAGTTCGTGTTCGCCAACAGCCTGGGCTTCATGGGCGGTTTCCCGACTTCGCGGCATTCGCTCTACCTGTCGGTGATCGCGGAAGACCGCGGCGGCATGCAGCGCGACGACTGGTACAGCGAGGCGCGCGTGCCGGGGCATCTGGCGCGGCCGGAAGCCCTCGGCCGCTATGCGGGCGAGCGCGCGCTGGCCCGCCTCGGCGCGCGCCGCATCGGCACGCGCCAGGCGCCGGTGCTGTTCGAGGCGCCGCAGGCCGCGATGCTCCTGGGCAGTTTCGTCTCCGCCGCGAGCGGCGGCAACCTGTACCGCAAGGCAAGCTTCCTCGCCGACAGCCTGGGCCGCCAGGTGTTCGCGCGCGGCGTGAACATCGAGGAGCGCCCGCTCGAAGCGCGCGCGCTCGCCAGCGCGCCGTTCGACGATGAGGGCGTGGCGACGCAGGCGCGCAACGTCGTGCGCGACGGCGTGCTGCAGGGCTATTTCCTCGGCTGCTACTCGGCGCGCAAACTCGGCATGCGCAGCACCGGCAGCGCGGGCGGCAACCACAACCTCATCCTGGAGTCGCGCGGGCCGGACTTCCGCGGCATGCTGCGCGAGCTCGGCCGTGGGCTGCTGGTCACCGAGCTGCTGGGCCACGGCGTGAACCTGGTGACCGGCGACTACTCGCGCGGCGCTGCGGGCTACTGGGTCGAGGGCGGAGAGATTGCCTACCCCGTGGAGGAGATCACCATCGCCGCCAACCTCAAGGACATGTTTCTGGGCATCGCGGCGGTGGGCAGCGACACGGTGGTGCGCGGCTCGCGCCGCAGCGGCTCGATTCTGGTGCAGAATATGACCATTGCCGGGGAGTAGGGAGCCTCTGGCCTATTCCCGCGTGCGCGACGGTGGCGATTTTCGTGCAGGGCGAGACAGCGGTCGCCGCCGTGTACTTGACGTCCACAAGGCGGCCGATGGCGATGCTATGCGCGAAAATCACCCCGTCCCTCCAGGCGGCGAAGCGGCGAGGCGGGAGTTCAAGGAAAAGGCCTCGCCGCCTTCCGGGTTGCGGCCGGAAGTCCTCGACGGTTGGCGTCCGGTAGCGCGATGACACGGGCGCTCGCGTTGTTGCTCGGCCTTGCGATATCGACATATCGCTGCGGCCTCGCGCCTAGCCGGCGCCGCGTTCCGGCCGCAACGCGCCACCGCGCGAATAGGCCAGAGGCTCCCTAGCCGGCGCGAACCCGCGGCTTGCGCCGCGGTCCAACGGGCACAGACATTGCATGTCCACGGCCATGATCACCGCCCTCAAGTCCCAGCCCGAACCCGAAGCCGAGCAGGAGCACCCGGTGGTCGCGTGGATCGCGGTCGTCGCGATCCTGGCCGCGATCCTCTTCATCTCCTGGGCGCGCGTCGCCGTGCATGGCACGGGCGATCTGGAGGCCGCACTGTCCGACGAGCCTGCGCCGCCGGCGGAGCAGGCCACGCAGGCGTCGGCCCAGGGCGACAAAACCGACCAGGACGCCCAGGTGGAAGACGCCGTCTCCGCCAGCCGCTGGGCTACAACCTTCTCGCCCTGACCGGATTTGCCGCGCACCGGCTTCGTGCATAATCGGCGCGCTTGCGCCTTCGTGGAGCCATCATGCGTGCCCTGATCCTCTCGGTCGGCTTCCTGCTTGCTGCCGGTTCCGCGCTGGCGCTCGACGGCGCGCTGCGCGCGCAGCTCGACCGCGGCGAGCGCAACCCCGACGTGATCTTCGTGCCCACGCCGCAGGAAGTGGTGGAGGACATGCTGCGCCTGGCGAACGTGCGCAAGGGCGACGTGCTCTACGACCTGGGCTCGGGCGACGGGCGCATTCCCGTGACGGCAGCCAGGCTCTACGGCGTGCGCGGCGTCGGCATCGACATCGATCCGGAGCGCATCCGCGAGGCGCAGGAGAACGCGAAGAGGAACGGCGTCGAGTCGCTGGTGAAGTTCCGCCAGCAGGACCTGTTCGAGGCGGATTTTCGCGAGGCCACGGTGGTGACGCTGTACCTGCTCCCCGACCTCAACCTGAAGCTGCGCCCGCGCCTGCTCGACGAGCTCAGGCCCGGTACGCGCATCGTCTCGCACCAGTTCGACATGGGCGACTGGAAACCGGCAAAGAAGCTCGAGTCGAACGGCCGCACCGTCTACTTCTGGGTGGTGCCCGAGCGCAGGAAGCCGCGGCCGTCATGAGCGGTGCCGCGACGGCGCTGCGCATCGAGGTGGTCTCCGACGTGGTGTGCCCGTGGTGCTACATCGGCAAGCGCCGCCTGGAGAAGGCGCTGGCGCTGGTCGGCGGCAGCCTTGCGCCGCAGGTCACCTGGCTGCCGTTCCAGCTCAATCCAGGCATGCCCGCCGAGGGCATGCCGCGCGCCGAGTACCGCCGTGCGAAGTTCGGCTCGGTGGAGCGTGGCCGGCAGCTGGATGCGCGCGTCGCCGCCGAAGGCCGCGGCGAGGGCATCGCGTTCGCGCTGGAACGCATCGAGCGCACGCCGAACACCTTTGCCGCGCACCAGCTGATCGACCTGGCGCAGCAGGCAGGCGTGGGCGGCGCCGTCGTGGACGCGCTGTTCCGCGCTTACTTCGAGGAGGCGCGCGACGTGGGGGACCGCGAGGTGCTGCTGGCCATCGCCGAGTCCGCGGGGCTGGCGCGGGCGCAGGCCGAGGCCCGCTGGGCCGACGCTGCCGAGGCGCGCCGCGTGGCGGAGCTGGAAGACAGCATGAAGGCGCTCGGCATCAGCGGCGTGCCGACGTTCATCCTCGAGCGCAAGTTCGGCGTATCTGGAGCGCAGCCTGCCGAGGCGCTTGCCGCGGCGATGCGCGAGGCCGCTACCACGCAGGCCGCTACGACGTAAAGTCCAGCCGGTCGTTGCGCAGCACGCCGTAGATGCGGATCGGCGGCCGGTGGTGCAGCTCGACCGGCGGCAGCGGCTCCGCGTTGAGCTGGAGCTCCGCCACCGACACCACGCCCATCACCGTGTCCGACAGCACCAGCTCGCCGGCGCGCGCGCGGTGCACCAGTCGCTCGGCGATGCTGACGCAGTCGCCGAGCACAGCCTGGCCGCGCCGCGCGGCGGGCCCGGCCTCGCCGACCACCACCGGGCCGTGATGCACGCCGAGCGCGACCGCCGTGCGCAAGCCGTAGTCCCGCTCCCAGGCCTGCGCCACCGCGTCGAAATCGCCGAACAACTGCTGCGCGGCGCGCACGGCGGCGCGCGCTTGCTCCGGCGCCTTGCCCACGCGGAACGCGGCCATCAGCGAGTCGTTGTGCACCTCCAGGGTCTCGCCGCCGTGCGCCTGGACCGCGCTCGCCGCGCATTCGAAGAACTGGTCGACGAGCGCGAGGACGCGATCCGGCTCCAGCATCTCCGACATGCGGGTGAAATTGCGCAGCTCGGCGAACAGCACCACCGCTTCGACGCGCACCGACGATTGGCGGCTCTGCTTGGGCATGGCCGCTGCTACCTGGGCTCCCATACGTGGCTTCCCCCGCAATGCGACCCGGCCATGCTAGGCAGGGCGCTCCCGCCCAGGGAGGAACTAGTTCCGCCGCTGCGACCCGAGCAGGATGGGCGGCTGGTCATGGCGGACGGGCGGCCGTCAAGCGAAGAGAACGATCAGCGCGACGGCACACACCACGAGCGATCCCGCCGCGAGGAACGCGAGCGAGGCGTCCGATACGGTGGGCAGGTCCGGATCGCGCGGCACGGGCTCCGGGTGGTGTTCCGCGTGCGCCTCGGCGGCGGGTGCGCCGTGCAGCGCGGCCACCTTCTCGTTGAACGCGGCGAAGAAGTCCTGCGCGATCTTGCGCGCCGCCGCGTCCACCAGGCGCGAGCCGATCTGCGCGAGCTTGCCGCCGACGCTCGCCTTCACCTGGTAGATGAGCTTGGTGCCCTCGCCGTCGGGCGCGAGCTGCACCTGTGCCGAGCCCTTGCCGAAGCCGGCCGCGCCGCCCTGGCCTTCGAAGGCGATGGCGTAGGACATGCGGGGGCTTGAGATCCGAGAGCGACGAGCTTGCCCTTGAACTTGGCGCTCACCGGCCCGATGCGCGCCACCATCAGCACCTGGTACTCGTTTTCGGCCAGGCGGTCGATCGTCTCGCAGCCGGGCACGCAGGCCTTCAGCATCTCCGGGTCGTTGAGCGCCGCCCAGGTGTCGGCCTGGGATGCCGCAATGCGCTCTTCGCCGCTCATTTCCATGCTTGTTTCTCCGTCTTGCGGGCCAGCGGCCGGCTGAGCGTGTGCGCCAGGTCGACCAGGCTCTTCAGATTATGCACCGGCAGGAACAGGTCCACATGCGGCAGCATGGCGCGCACGCCGGCGGGCTTGGCCTCGAAGCGCTCGTAGCGCAGCAGCGGGTTGAGCCACACCAGGAAGCGGCAGGACATGGCCAGGCGCTCCATCTCCTCGGCGAGGCCTTCGCCCGCCTCGCGGTCCAGGCCGTCCGACACCAGCAGCACGCACGCGTTCTGCCCCAGCAGGCGCCGCGCCCAGCGCCAATTGAACTCGCGCAGGCAGACGCCGATGCGCGTGCCGCCCGACCAGTCCTTGATCGCGTCGGCGATGCGCGTCATCGCCACGTCGACGTCGCGGTGGCGCAGCTGGCGCGTGATGTTGGTGAGGCGCGTGCCGAACACGAAGGTGTGCACGCGGTCGCGGTCGTTGGTGAGCGCGTGCAGGAAGTGCAGGAACATGCGCGCGTAGGGATTCATCGACCCGGAGATGTCGCACAGCACCACCAGCGGCGGGTGCACCTCGACCGGCCGCGCACGCACCAGCGGGATCACGTCGCCGCCCTCGCGCAGGCTCTCGCGCAGCGTGGCACGCAGGTGCACGCGCGCGCCGCGCGGGTCGGGCGCATGGCGCCGCGTGCGGATGCGCGGCAGCGGCAGGCGCAGCTGGCGGATCATCTTCTTCGCCTCGGCGAGCTCCGCCGCCGACATGGTGTCGAAATCCATGCGTTGCAGCACTTCGCGCGAGGAGAAGGTGAGGTGCGCGTCCAGCTCCACCTTCTGCTCCTCGGGCTGCTCCTCGGGCTTCTTCTGCCCGTAAAGCGCGTCGGTCAGGCGCTGGCTCTGCTGCTCCTCGGGCTTGGGCGTGCGCCCGTAGGTCTTCGGCAGCAGCAGCTGCATCATCTTCTCGGTGAGCTTGGGGTCGCGCCAGAAGAGGCGGAAGGCCTGGTCGAACACCGGGCGCTGCTCCTCGCGCGACAGCAGCACCGCCGACATGGTCCAGTACCAGTCGTCGCGCCGGTCGGCGCCCGCGATCTCGAGGGCGCGCACGCAGTCGATGACGCGGTCCGGGCCCACGCGCATGCCCGCCGCGCGCAGCAGCCGCGCGAAGTGCATGACGTTCTCGGCAAGCTTGCCGCGCGAGGCGCCGTGCTCGAGCGGCGGCAGCATGCTCAGCGGACCGGGGCTGCGCTCGCGTCGCCGGCGAGCGGACACTCGCGGGCGAGCCGGTGGATGCGCCGCGCCGCGACCACCAGGTGCTCGTTGGCGAAGCGCTCGTGATTGCGCTCGACGTGGTCCAGGCGGTACAGGTAGTTCACCATCATGCCGGCCGAGCGCTCGATGCCGTGCGCGGAGCGGTCGCCCATCCAATTCAGCCGCTCCAGCGACGCGCCGTTGCCGAGGTGGAAGCGCGACACCGGATCGAGCGGATCGCGCCCCTGCTTCGCGTACAGCAGGTAGTAGGCGCACAGGCTGCTGAGCAGGTGGCGCAGGGGCGCCTCTTCAGCCTCCTGCCATGCCGGCGTGTCCAGGCGCGAGAGCAGGGCCAGCTTCGACTCGCCGGCCGCTGCCGCCGATGGCCGGGCCCGCACGCGGTCCAGCCAGGCGCGAAAGCCCGGGATCGGCGACAGGGTCGCGAACGCGCGCAGCCGCGGAAACTCCTGCTTGAGCTCCTCTGCGACCTGCTTGATGAGGAAATTGCCGAACGAGATGCCGCGCAGCCCTTCCTGGCAGTTGGTGATCGAATAGAAGATCGCGCAGCGGGCTTGCCGAGGGTCGGACACCAGGGCGTCGGGCGCAAGCAGCGACTGTACCTCGGCGCTGATGCGGCGCGTGAGCGCCACCTCGATGAAGATCAGAGGCTCGTCGGGCAGCGACGGGTGAAAGAAAGCAAAACAGCGGCGGTCCGCCTGCAGCCGGCGCCGCAGGTCCGGCCAGCCCTGGATCGCGTGCACCGCCTCGTAGGCGATGAGTTTTTCCAGCACCAGCGCCGAGGTGTGCCAGTCGATGCGCTCCAGGCGCAGGAAGCCGCGGTTGAACCAGGAACGCAGCAGGTGGAGCAGATCGGCGTCCATCGCGTGCCATGCGGGGTGCTGCGGCAGGCCCTGCAGCAGGATCTGGCGCAATGCCACCAGCTTCGCCGTCCCGCCGGGCGCCAGGTTGAGCCGCCGGAACAATTCCTGCCTCACCGGCTCGACCACCGCCTGCAGGCGCATGAGGTTGGCCGGCGTCGGATCGTCGCGATAGGCGTCTGCCGCCTTGCCGACCGCCTCCGGCGAGGGTGAGAACTCGGCGGCAAGAATGTCGAAGAACTGATCGCGGGACGCCGCATCCAGCGCGCCGAAGGCCGCGAGCGTATCGCGTGCCAGCGCGGCGCCGGAGGATTCGCCCTTCTCGCCGAGCAGATTGCGGCACAGCGCGATCACATCGCCGCACGCAGGGCGCGAGCCTGCGCCGCGGCCGCCGAAGAGCCGGTGCAGGAACATGGAGGCGTGCATGTTGCCCGTCAGGCCGTGGCGGCGGTGTTCTTCGCCTCGTTCACCAGGCGCGCAGCCTCGTCGCCGGCGATCCTCTCGATGTCGTCCTGGTACTTGAGCAGCACGCCGAGGGTGTTGTTGACCGTCTCCGGGTCGAGCGCCAGCTTGTCGAGCGCGACCAGGCAGTTCGCCCAGTCGATGGTCTCGGCGACGCCGGGCAGCTTGAACAGGTCCACCGCGCGCAGGCGCTGCACGAAGGCCACCACCTCGCGCGAGAGGGCCGCGGACGCTTTCGGCGCCTTGCGCTTGAGAATCTCGAGCTCGCGGCGCGCGTCCGGGTAGTCCACCCAGTGGTAGAAGCAGCGGCGCTTCACCGCGTCGTGGATCTCGCGCGTGCGGTTGGAGGTGATGACCACGATCGGCGGCTCGGCGGCGCGGATGGTGCCGATCTCGGGCACCGTGATCTGCCAGTCGGAGAGCACCTCCAGCAGGTAGGCCTCGAACGGCTCGTCGGTGCGGTCCAGCTCGTCGATCAGCAGCACCGGCGGCGCGCCGAGCGGCTGCAGGGCGCGCAGCAGGGGCCGGCGCACCAGGAAGCGGTCCGAGAAGATGTCCTGCTCCAGGCCCTCGCGCGACTTGACCCCCTCGGCCTCCGCCATGCGGATCTCGATCATCTGCCGCGGGTAGTTCCACTCGTAAGCGGCCTGCGCGATGTCCAGGCCCTCGTAGCACTGCAGTCGGATCAGGTCGCGGCCGAGGGCCTGCGCGACCACCTTGGCGATCTCGGTCTTGCCGGTGCCGGCCTCGCCTTCGAGGAACAGCGGCCGCTGCATGGCGAGCGACAGGTACAGCGCGGTGGCGAGGCTGCGGTCGGCGACGTAGTCGGCCGAGGTGAGCAGCTTCAGGGTGTCGTCGATGGATTTCGGCAGGGGTGTTGGCATGAGAAACCCCGCCCTAGGGTACGGGAGACGCGTCTCCCGCGCCCTCGGGCGGGCTTGGGCGAGCGAGGACCTATTCTATTTCAATGCGGCCTCGACCGCGCGCTTGGCCATCACCGTGATCAGGTGCGCCCGGTAATCCGCCGAGGCGTGCAGGTCGCTGTTCAGGCCATCGGGCTTCACTTTGAGGTTCGCTACCGAATCAGGGGCGAACTTGGTGGTGAGCGCCTTCTCGAACTCCGCCAGGCGCAGCGCGCAGGGCGCCGCGCCGGTCACCGCGACGCGCACGCCCGCCCCGGTGTCGGCGACGAAGACGCCGACGATGGCGAAGCGCGAGGCCTGGTTCTTGAACTTCATGTAGGCGGCGCGCTTCGGCACGGGGAAGGACACCGAGGTGATGATCTCGCCGGGCTTGAGCGCCGTCTCGTACAGGCCCTTGAAGAACTTGTCGGCCGGGTGCGTGCCCTTGGTGGTGGTGATGGTGGCGTTCAGGCCCAGCACCGCCGCCGGGTAGTCCGCCGCCGGGTCGTTGTTGGCGAGCGCACCGCCGAGCGTGCCCATGTTGCGCACCTGGCGGTCGCCGATCATGCCGGCGAGCGCCGCCAGGGCCGGGATCGCTTTCTTCACCTCGGCCGAGCCGGCCACGTCGGCGTGGCGCGTCATCGCGCCGATCGTCACCGTTTTCGCGTCCACCTTGATGCCGGCAAGTTCCTTGATCATCCCCAGGTCGACGAGGTCCGTGGGTGCGGCGAGGCGCAGCTTCATCGCCTGCACCAGCGACTGGCCGCCGGCGAGGATCTTGGCCTCGGTCTTCACGGCTTGCGCCGCGGCGTCGTTCACATTGCTGGGGCGGTGGTAGTTGAATGCGTGCATGGCGTTCTCCTCAGGCAGCCTTCTTGTTCTGCAGTGCTTTCCACACCGTCTGCGGGGTCGCAGGCATGGGCAGGTCCTTGATGCCGAGCGCGTCCGTGATCGCGTTCATCAGGGCCGCCGGCGCGCCGATGGCGCCGGCTTCGCCGCAGCCCTTGACGCCGAGCGGGTTGTGCGTGCAGGGCGTCTCGCGCGTGTCCACCTTGTAAGAGGGCACGTCGTCGGCGCGCGGGATGCAGTAATCCATGAACGAGCCCGTGGTCAGCTGCCCCGTGGCATCGTAGCGGCAGCCTTCGGTCAGCGCCTGGCCGATGCCCTGCGTGATGCCGCCGTGCACCTGGCCCTCGACGATCATCGGGTTGATGATCTTGCCGAAATCGTCCACCGCGGTGAAGTTGACCACCTTGGTGACGCCGGTGTCCCGGTCGATCTCGACTTCGCAGACGTAGGTGCCCGCGGGGAAGGTGAAGTTCGACGGATCGTAGAACGCGTTCTCGTTCAGGCCGGGCTCGAGCTTGTCGTGCGGGTAGTTGTGCGGCACGTAGGCCGCGAACGCCACCTCGCCGAACATCTTCTTCTTGTCGGTGCCGGCCACCTTGAATTCGCCGTTGGTCGTACTCGATGTCGCTCTCGGCCGCCTCCAGCAGGTGCGCGGCGATCTTCTTGCCCTTGGCGATGATCTTGTCCATCGCCTTGACGATCGCGGTGCCGCCCACGGCGAGCGAGCGCGAGCCGTAAGTGCCCATGCCGAACAGGATCTTGGAGGTGTCGCCGTGCACGATGTCGACGCTCTCGATCGGCAGGCCGAAGCGGTCCGCCACCACCTGCGCGAAGGTGGTCTCGTGCCCCTGGCCGTGCGAATGCGAGCCGGTGAACACCGTTACGCTGCCGGTCGGGTGCACGCGGATCTCGCCCGCTTCGAACAGGCCCGCCCTGGCGCCGAGGCTGCCGGCGACCGCCGAGGGCGCGATGCCGCAGGCCTCGATGTAGGCCGCGTAGCCCAGGCCGCGCAGCTTGCCGCGCGCTTCCGCTTCCTTCCTGCGCTGCGGGAACCCCGCCACGTCCGCGAGCTTGATGGCGGCGGCCATGGTGGCCTCGTAGTCGCCGATATCGTAGAGCAGCGCCACCGGCGTCTGGTACGGGAAGTTCTTGATGAAGTTGCGCCGCCGGATCTCCGCCGGGTCGAGCTTCATCTCGCGCGCCGCGGTTTCCACCAGGCGCTCGACCACGTAGGTCGCTTCCGGGCGTCCCGCGCCGCGGTAGGCGTCCACCGGTGCGGTGTTGGTGAACACCGCGGTCACTTCGACGTGGATCACCGGGGTCGTGTACTGCCCGGCGAGCAAAGTGGCGTAGAGGATCGTCGGGATCGCCGAGGCGAAGGTCGACAGGTAGGCCCCCATGTTCGCCGTGGTCTTCACCCGCATCGCCAGGAACTTGCCGTCCTTGTCCATCGCCAGCTCGGCGATGGTGTGGTGGTCGCGCCCATGCGCGTCGGACACGAAGGACTCCGAGCGATCGGCGGTCCATTTCACGGGGCGGTTGATCTGCTTGGACGCCCAGGTGACCACCACGTCCTCGGCGTACAGGTAGATCTTCGAGCCGAAGCCGCCGCCGACGTCGGGCGCCACCACGCGCAGCTTGTGCTCGGGCAGGCCGAGCACGAATGCCGCCATCAGCAGCCGTTCCACGTGCGGGTTCTGGTTGGAGACATAAAGCGTGTAGGCGTCCTCGGAGCGCGAATACGAGCCGATGGCGGCGCGCGGCTCGATGGCGTTCGGAATCAGCCGGTTGTTGATGAACTCGAGCTTGGTGACATGGGCGGCCTTGGCGAAGGCCGCATCCGCCGCGGCCTTGTCGCCCAGCGCCCACACATAGCAGGTGTTGTCCGGTGCGATGTCGTGCAGCACGGGGGCGCCCTTGGCGCGCGCCAGGGACGCGTCGGCCACCGCGGGCAGCACCTCGTAGTCGACTTCGACCAGTTCCGCCGCGTCCTGCGCCCCGTCGAGCGTTTCCGCGATCACCACGGCGACGTGGTCGCCGACGTAGCGCACCTTGCCCTGCGCGAGGCAGGGATGCGGCGGCTCCTTCATCGGTTGGCCGTTGACATCGGTGATCAGCCAGCCGCAGGGCAGGCCGCCGACCTTGGCGGCGGCGAGGTCCTCGCCGGTGAACACGGCGAGCACGCCGGGCGCCTTGAGCGCCTTGTCCTTCCTGATCGACTTGATCTTCGCGTGCGCGTGCGGCGAGCGCACGAACACGGCGTGCGTCTGCCCCTGCAGCGTCACGTCGTCCGTGTACTGGCCCGCGCCGGTGAGAAAGCGGTAGTCCTCTTTGCGCTGTATGCGAGCGCCGATCAGCGGTGCACCCATGGGTGCCTCCCTATTTTCCTGCGGCCATGGCCTTGGAGCCGGCCACGATCGACTTGACGATGTTGTGGTAGCCCGTGCAGCGGCACAGGTTGCCTTCGAGCGCCTCGCGGACTTCCTGCTCGCTGGCGTTCGGGTGGCGCTTGGCGAAATCCACGCGCGTTCATCACCATGCCCGGGGTGCAGAAGCCGCACTGCAGGCCGTGGTTCTCCTTGAAGGCCGCCTGCATCGGGTGCAGCGTGCCGTCGGGCTTGGCGAGCGCCCTCGATGGTGAGCACGTCGGCGCCCTCCGCCTGCATGGCGAGCATCGAGCAGGACTTCACCGCCTTGCCGTTCATGTGCACGGTGCAGGCGCCGCACTGCGCGGTGTCGCAGCCCACGTGCGTGCCGGTGAGATGCTGGTGCTCGCGGATGAAGGTGACGAGAAGCGTGCGCGCCTCGACCTCCCCGGCGACGGCCTTGCCGTTGATCTTCATGGATACCCTGACTGCCATGCTGCCTCCTCGTGCGATTGATTTTTTGCGACCGGTGGGGGGGCCATCCTAGCCAAGCGCCTCCCGCGCGGCAATGTTGCGCCGCAATACAGGGGCGCAAGTGGGTGCGTAAGCGCTGCGCAAGCTTGCAGCAAGGCGGGGGCAAACTCGCATGCCTAGCGTGAAACGCGCATGGGGCAACGGCCCAACGCGCGGATCCTCGTCGTGGAAGATGACACGCTGCTCGCCAGCGGGCTCGCACGCGGCCTGTCGCAGGCCGGTTTCGCCGTTACGCTGTGCGCGAGCGGCGAACGCGCGCTCGCCGCGCTGCGCCGCGGCGCTATGATTGACCCCGCCATGCGCATCCTCATCGTCGAGGACGACGACGTCCTGGGCAGCGGCCTGATGCGGATCCTGCAGGCCGAAGGCTACGCGGTCGACCTGATGCCGCGCGGCGAGCAGGCGGTGCTCGCCGCCGGGCGCGAGCGCTTCGACCTCGTGATCCTGGACGTGGGCCTGCCGGGCATCGACGGCTTCGAGGTCCTGCGCCGGCTGCGCGGCGACGCGCAGCGCATGCCGGTGCTGGTGCTCACCGCGCGCGACACGGTGGACGACCGCGTGCACGGCCTGGATCTGGGCGCGGACGACTACATGGCGAAGCCCTTCGCCATGCCCGAGCTGGTGGCGCGCGTGCGCGCGCTGATCCGGCGCTCGCAGGCGCAGAGCGGCCCGCGCGTGGTGCACGGGCCGCTCGCGCTCGATACCGTGGCGCGGCGCGCGTTCCTGCGCGGCGAGCCCCTCGACCTGGCCGCGCGCGAATGGGCGGTGCTGGAGGTGCTGCTGGCGCGCGTCGAGCGCATCGTGTCCAAGGAATCGATCATCCAGGCGGTGGCGAGCTGGGGCGACGAGCTCTCGCCGAACGCCATCGAGGTCTACGTCTCGCGGCTGCGCGCCAAGCTCGAGCCCGCGGGCGTGCGCATCCGCACGGTGCGCGGCTTCGGCTACATGCTGGAGGAGTACGCGGAGGCGCAATGACCAGGCAGCGCAGTCTGCGTGCGCTGCTGCTGCGTCTGCTGCTGCCGTCGGTCGCGGCCATGCTTGCGGTGGGCGCCTATGCCGCCTACCGCGTAGCCGCCGATCCGGGCACTGAGGCCTACGACCAGTCGCTGCTCAACACCGCGCTCGCCCTGGGCGAGCGCATCCGCGTCCAAGATGGGCGCATCGGCTTCGATCTGCCCACGGCCGCCGAGCGCGTGGTGCGCACCGACAAGTACGACGAAATCTACTACGTCGTGCGTGGCCCCGCCGGCGAGCGCATCGCGGGCGACGTCGGCGTGCCGCCGACGCCCGCCGGCGCGCGGGACGAAGACGGCGTCACGGCGTTCGACGGCGACTACGAGGGCAAGCCGGTGCGCGTGGTGGCCGTGCAGGTGCCGTGCGGCGACAAGACCTGCACGGTATCGATGGCCGAGACCACCAACAAGCGCCAGCGCCTGGCGCGCGAGATCCTCGCTTCGAGCGTGCTGCCGCAGGCGCTGCTTGCTGCGCTCACGCTCGGCCTGGTCTGGTTCGGCGTGGCGCGGGGCCTGCGGCCGCTGCAGGATCTGTCGCGCGACATCGGCGCGCGCTCGCCGCACGACCTGCGCCCGATCGACGCCGGCGAGTCACCCGCCGAGGCGCGCCCGCTGGTGGAAAGCATCAACCACCTGCTCGGGCGAGGTGACCGAGGCGAACCGCAACCAGCAGCGCTTCCTCGCCAACGCGGCGCACCAGCTGCGCACGCCGCTCGCCGGCCTGCGGGCGCATACCGAGCTCGCCCTGGCGCAGCCGCTGCCCGAGGGCTGCCGCGCGGAACTCGAGCAGGTGCATCAGCGCCTCGATGCGCACGGCGCGCCTGGCCAACCAGCTGCTCGCGCTGGCGCGTGCCGAGACCGGCGTCAGCGACGCGGCGGGATCCGCGCGCGCCGACCTGCGCCAGGTCGTCGAGGCGGCCGCCGACGAGTGGGTGCACCGCGCGCTGGAGCGCGACATCGACCTGGGTTTCGAGCTCGAGGACGCGCGGGTGCAGGGCGATCGCGTTCCTGCTGCGCGAGGCGCTCGCCAACCTGGTGCACAACGCGCTCGAGTACACGCCGGCGGGCGGCCGCGTGACGGTGCGCACGCGGGCCGGCGCGCGCGAGGTGCGCGTCGAGGTCGAGGACGACGGCCCGGGCATCGCGCCAGCCGAGCGCATGCGCGTGCTGGAGCGCTTCTACCGTGCGCCGGGCACCGCCGGCACGGGCAGTGGCCTGGGCCTTGCCATCGTGAGCGAGATCGCTTCGGCGCACGGCGCCCGGGTCGCGATCGGCGAGGGCGAAGGCGGCCGCGGCTGCCGCGTCGCCCTGGTGTTCCCCGCGGGAGTAAACTAGCGGCCATGGACTGCGTCGATATCGAGGTCTTGCGCACCGCCGAGGCCTGGCGCAAGGCCGGCCAGCGCGTCACCCTCGGCACCATCGTCAAGACCTGGGGCTCCGCGCCGCGGCCGGTCGGCGCCCTGGTGGCGATCCGCGACGACGGCCAGGTCGTCGGCTCCGTGTCGGGCGGCTGCGTCGAGGACGACCTGATCGACAAGGTGCGCGCCAGGGCCGTGGCGGCATTTGCCGCAGCTCGTCACCTACGGCGTCACCAACGAGGAGGCGACGCGCTGGGGCCTGCCCTGCGGCGGCACGCTGCAGCTGGTGCTCGAGCCGGTGACGGCGGCGAGCGGCCTGGAGGAATTGCTGCTCGACGATCTCGCGCCAGCAGCTGGTGAAGCGGCGCCTCGACATGAAGAGCGGCCGCGTGACCCTCGAGCCCGGCCAGCTGGCAGGACGTGCTCGAGTTCGACGGCGGGATGCTCACCACGGTGCACGGCCCGCGCTGGCGGCTGGTGCTGATCGGCGCCGGCCAGCTCACGCGCTACCTCGCGGAGATGGCGCGCATGCTCGACTACCACGTGAGCGTCATCGAGCCGCGCGAGGAGTACGCGAGCGGCTGGGACGTCGCCGGGCGTCGCCGCTCGACCGCGGCATGCCCGACGACGTGATCGCCGCCATGAACCTGGACGGCCACAGCGCGGTGGTGGCGCTGACGCACGACCCGAAGATCGACGATCTGGCGCTGATGGAGGCGCTCAAGTCCGCCGCGTTCTACGTCGGCGCCATCGGCTCGAAGAAGAACAACGACGCGCGCCGCGAGCGCCTGCAAGGAGTTCGACCTGTCCGAGGGCGAGATCGCGCGCCTGCGCGGACCGGTGGGCCTGTACATCGGCTCGAAGACCCCGCCGGAAATCGCGGTCGCGATCCTCGCCGAGATGACCGCGGTGCGCCACGGCGTGACCGAGCCGAGCTGGGCCGCGAAGAAGGGCTCGCGCTTCGACCCCTCCGCGTGCGAGGTCCAGGAGAGCAGGGAGATCTGACGGCGGTCCGGCGGTGAACATCGTCGGTCTGCTGCTCGCCGCGGGATCGGCTTCCCGCTTCGGTTCCGACAAGCTGCAGCACCCGCTGCCGCACGGCGTGGCGATCGCCGTGCAGTCCGCGCGCCATTTGCGCGCGGCGGTGTCCCGGGTGGTCGCGGTGGTGCGCCCGGGCGCGCAGGAAACGGCGCGCGCGCTGGCCGCCGAGGGCTGTGAGGTCGCGGTCTGCGGCGAGGCCGCCGCGGGCATGGGCGCGAGCCTCGCCTGCGCGGTGCGCGCCGCGGGCGTGGCCGACGGCTACCTGGTCGCGCTCGGCGACATGCCGTTCGTGCGGCCGAGCACCATCGCGGCGGTGCGCGACGCGCTCGCCGCCGGCGCGCTGCTCACTGCGCCCTACTGGCGCGCGCGCCGCGGCCACCCGGTCGGCTTCGCGGGCAGCTTGCGCGCAGAGCTCGCGGCGCTCTCGGGCGACGAAGGCGCGAAGCGCGTGCTCGCCGCGCACGAGGCGCAGCTCGTCAAGATCCCCGTGGGCGACCCGGGCGCGATCCGCGACATCGACAGGCCTGCCGACCTCGCGCCGCCGCTCGCCGTTTAGCCGGCGCACGTTCGGGTAAGATCGCCGCAGCAACGACAGGGGAGCAGCCCAGCTTGGAGACCGCGCAGCGCGCGGTGCTGTTCGTGGATGTCACGGACAGCACTCGCATCTATGAAGCGATCGGCGACACGCGCGCGCACGCGCTGATCAACAAGCTGCTCGGACTCCTGGATAAGGTCGCGACCCGGCACGGCGGCGCGGTGGTGAAGACCCTTGGCGACGGCATGGTGTGCGCGTTTCCCCTGCCCGACCACGCCTTCCAGGCGGCCTGCGAAATGCAGGTGGTGGCGCCGGATGCGTCTCCCGAGCGCCTGGCGATCAAGGTCGGCTTCACCTACGGGCCGGTGGTGCTCTCGGGCGGCGACGTCTTCGGCGACACGGTGAACGTTTGCGCGCGCCTGGTGGCGCTCGCCAATGCGGACCAGGTGCTGACCACGCAGCAGACCGTGGATGCGCTCTCGCCGCCGCTGCGCACCCGCTGCCGGCAGATGTTCCCGATCCGCGTGCGCGGCCGGCACGAGGAGATCATCGCCTGCAACGTGGTGTGGCGCACCGACCCGGATCTCACCGAGATCAACCTCGCGCGCGCCGCGGTCACGCGCACGCGGGAGACCGTGCTCAAGCTCTCGCGCCAGGGGCAGCTGTACATCGTGCGCTCGGCGGGTCCGGCCGTGCGCATCGGCCGCGAGAAGGACAACGACGTGGTGGTCGACAGCCAGTTCGCCTCGCGCGTGCACGCGCGCGTCTTCGCCCGCGAGGGCCATTTCGTGCTCGCTGACCAGTCCTCCAACGGCACCTACCTGCTGGCCGACGGCAACAGCTCGGAGATCCTCCTGCGCCGAGAGGAGGCGGTGCTCGGCGAGCGCGGCTGGATCGGCCTGGGCAACAGCGCCACGCGACATGGCGACCACGCCCTGCGCTACCGCGTCGAGCCGGAATGGGATTGAAGGGCCGCGGGGGGCAAGTGGCCCCCGGCCTGTAGAATCGCGGGTCGCCTTTTCGCCTATCCGCCATGTCCGCCGCAGACCTGCTGTCGCGCACCGACCCCGAGCTCTGGGACGCCATCAGCCTGGAGATGCGCCGCCAGGAAGACCACGTCGAGCTGATCGCCTCCGAGAACTACGTGAGCCCCGCGGTGCTCGCCGCGCAGGGCTCGGTCCTCACCAACAAGTACGCCGAGGGCTACCCTGGCCGGCGCTACTACGGCGGCTGCGAGTACGTGGACCTCGCCGAAACGCTGGCCATCGAGCGGGCGAAGAAGCTCTTCGGCGCGGACTGGGCCAACGTCCAGCCGCACTCGGGCTCGCAGGCGAACCAGGCCGTGTACTTCTCGGTGCTGCAGCCCGGCGACACGGTGCTCGGCATGTCGCTCGCGCACGGCGGGCACCTCACGCACGGCTCGCCAGTCAATCTCTCGGGCAAGCTCTACCGCTTCGTCTCCTACGGGCTGAACGAGCGCGAGGAGATCGACTACGACGCCGCCGAGCGGCTCGCGCTCGAGCACCGGCCGAAGCTCGTCGTCACCGGGGCGTCGGCCTATGCGCTGCGCATCGACTGGCGGCGCTTTCGCGACATCGCCGACCAGGTGGGCGCGCTGCTGATGGCGGACATGGCGCACTACGCCGGCATGGTGGCGGTGGGTCTGTACCCCTCGCCCATCGGCATCGCGCACTATCGTGACCAGCACCACGCACAAGACCCTGCGCGGCCCGCGCGGCGGCCTGGTGCTGGGTGGCGGAGACGGATCACAAGCCGATCGGGGAAAGCAGATCAACTCGACGATCTTCCCCGGGCTGCAAGGCGGGCCGCTGATGCACGTGATCGCCGCGAAGGCGGCGGCATTTGGCGAGGCGCTGCGGCCCGAGTTCAAGGCCTACCAGCAGCAGGTGCTGGACAACGCGCAGGCGATGGCGCGCGTGCTCATGTCGCGCGGCGTGCGCATCGTCTCGGGCCGCACCGAGTCGCACATGATGCTGCTCGACTTGCGCGGCAAGAAGATCACCGGCAAGGACGCCGAAGCCGCGCTTGGCCGCGCCCACATCACGGTGAACAAGAACGCCATCCCGAACGACCCCGAGAAGCCGATGGTGACCTCCGGCGTGCGCATCGGCACGCCCGCCATGACCACGCGCGGCTTCAAGGTCCCGGAGGCGGAGCGGCTCGCCCACCTGATCGCGGACGTGCTGGACCGGCCGGCCGACGAGGCGAGCCTCGAGCGGGTGGCGGCCGAGGTCATGGCCCTGTGCGCGCGCCATCCGGTCTACGCGTAGAGTAGGAAGCCATGCGCTGCCCGTTCTGCGGCAACCAGGACACCCAGGTGCTGGACACGCGCTCCAGCACGGAGGCGAGCTCGATCCGCCGGCGGCGCAAGTGCGCGGAATGCGACAAGCGCTTCACCACCTACGAGCGCGTGGACCTCAAGATGCCGCGCCTGGTGAAGAAGGACGGCAGCCGCACCGACTTCGACCGCGACAAGCTGGTCGGCAGCATGATGCTCGCGCTGCGCAAGCGCCCGGTGTCCACCGACGCCGTGGATGGCGCGGTGGCGCGCATCGAGGAAAAGCTGCGCTCCCTCGGCGAGCGCGAGGTGCCCACCAGCCGCGTCGGCGACCTGGTGATGCGCGAGCTCGCCAAGCTCGACAAGATCGCCTACATCCGCTTCGCCTCGGTGTACCGCAGCTTCGAGTCGCCCGACGATTTCCGCGAGGCGGTGCAGGAAGTGAAGACGAAGAAGGGCCGCAGGGGCGGCTGAGGGCGGTCGCGCCGCGCCTCCGCCCCGGCCGCCATGCGCATGCACGAGTCCTGCCCGCAGCTCCCGCCGGCGCCGTGACCCCTTTCTCCGCCTTCGATCACGCGATGATGCGCCGCGCGCTCGCGCTCGCGGAGAAGGGGCTGTACACGGCGAGCCCAACCCGCGCGTGGGCTGCGTCATCGCCAAGGGCGAGCACGTCGTCGGCGAAGGCTGGCACGAGCGCGCCGGCGCGCCGCACGCGGAGGCGAACGCGCTGGTGCAGGCCAGCGCAACGGCCAGGGGCGCCACCGTCTATGTCACGCTCGAGCCCTGCAACCATCACGGGCGCACGCCGCCCTGCGCGGATTCGCTGATCAAGGCAGGCGTCGTGCGCGTGGTCGCGGCCCTGCGCGACCCCAATCCGCAGGCGGCGAAAGGCGGCGACCGGCTTGCCGCCGCGGGCATCCGCTTCGAGTCCGGCCTGCTGCAAGAAGAAGCGCGGGAACTCAACATCGGCTTCGTCTCGCGCATGACGCGCGGCCGGCCGTGGGTGCGCATGAAGATCGCGGCGACACTCGACGGGCGCACCGCGCTCGCCAACGGCAAGTCGCAATGGATCACGGGCCCCGAGGCCCGCAAAGACGGTCATGGCTGGCGCGCGCGCGCCTGCGCCATCGCCACCGGCGCGGGCACGGTCAGGGCGGACGATCCCCGGCTCACGGTGCGCGACGTGGAAACGACGCGCCAGCCGCTGCGCGTGATCATCGACAGCCACCTCGAGACGCCGCCTCGCGCGCGCGCGCTGCAGGGAGAAAGGGCGCTGGTCTTTGCGGCCGTGAGCGGCAAGTCGTTGCCGAACGCGGAGATCGTGGTGCTGCCGAACGCCGGCGGCAAGGTGGATCTGGCGAAGATGCTGGCCGAGCTCGCGCGCCGCGGCGTGAACGAGCTGCACGTCGAGGCCGGATCCAAGCTCAACGGGTCGCTGGTGCGCGAGGGCTGCGTGGATGAGTTCCTCATCTACCTCAACCCGAGCCTGCTCGGCGATGCGGCGCAGGGCATGGTCAACCTCGCGGCGATGACGTCGCTCGAGGAGCGCGTGGCGCTGAAGGTCCGGTCGCTGGACCGCATCGGCGACGACCTTCGCATCGTCGCGAGGCCCTGATGTTCAGCGGCATCGTCCAGGCGGTGGGCAAGATCGTGAGCACGAAGCCCTTCGTGATCGACGCGGGCCGGCTGCCGCTCGCGGACGTCAGGGTGGGCGACTCGATCTGCGTGCAGGGCGCCTGCCTGACCGTGACGAAGAAGCGCGCCAAGAAGCTGTCGTTCGACGTCTCGCAAGAGACGCTCGAGTGCACCGCCGGGCTGGATCGCCCCGGGCCGGTCAACCTGGAGAAAGCCCTGCGCCTCGCCGACCGCCTCGGCGGCCACCTGGTGAGCGGCCACGTGGACGGCGTGGGCCTGCTGGTGCAGGTGAAGGGCAGCGTCTACACTTTCCGCGCGCCGAAGGCGGTGGCGAAGTACGTCGCCCCCAAGGGCTCGATCTGCATCGACGGCGTGAGCTTGACGGTCAACCGCGTGCGCGGCGCGGAGTTCGACGTGAACCTGATCCCGCACACGCTCAAGGTGACCACGCTCGCGCGGCTGCTACCCGGTGCCGAGGTGAACATGGAAGCCGACCAGATCGCGCGCTACGCGGAGCGGCTGCTCGTGGCGCCCAAGTAATCCCCGACCGTCGTAGCGGTGCCTCGGTATGCCACGTCACCCGCGACGCTCGAGCACCACCGCCAGTTCGGCGAGCCCGCGCGGGTGCGTGGTGCGCGCATACGGCGGCTTCGGCCAGGCCCAGCGCGGCTCCGGGAACAATGCGCGCATCGCGTTGATGTCGCAGTGGTAGGGCGGGCCCTGGACGGCGCCCTCGGCGGCGCCCGGCCTTAGCAATTGCAGGAACAGCGCGTACAGCCGGCCGCCCGTCGCGAGCCAGCGGTGCAGCTGGTCGGCGTAGTCGCGCCACTGGTCCGGATACAGCGCGCACAGGCAGGTCTGCTCGTAGACCGCATCGAACGGACGATCCGGCTGCCAGGCGAGCACGTCGGCCTGCACCAGCGTCGCGTCGGTGCCCGTGTCCTTCAGTCGCCGGTGCGTGCGGGCGATCGCGTTGTCGGCATAGTCCAGCCCCGTTACCTCGAAGCCCGCCATCGCGAGCTCGGCCACTTCGTGGCCCGAGCCGCACCCCGGCACGAGGATGCGGCAGGGCCGCAGCACGCCCGAGCTGAGCCACGCGCCAAGCTGCGGACTCGCTTCGCCGCGGTCCCACGGCGTGTCGCCCGCCGCAAAGCGCTCGTCCCAGAACTGCTTCGTCGGTCCGGCCATGTCGATCCGCCAATCCTATATCCTCGCGCGCAAGTTCCGCCGATGAAGCCGCACATTCACTTCGACCCTGCGCTCCCGGTCAGCCAGAAGCGGGAGGAAATCGCGCGCGCGATCGCCGCGCACCCGGTGGTGATTGTCTGCGGCGAGACCGGCTCCGGCAAGACCACGCAGATCCCGAAGATTCTGCTGGAGATGGGGCGCGGCGAGGGCCGCACCATCGGCCACACCCAGCCGCGCCGCATCGCGGCGCGCTCGGTGGCGGCGCGCATCGCCGAGGAGCTGAAGGTCGAGCTGGGATCGCTCGTCGGCTACAAGGTGCGCTTCACCGACAAGGTCGGCCCGCGCACGCGGATCAAGCTGATGACCGACGGCATCCTGCTCGCCGAGACGCAGGGCGACCCGGAACTGCGCGCCTACGACACCATCATCCTGGACGAGGCGCACGAGCGCAGCCTCAACATCGACTTCCTGCTCGGCTACCTGAAGCGCCTACTGCCCAGACGCCCGGACCTGAAGGTGGTCGTCACTTCGGCCACCATCGACGCGGAGCGCTTTTCGAAGCATCTCGACGGCGCACCGGTGATCGAGGTCTCGGGGCGCCTGTACCCGGTGCGAAGTGCGCTACCGCCCGGTGGGCGGCGACGCCGAGGACACGACGCGCGACGAGGAGGAGCAGGCGCTCGGCGAGGCGGTGGAGGAATTGTTTCGCGAAGGCCCGGGCGACGTGCTCGTCTTCCTGCCCGGCGAGCGCGAGATCCGCGACGCGGCGGCGGTGCTCGCCAAGCACAAGCTGAAAGGCGCCGAGGTGTTGCCGCTCTACGGGCGGCTCTCGGTCGCCGAGCAGGATCGCGTGTTCCACCCCGGGGGCGTGCGGCGCGTGGTGCTCGCCACCAACGTGGCGGAAACCTCGCTCACCGTGCCGCGCATCCGCTACGTGGTGGACGCAGGCCAGGCGCGCGTGAAGCGCTACTCCTACCGCAACAAGGTGGAGCAGCTGCGCGTGGAGAACATCTCGCAGGCGGCGGCGCAGCAGCGCGCAGGCCGCTGCGGTCGCGTGGCGGACGGCATCTGTATCCGCCTCTACGGCGAGGATGACTTCAAGGCGCGGCCCGCGCACACCGACCCGGAGGTGCTGCGCTCCTCGCTTGCCGCGGTGATCCTGCGCGCGCTGTCGCTCAACCTCGGCAAGGTCGAGGACTTCCCGTTCCTCGACGCGCCGAACAGCCGCGCCATCGCCGATGGCTACGCGTTGCTGGCGGAACTCGGCGCGGTGGACGAGGACAACGCCTTGACGGACCTGGGCCGCGAGCTCGCCCGGCTGCCGCTCGACCCGCGTGTGGGGCGCATGCTGATTGCAGCGCGCGCCGAGGCCTGCCTCGAGCAGCTGCTGGTGATCGCCGCCGCGCTCTCGGTGCAGGATCCGCGCGAGCGGCCGCTCGCGAAGCAGGGCGCGGCCGATGAGCGCCACGCGCGCTTTGCGGACGAACGCTCCGATTTCCTCGCCCTGCTCAAGCTGTGGAGGCTGCAGGGCGAGCAGGGCCTGCGGCGCCTTTGCCGCGACAATTTCCTCTCCTACCCGCGCATGCGCGAGTGGCGCGACGTGCACCTGCAGTTGCAAAACGCGGTGGGCGAGCTCGACTGGAAGATGTCCAGCGCCAAGGCGGACAAGCCGGAAGGTTACCGGGCGATTCATCGTGCGCTGCTCGCCGGGCTCTTGGGCAATGTCGGCATGAAGGACGAGGCGGACAATAGCTACACCGGCGCGCGCGGCATCAGATTCTGGGTGCATCCCGGCTCGGGCACGAAGAAGCCGGGCAAGTGGGTCGTCGCGGCGGAGCTCGTGGAAACCACGCGGCTCTACGCGCGCACGGTGGCCACCGTCGAGCCGCAGTGGCTGGAGGAACTGGGTGCGCACCTCTTGAAGCGCCATCGCGACAATCCCCACTGGGAGAAGATGCGCGCGCAGGTGGTGGCGATCGAGCGCGGCACGCTCTACGGGCTGCCGGTGTACACGAACCGGCGCGTGCACTATGGGCCGCTCGACCCGGACCTGGCGCGCGGCATCTTCATTCGCACCGCGCTGGTGGAAGGGCGAGCTCGACACGCGCGCGCCATTCTTCGCGCACAACCGGCGCCTGCTCGCGGAGATCGAGCGCCTGGAGCACAAGTCGCGCCGCCCCGACATCCTGGTGGACGACGAGCTGATCCACGCGTTCTACGACGCCCGCATTCCCGAAGGCATTCACAACGGCGCCGATTTCGAGGCATGGCGCAAGGACGCGGAGCGCGAAGACCCGAAGCTCCTGTACCTCAAGCGCGAAGACCTGATGCGCCACGAGGCGGCGGGCATCACCACCGATAACTTCCCGCACGAGCTCAGGCTCGGCGCCAACGCGTTCCGGCTCGACTATCACTTCGAGCCGCGCTCGCCGCGCGACGGCGTGACCATGACGGTGCCGGTGGCGCTGCTCAACCAGGTGAGCGCGGCGCGCTGCGAATGGCTGGTGCCGGGGCTGCTCAAGGAGAAGGTGCGCGCCCTTGCGAAATCGATGCCGCAACGCCTGCGCCACAAGCTCGGGCCGCTGGAGGAATTCGCCGAGGCCTTCGCGGCGCAGGTGCAGCCCTCGGAGACGCCGCTCGCGCAGGCGCTGGCGCGCCACATCCGCGCCGAGCTCAACCTCGATGTGCCGGTGGATGCGTTCCGGCCGGACTCCGCGCCGCCGCACCTGCACATGAACTTCCTGGTGATCGACGAGCACGGGCGGCAGCTCGCGACGGGTCGCAACCTCGCAGGGCTCAAGAGCGAGCTGGCCGAGCACACGGTGGCGGTGCTGCAAAGCGAAGCGCCGCTCGAGGAAGGCGAGCGCTACACCGGCTGGACCATGGGCGATCTCGCCGAGGTGATGGAGATCGCGCGCGGCGGACAGACGCTGGTGGGCTACCCGGCGCTCGTGGACGCGGCCCCGGGGGAAGACGGCGGGGTCACGCTGCAAGTGTTCGATGCGCCGGAGAAGGCGCGCGAGCTGCACCGCGGCGGCGTGCGGCGGCTGCTGGCCATTGCCTTCAAGGACCGCGTGAGGGAGCTGGAGCGCGGCTGGTCGCGCGACGTGCTGCTCGGTCCCGTCAAGGAGGACCTGGTGGCGGCGTCGCTCGAGCGCGCGTTCCTGGGCGAGTCGCTGCCCATGACGCAGGGCGACTTCGCGCGCTGCGTGGACGAGGGCCGCGCGCGCTTCATGCTCGTTGCGCAGGAGCTGGCGCGCACCACGCAATCGATCCTCGGCGCGCACGCCGAGCTGCAGAGGAAGCTGGCGCAGGCGGCGAAGGCCTTCCCGCAGGCGGCCGAGGACGTGAAGCAGCAGCTTGGCAGGCTCCTGCGCGCGCACTGGCTCGCGCAGACGCCCTGGGCCCGGCTGCAGCACTACCCGCGCTATCTCAAGGCGGCGGCGCAGCGCCTGGAGAAGCTGCGCGCCGACCCCGCGCGCGACGCGCGGCTCGCCGGCGAGCTGCAGCCCCTGCTTGCCGCCTGGCTGCGCGCGCCGCGCCCGCTCAGCGCCGAGCTCGAGCAGTTCGGCTGGCTGCTCGAGGAGCTGCGGGTGTCGCTGTTCGCGCAGGAGCTGAAGACGCCGGTGCCGGTGTCGGCGAAGCGCCTCGCCAAGCTGTGGCAAAGTATCCGCAAATGAACGAAATCGCGCGCGCGCTCGCCTTCGCCTTCGGCAACCTGCTGCATCCCCGCATGCTCTGGCTGATGCTGTGGCCGGTGCTCATCGCGCTCGTGCTCTGGGGCACGGTGGTGCTCGTCTTCTGGGTCGAGCTCGCCGCCTGGCTTGCGGGCGTCATTCACCACTGGCTGACCACCGGCTGGTTCGCCGTCCAGTGGGAAGTGAAGGATCTTGCGCTGATCGCCGCCAAGGCGATGATCGTCATCCTGCTGGTGCCGCTCATCCAGCTCACCGCGCTGCTGATTCTCAGCAGCTTCGGCATGCCGGCCATGGTCGCGCACGTCGCCGCGCGCAGCTATCCGGAGCTCGAGCAGCGGCGCGGCGGCAGCCTCGCGGGCAGCCTCTGGAACGGACTGGTCGCGCTCGCCGGGATGGCCGTGCTGTTCGTGGTGTCGGTTCCCCTGTGGCTCTTCCCGCCCCTGTGGCCGGTGATCCCGCTGGCGATCGTCGGCTGGGTCAACCAGCGCGTGCTGCGCTACGACGCGCTCGCCGAGCACGCCGCGGCCACCGAGATGCGGCAGGTCTTCACCGGGCGGCGCGGCACGCTGTACGTCCTGGGCGTCGTGCTGGCGCTGCTCGCCTATGTACCCTTCGTCGGATTCTTCGCGCCGGTTCTCTTTGGACTAAGTTTCATCCATTACCTGTTAGCCGCGTTGAAGGTCCATCGCGAATCGCCAATCGAAGGGAGGGCCCCGTGAGGAAATTGCTGGCCGTCGTAGCCCTGTCGCTCGCCGCTGCATCCGCCGCGGCGCAACAGCCGCCGCTGTTCGAAACCCGGAAGCTCACCGACAACGCGTTCCTGTTCCGCTACGGCGGCCATCAGGCGCTGTTCGTGGTCACCGCCGATGGCGTGATCGCCACCGACCCGATCGCGTTCCTGCGGCCACAGGCGGCGACGACCTACCTCGCGGAGATCCGCAAGATCACGCAGGCGCCGATCAAGTACCTGGTCTACAGCCATCATCATTACGACCACATCGCGGGCGGCAAGCCGTTCAAGGACGCGGGGGCAATCGTGGTCGCGCATCGCAACGCCAAAGCGCGCCTCGAGGCGCTGCGCTATGCCGACGTGGTGATTCCCGACGAGGCGGTGGACGATTTCCGCGCCATCGAGCTGGGCGGCGTGCGCGTCGAGCTGCACTTCACGGGCCGCAACCACTCGGACAATTCGCTGGCCATCCTGCTGCCGAAGGACAAGCTCCTCTTCACGGTGGATTACGTCGCCGTGGAGTCGGTCGGCTTCCGCGACTTCCCGGACGGCTTCTTTCCGGATTGGTTCGACTCGCTTGATCGCACCGTGGCGCTCAACTGGGAGCGCATGATCGGCGGGCACCCGTTCCCGGGCGGGCGCTTCGCCACCAAGGACGACGTGCGCGCCTACAAGCAGTACCTGGTGGAGCTGAACGACGCGGTGAAAGCCGCCGCGGCCGCGGGCAAGTGCTGGGACTCGGCGATGGCCGAGCTGAAGCTGCCCAAGTACGAGAAGTGGGCCAACTACGAGCGGTTCCTGCCGATGAACATCGAGAAGTTCTGCAACTACTGGGGGCGCGGCTACTGGTGAGCGGCTTCGGCGCCTTCGTCATCGGCGACGAGATCCTGGTCGGCAAGCGCCAGGACAAGCATTTTCCGTGGCTCATCGAGGCGCTGGCCAAGCGCGGCCTGCGCCTGGCGTGGTGCGAGCACCTCGGCGACGAGCCTGCGCGCATCACGGCGGCGCTCCGGCGCACGCTCGCGACCGATGACGCCGTCTTCAGCTTCGGCGGCATCGGCGCGACGCCGGACGATCACACGCGGCAATGCGCCGCCGCGGCGCTCGGCGTCGGATTGCGGCTGCACCCGGAGGCGGAGAAGGAGATCCGCGGGCGCTTCGGCGCCGAGACCACGCCGCAGCGCTTGAAGATGGGCGAGTTCCCGGTCGGCGCGGACATCATTCCCAATCCATTCAACCGAATACCGGGGTTTTCGGTGCGCGACCACCACTTCGTGCCCGGCTTCCCGCAAATGGCCTGGCCGATGGTCGAGTGGCTGCTCGACACGAAGTACCAGGCGCTCGCCGACTCGCAGCGCTGGGGCGAGGCCTCGGTGATCGTCTACGGCCTGGCCGAGTCGACCATCACGCCGCTCATGGAGGAAGTGAACGCGAGGTACCCGGGCCTGAAGGCGTTCAGCCTGCCCAGCATGGGCGAGGGCGGCGCGCGCCGGCACATCGAGCTGGGGGTGCGCGGCGCGCCGGCCGAGGTGCGACCCCGCGATGGAGCACTTGCGGCGCGGCGTCGCCGGTCTCGGGGGCACGCTGGAGATTCCGGCCCGCGCCGAGATACCAAACCGCTGATTTCTCCCGTATAATCCGCGCCTTTTCGCGGTTCTACGGGGTTTCCACATGGTGGTGATTCGACTGGCGCGCGGCGGCGCCAACAAGCGGCCTTTCTTCAGCGTGGTGGTCGCGGATTCGCGCCGCTCGGCCAAGGGCAAGTTCATCGAGCGCGTCGGTTTCTACGACCCGAAGGCCCCCGAGGGCCGCGAGTCGCTGCGCGTGAACGTGGAGCGGCTCAAGCACTGGCAGGGCAAGGGCGCGCAGCTCTCGCCGACGGTGAAGCGGCTCGTGAAGCAGTTTGGCAAGAAGGCCGCCTGACCTGATCGAGATGGGCCGCGTCGCCGGTTCCTACGGCGTGCGCGGCTGGGTCAAGGTGGCGCCACAGAAGGGTGTGGCCGAGGCTCTGGTGGCGGCGACGCAATGGTGGCTCGGCGACGAGGCGTGCCGGGTCGAGCAGGCAAGGGTGCACAGCGCGACGGTGGTCGCGAAGCTCGCCGGGATCGAGACCCGCGAGCAGGCGCTCTCGCTGAAGGGCAGGAAGATCGCGGTGGCGCGCAGTGCGCTGCCCGACTCGGATGACGGGCGCTATTACCTCGCCGACCTGGTCGGCCTGGACGTGGTGAACGCGCAGGGCGAGAAGCTGGGCGTGGTGCGGCAGTGGTTCACCAACGGCCCGCAGGACGTGATGGAGCTGGCCGGTGAACGGGTGAGGTTGATTCCCTGGGTGCCGACGGTCGTGAAGAAGGTGGACCTCGAGGCAAAGCGCATCGAGGTGGACTGGGGAGCGGACTGGTGATCCGCTTCGACGTGGTGACGCTGTTCCCGGAGATGTTCGCCGCGGTGACGGCAAGCGGCATCACGAGAAAGGCGCTGGAGGCGGGGTTGTGGCGCCTGCAGACGTGGAATCCGCGCGATTTCACGACGGACAATTACCGGACGGTCGATGACCGTCCGTACGGCGGCGGGCCCGGCATGGTGATGCTGGCCGAGCCGCTGGAGAAGGCGCTGGATGCGGTGCACGCGGCGGGCGGGGGCGAAGTGATCTACCTCTCGCCGCAGGGCAGGAAGCTCGATCACGCAGAAGGTGATGGAGCTGGCAGGCAGGAGCGCGCTGACGCTGCTCTGCGGGCGCTACGAAGGCGTGGACGAGCGCCTGGTCCGGCGCCGCGTGCAGACGAGGAGCTCTCGCTCGGGGACTTCGTGCTCTCGGGCGGCGAGCTCGCGGCGATGGCGGTGATCGACGCGGTGGTGCGGCAGTTGCCCGGGGCGCTGGGCGACGGGCAGTCGGCAGCCGAGGAGTCCTTCGCCGCGGGCTTGCTGGATTGCCCGCAGTACACGCGGCCCGAGACCTATGCGGGCGAGAAGGTGCCGGAGGTGCTGCTTTCGGGGCATCATGAGCAGATCCGGCGCTGGCGGTTGAAGCAGGCGCTGGGCAGGACGTGGCTGAGACGGCCCGAGCTGATCGCGGCGCGGCAGTTGAGTGCACAGGAACTGAAGCTGCTTGAGGAATTCAAGCAGGAGACGAAGAGCGGAGTGCAAACATGAACCTGATCCAGAAACTCGAGCAGGAAGAAATCAAGCGGCTGGGCAAGACGGTGCCCGACTTCTCGCCCGGCGACACGGTGATCGTCAACGTCAACGTGGTCGAGGGCGAGCGCAAGCGCGCCCAGGCCTTCGAGGGCGTGGTGATCGCCAAGAGGAACCGCGGCATCGGCTCTTCCTTCACCGTGCGCAAGATCTCCTCGGGCGAGGGCGTGGAGCGCACCTTCCAGACCTACTCGCCGCTCATCGCCTCGGTCGAGGTGAAGCGCAAGGGCGAAGTGCGCCGCTCCAAGCTGTACTACCTGCGCCAGCGCTCCGGCAAGTCGGCGCGCATCCGCGAGAAGACCGGCGCGGCCGAAGAGGGCGGCGCGGAAGAGTAAGCCGGGGCGCGAACCCGGCGGGAAGAATCGGGGTCAGGGCCGAATTTCTCTTGCGAGTTGAAATTCGGCCCTGACCCCGATTCTTTTTTGCGGCACCAGTAATTGCGAGAGGAGACGGACATGGGACAACTCGAGGGCAAGTGCGCGATCGTCACCGGGGCGACGAGCGGCATCGGGCGCCGCACCGTGGAGCGCTTCGTCGAGGAAGGCGCCAGGGTCGTGTTTTGCGGCCGGCGCGAGGCGCTGGGCGCGCAGCTGCAGGCGGCGCTCGGCCGCGAGCGCGCCTTGTTCGTGAAGGCGGACGTGACGCTGGAAGCCGATGTCGCGCGCGTCGTCGAGTCCTGCGCGCGGGAGTTCGGCCGCGTCGATGTCCTCTTCAACAATGCCGGCGGCCCGGCCCCGACCGGCGGCATCGAGACCATTCCGGTGGCGGGATTCGACGCCGCGATGGCCAACCTGGTGCGCAGCGTGATGCTCGGCATGAAGCATGCCGCGCCGCTGATGCTCAAGCAGCGCAGCGGCAGCATCATCAACAACGGCAGCGTCGCCGGTGTGCGCGCCGGGCTCTCCAGCTCCATGACCTACAGCGCGGCCAAGGCGGCGGTGGTGCACCTGTCCACCTGCGTGGCGATGCAGCTCGGCGAAAGCGGCGTGCGCGTGAATTGCATCTCGCCCGGAGGCATCGCCACCGGGATCTTCGGCAAGGCGCTCGGGCTGCCCGCTGAATCGGCCGAGAAGAGCGCGGAGGCCGTCAAAGCCGGCCTCGCCAAGCTGCAGCCGATCCCGCGTGCCGGGCTCACCGACGACATCGCCAACGCCGCGGTGTTCCTCGCTGCGGACGCCTCGAGCTTCATCAACGGCCACAACCTCGTCGTGGATGGCGGCCTGGTCGGCGGGCGCCAGTGGTCGGTGCTGCAGCAATCGCTGAAGGGCATGAAGCAGGCCTTCGGCCTCGAGTAGGTCGGCGGCTCCCTGGCGGGGCATATAATCGCATCCATGCGCAGGGAATCCGCCGCCATCAGCCCGGTCACCGAGATCGTCGCCGACCTGCGCGCGGGAAAGATGGTCGTCCTGGTGGACGACGAGGACCGCGAGAACGAAGGCGACCTGGTGTTCGCGGCCGAGTTCGTCACGCCCGAAAAGATCAATTTCCTCGCCAAGCACGGCCGCGGCCTCATCTGCATGCCGGTGACCGAGGCGCATGCGCTGCGCCTCGGCCTGCGGCCGATGGTGGAGCAGAACCGCTCGCGCCACGGCACCAACTTCACCGTATCGATCGAGGCCGCCGAGGGCATCGCCACCGGCATCTCCGCAGCCGACCGCGCGCTCACCATCAAGGTCGCGGCCGCGCCCGACGCGAAGCCCGAGGACATCGTGCAGCCCGGCCACGTGTTCCCGCTCATCGCGCAGCCGGGCGGCGTGCTGATGCGCGCCGGCCACACCGAGGCGTGCTGCGATCTCGCGCACCTGGCGGGCCTGGCGCCCGCCGCGGTGCTGTGCGAGGTGATGAAGGACGACGGCACGATGGCGCGGTTGCCGGACCTGCTGGAATTCTGCGCCGGGCACGGCCTCAGGATCGGCACCATCGCCGACCTGATCGAGTACCGCAGCCGCCACGAATCGCTGGTGAAGCGCGGCGTCGAGCGCGACATCGACACGCCGTGGGGGCGCTTCCGCCTGGTGGCCTTCCACGACCTGCCGTCGCACGCCACGCACCTCGCGCTGCTGGCCGGCACGCCGCGGGCGGAGCAGGAAACCCTGGTGCGCGTGCACGAGCCGCTGTCGGTGGTCGATCTGCTCGACAGCGCGCCGGGCACGCACTCCTGGGGCGTGGGCGAGGCGCTCACCGCGATCGCGCAGGCCGGCACCGGTGTCATGGTGCTGATGAACTGCCACGAGGCGCCGGCGGCGCTCGACGCGCGCCTCGCCAACACGCGGCCCGCGCAGCAGGGGCGCAGCGCCGACCTGCGCACCTACGGCATCGGCGCGCAGATCCTGCGCGAGCTCGGCGTGGGCCGCATGCGCCTGATGGCCACCCCGCGCAAGATGCCGAGCATGACCGGCTTCGGCCTGGAGGTTACCGGCTACGCGGAATCGCCGAGGCGCTAGGCAATGAGGCTGGGCATCGTGGCGAGCCGGTTCAACGAGGCGCTCAGCGCGCCGCTGCTCAAGCGCGCCGAAGCCGAGGCCGCCAGGCTCGGCCTGCGCGAAGTGGTCGTGCACCGCGTGCCGGGCGCGCTGGAAATCCCGCTCGCGCTGCAATGGATGGCGCAGTCCGGCGGCTTCGACTGCCTCGCCGCCATCGGCTGCGTCGTGCGCGGCGACACCTATCATTTCGAGATCGTGGCGAACGAGTCCGCGCGCGGCGTGATGGACGTGGCGCTCGAATTCGGCATTCCGGTGGCCAACGGCATCCTCACCACGGACACCGAGGCGCAGGCCGAGGCGCGGCTGGACAAGGGCGCCGAAGCGGTGCGCGTCGCGGTCGAAATGGCGCGCCTGCGCGCCGCCATCCCGGGCGCAGCTAGGGGGAGCCTCTGACCCATTCCCCCGTGCGCGACGGTGGCGATTTTGGCGCAGGGCGAGACAGCGGCCGCCGCCGTGTACTTTGCGTCCACAAGGCGACCGATGGCGATGCCATGCGGCAAAACTCGCCCCGTCCCTCCAGGCGGCGAGGCCGCGACGCGGGCGTTCAATGCAAAGGCCTCGCCGCCTTCGGGTTGCGGCCGGAAGGCCTCGACGGTTGGCTTGCGAAAGCGCGATGACACGGGCGCCGGCGTTGTTACTCGGCCTTGCGATATCGACATATCGCTGCGGCCTCGCGCCTAGCCGGCGCCGCGTTCCGGCCGCAACGCGCATGCGCGCGAATGGGTCAGAGGCTCCCCAGTGAAGACCGCCCGCCGCCGCTCGCGCGAGATCGCGCTGCAGGCGCTCTACGCCTGGCAGCTCGCCGGCGGCAATGCGCTCGACGAGCTGCGCTCGCTGGACAAGGAAGGGCAAGCCAACCGCGAGCTCGCGGAGGCGCTGGTGCGCGGCGTGCAGGAGCGCGCGGACGAGTTGCAGGCGCTCATCGCGCCCTGCCTCGACCGCGATTTCGCGCGGCTCTCGCCGGTGGAGCGCGCGATCCTCTACATCGGCGCCTTCGAGCTGCAGGCGCACCCGGAGACGCCCTTCAAGGTGGTGGTGAACGAGGCGGTGGAGCTCGGCAAGAGCTTCGGCGGCACCGGCGGCCACAAGTTCGTCAACGGCGTGCTGGAGAAGCTCGCCAGCGGGCTGCGGCCGGACGAGGTCGGGCGCCGGAAGCAGCCCGCCTAGGGACGGCGATGCCGTCCGAGTTCGAGCTGATCCAGCGCTATTTCTCGCGGCCGGCGCGCCACGCGCTGCTCAGCGTGGGCGACGATGCCGCGCTGCTGCGGCCGGATGCGGGCGCCGAGCTCGCGGTATCCACCGACATGCTGCTGGAGGGCCGGCACTTCGCGAAGGGCGCCGATCCGCGCCTCCTGGGGCACAAGGCGCTCGCGGTCAACCTCTCCGACATGGCGGCGATGGGCGCCACCCCGCGCTGGGCGACGCTCGCCATCGCGCTGCCGGCGGCGGACGAGGCGTGGATCGCTGCATTCGCGGAAGGCTTCTACGCGCTCGCGGCACGCTTCGACGTCGACCTCGTCGGCGGCGATACCACGCGCGGGCCGCTCACCCTGTGCGTCGGCATCCTCGGCGAGGTGCCCGCGGGGCTCGCGCTGATGCGCGGCGGCGCGCGGCCGGGCGACGACATCTGGGTCTCGGGCGAGCTGGGCGGCGCCGCTCTCGCGCTCGAGCAACCGGGCAACGTGGCGGCCGCGAAGCGCCTGCACCAGCCCGAGCCGCGCGTCGAGCTGGGCGAGCGGCTGCGCGGCGTCGCGCACGCCGCCATCGATGTCTCCGACGGCTTCGCGCAGGATCTCGGCCATATCCTCGAGCGCTCGGGGGCGGGCGCCGTGGTGGAGTATGCGTTGCTGCCGAAAGTGCCCTGCGCGGACCCCGTGCTGCAGCAGCGGTGCGTGCTCTCGGGAGGGGACGACTACGAGCTCATCTTCACCGCGCCGCACGCGGCGCGCGGGCAGATCGAGGCGCTCTCCGTCTCGCTCGGCCTCGCGCTCACGCGCGTCGGCTCGATCCAGCCCGGCGATGCAAAGCTGCAGCTGCTGGATGCGCACGGCAAGCCCATGGCCGTGGCCCGCGGGTTCGACCATTTCGCGTGATCGTCTTTCGCCCCACGGCGCGCTTCGCCTTCACGCACCCGGCGCACTTCATCGCCTTCGGCTTCGGCGCGGGGCTCTCGCCGTTCGCGCCGGGAACGGTCGGCACGCTCCTCGCCTTCCCGATCTGGTGGCTGATCGGGCCGTTCTACCCGCCGCTCGCGCTGCTGGCGCTGCTGGCGTTCCTGTTCGCCGTCGGCGTGTGGGCCTGCGATCTGACCGGGCGCCACCTCGGCATCGGCGACCACGGCTCGATGTGCTGGGACGAGGTGGTGGCCTTCCTCCTGGTGCTCGCGATCGCTCCGCAGGATCCGTGGTGGCAGGCCGCCGCGTTCCTTCTGTTTCGCGCCTTCGACGTGGTCAAGCCGCCGCCGATCCGGCAGCTGGAAGCGCGCATCAAGGGGGGCTTCGGGGTGATGTTCGACGACATCCTGGCCGCGGGCTACACGCTGCTCGTGCTCGCGCTCGCCAAGCGGTTCCTTCTCCCGTGACCGGGCCCGCGCTGCCGTGATCGAGCTCGCGCAGCAGGTCGCCGCCGCGCTGAAGGCACGCGGGCTCAGGATCGTCACTGCCGAATCCTGCACCGGCGGCTGGGTGTCGATGGCGCTCACGGCGGTCGCCGGGAGTTCCGACTGGTTCGAGCGCGGCTACGTCACCTACTCCAATGCCGCCAAGCGCGACGATCTCGGGGTGCAGGAGGAAACGCTCCGCCGCCACGGCGCGGTGAGCGAGGAGACCGCGCGCGAGATGGCCACGGGGGCGCTCAAGCGCAGCGGCGGTCAAGTCGCGCTCGCCATCACCGGCATCGCCGGGCCCACCGGCGGTTCGGCCGCCAAGCCCGTGGGCACGGTGTGCTTTGCCTGGGCGCACGGGAGTAAGATTTCCAGCGAGACGAGGCGCTTCGACGGCGACCGCGAAAGCGTGCGCCGGCAATCCGTCCTCCACTGCCTGCAGGGGCTCCTGCAGCTGCTCTGAGCGCCGGGGACGGGGCCTGGCGCCGGCCGCAGCCGGGCGAATGCTCTTGCGAACTCGGGCGCTGGCCCCGATCTAAGGGTTTATGGCCGCAGTCAGACCCGCCGCGGTCGCCGGGATGTTCTATCCGCGCGACGCGCGTGAGCTGGAAAAGGAAGTCGCCGAGCTGATCGACGGCGTGGAGAGCCTCACGCCCCGCTTCGGCCATCCCAAGGCGCTCATCGTCCCGCATGCCGGCTACGTCTATTCCGGCCCGGTCGCGGCGCGCGCCTACGACGAGCTGGCGGCGGCGCGCGGGGTGGTGAAGCGCGTGGTGCTGCTCGGGCCCGTGCACCGCGTGCCGGTGCGCGGCCTCGCGCTGCCCGGAGTGGAAGCTTTCGAGACGCCGTTGGGCCGCATTCCCGTGGACGAAGCAGGTGTGCGCATGCTGGCGCCGTACCGCCAGGTGGTGGTGAGCCCCGCCGCGCATGCGATGGAGCACTCGCTGGAGGTGCAACTGCCGTTTCTGCAGAAGATGCTGGGCGAATTCTCGCTGCTGCCGCTCGCGGTGGGCGACGCCAGGCTGCAGGAGGTCGTCGAGGTGATCGAGCGGCTGTGGGGCGGGCCGGAAACCCTTTTCGTGCTGTCCACCGACCTGTCGCACTACCATGACTACGAGAAGGCGCGCGCGATCGACCGCGCGACGCTCGCGCGCATCGCCAGCTTCGACACCGACCTCAACCACGAGGAAGCCTGCGGCGCCACGCCGCTGAACGGCTTTCTCGCCGCGGCGCGCGCGCATCGCCTGTCCATCCGCCTACTCGGCGCCTGCAACTCCGGCGATACGGCAGGCGACAGGGACCGCGTGGTGGGCTACTCCGCTTTCGCGCTGTACGAAGGCGCGCGCGTGTCCCTCGAGGACGCGGGAAAGGCGCTGCTCGGCATCGCGCACGGGGCCATCAGCCACCACCTCGGCCTCGCCACCGCCGGCCCACTCACCGACGCGGCGCCTTGGCTCACCCGGCCGGGCGCGAGTTTCGTGACGCTGATGCTCGCGGGCAGGCTGCGCGGCTGCATCGGCAGCCTCGCCGCCACGCGGCGCTTGGGCGAGGACGTGGCGGCGAACGCGCTTGCCGCCGCGCTGCGCGACCCGCGCTTTCCGGCGCTCGCGCGCGATGAATGGCAGCGCTGCCAGCTCGAGGTGTCGGTGCTCTCGCCCGCGAAGCCCCTGCGCTTCGATGACGAGGCGGAGATGCTGGCGCAACTGCGCGTGGGTGAGGACGGCGTGATCCTCGAGCACGAAGGGCGGCGCGCCACTTTCCTGCCGCAGGTGTGGGAAGGGCTGCCCGACAAGCGCCAGTTCCTCGAGGAGCTGATGCGCAAGGCCGGGATCCCGGAGGAGACGCGGCTTGCGCGCTGCAAGTTGTGGCGCTACCGCGTGATCAAGTGGCAGCGATCCGCCCCGCACTAGAGTCCGCGCACCCGGGGCGCTGGTGGCATGCCCTGGGCGACGGCCGCATCCAGTGCGACCTGTGCCCGCGCGACTGCCGGCTGCACGAGGGCCAGCGCGGCCTTTGCTTCGTGAGGAAGATGGAGAACGGCCGCATGGTGCTCACCACCTACGGCCGCTCTTCGGGCTTCTGCGTCGACCCGATCGAAAAGAAGCCGCTCCACCAGTTCTACCCGGGCACCTCGGTGCTCTCCTTCGGCACCGCGGGCTGCAACCTCGCCTGCAAGTTCTGCCAGAACTGGGACATCTCCAAGTCGCGCGAGATGGACCGCCTGCAGGATGCCGCCTCGCCCGAGGCGATCGCGCAGGCGGCCGTGCAACTCGGCTGCAAGTCAGTGGCCTACACCTACAACGACCCGGTGATCTTCGCCGAGTACGCGATGGACATCGCGGATGCCTGCCGCGCACGCGGCGTGAAGAACGTGGCGGTGACCGCGGGCTACATCCATCCCGAGCCGCGGCGCGAGTTCTACGCGAAGATGGACGCGGCGAACGTCGACCTGAAAGCCTTCACCGACGACTTCTACTTCAAGCTGTGCGGCGCACGCCTGCAGCCGGTGCTCGACACGCTGGTGTACCTGGTGAAGGAGACGCAGGTCTGGACCGAGATCACCACGCTGCTGATTCCCGGCAAGAACGATTCCGACGCCGAGCTCGAGGCCATGTCGCGCTGGCTCATGCAGAACCTCGGCGCCGACGTGCCGCTGCACTTCACCGCCTTCCATCCCGACTGGAAGATGACCGAGGTCGAGGCGACGCCGCCCGCGACGCTCACGCGCGCGCGCGACATCGCGCGCCGCGCAGGACTGCGCTATGTCTACACCGGCAACGTGCACGACGAGGCGGGCGGCAGCACCTTCTGCCCGTCCTGCGGCGCCGCGGTTATCGTGCGCGACTGGTACCGCATCGGTGCGTACCACGTCACTGAACAGGGCGCGTGCACGCATTGCGGCGCGCGGCTGGCGGGCCGCTACCAGAAGTTCGGCAAGCCCTTCGGCCCGCGGCGCATCCCGGTGCGCATCGCCGCCTAGGGCGGTCCTAGAGCACCGCGAGCCCGTACCACCACACGGGCAGGGTAAGGAAGGAGAGCGGGATGCCCACGCCCACCATCAGCGTGGTGAGCTCGGGATCCAGCCTGTGCTGCGCGGCGACGATCGCGCCGCCGATCATCGGCGCCATCGCCGCCTCGAACACGGCCACCTGCAGCGCCGGGGAGTCCAGGTCGGCGAGCGCAGCGAACACTGCGAGCACCACGAGCGGACCCGCCACCAGCTTGAAGCCCAAGCCCGCGACCAGCGGGCGCCAGCGTTCGCGCACGGCGGCCAGTCGCAGCTGAAAGCCCACGGAGAGCAGCGCGAGCGGTGCGAGCGTGTCGCCCAGGCGCAGGAAGAGCGCGTCGGCCCAGCCCGGCAGCGGCAGTGGCGACGAGACGAGCGCCACCAGCACCGCAAGGAAGGGCGGGAACGTGAATACGCGCTGCGCGACGGCGCGCGCCGTCAGCTCGCCGGCGGAGAGCGTCGCTGCGACGAGCAGCCCGACGGTGGAGAGCACCACGTAGGTGCCGAGCTGGTCGATCAGGATACCGAGGCCGACATGCTCGCGGCCGAAGAAGCACTCGATCATCGGCAGCCCGACGAAGGAGGTGTTGCCCAGCGCGCCGGTGAGGATCAGCGCTCCGGTGGTTGCCTGCGGCCAGCGGAACAGCCGCTGCCCGGCGAGGAAGAACGCCACCCCGACCGCGAACAGCAGCCAGGCCATGGCGAGCGGCGCCGCGAGCGAGGCGTCGAAAGACAGGTGTCGCAGGTGATAGAGCGTGAGCGCCGGCAGCGACACGTGCACGATGAAGCCGTTCAGCGCCGCCGGGGTCGCCTCGGGCAGGCGCCCCGTGCGGCGCAGCACCATGCCCAAGGCGAAGCACACGAGCAGCAGCGCGAAGTTGCTCATCGCGGCGCCGGCCGGCCGGACTCGGCCACCCAGTCGAAGCAGCGCGGCGCCGAATGCGCGGGCGCGCCAGCGTGCTTGCGCAGCGCGCACACCATGTAGCGGCCCACCGGCCGGCCGCCGCGCGCGGCCATGTCGAACCAGTGCACCGAGGCGCCGAGATCGCGGCCGATGCCGGGGAACATCTCCGAGCCGAAGCCGAACATGAAGCCCAGGATCTCCGCGGCGCGCGCGTCGCCGTTGCGCGCCGCGGCGCGCAGGTGGTCCCGCGCGAGGACGTAGTGGCCGCTTTCGAAGAACTCCATCGCCTGCTCCATGTCGTCGGCGGCGATGCCGTTGCCGGCGACGGCGAGCGACGTCGCGGCCAGCGCTGCTGCGAGGGTTCGCTTCATCATGGCTTCCCCCTACTCGTACATGGGGACGTTGCCGTCGGGCTCGGCGTCGTCCGCGACGCTCAAGCCGGCGAGACTCGGATCCCAGTAGTCGGGCGCTTGATGCTCCGCCGCGGGCGGGACGCTGGCCACCTCCTTGGTCGCCAGCGCGGCGCTGAAGCCCATCAAGGCGACGATCACCGCGATGACGAACGAGACGCCGCGCAGTTCCAGTTGCCTTTCCTTTTTCGCTTCCATGGTTCGATCCTTTCGGTTGTGGTTCGCCCGTATCGCACGATGCGAGCAGGCAGGATCGATGCTAGGAACGGCGGCGCGGCGCGAGAATCCCGCGAAGCCGGAAACGCGGGGGCGGCGCATCCCGCGAACGCGGGACGGCGGCGCTCAGGCCGCGGCTGCGAGCGGGTAGGTGACGGTAATGCGGGTACCGCGCGCGTCGGAGGCGACGTCCAGCGCGGCGTGGATCTGCTGCGCGCGGCGGCGCATGCCCGAGAGCCCGCGGCCCGAAGCGGGCGAGGCCGGGTCGAAGCCGCCGCCGTCATCGGTCACGGCGAGGACGAAGCGCGCGGGCTCGAGCTGCAGGGAGATTTCCACGCCGACCTGCGTCGCGCGCGCGTGCTTGATCACGTTGGTGAGCGACTCCTGCAGGACGCGCAGGATCTGCAGCGCGTCCTCCGCGGGGATGTCCAGGCGCTCGGGCATGTGGCGGTAGGAGAACTTCAACTCGATGCCTGCAGCGCGAAAGCGTGGCTCGAGCCGGTAGCGCAGGTTGCCGAGCGCTTCCAGCAGCCCCTCGCGCCCCGGCGAGAGCGTGTCGATGGACAAGCGCATGTCGTCCATCGCGTCGCGCAGCACCTGCGCCATGCCCTTGGAGTCGAGCGCGCCGCGCTCCACGGCGGCGAGCGAGGTGAGCAGCTGCGAGCCCAGGCCGTCGTGCATGTCCTGCATGATGCGCTGGCGCTCGCCGGCCACGGTGCGCTCGTGCTCGAGGCCGCGCAGCTGCTCGTAGTTGGCGGCGAGCTCGCGTTCCTTTTCCGCCACCTGTTGCGCGAGCGTGACGTTCATCTGCTCCACCGCGCCCAGGCTGCGCGCGAAGCGGTCCACGAGTTGCACGCCGACGACGCCCAGCAGCGCGGCGGCCGCGAAATACAGCAGGTACGGCCCCTCGGGATTGACGACCAGCCCCTGCGACAGGAGATAGTCGTGCACCGAGCCGGCGAGGCCGAACAACGCGCAGGCGAGGAAGGCGAGCGAGATGAGCGAACGCTGCCGCCAGACGGCGTAGATCGCGGCGCCGATCATCACGAAGCCCATGAGCAGAAGCCCGCCCTGGTAATAGCGGTCGACCAGGGGGTGCCACGCGGCGCCGCCGACCGCGAGCGCGAGCGGCCCGGACAGCCAGTAAGCGGCAAACGCGGGCGTCATGCCGCGCGGTCGGATGCCCGCGAAGCGCAGGTAGAACAGGGTGATCGCGACCGCGAAGCCCCCGGTGGCGGCGTAGCGCAGCACGCGCCAGTAGATCCACCACGGATCGGGCACCGCCTCGATCACGTAGTTGAGGGTGTGCACGCCCCAGAACAGGCACGCCAGGCCGAACAGGCCGTAGTCGAGCTCCATCCGGCGTCGCAGCCAGAGGGCGATGACGAACAGCGCGACCGACAGCGTCACCGCGCTGATGATCTGCGCCAGCGTGTAGGTGAGGAAGAAGCGCGACTCGTACAGCGGGCGCACGGTTTCGTCCGGGCCGATGTGGATCGAGCTGATGATCCGGTCCCGGTTCGCGGGGTTGATGCGTACGTGCAGGGTGTTCTCGCCCGCGCGAAGCTCGTCCGGTGGGATCGGGAAAGCGTGCGGCCGCATCCAGCGCACCCAGGTCTTCGCGTCGGGCTCGGGGACGCGGGCGAGCAGATGGCCGTTGACGTACAGGACGCCGCCCTCCCGCAGGCGCGGCAGGTACACCATCCACGGCTCGCGCCCCGGCTGCGAGACATGGAACGTGACGCGATACCACCCCGGGCCGCTCTCGCCCGGGCGGTCGGCCTTCCACTGGTTCGGCAGGATCACGTGCCGCCAGGGTGCGTCCTGCGGCGGGCTCGCCGCGTCCCGCGTGACTGCGAAATCCGCGTCGCGATGGAGCGTCTGTGCGGCGGCGAGCGCGGCGGTGGCGACGCCGAGGATCGCGAGGAGGGCGCGCGCGAGCGTCTTCACGCGCGCGCCCCGCCTACTTCAGCAACCCGAGCTGCGTGGCCTCGAACACCGCCTCGCCGCGCGAGTGCACGGAGAGCTTGCGATAGATCTTCTTCACGTGGGCCACCACGGTGTGCGCCGAGATGCCGAGCACGCCGCCGACGTCGGCGAAGGACAGTCCCTTGGCGATCAGCTGCAGGATCTCGGCCTCGCGCTCGGTCAGCGGCGAGGGCGCGGCGGGCCCGGCAGGCCTGTCCGCCGGCGCGCGCATGCGCGCGAGCAGCCGCCGCGCGACGCTCGGGCTGATCGGCGCGCCGCCCGCGCGCAGCTCGCGGATGCAGCGCGCGAGCTCGCCGGGCGGGCTGTCCTTGAGAATGTAGCCGGTGGCGCCGGCCTCGATGGCGTCGAGCACGTGCTGGTCGTCGCCGAACACGGTGACCACCAGCACGTCGCAGTCGGGGCGCTTCTTCGCCGCGGCGCGGATCAGCTGGGCGCCGCTGCCGTCGGGCAGACCCAGATCCACGACCAGCACGTCGGGCACGTCCTTGTCGATCACCGCCATCCCGGCGGCGAGCGTGCTCACCGCCCCGGCAAGGCGCAGATCCGGCTCGCGCGTGATCGCCTCGCAGTACTGGCGCAGGAACTCGGGCTCGTCTTCGACAACCAGGACGCTGGTGGCAGCCATGAACCTCCCGCGATGACGCGACCTTGCCGGGATATTATGGCCGAAAGGCGCGGCGGGACGGGTCCCGCAACCGCGGGATGCGACGACGATGACGACCAATCCGGGTTCGGCCGGCTGGCTGACGGCCCTGTGCGCGAGCCGCGTGCTCTCGGCCGCCTGGTTCGTCGCCTACTCGGCGGTGCTGCCGCTGGTGCGCGAGGACTGGGGCCTGTCGGCGCGCGACGCCGGCATGATCCAGGGGGCCTTCCACCTCGGCTACCTGGCTTCGCTGTTCATCGTCGGCTTCATCGCCGATCACTTCGGTGCGAAGCGCGCCTTCCTCGTCACCGGCGTCGCCGGGTTCCTCAGCCCGATCGCCTTCGTGCTCTTCGTGGACGGGTTCTGGTCGGCGCTGTGGCTGCACGCGCTCACCGGCCTCACCCAGGGCGGCTACTACACGCCGGTGCTCGCCATGGTGAACGAGCACGTCGAGCGCGCGCGGCGCGGGCGCGCCATGGGCTTCATGATCGCGGCGTCCTCGCGCGGGCTACGCGCTGGCGCTCGGCGTGGCGGGGCTGATGGTGTCCTTCGCCGGCTGGCGCTGGGCGCTTGCCGTGATCGCGGCGATGCCGATGGTCTCGTGGTTCATCGCGCTCGTGGCGATGCGCGCGACGCCGAACGTCGTGCACCCGCGGCCGGAGGGGCACACGATCTTCGCGTCGATCCCGGCGGTGCTCGCCAACCGCAAGGGCATGCTCTCGGTCTGGGGCTATACCTTCCACAGCTGGGAGCTGCTCGGATTGTGGGCCTGGATGCCGGCGTTCCTCACCGCCGCGCTGATGATGCACGGCGCGGGCGCGGGCGAGGCGGCCGCGCTCGGGCTCGCGCTCTCGGCGCTCACCTACGTGGCGAACATCGGCGGCTCGATTGCCGGCGGCGTCATGTCCGACCGCTGGGGGCGAACGCAGACGATCCTGCTCTGGTCGAGCGTGAGCCTGCTGCTGTCCTTCTCCATCGGCTGGCTAATCGCGATTCCGGTGGCGCTGCTCGTCGCCATCGCCTGCCTGCACAACTTCTCGGCGATCGCGGATTCCTCGGTGCATTCGACCGTCATCGCCGAGAGCGTGCCGCCGCACATTCTCGGCGCGGCCTACGCGGTGCGCTCGGTGGTCGGCTTCGGCACCGGCGTCATCAGCCCGGTCATCTTCGGCTGGGCGCTCGACCTGATGGGGGGCGGGAAGGCCTCGGGGGATGCGCTTGCCTGGGGCATCGCCTGGGCGACGCTCGGCCTGGGTGGCCTGCTCGGCCCGCTGGCGACCTGGCGGCTGCAGAAATTGCAGAGATAATCCACGCATGCGCGAGAACCCCGTCAAGCAAAAACTCTCTTCCGGCGGCACCGCTTTCGGCTCGATGATCTTCGAGTTCTTCACGCCGGGCATGCCGCGCCTGCTGAAGAACGCGGGCGCCGAGTACGCGATGTACTGCATGGAGCATACGGGCGCCTCCTTCGAGACGCTCAAGCCCCAGTTCGCGCTGTGCCGCGCGCTCGGCGTGGTTCCCCTCGTGCGCGTACCGGGCACCGAATACGACTTCATCGCGCGCGCACTGGACTGCGGCGCGCTCGGCGTCATGGTGCCGCTCGTCGATACCGCGCAGCAGGCGGAATTCATCGTCTCCTGCACGCGCTACCCGCCCGCAGGCGGGCGGCGCGGCGCGGCCTTCGGCTTCGCGCACGACGACTTCGAAGGTGGCGACGTGGTTGCCAAGATGAAGATGATCCACGAGCGCACGCTGGTCATCGCCATGATCGAGACGAAGTCGGGACTGGCGAACGTGGAAGCGATCGCCGCGGTGCCGGGCGTGGACGTGCTCTGGCTCGGGCACTTCGACCTGAGCAACTTTCTCGGCATTCCCGGGGACTTCGCGGACCCTGTGTTCCAGGACGCCATCCGGCGCATCGCCGGCGCCGCGAACAAGCACGGCAAGGCGGCGGGCTACATGGCGGCGGATGTGGCCCTCGGCCGGGAATATCTCGGACATGGCTTTCGCATGATCGCCACCGGCACGGATCAGGGCATGTTGCAGGCAGCGATCCGCGGGACGCTCGACGGGATGCGCAAGCCGTGAGCGCCGCATTCAAGGTCGGCGTCACGAGCGACATCCTCGATGCGAAGGGCGAGCCAGTCTTCGGGCGCACGCCGCTCGAGGCGCTGAAGGTGCCGGGCCTCGAATGGGAATGGCTGCCCAAGGGCATTCGCGAGATCACCGCGGAGCACGCCGCGGCCTACGATGCGCTCTACGTCAATTCCCCGCGCGTGCCGGCGGCAACGGTGGGGCGCCAGGACCTGCGGCTGAAGCTCGTCTCGCGCCACGGCGTGGGCTACGACAGCGTGGACGTGCCGGCGATGAGCGCGGCTGGGGTGCTGGTGTGCAATACGCCGAACGCGGTGCCGCGGCCTGTGGCGACGATGGCGCTCACCTACGTGCTTGCGCTCGCGCAGCGGCTCTTTGCCAAGGACCGCATGACGCGCGAGGGCCGCTGGAACGATCGCGTCGAGCACATGGGCATGGGCCTCACCGGGCGCACGCTGGGCGTGGTGGGCGCGGGCCGCATCGGCAAGGAATTGCTGCGTATGGCGAAGGTGTTCGACCTCAAGCTCCTCGCCGCTGACCCTTACGCCGAGGAGCTCGAGCTTGCCTACATCGGCGTGCGCAAGGTGCCGCTGGAGGCGCTGATGGCCGAGTCCGACTTTGTGGTGGTGACCTGCCTGCTCAACGAGGAGACGCGGCACCTGGTGAACGCGGGACAGCTCGCGCGCATGAAGCCCACCGCCTATCTGATCAACGTCGCGCGCGGTCCGGTGGTGGACGAGAAGGCGCTGTACGAGGTGCTTGCGGCGAAGAAGATCGCCGGGGCGGGGCTGGACGTGTTCGAGGAGGAGCCGACGCCTGCCTCGAACCCCATCCTGAAACTCGAGAACGTGATCGTCTCGCCGCACGCGCTGTGCTGGACCGACGAGCTTTTCGGCAACATCGCGCGCACCGCGATCGGCGCCGTGCTCGCCGTGCACGCGGGGCGCAAGCCGCAGTTCGTGGTGGATGCGGGCGCGCTCGCGCACCTGCGGGTCAGGGCCTGGCTGCGCTCCTGAGGCCGACCACCGCCTCGATCTCCACCTTCATCCCGGGGATGGCGAGCTCCTTGACGCCGATCAGCGTGCTCGCCGGCCGCGCGGCGCCGAAATACTGCCGGCGCACGGGATTGATCTTCGTGCGGTCGTTGACGTCGGTGAGATAGACGGTCACTTTCAGGATATCCGCGAAGGTCGCGCCCGCGGCGTCGAGCGCGGCCTTCAGGTTCTCGAACACCTGGCGCGTCTGCGCGGCGACGTCCTCGCTCACCACCTTGCCCTTGGCGTCGACCGGCGCCATGCCGGAGATGAACAGCAGATCGCCCCAGCGCACCGCGTCGCAATAGTGGCTGATCGGCGTCGCCAGCCCTTCCAGCAGGAACTCCTTCTTCTCGGCCATCGTCGTCCTGAAGCTCAGCGATCCTTCAGCAGGCTCATCAGCGACGTGTTGTCCCAGCGCCCCTGGCCGCGGGCGCTGATGCGCCCGAAGTACTGCTCGATCTGCGCGGTGCCGGGCATGAACGAGCCGTTCTTCTTCGCTTCGGCGAGCGCGATGTTGAGGTCCTTGCGCATCCAGTCGCTGGCGAAGCCGAAGCCCTCGAACTTGCCCTCGACCATGGTCTTCCAGCGGTTCTCCAGCTGCCAGGACTGGGCGGCGCCCTTGGAAATCACCGCGATCACCTTCTCCATGTCGAGGCCGGCGTTCTTGCCGAAGTTGAGCGCCTCCGACAAGTCCCTGCAGCAGGCCGACGATGGCGACCTGGTTGACCATCTTGGTGAGCTGGCCGGCGCCCGGCGCGCCGATCAGGGCGCACATCTTGGCGTAGACGTTGAGCACCGGCAGCGCCTTGTCGAAGTCGGCCTGCTCGCCGCCGCACATGATGCCGAGCTGCCCGTTGACCGCGCCCGCCTGGCCGCCCGAAACCGGCGCATCGACGAAGCCGACGCCCAGTGCCTTGCACTTGGCGTGCAGCTCGCGCGCCACCACCGCGGATGCGGTGGTGTGGTCGACCAGCATCGCGCCTTTCTTCAGGCCCGGCCAGGGCCCCGTTGTCGCCGTAGGCGACCGAGCGCACGTCGTCGTCGTTGCCGACGCACATCAGGACGAAATCGCAGCCCTGGGCGGCCTCTTTCGGGGTCGGCGGCGGACTTGCCGCCGTACTCCTTGGCCCACTGCTGTGCCTTGGCCGGCCGTGCGGTTGTAGACGGTGACGTCGTGGCCGCCCTTTTTCAGCAGGTGGCCCGCCATCGGGTAGCCCATGACGCCCAGGCCGAGGAACGCGACTTTCGCCATCTTTTTGTCTCCTAAGGGATTTTTCCGGGGTTTGACAGGGTGGCGTCAACCACCCACAATACATGAACGTTTATACAGTATCCGGTGTTGGCCCAGTGCCCCCTTCGCGGTGGCACCTGCCGAAGATGCCGACAACCAGAAGAAGAGGTACAGCAAATGGACGACAACAAGTCTAAGGCATTGGCGGCGGCGCTGTCGCAGATCGAGAAGCAGTACGGCAAGGGCTCCATCATGCGGATGGACGACGCGGCCATCAAGGACATCCAGGTGGTCTCCACCGGGTCGCTGGGCCTGGACCTGGCGCTCGGCGTGGGCGGCCTGCCGCGCGGCCGGGTGGTCGAGATCTACGGCCCGGAGTCCTCGGGCAAGACCACGCTGACCCTGCAGGTGATCGCCGAGGTGCAGAAGATGGGCGGCACCGCCGCCTTCATCGACGCGGAGAACGCGCTCGACCTCACCTACGCCGCCAAGCTCGGCGTGAAGACCGACGACCTGCTGATCTCGCAGCCCGACACCGGCGAGCAGGCGCTCGAGATCGCCGACATGCTGGTGCGCTCCGGCGCGGTGGACGTGATCGTGGTGGACTCGGTGGCGGCGCTCACGCCCAAGGCCGAGATCGAGGGCGAGATGGGCGAGCCGCAGATGGGCCTGCAGGCGCGGCTGATGAGCCAGGCGCTGCGCAAGCTCACCGCCAACATCAAGCGCACCAACACGCTGGTGATCTTCATCAACCAGATCCGCATGAAGATCGGCGTCATGTTCGGCAACCCCGAGACCACCACCGGCGGCAACGCGCTCAAGTTCTACGCCTCGGTGCGCATCGACATCCGGCGCATCGGCTCGATCAAGAAGGGCGACGAGGTGATCGGCTCCGAGACGCGCGTCAAGATCGTGAAGAACAAGGTCGCGCCGCCCTTCCGCACGGCGGAGTTCGACATCCTGTACGGCGAGGGCATCTCGCGCGAAGGCGAGGTGCTGGAGCTGGGCGTGGCGCACGGCGTGCTGGAGAAGTCGGGCGCCTGGTACATCTACAACGGCGACCGCCTCGGCCAGGGCAAGGACAACTCGCGCGAGTTCCTCAAGGAGAACCCCGCGCTGGCGCGCGAGATCGAGATGAAGATCCGCGAGAAGGCCGGCGTGAATGCCCCGCTCGCGGCTGCCGGCAGTCGAAGCCGAGGCGACCGAAGACAAGAAGGTCGAGCACCTGCCGACCCGCAAGCGGGGCGGCAGCAACGGCTGAGCATGGAGGGTCCTGACACGCCCGCTGCGCTCAAAGCGCGGGCGCTAAGGCACCTCGTGCGGCGCGAGCACTCTCGCGCCGAGCTGGCCCGCAAGCTCTCTCCTTTCGCGCCATCGCCCGAAGTGCTCGGGCTATTGCTCGACGCACTGGCGGCGAAGGGGCAACTCTCCGACGAGCGCTACGCGGAACTGCGCGCGCACCAGCTGTCGCGCAAGTACGGCGCGGCGCGCATCCGCGCCGACCTGAAGTCGAAGGGCATCGCGCCGGAGATCGCGGCGCGCGTCTCGGGCGATGACGAGCTCGCGCGCGCCCATGCGATCCTCGCGCGCAAGTACCGCTCGCGCGCGCAGACGCGCGAGGAAACCGCGCGGCGCATGCGCTTTCTGCAGAGCCGCGGCTTCTCGCACGACACCATCCGCAAGCTCCTGTCATCCGATGATGCCGGCTAGGCGTTGTTTGCCTGGCGCGATTCGCGCGGGAAGGGGGTGAGGGGAATGGAACAGGCACAGGCACTGGCGATCGTGAAGTCGCTCGCCAACGGCGTCGATCCGGAATCGGGTGAAGTGTTTCCCGCCGAGGGCGCCTACCAGCGGCCGCAGACGGTGCGCGCGCTCTTCGCGGCGGTCGAGGCGCTGGAGCGCGCCGCGCAGTTCGAGCGGCGCAAGCAGCAGCTGCCGGCGAAGACCGGCGAGCCGTGGATCGGAGGACGAGGATCGCAAGCTCCTCGCGTCGTTCGACGCGGGGCACGCGCTCGGCGAGCTGGCGGCGGCGCACCAGCGCACGCAGACCGGCATCCGCGCGCGGCTGGTGAAGTACGGGCGGCTCGCCGCCTAGCGGCACGAGGAGGCCTGCGGCGCCCCGGCGCCGCAGGCCTCCTTTTGGCCGCTGGCCTTCCCTTAGAATAGCGGGCCTATGAATTCGAACGAGATCCGCGCGAGCTTCCTGGAGTATTTCCGCTCCAAGGGCCACACCATCGTCGCCTCGAGCTCGCTCGTGCCCGCCAACGACCCGACGCTGCTGTTCGTCAACTCCGGCATGGTGCAGTTCAAGGACGTGTTCCTCGGCAAGGAGAAGCGCGCCTACACGCGCGCCACCACCTCGCAGCGCAGCGTGCGCGCCGGCGGCAAGCACAACGACCTCGAGAACGTCGGCTACACCGCGCGCCACCACACCTTCTTCGAGATGCTGGGCAACTTCAGCTTCGGCGACTACTTCAAGAAGGACGCGATCCACTTCGCCTGGGAGCTGCTCACCAAGGTCTACAAGCTGCCGCCGGAGCGGCTCTGGACCACCGTCTACCAGACCGACGACGAGGCCTACGACCTCTGGACGAAGACGATCGGCGTGCCGAAGGAGCGCTGCGTGCGCATCGGCGACAAGCCCGGCGGCGCGAAATACCAGTCGGACAACTTCTGGCAGATGGCCGACACCGGCCCCTGCGGCCCCTGCAGCGAGATCTTCTACGACCACGGCCCGGGCATCGCGGGCGGGCCGCCGGGATCGCCGGACGCCGACGGCGACCGCTACATCGAGATCTGGAACCTGGTGTTCATGCAGTACAACCGCGACGACGCACGGCGTGCTGCACGCCGCTGCCCAAGCCCTGCGTGGACACCGGCATGGGCCTGGAGCGCATCGCCGCGGTGCTGCAGGGCAAGCACTCGAACTACGAGATCGACCTGTTCCAGGACCTGATCCGGCGGCGGCGCGCGAGACCGGCCAGAAGCAGCTGAAGAACCCCTCGCTCAACGTCATCGCCGACCACATCCGCGCCTGCGCGTTCCTGATCGTGGACGGCGTGATCCCCGGCAACGAGGGCCGCGGCTACGTGCTGCGCCGCATCGTGCGGCGCGCCATCCGCCACGGCTACAAGCTCGGGCAGAAGCAGCCGTTCTTCCACCGCATCGTCGAGGACCTCGACCGCGCGATGGGCGACGCCTATCCGGAGCTGCGCCGCGACAAGGCAGCGCGTCGCCGAGGTGCTCAAGCAGGAGGAGGAGCGCTTCGCCGAGACGCTGGAGAACGGCATGGCACGTGCTCGAGTCGGCGCTCGCCTCGGGCGAGAAGCTGCTCGACGGCGAGACCGTGTTCCGCCTCTACGACACCTTCGGCTTCCCGGTGGACCTCACCGCCGACATCTGCCGCGAGCGCGGCGTGATGCTCGACATGGCGGGCTTCGAGGCGGCGATGGAGGCGCAGCGCGAGCGCGCGCGCGCGGCGAGCAAGTTCGCCGCGGCCGCGGGGCTGGAGTACGCCGGCGGCAAGACGGAGTTCCACGGCTACGACACGCTCTCGCCTGAAGGGCCGCGTCGTCGCGCTGTACCGGGAAGGCGCGCAGGTGCCGGCGCTCAACGCGGGCGAATCCGGCGTGGTGGTGCTCGACAGGACGCCGTTCTACGCCGAGTCGGGCGGCCAGGTCGGCGACCGCGGCGAGCTGGTCGGGGCCGGCCGGCACCTTCGCGGTCGAGGACACGCAGAAGATGCAGGCCGAGGTCTTCGGCCACCACGGCACGCAGAAGACCGGCGTGCTGCGCGAGGGCGACGAGGTCGGGCGCGCAGGTGGACACGGCGACGCGCGCGGCGCGCCATGTGGAACCACTCGGCGACGCACCTCATGCACACGGCGCTGCGCAAGGTGCTCGGCGCGCACGTGCAGCAGAAGGGCTCGCTCGTCGACGCCAACCGCACGCGCTTCGATTTCTCGCACAACGAGCCGATGACCGAGGCGGAGATCCGCGAGGTCGAGCGGCAGGTGAACGACGACATCCGCAGGAACCTCGAGGTGAGCGCGCGCGTGATGAAGTTCGACGAGGCGATCAAGGCCGGCGCGCTCGCCTTCTTCGGCGACAAGTACGGCGACGAGGTGCGCGTGCTCGGCATGGGCGACGTCTCCACGCGAGCTCTGCGGCGGCACGCACGTCAAGCGCACCGGCGACATCGGCTTGTTCAAGATCGTCTCCGAGTCGGGCGTCGCGGCGGGCGTGCGCCGCGTCGAGGCGATGACCGGCGAGGGCGCGCTGGCCTGGGTGCAGGAGCAGGAGGCGAAGCTCCACCAGGCGGCGGCGGCGCTCAAGGCGCCGGTCGCCGAGGTGGCGGCGAAGATCGCGCAGGTGCTGGACAACGTGAAGCTGCTGGAGCGCGAGCTGGCGAAGGTGAAATCGAAGCTCGCCTCCAGCCAGGGCGAGGACCTCGCCGCGCAGGCGGTCGAGGTGAAGGGCAAGAACGGCGTCGGCATGCGCGTGCTCGCGGCTTCGCTCGAGGGCGCCGACGCGAAGACGCTGCGCGAGACGGTGGACAAGCTCAAGGACCAGCTGAAGAGCGCCGCGATCGTGCTCGGCGCGGTGGCCGACGGCAAGGTGTCGCTCATCGCCGGCGTCACCGCCGACCTCACCGGCAAGGTGAAGGCGGGGGAGCTGGTGAACTTCGTCGCGCAGCAGGTGGGCGGCAAGGGCGGCGGGCGTCCCGACATGGCGCAGGCGGGCGGCACCGAGCCGGCGAAGCTCCCCGCGGCGCTGCAGTCGGTGAAGGCCTGGGTTGAGCAGCGCGTATAGATACTGCCCGTCCTGCGCCGCGCCGCTCGCGGCGCGCGCGGAAGATGGTCGCGCGGCCTGCGCCTGCGGCTTCATCCACTGGGACAACCCGGTACCGGTCGTCGCGGCGATCGTCGAGCACGAGGGCGCCGTGATCCTCGCGCGCAACAAGGACTGGCCGGAGAAGATGTACGGCCTGGTCACCGGCTTCCTCGAGAAGGACGAGGCGCCGGAGGATGGCGTGAAGCGCGAGGTGAAGGAGGAGCTGGATCTCGATGCGAGCGCCGCGAACCTGGTCGGCCTCTATCCCTTCGGCCGCCGCAACGAACTGATCATCGCCTACCATGTCCCGGCCGAGGGCACGGTGCGGCTGAACGAGGAACTCGCCGACTATCGGCGCATCGCGCCGGCGAAGCTGCGGCCCTGGGATTTCGGCACCGGGCTGGCCGTGGCGGACTGGCTGAAGAGGAGGCAGGCATGAACAGGCGACTGATGCTGGCGGGGCTTCTCGCGCTTCCCATCGTGGCGCTCGCGCACCACGGCTGGAGCGAGTACGACTCCGCCAAGGTGCTCAAGCTCACCGGCAAGATCGCGGCCTACGGCTACGAGCACCCCCACGGGCACGTGCGGCTCGAGACGCCGGGCAAGACCTGGCATTGCGTGCTCGCACCGCCTTCGCGCATGGAAAACCGCGGCCTGACCAAGGAGATGCTCAAGCCGGGCACCACCGCGACGGTAGAGGGCTATCCCAACCGCAACAAGCCCGAAGAGATGCGCGCCGAGCGCATGACCGTCGGCGGCAAGACGGTCGAGCTGAGGTGAGTACAGGGGAACCTCGCGGCGCCTAGGGACGCGGGAGACGCGTCTCCCGTGCCCGCTCGCCGTCGCCGATGGAAACGATGCCGACGATGGGATTGATCGAGCAGTCGGCGCTCGCCGTGGCGATGCGCCAGTCGCTGTGGCTTTACCCCATCGTCGAGATCGTCCACCTCGCCGGCATCGCGCTGCTGTTCGGCTCGATCGCCGTCCTCGACTTTCGCCTGCTCGGGCTCTCGCGCAACTTGCCGGTGCGCCGGCTCGCCGCGCACGTGCTGCCATGGACCGCGGCGAGCTTCGTCCTGATCGTGCCGAGCGGCCTTGCCATGTTCGCGGCGCACGCGAGCGACTTCATCGCCAGCCCGGTGTTCGCGCTCAAGATCGGGCTGATCTTCGGCGCCGGCATGAACGCGGCAGTGTTCCATGCCGGGGCCATGCGCGGGGTGGCCGACTGGGACTTCAATCGTCCGCCGCCCCGCGCGGCGCGCGCCGCCGCGGCGCTCTCGCTTCTCTTCTGGCTCGCGGTGATCGCCTGCGGGCGCCTGCTCGCCTATACCTGAAACAAGCCGGCTACAAGCCGGCTGCAATCCGACGTCGCGGAGATACGCGCGCTGCCTAGCATGCCCTCACCAGCGCAGGCCATCCGGCCCGCGCAAACGACGAGAGGAGCAGGGCATGGAAACGACCACCACGATTCAAGGGCGCGCGACCCGCGCGGCCCGCAGGCAGGCGCACCGGCCGCATACGGCGGCACGCCGCACCGCGACGCAGGCGCGCAGCCTCAGGGCGCGCGTGGCGACGGCATTCCGCGAACTGGCGCACGGCGTGCCGGGGAAGGCCGCCTGGATCAGCACGATCGCGTTCTACCGTTCGGGCGGCCAGGCCTGGACGAAGCAGCTCGGCTAGCGGAAAGGAGCGACCCATGCACGATCAGCGCAAGGGCATGACGCCGAGGCGTATCGCGGTGGTCATCGTAACCGCCGGCATCGCACTCGCCGGATACAGCAGCGTACCGGCGACCAAGCCCCGGATCGAGGCTCCGGCCGCGACCGGAACCGTGGCTGCCCCGTATCTGGATCCAAGCCTCGCCGGCCTCAGGCCCGGCCCGGATGCAGATCCCGGCGGTGACGTCGCGGAGTACTACTAGAAGCCGATGCGGCGCCTGGCGCCGCGCCCGTCCTGGATGTCTTCGGGCCTGAGCTCGGCGCGGCCCGCGAGCTTGGCGTTGCCGAAGGCGGACTGCACGGCGCGGCGCATCTCGCGCGGCGAGAGCGCGGCGAGCTTGTCCACCACCGCAGCGCCCGGCGCCTCGGGGAAGCGCTTGCCCCAGTCGTGCGCGCCGCGGATCTCGCGGTAGATGGCGAGCGCGATGCGCGCGGCGCCCTCGGCGTCGGGCGCCTCGATCTCGTAGACGTGCATGCGGTTGAGAATCGGCTCGGGGATGCGCGCGGCGTCGTTGGCGGTGGCGAACCATACCGCGCCCGAGGCGTCGATCGGCACCTCGGCGAACTCGTCCACGAAGCGCGCCGCGGTATCCAGCTCGAGCAGGCTCGTAGAGCGCGCCGAGCGGGTCGTACTGGCCCTCGCGCGCTCGCCTTGTCGATCTCGTCCACCACCATCACCGGGTTGGCGTAGTCGCCGTTGAGGAAGGTCTCGAACACCTTGCCCGGCTTGGCGTTCTTCCATTGCGAGGAGGCGCCGCCGAGGATCCAGCCGGCGGTGAGCGAGCTCATCGGCACGAAGCCGAAGCCGGTGCCGAGCAGCTGCGCGATGCGCCGCGCGAAGTGCGTCTTGCCGATGCCCGGCGCGCCGAGCAGCAGCATCGGCGGCAGCTCGACCGCGTCCTCCGAGTCGATGCACAGCGCGAGCTGCTTGCGGATGTCCTCGAGCACCGCCGTGAAGTTCGGCAGCTCGTCGAACAGCCCGTCCATCGCGCGGCAGCGCCGAGGGCTTGACGGTGAAGCGCTGCCCGCCCACGCGCAGCATCTTGTCGTAGAGCGCGCGCAGCGCCTCGTTGGCGCTGGGCGGAAGCTCCTGCAGCGCCTTTTCCACGACGCGGGACATCGTAGACGTCCTTGAAGCCCGCGATCGGGATGCAGGAACCCGCGGGCAGGTTGGCCATGTTCGCCGACATATGCGCCTCCTTTTGTTCTTTTCGCCGGTACCGCTACCCGAGCGAAAACGCTAGCAGACACCCGAAAGCGAAGCAACTCTCACGCCAAGTAACGCAGACCGGAGTGTGCGCGATGACCGCGAGTTCCGCTTTGGCAGTCGTGGCGGTCGAGTGCTAGATTTGATGCGTGAATTCCTTCCATCCCGAGCTGACGCCCGAGCACTTCAACGGCCGCAGCGCCGGCCACCTGCCGGGCCTGGTCGGCTTGCAGATCCTGACGATGACGCCGCAGGGCGTGGAGAGCCGGCTCGAGGTGCACAAGGCGCTGATGGCGCCGAACGGCTTCCTGCACGCGGCCACCGTGATCGCGCTGGCCGACACCTCCTGCGGCTACGGCTGCGTCGCCAACCTGCCGCAAGGTGCGACGGGATTCACCACGCTGGAGCTGAAGGCGAATTTCCTCGGCACCACCCGCGAGGGCGCGATCGCCTGCCGCGCACGGCCGGCGCACCTGGGCCGGACGACCCAGGTCTGGGATGCGGAGGTGACGGTGGAGGGCAGCGACCGCAAGATCGCGCTATTCCGCTGCACCCAGATGGTCCTCTGGCCCAAGTAGGTACAGGGGCGCTGCGACGCCACTTGCGCCCGTACCCCGGGCGCCTTCGCTGGCGTCATTTGCCAACGCTCGGACGTTCGTGCTTCAATGCCCCATGCACCGCTGGTTCTTCGGCTTCTTCTTCCACTTCCCGCGCCATCTGGCGGAGGGGAACGGCTAGCCGCGTAACCAGCGCAACCGACGAACCGCCAGAGCAGAGATGCCTGGCGGTTTTTTTTTGCCCGCACCTTCATCCTGACGGCACCCACCATGACCACGCCCATCGACTCCTTCCTCGGCCCCGTCCCCGCGGACAAGACCTCGCTCACCGACGACGAGCGCATCGAGAACATCGTCCCGCTGCCGCCGCCGGAGCACCTGATCCGCTTCTTCCCGATCCAGGGCACGCCGGTGGAGACGCTGATCAGCCGAGACGCGCCGCAAGGTGCGCGCCATCCTGCACGGCAAGTCCGACCGGCTGCTGGTGGTGATCGGGCCCGTGCTCGATCCACGATCCGGCCGCCGCGCTCGAATACGCCGGGCGGCTCGCCGCCGAGCGGCGGCTGCACGAGGGCGAGCTCGAGATCCTGATGCGCGTGTACTTCGAGAAGCCGCGCACCACGGTGGGCTGGAAGGGACTGATCAACGATCCGTACCTGAACGGCAGCTACCGCATCAACGAGGGCCTGCGCATCGCGCGCGACCTGCTCGTGCGCATCAACCAGGCGGGCGTGCCGGCGGGCTGCGAATTCCTCGACGTGATCTCGCCGCAGTACATCGGCGACCTGGTGTCCTGGGGCGCGATCGGCGCGCGCACCACCGAGTCGCAGGTGCACCGCGAGCTCGCCTCGGGCCTGTCGGCGCCGGTCGGCTTCAAGAACGGCACCGACGGCAACGTGAGGATCGCCGTCGACGCGCATTCTCGCGGCGCGGCCAGACAGCACCACTTCCTCTCGGTGCACAAGACCGGGCAGGTGGCGATCGTGCAGACGCGCGGCAACGACGACTGCCACATCATCCTGCGCGGCGGCAAGGCGCCGAACTACGATGCGCAGAGCGTCGCCGCGGCCTGCGCGGAGCTCGCCAAGGCGAAGCTGCCGGAGCGGCTGATGATCGACTGCTCGCATGCCAACGCCGCCAAGCAGTTCAAGCGGCAGATGGACGTGGCGCGCGACGTCGCCGCCCAGATCGCGGGCGGCGAGCGGCGCATCATCGGCGCGATGGTCGAGTCGCACCTGGTGGAAGGACGCCAGGAGCTCACCCCGGCCAAGCCGCTGCAGTACGGCCAGAGCGTCACCGACGCCTGCCTGGGCTGGAAGGACTCGCTGGAGGTGCTCGAGACGCTCGCCAACGCCGTGAAGGAGCGGCGCAAGGCCGCGAAGGCAAAGCGCTAGCCTGCGCCTCGCGCGCCCTGGCGTCAGCGGTGGGTCGGGATTAGCATGTTCCGGCACGAGAGTTCTGCCGAATACCGTTGAACTGGCATGCTCTCCACTTCACATTAGACGCGATGTCCGCGCTTCGCAATATTCGAATGCTCACCCGATACACCACGTGGGCGAACGCTCGATTGTATGAGGCACTGGCCGAATTGCCCGACGGTGAACTCACTGCAAAGCGACCCACCGTGTTCGGGAATATGTTGCACACCCTCAATCATGCCTACGTGGTCGATCTCATATGGCAGGCTCATTTGCGGGGCAAACCCCACGGTTTCCAGGCGAGGAATACTGAGACGCATCCGCCGCTTGCGGAGTTGCGCAAGGCGCAGCACGTACTCGATGGGTGGTACGCAGATTACGCAGACAACCTCTCCCAGGATCGGCATGACGAAGTTGTTGAGTTCGCTTTTGTCGGCGGCGGACCGGGTGCAATGAGCCGCGGGGATATGTTGCTGCACGTGGTCAATCACAAGACCTACCATCGTGGCTACGTCGCGGACATGATCTGCCAAGTGCCTGCCCGCCCGCCGACGATGGATTTGCCTGTCTTCCTGCGCGACGTCCCGCTCATCCTGCCGTAAGGGCGGCCACTCACCCAGCCAACGAGGACGCCAAGCTTCCCCCGAGTGGGTCGACACTTCGGGCCGAAAGCCGGGGGGCGGATTGGGGCAAGCGCCGTTTGCTCGCGCGGCGCGGCCGGGTGGCGGCACGAGGGGTCCCCATCGCGACGCGCCGAGCCGGGCCGCGGGCGAAGGGGGAAGGCCGAGCACTGTTCGAGCCCGCAAATGCGGGAAGGGCGAGTTGCGCAGGCCTCCGACGCCCGAGGACTGACGGCGAGGGACTTTCGCGTCGCTGGGGAGCGTGCCGGCGCGCGGCCGCTCCGCGCACGTGACACGGATCGCTGCGCCGGACTGAGGCTGGCGAGATGTTCAAGACGGGCCGGCGCCAGTCGCTAGAATCCCGGCCGTGGTCTCCCTGACGCCGCGGCAGTGGCTGGCGGTTGCGCTTACCGCGACGCTCGCGTTCCGTCTCTGGCTCTCCGTCGCGGTCCCGGTCTCGGGCGACGAGGCCTATTTCGTCCTGTGGGGCCGGCACCCGGCCCTCGGCTTCTACGATCACCCGCCCATGGTGGGCTGGCTGCTGGCGCCGCTCGTGCGACTCTCGGAGGCGGCATGGGTGCTGCGGCTGCCGGCGCTGCTGCTGCCGGTGCTGGTGGCGCTGCTCGTGCGCCATGCGCTCACCGCCTGGTTCGGCCGGGATGCGGGCACCGCGGATCTCGCGGCCATCGCCGTGCTGCTCGTGCCGGCCAACGTCTGGAACGTGTTCATCACCACCGACACGCCGCTCATCCTCTTCTCGGTGGCGTCGATGATCGCGTTTGCGCGCGAGCGGTTCCTCCTGGCCGGCGTGCTGCTGGGGCTCGCGTTCCTGTCCAAGTATTTCGCGGCGCTGCTCGGGCTCGCCTACCTCGTGTGGGCCGTCACGGCGCGCCGGCCCGCGGCCTTCGGCCTGGTGTTCCTCGGCGCGCTGCCCGCGGGGCTCCTCAACCTGTACTGGAACTGGCAGGCCTGCTGGTGCAACGTGATGTTCAACGCGATCAACCGGCACGACGATGCCGGCATCTCCTGGACCACGCCTGCGCTCTACGCCGCGTCGCTCGCCTATCTCGCCGGGCCGCTGCTCTGGTTCGCCTGGAAAGGGCGCGCACGCCTGCGCGCAGAGCGCAACGCCGCGCTGCTGCTGGCGTGGCTGGTGCCGCTCGTCGTCTTCGCGCTCCTCTCGCCAGTGCGGCGCATCGGCCTGCATTGGCTGCTGTCGTTCGTGCCGGCGATGATCCTGACGGCGGCGCTCGCGCTGGAGCGCCGCGCGCTGGTGCTCACCGTGCGCTGGTTCGCCGGCATCGCCGTGCTGCAGGCGGTGATCCTGTCGGTGCTGGTCGCGATGCCGATCGAGACCTGGCAGGGCCGGCCCTTCTACCAGAACCTGGTGCTGCTCGCGGACACGCGCGCCGTCCTGCGCGCGCTCGACGCGGCGCTGCCTTCGGCGACGCCCGCCTACGAGAGCTACTCGATGGCCGCGGTGATGTCGTTGCACGCCAGGCGCACGGTGCCCGTGTTCGGGCCGGGCTCCAAGCACGCGCGCCAGGACGACATCCTGACCGATTGGCGCGCCTTCCAGGGCCGCGACCTCGTCATCCTGCACCGTGACGAGGCCGACCTCGCGCGCTACCGGCCCTACTTTCGCGACGTGGAGGCGCGTCGCTTCGAGGTGCGCGGCGCGGCGTTCCACGCCGTGCTCGGCCGCGGCTTCGACTACGCCGCGTATCGCGAGGGCGTGCTCAAGCCCGTGCGGGAGCGCTGGTACCGCATCCCGCCCCGGCTGCCGGTGGGCGCCTGCTATTTCTTCGAGCGCTACGACCTTCGATGAAAGAATCCGCGGCTGATGTCGACGGCGGGGTGCGGCGGGGCCGCGAAGGCCCCGAGCGCGCCGACCGGAAGGGGCCCGGCCCCCCTGCGATGACCGGCCGCGACATCGTCCAGCTGCTGCGCCCGCACCACTGGGTGAAGAACGGCTTCGTGCTCGCGGGTCTTCTCTTCGGCCATGCCTGGGATGCGCCCGGCTTTCTCGCCGCGGCGCTCGCCGCCACCGTGGCCTTCTGCCTCGCCTCGAGCTCGGTCTACGCCTTCAACGACGCGCTCGACGCCGAGCGCGACCGCGAGCACCCGGAGAAGAGCAACCGCCCGGTGGCGCGCGGCGCGATTTCCGCGGCTGCGGCGCACGGCATCGCCGTGGCGCTCGCCGCCGCTGCCCTCGGGCTTGCGGCCTTGATCGGCTGGCAGGTGGCGGCGCTCGTCGGCGCCTACCTCGCGCTGAACGCCGCCTACAGCCTGGGCCTCAAGCACGTGGCGGTGGTGGACGTCTTCATCATCGCCGCGGGCTTCATGCTGCGCCTGCTCGCGGGCACCTGGGGCATCGGCATCCAGCCCTCGCGCTGGCTGCTCGCCTGCGGCTTTCTGCTCACGCTGTTCCTGGGGTTCGCCAAGCGGCGCGCGGAGCTCGAGCGCCTCGCCGGGGACGCGGGCCAGCACCGCGCAGTGCTCGAGTCCTACAGCCTCGCGTTCCTGGACCGCGCGGTATTCGCGTGCGTGATCGGCATGGTGGTCACCTACGCGCTCTACACGGTGGCGGATGCGACCGTCGCGCTGCACGGCACCCAGGACCTCATCTGGACGCTGCCCTGGGTGCTGCTGGGCAGCTTCCGTTATCTTTTTCGCCTGCACTACCGCGGGGGCGGCGGCGACCCGACGCTGGAGTTGCTGCGCGACCCGATGCTCGCGGCTGCGGCGCTGGGCTGGGTGGCGACCGTGCTGTGGTTGATCGGCTAGAATCCCTCGCACCCTTCGCCCGGCTGCCATGACCGACCATATCCCGCAGCTCGCCCATCTCGAGTACCTCGGCGACGCCGCGCGCTTCGCCAGCCAGATCCACGCGCTCATTCCGAAGAGCGCCTTGCTGGAGAACTTCACGCCGGCCGAGGTGCGCCAGCTGTCGCATTTCATGGACGTGTACCGCGCGGCGGAGGGCCAGGAAGTGATCCACGAGGGCGACGGCGGCGATTTCATGCTGATCGTGGTCGAGGGCACGGTTCGAGGTGCGCAAGCAGGACCGCTGGAACACCCCGCAGCGGATCGCGGTGGTCGAGCCCGGACGGTCGCTGGGCGAGATGTCGATGATCGACGGCGAGGCGCGCTTCGCCACCTGCGTCGCGGTCGAGCCGACGCTCGTGGCGGTGCTGGACCGCGAGAACCTGGCGCGCATCATCGTCGAGCAGCCGCTGCTCGGCGCCAAGATCCTGATGGAACTGGTGCTGATGCTGTCGCAGCGGCTGCGCGCCACCAGCAGCCGCCTGATGGAGCTGCTGGACGAGCAGGGGCAGCGCAGCGTCGGCGTGCCGTAAGCCGCGCGCGGCCCGGCGCGACTACGCTAGCGTGACCCGCTCCATCCTTCTGCTTGTGGTCGCGGCCCGGCACGCGTGAACCGCTCCCGCCTCCTGGTCCTGGCCGCCATCGTCGCCCTGGCGGCGCTGTTCTTCGCGCTCGGCGGGCATCGCTACCTGACGCTGGAAGAGCTGCGTGCGCGGCAGGACGAGCTGCGGCAGTACCACGCCGCCCACCCCTGGCAGGCGGCGCTCGCCTACTTCCTTGCCTACGTCGCGGTGACGGGGCTCTCGCTGCCCGGCGCGGCGGTCCTCACCCTCCTGGGCGGGGCGATCTTCGGCCTGCTGTGGGGAACGGTGATCGTGTCCTTCGCCTCGACGATCGGCGCCACGCTTGCCTTCCTCGCCTCGCGGTTCCTCCTGCGCGACTGGGTGCAGGCGCGCTTCGGCGAACGGCTGCGCGCGCTGAACCAGGGCGTGGCGAAGGAGGGCGCGTTCTACCTCTTTGCGCTGCGCCTGGTGCCGGCCTTCCCGTTCTTCCTCATCAACCTCGCGATGGGCCTGACGCCGATCCGCACCTGGACCTTCTGCTGGGTGAGCCAGGTCGGCATGCTCGCCGGCACCATCGTCTACGTGTATGCCGGCGCGCAGCTCGCCGAGTTCCGCCTGTCCGCCGGGCTGGTCGCGGCGTTCACATTGCTCGGCCTGTTCCCGCTCGCCGCGAAGAAGGCGCTCGACGCGCTCAAGGCCCGCCGCGCCTACGCGCGCTGGCACCGGCCGGCCGCATTCGATCGCAACCTGGTGGTGATCGGCGCGGGCTCCGCCGGACTTGTCTCGGCCTACATCGCCGCGGCGGTGAAGGCCAAGGTGACGCTGGTCGAGAAGCACCGCATGGGCGGGGATTGCCTCAACACCGGTTGCGTGCCCTCGAAGGCGCTCATCAAGACCGCGCGCGTGCTCTCCATCATCCGCCGCGCGAAGGAATACGGGCTGGCGAGCGCGGTCGCGTCGTTCGACTTTGCCGAGGTGATGGAGCGTGTGCAAAGGGTGATCCAGGCGATCGCGCCGCACGATTCGATGGCGCGCTATCGCGGGCTCGGCGTCGAATGCCTGCAGGGCGAGGCGAAGATCGTCTCGCCCTGGATCGTGGAGATCGCGTTGCCGGATGGAACGAAGAAGGCGCTGACCACGCGCTCGATCGTGATCGCCGCCGGCGCGCGGCCCTTCGTGCCGCCGATCCCCGGCATCGAGAAGACCGGCTTCCTGACCTCCGACACGCTCTGGGGCCTGCGCGAGCTGCCCAAGCGGCTGGTGGTGCTGGGCGGCGGCCCGATCGGCTGCGAGCTGACGCAGGCCTTCGCGCGCTTCGGCGCGCAGGTGACGCAGGTCGAGATGCTGCCGCGATTGCTGATGCGCGAGGATCCCGAGATCGCCGCGATGGTGGAGAAGCGCTTTCGCGAGGAGGGCGTGGACGTGCGCACCGGTCACCGCGCCAAGGAGTTCCGTGTCGAGGACGGGCACAAGGTGCTGATCTGCGAGCACGCGGGGCGCGACCTGGCGATCCAGTTCGACACGCTGCTCGTCGCCGTGGGGCGCGTCGCCAACACCGAGGGCTACGGGCTGGAGGAGCTTGGCATCCCGGTGACCGGGGCGCGCACCGTGGAGACCAACGAGTTCCTGCAGACGCTTTATCCGAACATCTACGCCTGCGGCGACGTCGCCGGGCCGTTCCAGTTCACCCACACCGCGGCACACCAAGCCTGGTACGCGGCCGTGAACGCCCTGTTCGGCAGCCTGAAGAAATTCCGCGCCGACTACTCGGTGATTCCCTGGGCCACGTTCACCGACCCGGAGGTGGCGCGCGTCGGGCCTCAACGAAACCGAGGCGAAGGAGAAAGGCATCGCCTGCGAAGTCACCACCTACGGCATCGACGATCTGGATCGCGCGATCGCCGACGAGGAGGCGCACGGCGTGGTCAAGGTGCTGACCGTGCCGGGCAGCGACCGCATCCTCGGCGTCACCATCGCGGGCGCAGCATGCGGGCGACCTGATCGCCGAGTTCGTCGGCGCGATGCGCCACGGCATCGGCTTGAACAAGATCCTCGGCACCATCCACATCTATCCGACGCTGGCGGAGGCGAACAAGTACGCCGCCGGGGCGTGGAAGAAGGCCCACGCGCCGCAGCGCCTGCTCGCCTGGGTGGAGAGATTCCACGCATGGATGCGGGGATGAGCCGGGCGCTCTCCGTCATCGTTCCCGCGCTGAACGAGGCCGCGGGCATCGAGGCCTGCCTCGCGGCGCTGGCGCCGCTGCGCGCGCGCGGCCACCAGGTGATCGTCGCCGACGGCGGCAGCACCGACGGCACCGCGCGGCTCGCCGCGCCGCTCGCCGACCGGGTGCTCGCTGCGCCGCGCGGCCGCGCCGCCCAGATGAACGCCGGCGCCGCCGCGGCCTCGGGCGAGGCGCTCCTGTTCCTGCACGCCGACACCTTCCTGCCGCCGGATGCGGATCGCGCGGTGCTCGCGGCGCTCGCCTCGCACGCGTGGGGCCGCTTCGACGTCTCGATCGACTCCGACGACCCGCGCCTCGCCGTGATCGCCTACTTCATGAACCGGCGCTCGCGTCTCACCGGCATCGCCACCGGGGACCAGGCGATCTTCGTGCGGCGCGACGCCTTTCCCGGCTTCCCGCCGATCGCGCTGATGGAGGACGTCGCCTTCAGCCGCGCGATGAAGCGCGTCTCGCCGCCCGCGTGCCTCGCCGCGCGCGTGCGCACCTCGCGCGCGGCGCTGGGAAAGCCGCGGCGTCGCGCGCACCGTGCTCCTCATGTGGCGGCTGCGGCTCGCCTACTGGCGGGGCGCCGATCCCGATGAGCTGGCGCGCCGATACGCGGACTAGGATCGTCGTCTTTGCTCGCGAGCCGCGCGCGGGTCGCGTGAAGACGCGCCTCATCCCGCTCCTCGGCGAAGCGGCGGCGGCGCGCCTGCATGCGCGCCTGGTGCGCCAGGCGCTCGCCACGGCGCAAGCCGCGCGGCTCGGCGGCGTGGAGCTGTGGACCACGCGCCGCCAGCGCGGCGCGGATCTCGGCGCGCGCATGCTGCACGCGTTCCGCCAGGGCCTGCGCCGCGCCGAGCGCGTGATTCTCATCGGCGCGGACTGCCCCGCGCTGCAGCGTGCGCGACCTGCGGCGCGCGGCGCACTGGCTGGCCGGCGGCGCCGACGCGGTGTTCGCGCCCGCGGAGGACGGCGGTTATGCGCTCATCGCGCTGCGGCGCGTCTCGCCGCGTCTGTTCGAGGAGATCGAGTGGGGCGGGGCGCAAGTGATGGCGCAGACGCGCTCGCGGCTTCGTGCCCTGGGCTGGCGCTGGCGCGAGCTGCCCGAAGTGTGGGACGTGGACCGGCCCGAGGACGTGGGCCGGCTGGCGGGACTGCGGCCAGGTCGCGCGCGAGGGACCGAGCCCTGGACATTCTGGGGGGCTCCCTAGAGCGCGCCCGACTGCTTCATGAGCGCGGCGACGCGCTCGGCCATCAGGCGGTAGCCGCGCGCGTTGGGATGGATGGGATCGGACTTGAGCGCGCTGTCGCGCAGGACCTCGCCGATCACCTTGCCTTCATAGGGAATGCGCGACTCCTTCGCGATCTCGCCGTAGAACTTCGGCGGCGTCACCAGCAGGCCCTTCTCGGGGGTGCCGAGCAGCAGCACGTCGGCGCCCTTGTCTTTCGCCAGGCGGATCATGGCGCGCACATTGGCGGCGACCTGCGCCTGGCCGAGGTTGCGCAGGAAATCGTTGCCGCCGATGCACAGCACGAGCAGCTTCGGCCGGTGCTCCTCGAGCGCGGCGGGCAGGCGCTCGAGCGCCTGCGCGCTCACCTCGCCGGGCACGCCGGCGCGCACCACGCGGCGCCCGATGAGCCGCTCGAGCTGCGCCGGATAGCTTTCGGCCTCGGCGGCGCCGGTGCCGTAGGTCAGGCTGTCGCCGAACGCGAGCACCGCTGCATCCGGCGCGAGGCGCGCGAGCTGCGGCGCGTCGCCGCAGGCGGCGAGCGCGAGCGCAGCGCAGCAGAGCAAGGCATGACGCCAAGCTGACACGGCGCCCGGAGAAAAGCGCATGAAAGCCCATGCTACACTAGCCTCGACTCAGGGCCAGCGGCGACGAATGCGCATTGCGCGCCGCGAGAAGAGCTGGAGGAGACCGATGGCGATCAAGAGTCCGAAAGATTTCTGGGCGGGGGTAATGTTCATCGGGTTCGGCGGCGGCATGGCCGCGATCGCGCTGAACAACTACCAGATGGGCAGCGCCGTGCGCATGGGGCCGGCGTACTTCCCTGTTTTGCTGGGCGGCATGCTCGCCGTGCTGGGGCTGATCCTGTTCTTGCGCTCCTTCGCGCTGAAGGGCGAAAAGGTGCCGCAGTTCCATTACCGGCCGCTGCTTCTGATCCTCGCTGCCTGCGTCGCTTTCGGCTACTTCCTCAAGCCGCTCGGCCTCGTCGGCGCGACGCTGCTGCTGGTGTTCATCAGCGCCTTCGGCGGCCACGAGTTCAAGTGCGAAGGAAGTGGCGATCATGTACGTGGTGCTGTTCATCTTCTCGGTGCTGGTGTTCGTCAAGGGCCTGACGCTGCCCTTCCCGATCTGCCCGGCGGCGATCGAAGACTTCTGCCGCTTCTAGGAGCGCACGATGGAGATCTTCAGCAACCTCGCGCTCGGCTTCGGCGTCGCGCTCTCGCCGTTCAACCTGCTCATGTGCCTGGTGGGCGTGATTCTCGGCACGCTGATCGGCGTGCTGCCCGGCGTCGGCCCGGTCGCAACCATCGCCATGCTGCTGCCGATCACCTTCAACCTGGATCCGATCGCCGCACTGATCATGCTGGCCGGCATCTACTACGGCGCGCAGTACGGCGGCTCCACCACCGCGATCCTGGTCAACCTGCCGGGCGAGTCCTCCTCGGTGGTGACCTGCCTGGACGGCTACCAGATGGCGCGGCAGGGCCGCGCCGGGCCGGCGCTCGCCACCGCGGCGCTCGGCTCGTTCTTCGCCGGCTGCGTGGCGACGCTGATCGTCGCCATGTTCGCGCCGCCGCTCGCGGAGGTGGCGCTCAAGTTCGGCCCCTCGGAGTACTTCTCGCTGATGGTGCTGGGCCTGGTGGCCGCGGTGGTGCTGGCGCACGGCTCGCTCATCAAGGCCATCTGCATGGTGCTGCTCGGCCTGCTGCTCGGCCTCGTCGGCACCGACGTGAACTCGGGCGTGCTGCGCTTCGCCTTCGGCATCTCGGAGCTCGCCGACGGCATCGGCTTCGTCACCGTCGCCATGGGCATGTTCGGCCTCGCGGAGATCATCGCCAACCTCGAGCACAAGGGCGCGCGCGAGGTGTTCACCAGCAAGGTGAAGCACCTTTGGCCGACGCAAGGAGGACTTCAAGCGCATCTGGGCGCCGGTGCTGCGCGGCACCTTCCTCGGCTCGGCGCTCGGCATCCTGCCCGGCGGCGGCGCGCTGCTCGCGTCCTTCGGCGCCTACACGCTGGAGAAGAAGGTGTCCAAGAACGCCCACGAGTTCGGCAAGGGCGCGATCGAGGGCGTGGCCGCGCCCGAGTCCGCCAACAACGCCGGCGCGCAGACCTCCTTCATCCCGCTGCTCACGCTGGGCATTCCCGTCCAACGCGGTGATGGCGCTGATGATCGGCGCGATGATGATCCAGGGCATCGCGCCGGGGCCGCAGGTGATGACGGAGAGGCCGCAGCTGTTCTGGGGCATGATCGCCTCGATGTGGCTGGGCAACCTGATGCTGGTGGTGCTCAACCTGCCGCTGATCGGCATGTGGATCAAGCTGCTCACCGTGCCCTACCGCATCCTCTACCCCTCGATCCTGGTGTTCATGTGCGATCGGCGTGTTCAGCCTGTCGAACAATCCCTTCGACTGCCTGCTGATGGCCGCCTTCGGCGCTGCTCGGCTACGTCTGCGTCAAGCTCGAGTGCGAGCCCGCGCCGATGATCCTCGGCTTCATCCTCGGGCCGCTGATGGAGGAGAACCTGCGCCGCGCGATGCTGCTGTCGCGCGGCGACGCGCTGGTGTTCTTCCAGAAGCCGATCAGCGCCTCGCTTCCTGATCGTCTCGATCATCCTGCTCACGATCATCGCGCTGCCCAACATCCGCAAGAAGCGCGAGGAAGTGTTCGTCGAGGAGACCTAGCGGTGCAGGCGTGGCTCACGGCAGGACGGCGGCTCGCCGCCCTGGCGGTGCTCGCGGCCGCGGCGCTCCCCGCGTTCGGGCAGGCCTGGCCGGCGAAGCCGGTGCGCGTCGTCGTGCCGTATCCGCCCGGCGGACCCGTGGACATCTCGGCGCGGCTGCTGGCGCCCAGGCTGCAGGCAACGCTCGGACAGCCGTTCCTCGTGGAGAACAAGCCCGGCGCGGGCGGCAACATCGGCGCCGACTTCGTGGCGAAGAGCGCGCCCGACGGCTACACGCATCGGCATGGGCGCCATCGCCACGCACGCCATCAACCCGGCGCTGATGGCGAGCGTGCCCTACGACCCGATCAAGGACTTCCGGCACCTCGCGCTCGTGGTGCAGGTGCCCAACGTGCTGGTCGTGAACACGGACCTGCCGGTGAAATCCGTGCCGGAGCTCGTCGCCTACGCCAAGGCGCGGCCCGGCAAGCTCGACTTCGCCTCCGGCTCGACCGGCTCGACCGGGCACCTCGCCGGGCGAGCTCTTCAAGCAGATGACCGGCACCTTCATGGTGCACATCCCCTACAAGGGCGCGCCGCCCGCGGTCGCGGACCTGCTTGCCGGCCGCGTGCACCTGATGTTCGACAACCTGGCGAGCGCCCTGCCCAACGTGAAGGCGGGCAAGCTGCGCGCGCTCGCGGTGACCACGCTCAAGCGCTCCGCTTCGCTGCCCGACCTGCCGACGCTGGACGAGTCGGGCCTGAAGGGCTTCGACATGACCACCTGGTGGGGCCTGATGGGGCCGGCGGGCATGACGCAACGAGGTCGTGCAGCGGCTCTCGGCGGAGATCCTGGCGGCCATGGATGCGCCTGAAGTGCGGGAGCGGCTGCGCGCGATGGGCATGGAGGGCAGCGCCGTGCGCACGCCCGAGCAGTTCACCGCCTTCGTGGATGCCGAGCGCCGCCTCTACGCGAAGCTCGTCAAGCAGTCGGGCGCCAAGCCCGACTAGCGCATGGCCGCCAGCGCGTAGCCCGGCGGCGGCGCCTTCCCCAGCGACGCGAAAATCCCTCGCCTAGCTGCCGCGTGCGTCGGGGGCCTGCGGAACTCGCCCTTCCTGCATCTACGGGCTCGAACAGTCCTCGGCCTGCTCCCTCCGCCCGCGTTCCGGCTCGGCGCGTCGCGATGGGGACCCCTGGTGCCGCCGCCGGGCTCCTCGCCGTCTGCTGCGCACTGAGCGAGTGTTAACGCCCGCGCTCACCGGCGGGCCGAGCAACGCGAGGCCCGTCCGAGTGCAGCGCGTTGTTAGGCGACATGACCCATCTCCGAGTCAGCGCGCGCGCCGGTAGTGCATGGCGACCGCGCCGCTGCGGAGCGGCTTCGCCGAGATCAACTCGAGCCGTCGCGTGCTGGGCAGCCCGCTCTCGTACAGGGTCGGGCCGTGGCCGGCGATCCTGGGGTGGACGAGTAACTTGTACTCGTCGATCAGATCCAGCCGGTCCAGCTCGGTCGCGAGCTTGCCGCTACCGAGGAGCACGCCGTCCGGGGTCGCGTCCTTGAGCTTCTGTACGCCCGTGCGCAGGTCGCCGGCGATGTGGTGGCTGTTGGTCCACGGGAAGTCCTTTCGCGTCGAGGACACCACGTACTTCGGCTTGGCCTCCAGCTTGACCGCCCACTCGCGCATCGCCGGCGGTGCCTCCGCGTCGCCGCGGGCGACCGCTGGCCAGTAGCTCTCCATCATCTCGTAGGTGACGCGGCCCCACAGCATCGCCCCGCCCTCGTCCATGAGGCGGGTGAAGAAGGCGTGTGTCTCGTCGTCGGCGATTCCTTCCTGGTGGTCGACGCAGCCGTCCAGGGTGACGTTGATACTGAAGGTCAAGAGTCCCATGGTGTCCTCCGTTCGAGATACGCGACGAGCCGCTCGCCGTCTGGCTCCAAGGGCACGAGCCCAATTCGCGAGGTGCTCACCCTGTGTCGCCTAACGTTCCCGGTAACCGGCGCGCGCAGTACGGCGCCCTGCAGATGGCGGCAGGTCGCGCGCGTCCGCGTTGACCGGGGGGTTAGAACTCATGACGCGAAACGACCAGTTGGTGTAAGGACAACCAAGCGCTGAAGCGCCCACTGAGTCGCACCAAACCCAATTGAACCGACCGCCGTCAGCGAAATGCCCAAGGCATACCACCAGTTCTGCACCAGCAGCGCAATGCTGACAAGTAACAGGAGTTCCACGGCGACTCCGATTCCCCAGCAACGTCCCAATATGCGACGTCCATTGGATCGATGGAGCCTGTGGCAGCTTGGGCAGGCGACCTCGTCTTGCGCCGCGAACATACTCGGGATCGGTGCGCCGCACTCGGGGCAGCTGAGATCCATGAGTTCTAACTAGAAGTAGATGCCCTAAAAGGTGGAATGAATTCCGCCTTGCGGTTGGTCACCCGCGACGTATGCATGCCGAATCCGCAAGTTAGTGCAAATGTTCCGAATTGCATGTCCTTGTTGAATGACATTCGCCGCCGCGTGGAGCTGCGTGGTACGCGCCTCGACATACGCTACGCGCGTTGGCGGACGCCAGCAAATCCGACTGCTCTTCAGCGATCTCGAAAAGTGATGAGGGAGTCCTGTCGCGCTCCGAAGTGGAGTGGCGGGGCAACTTCGGCGACGAGCGGAGACGGCGCGGAGCCCGGCGGCGGTGCAGGGGCTCCCCATCGCGACGCGCCGAGACGGGCCGAGGGCGGAGGGAGCAGGCCGAGGACTGCTCGAGCCCGTAAATGCAGGAAGGGCGAGTTCCGCAGGCCTCCGACGCCCGAGGACTGACGGCGAGGAGTCTTCGCGTCGCTGGGGAAAGCGCCGCCGCCGGGCTCGGCGCCGACCGACCACCCTGCCGCTCGGCGACGTGCCGTCCGCGCTAGAGCACGGCGATGGTCTGCACCTCGACCAGGAACTGCTCGCCGACCAGCCGGTCGATGATCAGCAGCGTATTGGGCGGGTATTTGCCGTCCGGGAACATCTTCGGGAACTCGCGCACCCGCCAGGCCATGAATTTCGGAATGTCCTGCGAGTGCACGAGATACGTGGTGAACTGCGCGACGTTGCCCCAGCCTGCGCCCGCCGACTTGAGCGCAGTCTCGATCTGCCGGAAGACCCCCGTGCACTGCGCGTCGAAATCATCACCCGGCGCGAGCATCCCCGCGATGTAGAGCGTTTCCTGGGCGTTCTTCACGCGCGTCATGTGCGAGTACTGGCCGAGGGGCTTGCCCAGCGCCTCGACATTGCCGATCCTGATCTCCGCCATGCCAGCCATCCTCCGGATTGTTCACGTCCTGGACTTCGCCTTGCCGCGTGCGGCAAGCAGCGCTTTTACCGCGTAAGCCAGCGCGCGCCGCTCCACGGGCTTGACCAGATAGCCGTTGGCGCCCGCGGCGATGCAGCGGTCGTTGGTCTCCATGTCATCGAGCACTGACACGATCATGACCGGCGTCGCCATGTTGGCCGAGCCGGCGCGGATCTCCTTGAGCACGCCATAGCCGCCGATGCCCGGCATCTGCAGGTCGAGCAGGATCGCGTCGTAGGCGTAATTGTTCGCGAAGCGCAGCGCCTGCTCGCAGGTGCCGGCCAGCTGCGCCTCGATCTTCATGTCCTTGGTGAGGAACCGGGCGAGCAGCAGCCGCGTGGACTCGTCGTCGTCGACGATCAGCAGGCGGTGGCGCGGGGCGGGTGACTTCGGCTTGGCGGGCATCAGCGCTCCAGCTTCCGGGCAAGTTCGTTGAAGTCGCGCGCATGGACGTCGAACACGGGCTCGCGCGTGGCGTCCACCTTCACGCCCGGGCCGTGCTCCCTGGGGCGGGGCACGAAGGCGGTCCGCAGGCCGCAGGCACGCGCGGCGTGCAGGTCGTCCTTGTGCGCGGCGACCATCATCAATTCCGGCGGCTTCACGCCCAGCAAGTCGGCGGCCCCGAGGTACGTTTCGGGGTCGGGCTTGTAGTGCCGCACCACTTCGGCCGAGAGGATGCAGTCCCAGGGCAGGCGCGCGCGCTTGGCCATGTTCGTGAGTAGCGCCAGGTTGCCGTTGGACAGCGTAGCGATCACGTGCCGGCGCTTCAGGCGCGCGAGCCCGGCGCGCGCGTCGGGCCAGGGATCGAGCCGGTGCCAGACGAAATTCAGATCGGCGCGTTCCTCTTCACTGAAGCCCTCGAGGCCGAAGCGCGCGAGCAGGCCGTCGAGGATCATGCGGTGCAGCGCATCGATCTTCGTCCAGGGCAGCTCGCCCGAGCGCACGCGCGCCATCGCCGGGCGGTAGCCGGCGCGCCAGGCGTCGGCGAATGCCGGCCAGTCCACCTTCAGCTTCTTCCTGCGGCCGAGCAGCCTTCCTTCGCGGATGATCGAGCCGCGCCAGTCGACCACCGTGCCGAACACGTCGAACACCAGGGCCCTCACGGCTGGTACGGAGCGCATGAGTCGGAATTTAGCGCAAGACCCAGCCTCAAGCACTGACTTGGCGCACGCCTGCCGGCGCAGGCCTGCGGCAAGGCCGACGCTCACACTTTCTTACGTTCATGTTGCCAGAGCACGTCGCCCCGCCTGGCGGCGCGGTTCAGCGTACGGCCGAGCACGAACAGGAGGTCGGAGAGCCGGTTGAGGTACCGGCGCGCGCGCTCGCCGACCGACTCGCGCCGGCCGAGCGCCACGAGGCTCCTCTCGGCGCGCCGGCAGATGGCGCGCGCGAGGTGGGCCGCGGCCGCGGCACGCGTGCCGCCGGGCAGGATGAACTCCTTCAGGGGCTTCAGCTTGGCGTTGTAGCCCTGCGTGAGCGCTTCCAGGCGCGCGACGTGCGCGTCGGTAATCATCGCGTGGCCCGGGATGCAAGCCTCGCCGCCCAGGTCGAAGAGGTCGTGCTGCACGCGCAGCAACGACTTGCGCACGTCCGGCGGCAGCTTCTCGGCGAGCAGCACGCCGAGCGCGGAGTTGAGCTCGTCGAGGTCGCCCAGCAGCTGGATGCGCGGGCTGTCCTTGCCCACACGGGCGCCGTCACCTAGGCCGGTTTCGCCGGCGTCGCCGGTGCGCGTGGTGATCTTCGACAGCCGGTGACCCATGGCGCTCGTGCCATCCTCGATCAGGAAGCGCAGAATTATAGGGCCGCAATGCGGCCCTAAGGAGGAACCATGGCTGGTGTGCGCAAAGCTTCCTACTACTCGATGAAAATACCCCAGCGCCCGGGTTCGGGCGCGCAGCTGCTCGCCGCGCTGAAGGCGGCGAAGGTCAACCTGCTTGCCTTCACGGGATTTCCCGAGGGTGGTGGCGCGCAGGTGGATTTCGTGCCGCAGGACAACGCGAAGTTTCTCAAGGCAGCCAGGAAGGCAAAGCTCAGGATCTCGCCTCGCAAGACGGCGTTCCTCGCGCGTGGCGACGACCGCGTGGGCGCGCTCACCAGCGTGCTGGGACGTCTCGCCAAGGCGAAGATCAACGTCGTCTCGATCCAGGCGGTGACCGCCGGCAAGCGCCGCTTCGGCGCGATCCTCTGGGTGAAGCGCAAGGATGTGGCAAAGGCGGCGCGCGCACTGCGCGCCCGCTAGCTTGCGTCAGCGTGGCACTGGGCGCGGCGCCGGCTCGTCGCCCGGCGACGGCGCTGGGAAACGCGCTGGCGCCCGGCGCGCCTCGCTGCGTGCTAGTCGCTCAGCACCGCGCCTTTGCGCAGGAAGGCGCGCTCGGTGAGCTGGCGCAGCAGGAAGTCGGCGACGTCGGCGCGCGCGATCTTCGGCATGCCGCGCAGCTCGAGCGTCTCGCCGGCGCGATAACGGCCGGTGCGCGGGCCGTCGGTGAGCAGCGTCGGGTAGGCGATCGTCCACTCCAGGCTGCTCGCGCGCACGATCGCCTCGCCCCTTGCCTTGTCGGCGAAGATGTCCCCGAGGAGCAGCCGGTACATGATGCGCGGCAGGAGCGGGGAGCGCCGGTGCGTGTCGCCCACGCCGTTGGCCGACACGAGGAGCAGGCGGCGCACGCCGGCGCGCTCCATCGCGGGCACGAGCGCTCGCATGGCGCTCTCGATCAGGCCGCCGGCCTTCAAGGCGTTGCGCAGCCCGAGCGAGCAGAACACCGCGTCCTGGCCGAGCAGCGCGGCCTCGAGCGCGGCAGCGTCGCCGGGGAGGGCGCCGGTGACGACGCGTAGATGCGGGTCGGCGAGCGCGAGTCGCGCCGGATCGCGCACGAACGCCGTCACGTCATGGCCTTGCGCGAGCGCTTGTTGGACAAGCTGCTGGCCCGTCTTGCCGGTTGCGCCCAGGACGAGGAGTTTCATCGAGTGCAAATCCTAGCGAACGCGCCGGGAACACGCGATAGTCCCCTGAGGCCGAGCAGCGCCGTCCCCGCGAGCCACGGTGGCACTATGACGGTCGCCACTGCTCGGCAACCGTTGCGCGCGTCAAAAGCCGTTCCTGCGCAGGAAGTCCTCGAACACCGGCCTCCATGCGTTCGGGTTCCTCGAGAAGATGCCGTGGCCGTCTTCGCCGTGAGGCGGCAGCTGGACGAATTCGCCCCTGCCGCCCGCCGAGACGAAGGCCTTGAACCATTCCTGGGGATACTCCTTGCCGAAGTACTTGTCGTTCTCGCTGTAGAACCAGAGCGTCGGAGTGCGCGCGGTTGCGCCGAGACTCGCGAAGAGCCTGCGTAACTGGTCGGGACGGCAAGGATCTGCCGGCCGCGAGACCGGATTTCCGCCGCCGCCGCCGGCGAAGTTCACAGCGGCGACCACTCCCGACACGTTCTTGGCGGCGACGGCGATCGCCGTTGCACCGCCGAACGATTGTCCCAGGACAAGGCCGCGCTCGGTGTCCACATAAGGCAGCGTGCGGGCGTGCCCCAGCACCTGCAATGTCTGCTGCGCCGCCGCCTCGTAGACGGGCGGATAGTTCTTGGCCTGGCAGCCGCCGGAGTCTTCCACGTCCTCACCGCCAGTGATGCCGTAGCCGATCCGGGTCGGCACCAGCACGACGAATCCTCTGGCGACGAAATACTTCGAGTTGTCGGAGTAGCGCTGGCGGCCCATCTTGACGAAGTCTTCCGCCTTGGCGGGGCGGCCGTGGTTGAGGACGAGAAAGGGCGCGCGTGGCACCGCATCGTCGCGGAAGATCGTCAGCTTGATCGAGTGTGTGACGGACTGGCCGCGGGCGTTGGCGACGGTGACCGTGAGATCGGTCACCTCCTCGACGACCCGCGTCGCGCCGGGCTGTGCGGCCGCAAGGAGCGCGACGAAGAGCGCGAGCCGGCGCATCCCTGCCTCAGCCGCGCGGCGCAGCGGGCGTCGGGCAGCCGGAGGCGTGGCCGAAGCCCTTGAGATAAGACCGGCGCACGCCGCCGGCGGCGATGGCTGCCGATACTTCCTTCGAGTAGCGCTCCGCGCCCGAGAGCTTGCGTACCCAGCTGCGGTAGGGAACGATTCCCGACGTCGCGCCGCGCATTGCACCCATCGCCGCGTCCATGGCCGCCCCACTCGCCAATTCCACGGCACGCGGGATCAGGCTGGGATTGATCGGCGTCACCGGCGTGTCGAGGTCGGCGCCGAGCACGGCGTCGAGCGCGCGGATCTCGGCCGCGATGCCGGTGCAGGACGCATCGGCTGGCCGCTCGTAAGGTCCTTTCAGCGCGGCGACCAGCGTTGGCGGAATCTCGGCGCGCACGATGTTCAGGTCGCTGAGCGGCGTCGTCGCCGCCTCCAGGATCTGCGCGTCCGCCTTTGACTCGGGTTTCGCGTACTCGTGGACCGGCTGCGCCTGCGGCCGCGGCTGCGAGCACGCCGCGAGCGCAAGGATCGCCAGGAGCGCGATGCAGCGTTCGATGAGCATGAGCCTACCCCCCCTTCTTCCTGATCTCGCTCTCGAGCCAACCCTTTGCCAGCGTGGTCGTCAGGCGCTCGCCCACCTGCGCCTGCGCCGCATCGCGCAGCACTTCGCCCTGCGCATTGCGCGTCAGGCTGTAACCGCGCTCGAGAACCGCCTCCGGATTGAGGCTCGCCAGGCTCGCCTTAAGGCGCGCGAGCTGCGCGTCGAACTGGTCCATGCGGCGCGCCGCGGCCAGCGCGAGCCGCGCCGCAAGCTGCACGAGCAGCTGGCGTGAGGTGCGCAGGCGCTCGCGGGGGTGCACGAGGCGCCGCGCCAGCGCGTCCACCGTCTGCATGGCGTACTCGATGCGCCGCAAGGCCTCGCGCGTGGCGCGCTGCGCGAGCTCGGCTACGCGCGTGAGCAGCTCGTCGCGCGACGGGCTCACCATCTCCGCCGCCGCGGTCGGCGTTGGCGCGCGCCGGTCGGCCGCGAAGTCGGCGATGGTCACGTCGGTCTCGTGGCCGACGCCGACCACCACCGGGATGCGCGAGGCGCGGAGGGCGCGCGCCACCGCCTCCTCGTTGAACTGCCACAGGTCCTCGATCGAGCCGCCGCCGCGTACCAGCAGCAGCACGTCGCATTCGTCGCGCGCGCTGGCGGTCGCCAGCATCTGCGCGATCTTCGCCGCCGCGCCATCGCCTTGAACCGGCACCGGATAGACGATCACGGGAATGGAAGGGTTGCGGCGGCGTAACGTGGTCAGCACATCGCGCAGCGCCGCAGCTTGCAGAGATGTCAGGATGCCGATCTGCTTCGGGTGCTCCGGGATCGGGCGCTTCGCCGAGGGATCGAACAGCCCCTCGGCCTCGAGCTTGGCCTTGAGCTTCAGGAAGCGCTCGTAAAGCGGTCCGAGGCCGGCGCGGCGCATGCCCTCCACGTTGAGCTGGAAGCGCCCGCGCGGCTCGTACAGGGTCACCAGGGCGCGCGCCTCCACGCGCATGCCTTCGGCCGGCTGCCAGTCGAGCGCGGCCGCGCGGCCGCGGAACATGACGCAATCCACCTGCGCGCTTTCGTCCTTGAGCGTGAAGTACCAGTGCCCGGAGGAGGCCGGACGGAAGTTGGAGATCTCGCCCGCGATCCACGCCAGCGGAAAGCGCCGCTCGAGCGTCTCGCGCACGCTCTTCAGCAGCGCCGAGACGCTCAGGACGGGGGCCACATCGCGCGCAAACTCGCTTTCCATGCGCCTACACTAATGCACAGTCGCTGTCGATGCAGAGCCGCGCGCCGCCGAATTGCGCACGGAGGCCGATTCTATTTCGTAAGCCGCTGTTTCTGCGCCGGAAACAACTGCTGAAATTTTACGCGCTGCCGACTTGCGCGAGGATTCGTGACTGGCAGGCGCATCTGCCCAAAGAAAATCCACAAACTTATCCACAGCTTTTGTGGATAACGGCGTGGTCGCAATTTTGCTAGAGTCGCCGCACAACAATAGGAACTCATCCGGAGCCCAATTTGTTCGCCATCATTCAAGCCGCCGGCTGGCCGATCTGGCCGCTGCTGCTCGCCTCGGTGATCGCCGTTGCGCTGATCATCGAACGCTCGCTCACCTTGCGCGACAGCAAGATCCTGCCGCCGACGCTGCTCGACCAGGTGGTGCAGGTCTACCAGCGCCAAGGGGTGAACGCGGAGATCCTCGACAAGCTCGCCAAGGACTCGCCGCTCGGCGAGGTGCTGGCGGCGGGCCTGCGCAATCACGCCAGCTCGCGCTACGTCATGAAGGACGCGGTGGAAGAGGCGGGGCGCACGGTGGCGCACGAGCTGGAGCGCTTCCTCACCACCCTCGGCACCATCGCCACGGCGGCGCCGCTGCTCGGGCTGTTCGGCACGGTGATCGGCATGATCGAGATCTTCGGCTCGCAGTCGCCCTCCGGCGCCAACCCGCAGCAGCTCGCGCACGGCATCTCGATCGCGCTGTACAACACCGCGTTCGGCATCGGCATCGCGATTCCCGCGCTGATCTTCTACCGGCACTACAAGAACAAGGTGGACGGCTTCGTCGTCGACATGGAGCAGCAGGCGGCCAAGCTCATCGACATCGTGCACGGCGAGCGCGCCGAGCGCGGCTAGGCGAGCGCGGAGCGCGGCGACATGAACTTCCAGCGCGGCCGGGAAAAGGAGCACCTGGAGATCAACCTGGTGCCGATGATCGACGTCATGCTGGTGATCCTGATCTTCCTCATGATCACCACCACCTATTCCAAGTACACCGAGCTGCAGATCAACCTGCCGCAGGCCGACGCCGAGAAGCAGCTCGAGCGCGCGAGCGAGATCACCGTGCTGGTGAACCTGCAGGGGCAGTACGTGGTCAACCGCTCCCCGGTCGCGTTCGTCAGCGTGGAGCAGCTCGCCGGCGAGCTCAAGCGCGCGAGCGGCACGGCCGCGGAGCCGGTGGTGGTGATCAGCGCGGATGCGGGCGCCAGCCACCAGTCGGTGATCCGCGTCATGGAGGCGGCGCGCCTCGCCGGCCTGCAGCAGATCACCTTCACCACCCAATCCTCTAGGTAGCTACGCAGGTCCTCGAGAAAATCTGGTACCGGCGCGCGGGGCTGCTGGCGTGGCTGCTGTGGCCGGCGAGCATCGTCTTTCGCATCGCCGTCGCGCTGCGCCGCCTCGCCTACCTCCTGCGCCTTGCGCCGAGCCGCGGCGCGGGCATTCCAGTCGTGGTGATCGGCAACCTCACGGTGGGCGGCAGCGGCAAGACGCCGCTCGTCATCCATGTCGCAGAGCTCCTCAAGTCGGCGGGCTGGTCGCCCGTCATCGTCTCGCGCGGGTACCTGGGCGCTGGGCGCGCCGCGCGCGACGCCGTGCAGCCGCCGCGCGCGGTGTCGCTTGCCGCTGATCCGGCGGAAGTCGGCGATGAGCCGGTGCTGATGGCGCGGCGCAGCGGCTGCCCGGTGTGGGTCGGCGCCGACCGCGCTGCGGTGGCCGTGCGGCTGCGCGAAGAGCACCCGGACTGCGACGTGATCATCATGGACGACGGTCTGCAGCACTACGCGTTGCGGCGCGACGTGGAAATCGCAGTGGTGGACGCGCGCGCCTTCGGCAACGGTTTCATGCTGCCGGCGGGCCCCCTGCGCGAGCCGCGCACGCGCCTGTGGACCGTGGACGCGGTCGTCGCGCACGGCACCGACAAGGTGAAAGGGTTCGGCATGCGCCTGGAGGGTGACGAGCTGCACCGCGCCACCGACGCGCGCGAGCGGCGCAAGGCGCAGGCCTTCGGCGGGGAGCGCGTGCACGCGGTAGCGGGTATCGGCGACCCGAGCCGCTTCTTCCTGCACCTCGCGAAGCTCGGCGTGAAGATGGTGCCGCATCCGTTTCCCGATCACCACCCGTTCGTCGCCGCCGATCTCGAGTTCGGCGACGCGGCCCCGGTACTGATGACCGAGAAGGACGCGGTAAAATGCAAGGGCTTCGCCAAGCCGCAGCACTGGATCCTGCCGGTGCGCGCGGTGCCCGACCCGGCGTTCGACGCGTGGCTGTTGAGGAGGCTCGGTGAACTCGGCCATAGACCCAAGGCTGCTTGAGATCCTGGTGTGCCCGCTGTGCAAGGGGCCGCTCCTGTATCGCCGCGAGGCTGCCGAGCTGGTGTGCAAGGCCGACCGGCTCGCCTTCCCGATCAAGGACGGCATTCCCGTGATGCTCGAGGACGACGCGCGCCGGCTCGATCCCGCCGAAGAGGTGGCCGGCTAGGCAGCTTGAGGCCTGGCCCCGCTATGGTGGCATTCGCCGCGCTCATTCCCGCGCGCTACGCCTCCACGCGTTTTCCGGGCAAGCCGCTCGCCGACCTTGCCGGCAAACCGATGGTGGTGCGCGTCTGCGAGCGCGCGCGAGAGAGCGGCGCGCAGCCGGTGTGCGTGGCGACCGACGACGAGCGCATTGCGCGCGCGGTGCGCGCGGCCGGGTTCGACGCCCGGATGACGCGCGCCGGGCATGCCTCGGGCACCGATCGCATCGCGGAGGCCGCCGCACAACTCGGGCTCGCCGACGCGGCGATCGTAGTCAACGTGCAGGGCGACGAGCCGCTCATCGCGCCGGAATTGATCGCGCGCGTGGCTGGCGCCCTCGCCGCCAATCCCGAGGCGAGCGTCGCCACCGCCTGCCATCCGATCACGGACGCCGCCGAGATCGCCAATCCCAACGTGGTGAAGGCCGTGCTGAACGCCAGGGGCGAGGCGCTGTATTTCAGCCGCGCGCCGATTCCCTACGCGCGCCAGGGCGCGCCGCGCGCGCTGCGCCACGTCGGCATCTACGCCTACCGCGTGGGCTTCCTCAAGCGCTGCGCCGCGCTCGCGCCCTCGCCGCTGGAGGCCACCGAGCAGCTCGAGCAGCTGCGCGTGCTATGGCACGGCTTCCGCATCGTCGCGGTCGTCGAGGACGCGGCGATCCCCCCGGGGGTGGACACCCCGGGCGACCTCGAAGCTGTGCTAAAACTGCTCCGATGAGGCTCATCCTTCTCGGGCCGCCGGGTGCGGGCAAGGGCACGCAGGCCGCGTTCATCACGCGGAAGCACGGCATCCCGCAAATCTCCACTGGCGACATGCTGCGCGCCGCCATCAAGGCAGGTACACCGCTCGCCCTCGGCGTGAAGAAAGTGATCGACGCGGGGCAACTCGTCTCCGACGACATCATCATGCGCCTGGTGCGCGAGCGCCTGAGCGAACCCGACTGCGCGAACGGGTATCTGTTCGACGGCTTTCCGCGCACCATCCCGCAGGCCGAAGCGATGAAGTCGAACGGCGTGGGCCTCGACTTCGTGCTGGAGATCGACGTGCCCGAGGCTGAGATCGTGAAGCGCATGAGCGGCCGGCGCGTGCACCCGGCCTCGGGGCGCAGCTACCACGTGCTGTTCAACCCGCCCAAGGTCGAGGGCCGGGACGACGTCACCGGCGAGCCGCTCGTGCAGCGCGACGACGACCGCGAGGAGACGGTCCGGCGGCGGCTCGAGGTATACCGCGCGCAGACGCGGCCGCTGGTGGACTACTACACCCGCTGGGCGGCCACCGGCGATGCGCGCGCGCCGCAGCTACCGAGCGCATCTCGGGGCTGGGCGGCGTCGAGGAAATCACGCGCCAGGGCTTTCGCCGCCCTCGGCTAGGGAGCCTCTGGCCTATTCGCGCGGGTGCGCGTTGCGGCCGGAACGCGGCGCCGGCTAGGCGCGAGGCCGCAGCGATATGTCGATATCGCAAGGCCGAGCAACAACGCCGGCGCCCGTGTCATCGCGATATCCCTCATGCCGCCGCTACGACTTCCGGCCGCAACCCGAGGGCGGCGAGCGCCTCTCGCATTAGGGCTCGCGTACCGGCTCGCCGCCCAAAGGGACGGGGCGAGTTTTCGCGCATGGCATCGCCATCGGCCGCCTTGTGGGCGTCAAGCACACGGCGGCGGCCGCTGTCTCGCCCTGCACGAAAATCGCGACCGTCGCGCACGCGGGAATAGGCCAGAGGCTCCCTGGCCTGCTAAAATCGCCCCCTTTTCGGCGGGGCTCCCAGCCCTGCGCCTAAGAAGGGGAGAACAAGCATGTCTGGCGGACTCATCTTCGCGCTTGCCTGCGCGGTCCTTGGCTATCGTCTACGGTGTCTGGCAGAGCGCGCAGATCCTCAAGCTGCCCGACGGCAACGAGCGCATGCGCGAGATCGCGGCCGCGATCCGCGAGGGCGCCACCGCCTACCTGTGGCGCCAGTACAAGACCATCGCCATGGTCGGCGTGGTCCTGTTCCTCGCCATCGGCTTCGTCCCGCAGCTGGGCTGGACCACCGCGTGGGGCTTCCTGCTCGGCGCGGTGCTCTCCGGCGCCTGCGGCATCATCGGCATGAACGTCTCGGTGCGCGCCAACGTGCGCACCGCGGAGGCCGCGCGCATGGGCCTCGAACGAGGCGCTGCAGGTGGCCTTCAAGGGCGGCGCGATCACCGGCCTGCTGGTGGTGGGCCTGGGGCTGCTCGGCGTGGCGGGCTTTTTCGCGCTGCTCTACGCCAACGCGCTGAAGAAGGATGACCTGGTGCACATCGTGCAGCCGCTGATCGGCTTCGCCTTCGGCGGCTCGCTGATCTCGATCTTCGCGCGGCTGGGCGGCGGCATCTTCACCAAGGGCGCCGACGTCGGCGCCGACCTGGTCGGCAAGGTCGAAGCCGGCATCCCCGAAGACGACCCGCGCAACCCGGCGGTGATCGCCGACAACGTGGGCGACAACGTCGGCGACTGCGCCGGCATGGCCGCCGACCTGTTCGAGACCTACGCGGTCACCATCGATCGCCACCATGCTGCTGGGCGCGCTGATGGTGAAGACGCCGCCCGCGGCGGTGATCTACCCGCTGGTGCTCGGCGGCTTCTCCATCATCGCCTCGATCATCGGCACCTGGTTCGTCAAGGCGAAGCCCGGCGAGAAGAACGTGATGCCCGCGCTGTACAAGGGCCTGGCGGTGGCCGGCGTCATCGCGCTCATCGCGTTCTGGCCGATCACCAGCTGATGATGGGCGAGATCGTGGACAAGGTGCCGTTCGAGATCGCCGGCGCGAACAAGATGATCACCGTGTGGCACCTCTACGGCACCGCGGTGGTCGGCCTGGTGTTGACCGGGTTCCTGGTCTGGATCACCGAGTACTACACCGGCACGCAGTACAAGCCGGTGCAGCACGTCGCGCAGGCCTCGACCACCGGCCACGGCACCAACATCATCGCCGGCCTGGGCGTGTCGATGAAGTCCACCGCCTGGCCGGTGCTCGTCGTGTGCGTCGCGATCCTCGCCTCCTACGCGCTGGCGGGCCTGTACGGCATCGCCATCGCCGCCACCTCGATGCTGTCGCATGGCCGGCATCATCGTGGCGCTCGACGCCTACGGCCCGATCACCGACAACGCCGGCGGCATCGCCGAGATGGCCGACCTGCCCGACTCGGTGCGCGACATCACCGACCCGCTGGACGCGGTGGGCAACACCACCAAGGCGGTGACCAAGGGCTACGCCATCGGCTCGGCCGGCCTGGCCGCGCTGGTGCTGTTCGCCGACTACACGCACGCGCTGGAGGCAGCGGGCAAGTCGGTGACCTTCGACCTGCTCGAACCACATGGTGATCGTCGGCCTGTTCATCGGCGGCCTGATGCCCTACCTCTTCGGCGCCATGGCGATGGAAGCCGTGGGCCGCGCCGCCGGCGCGGTGGTGGTGGAAGTGCGCCGCCAGTTCAAGGAGATCCCCGGCATCATGGAAGGCACGGCCAAGCCCGAGTACGGCGCGGCGGTGGACATGCTGACGCGCGCGGCGATCAAGGAAATGATGATCCCGTCGCTGCTGCCGGTGCTGGTGCCGATCCTCGTCGGCCTGATCCTCGGGCCGCAAGCGCTCGGCGGCGTGCTGATGGGCACCATCGTCACCGGCCTGTTCGTCGCCATCTCCATGTGCACCGGCGGCGGCGCCTGGGACAACGCCAAGAAGTACATCGAGGACGGCCACCACGGCGGCAAGGGGTCGGAAGCGCACAAGGCCGCGGTCACCGGCGACACCGTGGGCGACCCCTACAAGGACACCGCCGGCCCGGCGGTGAACCCGCTGATCAAGATCATCAACATCGTGGCGCTGCTCGTCGTGCCGCTGATGGTCTGAGCCACCCGCAATCGCCATACGAGAGGGCCGCTTGCGCGGCCCTTTTTGTTTGAGCGTTTGCTGCGCTGCGGCGTGCGTCGGATCGCCCAGGCTGCCGCGCTTGTACCCAATATGTGGTCTGGAATGCCTCTTCAGGCTCGTGCTAAAAGCAGCCTGCGGGGATGAGCGAAATCGCCCGCATCCGCCCGAGGAGCCAACCCAAATGCTCACCATGACTATCCGTTCCGTGACGATGGCGCTCGCGTTCGTTCCGATCGCGGCGCTCGCCGACGGTGTACATGTCTTGTCCGATCTCTCCGACCCGGCCGCGAGCCCGTTCCCGAGCAACCGCTTCACGGTGTTCGACGCTAGCAACCGGACGCTAAGGCGCGTCGATCTGCCAAAGCCCGATTGCGAAGTGCGGCCCAACGACTGCAACGATATCGACGTCGTCAACACGCTGGATGGGTTCTCGACGCAACCGCGCATCACAGTTCCCTTCAGCGGCGACATCGATCCGGCGACGGTGAACAGCAGCACCGTGTATCTCGTCAGCCTGGGCGACACGCTCACGTTGCGCGGTTGGGGCGACAAGGTCGGCATCAACCAGGTGGTCTGGGATCCGGCAACCAAGGTACTCGCCTTCGAGAGCGACGAGCTGCTCAACGAGCACACGCGCTACCTGCTGGTCGTGACCGACGGCGTGCGCGATACGCAGGGCAAGAAGATCAAGTCCAATGGCTGGGGCGAGGAGTTCGGCGCTGCGCGCGGCCGGGACCGCGACGGCGCGGAATACCGTCGCGACCTGCGCGACGGGATGCGCTCGCACCGCCACCACGGCCCGAAGGCGGTGGCAGCGAGCCTGTTCACGACGCAGAGCATCAGTCCTGACCTGGTCAAGATCCATCGGCAGATCAGTCGCACGACCCCGGCGCCGGTCGACTTCAGGATCGGGAGCTTGGCAGGCGCGCCGGAGCCGGTGCGTGCGCTGTTTCCGGTGTCCTCGGTGGCCGCCATACGCTGGAATCGCCAGATCACCACCGCGCCCACCTTCCAGACGGTCCCCGTGCCCACGTCCGCGCTGGGCGTGGCGCCCGGCGCCGTAAGCCAGATCGCCTACGGGCGCTTCCGCTCTCCCGACTATCAGACCGCCGACAGGTACATCCCGGCCACGGGTACCTGGACCGGGCAGCCGCAGCCGCAGGGCAGCAACGACCTCGTGTTGCAGCTCTTCATCCCGGCGGGCGCGAAGCCGGCCGGCGGCTGGCCGGTCGCGATCTTCGGCCACGGCTTTACCGACAGCATGTACGGCGCCCCGTGGACGGTCGCGGCGACGTTCGCTTCGCGGGGTCTGGCGACACTGTCGATCAATGTCGTCGGGCATGGCCGCGGGTCCCTCGGCACGCTGGACGTGCTGCGTAACGCTGAACCGCCGGTCGTGGTGCCGGCCGGCGGTCGCGGGATCGATCAGAACGGCGATGGTGCGATCGCCGATACCGAAGGCGTGAATGCGGCGCCGCCGCGCAACGTGATCAGCTCGCGCGACGGCCTGCGCCAGACCGTGATCGACCTGATGCAGCTCGTGCGCCAGATCGAAGTCGGCGTGGACGTCGACGGCGATGGCAACGCGGACCTCGACGCGCAGCGCATTTACTACGCCGGCCAGTCTTTCGGCGGCATCTACGGCACGATCTTCCTCGGCGTCGAACCCGCGCTGAAGGCCGGCGTGCCGAACGTCCCGGGCGGCTCGATCAACGAGATCGTGCGCCTGAGCCCCATCTTCCGTCCGCTGTTGGGCATTGCGCTGGCGAGCCGAATTCCGTCGCTGATCAATGTCGTCGACCCGAGCGGCATCGCCTTCAACGAGAACATGCCGCTGCGCGACGAGCCGGTGCGCATCAACAACGTGGCCGGCGCGATGGCAATCCAGCACGCGGTCGACCGGGCTGAATGGGTTCAGCAAAGCGGAAACCCGGCCTCCTACGCCGCGTTCATTCGCAAGCAGCCGCTGCACGGTCAGGCCGCCAAGCCGGTGATTTACCAGTTTGCCAAGGGCGACATGACCGTGCCGAATCCGACCACCAGCGCCATCCTGCGCGCCGGCGACCTGGCGGACCGCGCGGTGTACTACCGCTATGATCTCGTCTACGCCGCGAACCCTGCATTGGCGTCGCTCAAGAACCCGCATACGTTCCTCACCAACATCGCCAACCCCGCGCTGGCGGCATTCGCGGTGGGAGCGCAGCGGCAGATCGCGGCATTCCTCGCCAGCAACGGCACGGAACTCCTCGACCCCGATGGCGCTGCCGGGCCGATCTTCGAGGTGCCGATCGCGGGCCCGCTACCGGAGACGCTGAACTTCATCCCATGACAATCGCGGCGCCGTTCGTCGTACCTTTGATGGTGTGAGCAACCCGCAGTCGCTTCGCCAAAGGGCCGCTTGCGCGGCCCTCCTCTTTTGCTGCGCCGGCGCGCTGTTTGCCGGCTGCGCGGCGGCGCAGCTCGGTAGCCCCGAGGTCGAGACCGGGCGCGTCGAGAAGCAGGCGGCGCTCGCGCAACGCCATATGGTCGCCGCCGCCGATCCCCTGGCCGTGCAGGCGGGTCTGGAGATCCTGCGCGCGGGCGGCAGCGCCGCGGACGCCGCGATCGCGGTCCAGCTCGTCCTCGGTCTGGTCGAGCCGCAGTCCTCGGGGCTGGGCGGCGGCGCGTTCGTCCTGCACTGGTCGGAGAAGGACAAGCACTTGGAGACCTACGACGGCCGCGAGACCGCGCCCGCCGCCGCGCGGCCCGGGCGCTTCCTCGATCGTGAGGGCAATCCCGAGGAGTTCATGCTCGCGGTGGCGAGCGGGCGCGCCGTCGGCGTGCCGGGCGTGCCGCGGTTGCTCGAGCGCCTGCATCGCGAGCACGGCAAGCTGCCGTGGGCGCGCCTCTTTGCACCGGCGATCCGGCTCGCCGATGGCGGATTCGCGAAGACGCGGCGCCTCACGCGGCTGCTCGAGCGCGAGCAGCTCCTGCGCGAGGATCCGGCGGCGCGCGCGCTGTTCTACGCGGGGTCGCGCATCGCGAACCGCGAATATGCGGCGACGCTGAAGACGCTGGCGAAGCAGGGCGCCGACGCGTTCTATCAGGGGCCGATTGCGGAGGACATCGTGCGCGCGGTGCACGCGCATGCGCGCCCCGGCGACATGACGCTGGAGGACCTTGCCGCCTACCGCGTGCTCGAGCGCGAGCCCGTGTGTGGCACTTATCGCGGCTACCACCTGTGCGGCATGGGACCGCCGAGCTCGGGCGGCATCGGTGTGCTGCAGATCCTGGGGATGCTGGAGCGCACGGACTTCGCAGCTGCGAAGCCGGGCTCGGCGCAGGCCGTGCATCTCTTCAGCGAGGCGGCGCGCCTGGCCTACGCAGACCGGCTGCGCTACGTGGCCGACCCGGGCTTCGTGCAGCAACCCGTCGCGAAGCTGCTGGATGCCGGGTACCTCGACGCGCGCGCGCAGATGATCGGCGAGCGCTCCATGATCTTCGCGTTGCCGGGCGATCCCGACGGCGAGGCGGCGGGCACAAGCCATCTCTCCGTCGTGGACGCGCAGGGCAACGCGGTGGCGATGACCACCACCATCGAGCACGCGTTCGGCAGCCGGGTCCTGGTGCGCGGCTTCCTCCTCAACAACCAGCTCACCGATTTCGGCTTCCAGCCGACCATCGCCGGGCGCCCGGCGGCGAATCGCGTGCAGCCGGGCAAGCGGCCGCGCAGCTCCATGTCGCCCACCTTCGTCTTCGAGCGCAACGGCCGCCTGAAGATGGTGATCGGCTCGCCGGGCGGGCTGCCGATCATCAACTACGTGGCCAAGGTGCTGGTGGCGACGCTCGACTGGCGCATGGACATCCAGGCGGCGATCTCGTACCCGAACTTCGGCAGCACCAACGGCCCGACGTTCCTGGAGCGGCGCACCGGCATCGAGGAGTTGGGCGACGCGCTCGCCGAGCGTGGACACGTCCTGAACTTCACTTTCCTGACGAGTGGCTTGCACGGCATCGAACGCGTGCCGGGCGGCTGGCGGGGCGGGGCGGATCCTCGGCGCGAGGGGATCGCGGTTGGCGACTAGACATGCAACGTCCCCCGTTTAGGGGAAGCGCTGGTGCGAATGGCAAGCGTAGGCTTAGTTGATTCCCGCCATCGACGCTGGCAACTGGAGATGTAGGGCGGGCACGCAGTGATGACTCACCGAAAGGGAGGGGCCATGCGTATCCACCGGCTAGGCGACTTGCACGGACTGGCATCACTTGTGGTGCTGCTGCTTTTGGTAGCGTGCGGGGGTGGGGGTGGCGATGGGGGTGGCGGTGCCGGCCCAACTCCCCTCATTTACACCGGCAATATCAGCGCTGCGGTCGTTACGACGACTAACGCGTCCAAGCTTACCGACAATGTTATTGGCGATAGTGACGCTGCGGGGATGATTGGTGGCGTTTCGGTAGAGAGTGGCGATGCCACGCAAGATCCGGGCAGCGGGCTTATGAATCTTGCACAGCGCCTCAACCGAACCTTGCGTGGCACCGCGATACGCGCCCTGCAGGCGAACTCTGCTCAGCGACTAGCGCCTGCGCTGCAAGTTAACGACGTGGAGCCATGTGAGAATGACATGGGTTCGGTGAGAACATCCGGAACGCTTGATGACACTTCTGTCACCGGAACGCTACAGGTCAGCTTCGATAGCTGCCTCATCGATGGAGTTACGTTGAACGGTCCGGCCACGCTTCGCGTGGACCATTTTGAGTTAGCCATGCAAAGGTTCACAGACACCACTCTAAGTTTCCCAAGATTGACGCTTCGCGGGTCCGGCCTCAGTATCGATGCGGGTGGATCTCTGCGCTGGTTGTTGACGGGCACTGGTTGTTGTGGTGTCGGAGTCACGTTTGAGAGGTATACGATCACGGCAAACCTCGTTGTCCTCGATAACGGCACGGGCAAGATGACGAAAACCGACAATTTCGACGTCATGAGCGAGGAAAGATTAACATCCACTGCAACGTCCTTGACCACCAACCTCATCGGCAAAGTATTCGATCAGGATCACGGATATGTCGACATCACTACGCCCACACCGCTTCTTTTTGACACCCTGACTCAGCTCTTTCCGAATAGCGGTCAGATGCAACTGACGGGGGACCTGGTGCCAGCAGCAGGAAACCGCAGGATCCGCGTTACGGCCGTTCTTGCGCCTCCTGCCGCATTGCCTGCCACACTGGTTGATCTGGAGCTGGATCTCACTGGCAGCGGTTTTCCTGTTGGGAAATTCGCGAGGTTGAAATGGACTGACCTCGCCGGCGCGGTGGGCGCCGACCTAGGCGATAACGACGGTGACGGCATGCACAACAGCTGGGAAACGGTCAATACGCTGAATCCTGCGGTGAACGATGCAGCTGACGACAAGGACGGCGATTTGATTACTAACATCAACGAGTACCTGGCTGGGACAGTTCCGTAGGATGCCAAGCTTCACACCGTCGTCCGTTGGCCTCTCGATCTTTCGAGATTGACGGAGGTAGTACCGACGCAGACAACCCTGCTTGCGAGAATAAACTCGTGTTCGGCAATACGACCGATTACCGGGTTACTGCACCTCAAACAGGAACTAGCTGGAACATTTCCGCCAACTCGATATTCCTCAGCGCAGCTTTGGGTATTTATCGCCTCCAAGCTGCCCCGGCCATTGATGCGGGCAGAGTTCTTGGCGCACTTGGCGATGATTTCGAAGGGACGTCACGCCCGCGCGACCGCAATGGGGATGCTTTCGCTGTCGTGGACATAGGCGCATTCGAGGCGCCCTAGATTCCATAGCGGGGGTAGCGAGCCATACCTCGCGGCGGCGCTATGCCAATAGCTCTGTAAGCCATCTGTAGGTGGCATCGCCGCCGCGGCCGCGGCACGATGTCGCCATGGGTGCCTGGCATGAGAAGATGGTTTCAGGGGGTGCCGAAGCCTTGGCCGACCTGAAGCCGCAGAGCGTCGCTTTCGCCAAGACCACCCGCCCGGCCATCGCCTCCGCGGTGCCGCGCGAGCGGCTGTTCGCGCGCCTGGACGGAACCCCCGGGCGCACCGTCGCCTGGATCTCGGGGCCGCCCGGCGCGGGCAAGACCACGCTCGCGGCGAGCTACGTCGAGGCGCGCCGCTACCGGTGCCTCTGGTACCAGGTGGACGCGGACGACGCCGACGTCGCGACCTTCTTCCACTACCTCGGTCACGCCGCGAGGAAGCTCGACGGCGCGGAGCCGCTCGAGCTGCCCGGTCCCACCGCGCTGCAGGACACCGACATCGCGTCGCTTGCGCGCGGCTTCTTCCGCAAGCTTTTCGCACGCGCGCGCGCGCCCTTCGCGCTGGTGCTCGACAACCTGCACGAGGTGCCCGCCGAGAGCCCGCTGCACGCCGCGCTCGAGGCGGGGCTTGCGCATGTGCCCAAGAACTGCTGCGTCATCGTCGCCAGCCGCAACGAGCCGCCGGCGTCGCTCGCGCGCCTGCGCGTCTCGGGCGAGATGGTGTGCGTGGGCGGGGCCGAGCTCCGCCTGGAGCCCGCGGAGCTCGCCGAGATCGCGCGCCAGCGCGGCCACGACCTGAAAGGCGAGGCGCTCGCGCAGATCGCCGAGCGCACACAGGGGTGGGCCGCGGGCCTGGTGCTGATGCTCGAGCATGCAAGGGTTTCCGGGCGCATCGCCGAGCTCCCGGGGGATGCGCCGCCGCAGGCGATCTTCGATTACCTGGCGGGCGAGATTTTCGAGAGCTTCGAGCCGCGCACGCGCAAGTTCCTGCTCGGCATCGCCTGCCTGCCGCGCATGAACGCCGAGGTGGCGCAGGCGCTCACCGGCGACGACAAGGGCGGGCGGCTGCTGCTCAACCTCGCCCTGAACGGCTACTTCGTGAACGAGGTGCAGTCCGAGGCGGGGCGCATGTTCCAGCTGCACCACCTCTTGCGCGACTTCCTGCGCGCACGCGCCGCACAGGAGCTCCCCGAGGTGCTCGAGCACCGCTGGCTGCAGCGCGCGGCGCTGCTGCTGCGCGGTGCCGGCCAGCCTGAGGACGCGGTAGCGCTGCTCGCCGAGAGCCGCGACTGGCAGGAGGTGGCGCGCCTGGTCGCCGAAGAGGCGCCGGCGATGCTCGCGCAGGGGCGCAGCGCGACGGTCGAGGCGTGGCTGGAGCTGTTGCCCGCGGAGTTCCTGCAGCGCGACCCGCGCCTGCTGCACGCCGCAGGTCTTGCCCGCCTGCGCGCGACCCCGCGCGCCGCGCTGCACGCCTTCGAGCAGGCGTGGGAGGGCTTTCGCGCCGCGGCGGACGCGCGCGGCATGGCATCGAGCGCCGGTGGCGCGATTCGTGCGCTGCTGGCGGAGTTCGACGACCTCGCGCCGCTCGATCGCTGGTGCGCCGCGCTCGCGCAGGGCTCGCCCGACGCCGCGGCCGCGGCCACGCTCGCGCACGCGCTGCTCGCGCGCGATCCCGGCAACGCCGCGCTCGACGATTGGATCGCGCGCAGCGGCGAGCCGCTGGCGCGCGCTACAGCGGCGATGGCGCGCGGCGACATTGCGGCGGCACGCGCCGCGCTCGAAGGGTTCGACACGAAAGCGCTGCCGCCGCAGCGGCGCATGGCGGTCGTGCTGCTGCGAGGGCTGCAGGCACTCATCGCGGGCGAGCATTCCGCGGCCGCGGAGGCGGCGCGAGCGGGCCTCGCCGCCGCGGAAAGCGAAGGCCTGCGCGGCTGGCATGCATGGCTTCGCATGCTGGCCGCCGCCGCCGCGCTCGTCGCGGGCGAGCGCGACGCCGCGCGCCTCGCGCTGCAGGCGATCGAGGGCACGGCGCGGCTGCGCCGCGGCGACCGGGCGCTGGTGCACTACCTGCACGGCTGGCTGGCGACGCTCGAGGGCGACGGCGCGGCCGCGCGCCGCGAGGCGAAGACGGCCCTGGCGCTGGCCGTGGAGAGCGGCACGCCCTGGGTGGAGTGCCTGGCGCGCACCGCGCTTGCGCAGTCGCTGGCCGGCGAGGCCGACCGGCGCGGGCGCGAGGCGCAGCTGCGCGCGGCGGCGGACATCGCCGCACGCGCCGGCAGCGACCTGCTGCGCTTCTACACGGGGCTCGCTGCGGCCGATGGCGCGCGCGCCTCGGGTGACGAGGCCGCCGTGCTTGACGCACTGCGCAGCGCCTTCGCGCTCGGGCGTGAGCACGGCCTTCGGCACGCACCGTGGTGGCGCGCGCCGGCGCTCGCCGAGCTTTGCGCGGAGGCGCTGAGCCGCGGCATCGAGGCGGATTACGCAAAGGCGCTGGTGCGTGAGCGGCGTCTCGTGCCGCGTACCCCGCCGCTGCGCCTGGCGGGCTGGCCGTGGCCCTTCCGCGTGCGCGCGCTCGGGCGCTTCGAGCTGCTGCGCGAGGCAACGCCGGTCGAGTTCTCCGGCAAGGGGCCGGGACGGCCGATGGAGCTGCTCAAGGTGCTGCTCGCCAACGGCGGGCAGGAAGTGCGCGCCGACCAGATCGCCGATGCGCTCTGGCCGCACGTGGACGCGGATTACGCGCACAAGTCCTTCACCGCGACCCTGCACCGGCTGAGGAAGCTGCTGGGCGAGGACGACGCCGTGCTGCTGCGCGACGGGCGCTTGTCGCTCAGCCCGGCGCTGGCGTGGGTGGACGCCTGGGCGCTCGAGCAGGCCTGCAGCGCGCTGGAGGAGGCGCTGCGCGCGCCCGCGGGCGCGGCCGCCGACGCGGGCCTCACCGCGCTCGCCGATGAGGTCTTCGCCCTCTACCGCGGCCCGTTCCTCCCCGACGAGTCGGAGCAGCCGAGCTACATCGCCTGCCGCGAGCAGCTGCGCCTGCGCCTCTTGCGCTGCCTCGCGCGTCTCGCGCGGCGCTGGGAGGATGCGGGCCGGCCGGAGACCGCGGCCGAGTGCTACCTGCGCCTCATCGAGGCGGACCCGCTGTTCGAGGCGCCTTACCGCAACCTGATGTTGAGCTACCAGCGCGCCGGCGACGTGGTGGAGGCGCGCGCCTCATTCGAGCGGCTGAAGACGCTGCTTGCGGCGCGGCTCAAGGCAGCGCCTTCGCCTGAAACGCAGGCCGTCTACGCCAGCCTCAAAGCGAGCGGGCCTTGACGCCGAGCTCGCGTTCGATCTGCCCCCAGATCTTGTCCAGTCCCATGCGCACGGCCGTAGGCGGGGCGTACTCGCGCCGCGGCATGCCGGAGGGCGGCGGCTTCACCTGCCGCATGCGCATGGTCAGCGCGACTTCGCTGCCGCCGTACGCGGGCACCACGGTCGCGTTGATCACGATGTCCAGGCCTTCCGGCTCGAAGCTGATCAGGTAGGCGGGCAGGCCGATGCAGCGCGCCGCAAGGCGCTGCATCATCGGCAGGTCTGCCTGCGCAGCCGTCTTCCACTCCTCGAGATTGAGCGGCGCGGGCGCCGGCGCCGCCAGCGTCATCAGACCGAGATCGAGGTCCTGGCTTTCAAGGCGCATGCCGAGGCGAAACAGCGCGAAGCGCGTGCCGAGGAACGCGTCTGACGGCTTGACGTTGAACGCGCGGGTGCCCTTGTCTTCGAGGATGCGCTCGTACTGGTCCTTGAACTCACGGTTGACGTCGGTGAGCGCGCAGCGGATGCCTTCGTCGCTGACGCAGCCCTGGACCAGCGCGGCGAGCAATGCACACGCGCTTGCCCGGCACCATGCGGCCGCTGTGCCTCCCCGCATCACCCCTCCCCCCGGCGCGGAATCCCCCGCACCGCGATACTAACTCTTGGGCGGCGCGCCGGGCTGCGAGCGGGCACGGATCAGCCGGTCCGCCTGCTGGATCTCGGCGGGCTGCAGCTTGACGACGACCTGGTCGCGCCGTCGTTTCGCACCGGCGTGCCCCGAGTTCGCCGCGAGGCTGAACCAGACGTACGCCTCGAAGTCGCTCTGGCTGACGCCCTTGCCCGCAGCGGACATCTCGCCCAGGCGATACTGCGCTTCCGCGTTGCCCGCGTTCGCCGCCTTGCGGTAGAGGGATCCGCAATCCGCGTCGCTGGCGCGCGCGCACGCCTGCTCGGCCTGCGCGAGCAGCTCGGCGCCCGGCGTTGCAGAGGCTGCAGGCGCCTTTGGCGCCGCCGCGGCCAAGCGCCGGGCTTCTTCCGCCTTCCTCGCTTCCTCGGCACGGCGCGCCTCCTCTTCGCGGCGGCGTTGCGCGGCCGTCGCCTCCTGCTCGGCTTTCTTCTGCGCTTCGGCCGTGCTCCTCGCGTCCGCCTCGCGGCGCGCGCGCGCGGCGTCCGCCTTCGCTTGTGCCTCGGCCGCCTTCTTCGCCTGCGCCTCGCGCCGCGCCTGCTCGTCCGCGCGCTTGCGCTCCTGCTCGCTGGCGGCGCGCTGGTCCGCTTCGCGCCTCTGCTGCTCGTCGCGCTGGACTCGCGCCGCGGTTTCCATCTCCTTCTTGCGCTTCTCCTCGTCCTCGAGTCGCCTGGCCTCGGAGCGCCGGAGTTCCGCCAGGAGCTTTGTGGTCTCTTCCTTGTCCGGATCCGGCTCCGGCTTCTGCTTGGGCAGCATCCGCACGCCCGCGACGACCACGAGAGTGGCGACGAGCGCGCCAAGCGCCGCCCAGATCACCGGACCGCGGATGGAAGGCGCCGGTGCCGGTGCCGCGGCGACGGGCAGGGGCTCCGGCGTTGTTGCCGGCGTGACGGATATGGTCGCCGGCGCCGCACGCGCAACCCGCGTGCCTGCGCCGGTCAGCTCGCGCCGCCATTCCGCGATGTTCTGCGGCCGGTCCTTCTCGGCGAATTGCAGCGCGTGGTCGATCGCCTTGAGGAGGCTCGGCGAGAGTAGCGGCCGCTGCCGATGGTCGCCGCCGGGACCAGGATCTCGCGCGTGCTGCCGAGGATGCCCTTGCTGCGCGAGATGGCGTCCATCGGCGCGATGCCCGCGATGGCGCGGTAGCAGGTGGCGCCCAGGCTGTAGAGGTCGGTCCACGGCCCCTGGTTCTCGCCGCTCGAGTAGTACTGCTCGAAGGGCGCATAGCCCGGCGCGACCAGGATGGTCACGGTGCGCGCGTGCCCCATCGAGTGCCGCGCCGAGCCGAAGTCGAGCAGCACCGGCGAGCCGTCGTCGCGGATGTGGATGTTGTCCGGCTTGATGTCGCGGTGGATGAAGCCCGCGTTGTGCACCAGCTCCAGGCCGTCGAGGATCGGCAGCACCACGCGCATCAGCTCGTCCTCGGGCAGCGTGCGGCGCCGCTCGAGCAGCGCGGCGAGGTTCTCGCCCTCCTCGAAGCGCATCACCATGTACGCGGTGTTGTTGTGCTCGAACACCGAGAGCACGCGCACGATGTTCGGGTGGTCGAACCTCGCCAGCGTGCGCGCCTCGCGGATGAAGCGGTCCAGGCCCCAGCGGTAGCGCTCGCTCTGCTCCTCGGTGCGCGAGCGCACCGAGGCGTCCGCGCGGCGCGTCGCCACGTCCACCGGCAGGTACTCCTTGATGGCCACCTGCTGGTCGAGGTTGGCGTCGCGCGCCAGATAGGTGATGCCGAACCCCCCCTGGCCGAGGACCCTTTCCAGCACGTACCAGTGCAGCCGGTGCTGGGAGGGCAGGGCGTCGGGGTAGCTGGGGTCGGTCATGGGCTGGGCGCGCCGACACTCTACCCCGGCCCCCGGCAGGCTGTAACTCATCTGTAAGTCACCCGTGAGCGGGGTGCAACCCCCCGGATCCGATGATGGACTCACCAGGGCGGGGGCCCTGGATTGACCAAGGAGAGCAACATGAAACGCAACATCAGGATCGCCGCCGCGCTGGCGGCTTGCGCAGTGACGCTGTCAGGGCTGCTACGTGATGCCGTACGACGCCGAGGGCAAGCCCTTCCCGATCTACCCGATCGGCGTGCCGCCGAACGCCGTGGCGCCGGCCACCGGGCCTGGCGCGGTCGCGCTCAACGTGCGGCTGTACCCGGCCAACGAAGCGGCCACCCAGACCGGCGTTCTCACCGGCACGGTGGTCAACATGATGACCGGCAAGGGGCGCTTCCAGCTCAACTACAAGGGCGAGATGCTCACGGGCGAGGCGACGCGCGTGGACGGCGATGCGCGCAAGGGCGTGGCGAGCGCCTTCAGCCCGAGCGGCGCCTACATGAGCTGCGAGTACCAGATGAGCAACCCGCGCCAGGGCGCCGGCACCTGCACGCATGTCCAACGGCGCGAAGTACCAAGCGCACATCGGCATCTGAGGCGGCAACCATGCCCGCTCCCGACAAGCACGCCTGCCTGACCGTCCTCGCGGACGACGGCGACAAGCTCGACTTCTTCCGCGAGGCGCTGTCCGGGATCCCGCGCATCCGCGTCGCCGAGCGGCTGCAGTCCGGCGGCGCGGACCTTGCCTGGGCGCTGGCGATACGGCCCGTGGTGCAGATCCTGCGGCTGGATCTGTGCCCCGGGCCGGCGCCGGCGAACGGCGACGGCGCAGCGCCTCAGCGCGCGTGAAGTGGATGTGCTGCGGCTGCTCGCGCAGGGCCACAGCTACGACGAGATCGGCGCGCGCCTGGGCGTGACGCTGAACACGGTCGCGAGCCACATCAAGAGCGCCTACCGCAAGCTCTCGGTGCACTCGGCGGCCGCGGCGGTGATGCGCGCGGTGCAGTTGCGGTTGATCCAAGGCTAGGTTGGGCCGCCGGCCCGCCCTGGCCGTTCTTCACGTCACCTCAGTCAGTCACGGGCGCGGAGCCCGGCGGCGGCGCCTTCCCCAGCGACGCGAATGGAAAATCGGGGTCAGGGCTGGATTCTGTCTCGCAAGCGGAATCTGGCCCTGACCCCGATTTTTCCCTTTCCCCTCGCCTTTTCACCTCGGGCGTCGTAGGCCTGCGCAACTCGCCCTTCCTGCATCTACGGGCTCAAACAGTGCTCGGCCTTCTCCCTCCGCCCTCGGTCCGGCTCGGCGCGTCGCGATGGGGACCCCTGGCGCCGCCGCCGGGCTCCGCGCTGCTCCCAGTCGTTGGACTCCGCAACAACTGTCCGTAGCGCCTCGCGGCTTCGTGCCATCACTTTTCGCAGATCGCTGCTGCGCCACCGAATTTGATGCAGACCTCCATCGGGCGTAGCGTATTGCGAGACGGGCCCGCCGTACGACGCCTGCGAATGCCATTGAACAACGAACTGCGATCGGACGGGATTGCGCTAAGTGACGGCGTGGCTTGCATGACATGCGCCGCTGGCCAACCAGGCGGAGTGCATTCCGGCTCTTAGTTCTCCTACTTCACGTTAGGCATCATGGAGTCGACGACGCAGCGGAAGAAGGCGCGTGAGCGGGGTTTTCTGCATGCTTTCCTGCAACTCTCGGAATTGCAGGCCAAGGTTATCGAGGAACGCGAGGCCCCTGACTTTCTTCTGGAGGTCGGGGGTCGAGCAATCGGGCTGGAAGTGACCGAGATCTTCATCGAGAACAGCGATAGTCCTCTAAGGCCCAAAGCTGCTGAGTCGTATGTGGATGAAATTGTCTCGCGGGCAAGGCGGCTCTATGAGGAGCAAGGGGGCAAGCCTCTACACGTTTCTATCGGCTTTCATTCAATGGTTGATATCCGCCACGTTTCGAGAAAGGCAGCCGCTGAAGAGATAGCAAAGTTTCTTCTCGAGCTCGATCCACCCGTAACACAAGCTTGTGAAGTCGGCAGCGTAGAGCAGTCCAGTTACGCGCCGCGCTGCCGGAGCAGGTTGCATTCATACATGTGCTCGCCGTGCCTGACTCGACCAAGGCGCATTGGTGGGCTCCGAAAGCGGGCTGGGTTGCGCCATTAACTGTTGAGTTCTTGCAGCTGCCCATCGACGAGAAGGCGAAGCAGAGTCGAGCAGTATCGCCAAGTGGTCAAGGAAGTGTGGCTTCTTCTTGCTAGTCGAGGGAAAGGGTCCATCGCAACTCTTTGAGCCTTTCGAAGAGATCCCAGTAGTCGCATCTCCATTCGACCGAACCTATCTTCTGTCGATCTTCCCGCGCATGCTGCGACTGTTGCCTGTACGGCCGCTTGATGCTTAACATTGCGCTCGACCGGACGGCAAACTTCCCGCGGATTAGTTGACACCTCGGGCCAACCGCTTGGAGGTGTGCAGTCGGCAAAGGCAGGACCGAGGATGGTTGCGAAATGCGAAGACCGGTTCGATGCGGCTGCGAAGCGCGCAGGCAACGGCGCGAAGCCCGGCGGCGGCGCCAGGGGTCCCCATCGCGACGCGCCGAGACGGACCGAGGGCGGAGGGAGCAGGCCGAGCACTGTTCGAGCCCGTAGGAGCAGGAGGGCGAGTTGCGCAGGCCTCCGATGCCCGAGGAAAAACGGCGAGGGGCCTTCGCGTCGCTGGGGAAGGCGCCGCCGCCGGGCTTGCGCCGGGGCCTTCGCTGCGTTCGCAGCGCGGCGCGAATGCGCTCGACGCAGCGCTCGGGCGGCTGCGCGATGTCCACCTCGATCGCGCCGGCGGGCGGCTCGAGCGTGGCGAACTGGCTCTCGAGCAGCGAGGCCGGCATGTAGCGGTGGCGGCGCTCTGCCATGCGCGAGCGGATGAGCTCGATCGTGCCGCGCAGGTGCACGAAGCGGCAGTCGATGCCTTGCGCAAGCGTGCGGCGATACGACTCCTTCAGCGCCGAGCAGGCGAGCACCGCGTCTCTTCCGCTCTCCAGTTCCGCGTTGAGGCGCTCGAGCCAGGGCCTGCGGTCGGCGTCCGTGAGCGGCACGCCCGCGGCCATCTTGGCGACGTTCTCCGGCGGGTGGAACTCGTCGGCGTCGAGGAACTCCGCGCCGAGCCGCTGGGCGAGCAGGGCGCCCACGGTGCTCTTGCCCGAGCCCGAGACGCCCATGACGACGACGATCACGCGCGCGTGATGTCGTGGCCGCCGAAGCCGGCGCGCATCAGGGCGAGGAGCTTGCGCGCATAGTCGGAGCGCCCCTGGCTGGAGAAGCGTCCCATCAGCGCCATGGTGATCACCGGCGCGGGCACGCCCAGCTCGATCGATTCGAGCGCGGTCCAGCGCCCTTCGCCGGAGTCGGCCACCACCGGCGCCACGCCCTCGAGCGCATCGTCGTGCGCCAGCGCCTCGGCGCACAGGTCGAGCAGCCAGGAGCGGATCACGCTGCCGTGGCGCCAGGTCTCGGCGAGGCGCCCGGCGTCGAAGCCGAAGTCCTTGCGCGCATCGAGCAGGGCAAAGCCCTCGGCGAGCGCCTGCATCATCCCGTACTCGATGCCGTTGTGGATCATCTTCGCGTAGTGGCCGGCCCCCGCCGGGCCGCAGTGCAGCCAGCCGCGCTCCGCTCCCGGCGCGAGGATGCGCGCGTAGGGTTCGAAGATCTCGATCGACTTCGGCGTGCCGCCGAGCATCAGGCAGTAGCCGTTCGCCAGGCCGTGCACGCCGCCCGAGACGCCGGCGTCGATGTAGCGCAAGCCCCGTTGCGACAGATCCATCGCGCGGCGCATCGAGTCCTTGTAGAAGGCGTTGCCGCCGTCCACCAGCGTATCGCCGGCGGAAAGCAGCGGCAGGAGTTCCCGCAACGCCTCCTCGGTAGCCTCGCCCGCGGGCAGCATCGTGAGCACCACGCGCTCGCCCTCGATCTGCGCGCACAGGGCGGCGGAGCCTTCCACGCACTCGACCCCCGGCTCGCCGGCGAGCGCCTCGCGCGCCGCGCTGCTGCGGTCGTAGGCGAACACGCGCACGCCGCCGCGCGCCAGCCGCCGCGCCATGTTGGCGCCCATCCTGCCCAGCCCGACGATGCCGATGTCCATGCCTGCCTCCGCGACGGCGCGCAGGCACCGGGTGAATCCCGTCCGGGGAACGTGTCCCAGAGCCTGCGCCAGCCATTCTATAATCGCGGCCGAGGAGGAAACCCCATGACGCGTCTGCTCGCGGCTTTGCTGCTGTGCGCCCTGTCCGGCATCGCATCGGCCCAGTATCCGAACAAGCCCATCAGGATCATCGTGCCGTTCCCGGCCGGCTCTGCGACCGACACGATTTCCCGCATTCTCGGCAACGCGGTATCGGCGGCAGTCGGGCAGCCGGTGCTCGTGGAGAACAAGGCGGGCGCCGACGGCGCCATCGCGGCCTCCGAGGTGATGCGCGCCGCGCCCGACGGCTACACGCTGCTCATGGCCACCAACAGCCCGATGTCGGCGGTGCCGGCGCTGAAGAAATCGCCGCCCTACGATCCGGTCGCCGACTTCACGCCGATCACCGACATCGGCCGCTACACGTTCTTCATCGTGGTGCACCCGGACGTGCCGGCGAAGACGCGTGAGCGAGTTCATCCACTACGCGCGCGCCAACCCCGGCAAGATCAATTACGCCACCGGCAACACCACCGGCATCGTCTCCACCGCTTTCTTCGCGGCGCAGGCGGGGATCCAGATGGTGCACGTGCCCTACAAGGGCGAGCCGCAGGCGATCACCGACCTGCTCGGCGGCCGCGTGCAGCTGCTGTTCGCCTCCTCGAGCACCTCGGTGCCGCAGATCCGCGACGGCAAGCTGCGCGCACTCGCGACGACGCTGTCGCGGCGCAGCCACCTGCTGCCCGACGTGCCGACCATCGCCGAGGCGGGCATGCCGCAGTTCTCGGTGACCTCGTGGGCGGGCCTGTTCGGGCCGGCGAAGATGCCGCGCGAGGTGGTCGAGCGGCTCAACAAGGAGTTCGCCGCGGCGATGGCGCGTCCCGACGTGATCGCGGCGATGGACAAGCAGGCGTTCGTGCTGCTGCCGAGCAGCCCGGAGCGGCTCGGCGCCTTCGTCAAGGAGCAGATGGAGAGCTACCGCAACATCCTGCGCGCCGCCGGCGTGCAACCGGAGTAACGCCATGGCGAACTACCTCGCAGCAATCCTCGCGTCGGCGGCGTGCCTGCTTGCCGGCGGCGCGGCAGCCCAATACCCGAACAAGCCGATCCGCCTGATCGTGCCGTTTCCGCCGGGCGGTGCGGCCGAGCTCGGCGCGCGCATCTATGCGCAGCCGTTGAGCATCGCGCTGGGCCAGCCGGTGGTGATCGAGACCAAGCCGGGCGCCGACGGCGCCATCGCCGCCGACGCGACGATGAAGGCCGCGCCCGACGGCTACACGCTCTTCTACGCAACCAACACGGCATTCTCCTGGGTGCCGGCGGTGCGCAAGACCCCGCCCTACGATCCGGTCGCCGATTTCACGCCGGTGTCGCTGATCGGCCAGTTCGGCTTCTTCCTCTTCAGCCATCCGAGCGTGCCGGCCACCAGCATGACCGAGCTCCTGGCGCATATCCGCGCCAACCCCGGCAAGCTCAACTACGGCAGCGGCAACAGCACCAGCATGCTGACCACGGCGCAGCTGCTGCTGCAGGAGAAGCTCGACGTGGTGCACATCCCGTACAAGGGCGATGGGCCGCTGTCGATCGACCTGCTGGGCGGTCGGGTGCAGTTCGCCATCGCGACGCCCGGCGCCGCCGCACCGCAGGTGAAGGAAGGCAAGCTGCGCGTGCTCGCAACGCTGCTGCCCAGCCGCAGCCCCTTGCTGCCCGAGGCCCCGACGATGGCGGAGGCCGGCATGAAGGGGCTTTCGATCACGCCGTGGGGCGGCGTGTTCGGTCCGAAGGGGATGCCGCGCGAGATTGCAGATCGCCTCTCGAAGGAGCTCATCGTCCTGCTCCAGCGCCCCGAAGTGCGCGACGCGTTCCAGAAGCTGGCATTCGAGCCGCGCGGCTCGACGCCCGAGGAGCTGGCGGCCTTCACCAAGGAGCAGCTCGCCATCTGGCGGCGCGTGGTCGCCGAGGTGGGCATCAAGCCCGAGTAAGCGCCGCGGCGAGGCTTGCCGCGGGCTCGAGGCCCGGGAGGCTGCGCAGCCAGGTGAGCTGGCGCTTGGCGAGCTGGCGCGTCGCCGCGATGCCCTTGTCGCGCAGTTCGGCTTCCCCGTACTCGCCCTCGAGGAAGCCCCAGGCCTGGCGGTAGCCGACGCAGCGCATGCTCGGCAGGGCGGCGTGCAGGGCGTAGCGCCGGCGCAGCGCGCGCAGCTCCTCCACCAATCCGTCCTTCAGCATGCGCTCGAATCGCGTCGCGATGCGGCGATGAAGTTCCGCGCGGTCCTCGGGCACCAGCGCGAAGGCGCGCAGTGCAAAAGGCGGCGCTTGTCGCGCGCCCGACTGCAGCTCGGACATCGGCCGGCCCGCGAGTTCCCATACTTCGAGGGCGCGCTGGATGCGTTGCGCGTCGTTCGGCGCGAGGCGCGCTGCGGTCACCGGGTCGACGCGCGCGAGGTCCGCGTGCAGCGCAGGCCAGCCGTGGCGCGCCGCGCGCGCATCGATTTGCGCGCGCAGCCCGGGCTCGGCCGGGGGCAGCGCGTCGATGCCCTGCGCGAGCGCGCGGTAGTAGAGCAGGGTGCCGCCTGCGAGCAGCGGGATCCTGCCGCGGCTGAGGATGTCGCGCACCGCGCGAATCGCGTCCTCGCGAAAGCGCCCTGCCGAGTAGCTCTCGGTGGGGTCCACCACGTCGATGAGGTGATGCGGCACCAGCGCGCGCTCCGCCGACGAGGGCTTGGCGGTGCCGATGTCCATGCCGCAGTACACCTGGCCCGAATCCACACTGACGATCTCGAGCGGGAATCTTCCGGCGAGCTCCATGGCGAGCGCGGACTTGCCGCTCGCGGTAGGGCCGAGGAGGACGAACGCCTTACCTGCCACGCAGGAAGAGCTTGTCGAGGTCGCCGAGCGTGAGCTGGTACCAGGTCGGGCGGCCGTGGTTGCAGCTGCCCGAGCGCTCGGTCTCCTCCATCTCGCGCAGCAGCGCGTTCATCTCGGGCACGGACAGGGTCCGGTTGGCGCGCACGGCGGCGTGGCAGGCCATGGTGGCGAGGAGCTCGTTCTGGCGCGCCGCCAACACCTGCGCCGCGCCGTACTCGCGCAGCTCGGCAAGCAGCGCGCGCGCGAGCGCCGCGACGTCGCCGCCGGCAAGCAGCGCCGGCGCCGCGCGCACCGCGAGCTCGTTCGGCCCGGCGACCGTGACCTCCAGTCCGAGACTCTCGAGGGCCTCGGCGTGTTCCGTGGCCGTCGCCACGTCGATCGCCTCGGCGCGCAACACCACCGGCACCAGCAGGCTCTGGCGCTCGATCGCCCCGGTGTCGAGCCGGAGCTTGAGCTTCTCCATGAGGATGCGCTCGTGCGCCGCGTGCATGTCCACGAGGACGAGACCGGCTTCGTTCTGCGCGAGGATGTATACGCCGTGCAGCTGCGCGAGCGCGTAGCCGAGCGGCGGCGCCTGTTTCGAGGCGGGCAGCGGTGCCGAAGAGGCGCCCAAGGGGGCGCCTGGCGCCGCGCTCTGGGGCACGCGCTGCCCTGCGTGCCATGGCGCATCGGTCGCGGACCGGTAGGACGCCGCGGGCTCGGCCATGGCGAACGCCGCCTGGATCGCGGGACCCCGAGGCGAAATGCCGGCCGGGTCTTGGGAGGACACGCTGGCATAGCTCACCGGCGCTTCGGCTGCGGAAGGGGCGAGGGCGCGCCGCAGGGCGTGGAACACGAACTGGTGCACGGCGCGCGCGTCGCGAAAGCGCACCTCGGTCTTCGCCGGGTGCACGTTCACGTCCACGCCGCGCGGGTCGAGCTCGAGGAACAGCACGAAGGCGGGCTGGCGCTCGCCGTGCAGCGTGTCGCGGTAGGCCTCGCGCACTGCGTGCGCGAGCAGGCGGTCGCGCACGAAGCGGCCGTTCACGTAGAAGTACTGCGTGTCGGCGCGGCTGCGCGCCGCCTGCGGTGTGCCGGCGAGGCCGTGCAGCCGCAGCGGCCCGGCGCGCTCGTCCACCTCCACCGAGGCGCCCATGAATTCCGTGCCGAGCAGCGCGCCGGCGCGCGCCGTGAGCGCTTGCGGGGCGAGGTGCGCCGAGACGCGGCCGTTGTGCTTGAGCGTAAAGGCGAGGTCCGGCCGCGCGAGCGCGACTGCGCCGGAACACCTCGTCGCAGTGGCCGAACTCGGTCGCTTCGGTGCGCAGGAACTTGCGCCGCGCCGGGGTGTTGAAATACAGGTCCTGCACCGCGACGGTGGTGCCCGGCGCGCGCGCCGCGGGCCGAGTCTCGTTCGCAGCGCCGCCCTCCGCGGCAATCGACCAGGCGCGCGCTTCGCCGCGGGCGCGCGACACGAGCTCCACGCGCGCCACCGCGGCGATCGAGGCGAGCGCCTCGCCGCGAAAGCCCATCGTCGCCACGGCCTCCAGGTCCTCGAGAGATGGCGATCTTGCTCGTGGCGTGGCGCGCCAGCGCCAGCGCCAGATCCTCGCGCGCGATGCCCGCGCCGTCGTCGTCCACCTGCACGCGCTTCACGCCGCCCTCGGCGAGGCGTCACCTGGATCTCGGCGGCGCCGGCATCGAGGCTGTTCTCGAGCAGTTCCTTCAGCACCGAGGCCGGCCGCTCGACCACCTCGCCGGCCGCGATCTGGCTGACCAGCAGCTCCGGCAGCGCGCGGATGGCGCCCATGCGAAGAGTATATAGAATCGGCCGATGGAGCTTCTCGCCGCGCTGTGGGATTTCGTGATGCACCTCGACGTGCATCTCGCGGCGTTCGTCGCGCAGCACGGCGCGTGGGTCTACGCGCTGCTGTTCGTCATCGTGTTCTGCGAGACCGGGCTGGTCGTCACGCCGTTCCTGCCGGGCGACTCGCTGCTGTTCGTCGTCGGCACGCTCGCCGCCGCGGGCGGCATGGACATCGCCACGGTGATGACCGTGCTGGTCGACGGCCGCGCTCACCGGCGACAACGTCAACTACTGGATCGGGCGCTGGGTCGGGGCCGCGGGTGTTCCAGCTCGAGGATTCGCGCTGGTTCAACCGCCGCGCACCTCGAGCGCACGCACGCGTTCTACGAGCGCCACGGCGGCAAGACGATCATCCTCGCGCGCTTCGTGCCGATCGTGCGCACCTACGTGCCCTTCGTCGCCGGGCGTCGGCACCATGCCCTACGCGCGCTTCCTCGCCTTCAGCGTGGCGGGCGCGCTGCTGTGGGTGCTGTCGCTGTGCCTCGCCGGCTACTGGTTCGGCAACATCCCGGCGGTGAAGGAGAACCTCGGCGCGGTGATCGTCGCCATCGTCATTCTCTCGGTGATGCCGATGGCGGTGGCGTTCCTGCGCGCGCGCAGCCGGCCGGCAGCCTGAACGCCCGGCCTATTTCATCGCCAGCGGGCCTTGCGGCCGCGGCGGGTGCTTGGCGAAGTAGCGCTTGATGCCCGCGAGGATCGCGCGCGCGAGCTTGTCCTGGTAGGCCTGGTCGTGCGAGGCGCTTCTCCTCCTCCGGGTTGGAGATGAACGCGGTCTCCACCAGGATCGAAGGCACGTCGGGCGCCTTGAGCACCGCGAAGCCCGCCTGCTCGACGCGCGCCTTGTGCAGCGTGTTGACCTGGCCGAGCTCGGCGAGCACCGCGCCGCCGAGCTTCAGGCTGTGGTCGATGGTGGCGGTCTGCGAGAGGTCGAGCAGCGTCTGCGCGAGGAAGCGGTCCTTGCCGTCGAGGTTCACGCCGCCGACGAGATCGGCGTCATTTTCCTGCTTCGCCAGCCAGCGCGCCGCCTCCGACGTGCGGCCGCTGCGAAAGCGTGAACACCGAGGAGCCGCGCGCGTGCGGGCGGATGAACGCGTCGGCGTGCACCGACACGAACAGGTCGGCCCTGACGCGGCGCGCCTTCTCCACGCGTGCGTTGAGCGGCAGGTAGTAGTCGGCGTCGCGCGTCAGCACGGCGCGCATCTCCGGCTCGGCGTCGATCAGGCCCTTCAGGCGCTTCGCGATCAGTGAGCGTGACGTCCTTCTCGCGCGTGCCGCGCCGGCCGCGCGCGCCCGGGTCCTCGCCGCCGTGCCCCGCGTCGATGACGATGGTCGCAAGGCGCGCCACCTTCGGCTTGGCGCCCTTCGCTGGCGCGCCTTCCTGCGCGCTCTGGGGCGCGCCGCCGGCGATCTTGCCGTCCAGCTCGATCAGCGCGGCGAGAGGGTCCGGCGCCACCACCGGGTAGAGGTCGAGCACCAGCCGGTGCCCGTAGTCCGCGATCGGCTTCAGCGTGAACACCTGCGGTTTCACTTCCGCCTTGAGATCGAGCACCACGCGGGTGACGCCGGGGCGGTTGCGCGCCACGCGCAGGGCCGCGAGGTACGGGTCGCCGGCGGCGACCTTCGACTGCAGCTCGTTCAACACGGGCCCCGCGTCCACGCCGTCCAGGTCGAGCACCAGGCGGTCGGGGTTCCTTCACCGCGAACATCGTGTACTTCAGCTCGTTGCGCGACTCGACGGTGACGCGCGTGTAGTCGCGCGCGGGCCAGATGCGCGTGGCGACGACGTCGGCGTGCGCGGCCGCTACGCCTAGGAGGAGTACCGCTGCAACGCCTGCGCGCGCCAAGTGCGGCCTGCGGGGGAGTCCGCGCTCAGGGTCGCGCGCCGGCCCGACCCGGCGATCTCCAGAAGGATCGCCAGCGTGGGCGGCGGGAGCAGCGCGCCGACGCGCTCCGGCCACTCGACCACACAGGCCGACTGCGCGTTGAAGTACTCCCTGAAGCCAGAATCCAGCCATTCGGCCTGATCCCTGATCCGATAAAAATCAAAGTGATAGAAGTTTAATCTTGAAAGCACATAAAGTTCAACCAATGGATAGCTTGGGCTTTTCACCCGCCCGGCATGCCCCAGCGCCCGCAGCAGCCCGCGCACCAGGGTGGTCTTGCCCGATCCGAGCTCGCCCGAGAGGTATAACGTCCGGCCCGGCGCCACGCCGACCGCCAGCGCGGCCCCCAGGCGCAGCGTCGCGGCCTCGTCCGGCAGCTCGAGGCTAGACTCGTCGGCCATGGGCAATGAAGCGGACTACGCGGCGCTGGCGGTGCGCATCAAGCAATGGGGTGCGGAGCTCGGCTTCCAGGCGGTGGGGATCGCGGACACCGATCTCGCCGCCGCGGAGAACCGGCTCGGCGAGTGGCTCGGCAAGGGCTGGCACGGCGAGATGGATTATATGGCCCGGCATGGCGCGCTCCGCGCGCGGCCGGCTGAGCTCGTGCCGGGCACCGTGCGCGTGATCTCCTGCCGCATGGACTATCTGCAGGCGCGGCGCGATGCGGCGCTCGACCCGCTGCAGGCGTGCATCGCGCGCTACGCGCTCGGGCGCGACTACCACAAGGTGATGCGCGCGCGCCTGCAGAAGCTCTGCGATCGCATCGCCGGAGAGGCCGGTGCATTCGGCTACCGCGTGTTCGCCGACTCGGCGCCGGTCATGGAGGTGGAGCTCGCGGCGCGGGCGGGCATTGGCTGGCGCGGCAAGCACACGCTGCTCCTTTCGCGCGAGGCGGGCTCGTGGTTTTTTCTCGGCGAGGTCTATACCAGCCTGCCGCTGCCCGCGGACGCGCCCACCTCGGAGCATTGCGGGACCTGCACGCAATGCATCGACGTGTGTCCCACGCAAGCGATCCGCGGTCCCTACCAGCTCGATGCGCGTCGTTGCATCTCCTATCTGACCATCGAGCTGAAGGGCAGCATTCCTGAGGAACTGCGGCCGCTCATCGGCAACCGCGTCTACGGCTGCGACGACTGCCAGGCCGTCTGTCCGTGGAACTCCTTCGCGCGCCCCAGCCCCGAGCCCGACTTCGCGGTGAGGAACGGCCTGGATCGCGCAAGCCTGGTGGAATTGTTCGGCTGGTCGGAGGCAGACTTCGCCGCGCGCCTGGCCGGCTCGCCGATCCGGCGCATCGGCTACGAGCGCTGGCTGCGCAATCTGGCCGTCGGGCTGGGCAACGCACCGTCGACGCCGGAGGTCCTGGGCGCTCTGAGAGCCCGCGCGGACCATCCCTCCGCCCTGGTGCGCGAGCACGTCGCCTGGGCGCTCGCCCGGCACGGGAACGCTCGACAGAATGCGCCGGGCACGGCAACATCGGTCTCGCCGTAAGAACCTTGGAGGAGGGGAACATGGCAAGACACGCAGTCCTGCTGGGGGCCGCGCTGGCGGTTTTCGCCGCCGGAGTCCCGGCGCAATCCATCAAGCTGCCGGCGACGCTCACCGTGACGGCCTACGACACGGGCTCGTCCGGCTTCAACATCGCGGTCGCGGTGGGCAAGGCGATGAAGGACAAGCACGGCATGGATACGCGCGTGCTGCCCGCGGGCAACGACGTGGCACGCCTGGCGCCCTTGAAGGGCGGGCGCGCGCAGGCCTCCTACATGGGCATCGGCGTGTACTTCGCGCAGGAGGGCGTGTTCGAGTTCGCCGTCAAGGACTGGGGCCCGCAGGCGCTGCGGCTGATCCTCGCCTCGAGCGACTGCAACGCGATCTCGCTCGGGGTCGCCAAGGACACCGGCGTCAAGGAGGTCAAGGACCTGCGGGGCAAGCGCGTCGGCATGGTGGTGGGCTCGCCCGCTCTCAACCAGAACGCCTTCGCGGTGCTCGCCTTCGCAGGGCTCACGCGCAACGACGTGAAGCTGGTCGAGTTCTCCAGCTACGGCGCGATGTGGAAGGGCATCATCAACAACGAGGTGGACGCGGCAATCGCCTCGACCATTTCCGGGCAGGCGAAAGAGGCGGAGGCCTCGCCACGCGGGCTTCTCTATCCGCCCACGCCCGCCGCCGACAAGGCCGGCTGGGCGCGCCTGAACAAGCTCGGGCCCTACTACGCGCCGCACAAGGCGACCTGCGGGGTGGGCATGTCGGCGCAGAGTCCCGTCGAGCTGCCGAACTATCCCTACCCGATCCTGATGGCCTATGCCTCGCAGCCCGCGGACGTGATCTACGGCATCGCCAAGGCGATGATTGCAGACTATCCCGCGTACAAGGACGGCGCCCCCGGCGCGGCGGGCCTGGAGCTCGCGCGCCAGAACCTCGCCTGGGTGCTGCCGTATCACGAAGGCACGGTGCGCGCGTTCAAGGAAGCCGGCGTGTGGAAGGCCGAGCACGACGCGCACCAGCAGAAAGCGCTTGCGCGGCAGGCGACGCTTGCCTCGGCCTGGGACGCCTACCTGAAGACCAATCCGCCCGAGGATCGCGACGCGATGCGCAAGGGCTGGATGGCGGCGCGCGCCGCTGCGCTGGGCAAGGCAGGCTTCGACACGATCTTCGAGTAGCGGCGCGCCGGGTTGCGCCGTGAGCGTCGGCCGCGAGGAGTTCGGCGACCCGCACGCGCCGGCGCCGGCCCCGGCGGAAATGGAGGTGCTGCGCACGCGCCGGCTCGGGCGCGGCTGGCGCACGGCTCTGATGGCCGCCGCCGCAGCCACGATCTTCCTCTGCGTCAACCAGCAGTTCGTCCTGCGCTTCTTCATCGGCTTCACCCCGCTCAACACCGAGTACTACTACGCGCTGGTGCTGGTGGTGCTGCCCTTCGTGTACGTGCTCTTTCCGGGCGGGCCGCGCGCGCGGCTGGATGGTGTGCCGTGGTACGACACGGTGCTCTTCATCGTCACCGCGGCGACGGCCGCCTACCTGGTCGCGCACATCCGCAGGGCCGCGGAGCTGGGCTGGGAGTTCGGCGGCGCGCCGCGCGACGTGGTGGCCGCGGGCTTCGTCATGTGGGCGCTGCTGATGGAGGCGCTGCGGCGCACCGGCGGCTGGGGCCTGGTGCTCTCGGTGCTGCCGTTCACGCTGTATCCGCTCTTCGCGGATTCGGCCTGGCTCGGGCCGCTCAAGGGCACCCAGTCCACTGCGGCGCAGGCGAGCGCCTATCACATGCTCTCAGTGGAGAGCGTGCTCGGCATCCCGCTGCAGGCCTTCGCCGAGGTGGTGATCGGATTCCTGGTCTTCGGCACCGCGCTGATGATGACCGGCGCCGGCCGCTTCTTCATCAACGTCGCGTTTGCGCTATGCGGCACCTTCCGCGGCGGCGCGGCCAAGGTGTGCATCTTCGCCAGTGCGCTGCTGGGCATGATGTCGGGCTCGGTGGTCAGCAACGTGCTGACCGCGGGCACCATGACCATCCCGGTGATGAAGAAGACGGGCTTCCGCGCCTCCTACGCCGGCGCCATCGAGGCCTGTGCTTCCACCGGCGCAGTGCTCGCGCCGCCGGTGATGGGGGCCACCGCCTTCGTGATGGCGCAGTTCCTCAACATGAGCTACGCCGAGGTGGCGCTCGCCGCCGTGATCCCCGCCGCGCTGTACTACTTCGGGCTGTTCATGCAGGTGGACGCCTACGCGGCACGCCACGGCCTGAAGGGCCTCGCGCGCGCGGAGCTGCCGCGCATGTGGGTCACCTTGAAGGAGGGCTGGTACTTCGTGCTGGTGATCGCGCTGCTCGTCTTCATGATGCTGGTGATGAAGCGCGAGAGTCACGCGCCGTTCTACGCCACGATACTGCTGCTCGTGCTGAACCAGCTGTTCAACCGCGAGCGCTGGTCCTGGGCCACGGCGGCGAAGTTCCTGGAGCTGAATGGCCGCACCTTCGCGGAGCTGGTGGGCATCCTCGCCGGCTGCGGGTTGCTGATCGGCGCGTTCTCGCTCACCGGCGTGGTCTCGAGCATCGCCAACGACATGCTGCGCATCGCCGGCAACAACGCGCTGCTGCTGCTGACGATGACCGCGGTGACGAGCCTGGTGCTCGGGCTTGGCCTCACCACCACCGCCTGCTACATCTTCCTCGCCATCCTGGTGGGGCCGGCGCTGGAGAAGGCGGGGCTCAACAAGCTCGCGGTGCACATGTTCATTTTCTACTGGGGCATGCTCTCCGCGATCACGCCGCCGGTGGCCATCGCCTCGTTCGCCGCCGCGGGCATCGCCGGCGCGCCGCCGATGAAGACCGGCTGGGAGTCGATGCGCGTCGGCAGCATCATCTATTTCATCCCGTTCTTCTTCGTGCTCAACCCGGCGTTCGTGTTGCAGGGGCCGCTCGCGGAGACGCTGGTGCTCATGGCGACCTGCGCGCTGGGGATCGTGTTCATCTGCGGCGGCATCCAGGGTTACCAGATGTGGGCCGGGGACCTCGCGCGCACGCGCGGCGCCGAGTGGCCGCTGCGCATCCTGCTCATTGCGGGCGGGATGGTGCTCGCCGCGCCGGGCGGCGGCCTGATGCCGCTGTCGAACATGCAGATGGCGATGCTCGCCGCCGCGATCCTCGCGCCGACGATGGCCGTGGCGTGGCTGCTCGTGCGGCGCGCGCGCGCGGCATGAGCGCCTGGCAGGCAGACAGGCTCCTGGCGGGGTTCGAGTCGCTCGAGCTGGCATTTGCGGACGACTACGACGGGCGCGTGGTGGCGACGCTCGTGCGCCTGCCCGCGGGAGACGCGCCGCGCGGCGCGGTGCTCTACGTGCACGGGTTCGTGGACTACTTCTTCCAGCGCCACATGGCCGAGCGCTTCGCCGCGGAAGGCTACGCGTTCTTCGCCCTCGACCTGCGAAAGCACGGACGGTCTCTCCTGGCTCACCAGCATCCGTGCTTCTGCAAGGATGTCGCCGAGTACTTCGCGGATATCACGCAGTCGATCGACGCGATCGGCGCGCCGGTGCTGCTGGCCGGCCATTCCACCGGCGGGCTGGTGTGCGCGCTCTACGCCGACCGCGGCGAGAAGAAGGACGAGGTGCGCGCCCTGTGGCTCAACAGCCCGTTCTTCGACTGGAAAGTGTCACCGCTCAAGCGTGCGCAGCTGGGCCTAGCCGCACTCACCGGCCGGGCTTTTCCGTTCCTCAACGATCCGAAGGCGCTCTCGGACCTCTACGTGCGCAGCATTCACCGCGATTTCGGCGGCGAGTGGGACTTCGACCTGAAGCTCAAGCCCCTCTACGGCTTCCCGGCGTACTTCGGCTGGATCGGCGCGGTCCTCGCGGCACAGGCGAAAGTGCATGCGGGCCTCGACATCCGCTGCCCGGTGCTGACGATGCACTCCGACGAGTCGGACATCGTGCTCGATTGGCGCCACTGCGCGCACTGGGGGCGCACGCTCGGGCGCAAGGCGGCAGTCCTCGCGCTCCCCGGTGGCGCTGCACGACCTCGTGCTTTCTCGGCGCGAGGTCCGTGACGCGGTGTTCAGTGCGCTCTTTTCCTGGGCGGCCCGAGCCGCGGAGTAAGTCGCAGGCGGAGGGCATCCGATTGAGATAGGCTTCGGGCCCCATGATTCGCGATGCCGGCCACAAGCCGAAGCGTGCCCTCATCGCGGCCGTGCAGCGGCCCAATGTGAGCGATGTCGAGTTCGAGGCGTCGCTGACCGAGCTGCGCCAGCTCGCCAAGACGCTGGGCTTCGAGGTGGTCGGCAGGTTCACGCAGAAGCGCGCCAGCTTCGATTCGGCGGGGTATCTCGGCGTCGGCAAGCGCAAGGAGCTGCACGACCAGGTCCTGCAGGACCGCGCGGACCTCGTCCTCGTCGACCACGACATCTCCCCCTCGCAGGCGCACAACCTCGAGAAGGAGATCGGCTGCGAGGTGATGGACCGCACCATGGTGATCCTCGAGATCTTTCACCGGCACGCGAGCTCCCGCGCCGCGCGCGCGCAGGTCGAGATCGCGCGCCTCGGCTACATGGCGCCGCGCCTGCGCGAGGCCGCCAAGCTGGCCGGGCCGAAGGACCGGGCGCGCAGCGGCACCGGCGGCCGCAGCGGCGGCGAGTCGCACGGCGAGCTCGACCGGCGCAAGATCCGCGACCGCATCGCCGAGCTGCAGAAGGAGCTCGACGCGATGACCCTGGGGCGCGAGACGCAGCGCGCCCGGCGCCAGGAGCGCCAGGGGCTCGCGCGCGTGGCGCTGGTCGGCTACACGAACGCGGGCAAGTCCACCCTGATGCGCGCGCTCACGGGAAGCGAGGTCGCTGGTCGCCGACAAGCTCTTCGCGACGCTCGATACCACCGTGCGCGCCCTCCACCCCGAGAGCGTCCCGCGCGTGCTGGTCAGCGACACGGTCGGCTTCATCAAGAACCTGCCGCACGGCCTGGTCGCCTCGTTCAAGTCGACGCTCGACGAGGCGCTCGAGGCGTCGCTGCTCGCCCACGTCGTCGATGCGAGCGATCCCGGGTTCGAGCGGCAGCTCGCGGTGACCGAGGAAGTGCTCGACGAGATCGGCGCGCAGGGCGTGCCGCGCCTGCTCGTGTTCAACAAGATCGACCGTGCCGGCGACGCGGCGGCCCAGCGCGAACGCGAAGCGGCGCTGCGCGCGCAGTACCCCGGGTGCATCGTGATGAGCGCGCGCCGCGAGGACGACATCGCGAAGCTGCACGAGGCGATCGTGGCGTTCTTCCGGCAGCGCCTGGTCGAGGCCGAGCTCTTCCTCCCCTGGTCGGCGCAGAAACTGCGCGGGGAGATCTTCGCGAACTGCGAGGTGCTGGAGGAGCGCGCCGACGGCGAGGGCGCGTTCCTGCGCGTGCGCGGCGAGCCCGAGACCGTGGCGCGCCTGCGCGAGAAGTTCAGCGAGGCCTAGCGGCGCGCGCGTGGCGGCACGAGCCGCAGCGTGAGGAGGGTCGCCGCCGCCCAGGCGACGTAGAGCGTGGTGAACACCCATTCGGGCGCACGGTAGTACAGCAGCCGCTGTACCCAGCGCCCAATGAAGGAATCCGGGCGCGCGCCGCCTCGCAGCGCGTCCTCCCAGAGCGTGAGCGGGCACATCGCGCCGATGAGCGCCTCGAGCGCCACGAACAGGATGGCACCGAGGTGCGCGTAGCGGAACCAGGGGTTGCGCACCCAGGCCCAGCCGAGCAGCGCGCCTGCCCAGGTCAGGACGAGTCCGCCGATGATGAAGACGACGATCGCGAAGTGAACGACGAGGAGGGCGTCAGCCGCGCTCACGCGGCCTCTGCGGGTCCGCGATCCACTCGCTCCAGGAGCCGGCGTAGAGGCGCCCGCCTCTCAGTCCGGCGACCTCCATGGCGAGAAGGTTGTGGCAGGCGGCGACGCCCGAACCGCAACTATGGACGATGCTCTCGGGCGCGTGCGCGCCCAGGACCGCGAGGAATTCCTGCTTGAGCGCTTCCGGCCGCTTGAACGTGCCGTCGGCTTGCAGGTTGTCGTTGCTGAAGCGATTGAGCGAACCCGGGATGCGCCCGGCCACCGGGTCGATCGGCTCGGTCTCGCCGCGCCAGCGCGCCGGCGCGCGCGCATCGAGCAGGGCGGCATCGCCCAGGTGCGCCTGCACGTAATTCACGTCCACGGCCCGTTCCGGCCGCGCTTTCCCGGGATAGGCCGTGGCGGCGAATTTCGGCACCTCGGCAGCCACCGGCCGGCCTTCCTTCACCCACTTGGCGAATCCGCCGTCGAGCACGGCCACGCCATCGTGCCCGACCCAGCGCAGCATCCACCACAGGCGCGCGGCCATCGCACCCGAGCCGCCGTCGTAGGCGACGACCTGGTCCGCGGGCTTCAAGCCCTGGCTGCCGAGCCAGGCGATGAAGACTTGCGGATCGGGCAGGGGGTGGCGGCCGTTCGTGCCGCTCTTCGGCGCGGAGAGGTCGCGGTCGAGGTGAGCGAAGGCCGCGCCCGGAATGTGCGAGGCACGGTACTGCTGCTCGCCCAGGTCGTGCTTGAGCAGGTCGTGCCTGCAGTCGAACACCCGCCATTCCGGATGGCGGGCGAGCTCGTCGGTGGAGACGAGCGTGTTCAGAGCTTCCCTGGCGCGAGGCCCTGCCGCACCCATTCGTGGAAGTGCACCATGGTGTCCTCCATCGGCGACTGGTAGGGGCCGGCGTCGTCCAGCCCCGCTTCCCACAGGGCGCGGCGGCCGCGGTCCATGCGCAGGCAGATCTCGTCGTCCTCGAGCGCGGTCTCGACATAGGCCGCCTGCTGCGCCTCGATGAAGTCGCGCTCGAAGTGCACGATCTCCTCGGGGTAGTAGAACTCCACCACGTTGGTGGTGCGCGTCGGCGAGCGCGGGATCAGGCGGCTCACGACCAGCACGTTCGGATACCACTCCAGCATCAGCCCCGGGAAATAGGTCATCCACAGCGCGCCCTGCTTCGGCGTGCGGCCGCCCAGCTGCTGCAGGCACGCTTCCTGCCACTTGCGGTATACCGGCGTGCCGGGCCGCTCCAGTCCGGCTTTCGCCTGCACGATCTGCACCGACTAGTCCGCGCCGTAGTCGACGGCGAAGTTGTTGCAGTCGGTGAAATTGCCCAGGCCGGGATGGAAGAAATCGACGTGGTAGACCTCGAGGTAGGTCTCGATGAAGGTCTTCCAGTTGAAGTTGTATTCGTCCACCATCACGCGATCGAGCACGTAGCCGGAGAAGTCCCAGTCGCCGAGCGTGGTCATGCCCGCGAGCGCCGGGCGCGGGTCGGCCGGCCCGGCGAACAGCAGTCCCTGCCAGTTCGTGAGCGGCGTCGAATGCAGCTTGACGCAGGGATTCTCGGCGAAGCGCGGTGCGCCGAGCAGCTCGCCCTTCAGGTCGTAGGTCCAGCGGTGCAGCGGGCAGACGATGTTCTGCGCGTTGCCGCGGCCTTCGAGCATGATCGACTGGCGGTGGCGGCACACGTTGGAGAGCAGTTCCACACCGCCCGCGTTGCGCACCAGCACCTTGGCGTGGTCCATCCACTCGAGCGTGTGGTAGTCGCCGGCTTCGGGCACCATCAACTCGTGGCCGACGTAGTTGGGCCCCGCGTCGAACAGCAGCTTCTTCTCGCGCGCGAAGACCTCCGGGTCGAAATACCAGGACACCGGCAGCTGGCAGCTGGCGGGCTTCAGGTGACGCGAACTGGAGACGTCGGACATGGCGCCTGCGAATGAAAAATGGCGCGCATTTTACCCTAGGGAAGCTCTAAGCGGGTCGCGCGCATGCGCGTTGCGGCCGGAACGCGGCGCCGGCTAGGCGCGCGGCCGCAGCGATATGTCGATATCGCAAGGCTTAGCAACAACGCCGGCGCCCGTGTCATCGCGCTATCGTAAGCCAACCGCCGCGGACTTCCGGCCGCAACCCGGAAGGCGGCGAGGCCTTTGCCTTGGACTCTCGCATAGCGGCCTCGCCGCCTGGAGGGACGGGGCGAGCAGCGCAGCCGCTTGCGGCTGCGCTCCTCGCTTGCGCCCATGACGCCCGCAGGCGCAAAGCGCCTGCGGGGTTCATGCATGGCATCGCCATCGGCCGCCTTGTGGGCGTCAAGCACACGGCGGCGGCCGCTGTCTCGCCCTGCACGAAAATCGCCACCGTCGCGCACGCGGGACCCGCTCAGAGCTTCCCTCGAACGTTTGACCGGGGAATGGCGCGTCGGCTAAGTTCTAGGCATGCCAAAGCCCGCCGCCGAGCTGACATTCGAGAAGGCGCTCGCCGAGCTGGAGAAGCTGGTGGCGCAGATGGAAGGCGGCAGCCTCTCCCTCGAGCAGGCGCTCGCCTCGCACAAGCGCGGCCTGGAGCTGGCGCGCTTCTGCCAGGAGCGGCTGGAGGCCGCGCAGCGCCAGGTCCGGGTGCTCGAAGGCGAGGTGCTGAAGAAGCTTCCCGCGGACGCCGGTTCCGGTGACGACGCCTGACCCGGGCTTCGCGGCCTGGATGGGCGCCATCCAGGCACGCATGGAAGCCGTGCTCGCGCGCCTGCTGCCCGCGGCCCAGGTCGTGCCGGCGCGGCTGCACGACGCGATGCGCTACGCCACGCTGGAAGGCGGCAAGCGGGTGCGCCCGCTGCTCGTCTTCGCCGCCGGCGAGGTGACGCAGGCGCGCGCCGAGCGGCTCGAGGTGGCGGCCGCCGCGGTCGAGCTGATCCACGCCTATTCGCTGGTGCACGACGACCTGCCGTGCATGGACGACGACGTGCTTCGCCGCGGCAAGCCCACGGTGCACGTCGAATACGACGAGGCCACCGCGCTGCTGGTCGGGCGACGCGCTGCAGTCTCTCGCCTTCCAGCTGCTCGCCGAGCATGCGCTCGCCGACGATGCGCGCGTGCAGCTGGAGATGGTGAAGCTGCTCGCGGCCGCGGCGGGCTCGCGCGGCATGGCCGGCGGACAGCAGATCGACCTCGAGTCGGTCGGCAAGCCGCTCAGCGTGCCCGAGCTGGAGGCCATGCACATCCACAAGACCGGGGCGCTGATCCGCGCTGCCGTGCTGCTTGGCGCCGCCTGCGGCGGCACGCTCGATGCCGCGCTGCGCGCGCGCCTGGACCAGTACGCCAAGACCGTCGGGCTCGCCTTCCAGGTGGTGGACGACGTGCTCGACCACGAGGCGAGCACCGCGACGCTGGGCAAGACGGCGGGCAAGGACTCGCGCCAGGGCAAGCCGACCTACGTCTCGGCGATGGGCCTCGGCCGCGCGCGCGAGCTGACGCAGGAACTCAGGCACGATGCGCACCAGGCGGTCGAGCCGCTGGGCGCCGCGCGCGCGCCGGCTGCGCGAGCTCGCCGATTTCATCGTCCTGAGGAAGTTCTAGCAAAGCCTTTTCACATGGCGTCGATCCCCGGGGAGCTGCCGGCCGGCGGCTACAATCCCTCGATGTACGAGCTGCTGAAGACGATCAACGACCCCGCCGACCTGCGCAAGCTCGAGCGCAAGGCAACTGCACCAGCTCGCCGACGAGCTGCGCGCCTTCGTGCTCGACTCGGTGTCGAAGACGGGCGGGCACCTGTCCTCCAACCTCGGCACGGTCGAGCTCACCATCGCCCTGCACAAGGTGTTCGAGACGCCCGAGGATCGCATCGTCTGGGACGTCGGCCACCAGACCTACGCGCACAAGATCCTCACCGGCCGCCGCGAGGCGATGGCGCGCCTGCGCATGCTGGACGGCATCTCGGGCTTTCCCGCGGCGCAGCGAGTCACCCTACGACACCTTCGGTACCGCGCATTCCTCGACTTCGATCTCGGCCGCGCTCGGCATGGCGGTAGCGGCGAAGCGCAAGGGCGAGAGGCCGCAAATGCGTGGCGGTGATCGGCGACGGCGCGATGTCGGCGGGCATGGCCTTCGAGGCGCTCAACAACGCCGGCGCGATGGACGTGGACCTGCTGGTGATCCTGAACGACAACGAGATGTCGATCTCGCCGCCGGTGGGCGCGCTCACCAATTACCTCGCGCGCCTGCTTTCGGGAAGCGTGTATGCGACCGCGCGTCGCGCGAGCGAGCACATCCTGAAGCGCGTAGGCGTGTGGGAATTCGCGCGGCGCACCGAGGAGCACGTGAAGGGCATGGTGACGCCCTCGACGCTGTTCGAGGAGTTCGGCTTCAACTACATCGGCCCGATCGACGGCCACGACCTCGATACGCTCGTCGCCGACGCTCACCAACATCCGCAAGCTCTCGGGCCCGCAATTTCTGCATGTCATCACGCGCAAGGGGCAGGGCTACAAGCTCGCCGAAGAGGACCCGATCGCCTACCACGGCCCTGGCCGCTTCGATCCGGCCGAAGGCATCAAGCAGCCGGCCGCGCCGGGCAAGCCGACCTACAGCCAGGTGTTCGGCGACTGGCTCTGCGACATGGCGCAGGCAGATTCGCGGCTGGTGGCCGTCACCCCCGCGATGCGCGAGGGCTCTGGCATGGTGCGCTACTCGGAGCAATATCCGGATCGCTACTTCGACGTCGGCATCGCCGAGCAGCACGCAGTGACCTTCGCCGCCGGCATGGCCTGCGAGGGGCTGCGCCCGGTGGTCGCGATCTACTCGACCTTCCTGCAGCGCGGCTACGACCAGCTGATCCACGACGTCGCCATCCAGAACCTGCCGGTGACCTTTGCGCTCGACCGCGGGGGTCTCGTGGGCGGGGACGGCGCCACGCACAACGGCGCTTTCGACTACGCCTACCTGCGCACGGTGCCCAACCTCACGGTGATGGCGCCCGCCGACGCGGACGAATGCCGGCGCATGCTCACCACGGCGGTCCGGCTCGGCACGCCCGCGGCGGTGCGCTACCCGCGCGGCGCAGCGGCCGGCGAGGCAAGGCCGGGGCTCGAGCCGCTGCCGGTCGGCAAGGGTGAAGTCCGGCGCCGCGGCAAGCGCATCGCCATCCTCGCTTTCGGCGCGATGCTCAAGCCCGCGCTCGAGGCGGCCGAGGCGCTGGAGGCGACGGTGGCGAACATGCGCTTCGTCAAGCCGCTGGACGTGGACCTGGTGAAGCAGCTCGCGGCGGACCACGAGCTGCTGGTGACCGTGGAGGAGCACCAGATCATGGGCGGGGCAGGGAGCGCGGTCTGCGAGGCGCTGCAGGCGCTGGGCATCGAGCGCCGGGTGCTGCTGCTCGGCCTGCCGGACCGTTTCATCGACCATGGCGACCCGGGAAAACTCTTGTCTTCCGTGGGGTTGGATGCGCCTGGGCATCCAGAAGGCCATTCGAAACGTAATGTCCGAGTAATTTACTCGGGAGTTATAATCGCGCCATGAAAGCCAAGGATCTGCACAACATCCCCGACGTCCAGTCCACGCCGGACGCCCGCAAGCTCGCCATCGACAAGGTCGGCATCAAGGCGATCCGCCACCCGATCCAGATCATGCAGCGCATCGGCGGCGTGCAGCACACCATCGCCATGTTCAACATGTACGTCGGCCTGCCGCACCAGTTCAAGGGCACGCACATGTCGCGCTTCGTCGAGATCCTGAACGCGCACGAGCGCGAGATCACGGTCGAGACCTTCAAGGTGATGCTGCGCGAAATGGTCGAGAAGCTCGAGGCGCGAGGAGGGCCGCATCGAGATGGCGTTTCCCTACTTCATCGACAAGGCGGCGCCGGTCTCCGGCGTGAAGAGCCTGATGGACTACGAGGTGACCTTCATCGGCGAGATCCTCAAGGGCCGGCCGCATTTCGCCATGAAGGTGCTGGTGCCGGTGACCAGCCTGTGCCCCTGCTCCAAGAAGATCTCGGAGTACGGCGCGCACAACCAGCGCTCGCACGTCACGGTCACCGCGCACACCGGCGAGTTCGTCTGGATCGAGGAGATCGTCGACCTGGTCGAGAAGCAGGCCTCGAGCGAGCTCTACGGGCTGCTCAAGCGCCCCGACGAGAAGTACGTCACCGAGCGCGCCTACGACAATCCCAAGTTCGTCGAGGACATGGTGCGCGACGTCGCGGCGGTGCTCAACCTCGACGACCGCATCGCCAAGCTACGTGGTCGAGTCGGAGAATTTCGAGTCGATCCACAACCACTCCGCCTACGCCCTCATCGAGCGCGACAAGACGGTTCGCTAGCGGCATCCTGCTCGCCTGGCTGGGCATGAGCGCAGCCGGCGCGCAGGATGAAGCGGCGCATTTCGCGCAGCTGCGCGCGCGCCTCGTCGACGAGGTGCGAGGCCATGTACGCGGCGACGCGGGCCGAGACCGGGCTTGCGGCAATGTCGCCGCAGGTGCGCGCGGCGCTCGCGAAGGTGGAGCGGCACCGCTTCGTCCCCGCCGGCCAGGTCGCGGCGGCATACCGCAACCATCCGCTGCCGATCGGCAGCGGGCAGACCATCTCGCAGCCGTACATCGTGGCGCTGTCCACCGACCTCGCGCAGCCGCAGGCGGGCCAGCGCGTGCTGGAGGTCGGCACCGGCTCGGGCTACCAGGCGGCGATGCTCGCGCAGATCGTGGCGCAGGTGTATTCGATCGAGTTGATCCCTGCCTTGGGCAGATCGGCGGCCGAGCGCCTGCGCGCGCTCGGCTACACGAACGTCGAGGTGCGCATCGGCGACGGCTACGCCGGCTGGCCCGAGGAGGCGCCGTTCGACGCGATCGTGGTGACGGCGGCGGCGCCGCGCGTGCCGCCGGCGCTCGTCGAGCAGCTCAAACCCGGCGGCAGGCTGGTGATCCCGGTGGGCGCGAGCCACGAGGCGCAGGAGCTGCTCGTGATCACCAAGCGCGCCGACGGCGGCACCGAGAGCCGCCGCGTGCTGCCGGTGCGCTTCGTGCCGCTGGTGCCGGGGAAATAGCGGTTTACTTGCGCGCTTCGCGCGCCTCGCGCTTCTTCGCCATCTGCGCGTCGATATCCTTCACGTAGGCGATGGCCGGGGCATGCCCGTGCTTCGAGGCGCGCAGCATCCAGCCGTAGGCTTGCTGCGGATCCTTCTTCACGCCGCGCCCTTCCGCGTAGGCTAGCCCGAGCGAGAACTCCGCCTCGGCGTAGCCCTGCACCGCCGCGCGCCGCAACCACTGCACCGACAGCTTGTCGTTGCGCGCCACGCCGTACTGGCCGGTGCCGTAGATCACGCCGAACAGGTTCTGCGCTTCGGGCAGGCCCTGCTCGGCCGACTTGACCAGCCACTCCAGCGCCAGGGTGTCGCTCTTCTCCACGCCCGCGCCCGTGCCATGCAGCAGTGCCAGCCGGTAGCGCGCTTCGCGGTCGCCGCCCTCCGCCGCCTGGCGCATCAGCTTCGCGCCGGTCTCCACATTGGCCTCGACGCCGCGGCCTTCGAGGTAAAGCAGGCCGAGGCGGTAGCGCCCGTAGGGGTCGCCCTGCGCGGCCGCTTTCTCGATCCACGCCTTGCCCTCATCGAGGTTCGCGGTCCCGCCGATGCCGTCCACCAGTAGCGCGCCGAGTTTCGCCTGCGAGCGCGCGTAACCCTTCTCGGCGGCCGCGCGGTACCAGCGCCGCGACTCCGCGAGGTTCTTGCGGGAGCCCTCGGTGCGCTCGTAGATCACCGCAGCGTTGTGCTGCGATTCGACGTGGCCCTTGCGTGCTGCGCGCAGGAACCATTCGAGCGCCTGCGAGTCGCTCTGCTCGGCGCCCTTGCCGGAGATGTACATCATGCCCATCAAGTGCTCGGCCTGCGTGTCGCCCGCGGCGGCCAGGCGCGCGATTTCCGCCTTGGCCTCGGCCGAGCCGCGCGCCGCCTGGCGGGCAAGCTCGTCGATCGTCGCCGCGCCGACCGCAAGCGAGGCGGCCAGCAGGGCGAGCGCCAGGGCCGCGCGCATCAGAAGCGGCGGATGAGGGTCATGGTCTGGCCCTCGTTGCGCATCTCCACGCGCCCGAGGAAGCTCATGCCGAGCAATGCGATGTCCAGGCCCTGCTCGATGACCAGACCCTCTACGGAGAGCAGCTCGATGGCGCCGACCTTCACGCGATCCAGCGTCACGCGATACACCGGCACGACGCCGCCGGCGGTGCGGGTGGTGCCGGGCCGGCCCTTGCGGTAGTCGATGCCCAGGCGCAAGGCCTCGTGCGCCGGCAGCGCGACCACGGTGGCGCCGGTGTCGACGACGAAGCGCACGGGCCCGCCGTTGATCGCGCCTTCGGCGACGAAATGACCGCGCGCATCGGCCGCGAGCACGGTGCTCTGCCGGTCGCCCCCGCCCGTCTGCAGCTGGTAATGCTGGCCGCGCTGCAGCACGCGGCGCTCGCCGGCGACGTCGATGACCGCGCGCTCGCGCTCGACCTCGAGCACCGTCACCGCGCCGAGCTTCTGCCCCACTTTGACGGTGCGCGGCGCCGAGCCGTCGATCACCAGGATGGCCGCCTTGTCGCCGATCGCGCCGACGTAGCTCACGTCGGATGCCGCAGCGCCGAGCGCCGCCAGCGCGAGCGCCAGCGCACTACAATGCCGGGCGATGAAAGCCGTTGCCATCTTCAGGCATGCTCCGAGCGAAGGTCCGGGCTATTTTGCCACCTCCCTCGAGCGCAAGGGAATTCCGTGGCAGCTGGTCGCGCTGGACGAAGGCCGCGCCGTGCCAAAGGACGCGCGGCGCTTCGCGGGCCTCGTCTTCATGGGCGGCCCGATGAGCGCGAACGACGACCTGCCGTGGATTGCTCCGGCGCTGGCGCTGGTCGCGGATGCGGCGCGCAAGGACGTGCCCGTGCTGGGGCATTGCCTCGGCGGCCAGCTGATGGCGAAGGCCCTGGGCGGCGCGGTGCGCGCCACCCCGGTGAAGGAAATCGGCTGGGGCGAGGTGCGGGTCGCGGCCAACGGCGTGGCGCGCGACTGGCTCGGGACGCTGCAGTCCTTCGAGGCCTTCCACTGGCACGGCGAGACGTTTTCCATCCCGCCCGGCGGCACGCGCGTGCTGGAGAACGAGCATTGCGCCAACCAGGCCTTCGCGCTCGGCAAGCACTTCGGCATGCAGTGCCACGTCGAGATGACCGAGGACCTGGTGCGCGACTGGCTGCGCGGGGGCGCGCGCGAGATCGACGCTTCCCGCGCAAGCCCGGCCGTGCAGAGCCCGGAGCAGATCGAGCGCGACCTGGTGCAGCGCCTGAACGCACTGCACGCGGTCGCCGACCGCATCTACGACCGCTGGCTCGAAGGGCTCTCACGATAGGAACAGGGGGGCTGCGCGCCCCCGCGTTACCCCCCGCGTACCCCGGCGAGCACCCGAGCGGCTGCTAGGGAGCCTCTGACTTATTCGCGCGGTGGCGCGTTGCGGCCGGAACGCGGCGCCGGCTAGGCGCGAGGCCTTTGCCGTGAACGCCCGCCTCGCGGCCTCGCCGCCTGGAGGGACGGGGTCGACAGCGCAGCCGCTTGCGGCTGCGCTCCTCCCGGGCGCCCCGCGACGCCCGCAGGCGCAAGCGCCTGCGGGGTTCGCGCATGGCATCGCCATCGGCCGCCTTGTGGGCGTCAAGCACACGGCGGCGACCGCTGTCTCGCCCTGCACGAAAATCGCCACCGTCGCGCACGCGGGAATAAATCAGAGGCTCCCTAGTCCCGGAAGTTGATGAACTGCAGCGGCAGGTCGGCCACCTGCTGCCGCACCAGCGCGATCGCCGCCTGCAGGTCGTCCTTCTTGGCGCCCGCCACGCGCACCAGGTCGCCCTGGATCGAGCCCTGCACCTTCAGCTTCGCGTCCTTGAGGAGCTTCTGGATCTCCTTGGCCTTTTCCTGCGGAATGCCCGTCTTCACCGTCACCGCGCGCTTGACCTTGTCGCCGGAAATCTTCTCGACGGCGCCGAGCTCCAGGCAGCGCACGTCGACGTTGCGCTTGGCCATGCGCTGGCGCAGCACGTCGGTCGACCTGGCCGAGCTTGAACTCGTCGTCGGCGTACACCGTCAGCTGCAGATCGCTTTGCTCGATGCGCGCGTCCGAGCCCTTGAAGTCGTAGCGGTTCTGGACCTCCTTGTTCGCCTGCTCGACCGCGTTCTTCACTTCCTGCTGGTTGACCTGCGAGACGATGTCGAAGGACGGCATGCGGCTCGCCTAGCGCCGGTTGAGCCGCTGCAGTTCGTCCAGCCAGCGCAGCGTGACGCTCTTCAGCCACTCGGGGTCCGCGTCGCCTTCGTAGCCCGTGAAGGCCGACACGTTGAGCGCCTTGCCCTGCATGAGCAGCAGGGTGGTGGTCGACAGCAGGTACACCGGCTTTTCCTTCGCCTTGGTCGGCATGCGCGTGCCCTGGAACACCGAAACGGCATCGGGCTTGCGGCGCAGCTCCTGGAGCAGGTTGGCGCGGCCCGCCGGCTGCGCGTCCAGGTACTTGCGGATGTCTGCCGGCTCGGCCGGGTTGCCCAGGCCGCGCACCGACTCGATGACGTACTCGCGGAACTGGTTGAGGCCGACGCGCTCGCGCTCGAGCGACTTCGGCGTCGCCACCAGCAGGTAGCGGCGGAATTCCGGCGTGTCGCCCTGCTGGAAGCGGCGCAGGTCGGCGTCGGTGATGGCGAACAGCAGGATGCGGTTGGAGGCCGAGGTCAGCGTTTCGGCGAGCTCCAGCAGGCGCGGCGAGCCCAGGTCGAGGGTGTCGGCGAATCCCGGCGGCGCGTCGAGCACGATGCGTTCCGCGCCCAGGCGCACCGCGAATGGCGACGCTGCGCAGCTGAGCGAAAGGGCGGCGAGAAGCGGGATGGCCAAGGCGCGCACAAACGCTATTCTATTCTCCGGCGGCCCGCGGCTGCCCGGGCGGGGCGGCGCGGCCGGATCACGTATCATCTGCAGTTTTCGGAGAGCAGGAACTTGGCGACCATCCTCGGCACGCTACCCAAGGGAGAACGGGTCGGCATCGCGTTCTCGGGCGGCCTCGACACCAGCGCCGCGGTGCACTGGATGCGCGCCAAGGGCGCGATCCCCTACGCCTACACCGCGAACCTCGGCCAGCCCGACGAGCCGGACTACGACGAGATTCCGCGGAAGGCGCTCGCCTACGGCGCCGAGAAGGCGCGCCTGGTCGAGTGCCGGCCGCAGCTCGTCGCCGAGGGCATCGCGGCGATCCAGTGCGGCGCGTTCCACATCTCCACCGGCGGCGCGACCTACTTCAACACCACGCCGCTCGGCCGCGCGGTCACCGGCACGATGCTCGTCGTCGCCATGCGCGAGGACGACGTCGACATCTGGGGCGACGGCAGCACCTACAAGGGCAACGACATCGAGCGCTTCTACCGCTACGGCCTGCTCGCCAATCCGGCCCTGCGCATCTACAAGCCCTGGCTCGACCAGCGCTTCATCGACGAGCTGGGCGGCCGCAAGGAGATGTCCGCGTACATGGCGAAGGCGGGCTTCGACTACAAGATGAGCGCGGAGAAGGCCTACTCGACCGACTCGAACATCCTCGGCGCCACGCACGAGGCCAAGGACCTCGAGTTCCTGGACAAGGGCATCGCCATCGTCAAGCCCGATCATGGGCGTGGCCTTCTGGCGCGAGGACGTGGAGGTGAAGCCGGAGACGGTCGCGCGTCCGCTTCGAGGAGGGCCAGCCGGTCGCGCTGAACGGCCAGCGCTTCGCCGACGCGGTCGCGCTGTTCGACGGAGGCCAACGCCATCGGCGGCCGGCACGGCCTGGGCATGTCCGACCAGATCGAGAACCGCATCATCGAGGCGAAGAGCCGCGGCATCTACGAGGCGCCGGGCATGGCGCTGCTGCACATCGCCTACGAGCGCCTGGTCACCGGCATCCACAACGAGGACACCATCGAGCAGTACCGGCAGCAACGGCCGGCGGCTGGGCCGGCTGCTCTACCAGGGCCGCTGGTTCGACCCGCAGGCGATGATGCTGCGCGAGACCGCGCAGCGCTGGGTGGCGAAGGCGGTGACCGGCGAGGTGACGCTCGAGCTGCGCCGCGGCAACGACTACTCGATCCTCGACACGACGCAGCCCGAACCTCACCTACCACCCCGAGCGGCTGACGATGGAGAAGGGCGAGGACGTCTCTTCACGCCCGCCGACCGCATCGGCCAGCTGACGATGCGCAACCTCGACATCGCGGACACGCGCGACAAGCTGCGCGTCTACGGCAAGGCGGGATTGCTCGGCGCCGCGAAGGGCGACGGCATGCCGCTGCTGGGACCGGCCAAGCCGGCCAGGCCCCGCAAACGCTAGGCCCCCCGGCGGGGGCTAGCGCTTCGGCTTGACCTTGCCGAGGAGGAGGAACTCCAGCAGCGCCTTCTGCGTGTGCAGGCGGTTCTCGGCCTCGTCCCACACCGCGCTCTGCGGGCCGTCGATCACCGCCGCGGCCACCTCCTCGCCGCGGTGCGCGGGCAGGCAGTGCATGAAGAGCGCGTCCTTCTTCGCCACCCTCATCATCTCCGCGTCCACCTGCCAGTCCTCGAAGTCGCGCTTGCGCGCCTCGTTCTCGGACTCGAAGCCCATGCTGGTCCAGACGTCGGTGGTCACCAGGTGCGCGCCCCTGGCCGCCTGCATGGGGTCGCGGAATTCCTCGTAGTGGCCGGTGCCGTAGAGCCCGGCGCGCTCCGGCTCCACCTCGTAGCCGGGGGGCGTGGAGACGTGCACGTTGAAGTCGAACACCTCGGCGGCCTGCAGCCAGGTGTTGCAGACGTTGTTCGAGTCGCCGATCCAGGCGACCGTCTTGCCCCTGATCGAGCCGCGCTGCTCGACGAAGGTGTAGAGGTCGGCCAGCACCTGGCAGGGGTGGTACTCGTTGGTGAGGCCGTTGATCACCGGCACGCGCGAGTGCGCGGCGAAGCGCTCGATGATCGCCTGCTCGAAGGTGCGGATCATCACCACGTCGCACATGCGCGAGATCACCTGCGCAGCGTCCTCCACCGGCTCGCCGCGCCCGAGCTGCGAGTCGCGCGTGGACAGGAAGATCGCGGCGCCGCCCAGCTGGTGCATGCCGGCCTCGAAGGACAGGCGCGTGCGCGTGGACTGCTTCTCGAAGATCATCACCAGCGTGCGGTCCTCCAGCGGCCAGTAGCGCTGGTAGCGCTTGAACTGGTCCTTGATCCAGCGCGTGCGCGCGAACAGGTGCTCGAGCTCGGCGCGCGAGAAATCGTTGAATTGCAGGAAATGGCGCAGCTTCGCCATGCAGGGCCCCCGCAGAGCTCAGCGCGCCGCGGCGAGGCGGGGTTGCGCGGCGCCGCGCGCCAGGAACTCCTTGACCAGCGGGACGAGGCGCTCGACCACCTGCCGGCCTTCGACTTCGTTCATCACGAGCGGCGGCAGCAGGCGGATCACGTTGTCGGCCGTGACGTTGAACACCAGACCCGCGTCCAGCCCCATCTTCACCAGCTCGCCGCAGGGCCGGTCGAGCTCGACGCCGATCATCATGCCCATGCCGCGCACCTCCACTACGCCGGCCGTGCCGCCGAGCGCCGCCTGCAGGCCGCCGCGGATCGCGTCGCCGACCTTCAGCGCATTCTCCAGCAGCCCTTCGTCCTTCATGGTGTCCAGGGTGGTCACCACGCCGCACATGGCGAGCGGATTGCCGCCGAAGGTGGAGCCGTGGTTGCCGGGCTTGAACACGCCTTTGGCGCGGTTGCCCACCACGCAGGCAGCCCACCGGCACGCCGCCGGCGAGGCCCTTGGCGAGCGGCACGACGTCGGGCAGGAAACCCGCGTGCTGGTAGACGAACCATTTGCCGGTGCGCCCGAGGCCGCACTGCACCTCGTCGGACATGAACAGCCATTCGTTCGCGTCGCAGATCTCCTTCAAGCCGCGCAGGTACTCCAGGCGCGAGACATTGATGCCGCCCTCGCCCTGGATGGGCTCGATGAACACCGCCACGACGTTCTTGTTGCGCTCGGCGACCTGGCGCACCGCCTCGAGGTCGTTGAGCGGTACGCGCACGAAGCCCTGCACCAGCGGCTCGAAGCCCGCCTGCACCTTGCGGCTGCCGGTGGCCGAGAGCGTGGCGAGCGAGCGTCCGTGGAAGGCCTTCTCCATGACGATGATCGCCGGCTCGGCGACGCCGCGGTCGTGGCCGTACTTGCGCGCCACCTTGATGGCCGCCTCGTTGGCTTCCAGCCCGGAGTTGCAGAAGAACACCTCGTCCAGGCCGGTGATCTCGGCGATGCGGTCGGCGGCCTGCTCCTGCAGCGGGATCTGGAACAGGTTGGAGCTGTGGATGATGCGGCCGATCTGCTCGGTGAGCGCGCGCACCAGGCGCGGGTGGTTGTGGCCCAGGGTGTTCACGGCGATGCCGGCCAGCGCATCGAGGTACTGCTTGCCCGCCTCGTCGTAGAGCCAGACGCCCTGGCCGCGCACGAACGCCACCGGCTGCCGGGCGTAGGTGTTCATCACGTGGCTCATGGCGCAATCTCCTCGGAAAAGCAAAACGGCGGCCCACGCCGCCGTTGGACGGAAATCTTAGCGCGTCTCGCGGCGCAGGGCTAGCGCCCCCTCCGCCCGCGGCCCGGCTCGGCCCGGCACGATGGGCGCCGGCGAGCAAGAAGAACCAGCCGGTCAGAGCGACAAGGACGGTCCAATTGCGCACCCAAAGATTGTGTACGCGGACCACTGCAAGGCCGGCGACAAACGTGAGGACGCCGGAAAACCGGCGCGCGCCGACGATCGTATGAAAAGCACGGCGCTCACACGCCAGTCCGAGTGGGGCGTGCGGTCAGGCGCGCTTTCTCGCCCACGCCCTTGAAGAACGTGTAGCAGAAGACGCCGTCTGCCTCGGCCGTCCTGTGGAGAGCCTGAACGCCTGCGTCGAACAGCTCGGGCTCCACGATCTTGCTCTCGATCGCGGCCTCGCGAACGCCTTCGACCATCGCGGTGAACGTTCGCTTGGTGAAGCCGTCAACGAGATCGGGCCTGCTTGAATCTACGTACACCATGCGGGGGGACACGTGGACGGCGTCGAAACCCGCGTCGACCAGCAGCGGATATACCTGCCGACCGATCATTGCGTTCCCACCGGCCCTCCGCTGCAGCTCGACCTGGCACCGGATCGCCTCGCGGGCGGCGGCGCTGTCGGGGTGGAAGTACGCCGACCCATGGTCCCCTTCGATGACGGTGATAGTGCCACCCGGCCTGAGCAGCGTCTTCAGCGCAATGAGCGCCTCGACCGGGCGCGACAGGTGCTCCAGGACGAAGCAGACGAAGGCATGATCAAACGACTCGGGGTCGAAGGGCAAAGCGAAGATATCCGCTTGCCGGAATTGCACGTTGAAGAGACCTGCCGCGTCAGCCTTGGCCTTGGCCTCCTTGAGGGAATCCGCAGATACATCAATCGAAGTGAACCGTGCACCCGGGCTGTTGCGGGCGAGGGTGACCGTCTGCGCGCCGACTCCACACCCGGCCTCGAGGACCATGCTGCCCACCGGGTATGAAGTGTCCGAGTGGAGTAAGTCCACCAATGTCCCGGCCTGGTCCTGCAGACGCTCGCTTTCCCGTGGATGGTAACCATGCACGTACACGCTGTTCATCGTTCCTCTCTCGTCCCGCGTCTAACGTGAAGTAGGTGCCCCCCTAAGAGGCGGAATGCATCCCACGCGTTCCTGCTAAGCCCCATGCCTGAACATGCTAGCCGCAACCTGCCGCGCTTGCGAGAAAGCGTGCGAGGCGCCGCCCGGCGACGCTCGCCGGGAGCGCTGGCTAGCCGATGCGGTGCAAGCCGCGCTCCTCGGCCGGCTTGAGCACCCGCACGCAGGGCTGGTAGCCCTCGAGCACGATGCCGTGCATCTCCATGCGCTTGGGCGAGCGCAGCAGGCTGGCCAGGTACTCCGCGATCTCGCGCGTGATCAGCTGGCCCGGCACCAGCACCGGGATGCCGGGCGGGTAGGGCACGATCTGGTCGGCGCAGACGCGGCGCGCCAGCGCGCGGTTGACCCGCTCCTTGTCGTCGAACACCGGCATCAGCTCGCCGCCGCAGTAATAGGCGTCGCGCGGCAGGTAGCGCAGCTTGGTGAAATGGGGCACTTCGGGCGTGCGCACCAGCCGCCGCGGCGCGCGCTGCCCGCGCGCGATGCGCATCAGCGCGTCGTACAGGCGCGACACCTTGGAGCGCGTGGTGCCGATGGTGAGCAGCAGCGTGAGCGTATTGAAGGTGCTCTTCTCGGTCTGGATGTTGTAGCGCTCGAAAAGCTCCTTCTGCAGGTCGTCCACCGTGTAACCGCAGCCGGAAATGTCGATGGTCACCTTGGTCGGGTCGAGCCGGATGCCGTCGTGCTTCACCTCGTCGGGCAGCAGGTCCTCGAGCTCCAGCACGCGGAACACGCGCGTGGCGTTGATCTGCTGGCGCACCTCCGTGGCTAGCGCCAGCGTCCGCGAGAGCAGCTTGTAGCCCTCCATCACCGCCTGCTTGCGCGCCACGTCCAGGCTCGCGATCAGCGTGTACTGCGGGCTGGTCGAGGTGTGCATGTTGAAGTTCTCGCGGAACAGGTGCTCGTTGAACGTCGGGTCGTTGACGTGGATCATCGACGCCTGCGAGAAGGCCGACAGCACCTTGTGCGTGGACTGCGTGGCGTAGTCGGCGCCGGCCTCCAGCGCCGTGGGCCGGAACTCGGGATGGAAGCGCGCGAAGCCGTACCAGGCCTCGTCGACGATCACCTTGATGCCTTTCGCGTGCGCGGCCTCGACGATCGGCGTGAGGTCGTAGCGCAGGCCGTCGTAGGTGCAGGAGGTGAGGATCAGCGCCTGCGCGTCCGGGTGCCTGCGGATCGCCTCGAGCAGCGTCTTCTTCGGCACCGGGCCGTACAGGCCGTACTTGCGGTTGAGCGCCGAGTCGAGATAGACCGGGTGCGCGCCGGAGAGCACCACGCCGTGGTGCACGCTCTTGTGGCAGTTGCGGTCCAGCAGCAGCTTCTCGCCCGGCGCGAGCAGCGTCTGGAAGATCACCTTGTTGGCGGTGGAGGTGCCGTTGGTGGCGAAGAAGGTGCGCCGCGCGCCGAAGGCCTTGGCCGCCATGTGCTGCGCCTCGGCGATCACGCCCTTGGGCTCCATCAGCGAGTCGAGCATCGGCACCGACACCGACAGGTCGGCGTCGAACACGTGCTCGCCCATGAACTCGTAGAAGTCGTTCACCCAGGGGCTGCCGCGCAGCGACTCGCCGGAGGAGTGGCCGGGCGTGTGCCACTGGTCCTTCGCCATCCAGACGTAGTTCTTCAGCTGGTCGGTGAAGGGCGTGCGCGCACGCTCCTGGATCTGCGCGTTGAGGATGCGGTAGATGCCGCGGTAGTCGCGCTCCTCGCGGTAGAAGTAGCCGTCCACCGACTCGGTGAACAGCGCGTCCACCACGTCGTCTTCCTTTTCCTGCGCGATCAGGATGTAGACGGAGAGCTCGGGCCGGAAGCGCGTGATGCGCTGCACCAGCTCCAGCGCCGACATCTGCAGCTGCTTGCGCTGCGCGCGGCCGTCGCGGCGCGCGCCGGGCAGCGTGTACAGCGTGTCGTCCACCAGCACCGCCTGGATGTCGCCGTCCGACTCGATCGCGGCGAGCGCTTCCTTGGCGGTGGTGACGCCGGCGAAGGTGATGCCGAGCGGGTTGTCGAGCGAGCGCGCCGCTGCGTTCAGGCCCTTGACGAACTCGCGCAGTACGAGGTGTTCGTCGTTGACGACGAGGATGCGGCTGACGGGCTTCGCCATGAGGGGCGCAAGTATAATCCCGCATGCGCTGCTCGCCCCACGAGCGAGGACATCGAGGTGCGCACGCGCAAGGGGCGCGTGGCGGGGCGCAGCACACTCGCCGCGCGGCGGCGAGCAGGCGCGCCCGGGTGCGGCTAGGCCATCGCCTTGATGGCCTGCGCGAGGCGGCTCTTCTGGCGCGCGGCGTGGTTCCTGTGCACCACGCCCTTGGCGGCGATGCGGTCGATCACGGCGCGCGAGCGCTCGCAGCGCGGCGGCGGCCTTGGCCTTGTCGCCGGCGGCGATCGCCTTCTTCACGTTCTTCACCGCGCTGCTGAGCTGCGTGCGCAGCGAGGCGTTGTGGGCGCGGCGCTTCACCGCTTGGCGCGCTGCCTTGCGCGCGGACTTGATGTTGGCCATGGCTCGGATCCGGTTCGGAAAAGGGGGCGGATTTTAGCATGAGCCTGCCTGCGGGAGTCGCCGGATGAACCTGCTCCGGGCCCTCGCCACGGTGAGCAGCCTGACGTTCCTGTCGCGCGTGCTCGGCTACGTGCGCGATTTCTTCATCGCGCGCATGTTCGGCGCGGGGCTGGCCACCGACGCCTTCTTCGTCGCGTTCCGCATTCCCAACCTGCTGCGGCGCCTGTTCGCCGAGGGCGCGTTCTCGCAGGCCTTCGTGCCGATCCTCGCCGAGTACCGCAACCGGCAAACGCCCGAGGAAACGCGCGGGCTGGTCGATTCCGTCGCGACTCTGCTGGGCCTCGCCCTGGTGATCGCGGCGGCGCTGGGCATCGCCGCGGCGCCCTTCATCGTCTACGTCTCGGCGCCGGGCTTCGCCGCCGATCCGGGCAAGTTCGCGCTGACAGTGAGCCTGCTGCGCATCACGTTTCCCTACATCGCCTTCATCTCGCTGGTGGCGCTCGCCGCCGGCGTGCTCAATGCCTGGAGCCGCTTCGCGGTGCCGGCGTTCACGCCGGTGCTGCTCAACGTCTCGTTCATCGTCGCGGCGGCGTTCTTCGCCGATCGCTTCGACCCGCCGGTGCTTGCGCTCGCCTGGGCGGTGTTTGTCGGCGGCGCGCTGCAGCTCGCGCTGCAGCTGCCGTTCCTCGCGCGCATCGGCATGCTGCCGCGCTGGCGCCTCAACCTGCGTCACCCCGGGGTCACGCGCGTGCTCAAGCTCATGGCGCCGGCGGTGTTCGGCGTGTCGGTGAGCCAGATATCGCTCCTGATCAACACCATCTTCGCCTCGTTCCTCATTTCCGGCAGCGTGTCCTGGCTCTACTACGCCGACCGCCTCATGGAGTTTCCCGCGGGCATGCTCGGCGTGGCGGTCGGCACCATCCTGCTGCCGAGCCTGTCGCGCCACCACGCGAGCGGTGCTGCGGACGCCTACGGCAGGCTGCTCGACTGGGGCCTGCGCGTGACACTGCTCCTGGCGGTGCCGGCCGCCGCGGCGCTGGCGGTGCTCGCGGTGCCGCTGATCGCGACGCTGTTCCACTACGGCCGCTTCACGCCGGAGGACGTCTGGATGACGCGGCAGGCGCTCGTCGCCTACAGCCTCGGGCTGGTGGGCATGATCCTCGTCAAGATCCTCGCGCCCGGGTTCTACGCCAAGCAGAACGTGGTCACCCCGGTGAAGATCGGCATCGTGACGCTGGTTGCGACGCAACTGATGAACGCGGCGTTCATCGTGCCGCTCAAGCACGCAGGCCTTGCGCTCGCCATCGGGCTGGGCGCCTGCCTGAATGCCGCCCTCCTCTACCACCAGCTGCGCCGGCACGCCATCTACGCGCCGCAGCCAGGCTGGGCGCGGTTCGCCGCGAAGCTCCTGCTCGCCGTGGTGGCGATGGCGGCAGCCCTTTACTACGCCATGGGTCCCGCGGCGTGGTGGCTGGCGGCGCCCTGGCAGCACAAGGTGCCGGCGGTCGCCGGCCTGGTGACGCTGGGGGCGCTGGTGTACCTGGGGCTCCTTTACGCGCTTGGCGTGCGCTGGCGCGACTTCGCGCGGCAGGAGCCGTCTTGACGCCGGCGCCGGACCGTTTCGCCGAGCTGATGGCGCGCGAGGAGCCTGCGATCGACCTCGCGCGCGCCTGCCTCCTGATTGCGCAGGACGCCTATCCGGGCCTGGACGTCGAGGGCTATCTCGGCGAGATCGAGCGCCTGGCGGCGCGGCTGCGCGGCCGCCTGGCCGAGGGGGACGATGCCGAGGAGCGCATCGCGGCGCTCAACGAGTTCCTGTTCGCCGACCTCGGCTACACGGGCAACGCGGACAATTACTACGACCCGCGCAACAGCTATCTGAACGAGGTGCTCGACCGCCGCACGGGCATCCCGCTCACGCTGTCGGTGCTGTACATGGAGATCGGGCGCCGCATCGGCCTGCCGCTCGAGGGCGTGTCGTTTCCGGGCCATTTCCTCGTGCGCGCTGCAATTGCGCGGCGTCCCTGCTGGTGCTCGATCCGTTCTCCGGGCGGCATGCCGCTGTCGGAGACCGATCTGCGCGCGCGGCTGCGGCGCGTGATTCCCGCGGGCGCCACGGGGCCGGTGCCGCTCGAGGCGTTGCCGCTCGAGCAGTTCCTCGAGCCCGCCGGCAAGCGCCAGATCCTGGCGCGCCTGCTGCGCAACCTGAAGGGCATCTACCGGGAGGCGGACAAGCCCGAGCGCCTGCTCGAGGTGCTGAACCGCATGCGGGTGGTGGCGCCCGAGGCGCACGGCGAGCTGCGCGAGCGCGGGCTGCTGTACCAGCGGCTGGAGTGCTACCGCGCGGCGCTCAAGGACCTTGCGGATTATTCCGCGCTCGAACCCGAGGCGCCCGACGCCGAGGAGGTGCGCGCGCGGGTGCTCGAGCTGAGCGCGATCTGCGCGCGCCTCAATTAGCTGCGCCTGGCGCGCCGGTCGACCGAGGGATCAGGCTGCGGCGGTGCGCTCGACGATGCCGGCGGCCGCGCGCATCTCTCTCGCGCGCCTCTGCACCGCGGCGTGCAGCGCCGGCTTGTAGCCGAGCGCGAAGAACGCCTCCGCCGCGAGGAAGATCGGCGCGACGAAGATCTGGAAGAAGTTGTCCGCCAGCGCGGGCTTGCGCCCCTCGAATGCGTGGCCGATCAGCTGGATCACCCAGCCGCCGCCGAAGAACACGAGGAACCAGACGAAGCCCGCGCCGATGGGCTGCACCGAGACGAGGTCGGCGAGGTAAAGGAGCAGCGCGTTGATGACGAGCATGGCCGCCGCGAGCGGCACATCGAGCAGGAAGTACCACGCGAGCACCACTGCGGCGAGCAGCATCGCGGCAGTGAGCGTGATGCCGGCGACTTCGATGCGCGCCCAGCCGAGCGCGATGAACAGGCCGAAGATGATCATCGGCACGCCGACGAAGTGCGTCGCCTTGTTGCGCGTATCCTGGTGGTAAGCCGCGTAGAAGCTCATCTGCTGCTCGAGAGTCTGCATCGTCGCCTCCCTGAAAGCCGCTATAATTCAGCATTTTACACGCGCGGATGCACGTCACGCACGGGTTCATCGCGCCGGGGGCTGGCCCCCAGGCGCTCACCATCGGCAACTTCGACGGCGTGCACCGCGGTCATCAAGCGATGCTCGAGCGCACGGTGGCGCGCGCGCGCGCCCTCAAGCTGCCCTCCTGCGTCCTGACCTTCGAGCCGCATCCGCGCGAATTCTTCTCCCCGGCGACGGCCCCAACGCGCCTCACGCGCCTGCGCGACAAGCTGGAGCTGATGGCGGCGGCGGGCGTGGGGCGCGTCCACGTCGCGCGCTTCGACGCGCGGCTCGCGGCGCTCGCCGCCGAGCGCTTCGTCGAGGACGTGGTGGCGCGCGGGCTGCGCGCCGCGTGGCTGCTGGTGGGGCGCGATTTCCGCTTCGGCGCGAAGCGTGCCGGCGATTTCGCGCTGCTCGAGCGGCTGGCCGGGCGCCACGGCTATGAGCTGGAGGCGATGCCGGAGGTGGCCTTGGCGGGCGAGCGGGTCTCCAGTTCCGCGGTGCGCGCGGCGCTGGCCGCGGGCGACCTCGCGGCGGCCGAGCGGCTGCTCGGCAGGCCCTATACGATGAGCGGGCGCGTCGCGCACGGCAAGAAGCTCGGGCGCGAACTCGGCTTTCCGACCGCCAATCTGGTGCTGCGCCGGCAGCCGCCGTTGGCGGGTATCTTTGTCGTCCAGTGCCGGATCGAGGGCGAGTCGCAATGGCGCCCCGCAGTGGCGAGCGTAGGGCGGCGCCCGACGGTGAACCCGAGCGCGCTGCCGCTGCTGGAGGTGCATCTGCTCGACTATTCGGCAGAGCTCTACCAGCGCCACCTGCAGGTGAAGTTTCTCGCCAAGCTTCGCGAGGAACAGAAATACGACGGCGTGCCGGCGCTGCGCGCCGCGATCGGGCGCGACGCGGCGCAGGCGAGAACCTACTTTTCGAAGAACACGAATGGCTGACTACAAGACGACGCTGAACCTCCCGGACACGCCGTTTCCGATGCGTGGCGACCTCGCCAAGCGCGAGCCACAATGGGTGAAGCAGTGGCAGGAGAAGGGCATCTACCGCCGCCTGCGCCAGGTCGCTCGCTCGCGGCCGAAGAAATTCGTGCTGCACGACGGCCCGCCCTACGCCAACGGCGACATTCACATCGGCACCGCCGTGAACAAGATCCTCAAGGACATGGTGGTGAAGTCCAAATCGCTCGCCGGCTTCGACGCGCCCTACGTGCCGGGCTGGGACTGCCACGGCATGCCGATCGAGGTGCAGATCGAAAAGCAGTACGGGCGCAACCTGCCCACCGCGGAAACGCTGCGCCTGTGCCGCGCCTATGCCGCCGAGCAGATTGAGCGCCAGAAGGCGGATTTCCGGCGGCTGGGCGTGCTGGGCGACTGGGACAATCCCTACGCCACGATGGCGCCGCGCAACGAGGCCGACGAGATGCGCGTGCTGGGACGGTTGCTCGAGAAGGGCTATGTCTACCGCGGCCTGAAGCCCGTCAACTGGTGCTTCGATTGCGGCTCGGCGCTTGCCGAGGCCGAAGTCGAGTACGAGGACCGCAAGGATCCGGCGATCGACGTCGCCTTCGCGTTCGCCGAACCCGCGAAGATCGCGCAGGCGTTCGGCCTCGCACAGCTGCCGGCAAAGCCAGGCTACGCGGTGATCTGGACCACCACGCCATGGACGCTGCCGGGCAACCAGGCGCTCAACGTGCACCCGGAGTACACCTACCACCTGGTGGACACCGAGAAGGGCCTGCTGATCCTCGCCGCCGACCTGCAGGAATCCTGCCTCGCTCGCTACAAGCTCTCCGGCAGCACGCTCGCGTCGTGCACCGGCAGGGCGCTCGAGAACCTGCGCTTTCGCCATCCGTTCTACGAGCGCGAGGCGCCGGTCTATCTCGGCGAGTACGTCACGCTCGAGACCGGCACGGGCATCGTGCATTCGGCGCCGGCCTACGGCGTCGAAGACTTCGATTCCTGCCGCCGCTATGGCATGAAGGACGCGGAGATCCTCACGCCGGTGACGGGCGACGGCAAGTTCGCGCCCTCGCTGCCGCTCTTCGGCGGCCAGTCCATCTGGGAGGCCAACGGCAAGATCGTGAAGACGCTCGCCGAGCGTGGGATGCTCCTCGCCAAGGAAAACTACACGCACAGCTACATGCACTGCTGGCGGCACAAGACGCCGGTGATCCTGCGCGCCACCACGCAGTGGTTCGCGGGCATGGAGCAGGTGCCGGGCTTCCGGGGCACGAAGCCGCAGGAAACCCTGCGCGCCACAGCGCTGCGTGGTGTCGAAGCGACGAAGTTCTATCCGGCCTGGGGCCAGGCGCGGCTGCACGGCATGATCGCCAACCGCCCGGACTGGACGCTGTCGCGGCAGCGGCAATGGGGCACGCCGATGCCCTTCTTCCTGCACCGGGAGACCGGCGAGCCGCATCCGAAGACCCTCGAGCTGCTGGAGCAAGTCGCCAAGCAAGTGGAGAAGGGCGGCATCGAGGCCTGGCACGCGCTCAATCTCGAGGAACTGCTCGGCGCGGACGCCGCGCAGTACGAAAAAGGCCGCGACACGCTGGACGTGTGGTTCGATTCGGGCTCGACGCACCAAACCGTGTTGCGCGGCTCGCACGCGGACCTGGGTTTTCCCGCGGACATGTACCTGGAGGGTTCCGACCAGCACCGCGGCTGGTTCCATTCGTCGCTCTTGGTGTCCAGCATGCTGAATGGCGTGGCGCCGTACAAGTCGCTGCTCACGCACGGCTTCGTGGTGGACGGCGAGGGACGCAAGATGTCGAAGTCCAAGGGCAACACCGTGGCCCCGCAGGAAGTGTCGAACACGCTCGGCGCCGAGGTCCTGCGCCTGTGGGTCGCCTCGACGGACTACTCGGGCGAGCTGTCGATCTCCAACGAGATCTTGAAGCGCGTGGTGGAGAGCTACCGGCGCATCCGCAACACCCTGCGCTTCCTGCTCGCGAACATCTCCGACTTCGATGCCGCGCGCGACGCGGTGCCCGTGGCGCAGATGGTGGAGATCGACCGCTACGCGCTCGCGCTCGCGGCCCGGCTGCAGGATGCGGTCGCGGCGGACTACGAGGCCTACCAGTTCCACCTCGTCGCGCAGAAGTTGCAGACCTTCTGCTCGGAGGAGCTCGGCGCGTTCTACCTGGACATCCTGAAGGACCGGCTCTACACCTGCGCGGCGAAATCCGCCGCACGCCGCTCGGCGCAGACCGCGCTGTGGCACCTCGCTCAGTGCCTTGTGCGCCTGATGGCGCCGGTGCTCAGCTTCACGGCCGAGGAGGCGTGGCAGGTGATGGCCGGCAGCGAGGACCGGAGCGTCTTCGAGGAGGTCTATCACCCGTTGCCGGATCACGGCCTGGCGCCGGCCGCGCTCGAGGACTGGCAGGAAGTCCGCCGCGTGCGCGAGATGGTGGCGAAGAAAGTCGAGGAAAGACGCGAGGCGAAGCAGGTCGGCTCCTCGCTCGCGGCGGAGCTCGACGTGCACGCGGGCGGCCGCACCTACGCGGCGCTGGCGCGGCTCGGCGAGGACCTGCGCTTCGTGCTGATCGCCTCGCGCGCGACAGCGCATCGCGCCGACGGCGCCGAGGTCACGGTGCTCGTGACGCCGAGCGCGCACGCCAAGTGCGAGCGCTGCTGGCACTATCGTGCCGAGGTGAATGCCGCCGGCCTGTGCGGCCGCTGCGAAACCAACCTGCATGGCGCGGGGGAGACGCGGGTCCATGCCTAAGGCGGTGCCCTGGTTCCTGGCCGCCGCGCTGGTGGTGGCCGTCGACCGGCTGACCAAGTGGGCCGCGCTCGCCTGGCTGCGGCCGGGCGAGGGGCTTGAAGTCACCGGATTCTTCAACCTGGTGCTCGTGTTCAACCGCGGGGCGGCGTTCAGCTTCCTCGCCAACGCGCCAGGCTGGCAGCAGCCGTTCTTCGTGACGGTGGCGGTGGTGGCCTCGGCGATCGTGAGCTGGATGCTGTGGCGAGAGCCGGCGCGGCGGCTGTTGTGCTCGGGCCTGGCGCTGATTCTCGGCGGCGCGCTCGGCAATCTGTGGGACCGCCTGGCCTACGGCCACGTCGTGGATTTCCTCGATTTCCACGCCATGGGCTGGCACTGGCCCGCGTTCAACGTCGCGGACTCCGCGATCAGCGTGGGCGCGGCGATCCTGATCGCGGAGAGCTTCTTCCACCGGGAGGCGCCGCGCGGTCGCGGCGCGGGCACGGACTAGAATGGACGGCATGGAAGTCCTGCTCGCCAACCCGCGCGGCTTCTGCGCCGGCGTGGAGCGCGCGATCGAGATCGTCGAGCGCGCGCTCGTGCAGTGCGGCGCGCCGATCTACGTGCGGCACGAGATCGTGCACAACAAGTCCGTGGTGGAGGATCTGCGCAGGAAGGGCGCGGTGTTCGTCGAGGAGCTCGACGAAGTGCCCACCGGCGCCACGGTGATCTTCAGCGCCCACGGCGTCGCGCAGGCGGTGCGCAAGGACGCCGACGCGCGCGGTCTCAAGGTATTCGACGCCACCTGCCCCCTGGTCACCAAGGTGCACGTCGAAGTCACCAAGATGCTGCGCGAGGGCTACGAGATCGTCATGATCGGCCACCGCGGGCACCCGGAAGCCGAGGGCACCATGGGGCAGGCCGAAGCGGGCATGCACCTGGTGGAAACGGTCGGCGACGTGGCGCGGCTGCAGGTGCGCGACGCCGCGCGGCTCGCCTACGTCACGCAGACCACGCTCTCGGTGGACGACGCGCAGGCGATCGTCGCCGCGCTCAGGGTGCGCTTCCCGGAGATCCGCGGCCCGAAGAAGGACGACATCTGCTACGCGACGCAGAACCGGCAGGACGCGGTCAAGTTCATGACACCGCGCTGCGACGTGGTGATCGTGGTGGGCTCGCCCAACAGCTCCAACTCGAACCGCTTGCGCGAGGTGGCCGAGAACATGGGCGCGCAGGCCTACATGGTGGACAGCGCCGCGGACCTGCGCGCGGAATGGGTGGCGGGCAAGCGCCGCGTGGGCGTCACCGCCGGTGCGTCGGCCCCGGAAGTGCTGGTGGAGCAGCTCGTCGCGCGCCTGAAGGAACTCGGTGCCGGCAGCGTCCAGCAGCTCGATGGCATCACCGAGAGCGTGGTGTTCACGCTGCCGCGCGCGCTCGCGCGGCGCCGCTAAGCGATCGCGCTAGAGGCAGGCGCCGTTTAGCGCCCGCCTCAGCAGGGCTTGCCGGTCTTTTCCCAACTGCCCCGCGCGGTGCAGCGCATGGTTTGACCCTGCTGGCAGAGCGTCGTGCCCTGGGGCACGCGGCGGCCGTCCAGCTCGCACGTCGCGTCCCCCCTGGCTTGCGCGAGGATCAGGCTGGTGGCCGGCGGCTGCTGCGGCGCGCGTTCCTGGGGCGCGCGCGCCTGTGAGGGCAGGGCCAGCATTGCGGCGAGGAGCGCCGCCATCGTCACGATATTGGTCTTCATGATTTCTCCTGTGCGGAAGCGCTGCGCCGGCGCGGTGCCTGGCGCGGCGGCTGGAAAAGCGGAACGTCCTGCTGGCGCAGGCCGGTACTGGTGGACGGGGCCTCGCCGAACTTGAGCTCGAGGGTCAATGCGCTTTTCACCGCCACGCCGCTTTTGCGGCCGGGGCTGAAGCGTGCGGGCGTGAAAGCCTCCACCGCGGCCACCTCGAAGGGCCCGGGCGGATCTGCCCGTACCACGACTGCCTTGTCCACGGCGCCGGTTTCGCTGATCAGGAGGCGCAGCACCACGCGTCCCGTGGGGGCGTTTGCGTCCAGCGGAAACGCCGGCTCCACGTGGCTGCGGATCTGCGGGCGCTCATCGAGCTCATCGACGGGCACATAGCGCGGCGCGGCAATCACGCCCGGCAATGCGGAGGCGGAGCCATGTGTGCCGGCACTGGACCGCTGCGTGCGGCCCCGGGCCGCCGGCGGCGTCTGCGCCGCGGCGGGCTCCTCTGCGCGATCCAGGAGGCGGGCATGCAGGGCGCCTGCACCCCATTGCGCCCATTCCTGTGCCGGCCGCTGACCGCCGAGGGGCAGGCGGTCGGCGAGCGCGATCGCGGCGCCGTGCAGCAGGAGCGACGCGCCCAGCGCGAGCGGCACGCGCGCGTCGAGCATCACTCGACGGTCAGCTCGCGCCACGACACGCGCCGGGCCTGGAACTCGACCTGGGTGATCGGCGTGTCCTGCGACAGCTGCTGGTTGGCGGCGGTGGTCGCGATGGTGATGACCTTGCCGCCCGGCAGCATGATCACGTTGATGCCCACCGTGAGCGAGCTGCCGATCGACTGGCTCGCCATGTTGCCGGTCGCCCCCGGCACGAACGAGCCGGTCTGGTAGTCCAGGAAGTTGAGGTACGAGGTGCCGCCCGCCGTGCAGGAGTCGAGCGACGGCACGTTCGTCGCCACCACGAACGTACCCAGCTGCAGCTGCGGATCGACGTTGGCGCGCTCGCCGCTGTCGGGCAGGTCGAGGCGCCAGCCGAAATCCGTGGTCCACACCGGCGCCGTGGCGGCCGCAATGGTGCGCGTGCCTGGCAGCGTTCCGGCCTGGAACTGGCGCTGGACCACGCTGGTGCCGCGCACGTCCGCGATCACCGGGCCGGGGTTGACGGTGGGCACGTCGCGCAGCGCATAGATGGTCTGCGTGGTGAACGGGCCGGTCTTGTCGATCGACTCGAGGAACTTGCCGGTCGCGAACATGACGATCCGCTGCTTGGGCGCGGTCATCGACTCGCCGAGCTCCGGCTTCACGGTGATCGGCTGGCGATTGCCGAGCGCATCCTTGGCGACCGCCACCAGCGACACGGTCAGATAGTTGGCGTTGGCGCCGGCGTCGAAGTCGGTGTCGAAGCGCCACAGGTTGCCATCCAGGTCGCCGCCGTAGATCGCGAGCGTGGTGTTGTCCAGCTGGCTGTTGGTCGTCCAGCCGTTGATCCGCGCCAGGCCGCTCGGTGAGGCGGGCGTGCCCGCGCCGGTGGCGAGCCTGTGCATGATCGCCCCGGATACCGCGTCGAGGATATACAGGTAGCCGCCGCCGTCGCCGCTGCCGTGCGTGGAGCCGTTGTTGTAGCCCGAGGCCACCATGACGACCCACTTGCCGTTCAGCTTGGTGATGATCGGGTTGCCATACGACAGTCCGACGTGGCAGTCGCCATAGAACGGCCCGCCCACCGGCACGCCTTTCGCCCCTGTCGCGAGGCAGGTGCTGGTGTAGCCGAACTCCCACATGACCTTCATGCCGGCCGTCGACGGGTTGGTGATGTCGAGGGCATAGTAGCCGCGGCCGCCGTCGTTGAGGCCTGCGACGAGGATGGTGCGCCAGTCGTCGATGCCGCCGCAGGGCGTGCTCACGCAGATGTCGCCGACCGTGGGGGAGCCGTCCACGAAGTACTGGTGGACATAGGGCTCGCTCGCCAGGTTGTGGATCCGCGGCAGCACCAGGCCCGGGATATAGGCCCAGCGTTCGACGCCGTTGCCGGCGTTGTTGCCGGAGAACGTGTCGTCCGAGGTGGTCGAAGTCCCGATGCCCCCGGTCTGGAAGTAAGGGTTGTTGTTCACATCGGTCTCGAAGGCGTGCAGCATGCCGTCGTTGGCCGCCGCGAACACCGTGCCCAGGCGCGGCTTGCTCGGGTCCGGGAACCGTCCTGCCGGGCAGCTGGCGCCCGAGCCTTCCGTGCAGGCCTTGAAGGCAAGGTAGCCATTGTCGCTGTACGAGAAGGGCGACTTGCGCACGTAGGCAGGCTGCGCGTTGACGATGTCGCCCAAGAGGCTGGTGCGCGCGCGGAACAGGTCGGCCGCACCGCGCGGGATCGCGCCGGTATTGTAGTTCGCGAGGTCGCCGCGCAGGTAGTTGATCAGCTGCTGCGGCGTTGCCACGCTCGTCCAATCCGGTTCCTGCGACAGCGCGATGACGCTCGGGTCGAAGTCGTTGGCCTCGGCGGCGGTAAGGCCGGCGCCGTCATTGCACCAGGCGCCACCGACGTCCGAAGCGTGGCAGAAGTGCTTCATGCGGTTGCCGGCGGTGTCGCCCGCGTCGTAGGTGAAGATCTGCCGGCTGGTGTGCACGCGCGTGTCGAGCAGCTCGCCGGCTGACCAGAGCTGGATCGAAGACACCGCGCCCGAAGACAGGTCGATGGTGCGGGCCCTGAGGTCGCCGATCCAGTCCACGGTCTGGTACTGCGCGGTGAAAGCGAAGTTGTCGCCCGCCACCGGCTGCAGGTTCGAGGTTGCCGCCGCCGCGCCGGCGCCCACGCGCGCCTGCAGCTGCTCCAGCGTCTCGGAGAGCCCGCTCGCGACCTGGTCCGGGTTCTTGGCGCTGAAGAACACGCCGCGCCCGTTGACTGCCGCGTGCCACAGGTCGTCCAGCGCGGTCGGGGCGTTCGACACCGGCACCGGCCACTTTTTGGTGCCCTGCCTGATGTCGAAGAAGTCGCCGCTCCCCGCGGTCTCGTAGTCCTGCCGGAACGTGAGCTCGCCGTCGAGGCCCAGGCCGATGGTGAACGTCACCATATGCTGGTGCCCCGCCTTGTCCTTGTTGGTGGTCGGCACGGAGTCCGTCAGGAGCGGGCGCAGGTCCGTCTTGTAGTAGTAGAGCGCCACGTCTGCGAGGGTATTCGACGCAACCGGCGTGCCGCCGTCGTAGACCCCGTCGGACTGCAGCGAGTAGAGCGGCGTGTCCGTATTGTCCTGGTTGCCGATCGAGGCCGCATTGTCCGTCTGGCGCCCGACGTTGCCGTTCCAGTAGCCGTCCGTGGAGAGAATGGCAAAGTTGGGTTGGCAGGACGCGGTGACCGGGTCGTCGGCGGCCGTCGTCAGGCCGCCAGTCAGCCCGCTGCCGAACTTGCCGGCATAGATCAGGCCCACGCGCGAGAGAGCCTCGCGCAGCGGCGTGAAGTTCTGCGGGACTTGCGCGTAGAGCTTCGTGTACCAGGCCGCCCTGTGGCTGGCGTCGTAATTCGCGATCTTCAGATACTTCGATGCCACCACGTTCGAGCCCATGGCGGTGGTCTGGCAGTCGTTGCCGGACACCGGGCAGATGGTGATGAAGCCGACGCGGAAGCCCTCGTTCAGGTTCGCAAACGCGCGTCCCGCGGCCGCCTTCATCATGTGCATGCGGGTGCGGTGGTAGGCATACCAGTTGGCGAAGTTCGTCATCTCCTCCTGGTAGGTGCAGGTGATGCCCGCGCAGTCGGTGCGTCCCACGCCTTTCGCGTAGGAATTGATCGACGGCACGATCTCCGTGCGCGTGAACTGGCCTACGCCGATGCGCACACGGCCCGAAAATGCCACGGCGCCGCCTGACATGGACTGCGTCGAGGTGACGATCATCGTGCTCGACACGCCGGCGACGGCGTTGGAGGGGGCGCTGGCGCTGCAGCCCGAGTTGCCCATGTTGCAAAGCGAGGTCGACAAGGTGCTGGCGCCGGCGCTCAGGGTCCTCGCCACCACCCAGCCGTTCGGAATACTGCCCAGGCCGACCGGCGCCCTGATGTTCAGTGCGTAGGTGCCGTTCGTGGTTGCGGTATAGGGCCCCATGCCACCCGGCGGGTTCGCCGCGCAGGCGTTGATGGCCGCGAGCAGGGCATTGCGCGTCGCCTCGCGCCGCGCGTTGCTATTGGAACCCGTTGGCGCACGCACGCGGCTCAACGCACCGCTCGTGCCGCCCCCGGCCGACCACGTAGCCGAGTTGCCGCTCACCGAGAAAGTCTGCGTCGATGCCGGGGCGCAGGACAGCAACTGCTGGCCGTTGACGGTGACCGACGTGATGTACTCGCCGTTGCCTGCCGTGCTGATCATGACGATGCCGGTCGCGGCGGTCGTGCCGAGCCCGCTCGAATTCACCGTGATCGCCTTGCCGTTTTCCGCCGTGCCGGTGGCGATGGAAGAAACGATGACGTTGCTGCCGCTCTGCGCCGCGACGTAGGTGCCGCTTGCCGGGCCTGAGTTGATCGCCGTCGTGATCATCGAGGCGACCGTGGTGGTCGAGGTGCCGCCCGCCACGGCGATCGCGCCGCTGATCACGTTGGTTGCGCCGATGGTGAGGCTGTTGATACTGCCGCCCGCCGCGTTGATGGACGTGACCCGGATGTTGCCCTCCGATACGCGCGCCGGCACCGTGCCGACAACGGTCGTGCCGATGTGCTTGGCGTGGATGTAGGGGCTGATCTTCTTGCGCTGGCAGTTGGTCATCGTGGTGTTGTTGGTGCACCAGCGCACGCCGAAATGGACGTGGGCTGCCGTCACCGCCGCGCCCGCCACGCAGTTGGTGAGCTCCACGTCGGTGCAGAACTCCGGCGCGGGATACACGTGCGTGCCCGGGACGACGCTGGAGCCACTCACGCAGTTGGTGCGCGCCGCGTCCGAGCAGAACTGCCGCGTCTGCATGCGGTAGTAATACGGCGACACGCTGATGTACTTGGGATTGCCGCTCGTGTCGTTGCCGTAGGAGAACGCCGAGTCCGGGTAGTTGTAGCCCGAGTTCTGGCGGCAGGTGCCGCCGGCGGCGTTATCGGACTGGTTCGCGCACCAGACGCGGTCCTGGTAGCCGGTGACGATATTTGCCGTGGTCGTGTTCAGGTACGGATCGGTACGCACCGCCGTCCAGCTGCTGGTGGTCGCCGCATCCTGCAACGGCATTTCGGAGCCGTCGTCGTTCAGCGCGGGCCGGTAGCGCAGATCCGGGTTGTAGTAGATGGTGTTGAAGTCCGGGCTGTTGTAGGGTGGGTCGCCGAAGATGCAGGGATTCGGGTTGCCGTTGATGGTGCCACCGCCGCTGCCGTCGCCGTCATCGCCCGTGTCGAAGCACCCGGCGGTGGTTGGCGGCGTCGCGCCCGTATTATGGCTGTCGTTCACGGAGTCGGGCATGTAGTCCGAGGCCATGCTGCCCGAATCGTCGAGGATGAACATGACGTTCGGCTTGATCGAGCTCGCGCCCGTGCCGAGCGGATCGGTCGAGATGGCGAGCTCGCCCGCGGACGCCGCCAGCGGCATGCTGCCGGCCAGCGCAAGCGACAAGGCGAGGACGAGTTTCCGGTTGAGGTTCTTCATGTGAGTCTCCTGCCGCGGGGTGCCCGTGGCTATCGCAGGATCGCCTGCACGTAACTCAAGGTATTGCGCGGCCCGAGGATCCGGACCGTGACGCGGAAATAGGTGGCGGTCGGCGCGGGCAGCGCGGCGCTGCCGTAGGTCGCCGTCCCCATGGTGCTGCCTTCGGTCGTGCTGGTGCCGCCGGTGGCCGAGGTCTTCACGCAGTTGGACAGAGCAGAAGTCGAGGGACCCGGGGTGCCGCAAATCCGATGCACCACGTAGCGCACCTCGTTGCCCGCGCTGTCGGTGCCGACGAGAACAGTATTCGCCGAGTTCCAAAACGCGTCGGTCGCGGGGGCAGTCAGGTTCAGGGCCTGCTGCCACGTGGAGTAGTACCCGGCCGCCGTGTTGTCGAAGTCGAGGGCAGACGGGTTGGCCGTGATTGTGGTCTTCAGGTAGGCGCGCGCCACTTCCACGCCCCAGTCGCCCGCCGCCGTGGCGCCCTGGCGGAAGGCGAGGTTGCCCGCGACCAGCAGGTTGGTGTCCACCGAGCGCATCAGTGCGATGCCGGTGAGCGACATGGCGACGAGCACGATGAGCGCGACGAAGAGGATCACGCCCCGTTGCGCCTTGCGGAGCATGGATGCTTGGCGGCTCATTCTGGCCTCCAGATCATGTTGCGCAGCGGAATGACCGTCTCGAAGACGCGGTACTTGTAGCAGCTGGGCAGCGCACCGGGTGCGTCGAACGTGAGGAAAGCTCCGCCAGCCCAGGTCGGCCGGTTGGCCGCGGTCGTCGCCTCGCAGGGGCCGCCCGCCGTGCTGGGCTTGTGGTAGTGGTCGTCACGCGCCAGCACTGCCAGGCGCACGGCGATGACCTGCATGATGTCGATGGCATCGAAGTTGACGAGGGGGCCGTTTCGCGACAGGACCTTGGTCCAGGAATCGACCACGCCGTCGCCATTGGCGTCCTTGCCGTACTGCGCCTGCAGATCGACGATGCCGTCCATCAGGTCCTCGGATTGCGCGCCAGGTACGGTCAGCACCTTGAACTGGTCGGTGACCTGCAACTTGCCGTAGTTGATGTCGTAGGTAGGGGCGTTGTACTTGACGCCGAAGGCCTTCCAGTTCGGCCGCGGGCCCAGGTTGAAGATCCGCGTCGCGTCCCTGTCGAACGTCGGCAGCGGGACGCCGCCCGGCGGGTTCCACGGCGACAAGGCATCGAAGTCATGCTTCAGGATCCCCGACGTGGTGTCCACGCCCGTCACCTTGTACAGCGCGCACGGATAGGCCGGGCCAGGCTTGACTTGCTGCAGGACGATGAAGTCGTTTGTCTCGAATCCCGCCGTGCCGTCCGGCTTGATATCGGCGCCCGACGTGAGCATGGTCTCCATCAGAGTGGTCGAGAGCGCGCGCTCGTTGTCCGAGCCGGAGAACACGCTCAGCGTGTCCGGCCCGGCACCCCCGGGGCCAATGAAGTTCGTGATGATGAACGGATAGAGCGACAGCGAGTTGCGCGCGTTGATGAGCGACCCGTTCGGCGGGAACGTGAACTTGCCGTCGTAGTAGTACTGGAGAGCGCTGCACCCGGCGTTGGTGATCTGATCGCAGTTGCACGTGAACGCGTAGCTGCTGTTCAGGCCGAAGCCCGCCTGCCGGATCTCGCGCTCGAGCAAGTACAGCGCGATGGCGCCGTTGGTCTGCGCCCCGCCCGCGGCCGTCGTGGTGCGCTTGTGCTGCTCATTCGTGAGGTAGATGTGCGTGATGATGACGATGCCGATCAGGCCGATCGCCGCGCCGACCATCAGTTCGATGAGGCTCATGCCGGCCTCACGCCGGGTGTAGTGGAGTGTGCTCATTGGCGGGACACGAAGCCGACGATTTCGAACTTGCGATCCGTATCCTCGCCCGGCTGGCGCCAGTGGACCTTCACGGTCACGCGGCTCGGGGGATCGGTGTCGGCCGCGTAGGTGGGACCCGGGACGATGTCGATCTCGGGCACGCGCTGCGCGGACAGGATGCTGACGCCCGGCAGCAGCGCCTCGACCTGGTTGCGCCAGGCGGTGCGCGGTGCGTAGTTGCCGGGATTGCCGTCGTCGTAGAAGACGATGTTGGCCATGTCCAGCCGGATCTGGCTCAGGATGCCGTTGGCGAGGTAGGCCGCTTCCGTGCGGTAGCGGGCGTCGGTGGTGTTCTTCACCGCCACCGACTGCATGCCGATCAGCGCCAGGATGCCGATGGAGAAGATCAGGATGCCCAGCAGCGCCTCGATGAGCACCACGCCATCCTGTCTTGCCGAGAACTGGATTTGCTTCATGCGGTCCTCCTCAGCAGGCACGCGGGTCGGTGGCGTCACTGACGGCCGGATCGCACATGCGCACCGATCCGCTCGAGTTGACGACGACGCGCAGGCAGCGCATCGGGCCCGCCGCCGTCTGGCAGGCGCCGCCCGCAGGATGGCTGAAATTGATCTGCCACACGCCGCCGGCCACCGCGGGATTGATGCTGCTGGCGGAGCCCAGGCCGTTGAAATTCACACTGCTGGCCGAGGCGACGAGCGCCACGTCCGGCGCGCCGTCCTGGTTGCTGCGCTTTTGCACGATGAAGGGGTCGACGGTATCCGACGGATCCATCCCGCAGTTGCCGTCGGGGTCGGCGAGGCTCACGATCCAGTTGCCTCCGGCCGTCGCGAGGCTGCAGCCGGCGTCGAGCGAGTCCACCAGGCTGAAGCGAACGTTCCGGTTGCGTCGCAGGGCCTCCGCGCGCGCGAGCTGCAATCCCGAGATCGTCGCCTCCGCGCTGCTGCGGATCTGCGTGTTCTGCAGCCATATGGCGATATTCGGCAGGCCGAGCATCAGCACGAGGCCGAGCACCGCGACCACCACCAGCAGCTCGACGAGGGAGAAGCCCCGCGCGCGGGGCTGCGCAAGCTTCAGCATTGGGAAGGCTTCTTCCTCACCCAGCAGGCGCCGTTGCTGACGTAGCCCTTGTCCGACATGGGGGTCGCGGCGGTCACGGTGGTACGCTTCATGTTGCCTTGGTCGATGCTGAAAACGATGCCGCTCAGGCCCTCGGACGCCTTGCCCGCTGCCGTCAGCGTGTACTCCTGGTCGCCGGCAGCATTCGGGGTGGCCGAGGCGCAGGTGAAATCGAAATACTTGGTGCCCTGCGTGGTCGGGGTATTGCCGCCCGTGATGCCGCAGGTGCCGCCGGCGGTGTTGCTGCTGTAGCGCCGGTTGTCGAGATAATGCTGCTCCATCTTGACCCGCAGGTCGGCGAGATGCGCGTAGGCCTCGGCGAGCTTGCTGCGGGTGATGTAGTCGGTGTACGAAGGCAGCGCGATGGCGGACAGCACCGCGATGACCACGACGACAATCATCAGCTCGATGAGCGTGAAACCCTGATGGCGACGCATGCTGCCTCCTTTGCTTGGTGTGAATGCTAGGGGCAGTGTGCCGGGCGCCGCAAAGCGTGGCGACCAGCGGATGAAAGCGCGGTACGAGCGGCGCAGTGCGGCGCAGTATAATCACAATAAGTCACACTGCTGGTGTAGCTCAGCTGGTAGAGCAACTGATTCGTAATCAGTAGGTCGCCCGTTCGAGTCGGGCCACCAGCACCGTCAAGAACTGCAAGGAGCCGATGAGCGCGCGCATCCTGGTCGTGGAAGACGATGCAAGCCTGCGCGACCTGCTGCGGCTGCATCTGTCGGCCGCGGGCTACGAGGTTCAGGTCGCCGAGGACGGCATCGCGGCGGGCTACCAGGTGCTCAAGTCGCCGCCCGACCTGATCATCACCGACGTGAACATGCCGAACATGGACGGCTTCGAGTTCGTGGCGGCACTGAAGGCGGACAAGTCGCTGCCGCCGATCCCCGTGATTTTCCTCACGTCCCTGGAAGACGGCGACCAGCGCGGGCGCGACCTCGGCGCAGTCGGCTACGTCACCAAGCCCGTGCGCGCCGACCGCCTGCTGGCGCTGGTGGCGCAGCACGTGCCCGGCGGCGCCATCCCCATCGGCTGAGCTCTTCCTGAAAGTCCGCGGTGCGATGCGGCGCGCAGTGCCGCTTCGCAGCGCGGCGTAGTTCTCACGGCTTGCGTTGCGGCGTGGCAGGAACTGATGCGCCGCAGCGCGTCGTAGTTCCTACCTTGCGGCGCACTCGTGCAGCGTCGCGCCTTCGAAGTCGCGTGCGATCTCCTGCAGCCTCGCGTTGAGCGCGCTGTCGACGGTGCGCATCTGGAACCACACCTTGGCGACGCGCGTCTCGCGCCGCCCGACCTGCGCGCTGCGCACGCCGCGCGCGCGCAGCGCCTCGAAGCGCGCGCGCGCCGCTTCCTCGGTGCGGAACACGCCGAGCGACAGCGCCCAGCGCAGCTTGCCCTCTTCCTGCACCACGAAGTAGTCCTCCACGCCGAGCTGCTTCAGCTCGGCAGCCTTCTTCTGCGCCGTCGCGCGGTTGGGCTGCGGTGGGATGAACACCCACCAGGTGGCGGTCTCCTCGCCGCGGAACTGCGCGAGGCGCGCGCCGAGCGCGAGCGGCTCGAGTCGCTGCTCGGCGCGCTGCGCGTCCTGCGGGCCGAAGCCGCCCCACTCGACGCAGGCGAGCGGCGCGGGCTCCGGTGGCGGCGCAGCTTTGGCTGCCGGTAGGGGCTCGGCAGATTGCGCTGCGGCGGGCTTGCCCGCCGGCGCGGGCTCTGGCGGCTGCGGTGCAGCGGGTTTCGCCGCCGGCGCACTCGGCGCGGCGCCGATCTGGGCCAGCTCGCGCTCCGTGACGATGCGCAGCTTTTCGGGCTCGAGCTGCTGCGCCATCGGCTGCGGATCGAGCGCCCGGTCGGGCGGCGCCATGAAGCGCAGCCAGGCGAAGAAGGCGAGGTTGGCGGCGAGCAGCAGGAGAAAGAGGATTCTCATGACCAGGCGATCCGCGCGAGGCCTTCGAGAACGAGGTTCTCCACGTAGCGGCAGGGAATGTCGAGCTGCTGGATGAGCGCATTCCCGGCGCCGCCCGACACCAGGCATAGCGCGTCCTTGCCCGCGATGCGGAACATGCGCTCGACCGCGCCTGCCTGCGCGTGGCGGCAGCCGCTCTCGATGGCATCCACCGTGTTGCGCGGCGCCTCCACGAAACGGCCTTCCTGCAGGGGCAGCCGCCCCGTGTGCTCGTGCAGGACGAACCGCATCAGGTCGACGCCCGGCAGGATCAACCCCCCGAGGAACTCGCCTTGCGCGGACAGCAGGTCCGCGGTGGTTGCCGTGCCGGCATTGACCACCAGGCACGCACCCGTGTGCAGCGCGCGCGCGGCGACCAGCGCGGCCCAGCGGTCGGACCCGAGCTGCTCGGGCTTATCGTAGCGGCTCTTCACGCCGCAGCGCTCGGCCTCGCCGTGCAGCCACAGCGGCTCGGCATCGAAGATGCTCGTCCAGTTGATCAGCAGCTGGTGCGCGCCTTCGCCCGCGACGTTCGAGATCACGATGCGCTCGGGATTCTCGTGCGTCGCGGCGAACGGATTGATGTCGTGGTTTGCCGCCGCGAACTCGATGAGCGATACCGTGGCGAGGCTCGACCAGGCGCGCCCGTCATGCCAGCCCCACTTGACGCGGGAATTGCCGGCGTCGATGGCGAGGATCATGCGGCCGACACCACGCGGCCGTTGCGGACCGTGCGCAGCCCGCGGCGCGTGCGCAGCTGCAGCGCGCCGTCGGGCGCGACGCCCGCCGCCGTGCCCGCCACCGTGCGCCCGTTCTGCAGGCGCACGCGCAGGCGCTGGCCGGCGTACGCGTCCAGCGCCGGCCAGTCGGCGCGGAAGGCCTCGAAGCCTGCCGCGTCGAAGGCGCGCAATGCCGCGAGCAGCTCGCGCCCGATCGCGCCGATGACGTCATTGCGCTCCGGCAGCGGCCGTAGCAAGGTATCGAGCGCGGCGACGCGGCGCCGCAGGCGCGTGCCGATCCCCGGCACCGCGCGGTGGTTCACGCCGACCCCGACCACCGCGAGGCAGCCTTTGCCCTGCGCGCGCGTCTCGACCAGGATGCCGCCGAGCTTGGCGCCGCGCACCAGCAGGTCGTTGGGCCAGCGCAGCCCCACCTCCGCGGCGCCGAGCGCGCGCAGCGCGCGCACCGCGGCGAGGCCGGCGACGATCGACAGTCCGGCGAGCTCGCGCACCGGGCGCGCAAGCGGCAGCGCGAGGGAGAACAGCACACCGGCGCCGGCCGGGCTATGCCAGCGCCGTCCGCGGCGGCCGCGGCCGGCGCTCTGCTCGTCCGCGGCGAGCAGCACGGGGTGCGCCGCGCCGCGTGCCAGCAGCAGCGAATTGGTCGAGGTGCAGCGCGCGAGCGCCTGCACCTCGACGCCAGGCACGCGAATCGCGTCCGCATCGAGACGATCCATGGCGCTAGTTTACGGGCTGGCAGGGCTGGGCAAGCACTAGGCCGCGCCGAAGGCGAAATCGCGCCCCGGCGCCGCCTCGAACAGGGCGCGGGTGTACTCGTGGCGCGGGGCGCCGAACACCTGCGCGGCGGGACCGTACTCGACCACGCGGCCCTGCGACATCACCGCCACGTGGTCGCACACCTGCGCCGCGACGCGCAGGTCGTGCGTGATGAACAGCATCGCCAGGTGCAGGCGCTCGCGGATCTCCTCCAGCAGCGCGAGCACCTGCGCCTGCACCGAGACGTCGAGCGCCGACACCGCCTCGTCGGCGACCAGCAGCTCGGGCTCCATGGCGAGCGCGCGCGCGATGCAGATGCGCTGGCGCTGGCCGCCGGAGAACTGGTGCGGGTAGCGCTCGAGCGAGTCCGGATCCATGCGCACCAGCTCCATGAGCTTGCGCGCGCGCTGCAGCGCGGCCGGCGCGCGCCGTGCCGTAGTTGAGCGGGCCCTCGATGATCGCCTCGCAGACCGTGCGCCGAGGGTTGAGCGAGCGATAGGGATCCTGGAACACGATCTGCACCCGGCGCCGTAACGGTCGCAGCCGCGTGCGGGCATCGTGGCGATGTCCTCGCCGTCGAGCAGCACCTCGCCGCCGCTCGGGTCGATCAGGCGCACGATGCAGCGCGCCACGGTGGACTTGCCGGAGCCCGATTCGCCGACGATGCCCAGCGTCTGGCCCTTGCGTACCTCGAGGTTCACGTCCACCGCGGCGTGCACCTCGCGATGCCTGGCGAGCCAGCCGCGGTCGCGATAGGTCTTGGACAGCCCGCGCGTGGCGAGCACCACGGCGCCCGCCCCATGCACCGCGCGCGCGTGCGGCTTGAGCGTGGGCACCGAGCCGATCAGCATCTTCGTGTAGTCGTGCCGCGGGCGCTTGAGCACCTCGTCCTTGGCGCCGAGCTCGACCAGCTCGCCCAGGCGCAGCACCGCGACGCGGTGCGCGATCTCGGCCACCACGCCGAAGTCGTGCGTGATGAACAGCACGCCCGTGCCGTGGCGTGCCTGCAGGTCCTGGATCAGCTTCAGGATCTGCGCCTGCGTGGTGACGTCGAGCGCCGTGGTCGGCTCGTCCGCGATCAGCAGCGCCGGCTCCAGCACCAGCGCCATGGCGATCATGATGCGCTGGCGCTGCCCGCCGGAGAGCTGGTGCGGATAGGACGCGACCATGCGCTCGGGATCGGGCAGGCGCACCTCGCGCACGATGTCGAGGATCTTGCGGCGGCGCTCGGCCGGCGAGAGCCGGGTGTGCTCGCGCAGCACCTCGTCGATCTGGGCGCCGCAGCTCATCACCGGGTTGAGCGCGGTCATCGGCTCCTGGAAGATCATCGACATGCGCGTGCAGCGCAGTTCGCGCAGGCGGCGCTGCGACGCGTGCGTGATGTCCTCGCCCTGCAGCAGGATCGTGCCGCCGGTGACCGGCAGGCCCCTGGGCAGCAGCCCCATCACGCCCTGCGCGATCACCGACTTGCCGGAGCCCGACTCGCCCACCAGGCACACGATCTCGGCGCGGTCGACGCTGAAGCTCACGCGCGAAGCGGCGTGCGTACGGTCGCCGTGCCGCGGCAGCGCGATCGTCAGATCCCGCACGTCAAGCACGTGGCCCGCAGGCGAGGTCTTGTTCACCGGACTCACAGCCGCTTGGCCATCTTCGGGTCGAGCGTGTCGCGCAGGCCGTCGCCCAGGATGTTGACCGCCAGCACGGTGACGGCGAGGAACACGCCCGGGAAAGAACAGGTTGTGCGGGTAGGCCATGAACTGCACGCGGCCCTCGGCCATGATGTTGCCCCAGGTCGGGATGTCGGGCGGCAGTCCCACGCCGAGGAATGACAGGATCGCCTCCACGAGGATAGCGGAGGCGCAGATGTAGGTGCCCTGCACGATGATGGGCGCGATGCAATTCGGCAGGATGTGGCCGAACATGATCTTCAGGGTCGGCGTGCCGAGCGACACCGCGGCCTCGACATAGGGCTCCTCGCGGATCGAGAGCACGAGCGAGCGCACCAGGCGCGTGACGCGCGGCATCTCGGTGATCGCGATCGCCACCACGACCGTGACCAGGCTCGCGCGCCACATCGCCACCAGCGTGATGGCGAGCAGGATGGCGGGAATGGCCATCAGGCCGTCCATCACGCGCATCAGCGGGCCGTCCAGCCAGCGCAGGTAGCCTGCCGACAGCCCGAACACGATGCCGAAGGCGAGCGAGAGCAGCGCGGTGGCGAGGCCGACCAGCAGCGACACGCGCGTGCCGTAGATGACGCGGCTGTAGATGTCGCGGCCGAAGGAGTCCGAGCCCATGAGGAACTTGTGCTTGATCATCTCGCCCTCGAGCGTGGTGATCTCGCCGCTCTGCCCGGGCCGCAAGTCGCGGCTGGCGGCGTCGAAGAGCGACGGGTCCACCGTGCCGAGCCACGGCGCGCACAAGGCCACCAGCACGAGCAGGACCAGCACCGCGCCGCCGATGCGCACCGACCAATGGCGCTGCAGGCGCTGCCACGCGCTCTCGCGGCGTGCGATGTTGGCGGACTCTACCGAGAGGGCCTGCGCATCCATCGGCGGCGAGCCTAGTAGCGAATCCTCGGGTCGAAGACCACGTAGGAAAGGTCGACCAGGAGGTTGATGACCACGTACGCGAAGGAGAACAGCAGGATCACCGCCTGCATGGTGGGAAAGTCGCGCGCCAGCACCGCGTCCACCGTCAGGCGCCCGAGCCCGGGAATGGCATACACCGATTCGGTCACCACCACGCCGCCGATCAGCAGCGCGATGCCGATGCCGATCACCGTGGCGATCGGCACGGCGGCGTTGGCGAGCGCGTGGCGCATCAGCACGCGCGCTTCCGGCAGCCCCTTGGCGCGCGCCGTGCGGATGTAGTCCTCGCCCAGCGCCTCGAGCACCGAGGCGCGCGTGACGCGCGCGATCAGCGCGATGTAGATCACCGAGAGCGTGATTGCCGGCAGGATCAGGTGGTACAGGAACGGCCAGAAGCCGTCGGCGAGGCGCTTGTAGCCCTGCACCGGGAACCAGCCGAGCTTGAGCGACACGATCCAGATCAGGATGTACGCGAGCACGAACACCGGCACCGAGAAGCCCAGCACCGAGAAGCCCATCAGCGCGCGGTCGAACCAGCCGCCGAAACGCCACGCGGCGATGACGCCGAGCGGCACCGACACCAGCACGGCGATGAGAATGGTCAGGGTGGCCAGCGCGAGCGTGGGCTCGATGCGCTGCGCGATGAGCTGGGTCACCTCCATCTTGTAGAAGTAAGAGCGTCCGAAATCGCCCTGCAGTAGGTTGCCGGCCCAGATGCCGAACTGCACCGGGATCGAGCGGTCCAGCCCAAGGCTTGAACGGATCTGGGCGATCTGCTCGCTGCTCGCGGCATCCCCCGCGAGGATCGCCGCGGGATCGCCCGGCGTGAGCCGCAGCATGAGGAAGACGAGCACCGCCACGACGAGCAGCACCGGAATCGTCGACAGCAGCCGTCTGGCGATGAATGTGTACATATGAGAAAGGGGGGCTGCGACCCTACGCCTCCGCCCCCCTTCAGATCCCCCCGGCAAAAGGGCCCTTTGCGGGGCCCTCGTTTAGATCTCCGTCAGGCTAGTTCTTCTTCACGTTCCAGTAGATGTCGCCCGGCCCGATCACCCAGCCGCTGATGTTCTTGCGCGTGGCGAGCGGGTTGACGTACTCGCCGAGCGGCGCGTGCGTGCCGATCTCGAAGGCGCGCACCTGGATCGCCTCGGCGAGCGCCTTCTTCTTCGCGTCGTCGGTGGCGCGCGCGAACTGGTCGCGCAGCTTCTCGATCTGCTCGTCGCGTCGGCCAGCCGAACCAGGACTTCTCGCCCTGCGCGCCGATGGCGGCGTTGGTGAGCGGGTTCCAGATGTCGGGCGCGACCCAGGCGGTGAGGAAGATGTTCCAGCCGCCCTTGCGCCGGCGGCTCCTTCTTCGCGCGGCGCGACACCACCGTGTTCCAGTCCATCGCCTGCAGGTCCACCTTGAAGCCGGCCTGGCGCAGCAGCTGCGCCGCCACGTCCGGCAGCTTCTGGATCGCGGCGAGGTCGGTCGGCTTGAGGATCACCACCGGGCGTGCCGTCGTAGCCCGATGCCTTGAGCAGCTCCTGCGCCTTCTTCATGTTGGACTTCGACTGGATGTCGCTGCCCTTGGCGCTGCCGTAGGGCGTGCCGCAGGTGAACATCGACGCGCAGGGCTTGTAGAACTCCTTGATGCCGACCTGCGCGCGCAGGAACGGCTCCTGCTGCATCGCCGCCAGCGCCGCCTGCCGGATCTTCGGGTTGTTGAACGGCGGGTGCAGGTGGTTGAAGCGGCCCATGTACTGGAAGCCGAGCGGGTCCTTGGTGACCAGGATGACGCCATCGGCCTTCTTGAGCTGCTCGTAGCTCTCGAACGCCGGGCGCTCGAGGACGTCGATCTCGCCCTTGGCGAGCGCGTTCACCTGCGCCTGCGCATCGCGCAGCGCGAGGTTCCAGCTCGACGCGGTCGACGTACACGAACTTGCCGCCGGCGGTGCCCGAGGGCGTCTCCTTGCGCGGCTTGTACTTCGCGTTCTTCAGGTACACCGCCTTGTCGCCGGGCTTGAACTCGGTCGCGCACGAAGATGTAGGGCCCGGAGCCGATGTGCTCCTCGATCTGCTTGGAGGCGTCGGTGTCGGCGACGCGCTTGGGCATGATGAACGGCACGTTCGACGAGGGCTTGCCGAGCGCCTCCAGCACGAAGCCGCAGGCCTCGCGCAGGAAGATGCGGAAGGTCTTCGGCGTCGGGCGCGTCCATGCGGTCGACGAAAGTCATCAGCTTCTGCCCCATCGCGTCGCGCTTGCCCCAGCGCGCGATCGAGGCGACCACGTCCTCGCCGGTCACCGGCTTGCCGTCGTGGAACTCCAGCCCGTCGCGCAGCGTGAAGGTCCACAGCCGGTTGTCCGGGCTCACCGTCCACTTGTCCACCATCTGCGGCTGGATGCGGCTCTTCTCGTCGGTGCCGAAGAGCGTGTCGTAGATCATGTAGCCGTGGTTGCGGGCCATGTACTGCGTGGTCCAGATCGGGTCGAGGATGGAGAGGTTCGAGTGCGGCACCACGCGCAGCACCTTTTCCTGCCCGATGCGGACACGGCGGCCCCGCCCGCGACGGCGGCGAGCAAAACGGTGGCGATGATCTTGCGGTCCATGCGGGTATCCTTTGGGGTCGAACTGGCGAAAAAGAGGTTAGCAGGCCATGGCACGCATCGCAATCGGCGGATTCCAGCACGAGACCAACACGTTTGCGCCTTCGCCGGCGGATTACGCGGCGTTCGAGGCGGGTGGCGGCTGGCCCGGGGTGCAGTACGGCGAGCCCCTGTTCGGTGCGGTGGCGGGGGCCAACATTCCCGCTGCCGGTGCGATCGAGTCGTTGCGTGCGGCGGGCCACCAGCTCGTCGGCACCGCGTGGGCGGCCGCGAGCCCGTCGGCGGCGGTAACCTCCGATGCCTTCGAGCGCATCGGCGGCGAGATCGTGCGGCGCCTGAAGGAGGCGCTGCCGGTGGATGGCGTGTATCTCGACTTGCACGGCGCGATGGTCACGGAGCGCTTCGACGACGGCGAGGGCGAGCTGCTGCGCCGTGTCCGCGAGACGGTGGGCCCGCGCGTGCCGGTGGCGGTGAGCCTCGACCTGCACTGCAACTTCACGCGCGCGATGTTCGAGCGGGCGGACGCCTTCGTCGCCTACCGGACGTATCCGCACGTGGACATGGCCGAAACCGGCGCGCGCGCCGCGGAGTTGCTGGACCGCATGCTTCGCGGCGGTGCGCGCCTCGCCGGCGCATGGCGCGGCATCGATTACCTGACCGGGATCCCGTCGCAATGCTCGTTCATCGAGCCGTGCAAGGGCATCTACGCCGACATGGCGACGCTCGAGCGCAAGCACGACACCGTGCTCTCCTTCACGCCGGGCTTTCCGATGGCCGATTTCGCCGAGTGCGGCATGGCGGTCTTCGGCTACGGACCCGATGCGAAGAAGGTCGAGCAGGCAGTAGAGGAGCTGCGCGGCCGCGTGGCGGACGCGGAGAAGGATTTCGCGCTGGAGCTGCACCTGCCGGAAGACGCGGTGGCGCGCGCGCGACAGCGCGGCGAGAGCGGGCGCCCGGTGGTGCTCGCCGACACGCAGGACAATCCTGGGGCCGGAGGCAACGGCGACACGACAGGACTGCTGCGCGCGCTCGTTCACCAGCGCGCCGAGGCGGCCGTGCTCGGACTGCTCATCGACAAGGCCGCCGCCGCGAAGGCGCACGAGGCGGGGCAGGGCGCGACGCTCGGCTTCTCGCTCGGCGGCAAGTCGCGCGTGCCGGGCGATGCGCCGTTCGAGGGCGAGTTCACGGTGGAGAAGCTGGGGGACGGCAAGTTCACCTGCACCGGGCCGATGTTCAAGGGTTTCCGCATGACGCTCGGCAGCATGGCGTTGCTGCGCAGCAAGGCGGCGCCCGGCGTGCGCGTGGTGATTGCCTCGAGGAAGGTGCAGGCCGCCGACCAGGAGATGTTCCGCCACGTCGGCATCGAGCCGAGAAAGGAACGCATCCTCGCCCTGAAGAGCTCGGTGCACTTCCGCGCCGACTTCGAGCCGATCGCCAAAGAGGTGCTGGTGGTGAAGGCCCCCGGGCCCGCTTTGGCGGACCCTACGGAGTTCAAGTGGACCAAGCTGCGCAAAGGCGTGCGCCTGCGGCCGCTGGGCCCGGTGTACCAAGGTTAAAATCGGGGTCAGGGCCGAATTTTTCCCGCTCCGGGAAATTGGGGTCAGGGCCGAATTTTCTCGCGCGGGAAAAATTCGGCCCTGACCCCAATTATTCCGGCCAGGGCTTCTGCGTGGGACGGAGGAGTTCGATGGCGCGGGCGAGCTTGAGCACGCCGGCGTCGTCGAAGCGGCGGCCGATGAGCTGCACGCCGATCGGCAGGCCGTCGGCGCTGAAGCCCCAGTTCACCGATGCGGCTGGCTGCTCCGACATGTTGAACGGCACGGTGAAGGCGATGTGCGGCAGCGCGTCGTGCGGATCGTTGCCGGGGCAGGGCAGTTCCGCCTCGTAGGGCAGGATCGGCGAGGTTGGCGAGAGAACGTAGTCATAGGGCTCGCAGGCGGCGACGGCTGCCTCGCGCATCGCCATCACCTGCGCGTAGGCCTGGATCACGTCGCGGCCGCTGAAGTCCTTCGCCCGCCAGGTGCACCACTCTGCGACGAACGGCAGCACCTTCTGCTGCCGCTCGGGCGGCAGCTGCACGAAGTCGTTGTACGAGCGCGCCTCGAAGAAGCGCGCCATGCCGTCGAGCATCCCGGGCGTGAGAAAGCTCTTCAGCTCCTCGATGGTCGCACCTGCGGCTGCCAGCGCCTTCGCCGCCGCCTGCGCGGCCGCGCGTACCTCCGGATGCACCGGCAGGCCCGCGCGCAGGTCGGGAAGGAATCCGATCCTGAGCTTCTTGAGATCGAGCGACTCGAGTCCCTCGGCGTAATCCACCGGCCGATACGGCAGGCTCATGAAATCGCGCGGATCGGGCAGCGTGAGCCAGTTCATCAGCAGCGCGGCGGCTTCGACGTCGCGCGTCATCGGCCCGGTGACGCGGCCCATGTAAGGCGGGTACACGGGCACGCGGCCGAGGCTGGGCTTCAACGCGAAGATGCCGCAATGCGTCGCGGGCAGGCGCACCGAGCCGCCGATGTCGGTGCCGAGGTGCATGCGGCGCATAGCCGGCCGCCGCTGCCGCGCCTGCGCCGGCGCTCGAGCCCGAGGTGTTCTTCGCAGTGTCCCAGGGATTGCGCGTCACGCCGTGCGCGCTGGAAACGCCGGCGGAGAGCATGCCGTAGTCGGGCATGGTCGTCTTGCCGAGGAACACGCAGCCGGCCTCGCGCAAGCGGGCGGCGGGCGGCGCATCCGCGCCTTGCGGCGCGGCGGGCAGGTTCGCCGCCGTGCCGATCGGCGCCGGATCGCCTTTCGTGTAGATGTTCTCCTTCAGCGTCACCGGCACGCCGTCCAGCGGCGAGAGCGGCGCCTGCACGCGCCAGCGCGCCTCGGCGTCCCGCGCCTGCTTCAGCGCGCCGTCGCGGTCGATGCGGTACATGGCGTTCAGGCGCGGCTCCCAGGCGTCGATGCGCTCGAGCAATGCGCGCGTCGCCTCGACCGGCGAGAGCTCGCCGCCGCTGTAGCTCGCCGCGAGTTCAGCGGCAGTGAGTTCGTGGATCGAGGCCATGGCCGGGTTGCCTCTCGCGTGGGAAGACGTCGGATGTCGGGAAACAGCAGTCTTCCTGGCGACTATATACTGCGCGCCACATGCTTCGCATCCTCCTTCTCGCGCTCGGCGTCGCGCTCGCCGCTCCCGCCGGCGCCGCGACCGAGATCGAGCTCTGGCACGCGATGCGTGGCCCGGCGGGAGAGGAACTCGACGCGCTCGTGCGCCGCTTCAACGCCGCGCAGCGCGAAGTGCGGCTGAAGGCGGTGTACCAGGGCGGCTACGACCAGACCTACAGCCGCGCGCTGGCGGCTCATTTCGAGCGCAAGGGACCGCATCTGGTGCAGGTGGTCGAGGCCGGCAACGCGAGCCTCATGGCCTGGCGCGGCGCCGTGAAGCCCGCCTGGGAGGTGCTCGCCGAGGCCGGCGTGAAAGTGAACGGCGCAGACCTCGTGCCGGCGGTCGCGAGCTACTTCTCCGACGGCTCGGGCCGGCTATTGGCATTGCCACTTAATGCCGCGACGCCGATCCTGTACTACAACAAGGACGCGTTCAAGCGCGCGGGCCTCGATGCGGAGCGGCCACCACGCACCTGGTACGAGATGGTGCGCACGCTGGGCGCGCTGATCGATTCGGGCATGGGCTGCGGCTACGCCACGGCGTGGCCCGCCTGGGTACTGCTGGAGAACATGAGCCTGTGGCACAACCAGGAGTTCGCCACGAACGGCAACGGGGTCGGCGGCGCGGATGCCCGGTTTGCATTCAATACGCACGTGATGATGCGCTTCATCGCCATGCTTTCGTCCTGGTCGAAGGCCGGCTATTTCACCTACACGGGGCGGGGCGACGAGGCCGAGGCGCGCTTTGCCGCGGGCGAATGCGCCGTGCTGACCACGTCCTCGGCTGCGCAGGCGCGCATCGCGCGCGACGCGAAGTTCGCGATCGGCGCAAGCCATCTGCCCTACTACGACGACGTGCCCGGCGCGCCGCAGAACACGGTGCCCGGCGGCGCGGGCCTGTGGGTGCTCGGCGGCAAGAAGCCCGCGGAGTACCGCGCGGTGGCGAAATTCTTCTCGTTCCTGTTACAGCCCGGCGAGCAGGCGCGCTGGCACCAGCGCACCGGGTACCTGCCGGTCACGCGGCAGGCGTACGAGCTCTCGCGCAAAGCGGGCTACTACCGCGAGCGCCCGGGCCAGGAGATCGCCCTGCGGCAGCTGGTGGCGGCCCCGACGCCGGACTCGCGCGGCATCCGGTTGGGCGATTACCGCTGGATCCGGGCCATCTTCGACGAGGAACTGGAGGCGGTATGGTTCCAGACTCGTACCCCCAAGGACGCACTCGACCGGGCTGTCGAGCGCGGCAACGAGATGCTGCAGCGCTTCGAATCGTCCAACCGCGCAGCGAGATAATTGGGTAGTATTTCCGTCATGTGGCGTCGCGAGAATCGCCACCGTCAGACAACGAGAGGAGATCCTATGCGTAACAAGATCCTGGCCGCCGCCGTCGCGGCCGCCTGCGCCGGCGCTGCGCCTGCGCATGCGCAAGTTGAAATCCAATGGTGGCATTCGATGGGCGGCGCGCTGGGCGATGCGCTCAACGGCCTCGCCAACAAGTTCAACGAGAGCCAGAAGGAATACAAGGTCATCGCCATCTACAAGGGCAGCTACCCCGAGTCGATGACCGCGGCGATCGCCGCCTTTCGCGCCGGCAACGCGCCGCACATCCTGCAGGTGTTCGAGGTCGGCACCGCGACGATGATGGCGGCCAAGGGCGCGATCGTTCCCGTCAGCAAGGTGATGGCGGACGCAAAGGAGCCCTTCAATCCCAAGGCCTACCTGCCGACGGTGACGGGCTACTACACGCGACCTGCAAGGGCAACATGCTGTCGTTCCCGTTCAACAGCTCGACGGTGATGTTCTACATCGACCGCAACAAGTTCAAGAAGGCGGGCCTGCCGCCCGTGCCGCCCAAGACGTGGAAGGAGTTGATCGCGGCGGCGGAGAAGCTGAAGGCCGCCGGCCAGGACTGCGTCTACACCACCGGCTGGCCGTCCTGGATGCACATCGAGAACTTCAGCGCCTGGCACAACGTGCCGATCGGCACCAAGCAGAACGGCATGGGCGGCTTCGACACCGAGTTCACGATCAACTCGCCGCTGCACGTGCGCCACGTCGCGATGCTCGGCGACATGGCGAAGAAGGGCCTGTTCACCTACGCCGGGCGCACCAACCAGGCGGACGCCAAGTTCTCCAGCGGCGAGTGCGCGATGTTCACCGTCAGCGCCGGCGCGCAGGCGGGCATCCAGCAAGGCGGCCAAGTTCGACTGGTCGATCAACTTCCTGCCGTACCACGACGACGTGAAGGGCGCGCCGCAGAACTCGATCATCGGCGGCGCCTCGCTCTGGGTGATGGGCGGCAAGCAAGCCCGTGGAGTACAAGGGCGTGGCGAAGTTCCTGGCCTTCCTGTCGAAGCCGGAGATCCAGATGGAGTGGCACACGAGCACGGGCTATGTGCCGATCACCAAGGCCGCCTACGAGCTGACGCGCAAGTCCGGCTTCTACGACAAGAACCCGGGCGCCGACATGCCGGTCAAGCAGCTCACCTCACAAGCCGCCGACCGAGAACTCCAAGGGCCTGCGCTTCGGCAACTTCGTGCAGGGCCGCGAGGTGATCGAGGAGGAAATGGAAGCCGTGTTCGCGGGCAAGAAGGACGCCAAGACCGCGCTGAACGACGCGGTGAAGCGCGGCAACGAGATCCTGCGCAAGTTCGAGGCGGCGAACAAGTAACGAGCTAGCGCAGCACAGCCGGCCCCGGGCGGAATGGAAAAGCGCGTCGTCTTCCGCTCGGCGTGGCTGCCGTATGCCCTGGTGGCGCCGCAGATCGCGATCACGATCGTGTTCTTCTTCTGGCCCGCGGCGCAGGCGGTCTGGTACTCGTTCCAGCTGCAGGACGCGTTCGGCCTGCAGCACCCAGTTCGTCTGGCTTCGAGAATTTCGTCGCGCTGTTCCGCGATCCGCAACTACCTCGCCTCGTTCAAGATCACGGCGATCTTCAGCGTGCTCGGTCGCGGCGCTCGGCATCGCGCATCTCGCTGCTGCTCGCCGACCATGGCCGACCGCGTGGTGCGCGGCGCGCTCGCCTACAAGACGCTCCTGATCTGGCCGTACGCGGTGGCGCCCGCGGTCGCCGGCGTGCTGTGGGCGTTCCTGTTCGCGCCCTCGATCGGCATCGTCACCTTCGTGCTGAAGGCGCATGGGCGTCGACTGGAACTGGATCCTCAAGGGCGACCAGGCGATGCTGCTGGTGGTGATCGCGTCGGTGTGGAAGCAGATCACGCTACAACTTCCTGTTCTTCCTCGCCGGCCTGCAGTCGATCCCGAAGTCGCTGATCGAGGCGGCCGCGATCGACGGCGCGGGGCCGGCGCGGCGCTTCTGGACCATCGTCGTTCCCGCTGCTGTCGCCCACCACCTTCTTCCTGCTGGTGGTGAACATCGTCTACGCGTTCTTCGACACCTTCGGCGTGATCGACGCCACCACCAGGGCGGGCCGGCGCAGGCCACGCAGATCCTCGTCTACAAGGTCTACCACGACGGCGTGAAGTCGGCCGACCTCGGCGGCTCCTCGGCGCAGTCGGTGATCCTGATGATCATCGTCATCGCGCTCACGGTCGATGCAGTTCCGCTTCATCGAGCGCAAGGTGCAGTACTGATGATCGATGGTCGAGAACCGGCCCTGCTCGACTTTCATCTCGCACGCGGTGCTGATCGTCGGCGTGTTCATCGTCGCGTTCCCGCTCTACGTCACCTTCGTCGCCTCGACGCAGACGCTCGAGGAGATCATGCACGGTGCCGATGCCGCTGCGTGCCGGGCGACCAGTTCCTGCGAGAACTACCGCAGGTGCTGACCGCCGGCTCCACCAAGGGCTCCAAGGCGGCCGTGCTCGACGATGCTGATCAACAGCACCGTCATGGCGCTGGTGATCGCCGCTGGGCAAGATCGCGATCTCGATCCTCGTCCTCGTTCGCCATCGTCTACTTCCGCTTCCCGCTGCGCAACTTCTTCTTCTGGATGATCTTCGTCACCCTGATGCTGCCGGTCGAGGTGCGCATCATCCCGACCTTCAAGGTGATGGCGGACCTGCGGCATGCTCAACACCTACGCCGGCCTGACGCTGCCGCTGATCGCCTCGGCGACGGCGACGTTCCTGTTCCGCCAGTTCTTCATGACCATGCCCGACGAGCTCGCCGAGGCCGCGCGCATCGACGGCGCGGGGCCGATGCGCTTCTTCTGGGACGTGGTGCTGCCGCTGTCCAAGACCACCATGGCGGCGCTGTTCGTCATCCAGTTCATCTACGGCTGGAACCAGTACCTGTGGCCGCTGCTCATCACCAGCGAGGAATCCATGTACACCGTGGTGATCGGCATCAAGCGCATGATCGTCGGCGGCGACGCGGCCAACGAGTGGCAACCTGGTCATGGCCACCGCCATCCTCGCCATGCTGCCGCCGGCGCTGGTGGTGCTGCTGATGCAGAAGTGGTTCGTCAAGGGCCTGGTGGAGACCGAAAAATAATGGCCGGCGTATCCGTTCCGCGAACGTTCGCAAGACCTTCGGCGCCGTCGAAGGTGATCCAGGGCATCTCCATGGACATCGCAGGACGGCGAGTTCGTCGTCATCGTCGGGCCCTCGGGCTGCGGCAAGTCGACGCTGCTGCGCATGGTGGCGGGGCTGGAGACCATCACCGCGGGCGAGATCGCCATCGGCGAGCGCGTGGTGAACGACCTCGAGCCGAAGGACCGCGACATCGCCATGGTGTTCCAGAACTACGCGCTCTACCCGCACATGAGCGTGTGCGACAACATGGCCTACGGCCTGAAGATCCAGGGGCGGCCCAAGGCGGAGATCGAGCAGCGCGTGCAGCGCGCGGCGGAGATCCTCGAGCTCGCGCAGCTGCTCGAGCGCCGGCCGCGCGAGCTCTCCGGCGGCCAGCGCCAGCGCGTCGCGATGGGGCGCGCCATCGTGCGCGAGCCCAAGGTGTTCCTGTTCGACGAGCCGCTCTCCAACCTCGACGCCAAGCTGCGCGTGCAGATGCGAAGCGAGCTGCAGGCGCTGCACCAGCGGCTGAGGACCACCACGCTCTACGTGACGCACGACCAGGTCGAGGCGATGACGCTCGCGCACCGCATGATGGTGATGAACGCCGGGCGCGCCGAGCAGATCGGCGCGCCGCTCGAGGTATACCAGAAACCCGGCCACCACCTTCGTCGCCGGCTTCATCGGCTCGCCGCCGATGAACCTCATTCCCGGACGCATCGCCGAGGGCGGCAAGGCGCTCGCCTCCGACGGCGAAGCGAGGGTGCGCCTGCCCGAGGCACGCCCGGCCCTCGAGGGCCGCCAGGTGCTGCTCGGGGTGCGGCCGGAGCACTTCGAGATCTGCGAGCCCGGCGTCGCGATGCTCAACCCGGACATCGACTTCATCGAGCTGCTGGGCTCCGATTCCCTGGTCTACGGCCACCTCGGCGCCGACAAGTCGGGCGCGCGCATGGCCGCGCGCCTGCACACCTCGATCGTGGCGAAGGAGGGGCACCTGCCGCTGCGCTTCGCTGCGGAGCACATGCACCTGTTCGACCCGGAGAGCGGCAAACGCATTGAGGCATGAGCCTGCGGCCCGCATCGCGCTGCGCTCCCGCATGAGCCGCTGGCCCTATCCGAGGATCCTCGCGCACCGCGGCGGCGGCACGCTCGCCCCGGAGAACACGCTCGGCGCCATCCGCCTGGGCGCGCGCCTGGGCTTCGCGGGCGTGGAGGTCGACGTCATGCTCGCCGGCGACGGCACGCCGGTGCTGATGCACGACCAGACCCTCAAGCGCACCGCCGGCCTGCGTGCCAACGTGGCGCATACGGGCTACGCCGAGATGGCGCAGCTCGACGCCGGACGCTGGCGCGGCGCGCGCTGGCGCAGCGAGCGCATCCCGCGCTTCGAGGACGCCGCGCGGCTGTGCCGCGAGCTCGGCCTGTGGGTCAACGTGGAGATCAAGCCCGCGCTGGGCTACGAGCGGCGCACCGGCGACGCCGTGGCGCGCATGGCGGCGGAGCACTGGCGCGGCGCGCCGCTGCAGCCGGTGCTGTCCTCGTTCTCGCCGCTCGCGCTCGCCGCTGCGCGCCAGGCCGAGCCGCAGCTGCCGCGTGGCCTGCTGGTTGGCCGCCTGCCCAAGCATTGGCGCGAGATGCTTGCCGACCTTGAATGCGTCGCGCTGCACGCCAACTACCGCGCGCTGGGCGTGCGCGTCGTGGACGAGGCGCACCGCGCCGGTGCCGCGGTGCTCGCCTGGACGGTCAATGACCGGCGGCTCGCGCACAAGCTCCTCTCCTGGGGTGTGGACTGCCTGGTGACCGACCGGCTGGATCGCATCGCGCCGGGCTTCGGTTAGGCGCCGGCGCGCGGCTCACGCAGGAGCGCTCTAGCGTGCGGCCGAGAGGCGCCGCCGCAGCCAGCGCATCAGCGCGCCGAGCACCGGCAGCTTGGCGTACAGCTCCTCGCCCGTATCCCAGTAATCGCGGTGGTAGACGACTTTGCCGCGGCTGTTGAACTTCAGGTGGCTCGCGCCGCGCACGTGCAGCGCGCGCCCGCGCAGGCGAAAGCTGAACACCCAGGTGAGCAGCGCGCCCTCGTCGTTCACCACGCGCTCGTGCACCGCGAAGTGCGGTTCCGCCAGCGCCTCGAACATGTGCGCGAACACGCGGCGGATCTCCTCCAGGCCGCTCGCCTCGTTGAACGGATCCTTGAACCAGGCGTTGGCGGCGTAGTGCTCGCCCACGCGCGCCAGGCTCTCGGGCGTGAGCGTCTCGTACCACGCGGCGAGCGCGGCTACAGCCCGGTGAATTTCCGCACGCACCAGAAGTAGAGGAAATCCGGCAGCAGGTTGAGGAGCTTCAGCATCTGCGAGAACCGGCGCGGAAAATGAATCTCGAACGCACCGCGCTCGAGGCCCTTCACGATCACCGCCGCCGCCTCGTCGGCCGGGATGATGAACGGCATCGGGAAGCGGTTGTTCGCCGTGAGCGGCGTCTCCACGAAGCCGGGATTGATCAGGTAGACCGCCACGCCACGCGCGCGATAGTCGAGCCACAGCGATTGCGCCAGGTTGATGAGGCCCGCCTTGCTCGCACCGTAGGCGAGGCTGTTCGGCAGGCCGCCGTAGCCGGCGACGGAGGAGACCACCCCGAAGCCGCTGCCGCTCTTCAGGTACGGGCGCACCGCGTCGAGCAGGTTGAAGGCGCCAACCAGGTTCAGCTCCACGATCGCGCGCACCTCGGCGAGGTCCATGGTCCAGGGGCGCATCTCGCGATAGGTGCCGGCGAAATCGAGCGTGAGGTCGATGCCGCCCCAGTCGGCGGCAATGTGATGAGCCGCGGCGCGCAAGCCTGGCGTGTCGGTGACGTCCGCCGGCACGACCATCGCCTTGCCGGCGAAGCGCGCCTCGAGCGCGCCGGCCGAGCGCGCCGACACCGCGACGCGCGCGCCGCGCTCGACGAGCAGCGCGGCGGTGGCCGCGCCGATGCCGCTCGAGGCGCCGACGATCCAGACGCGGCGGCCCGCCCAGGATGCGATGCGCGGATTGAGCGCCATCAGCCGCGCCTGCGGAAGGCGATGATCACCTCGCCCAGGCGGATGCCGTACTTCGACATCACCGAGCGGTTGAGCATCACGCGCTCGTCGTGCAGGTACATCCAGTCGTCGAAATCCACGTGCCAGGTGCGCCCGTCCACCTCGAGCGCGAGCACGTAGCGCCAGCGCAGGGCGTTGCCGCCGGCCTCTCCGCTCGCGGCGCCGATCACGTCGCCCGCGGTGCCGGTGAGGCGTCCGTCCGGCTGGCGGTCGATCGTCCACACGCGCTTTTGCGTGGTGCCGTCGGAGTAGCGGAAATCCTCGTCCAGCGTCAGGCGGTCGCCCTGCACGCGGCCGCGAATCTCCACGGCGAAGCGCTTCACCACCTTGCCCGACCGGTCCTCGAACTGGCCCCAGGCATCCACTGTGCCGTCGAAATAGGCGAACACGTCCAGGCGCGGCTGCTCGGCGCGGTAGGCGTCGGGACTGATCGACGAGCAGCCGGCGAGCAGGGCAGCGAGGCCGAAAAGGGCGAAGGCAAGCTTACGCATGGGGCACCTTGAGAAGAATGGCCGCTGCCGTGAGCTTGAGCGCGCAGGGCAGCAGGCAGTAGGCGAAGTACAGCGGCTCCAGTACCGTGCCGGCTCCCGGCGCGTAGCCGGCCGCGGCGAGCAGCGGCAGCGCGAGGCCTGCGGCGAGCGCGAGGTTGAGCTTGGTCGCGAAGTTCCACAGGCCGAAGTAGGCGCCCGCGCGCGGCTCGTCGCCGCGCGCGCGGATGGCGTCGGCGAGCATGGCGGGCGGCAGCGCGAGGTCGCCGCCGAGCGCAAGGCCCGAGAGCAGGCATACGGCGGCGAAGCCGGCGACGTCGCCGGGGCCGAGAGCGAGCGCGCCGGCGAAGGCGACCACGCTCGCGGCCATAGAGCCGAGCCAGGCGTTGCGCTTGCCCAGGCGCCGCGACAGCGCCATCCACAGCGGCAGGCTCGCCGCGCCTGCGAGGAAGTACGCGGCGAGAAAGGCGCCCGCGAGCTGCGGCGCGCGCAGCGCGTCGTTCACGAAGAACAGCACCAGCGTCGCGGGCAGCGCGGAGGCGATGCCGTTGGCGATGAACGCCGCAAACAGCGGCCCGAAGCGGGGGTTGGCGAATGGTGCAGTGAGCATGGCCAGGCGCAGCGCTTCACGCGCGGGCGCGCGCACCGGCGGGAGCCCGCGCGCCGGATGCGGCGCGCGCAGCAGCGTGAGCGCCGCGCAGGCCGCCGCAATCGAGGCGAGCACCAGGCTGAAGCGCGCAAGCCCGTCCTCCATGCGCGGCGCGAGCAGGGTCGGCGCCACCGATGCGAGCACCACGCCGGCCAGGCCGAAGCCCTCGCGCCAGGCGGTGACGCGCGTGCGCTCGTGCGGCGTGTCGCCCAGCAGCGCGCCCCAGGCCTGGAACGAGATGCTCGCGAGGCTGTAGCCGAGGTACACGGGCACCAGCGCCGCGGCAAGCCACCACCAGAGAGCGCCCGGCGGATTGAACACTGCGGCGAGACCCGCGACGAGGAGCGCGACGCCGAGCGCGATCAGCAGGCGCGGCCGCTGCATCCGGTCGGCGAGCGCGCCGAGCAGCGGGTCGACGAACGCGTCCGCCAGGCGCGCGGCGAGCAGCACCGCGCCGAGTAGCGCGAGATTCATGCCGAGCACACTGCCGTACAGATTGGGCAAGTGGACGTAGACGGGCAGCGCCGCCGCCGCAAGCGGCAGCCCGAGCGCGCCATAGGCGGCGAGTTGCGGGCGCGTCAGCGTCATGGCCGGCCGAGGAGCGCCGCGCGCAGGTCCGGCGCGCTGGTGCGCGGGTCGAGCCAGATGGAGAAGAAGGCGCGCGAGAACTCGGGATCGGCGATCTCGCCGAGCGGTGCGCCGTTGCGCAGGAAACGGGCGCCGCGGCCGGGCAGGTGCTCGCCGGCGAGCGTGTCTCCGGGCGCCACGTCGGGAAACAGGCCCCGCATCGCCGCCGACCAGGCGGCCCGCTGCTCAAGCGTGCCGAAGCCCAGGCGCGCGATCTCCTCGTCGGAGCGCGCCGCGATCGCCGGGCCGCGCAGGGCGCGCGCGTAGCGCAGCTCCAGGCGCAGCGGGCGCGCGAAATCCGGGGCCCCGCCGGCGGTCCACAGTCTCGCCTCGTACACCTTGATCCCGAACCAGCGCAGCGTGCCTTCGCCAAGGCGCGTCAGGCTGCTCGCCTGCGCGGCGCTGCAGGCAAGCAGCAGGGCGAGCAGCAGCCTCATTGCTTCACCAGCAGGTACTGAACCACGTCGGTGGAGCCGGTGGCGAAGCCTGCCTGGCAATAGGCGAGGTAGAACTCCCACAGGCGGCGGAAGCGCTCGTCGAAGCCGAGCGCGCGCGCCTCCTCCCAGCGCGCGAGGAAGCGGCGGCGCCACTCGGCGAGCGTGCGCGCGTAGTCGGGGCCGAAGCGGTGCGCCTCCGCGACGCGCAGGCCGGCTGCCGTCGCCTCGAACTCGAAGCGCGCGGGGGAAGGCAGCATGCCGCCGGGGAAGACGTAGCGCTGGATGAAGTCGCTGCCCATGCGGTAGCGCTCGAACAGTTCGTCGCGGATCACGATCGCCTGCACCAGCGCGCGGCCACCGGAGGGGAGCGACTCGGCGATCCTGCCGAAGTACGCCGGCCACCAGCGCTCGCCCACCGCCTCGATCATCTCGATGGAGACCACCGCGTCGTAGCGCCCGCGCTCGTCGCGGTAGTCCTGCAGCGCGAGCGTCGCCGCCCCGCCCAGTCGCCGGCGCGCGTAGGCGAGCTGCTCGGCCGAAAGCGTGAGCCCGGTGACGTGATGGCCGTTGCGCGCCGCGAGCTCGGCGAACGAACCCCAGCCGCAGCCGATTTCGAGCAGCCGCGCGCCGGGCGCAAGCGCCAGCCGCTCGAGCGCACGCGCGAGCTTGGCGCGCTGCGCCTCGCCGAGCGCGCGCGCGGCATCGCCTTCGTACAGCGCGCTCGAGTAGGTCATCGACGGGTCGAGCCAGAGCGAATAGAACTCGTTGCCGAGGTCGTAGTGCGCCGCGATGTTGCGGCGGCTCCCCGAGCGCGTGTTGGCGCGCGCCAGGTGCAGCAAGCGGTTCGCGAGGCGCCCGAGGAAGCTGCCGTACAGCGGCCGCTCGAGCGGCTCGCGGTTCGCGGCGAGCAGCGTCAGCAGCCGCGGCAGGTCCGAGGTGGTCCACTCGCCTTCCAGGTAGCCCTCGGCGAAGCCGATGTCGCCGGAGCGCAGGATGCGCGAGAATGCAGCGCGGCTCCTCACCTGCAAGTCGGCGTCGTCGCCGGCAGCGCCGAAAGCGCGGCGCTCGCCACCCGGCAAGCCGAGTTCCAGCCGGCCGCGCTCCAGGCGCTGCAGCGTGCGCAGGACGAGGGCGGCGCTCATCGCGTCATCTCCTCGGCGGGTGACGCGGGCTTGGAGAAGAAAGGCACGCGCTTCAGCCACAGGCGCAGTGCCTGCCAGTGGATGCGGGCGACGATGGTGAAGGTCATGAAGGGGTGGGTGAGACAGGCGAGCGCGAGGCGCGCGCGCGTCAGCGGCCGCGGCTGCCCCGAGATGCTGGTATGGAGCAGCGGCCCCGCCTCGTCCAGGTAGTCGATGCGCGCGAGGCGCTGCCCCGCGCGTTCCTCGAAGCGAAAGCGGTAGCGCCCGGCGACCGGAAGAAAGGGCGAGACGTGGAACTCCTTGCGCGCCTCGAGCGCGCCGCCGGCGCGCAGCAGGTAGGCGTGGCGCTCGCCGAAGGTGTTGTTGACCTCCGCGAGCACGGCCTTCAGGCGCCCGGCGCGGTCCTCGCAGAACCAGAAGCTCACCGGGTTGAAGACGTAGCCGAGCACCCGCGGAAAGCACTGCAGCCAGATCTCGCCATCGGCCTCGATGTCCTCGCGCGCGAGCAGCGCGCGGATCCAGGCGAGCGGGTGCGAGCCGTCGCGCGCGCCGTGATCGCGGAAGTGAAAGCTGCACAGCGCGGGGCGGTTGATGGCGATGCCGGCGTCTTCCAGGCGCGTGAGCGGCAGGCGCAGGAAGAACACGCGGTAGGCGAAGTGGTTCTGCACCGGCCGTAGCCGCCGGTGCATGACGCGACCGGTGAGCAGTTCCGCGCTCATGCGGCCCGCCGCAACGGCTCCACGTCGAGCGCGCGCGCGACCTCCAGCGCCGAGGCGAAGCCGTCCTCGTGAAAGCCGTAGCGCGTCCAGGCGCCGCAGAACCAGGTGCCGCGCGCGCCCTGGATCTCCGGCAGGCGCGCCTGCGCGGCCGCCGCGCCCGCACCGAACATGGGGTGGTCATAGTCGAACTCGCCGAGCACCTGCGCGGCCCTGGGCTCGCGATGCGGGTTGAGCGACACGATCACCGGCTGGGCGAAGGGCAGCGGCTGCAGCTTGTTGATCAGGTAGTGGACGCTGACGGGCCGGCCGTGCGGCGTATCGGCGCCCGCCGCGTAATTCCATGCGGACCAGACGCGGCGATTCCTCGGCAGGAGCGTCGCGTCGGTATGCAGCACCGCCCGGTTCTTCTGGTAGGGAATGGCCGAGAGCACGGCGCGCTCGGCAGCGCTGGCGCCCGCGCCGAGGAGCGCGAGCGCCTGGTCGCTGTGGCACGCGAGCACCACGGTGTCGAATCGCTCGCCGTTGACCCACGCCTGCGTCCTGTCTCGGCGCAGGGCGCGCACCGGCGTGGCGAGGCGCACGTCGGCGAGGCCGCGCGCGATGCGCTCGACGTACTGGCGCGAGCCGCCGCGCACCGTGTACCACTGCGGGCGGCCGGCGAGCTGCAGCAGCCCGTGGTTGAGGAAGAAGCGCGCGAAGGACGCGAACGGGTACTCGAGCATGGTGCGCGTCGGGCAGGACCAGATCGCGGCCGCCATCGGCAGCAGGTACCAGTCGCGGAACTCGCTCGAGTAGCGCCCGCGGGCGAGGAATTCGCCCAGCGTCGCCTCGCCGGCGGCGAGCGGCGCTGCGCGGTTGAAGCGCAGCACGTCGCGCAGCATGCGCAGGAACGCGGGACGCAGCAGGTTGGCGCGCTGCGCGAACACGCTGTCCAGGCTGGTACCTGCCCATTCGATCGACGGCGACTCGAGCGCCACGCTGAAGCTCATCTCGCTGGGCGCCGCAGGCACGCGAAGCTCCTCGAAGAGCCGCACCAGGCCGGGATAGGTCGCGCGGTTATAGACCAGGAAGCCGGTGTCGACGGGATACGAGCGACCCTCGAGGGCGACGTCCACTGTATTGGCGTGCCCGCCGAGCCGGGACGCTGCTTCGAACAGGGTGACCGCATGGCCGCGGGAAAGCAGCCGCGCGGCGGCCAGGCCCGATATGCCGGATCCGACGACGGCAACCTTCACGGCCTGCCCTCCATGGGGGCTCTGCGGCGGCTGGTGCGAGCATGTACTGACATCAGTTTGTCCTAGACAAATATTCGAAGGGCGCGCATAATGCGGAATCAATAACCTTTTGTCAACTACTTTGTCCATGACAAACGAGCATCAAATTGGCATTGCGGCGGTTGAACAGGAAACAGGTCTCTCGAAGGACACCTTGCGCGTCTGGGAACGCCGGTACGGCTTTCCCAAGCCTGGCCGGGACGCCAACGGGGAGCGGGCGTATCCCTCCGACCAGGTCCACTTGTTGCGCCGCATCAGGCGCTTGATGGACCAGGGCGCGCGCCCAGGGCGCATTTTCGCCATGGGAGTCGACGCGCTGGAGGCGAAAGCGCGGGGCGAGGCGCCTGCGCCGGCCTTGGGCGGCCTGCCAGCCGAGATCGAACTGCTGCGGATGCACCGCATCGCCGAATTGCGCTCGGTCCTCGAGCAGGCCGCGTTGCGCGGCGGGCTATACGAGTTCGTCACTGCCACCGCGGCGCCGCTCGCCTCGCAGGTCGGCGAGGCCTGGGCGCGGGGCGAGCTTCAGGTCTACGAAGAGCACCTGTTCTCCGAGCAGCTGCAGTCGGTGCTGCGCGGCGCGATCGCCCGGCTAGACGGAGCGGGTGCACTGCCCAGGGTCCTGTTGAGCACGCTCCCCGGCGAGCAGCACGGGCTGGGCCTGCTCATGGCGCAGGCGGTATTCGCGCTGGAGGGCGCCGGGTGCATATCGCTCGGCACGCAGACGCCGGTGCGCGAGCTCGCGGACGCCGTGCGCGCCGAAGGCGCGCACATCGTGGCGCTGTCCGCGAGCAGCAGCTACGCGGCGGGACAGCTGAAGGAGGGCGTCGCCCAGCTGCGCGCGGAGCTGCCCGCGGCAGTCGAGCTCTGGTGCGGCGGCGCCGGATCGGCGCGGCTACGCCAGCCGGCGGCGGGGGTGCGGATCCTCACCGACCTGGCCGGCATCCGCGAGGCGCTCGCGGGATGGCGCGAGGCGCGCGCCACCGCTTAGACTTGCACCTGGACGCGACCGTCATGGACTCGATGCTCTACCCGGAACTCTTCAAGTCGCTGGAGCGCGTGCGCTGGAGCCTGGAGCGCGACGTGCCCTGGGACGCGTTCGACGGCGCGCGCCTGTCCGACGAGCAGGCACTGACGGTGAAGATGAACGCCATCACCGAGTGGGCCGCCCTGCCGGCCACCGAGATGTTCCTGCGCGACAACCGCGACGACAGCGACTTCAGCGCGTTCATGTCGGTGTGGTTCTACGAGGAGCAGAAGCACGCGCTCGCGCTGATCGAGTATCTGCGGCGCTACCGCCCGGCGCTCGCGCCCAGCGAGGCGGAGCTGCACGCGGTGCGCTTTCCGTTCGACCCTGCGCCGCCCGAGCAGACGCTGATGCTGCACTTCTGCGGCGAGATCCGCCTGAACCACTGGTACCGGTGCGCGGCCGAATGGCATACCGAGCCGGTGATCAAGCACCTCTACGGGCTGATCGCGCGGGACGAGGCGCGCCACGGCGGCGCCTATCTGCAGTACATGAGGCGCGCGCTGGAGCGCGGCGGCGACGCCGTGAAGGCTTCCTTCGCCAGGATGGGCATGCTGATGGCCGCCGCCGCGCGCGCGGGCAAGCCGCTGCACCCGACCAACCTGCACGTCAACCAGTCGCTGTTTCCGCACGATACCGTGCAGTCCAGGCTGCCCGACCCCGAGTGGCTCGAGCACTGGCTGGACGAGCAGATCCGCTTCGACCGCGCGTGGGAGAAGAAGGTCTCCGACATGATCCTGCTCAACCTGTCGAAGCTCTTCGACGCGCCGATCCGCACCCTGCAGGACCTGGCGCGCTTCCGGCGCTCGCTCGCCGCCTAGGGAGCCCCCGGCCTACTCGCCGAGCAGCTTCTCGATGGCGCCGACCAGCTTCGGGTCGCTGGGGGCGACGCGTGTATCGAAGCTCTGCACCCGCTTGCCGTCGCGCGTCGACCAGGTACTTGTGGAAGTTCCAGCGCGGCTCGCTGCCGGTCGCGCGTGCAAGCTCGGCGAACAGCGGATTGGCCTCGCGCCCGCGCACGCTCGTCTTGGCGAACATCTGGAAATCGATGGCGTACTGGTTGACGCAGAACGCGGCGATTTCCTGGTTGCTGCCGGGCTCCTGGCCGCCGAAATCGTTGGACGGAAAGCCGAGCACCACCAGGCCGCGGTCGCGGTACTTGCGGTGCAGCGCCTCCAGCCCCTCGTACTGCGGCGTGTAGCCGCACTGGCTGGCGGTGTTGACCACCAGCACCACCTTGCCCGCGTACTCGCACAGCGAGCGCGGCTTCTCGAGGATGTCGCTCATGTTGCGGTCGAGCAGGGCGGGGCAGGCGGCGGCAGCGGGCATGGCGGCACTCGCGAGGAGCAGCAGGCTAAAAAGGCAGCGGCGCATGGGGCTTGAGCGGCTGCAGCGCGGCGCGGAACTCGCGCTTGATGCGCTCCAGCGCGCCCTCGGTATCGGCCTCGAAGCGTAGCACGATCACCGGCGTGGTGTTGGAGGCGCGCGCGAGGCCGAAGCCGTCGGCGTACTCGACGCGCACGCCGTCGATGGTGAGCACGCTCTGCGCGCCCGGAAAGGGCTGCGTGGCCTGCAGCTTCGCGACCAGCGCATGCGGCTCGCCTTCGTCGAGCTTCCAGTTGAGCTCCGGCGTGGACGGGGCGTCGGGCAGCGCGCGCAGCACGTGGCCCGCATCGGCCGAGCGCGAGAGGATTTCGAGCAATCGCGCGCCGGCGTACAGCGCATCGTCGAAGCCGTACCAGCGCTCCTTGAAGAAGGTGTGGCCGGACATCTCGCCGGCGAGCGGCGCGCCCGTCTCGGCGAGCTTCGCCTTGATGAGGGAATGCCCGGTCTTCCAGATCACGGGCCGTCCGCCGTGGCGCTCGATCCAGGGCGCGAGCAGGCGCGTGCATTTCACGTCGTAGATGATCTGCGCGCCCGGGTTGCGCGAAAGCACGTCTGCGGCGAAGAGCATCAGCTGCCGGTCCGGAAAGATGATGTCGCCCTCGCGCGTGACCACGCCGAGGCGATCGCCGTCGCCATCGAAGGCGAGCCCGAGCTCGCAGCCATCCTGTTTCACTGCGGCGATCAGATCGGCGAGATTTTCCGGCCGCGAGGGGTCGGGATGATGATTGGGAAAGCTGCCGTCCACGTCGCAGAAGAGCTCGCGCACCTCGCAGCCGAGGCGGCGGTAGAGCTGCGGCGCGGCCATGCCGGCAACACCATTGCCGCAATCCACGGCGATGCGCATCGGGCGCGCGAGCTTCACATCGCTCACGATGCGCGCGAGGTAGGCCTCGAGCACATCCGCGCGGCTGCGCCGGCCGGCGCCTTCGCGCAATTCCTGCCGCTCGATGCGCCGACGCAGGTCCTGGATCTCGTCGCCCGAGAGCGTGTGCCCTTCGACCACCATCTTCAGGCCGTTGTACTCGGGCGGATTGTGGCTGCCGGTGACCGAGACGCAACTTCCGGTGCCGAGGTGGTGGGCTGCGAAGTAGGTGAGCGGCGTCGGCGCCACGCCGATATCCACCACGTCCGCGCCCGACGCCTGCAGGCCCGCGCACAAGGCGTCGGCCAGCTGCGGCCCGGAGGCGCGGCCGTCGCGCCCGACGGCGTAGCGCGGCGCCACGGAGCCGAGCGCACGCCCGACGGCGTGCACCACCTCGGGCGTGAGCGTGCGCCCGGCGATGCCGCGGATGTCGTAGGCGCGAAAGATCTCGGTCGGCAGGTTCACGGCTGGGAAAGAAAGTCGAGCACGCGGCGCGCAAGCCAGTGTCCACGCCCCGGAAAGCCGGCATGGCCCCCGGTCGCCGGAAATTCTAGCACCACGTCGCGCGAGACCTTGCGCGCTGCCGACTCGAGCGCCGCGCGCGGCAGGAAAGGATCGTTGCGCGCGTTGAGCACCAGCGTCGGCACGCGGATATGCTCGAGCCACGGCGCGCTCGAGGCGCGCTTCCAGTAGTCGTCGGCGTCGCGAAAGCCGTGCAGCGGCGCGGTGAACAGGTCGTCGAAATCGCGCAAGGTGCGCACGCGCGACAGCCGCTGCTCGTCGAGCGCCACGTGGCGCAGCCGGATCTTGGCGGACACCTTGGCCTTGAGGCTGGCGAGGAACACGCGCGTGTACAGGCGCCGGTTGACGCCGCGGTCAAGCGCGCGGCCCGCTGCCGCCAGGTCGAGCGGCGCCGAGACCGCCGCGGCGCGGCGCACGACCTGCGACGCTGCCGCGCCGCGCTCGCCAAGCCATTTGAGCAGCACGTTGCCGCCGAGAGAGACGCCGGCGGCGAAATCGGGGCGCAGGCGCCGCAGGATCCAGTCGAGCTCCTCGGTGTCGCCCGAGTGGTAGGCACGCGGCCGCCGGTTGAGCTCGCCGGAGCAGCCGCGGAAATGCGGCACCACGCAGCGCCAGCCGCGCTCGAGCGCGTGCCCGGCGATGTTGCGCGCGTAGTGGCTCGAGGAGCCGCCCTCCAGGCCGTGGAACAGCGCGAGCAGCGGCCCTGTGCCATCCGCCCAGTCGAGCTCGATGAAGTCGCCGTCGGGCGTTTCCCAGCGCTCGCGCCGCCAGCTGATGCGCGGCGCCGGCGCAAGCGCCGCGACCACGGTCTGCAGGTGGCCGCCCGGCAGCCACCAGGGAGCCCGGTAGGCGCTCAATGCAGGGTCTTCGGCACGTCGCGTGCCGGCTCAGCGCTGCCCGGCGCGGTCGAGCCGTGATGCGCGATCATGCGCCAGCCCGCCGCTGTGCGCAGGTAGACGTTGGTGGCGACCACCGCCGGCATCGGCCGGGCCTCACCTGGCACCGAGAAGTTCTCCTGCACGCTGTGCACCGCCACCATCGGTCCTGAGACCGCCACCTGCTGGCTGACCTGCACGCGTGCCCGCGTGCCGCCTGAGAGGATCTGGCGCCAGCTGGCGCGCACCTGGTCCTGCCCGGCGAGGCGCAGGCCGCCCGGATGGACGCAGACGATGTCCTCGTCCTCCGACCACACCGCCATCATCAGCTCGAGGTCCGCGCGCTCGAGCGCCTCGTAGAAAGCGGCCTCGGCGTCCTGCGCAGTCGGAAAGATCCTCGTCGCCATCGCCAATAGGGGTCAGACCCCATTTTCCCGAAAAATGGGGTCTGACCCCAATTTCTCCAGGACGCGGTCTACGGTCAGTTCCTTCATGCAGCGGAAGTGGCCGAGCGGGCACTCGCGCGCGTAGCAGGGGCTGCACTCGATCCCGAGCCAGAGCACGCGCGCCTTGTCCGAGAGCGGCGGCGTGTGCTGCGGGCTGGAGGACCCGAACAGCGCCACCTGGGGCCGGCCGAGCGCGGCGGCGACGTGCATCAGGCCGGAATCGTTGGTCACCACGTATTGCGCGAGCGCCAGGAGGTCGATCGCCTCGTCGAGTGTCGTTTCCCCCGCGAGATTGCGGCCCTTGATGGCGGCGCACTGCTCGCGCTCTTTCGGCGAGCCGAGCAGCACCGCGGGCAGCGCGAGCCGCTCGGCGAGCGCCTGGAAGTGGGGCCAGCGCTTGGCGGGGCCGTACTCGGCGCCGGGGCACAGCGCGGCGTAGCGCGCCGGGAGCCCGAAGCGCTCGCGCGTGCGCTCGGCGGCCTGTGCGTCCACCTGGAGCCGCGGATTCGGCAGGGGCAGCGCCACTTCCGCTCCAGGCTTCGCCGACAGGCGGGCGTAATGCGAGGCCATCGGCTCGCGGCCCGGCGGCTTGCGGTAGAGCGAGTTGAGCAACCCGTAGCGCGATTCGCCTACATAGCCGCTGCGGGTGCGGATGCCGGCGAAGAAGGGCGCGAGCGCCGACTTCCAGGTGTTGGGCAGCACGATCGCCTGGTCATAGCCGAGCGCCTTGAGAGTACGGCCGAGCTTCCAGCGCTCGCGCAGCCGCAGGCTGCCGTGCGCGAACGCGGTTTCGATCACGCCGGCGACTTCCGGCATGCGTCGCACCGCCGGCGCGACCCAGGCGGGGGCGAGAACGTCGATGCGCGCCTGCGGCAGCCCCTCGCGCAGCCGGGCAAGGAGAGGCTGCGCCATGAGCGCGTCGCCGATCCAGTTCGGCGCAACCACCAGAATCCGCGCCGATCGGTGCCGGGGGATCATCGACGCCACTCGATCCCCCGCACCTCAATGCCCTTTAGGCGCGGCGCCTTTGTAGAGGAACTTGGTGCCGCAGTACGGGCAGAGCGCCTCGCCGTGCTTCACCACGTCGAGGAAGACGCGCGGGTGGCGCGCCCACAACGGCGCCCCCGGCACCGGGCAATGCAGCGGCAGGTCCTTCTCGGTGACTTCGACTTGCCGCGCCGTGTCCGTGCTCACGCCTTGCCCCGCTTCATGGGCACGGGCGTGAGCCAGTGCCTGTGCTTGCGGTCCTTTCCGGTCACCACGTCGAAGAACGCCTTCTGCAGCTTCTTGGTGACCGGGCCCGCCTTGCCCGCGCCGATGACGCGGCCGTCGAGCTCCCGGATCGGCGTGACCTCCGCCGCGGTGCCCGTGAAGAAGCACTCGTCGGCGATGTAGATGTCGTCGCGCGTCAGGCGCCGCGACTCTACGCGGTAGCCCAGGCCCGCGGCGAGCTCGATGACCGATGCGCGCGTGATGCCGGTGAGGGCCGAGGTGAGCTCCGGCTCGCAGATGACGCCGTCCTTGACGATGAAGATGTTCTCGCCGGCGCCTTCGGCGACGAAGCCGTCCACGTCGAGCAGCAGCCCCTCGTCGTAGCCGTGCATCGTCGCCTCCAGCGTCGCCAGCACCGAGTTGGGATAGGTGCCCGACATCTTGGAGCGCGCCATGGTGACGTTGATGTGGTGGCGCGCGTAGGACGAGGTCTTCACGCGGATGCCTTTCTCGAGCGCCTCCGGCCCGAGGTAGGCGCCCCAGGGCCAGGCAGCGATCGCCACGTGCACCTTGGCGCCCACCGGGGACACGCCCATCTTCTCCGAGCCGTAGAAGGCGATCGGGCGGATATAGCAGGCCTCGTGGCCGTTGGCGGCCACGACCTCGACCTGCGCCTGCATCAGGCGCTCGATCGTGTACGGGATCTTCATCAGGTAGATGTGGCCGGAGTTGATCAGCCGCTGCGTATGCTCGCGCAGCCGGTAGATCTGCGTGCCGCTGACGGTCTTGTACGCGCGCACGCCTTCGAACACCGCAAGGCCGTAGTGCAGGGAATGGGTGAGCACGTGCGTGGTCGCCGAGCGCCACGGCACCAGCTTGCCGTCGTACCAGATCCAGCCGTCGCGGTCGGCCATCGACAGCGGCGCCTTGGACGCCGCCTTTGCTTTCGCCATGGGACGGTTTCTCCTGGGTGAGGCGCCATTCTAACCACAGGCGCGAAAAATGCGCCATACTATTAACATGGCTGTTAATCCTCAGGAGCGCGTGTTTGCCGCGCTCGCCTCGCCGCCGCGGCGCCAGGTGATCGCCTTCCTCGCGCAAACGGCGCTGTCCACCAGCGACCTCGCGCTGCGCTTCGGCATGAGCGCACCGGCGGTGTCGCGCCACCTGTCGGTGCTGCAGCGTGCCGGCCTGGTGTCGGCCGAGCGCCAGGGCCAGCGCGTGCTTTATCGCTTGAACCGCGACGCGCTGCTCGATGCGCTCGCCGGCTTCGCCTCGACGGTCGACGGGCCGCTGCGCCGCGGGACCCAGCTCGCGCGCGCGCCGCGCGAAGCCCTCTAGTGCCAGGCTTCTGCATGGAGGAGAACCGTTGAGAGGTGCGAGTTCCGTGCTGGTGGTCGCCGGAGTGCTCGCGCTCGCCGGCTGCGCCAGCACGCCGGACGACGGCCTGCTCGCCTCCACGCCGATCGTGCGCGAGCTGTGGCGCGAGTGGGGCAGCGTCGTCGAAGTCGGGCCCTTCTCGAAGATGAAGGCGGGCGACGCGCTGCCCGCGGGCTGGGAGCCCTGGGGAATGCAATCGGGCAAGCGTCCCACCCAGTACCGCCTGGTGGATTCCCCGCACGGCACGGTGCTCGAGGCCTTTGCCGACCAGGCGGGGACCGGCTTGTACCGCAAGATCCGCATCAATCCGTACCGGCAATCCAATGTCGAATGGAGATGGCGCGTCGACCGGCTGATCCCGGGCACGGACAGGCAGACGGCTGCGCGCGAAGACGCGCAGGCGCGGCTGGTGGTCTCGTTCCACGGCGACCCGGAGAAGCTCGATTTCGAGCAGCGCACGAAGCTGCGCATCGCCAAGGCCGTGGCCGGCGAGGCGCTGCCCTATGCAATGCTGATCTACGTCTGGTCCAACGACGCGGCGGCGGAGACCGTCGTGCCCAACTCGCTCATCGACCGCATCCGTCTGATCGTCGTGGAGCGCGGCGAGGCGCAGCTCGGGAAGTGGTTGCAGTACCGCAGGAACATCCTCAAGGACTACCGCCGCGCCTTTGGCGAGGAGCCCGGCGACATCGTGGCGGTGGGCGTGCTCACCAACGCGAACAGTACGCAGCAGACCGCGCACACGCTTTACGGCGACATCACCTTCCGGTCGGACTAGCCCCGAACACGCTCTCCCACAGCTCGCGCGCCGCGGCGGCATGCGATGCCGCCTGCGCGTGCGGCACGCGCGCGTACCGGGCGCCGCCCAGGCGCAGCGCATGCTGGAGGCGGCGAAACTCGCGGTAGGCCGCGCGGCAGCGCTCGGCGAGAGCCGCCGGAATGAGCCCGAGCCCCGCCGCCATGCCGAGCAGCGCAATGTTGCCGAGGTTTCCCGTGAGCTCGGCGTGGCGCGCGGCATGGGCGAGCACCAGGTACTGCACGATGAATTCCAGGTCGATCATCCCGCCGCGGTCGTGCTTGACGTCGAACAGGCCCGAGGAGTTGGGGTGCGCCGCGTGCATGCGCTCGCGCATGGCGAGCACTTCCTTCGCCAGGGCGACGGGGTCGCGCGGCCGCACCAGGATGCGGCGCCGGATCTCCTCGAACGCAGCGCCGACTTGCGCGTCGCCCGCGCAGTAGCGCGCGCGCGTGAGCGCCTGGTGCTCCCAGACCCAGGCCGAGCTTTCCTGGTACTGGGCGAAGGCCGTGACCGGCGTCACCAGCAGGCCGGCTTCTCCCGAGGGTCGCAGGCGCAGATCGGTCTCGAATAGCGCACCGCTCGAAGTGCGCGTGCTAAGCCAGTGGTTGAGCCGCTGCGCGAGCCGCGCGTAGTTCTCCGGCGCGCGCTCGTCGGTGTCGTCGTAGACGAAGATCAGGTCGAGGTCCGAGGCGTAGCCGAGCTCCTTGCCGCCGAGCTTGCCGTAGCCGATGACGGCAAAGCGCGGCTCATCGCGGTGGCGCGTGCGCAGCGGCGCCCAGGCGAGCCCGAGCGTCACGCCGATCACGCGGTCGGCGAGCTCGGAGAGATGATCGGCCAGTTTCTCCACCGTGAGCCGGCCCGCGAGATCCTGCGCCAGCAGCCGGAACACCTGCGCCTGGTGCTGCTCGCGCAGGACGTCCATCTGGCGCTCTTCGTCGCCCGCGGCGGCGGCGAGCGCCGCGCGCAGCGCCTGCTCGAAGGCGCGCCAGTCGGGCGCCGCGTAGAGCACGCGGTCATCGAGCAGTTCGTCCAGCAGCAGCGGGTGCCGCGTGATGAACTCGGCGGCCCAGCTCGAGGCGGACAGGATGCGCGCCACGCGCTGCAGCGCCTGCGGGTGCTCGGCGAGCAGCGCGAGGTAGGCGGCGCGGCGCGCCACCGCCTCGATCAGGTCGAGCGCGCGCGCCAGCGTCGCGTCCGGGTCCGCGCACTGCGCCGCCGCGGCGGCGAGCGCCGGCACCAGCGCGTCGACGCGCCGCCGCGAGTCCGCGGGCAGCATCGCGTAGCGCTGGCTGCGCCGCGTGGCCAGCAGCCGCTCGGCGCTCGCTGCCGGATTCCGGAAACCGGCTGCGGCGAGCGCGGTCGCCACCGCCTCGGGATTGTCCTGCCACACCTCCGGGCCCTGCGCGGACTGCGCCTCGGCGAATACGGACTGGAAGTGATGCTGCACGGCATCGCGCTGCACCTGCAGGCGGCCGCGGAATTCTTCCCAGGAGGCGCAGCCGCTCATGCGCGCGATGCGCTCGCGGTCCTCTGTGTCCTCGGGCAGCGTGTGCCGCTGCTGGTCGTCGAGGTACTGCAGGCGGTGCTCGGTATCGCGCAGGAATACGTAGGCCGCCGAGAGCTCGCGCACGGCCTGCACGGGCAGCAGGCTGCGCTCGCCCAGGCGCTCGAGCGCCAGGAGCGTCGGGCGCACGGCGAGCGCCGGGTCGCGGCCGGCGCGCACCATCTGCAGCGCCTGGGCGACGAACTCGATCTCGCGGATGCCGCCGGGGCCGAGCTTGACGTGCTCGGCGAGATCGCGACGCGCGACTTCGCGGCGCACCTCCGCGTGCAGGCTGCGCATCGCCGCGAGCGTGCCGTAGTCGAGGTACTTGCGGAACACGAAAGGCCGCACGATGGCGGCGAGCTCGTCGTGGCCGCCGCCGGTGAGCGGGCGCGCCTTGATCCAGGCGTAGCGCTCCCACTCGCGCCCCTGCGTGACGAAGTACTGCTCCAGCGCGTCGAAGCTCGCGACTAGCGGCCCCGCATCGCCGTACGGGCGCAGGCGCATGTCGACGCGAAAGGCGAAGCCGTCCGCAGTGACTTCCGAGAGCAGCCCGATGAGTTTCCTGCCCGCGCGCTCGAGCGCCTGCGCGTCGCCCCCCTCCGGATGGAGGAAGATCAAATCGACGTCGGAGGACACGTTCAGCTCGCGCCCGCCCAGCTTGCCCATCGCGACCACCACCAGGTCGCGCGCTCCGGTCCATTCCAGGGCCGCGGCAATCTCCAGCTCGGCAAGATCGCTCATCGTGGCGCACACCTCGGCAAGGTCGGCTCGCCCCGCCAGGTCGCGCGCCATCACGCGCAGCAGAACGCGCTGGCGCAACCGCCGCAGGCGGCGCTTGATGTCCGCCTCGCCCTCGCCCTCGCGCGTCGCGCCCGCGAGTGCCGCGGCCATCTCGTCGCGTGCGAAGGGCGCGCCCGCCTGCAATTCCGCAGCGAGCTCCGGACGCGCGGCGAGACTCAGCTGCGCGAACCGCGAGAGACCGATTATGTCAATTGGATCGGGCATTTACGGTTAGAATGGGCGGGTGGCGCGACTCGCGGGAAGAACTTTTCGCGCCGCAGTGCCCCAAACCTGCGGGTCTAGGGTGATTTCCACTTGAAGCCCACACGACTATAGGGGCAACGCGAAGGGCGATGCAATCCTCGGATCGAACCTCGGCCGGCGCCAGGCTGCTGCGCTTGCTCGAGGTGTTGGCGTGGACGGCCTACTTTGCCTTCGCCGCGGTGTTCCTCGCACTGCGTTTCTGGCTGCTGCCGCAGGTCGAGCACCACCAGGGCGAGGTCGTGGCGGCCCTCACGCGCGCCATCGGCCTGCCGGTGACGATCAGCGCGTTGCGCGCCGACTGGGACGGGCTGCGGCCGCGACTGATCGTCACGGGACTGCGCATCTACGACCGCGAGGGGCGCGAGGCGCTCGCGCTGCCTTCAGTCGAGCCGGTGATATCGTGGGCCACGGTGCCCGCGCTGCAATTGCGCCTGCACAGCCTGGCCATCGACGGACCGCGGCTGGTGGTGCGGCGCGATGCGCAGGGTGCCCTGCACGTCGCCGGACTGGGTGTCGAAGGGCAGGACGGTGCCGGCGCCTCCGGGCCCGGACTCGCCGCCTGGATCCTGCACCAACGCGAGATCGAAATCCGCAACGCCGAGATCGAATGGCGCGACGACCTGCGCGGTGCGCCGCCCCTGGTGCTGCGCAACTTGCAGTTCCGGCTTCGCAACCTTGGCGACCTGCATCGGGTCGGCTTGTCCGCGACGCCCCCGCCCGAGCTCGGTGCCTCGCTCGAGCTGCGGGCCGCAGTGCAGGCGATCGACACGGCCGATCCCGCGGCCTGGACGGGACGTGCCTACGCCGAGCTCGGCTATACGGACCTCGCCGCCTGGAAGCCCTGGATCGAATACCCGGTGGAGGTGAGCAGCGGGCAGGGGGCGCTGCGCGTGTGGGCCAGCTTCGGTGCCGGCAAGGTCGTCGACGCCAAGGCCGACCTTGCGCTCGGCAACGTGGTGGCCCGCCTGGGCAAGGACCTGCCGGCGCTGCAGATCACGAGCGTGCGCGGCCGAGTGGAGGGACGCCAGATCGGACGCGGCTACGAGTTCGGCGTGCGCCGCCTCGCACTGGTGCCGGCGCAGGGCGAGCCCCTTCAGGGCACGAGCTTCAGCGCGAGCTGGGAGGAGGCGCAGGGCGCGGAACCGGCGCGTGGCGCGCTGCGCGCGGAGCTGATCGAGCTCGGGCCGCTTGCGCGCCTGGCGGAATTCCTGCCGTTTCCGCGCGACCTGCGCTCGCTGCTCGCCGAGCTCTCGCCGCAGGGCAGGCTGCGCGACGTCGAATTGCAATGGAGCGGCGAGCTGCCCGCGCCGGTTGCCTACCAGGCCCAGGGGCACTTCGAGGGCCTGACCATGTCGGCTTGGCGCGCGATCCCGGGGTTCGCCAACCTGTCCGGCCGGATCCAGGCGAACGAGACGCGCGGCAGCGTGCAGCTGGCCGCGCGCGTTGCCGAGCTCGACATGCCGCGGATCTTCCCCGTGTCGCGCATGCGGCTCGATGCGCTGGATGGCGAGATCGGCTGGGAACGGCACGACGGCGCGCGCTTTACCGTGCGCCTGGCGAACCTCGGCTACGCCAACGACGATCTGGCCGGCACTGCATCCGGGATCTATTCCTACAGCGCCGATGGCCCCGGCGTCATCGACCTCACCGCACGGCTGACGCGTGCGAGCGGGCGCAACCTGCACCGCTACCTGCCGCTATCCTCGATCATGGGCGAGAAGACGCGCGCCTGGCTGGTGGGCGCGATCCGGGGCGGGGAGTCCAATGACGCGCGCCTGCGCCTGCGGGGCGACTTGCGCGAGTTCCCCTTCGTCAAGCCGGGCCAGGGCGAGTTCCGCATCGCCGTGCAGGTGCACGATGCCGTGCTGGCATTCGCGGAAGGCTGGCCGAACATCGAGGAGATCGACGGCGAGTTGCTGTTCGAGAGCAACCGCATGGAGATCACCGGCCGCCGGGGGCGTACCCTCGGCGCGAGCCTGTCCAACGTGCGCGTCTCGATCCCGAAGCTCGGCGCGCCCGACGCCCGGCTCGCCATCCAGGGCAGCGCCCAGGGGCCTACGGCGCAGTACCTCGAGTACATCCGGCGCAGCCCGCTGCGCGCGGTGATTGGAGACTTCGCCGACGATGCCGATGCGAAGGGCGAAGCCCGTCTGCGGCTCAAGCTCGACATCCCGTTGGCCAAGCCGGATGCCCTGCAGGTGCAGGGGGACTTCCGGTTCGCCGGCAACACGCTCATTCTCGATCCGGGGCTGCCGCCGGTGGAGCGCGCGACCGGCACGGTGTCCTTCACGGAGAAGTCCCTCCTGGTGAGCGAAGCCTCGGGGCGCTTTCTCGGCGGCCTGATCGCGGTCAGCGGCGGCGGCGGGCGCGGCGGCAACCTGACGCTGATCGCGCGCGGTTCTTTCACCGTCCAGGCCCTCGAGCCGTTTCTGGACGCATCGTGGCGCGGCCTGCTGCAGGGGTCGGCGCCCTACACGGCGACCATTCTTTCGCGGGGCAAGCGGCCCGCGCGCGTGGTGGTCGAATCGACACTGGCTGGCGTGGCGAGCGAGTTGCCGCCGCCGCTGGACAAGGCGGCCGGGCTGGCGATGCCCTTGCGCGTGTCGATGGTCGTGGGCGAGGGGACCGAGCGCGTCTTCGTCACGCTCGGCAGCGTGCTGCGGGCGGAGCTGCTGCGCCGCGGCGGCGATGACAAGCAGCTGGAACGCGCTGCGATCGCCTTCAGTCCGCCGCAGGGCGGGCGCTTGCGCATGCCAGAGGAGCGCGGCACGGTGCTCGCCTACGGCAGCCTCGAATGGCTGGACCTGGACCGCTGGTTGCGCCTGGCGGGAAGCGACGCGCAAGGCGCGACGGGCCTGAAGCTCGCCACCGATCTGGCGATCCGCAAGCTCGACGCGTTCGGCAGGCGCCTGGAGAACGTCAAGGTGAAGGCCGCCACCGCGCCGGATGGCTGGTCGGCCGCGATCGAGTCGAAGGACATCCTGGGCAACGTGTCCTACCGCAGCGCGGAGGGCGGCAAGCTGGTGGCGCGCATGTCGCGCTTCGTCGATCCGCCCAAGAGCCCTGCGGCGGGTCCCGCGCGCGAACTGCGCGATCTGCCGGCGCTCGATCTGATCGCCGACAGCTTCAATTTCAGCGGCAAGGAATTCGGCAGCATGCAGGTGATCGCGCACCTGGAAGGCCGCGACTGGGTGCTCGAGCGGGTCGCGATGCGCAATCTGGACGGCTCGCTCGTCGGCAAGGGCCGGTGGCGCACGGGCGCCGATGCCAGCATCTTGCTCGAGGTCGACGTGGATGCGGGCGACGTCGGGCGGCTCCTCGAGCGCTTCGGTCATCCCGGCATGGTGAGCGGCGGCAGCGCGCAGGGCCAGATGACGGTGCGCTGGAAGGGCGACCCCGCGCCCATCGACTACGCGAGCCTGAACGGCGACCTGACCCTGCACGCGAAAGACGGCCAGTTCCTGGAGATCAAGCCCGGCATCGGCAAGCTGCTGTCGCTGCTCAGCCTGCAGATGCTGCCGCAGCGCATCACGCTGGATTTCAGCGACGTGTTCTCCAAGGGCTTCAAGTGGACGCGCATCGACGCTACCGCGCGGATCGACAATGGCGTGATCGAAACGCGCGACTTGCGCATGCAGGGATCGGCGGCCGACGTGATGATGACCGGCACGGCGGACCTGGCGCGGGAAACCCAGGACGTCCACGTGCGCGTGAATCCCGCGCTGGGCGCCTCCGCGGCGACCGTGGTCGGCGTGTTCAACCCGATCGCCGGCATCGCGACCTACATCGGGCAGCGCGCCCTGAAGGACCCACTGGGGCAGATCTTCTCCTACGAATACGCCATCACCGGGCCATGGGCCGACCCGAAGGTCGTCAGGCTGAAGCCGGTCGGCGCACCCGCGGATCAGGGCCCGCACTCGCCGGACTGAATGGAGCGCACATGAACGCCGAGACCCTTCTTGCGACCGCCGATGCCTGCCTGCTGGCGCCCTACGACCTGGAGGCGCACGGACTGGAGCGCGTGTTCGGCGTCCTCGCGCAGCGCCGCGTAGAGCACGCGGACCTGTACTTCCAGTACACGCGCGCCGAGGGCTGGAGCCTGGAGGAGGGCATCGTCAAGGCGGGCAGCTTCTCCATCGAGCAGGGCGTGGGCGTGCGCGCCATCTCGGGCGACAAGACCGCCTTCGCCTATTCGGACGATATCAGCGCGCGCGCGCTGGAAGACGCGGCTCGCGCGACGCGCGCCATCGCTGCGGCCGGCCAGAGCCGCAGTGTGAGGGCGAGGGGTCCGGGGGTCCGGGGGGCCGCCTCACGCCCGCCGTTCCGATCCGCTACGAGCCCCTCGATCCGCTCGCTTCGCTGCCTTCGGAGGCGAAGGTGGCGATGCTCGAGAAGCTCGAGCGCCTGTGCCGCGCGGCCGACCCGCGCGTGGTGCAGGTGATGGCGCACCTGGGCGGCGAATACGAGGTGGTGCTGATCGCGCGCTCCGACGGCTTGCTGGCGGCGGACGTGCGGCCGCTCGTGCGCCTGTCGGTGCAGGTGATCGCCGAGCACGACGGCCGGCGCGAAAGCGGCAGCGCCGGCGGCGGCGGCCGCACGGACTACGCGCATTTCACCGACGCGGTGCTCGAGGAAACCGCGCGGCAGGCGGTGCACCAGGCGCTCGTCAACCTGGAGGCGGGGCCGGCGCCCGCCGGAACCATGACCGTCGTGCTCGGGCCCGGCTGGCCGGGGATCCTGCTGCACGAGGCCATCGGCCACGGGCTGGAGGGCGACTTCAACCGCAAGGGCAGCTCCGCCTTCGCGGGCAGGCTCGGCGAGCGCGTCGCCGCGCCCGGGGTGACGGTGATCGACGACGGCACGCTGCCCCACCGGCGCGGCTCGCTCACCGTGGACGATGAGGGCAACCCGACGCAGCGCACCGTCCTCATCGAGGACGGCGTGCTGCGCGGCTACATGCAGGACAGCCTGAACGCACGCCTGATGAAGATGCCGGTCACCGGCAACGGCCGGCGCGAGTCGTTTGCGCACCTGACGCTGCCGCGCATGACCAACACCATCATGCTCGCGGGCGCGCACGACCCGGCGGAGATCCTGAAGAGCGTGCGCAAGGGCCTGTACGCCGTGAACTTCGGCGGCGGGCAGGTGGACATCACCAGCGGCAAGTTCGTGTTCTCGGCGGCGGAGTCCTACCTGATCGAGGACGGCCGCGTGACGCGGCCGGTGAAGGGCGCGACGCTGATCGGCAACGGCCCCGAGGCGCTCACGCGCGTCTCGATGATCGGCAACGATCTCAAGCTCGACCCGGGCGTGGGCACCTGCGGCAAGGAGGGGCAGTCGGTGCCGGTGGGCGTCGGACAGCCGACGCTGCGCATCGACGGCTTGACCGTGGGAGGGACGGCGTAGCATAAAGCGGCAGGGAGGCAAGCCATGACAGCCAAGGTGAAGGTTTGCGCCAGGTGCAGCGGCGCGATGAACCCCGCGACCCTCGACAAGGTGTCCGCCGACCAAGGCCTGGTGCGGCTCACCATGACCGGCTTGCCGGTGTACGCCTGCCCCAAGGGCCATCATGCGCCGGTGCACGGCGATTTCATGGTCTGGCTGATGCGCGAGCTGCGCGGCAAGCACGTGCCCTCGATTCCCGGCGGCGAGGCCAAGGGCATGCTGTTCAAGAAATACCACTGCGGCTGCGGCGCGGAATTGCCCGCCCAGCCCGCGCGCAACGCGAGCTTCGGCTTCGACCTCGCCTACCCGGAGTCGCCCGCGTTCCGGGCCGAGATCGAGGTGGCGGTGTACAAGTGCCCGGGCTGCGGCAAGGAGCAGGCACGCTCGGCGAAGGACGTGGCGGGCGCCACGCCCGCCGCGGTCGCCGCGCTGAACGACGCCGCGGGCTTTCCCCACAGCGCATGAACCTTCCATCCAACCAGACGCGCCATCTCGCCGGGCCCGAAGCGCTCGCACGCGAGATCCCGGACGGCGCGTGCATCGGCCTGCCGCCGGATTACTCGCCGGTGGCGATGGAAGTGGTGCGCGCGCTGGTGCGCCGCGGGGCGAAGGACCTGAAGCTGATCGGCGTGCCGGTGCTCGGCCTGTGCGCGGACATCCTCATCGGCGCGGGCTGCGTGCGCGAAGTCGAGACGAGCGCGGTGACATTGGGCGAGGCGGGCCTCGCGCCGCGCTTCACCGAGGCGGCGGAGAAGAAGAGGATCAAGATCATCGACGCCACCTGCCCGATGATCCACACGGGGCTGCAGGCCACCGAGAAAGGCGTGCCGTTCATGCCGCTGCGCGGCGTGCTCGGTTCGGACCTGGTGAAACACCATCCCGACTGGAAGACGATCGACAACCCTTACGCGAAGGGCGATCCGATCCTGCTGGCCAAGGCGATCGTGCCGGACGTCGCGCTGTTCCACGCACGCTGGGCGGACGAGGCGGGCAACGTCTGGGTCGGTCGGCGCGGTGAGCTGGCCACCATCGCGCATGCTTCGAAGGCCTGCTACGTCAGCTACGAGGAGCTCAAGCCCGGCGACATGCTGGAGGACGAGCTGCTCGCGCCGGGCTGCATCGGCTCGGTGTACGTCACCGCGGTGGCGCCCGCGCCGCGCGGCGCCTGGCCGCTCGGCGTACCCGGCGCCTACGGCATCGACGACGCGCACCTGATGCACTACGCGCGCATGGCGAAAACCGCGGACGGGTTCCGCCAGTACCTCGACGAATTCGTCTTCAAGACCGTCGCCGCTTGAGCTACGCGAAGGAAGAGCTCCTCGCCGTGACCATCGCGAGGCTGATCGGCGACGCGCGGCATGTGGCGGTAGGGGCGGCTTCGCCGATCCCGGCGATGGCCGTGTTTCTCCTCCGGGAGAAGAACCACGGCATTCCGCGCGTGTCGCTCCTGCAAAAGAGGAGCGGCAATCCCTTCACCGAAGGCTCGCGCGAGCTCTTCGACCTCGCGGGGCAGGGCCGCATCGACGTGTTCTTCCTCGGCGGCGCGCAAATCGACGGCGAGGCGAACATCAACCTCGTAGAGGCTGAGGGCAAGCGCTTTCCGGGCTCCTTTGGCTCGGCATTCATGTACTTCGCGGCAAGGAAGACCATCCTGTTCCGCGAGGAGCACTCGCCGCGCGTGCTGGTGAAGAAGGTGGAGTTCGTCTCCGCGCCCGGCTGGAGCCCGCCGGAAGTCGAGCGCCGCGGCGGCCCCGCGGCGCTGCTCACCGGCAAGGCCCTCTTCGCGTGGCAGAAGGACCGGCGCCGCTTTCACCTCGAAAGCGTGCACCCGGAATCGAGCGCCGCGGACGTTCGCTTGAACACCGGCTTCGACTACGACGCGCCGGCTTCCGTGCCACGGACTGCCGCGCCGACCGACGAGGAGCTGGCGCTGATCCGCGGGCCGGTGGCCCGCGTCATCGCCGAGAACTACCCGGGTTTCGCCAAGCGCGTGTGGGCGCTCTAGCGCGTCGGCGCCCAGTCCCGCGAGCGCTTGACCGCCTCGCGCCAGTGCGCGAGCAGCTCCTGCGCGTGCGCGCGGTCCATCTGCGGCTCGAAGCGCCGGCCCACCTGCCAGCGCGCGGCGAGCGCCTCGCGCGAGGGCCATAGGCCGACTGCCAGCCCTGCAAGGTAGGCCGCGCCGAGCGCGGTGGTCTCCAGCACCTTGGGCCGCACCACCGGCACGCCGAGGATGTCGGCCTGGAACTGCATGAGCAGGTCGTTCGCCGTCGCGCCGCCGTCCACGCGCAGCTCCGTCAGCTTTTCGCCCGAATCTTTCTGCATCGCCTCGAGCACGTCCGCGCTCTGGTAGGCGATCGATTCGAGCGCCGCGCGCGCGATGTGCGCGCGCCCGGTGCCGCGCGTGAGGCCGACGATCGCGCCGCGCGCGTGCGGGTCCCAATGCGGTGCGCCAAGGCCGGTGAACGCGGGCACCAGGTAGACACCGCTGTTGTCCGGAACGGTCGCGGCGAGCGCTTCGATCTCGGCGCTGGAGGCGAAGAAGCGCATCTCGTCGCGCAGCCACTGCACGACCGCGCCGGCGATGAACACGCTGCCCTCCAGCGCGTATTCCTTGTCCGCGTCGCGCGCGTCGCGCGCATGGCCGAGCTGCGCCGCCGCGGTGCTCACCAGGCCGTTCACCGAGTTCACCACGCGGCTGCCCGTGTTGAGCAGCAGGAAGCAGCCCGTGCCGTAGGTGTTCTTCGCCATGCCGGGCCGGTGGCAGCCCTGGCCGAACAGCGCCGCCTGCTGGTCGCCCGCGATGCCGGCGATCGGCACGGCCTCGCCCAGCACCGAGGGCGCGATCATGCCGAACACGTGCGCGGAAGGGTAGACCTCGGGCAGGATGGCGCGCGGCACGCGCAGGATCTCCAGCAGCTCCGCGTCCCAGTCGCCCTTGTGGATGTCGAACAGCATGGTGCGCGCCGCGTTCGAGGGATCGGTGACGTGCGTGCGGCTCTCCGAGAGCTGCCAGGCGAGCCAGGTGTCGACGGTGCCGAAGGCGAGCTCGCCGCGCTCGGCGCGCCCGCGCGCGCCGGGGATGTTGTCGAGCAGCCAGGCGATCTTGGTGGCCGAGAAGTAGGGGTCGATCACCAGGCCGGTCTTGCGCCGGATGGTCTCCTCCACGCCGGCGGCGCGCAGCTCGGCGCACATCGGCGCGGTGCGCCGGTCCTGCCAGACGATGGCGTTGGCGAGCGGCTCGCCGCTCTGCCGGTCCCACAGGAGCGTCGTTTCGCGCTGGTTGGTGATGCCGGCAGCGACGATCTCGCGCGGGTTGACGCCGGCGCGCTCGACCGCCTCGCGCGCGACGTCGCGCTGGGTGGCGAAGATCTCGCGCGGGTCGTGCTCCACCCAGCCCGGATGCGGGTAGATCTGGCGGAACTCCTGCTGCGCGCTCTCGATGGGCGTGCCTTCCTCGTCGAAGACGATGGCACGCGAGCTGGTGGTGCCCTGGTCGAGGGCGAGGACGAAGCGCATCCCGCTATTCTAGGGAAGCTCTGAACAAGTCGCGCGGTGTGCGCGTTGCGGCCGGAACGCGGCGCCGGCTAGGCGCGCGGCCGCAGCGATATGTCGATATCGCAAGGCCGAGTAACAACGCCGGCGCCCGTGTCATCGCGCCATCGTACGCCATCCGTCGTGGACTTCCGGCCGCAACCCGAAGGCGGCGAGGCCTTTGCCGTGAAACCCCCGCCTCGCGGCCTCGCCGCCTGGAGGGACGGGGCGAGCAGCGCAGCCGCTTGCGGCTGCGCTCCTCACGGGCGCCCCGCGACGCCCGCAGGCGCAAGCGCCTGCGGGGTTCGCGCATGGCATCGCCATCGGCCGCCTTGTGGGCGTCCAGCACACGGCGGCGGCCGCTGTCTCGCCCTGCACGAAAATCGCCACCGTCGCGCACGCGGGACTTGTTCAGAGCTTCCCTAATGAGCCGTCTGCGCCGGCAGCCGGCTGTATTGCGCGGCGAGCCGCGCGAAATCTCGAAGAGATTTGCCGGCATCGAACGCATCATCGAGTTCTTCCGCGAGCACGGCCGCCACGCGCGCCGCCGCCGAGGCCGCCAGGCGCGCGTCGAGAAACAGCAGCCGGGAGCGGCGCGCCAGCACGTCTTCGACGCTGCGCGCGTATTCGTGCCGGGCGGCAAAGCGCACCATCGCCTCGGTGAACCCGGGCGCGAGCTCGCGTTCGGCGCCGGGAAGCGCGGCGACGCGCACCGCCTCCGTGCCGTACAGGTGCGTGCCGGGTGCGTCGCTGAGCGGGTGTGTGGCGCTCGCGGGCGCGCCGACCAGCGCAAGCGTCGCCGTCGCGCCTGCCGGCCGCGACGGCAGCAGGCCTCCGGCCATGCAATGCGCGAGCACGTCCTCGGCCATGGCGCGGTAGGTCGTCCACTTGCCGCCGGTGACGGTGACCAGCCCGGAGCGCCCGACCAGGACGACGTGCTCGCGCGAGAGCGATTTGGTGTCGCCACGGTCGGCGTCGGGCGGCTTCACCAGTGGACGCAGACCGACCCACACCGAGCGAACGTCCGCGCGTGTCGGCGCCCTGGCGAGGATGCGCGCAGCCTCGTTGAGGATGAAATCGACCTCTTCGGCGAACGGCTCCGGCTCCACCGCGAGGTCCTGGCGCGGCGTGTCGGTCGTGCCGAGGATGGTCTTGCCGAGCCAGGGCACGGCAAACAGCACCCGGCCGTCCCGCGTCTTGGGCACGAGGAGGGCGTGATTGCCGGGAAGGAAATCGCGGTCCACGACCAGGTGCACCCCCTGGCTGGGGGCCACCAGGTCGCCGCGCGGCGCGCCGTCCATGCGTCGCACGGCATCCACCCATACCCCGGCGGCGTTGATCACGCAGCGCGTACGCAACGCGAAGCGCTGCCCGGTCTCGCGATCCTCCACTTCGACGCCGGCGATGTGCCCGCCTTCGTGCGCGAAGCCGGTGGCGGAACAATGGTTGAGCACCGTGGCGCCGCGCGCGATCGCCGTGCGCGCCAGCGCGAGGGCGAGCCGAGCGTCGTCGAACTGCCCGTCCCAGTAGCGCACCGCGCCCGCGAGTCCCTCCACCCGCAGTCCCTGCGCAAGGCGCAGCGCCTGCGCGGCGCCCAGGAACTCGGTGCGGCCCTGGCGTTCCTTGCCGGCGAGCAGGTCGTAGAGCAGCAGTCCGGTGCCGTAGAACCATTGGTCGAACCAGCGTCCCTTGGCGCCGAACAGCGGCAGCAGGAAGGGCACCGGCTGCGCCAGGTGCGGCGCATTGCGCAGCAGGATCGCGCGCTCGCGCAGCGCCTCGCGCACCAGCTTGAGGTTGCCTTGCGCGAGGTAGCGCACCCCGCCGTGCACCAGCTTGGTGGCGCGAGAGGAGGTTCCCTTGGCGAAATCCTCCGCCTCGACCAGCGCGACCGAGAGGCCGCGCGCCGCTGCGTCGACCGCGACGCCCAGCCCGGTCGCGCCCCCGCCGATGATCACCAGATCGCGCGCCGGCGCCTGCGCCAGGTTGCGCAGGAGCTCGGCGCGCGTTGGCTGGGACCGCGCCGCGCTCATGCCGTCTTGGCCGGGGCCTCGCCCATGGCCTCGCCCGCGAGATCGACGGCCACGTGGTGCTGCGCGCAAATGCGCTGCAGGCGCGGCGGCGGAGCCGCGTCGGTGACGAAGTGATCGATGTCGGAGATGTGGCCGATGCGCACCGGGGCGGAGCGGCCGTACTTCAGGCTGTCGGCGACGAGGATCGCGTGGCGGCTCGACTCGACGATCTTGCGCGACACCTCCACCTCCCGGTAGTCGTAGTCGAGCAGCGTGCCGTCTTCGTCGATCGCCGAGGCGCCGATGACGGCGTAGTCCGCCTTGAATTGGCGCAGGAAGTCCACGGCGGGCTCGCCGACGATGCCGCCGTCGGCGTGGCGCAGCACGCCGCCGGCGACGATCACCTCGATGGCCGGGTAGCCGAGGAGGATGTTGGCCACGTTGAGATTGTTGGTAATCACCATCAACCCCTTGTGGCCGCGCAACGCGGTCGCGACCTGCTCCGTGGTCGTGCCGATGTTGATGAGCAGCGAGCAGTCGTTGGGAATCAGCTCCGCCGCCTTCAGCCCGATGCGCCGCTTGGCGTCGGTGGCGAGCTGGCGGCGCGCCTCGTACGCAAGATTGACGACCCCGGAGGGCAGCATCGCCCCGCCGTGATAGCGCTGCAGCAGCCCTTCATCGCACAGCTCGTTCAGGTCCTTGCGGATCGTCTGCGGCGTGACCGAGAAGTGCGCCGCCAGCGCGTCCACGTCCAGGCGCCCCGTGTCACGAGCGAGCGTCAGGATGTCCGACTGTCTGGGCGTCAGTGGAGGCATTGGGGAGCGATTCTAGCAATATTGCTTTCATATGATTTCGGAATGCTGCATTGCGACAATCGTTTTATTTCTATTGACACTCTTTTGCTTTCACTTCTAGGATGCCTGCGTTGTCCGACAAAGGAGAGGGAATATGAGGAAGGACAGGCTCTACGCGGTGACGCTCGCGTTCGCAGTCGCCGCCGCGTTCGCACCCGGCGGATTCGCCGGCACGAACGAGGCGAAGCAGTGGATCGACAAGGAGTTCCAGCCTTCGACGCTGAGCAAGGCTCAGCAGATGAAAGAGATGGAATGGTTCATCAACGCCGCCAAGCCCTTCAAGGGCCTGGAAATCAACGTGCTGTCGGAAACCATCCCGACGCACGAGTACGAAGCGAAGACCCTCACCAAGGCGTTCTTCGAGATCACCGGCATCAAGGTCAATCACCAGCTGCTAGGCGAGGGCGAGGTGGTGCAAGCGGTGCAGACGCAGATGCAGACCAACCGCAATCTGTATGACGCCTACATCAACGACTCCGACCTGATCGGCACGCATTCGCGCCTGCAGTCGGCGGTGAACCTCTCCGACTGGATGCAGGGCGAGGGCAAGGACGTCACGCTGCCGACGCTCGACGTCAAGGATTTCATCGGCATCTCCTTCACCACGGGCCCGGACGGCAAGATCTGGCAGCTTCCCGACCAGCAGTTCGCCAATCTGTACTGGTTCCGCTACGACTGGTTCAAGCGCCCGGACCTGAAGAAGGCCTTCAAGGATCGCTACGGCTACGAGCTGGGCGTGCCGGCCAACTGGTCCGCCTACGAGGACATCGCCGAGTTCTTCTCGGTGCACGTCAAGCAGATCGACGGCAAGCGCATCTATGGCCACATGGACTACGGCAAGCGCGCGCCCGACCTGGGCTGGCGCATGACGGATGCCTGGCTGTCGATGGCGGGCGCGAGCTCCAAGGGACTGCCCAACGGCCGGCCGATCGACGAGTGGGGCATCCGCATGGAGCCGAACTCCTGCAATCCCGCCGGCGCATCCGTGTCGCGCGGCGGCGAAGCCAACGGTCCGGCCGCGGTGTACGCGGTCGCCAAGTGGGACGAGTGGCTGCGCAAATACGCGCCGCCCGGGGCCGCCGACTACGACTTCTACCAGTCCCTGCCGGCGCTCGCGCAGGGCAACGTGGCGCAGCAGATCTTCTGGTACACCGCGTTTACTGCGTCGATGGTCGCGCCGAAGAAGGATGGCAACAACACGGTCGACGACCAGGGCAATCCGCAGTGGCGCATGGCGCCGTCGCCCAAGGGCCCGTACTGGGAAGAAGGCATGAAGCTCGGCTACCAGGACGCGGGCTCGTGGACGCTGTTCAAGTCGACGCCGGTCAACCGCCGCAAGGCGGCGTGGCTGTACGCGCAATTCGTGGTGTCGAAGACCGTGGACGTGAAGAAGAGCCACGTCGGCCTCACCTTCATACGTGACAGCACGGTGAACCACAAGTCCTTCAGCGATCGCGCTCCGAAGCTCGGTGGCCTGGTCGAGTTCTACCGCTCGCCCGACCGCGTGATGTGGACGCCCACCGGGGTCAACGTGCCGGACTACCCCAAGCTCGCGCAGCTCTGGTGGCAGCAGATCGGCGACGTGAACTCCGGCGCCTTCACCCCGCAGCAGGCGATGGACCGCCTCGCCAAGGAAATGGACCAGGTGATGGCGCGCATGGAAGAGGCCGACAAGAAGGACAAGGTGTACGGCGGCTGCGGCCCGCGCCTGAACCCGGAGAAGCCGGCGGCCGAGTGGCTCGGCAAGCCGAACGGCCCGAAGGCGAAGCTCGCCAACGAAAAGCCGAAGGGCGTCACGGTCGACTACGACGAGCTGGTGAAGCGCTGGGCCAAGCGCTGAACCGCGCATCCGTAGTTGCGCACGACGCACGGACGGGAGGCAGTCTGCCTCCCGTCCGTGTTAGTTTTCGGTAACCCCCATGCTCGAACTGAAAGAGGTCTCGCGGCGTGTCGGCGCGCAGACCCACATCTACCCGACCAGCCTGGTGCTGCGGGAGAGCGTCTTCAACGTCCTGCTCGGCACCACGCTGGCTGGCAAGACCACCCTGATGCAGCTGATGGCGGGGCTGGTGCCGCCGAGCTCCGGTGCGGTCTGGTTCGGCGGGCGCGACGTGACGCGCGTGCCTGTGCAGCAGCGCAAGGTCGCAATGGTGTTCCAGCAGTTCATCAACTATCCGAACCTGTCGGTATTCGAGAACATCGCCTCGCCGTTGCGCGTGGCGCGGCGTCCCGAGTCGGAGGTGCGCGCGCGCGTGGGGCACATCGCAGAGCTGTTGCAGCTCGGGCCGTTCCTCGGGCGCCGCCCGGCCGAGCTCTCCGGCGGGCAGCAGCAGCGCACGGCGCTTGCGCGCGCCCTGGTGAAGGACGCGGATCTGGTGCTCCTCGACGAGCCGCTGGCCAACCTCGACTACAAGCTGCGCGAAGCCTTGCGCGAAGAGCTGCCGCGCCTGTTCGCCAACCGGCAGTGCACCGTCGTCTATGCCACCACCGAGCCTGGCGAGGCACTGCTGCTCGGCGGCTACACGGCGACGGTGCACGAGGGACGCGTCACGCAATACGGCGCGAACGGCGCGGTGTACCGCCAGCCTGCCGACCTGCTCACGGCGCGCGTGTTCTCCGATCCGCCCATCAACACCGCGCGGGTGCTGAAGAGCGGCGGCCGCATCCGGCTCTCGGAGCAGGTCAACTGGCCCGCCGAGGGCCGTCTGCGCGAGCTGCCCGACGGCGAGTACACGGTCGGCCTGCGCCCGCACTACGTGCTGCCGGCGCCGGGCAAGGGCGGGGGCGTGCAGCTCGACTGCAAGGTGCTGATCGCCGAGATCAGCGGGTCGGAAAGTGTCGTGCACTTCGAGCTCAGCGGGATGCCGTGGGTGTCGCTGTCGCACGGCGTGCGCGTGTTCAAGGTGGGCGAGGCCGCGCGCTTCGAGCTGGACGTGGCCCGCTGCCTGTACTTCGCGCCGGACGGCGCGCGCGTGGCAGGCTGAGCGCCGTGGCGCGCATCCGGCTCGAGAACCTGCGGCACAGCTACCAGGCGGCGCCCGCGCGCGACGCCGATTGGGCGCTGAAGGACGTCGACCTGGGCTGGGAGGACGGCGGCGCCTACGCCCTGCTCGGGCCCTCCGGTTGCGGCAAGACCACGCTGCTCAACATCGTCTCCGGCCTGCTGCGGCCGACCTCGGGACGCGTGCGCTTCGGCGACGAGGACGTGACCGACAGGGCGCCGGACCAGCGCAACATCGCGCAGGTGTTCCAGTTCCCGGTGGTGTACGACACGATGAGCGTGTACGACAACCTCGCCTTTCCGCTGCGCAATCGCGGCCTGCCCGCGGCACAGGTGGACGCACGCGTGCGCGAGATCGCGGCCCTGCTCGAGCTGGACGGCATGCTGGCCCAGCGCGCGGCGGGCCTCACCGCGGACGGCAAGCAGAAGATCTCGCTTGGCCGCGGCCTGGTGCGCTCGGACGTCAACGTCATCATGTTCGACGAGCCGCTCACGGTCATCGATCCGCACCTGAAGTGGCGCTTGCGCTCCAAGCTGAAGGAGCTGCACCAGCGCATCCGCCTGACCATGATCTACGTGACGCACGACCAGACCGAGGCGATGACCTTCGCCGACCAGGTGGTGGTGATGCACGAGGGCACGGTGGTGCAGGCGGGCACGCCGGTGGAGCTGTTCGAGCGGCCGCGCCACACCTTCGTCGGCCATTTCATCGGCTCGCCGGGCATGAACATCCTGCCCTGCGAAGTCAGTGACGGCGTGGCGCGCATCGCCGGCTTCCCGGTGCCGACGGCCAACCGCGCGGTGGGTGTGGCGCCCGGGGCGCGCACCGAGATCGGCGTGCGCCCGGAGTTCGTGCGCTTCGCCGAGCAGGGCATCCCGGTGCGCGTCGTGCACGTAGCCGACGCCGGCCGCCACCAGATCGTGGAGACGCGGCACGGCGACAGCTTGATTCGCGTGCTGCTCGACGAGCACCAGACGGTGCCGGCTCAGGCGGCGCACCTTGCTTTCGACCCGGCGTTCACGCGGCTCTACGCCGACGGCTGGCTGGCCGGGGAGGCGCGGTGAGGGCGAAGACCGTCAACCAGAAGGCCTGGTGGCTGGTGTTGCCGGTCGTGGTGCTGGTCGGCTTCAACGCCGTCATCCCGCTGATGACGGTGGTCAACTACTCGGTGCAGGAGACCTTCGGCAACAACCGCTTCTTCTTCGAGGGCGTGAAGTGGTTCAGCGAGGTCGTGCATTCCGGGCGCTTCCACGACTCGCTCAAGCGCCAGCTGATCTTCACTGCGATCATCCTCGCCATCGAGATCCCGCTCGGCGTGGCGATCGCGCTCGCCATGCCGCGCAAGGGCTTCTGGTTGTCGGTGTGCCTGGTGCTGATGTCGATGCCGCTGCTCATCCCCTGGAACGTGGTGGGCGCGATGTGGAACATCTTCGCGCTTCCCGACATCGGGCTGCTGGGCTGGACGCTGAACAAGCTGGGCCTGGACTACAACTACACGCGGCAGCCGATCGCCGCGTGGGCGACGCTCATCGCCATGGACGTCTGGCACTGGACCTCCCTGGTTGCGCTGCTCGCCTACGCCGGGCTGTCCGCGATTCCCGACGCCTATTACCAGGCGGCGAAGATCGACGGCGCCTCCGGCTGGGCGGTATTCCGCTACGTGCAGCTGCCCAAGCTGAAGCACGTGCTCACCATCGCCGTGCTGCTGCGCTTCATGGACAGCTTCATGATCTACACGGAGCCCGTGGTGCTCACCGGGGGCGGCCCGGGCAACGCCACCACATTGCTGTCGATCGACCTGGTGAAGATCGCGCTCGGCCAGTTCGATCTCGGCCCGGCGGCGGCGATGTCGCTGATCTATTTCCTCATCATCCTGCTGCTGTCGTGGCTGTTCTACCGCGTGATGACGCTCGGCGAGGAGGACTGATGCGCAGGCTCAAGTGGCTGGTGCCGGCGCTGTACGTGGCCTTCCTCATGCTGCCGATCTACTGGCTGCTCGCCATGTCGTTCAAGAACACCAACGAGATCCTCGGCGGCTTCACGCTGTGGCCGCAGAACTTCACGCTGGAGAACTACCGCAAGATCTTCACCGACAGCACCTGGTACATGGGCTACGTGAACTCGCTCACCTACGTGGTGATGAACACGCTGCTGTCGGTCACGGTGGCGCTGCCCGCGGCCTACGCCTTCTCGCGCTACCGCTTCCTCGGCGACAAGCATCTGTTCTTCTGGCTGCTCAGCAACCGCATGGCGCCGGCGGCGGTGTTCGCGCTGCCCTTCTTCCAGCTGTACTCGGCGATCGGCCTGTTCGACACGCATATCGCGGTGGCGCTGGCGCACTGCCTGTTCAACATCCCGCTGGCGGTCTGGATCCTCGAGGGCTTCATGTCGGGCGTGCCCAAGGAGCTCGACGAGCTCGCGTTCATCGACGGCTATCCGTTCTGGAAGTTCTTCCTCAAGATCTTCCTGCCGGCCATCGCCGCCGGCGTCGGCGTGGCGGCGTTCTTCTGCTTCATGTTCTCGTGGGTCGAGCTGCTGCTCGCCAAGACGCTGACCTCGGTGGAGGCCAAGCCGATCGCCGCCACCATGACCCGCACCGCGAGTACCTCGGGCTACGAGCTCGGCCTGCTGGCCGCGGCGGGCGCGCTCACCATGGTGCCCGGCGCCTTCGTCATCTACTTCGTGCGCAATTACATCGCGAAAGGATTCTCGCTTGGCCGCGTCTAGGCCGGCGAGGCGGGCCCGATGGACCTGAGCTGGATGGCCTGGACCTGGCAGACGGCCGTGTTCTTCGCGGTGATCGCGCTGCTGCTCGTCGGCATGAGCGTCTGGGAATGGCGCTCGCCGGGCGGAGCGCCGCGGCGTGGCATCCTCGGCATGGTCACCACGCGCGGGGATCGCCTCTTCATCTCGCTGCTGCTCGCCGCCTACATCCATCTCGCATGGCTTGCGTGGACGCGGCTGCCGCTCTGGGGAGCGACGGCCGTCGCCTTGATCGCCGCGGTGATCGTCTTTCGCAAGGTCTAGGCTAGATCATCAGGTACTTCGCCTTGACTTCCTCGTTCGCCACCAGTTCGCCCATGGTGCCCTGGTAGCGGATGTGGCCCTTCTCGATCACGTAGGCGCGGTCCGAGATCTGGGTGGCGAAGTGCATGTTCTGCTCGGCGAACAGGATCGTCAGCCCCATCGTCTTGAGCCGCTTGATCTGGCGCGTCAGTTCCTGCACCACGACCGGTGCGACGCCCTCGACCGGCTCGTCGAGCAGCAGCAGCGATGGGTTGCCCATCAGCGTGCGGCCGATGGTCAGCATCTGCTGCTCGCCGCCGGAAAGGTAGCCGCCGAGGCGCGCGTCGAGCGGCGCGAGCACGGGAAACAGCTCGTAGATCCGCGCCACCGTCCAATCCGCCGGCGCGCCGGCGGCGCCTTGCTTGATGGCGATCTCGAGATTCTCGCGCACCGTCAGATCGGGAAAGATCAGGCGCTCGTCGGGCACGTAGCCGACACCGAGGCGCGCGATCTCGTACGGCGCCCGTCCCACCAGCTCGGCGCCGTTGAAGCGGATGCTGCCCGCGCTCGCCTGGGCGAGCGACATGATGCTCTTCAGCGTCGTGGTCTTGCCCGCGCCATTGCGCCCCAGCAGGCACACCGATTCGCCCTGCTTCACCTCGAGCGACACATCGAACAGGATGTGGCTCGTCGCGTAGTGCGTGTGAACGCCCCTCAGCTCGAGGTGGGTCGTCATGCCTGGTGCTCGCCCAGGTAGACCTTCTGCGCGGTTTCGTTCGCGCGCACCTCCCCGGGGGTGCCCTGCACGACGATCTCGCCGCGGTGCATCAGCGTGAGCTTGCGGGCGTGGTTGAACACGATCCCCATGTCGTGCTCGGTGAACAGCACGGTCAGGCCAAGATCGCGGTTGAGCCGGTCGACCAGTTCCATCGTGCCGCGCGCTTCCTCGATCGACATGCCCGCGGTCGGCTCATCGAGGAACAGCAGGCGCGGCTTCCCGGCCAGCGCAATCGCGAGCTCGAGTCGTTTCTTGTCGCCCTGCGCGAGCTCGCCGGCCACCAGGTCGCGTTTGCCCTCGAGCCCGCACAGCGCAAGCACGCGCCCGGTTTCCTCGATGCCGATGCGGCTGGCGGCGCCAAAGATGTTGAACGAACGGCGCATCTGCGCGTGCACCGCCGAGCGCACGTTCTCCGCGACGCTCATCCTGGCGAAGATGCTGCTGACCTGGAAGGCGCGCGAAATGCCGAGGCGCGCAATCCGGTGCGGCGCCTGGTTGGTGATGTCCCGCCCCTCGAATACCACCTTGCCGGAATCGCAGCGGTGATAGCCGGTGAGCAGGTTCATGAAGGTGCTCTTGCCCGCGCCGTTCGGCCCGATGATCGCCGACTGCTCGCCTGGCTGCATGGAGAAGTTCACGTGCCGCGTGACGTGAATGCCGCCGAAGTGCTTGTGCAGGTTGGTGACTTCGAGGATCGCCGGCATGGTCAGGCTTCCCGGTTGCCGGCGTCGCCGTCGCGCCGCGCCTTGAGGCGCTTCTCGATCAGGCCCAGCACGCCCCCGGGCAGGAACAGCACGATCAGCAGGATGATGGTGCCGATGGTGAGCGGCCAGTAGACGGTGTACATCTTCACCACGGCCTGCAGCATGGTGTAGATCACGGAGCCGAGCAGCGGCCCGACGATCGACCCCGCGCCGCCGATCAACGTCATGAACACCGCGATGCCCGACTCCTGCCAGCCGAGCAGACCGGGGTTGACGCTGCGCGAGAACGGCCCCCACAGCGCGCCGGCGAGCCCGGCGAAGCTGCCCGCGATCACGAAGTTGATGAGCATGTGGAGGCGCACGTTGATGCCGAGGAACGCCGCGCGACGCTGGTTGTCGCGCAGCGTGCGCATGATGTAGCCGAACGGCGACTCGGTGATGCGCCACATCGCGAGCAGCGCCAGCGTCACGATCGCGAGCGTCAGGTAGTAGAAGTTGACCGCGTCCTGGAAGAACAACGGCGGCAGCAGGCCCTGGATGCCGTCGTCGCCCTTGGTGAAGCTGTACCACGAGAACACGATGTAGAACAGCAGCTCGCCAAACGCGAGCGACAGCATGGCGAAGTAGATGCCGGTCAGCCGCACGCAGAAGAAACCGACGATCAGCGCCGCGACGGCGGCCACCGGCGGCCCGGCCGCGAGCGACAGGAAGAAGTCGAGCATGCCAATCGAGCCGCCGGCGGTCTTCAGCTTGGTAAACAGCATCGCGCTCGCATAGGCGCCAACGCCGAAGAACGCGGCGTGCCCGAACGAAATCTGCCCCATGTACCCGTAGAGCAGATTGAAGCTCATCGCAAACAGCCCGAGGATCAGGATCTCGGTCGCAACCTGGGTCCAGTACTCGCCCGGCAGCAGCGGCACCAGCACGAACAGGACGAACATCAGGATCGCCACCGGCACCGCCAGGCCATGTCGCGCCAGCAAGCCCGGTCGTAGGTCAGCTGCGCTCATGGCGGAGGCTCAATAGCGCAGCTCGGTGCCGAACAGGCCCCACGGCCGCCAGATCAGCACCACGATCACGATGAGGAAAATCATGGCCAGCGCGCCGTCGGGCCAGAACAGGATCGAAAACGCGTATACCACGCCGACGATGATCGACGCGACGAAGGTGCCGAGCATGCTGCCGAACCCGCCGATCACCACGACCGCGAAGCACTGCACGATGACGTCGTGGTCGACGCCGAGCGCCATCGGCAGCAACGGCAGGAACACGCCGCCGGCGAATCCGGCCAGCCCGACGCCCGCGGCGAACACCAGCCCGTAGATCATCGGGATGGGGATGCCGAGCGCGCTGACCATGTTGCGGTTGTAGACCGCTGCGCGCACGATCTTGCCCAGTCGCGTGCGATGCAGAAAGAACCACAGTCCCGCCGCCACCGCGACCCCGCTGCCGACGATCACGAAATGGTAGGGATTGATCAGCGTGTCGAACATTTCCACCGGTTGCACGCCCAGGTTGATGCGCCGGTTCTCGACGCCCCAGACGAGCTTGATCAGATCGCCGACGATCAGCACCAGCGCGAAGGTGAGCAGCAGCTGCTCGGGCAGCTCGCGCTCATAGGTGCGCCGGATCAGGAAGCGCTCGAGCCCAAATCCGATCAGCGCCATCAGCGCGGTTGCGCCCACGATCGCCGGCAGCAGCAGCCACGGGCTCGCGCCGAGCTGCTCGCTGAGGAAAGTGAAGATCGAGAACGTGATGTAGCCGCTCAGCAGCCACAGCGTCGCGTGCGCGAAATTCAGGATGTTCATCACGCCGAAGATCAGCGACAGGCCGGCGGACAGCAGGAACAGCACCATCGCGCGCGACAGGCCGCTGAACAACTGCAGGACGTAGGGGCCGATATCCATGCGCAAATGTCGTACTGGAAGAAGCGGCCGGGGCGCCTCAGTCGCCCCGGCCGCTGCGTGCGGCGCGGGTCAGGCGCGCTTCTTCTTGAGTTTGTCGACGTCCTCGCAGGTCGGCGTCCAGACTTCGTTGCCCTCCACCTGGATCATGGTATCGGGCTTGTAGATCGGGAACGGATAGTCCGGCGAATCCCATACTTCACCCACGTACGACGGCACGTTGAGCTGGTTGCTGCAGTCGCGGAACGTGCGCTTGCCGCGGCAGGTGTCGATGGTCGCTCCCTTGAGCGCCTTGACGATCGCCTCGGTGCTGGTCGAGCCGGCCTTCTTCGCGCCCTGCTCGAGCCCGCCGAGCGCGTCGTAGTACATGCAGGCCCAGTCGTCCGGGTAGCCGTCCGCGCCGAACGCGGCGCGGTCGCGCTTGATGTACGCCTGCATGATCGGTTCCTTGAGGTGCGCGAAGAACGGGCAACGCGCGAGGCCGATGATGCCGCGCGGCAGCGTCTTCCTCTGCGCCTTGAGGTCGTTGACCGCGATCAGGCCGCCGGGGAACGGCACGCGCTTGAACAGGCCCATCTGGCTGGCCTGCTGCATGAACGTCTCGGCGTCCTTGCCGGCGATCGCGCCGAACATGAAGTCGGGCTTCGCCGCCATGATCGCGGTGATGTACGAATTGAAGTCGGTCTCGCCGAGCTTGAACCACATCTGCCGCGTTTCCTTCACCTCCGGGTTGATCTTCGCCAGCCCGGTGGTGAATCCCTTGTGCGTATCGCGGCCCCACTCGTAGTCCTGACCGAGCGACACGTAGCTCTTCCATTTGTTCTTCGCGGCCATGCGCGACACCGCGACCACCACCGCGCCCGACTGCATGTTGCTGTCGGGGCAGAACTGGTAGGTGTAGGGCGTGTAGTTGTCCTGCGTGATCTTGGAGCTGTTCGAGGTCGCCGCGAAATGCAGCACCTTGTGCTCGTGGATGATTTCCTGCACCGCCAGCGCCACCGCGCTCGAGTAGGTGCCGAAGATGGCGTCGACCTTGTCGTTCAGGATCAGCGACTTCGCTTCCCGCGCGCCGACGTCGGGCTTGGTTTCGGTGTCGCGGTACACCATCTGCACCTGGTGCTTGCCGAGCAGGCCGCCGCGCTTGTTGAGGTCCGCGATCGCGACCGGCAGGCCCTTGATGCAATGCGCCATGTAGTTGGCGCCGGTGCCGGTGGAGGGCAGCAGCACGCCGATCTTGTAGGGCTTCGCCGCCTGCGCGCCGGCCAGGCGAGGTGTCAGCGTCAGCGCCCCCGCGGCGAGAGAGGAGAAAACGAAATCGCGCCGGCTCAGCTCGAGGTTGTTGATCAGTGCTTCCCACTTCCTGTCGCTCGTGCTCATCTTTCGGCTCCTTGGGTTTGGCTGGTAACGGCGGAGCCGCCCGTGCGGGCGGTCTCCGGAAAACTGGTTGGTGGTTCTTGCCCCGTATCCTGACGCTCGCCATGATGTTACGCCTACTGCTGCAATTTCGGCACGGGATTCGGATGATCGCGCCGCCGCCGTCTGCGCCGGCAGGTCGCCGAGTTTCGAGACATGACTTAGGTCAATGTCTCCGCCATGGGCGCCGATGCTAGACTCACCCGCTCCATGCCGCTCCCCATTTCCGAAATCGAGCGCGAGCTCGTCCACACCCGCCGCGTGCGCTACGAGGGCTACCGGCGCGCCGACGGCCTGTGGGACATCGAGGCGCACATCACCGACGTCAAGAGCCACGACTGCACCTTGCGCACCGGCGTGCGCCGTGCCGGTCTGCCGATCCACGACATGGTCGTGCGCGTCACCATCGACCGGAAATTCAACGTGGTGGAGGCGCTCGCGGTATCCGACGCCGTGCCCTACCCCGGCGGCTGCGAGAACATCGCGCCGGCCTACCGCAAGCTCGTCGGCCTGAACCTCGTCAAGAAGTTCCGCGACACAGTGAAGGAGCGCCTGGGCGGCGTGCAGGGCTGCACGCACATCACCGAGATGCTCGCGGGACTGCCGACCGCGGCGATCCAGAGCCTGGCGGGCGAGCTGCGCGAGGAGCGCCCGCCCGGGAGGAAGCCGTTCCAGCTCGATCACTGCCACGCCATGGACACCAGCGGCGAGACGGTGCGCAAGTGGTATCCGGAGTGGTACGCAGCGAAGGAGAAGGCGGGCGCATGAAGATTCACGAATACCAGGGCAAGGAACTGTTCCGCAAGTACGGCGTCATCACGCCGCGCGGCTTCCCCTGCTTCACGGTGGACGAGGCGGTGGATGCGGCGAGGAAGCTCGGCGGCAGCGTCTGGGTGGTGAAGGCGCAGATCCACGCCGGCGGCCGCGGCAAGGGCGGCGGCGTCAAGGTGGCGAAGTCGCTCGAGGAGGTGAGGGCGCACGCCAAGCGCATCCTCGGCATGCAGCTGGTCACGCACCAGACCGGACCGCAGGGCCAGAAGGTGCGGCGGCTGCTGGTCGAGGAAGGCGCCGACATTCGCAAAGAGCTCTACGTGGGGCTGGTGGTGGACCGCGGCACGCAGCGCGTGGCGCTGATGGCCTCCTCCGAGGGCGGCATGGACATCGAGGAGGTCGCGGCAAAGACCCCGGAGAAGATCCACAAGGTGTTCGTCGATCCGGCGGCGGGCCTTACCGACAGCGAGGCGCGCAACGTCGCGCGGCGGATCGGCATTCCCGCGGCGGCGCTCGGGCAGGCGGGCGAGCTGTTGCAGGCGCTCTACCGGTGCTTCTGGGACGCGGACGCCTCGCTCCTCGAGGTGAATCCGCTGATCCTCACCGGCGACGGCCGCGTGGTGGCGCTCGACTCGAAGATCAACTTCGACGACAACGCGCTGTTCCGCCACGAGGACATCGTCGCGCTGCGCGACCTCGACGAGGAGGATCCGCTGGAGATCGAGGCCTCGAAGCACGGCCTGTCCTACATTTCCCTGGATGGCAACATCGGCTGCATGGTGAATGGCGCGGGGCTTGCCATGGCGACGATGGACACCATCAAGCTCTACGGAGGGTCGCCGGCCAACTTCCTCGACGTGGGCGGCGGCGCGACCGCGGACAAGGTCACCGCGGCGTTCAAGATCATGCTCTCCAATCCGAAGGTGAAGGCGATCCTCGTCAACATTTTCGGCGGCATCATGAAGTGCGACACCATCGCCACCGGCGTCGTGGCGGCGGCGCGCGAAGTGAAGCTCTCGGTGCCGCTGGTGGTGCGCATGAAGGGCACCAACGAGGACCTCGGCAAGCAGATCCTCAAGGACTCGGGGCTGCCGATCATCTCCGCGGACAACATGGCACAGGCGGGACAGAGGATCGTGGCCGCCATCACGGTGAGCAAGGCGAAGCCAAAAGCAAAGCCAAAGCCGAAACCCCAGCCAAAGCCCAGAGGGAAATCGAAGCCCAAGGCGAAGTCGAGGGCGAAGTCGAAGTCCGGGGCGAGATCGGCGGCGAAAGCAAGGGCGAAGCCCAAGGCCGCCCGCAAGAAGGCGGCCAAGAGGAAGAAGCCATGAGCATCCTCATCAACAGGAATTCGCGGGTGATGACGCAGGGCATCACCGGCAACACCGGCCAATTCCACACGCGCACCAGCCGCGATTACGCCAACGGCCGCGCCTGCTTCGTCGCCGGCGTCAACCCGAAGAAGGCCGGCGAGAACTTCGAGGGCATCCCCATTTTCGGCTCGGTGCGCGATGCGAAGGTGGAGACCGGCGCCACCGTGTCGGTGATCTACGTGCCGCCGCCCTTCGCGGCCGCCGCGATCTGGGAGGCGGTGGAGGCGGACCTCGAGCTCGCCATCTGCATCACCGAGGGCATCCCGGTGCGCGACATGATCGAGGTGCGCGACCGCATGAGCAAGCAGAACCGCAGGACGCTGCTGCTCGGGCCCAATTGCCCGGGCGCGATCACGCCGGAGGAACTCAAGATCGGCATCATGCCGGGCCACATCCACCGCAAGGGGCGCGTCGGCGTGGTGTCGCGCTCGGGCACGCTGACCTACGAGGCGGTGGCGCAGCTCACCGAGCTCGGCATCGGGCAGTCCACCGCGGTGGGCATCGGCGGCGATCCGGTGAACGGCCTGAAGCACGTGGACGTGCTCAAGCTCTTCAACGACGACCCCGACACCGACGCCGTCGTCATGATCGGCGAGATCGGCGGCTCGGACGAGGAGGCCGCCGCCGAGTGGGTCAAGAAGAACATGAAGAAGCCCGTGGTCGGCTTCATCGCCGGCGTCACCGCGCCGCCTGGCAAGCGCATGGGCCATGCCGGTGCCATCATCTCGGGCGGCAAGGGCACGGCGCAGGAGAAGCTCGCGGTGATGGAAGCCTGCGGCATCAAGGTGACGCGCAACCCGGCGGAGATGGGCAAGCTGCTGAAATCGATTCTCCGATAGCCGAGCGCACATCGCGCGCGCAGGCCGCCCGTGCGCGCCCGAGCCGGTGAATCACCACCCGTGGCGGGGATGGGCGGCGCGGCCGATCGCGTAAAATGCGCGCGAGCCCCAGGCACCAGAGGATTCCATGTTCGGTCAATGGTTCGACACCAAGGAAGTCGACGAGGTCGCCGACGCGATCGTCGCCGACCTCGTCAAGCGGCTGCCGCCGTCCCCCGGCCCGCACACGCGCAAGACCGCGGACCGGCTGCGCAAGACGCACGACGTCGTCTTCGCGCGCATCGAGCAGTTCGTGCGCACGCGCAAGCTCAACATCTACAAGAAGGCGCGCCTGGGCAACCGCGTGCGCTGGGCGCTGCGCGAGGCCGGCTACGCGCCTGAATTCACCGACGCGCTGAGCTACGAGCTGGTCACGGTGGCAACGCTCGCGTCGCGCCAGGCCGCCAAGCCGCCCGCCTGAGCGGCTACAATTGGGCCCATCGTCCCATTGGCATCGGATAGGCCTTTGATTCTCAAGCGGGCAGCGGTCCTCGCTTCCCTCCTGGCGGTTTGCTTGCCGGTGCACGCTTCGATGTTCAAGGGCGAGACGCTGGACATGGTCGCCGACGTCCTCGCCTGGGTGATCCTGGTCTTCGTGCCGATCGTCGGCATCGTCCTGTTCTGGCTGGTCCATATCCTTCCCGAGCAGATCGCGGAGAGGCGCCACCACCCGCAGCAGGAGGCGATCAAGACGCTGTGCCTGCTGTCGCTGGTGTTCGGCGGCCTGCTCTGGCCGATCGCGTGGCTGTGGGCCTATACGCGGCCGGTGATGTATCGAATGGCCTACGGCACGGAGAAGCACGAATCCTACTTCGAGGAGATGGCGGAGAAGGCGCGCGCGGGCACGTCGACGGCGGAAGAGATCCGGCGCCTGCGCGAAGAGCTGGAGATGATGCAGTCGCGCGGCGCGCTGCCCGCAGCGCTGCAGGACCTGCTCGCCGAGCTCGAATCCCTGCAGGAGCCGGCACCCGCGCGCCGCACGCAACCGGCAGCCCCGGCGCGGCCGGTGCCGCCGGCGGAGGAACGCTAGATGGAAGCGATCCTTCTTGGCATCTACGGGTTCTTCGTCTGGCTGATCTTCATCAAGTTCAAGTGGCTGCCATGGAACACCAAGACGCAGGTCACCGTCGCCGTCATCCCGATCGTCGGGCTCACCGCGCTGATCCTGACGCTCAACGTCGTGGCGCCCTCTTCGGCCGACGTCCGGGTGTACCGCTACACGGTGCCCATCGTGTCGCAGGTGCGCGGCCGCGTGATCGAGGTGCCGATCGAGGAAGGCAACGTGCCGGTGAAGAAGGGCGATGTGCTGTTCCGCATCGACCCGACACCCTATGAGCTGCAGGTCAACACGCTGAAGGCCCAGCTCGAGAATGCCAGCGCACAGGAGCGCGAGCTGCAGGAATCGCTGAAAGGCTCGCAGGCGAAGATCGCCGAGGCGAAGAGCGCGATCGTGCAATCGCAGGCGCGGATCGCCGAGGTCACGGCAAGGCTCGACCTGGCGCGCACGCGCGTCGATCAGTACCGCGAGCTGGCGAGGACCGGGGCCGGCACGAAGTTCGAGCTGGAGCAGGCGGAGGCTTCGCTGCTCGAGCTTTCCGGGCAGCTCGCCGCGGCGCGCAGCGCGGAAGTGCAGGCGCGCGCCGCCGAGCGGCAGGCGATTGCCGGGAGCGCGCAGGTGCAGCAGAAGCTCGGCGCCAAGGTGAACGGCGAGTTCGCGCAGGCCGCGCAGATCCGCGCCCAGCTCGAGAATGCGCAATGGGAACTCGACCAGACGACCACGCGCTCGCCGTGCGACTGCTACGTCGTCAACCTGCAGTTGCGCGCGGGCGGGTTCGTGGCCGGCCTGCCGTTCAATCCCGTCATCACGCTGGTCGAGACCACCGGCTCGGTGGTCGCGCTCTACAACCAGAACGAGCTGCACCAGGTGGCGCCGGGCAACGAGGCCGAGTTCTCGCTGAATACGCATCCCGGGCGCGTCATCAAGGGCAAGGTCAACTCGATCATCTGGGCTTCGGGCGCCGGGCAGCTGCCCGCGACCGGCACGCTGCCGATGACCGGCGTGCTCGCGGCACCGCCGCAGCGCTTCGCCGTCAAGTTCGACGTCGCCGAGAAGGACCAGGCCCTGTTCATGGCGCCGGGCGCGGCGGGCCACGCAGCGATCTACACGGAAACCGCGGAGGCGATCCACATCCTGCGCAAGGTGATCCTGCGCGTGGGCGCGCTGACGGGCTACCTCGTCCTCAAGCTGCACTGACATGCGCGCGCGTGGTCTGCTCGTCGCGTTGCTGCTCGGCGGTTGCGCGCTCCAGTCGCCGCCCGAGCGCGAGGAGCTGCGCAAGCAGGCGCTGCCGGACTACCCGATTCCCGAGACGTACACTGGCGGCTCGTCCGCCGCGGGCGACGTCGCGGGCTCGTGGGTCGCGAGCTTCCGGGACCCGGCTCTCATCGAGATGGTGAACGAGGCCCTGATCGCGAACCTCGACCTGCGCATTGCCGCGGCGCGCGTGGAGCAGGCGGCGGCGGCGTCCCGGCTCGCTGGCGCGACGCTGTGGCCGCAGGTGAACGCGATGGCGCGCGGCGGCGGCGAGCTCTCGGGCGACTCCTCGGGGCTCGAAGGCGCGGGCATCTTCGCCAACTGGGAGCTCGATCTCTGGGGCCGCGTGCGCTACGGCCGCGAGGCGGCGACCAAGCAGTTCGAATCCGCACAGCTCGACACCGAGTACGCCCGGCAGTCGGTGGCGGCGCTGGTGGCAAAGGGCTGGTTCCTCGCGCTCGAAGCGCGCGCGCAGAAGGCGATCGCGCTCGAGATGGTGCAGTCCTCCGAGCGCCTGGGCTCGCTCGCGCGCGACCGCCTGCGCGTGGGCCGCGGCGACGAGATCGAGGCAAGCCAGGCGGATGCGCAGTCCGCCACCTTTCGCGACGTCGCGCTGCAGCTGGCGCTCGCCGAGCAGCACGCGCTGCGCTCGCTCGAGGCGCTGCTCGGTCGCTACCCGGCCGCCACGGTCGCGCTCGCCCCCGACCTGCCCGCGATGCCGGGTCCGGTGCCCGCCGGGCTGCCCTCGCAGCTCCTCGAGCGGCGGCCGGACGTGATCGCTGCCGAGCGCCGGGTGGGAGCCGCCTTCAATCGCGTGGGCGAGGCGCGCACGGCGAAGCTGCCGCGCATCTCGCTCACCGCCGCCGTCTCCAGCATCTCGAGCGAGCTCTTCGTGCTGCAGGACCGCGACAACCCCGTGGTGAGCGCCGGCGCCGCGATCACGCAACCGCTATTCCTCGGCGGCGCGCTGCAGTCGCAGGAAGAGGTGCGCGATGCCGAGCTGAAGGCGGCGATCGCCGACTACGGCCGCGTGGGTGCCAGGGCCTTCGGCGAGGTCGAGAAGGCGCTCTCGGCGGGCTTCAACCTGGAAGAACGCTTTGCCACGCTCAGTCGCGCGGTCGCGGACAACGCGCGCGCGCTGGAGCTCGCCGAGATCCGCTACCGCGTGGGCTCGGCCGATCTGCGCGCGGTCCAGCAGCAGCAGCTCGCGCTGTTTGCGACGCGCTCGACCCTGCTGCGCGCGCGCAGCGAGCGCCTCGTGCAGCGCGTGAACCTGCACCTGGCGCTGGGCGGAGGCTTCGAGTAGGTCGATGCTGAGCTGGCTGTTCGGCAGGAAGCCGCGGCCGACGGCCAGTCCGGACGCGTCCAGCGCCAGCCGCGCGGCGCTCGAGCGCGCGTTCGCGCACCACACGGCAGGGCGCCTGGAGGAGGCCGACGCGGGCTATCGCGAGATCCTCGCCGCTGATCCCCGGAACTTCGACGCCCTGCACCTGCGCGGCGTACTGGCGCTGCAGGCGGGCCGGCCCGCCGATGCGGTCGCGTCGATCGAGAGCGCACTGCGCGTCGATGCCGCGAGCGCGCAGGCGCACAACAGTCTCGGCGAGGCCTACCGCCGGCTGGGCAGGCTCGAGGACGCCGCTGCGCGGTTCCGCGAGGCGGCGGCGCTGGCGCCCGACTCGGCGGATGCCCTTTACAACCTGGCGAGCGTCCTGCGCCGGCAGGGCAGGGCCGAGGAAGCAGTCGAAACCTTCCGGGGCGCGCTGGCGGTGAATCCGGCGATGGCCGAAGCGCACGTGCGGCTCGGCGAAACCCTGAACGCCCTCGGCCGATCGGCGGAGGCGATTGCGGCGCACGAAGCCGCGCTCGCCCTCAGGCCCGACTACGCGCCAGCGCACAACGCGCTCGGGCTCGCGCTGCGCGATGCCGGGCGGCTGGACGACGCGCTCGCCGCCTGCCAGCGCGCCGTGGCGCACGACCCGAACCTGATGCTGGCGCGCTTCAACGTCGGCAACCTGCTGCGCGAGAAGGGGTTCCTGGAGGAGGCGGCGGCCGCCTACCGCGCCGCCATCGCCATCGACCCGGCGGGCCTGGCCGAAGCGCACAACAATCTCGGCAACGTGCTCAAGGAGCTGGGCCGCGCCGACGAGGCGCTCGGCTGCTACCAGCAGGCGCTCGCGCTGAAGCCCGATTTCGCCGAAACGGTGTTCAACGCCGCGCAATTGCTGCGCGAGCGCGGCCGGCTGGCTGAGGCGGCGGAGGCGTTGCAGAACCTCCTTGCGGTGCGTCCCGCGATGGCCGAGGCGCACTACGAGCTCGGCAACGCGCGCAAGGGGATGGGCGATGCGACGGGGGCGGTCGCGTGCTACCGGCGCGCCCTCGAGGCCAACCCGGACTACGCAGAGGCGCGCTGGGCGGCTGCGATGTCGCAGGTGCCGATGCTCGCCGAAAGCGAGGCCGAAGCCGCGCAGAGCCGCGTGCGCTTCGACGCGGAGCTCGCTGCGCTCGAGCGCTGGGGCGATGAGCATGGCGCCGAGGCGCTGGCACGCGCGGTGGGCGTGCAGCAGCCGTTCTACCTCGCCTACCAGGAGGCGGACCACCGCGAGCGCCTGTCGCGCTACGGCCGGCTGTGCGCGCGGCTGATGGGAACGTGGCAGGAGGCAGCGGGCTTCGCGCGCGCCGCGCGCGTGACGCGCGCCGAGACCCGCATCGGCATCGTCTCCAATCACATCCACGACCACTCGGTGTGGAACGCCATCGTCAAGGGCTGGCTGCAGGGCCTGGACCGCAACCGCTACGACCTGCGTCTCTACCACCTCGGCCGCACGCACGACGTCGAGACCGCGCTCGCCAAGACGCTGGTCGCGCACTACGCCTTCGGCAAGAGCGACATCCTGGACTGGGTGCCGCTTCTCCTCGACCACCAGCTCGACGTGCTGATCTATCCCGAGATCGGCATGGACCCGCTCACCGCGAAACTGGCGAGCATGCGGCTCGCGCCGGTGCAGGCGGCGACCTGGGGACACCCGATCACCACCGGGCTGCCGACCATCGACTACTTCCTGTCCGCGGAGGCGCTCGAGCCCGCGGACGCGCAGGCGCACTACACGGAGCGCCTGGTGCGCCTGCCCGGGCTCGGCTGCAGCTACGCGCCGCTGACCGCCGCGCCGGCACCAGCGGATCCTGCGGCGCTCGGCATCCGCGAGGGCGTGCCCCTGCTGCTGTGTCCCGGCACGCCGTTCAAGTACACGCCGCGGCACGACGCCGTGCTCGCCGCGATCGCGCGCCGCCTGGGCGAGTGCCAGTTCGTGTTCTTCGCGCCCGGCCGCGCGCCGGAGCTGATGGAGCGGCTGCGCACGCGCCTCGAGCGCAGCTTCGCCGCCGAGGGGCTCGACTTGAAGGCGCTCGCCGCGTTCATCCCGTGGCAGAGCCGAACGGCGTTCTACGGCCTCATGGCGCAGTCCGATGTCTTTCTCGACACGCTGGGCTTCTCGGGCTTCAACACCGCGATGCAGGCGATCGAGTGCGGGCTGCCGATCGCAGCCTACGAGGGGGGCTTCCTGCGCGGGCGCCTTGCGAGCGGCGTCCTGCGCCGCATGGGCCTCGACGAGCTGGTGGCGACCGACGAGGCGGCCTACGTCGAGATTGCGGTGCGCCTGGCGACGGACGCGGCGTGGTGGGGCGAGATGCGAAAGCGCATCGAGGCCGCGCGCGGCGCGCTCTACGGCGACGCCGCGCCGGTGCGCGCGCTGGAGAAGTTCTTCGACGAAGCGCTCGCGCGCTAGGTCAGCGGCGCGGAGCCCGGCGGCGGCGCAGGGGACCCCATCGCGACGCGCCGAGCCGGACCGAGGGCGGAGGGAGCAGGCCGAGGACTGCTCGAGCCCGTAAATGCAGGAAGGGCGAGTTCCGCAGGCCTACGACGCCCAAGGAGAAACGGCGAGGGGCTCTCGCGTCGCTGGGGAAGGCGCCGTCGCCGGGCTCTGCGCCGGCGGCCAGTGTCGCGAAAGGGCGACTAGGGAGCAGGTTCCGCGGCGTCCGCCGCGGGCGCGAGGTCGGGCTCACCGCAGTACTGCAGGATCTCGGCGCGCACGCGGTCGCGCAGCCGGATGGCGGCCGCCCAGTCGGTGCCTTCCGGCGCGACCGGCGCGCACACCGTCACCGCGACCGGCGCGCGGCGCGCGTACCACGTGCCGTCGCGCAGCACCGAGCGCACGCCGCGCAGCGCCACCGGCACCACTGGCACGCCCGCCTGGGCGGCGACCTGGAAGGCGCCGGCGCGAAACGCCATCAGTCCGGTGTTGCGCGTCAGGGTGCCCTCCGGAAACACCACCAGCGACGCGCCGCCGCGCGCCGCCTCGACCAGCACGTCGGCATGCTCGGCGCTTTTCAGCACGTCGAAGCGCTCGACGAAGATCGTAGCAAATCCCTTGAGCAGCAGTCGCATCAGCGGGTTGGCCTCGAACTCGCGCTTGGCGACGAAGGAGTACACGCGCGGTCCGAGCAGCGCCACCAGCACCACCGCGTCGAGATAGCTGGTGTGGTTGACGGCGAGCACCACCGGGCCGGCCGGGATGCGCTCCGCGCCGCGCAGAACCACGGGCAGTCCCGCCGCGCGCAGGAACAGGCGGCACACGATGCCGCCGACGCGCCAGCCGGTCGCCGGCTTGCCGGTGGCCGCGGCCAGCAGCGCGAACGGGAACAGCAGGCCGAAGGCGACGTAGACGCGCAGCGCGTAGAGCGCGCCACGCACCGAGCGCCAGCCGCGCCTCAGCTGCGGCGCGGCGCCGGCGAGCACCAGGCGCAGGAACTGCAGCCACACCGCCTGCGGCTTCACCGACGTCGGGCCGCGCTCGTAGAACTCGCGCGCGGCCGTGCGGCGGATCTTGCCGCTCGAAGTCTTCGGCACGGTGGCCGGAGGCGCGAGCACGATGTCGTCGGCCGGCGCGCCGGTCAGGCTGACCGCCAGCTCGTTGATCATGCGCTTGAGGTCGGGGTGGCGGGAGGCGTCCCCAGCGCGCATCTCGGCGAGCACCACCATGCGCTCGGTGCCCGTGGCGGCGTCGCGGCTGCCGAAGACCGCAACGCAGCCGCGGCGTACGCCGGCGAGGTCGCCGACTGCCTGCTCCAGCTCGTAGGGGCTGATGTTGCGCCCGCCGCGGATGATGATGTCCTTCTCGCGGCCCGTGATGTAGACCATGCCCTCCTTGAGGTACGCGCGGTCGCCGGTATGCAGCCAATCGCCGTCGAAAAGCTTCCTGGTCGCCTCGGGGCTGCGGTAGTAGCCGGAGGTCGCCGAGGGACCGCGAAACTCCAGGAGGCCTTCCTGGCCATCGGGCAGCTCCAGGCCCGCCGCGTCCACCACGCGCAGGTCGTGGCCCTCGATCACGTGGCCGCAGCCGACCACCCTGAGCGGCGCCGGGTCTTCGGGCCGCGCCAGCACCGCTTCGCCGCTTTGCGAAAATTTCTCTCGGTCCAGCGCGTCCATGCGCCAGGGCTCGCCCGGCGTGGTGAAGGCCACGCCCACCGTGCATTCGGCGAGGCCGTACACGGGGGCGAGCACGTTCCTGCGCAAGCCCCATTTCGCGAAGCGCTGCTCGAAGGTGGTGATGGTGTCGGGGCTCACGGGCTCGGCGCCGTTGAAGGCGAAGCGCCAGGAGGACAGGTCGATGCCCTCCATCTCCTCGTCCGGGATGCGGCGCAGGCACAGCTCGTAGGAAAAGTTCGGGCCGCCCGAAATGGTGCCGCGGTGGCGGTGGATGGCGCGCATCCAGCTCCCGGGGCGCGAGAGGAACGCCAGCGGCGACATCAGCACGACCGGGAACCCGAGGAACATGGTGGCGAAGCACCCGCCGATCAGTCCCATGTCGTGATACAGCGGCAGCCAGCTCACGAACACGTCGTCCGGGCCCGCGCTCACCGCCTTGCCCATCGCCCGCACGTTGACCAGCAGGTTCGCGTGCGACAGGACCACGCCCTTGGGATTGCCGGTGCTGCCCGAGGTGTACTGCAGGAAGCCGATGTCGCCGGACTTGCCGCGCACCGGCGCGAAGCCGGCCCCCGCATCTTCGCCGCCGGCCTCCAGGTCGGAAGGCATGAGCACCGCGCGCAGGCTCTCCACCTGCGCGCGCAGCAGGTAGGCGAGCGCCTTCGCCTCCGGGATCGTGATCATGATCGTCGCGCCGGCGCTCTTCAGGATGCCGACATGGCGCGTCATGTGGTCTTCGATGGTGGTCAGGCGCGCCGGCGGATAGAGGGGCACCGGCACGCCACCCGCGAGCAAGACTCCGTAGAACGAAAACAAGTACTCCTTGCAGGTGGGCAGCATGATCGCCACCATCTGCCCGGGCTGCAGGCCCGCCTGCGAGAGGCGCGCCGCGTAGCCGAGCGCGCCGTCGTAGAGCTGGCGGTAGGTGATCGGGGTTTCCTGGCCTTCCTCGTACAGGTGCACCGTCAGCCGGTCGGGCTGGCGCTCGACGTGGTACTCGAGCGCCTCGGTGAGCGTCTGCGCCTTCAGCGGCGGGCGCACGTCGGTGGAATGCGAGAGGCTGGCGACGCTGGTGTCCGCGGCGCGCGGCGCGTGGCCGGCGCTGGAGAGGAGGAACCTCAGCAGGTCGCGCGGGGTTTCGCTGGTGGCGAGCGCCTGCTCGGGAAGGCTGGTGCCGAACTCGCGCTCCAGGCGCAGCACCAGCTCGACGCGCGCCAGGCTGTCCAGGCCCAGCTCCTTCTCCAGCGAGCTGTCCAGCGAGACGTCGGGCTCGATGCTGGGCCGCGCTTCGCGCGCCACCGCCTGCACCACGCTGAGCAGCGTGTTCGCGTCGATCGCGCCGGCGGCCTGATTCATGGCGAGGCGAGTGTACACTCGTGCGCCGCGCATGCCGCACGCGCTGCAACAATCCCTGCGCGAAGTCTGCGCGCAGGGGCCCGCGCCAGCGCGCAAGAGTTGACCGCAGTCAAGAAGGCGGACCGCCCGCCTGCCGGATAATGCCCCGCATCGTGAAGAGGCCCCGCGGAACACCCAAGGGACGCAGCGTCGAGCCCGAGGCGCTGGAGCAGGTGCGCAAGCTGCTCGGCGGCGTGCCCCGGCGGCGCGACCTGCTCATCGAGCACCTGCACAAGATCCAGGATCGCCACGGCCATCTCTCCGCCGCGCACCTCGCCGCGCTCGCGCAGGAAATGCGCCTCTCCATGACGGAAGTGTTCGAGGTGGCGACCTTCTACCACCACTTCGACGTGGTGAAGGAAGGCGAAAGCGCGCCGCCCGCGCTCACCGTGCGCGTGTGCGATTCCATCGCCTGCGAGCTGGCGGGCGCGCGCGAGCTGCTCGCGAGGCTCCCCGGTATCCTCGGCAAGGACGTGCGCGTGATTCCCGCGCCCTGCGTGGGCCGCTGCGAGGCTGCGCCCTGCGCGGTGGTGCACCAGAACCCGGTGGGCAACGCGACCCTGGAGAAGGTGAAAGCCGCCGTCCAGGCGAAGAAGCTCAGGTGCGCTGAGCCTGCCTATGCGGACTACGCGGCCTATCGCAAGGGGGGCGGCTACCAGCTGCTCGCCGAGTGCCTCGCGGGCAAGCGCACGCGCGACGAGATCACGAAGATCATGGAGGACTCGGGCCTCAGGGGCCTGGGCGGCGCCGGCTTTCCCGCGGGACGGAAGTGGCGCATCGTCGCGGCGGAGCCCGCGCCGCGCCTGATGGCGGTGAACGTCGACGAAGGCGAGCCCGGCACCTTCAAGGACCGCTGGTACCTCGAGCGCGACCCGCACCGCTTCCTCGAAGGCATGCTGGTGGCGGCCTGGTGCGCGGGCGTGGGCGGGATCTACGTCTACCTGCGCGACGAATACGCCGGCTGCCGCGCAGTGCTGGAGCGCGAGCTGGCGAAGCTGATGAAGAACCCGCCCTGCGCGCTGCCCCCCATTCACCTGCGCCGCGGCGCGGGCGCCTACATCTGCGGCGAAGAGTCGGCGATGATCGAGTCGATCGAGGGCAAGCGCGGCATGCCGCGCCTGCGCCCGCCCTATGTGGCGCAGGTGGGCCTGTTCGGCTACCCGACGCTCGAGCACAACATGGAAACGGTGCACTGGGTACGCGAGATCGTGGAAAAGGGCGCCGCGTGGTTTGCCTCCCACGGCCGCCACGGCAGGAAAGGCCTGCGCTCGTTCTCGGTGTCGGGCCGCGTGCGGAAGCCCGGCGTGCATCTGGCGCCCGCGGGCATCACCGTGCGGGAGCTGATCGACGAATACTGCGGCGGCATGCAGGACGGGCCACCAGTTCTACGCCTACCTGCCGGGCGGCGCCTCCGGCGGGATCCTGCCCGCCTCGAAGGGCGACATCCCCCTTGATTTCGACACGCTGCAGCCGCACGGCTGCTTCATCGGCTCGGCCGCCGTGGTGATCCTGTCGCAGCGCGACAAGGCGGCCGCGGCCGCGAGGAACCTGATGAAGTTCTTCAAGGAAGAGTCCTGCGGCCAGTGCACCCCGTGCCGCGTGGGCACCGCGAAGGCGCTTGCGCTGATGGACGAGAAACGCTGGAACCAACCGCTGCTCGGCGAGCTCTCACAGGCCATGATGGACGCTTCCATCTGCGGGCTGGGCCAGGCGGCACCCAACCCGGTACAGTGCGTGATGAAGTATTTCCCCCACGAGGTGTCGTGATGGACCGTGCCGGCGCGCAGCAGCTTGCAACGCTTCCCATCGAGTTCAAGCTGAACGGCAAGACGGTGGTCGGCCGGCCCGACGAGACCATCATCGAGACGGCGAAGCGCCACGGCGTGGAGATCCCGCACCTTTGCTACATGCCGGGGCTGCGGCCCGACGGCAACTGCCGCGCCTGCGTGGTGGAGGTGAAGGGCGAGCGCGCGCTCGCGCCCTCGTGCTGCCGGTATCCGCAGGCGGGGATGGAAGTCACCAGCGACTCGGCGCGCGCGCTGTTGTCGCAGAAGATGGTGCTGGAGCTGCTGCTGGCCGACATGCCCGAGAAGCGGCCCGGCGCAGGGGCGCCGGGTTCTCCCCACCGCAGGGACTCCGAGCTCGACCTGTGGGCGCAGAAGCTCGGCGTCGGCCTGCCGCGGTTCAAGGCGCGCCAGCAGCCGAAAGCCGATGTTTCGCACCCCGCGATCGCGGTGAACCTGGATGCGTGCATCCAGTGCACCCGCTGCCTGCGCGCCTGCCGCGAGGAGCAGGTGAACGACGTGATCGGGTACGCCTGGCGGGGCGAACACGCGAAGATCGTGTTCGACTTCGACGACCCGATGGGCGCGTCCACCTGCGTCGCCTGCGGCGAGTGCGTGCAGGCGTGCCCGACGGGCGCGCTGATGCCGGCGCGCGAGGCCGGACTCGCCGCGATCGACAAGACGGTGGATTCGGTGTGCCCGTTCTGCGGCGTGGGCTGCCTGCTCACCTATCACGTCAAGAACAACGTCATCCAGTTCGTCACCGGCAAGGACGGCCCGTCGAACCACGGGCGGCTGTGCGTGAAAGGCCGCTATGGATTCGACTACGCCAACCATCCGCACCGGCTGACGAAGCCCTTGATCCGCAAGCCGGGCGTCGCGAAGTCGGCGGATTTCACGATGGACCCCGGCAACTGGACGGCGGTGTTTCGCGAGGCCAGCTGGGACGAGGCGCTTGAGCTCGCGGCTTCCGGCCTGAGGAAGATCCGCGACGAGGACAAGTTCGCGCTTGCCGGCTTCGGCTCGGCCAAAGGCTCGAACGAGGAGGCCTACCTCTTTCAGAAGCTGGTGCGCACCGGCTTCGGCACCAACAACGTGGATCATTGCACGCGCCTGTGCCACGCCTCCTCGGTGGCGGCGCTGCTGGAGGGCATCGGCTCGGGCGCCGTGTCGAACCAGGTGAACGACGTCGCCAACTCGGAGGTCATCTTCCTCATCGGGGCGAATCCCACGTCGAACCACCCGGTGGCGGCCACCTGGCTCAAGAACGCCGCCAAGCGCGGCGCCCAGCTCATCGTCGCCGACCCGCGCCGCACCGACCTCGCGCGCCACGCCGCGCACTTCCTGCAGTTCCACCCGGACACCGACGTGGCGCTGCTCAACGCGATGATCCACACGATCATCGACGAAGGCCTGGTGAACGAGGCGTTCATCAAGGACCGCACCAGCGGCTACGACGCGCTCAAGGAGAACGCGCAGGACTTCTCGCCAGAGAAGATGGCGCCGATCTGCGGCATTCCGGCGGCGACGATCCGCGAGGTGGCGCGCCTTTATGCCACCTCGAAGGCCTCGATCATCCTGTGGGGCATGGGGATCAGCCAGCACGTGCACGGCACCGACAATGCGCGGTGCCTGATCGCGCTCACGCTGATGACCGGCCAGGTCGGCCGTCCCGGCACCGGACTGCATCCCCTGCGCGGCCAGAACAACGTGCAGGGCGCATCCGATTCCGGCCTGATCCCGATGATGTATCCGGACTACCAGCGCGTGGCGACGCCGGAAGCGAAGGCGCGCTTCGAGAAATTCTGGGGCGCCCGGCTCGATCCCAAGCCGGGCCTCACGGTGGTCGAGATCATGAACGCGGCGTACGAGGGCAAGATCCGCGGCATGTACATCATGGGCGAGAACCCGGCGATGTCCGACCCGGACCTCGAGCATGCGCGCGCGGCGATGGCGAAGCTCGAGCACCTGGTGGTGCAGGACATCTTCCTCACCGAGACCGCGTATCTCGCCGACGTCGTGCTGCCTGCCACCGCCTGGCCGGAGAAGGACGGCACGGTCACCAACACCGACCGCATGGTGCAGCTCGGTCGCAAGGCGCTGCAGGCGCCCGGCGAAGCGCAGCCGGACTTGTGGATCATCCAGCAACTCGCGCAACGCCTGGGCCTTGCGTGGAACTACGCCGGCCCGCAAGAGGTGTGGAATGAAATGCGCGGCTGCATGGACTCCATCCGCGGCATCACCTGGGAGCGCCTGGAGCGCGATTCGTCGGTGACCTATCCCTGCGAGAACGAGGGCGACCCGGGCCAGCCGGTGGTGTTCCAGACGCACTTTCCCACGGCCACGGGGCGCGCGAAGTTCGTGCCGGCGGACCTGATCCGCGCGGACGAGCGTCCGGACCGGGACTATCCGATGGTGCTGATCACCGGGCGCCAGCTCGAGCACTGGCACACGGGCGCCATGACGCGGCGCGCGGGTGTGCTCGATGCGATCGAGCCCGAACCGGTGGTGTCGATGCACCCGCTCGACCTGGAAGCGCTCAAGGCGAAGCCGGGCGACCTGATGACGGTGCAGTCGCGCCGCGGGAAGATCGCGCTATACGCACGCGCCGACGCCGGCACGCCGCGCGGCGCGGTGTTCATCCCGTTCGCCTTCCAGGAAGCTGCCGCCAACCTCCTCACCAATCCCGCGCTCGACCCGTTCGGCAAGATTCCGGAGTTCAAGTATTGCGCGGTCAAGGTGACCAAGGGCGGCACGCGCCCTGCCGATCCCGGCTACGGCAAAGGCCGCACGCTCGCCCTCATCTCCGGCTGAGCCTCCATCACCCCGTCACGGGTGACCGGAAGGCGGCGGGCGCCATCGCCCATTTGACGCCGAGGCGACGCGGCTGTGTCGCCCTGAGGCCGCAAACGCCGCGCCACGGGGACCCGGCGGGCCAGACTTCGGTCAGATAGAAGCTCTCGTCTGTCCCGCCACCCGTGGAGCACGGCGCGGCCTAAAGGGCGCCCCAGCCGCGCCGCCTCGTCGTCGTGGCCGGTACGCCCGCGGCGTACTGGCCACTCCGCCAATGAGACGGTGCGGCGGCGCTTGACCGTGGTCAAGGGCGTTCGTGCTGCGCCTCTCGGAGAATTCCGCGTCCGCTACTGGAGGAGCAACGCATGCCGTCCGACATCGAAATCGCGCAGGCCGCGAAGCTGCAGCGCATCAACAAGGTCGCATTGGAGCGCCTGGGAATCGCCGAAGAGCACCTCGAGCCCTACGGCCATTACAAGGCCAAGATCTCGCTCAGGTATCTGGACACGCTCAAGGGCAAGAAGGACGGCAAGCTCATCCTGGTGACCGCAATGACGCCCACGCCCGCGGGCGAGGGCAAGACCACCACCACGGTGGGCCTGGGTGATGCGCTCAACCACATCGGCAAGAAGGCGGTGATCTGCCTGCGCGAGCCCTCGCTCGGGCCGGTGTTCGGCGTGAAAGGCGGCGCGGCGGGCGGCGGTTACGCGCAGGTGGTGCCCATGGAGGACATCAACCTGCACTTCACCGGCGACTTCTCCGCCATCGCGCTCGCCAACAACCTGCTCGCCGCGTTGCTCGACAATCACATTACGCAGGGCAACGAGCTCGGCATCGACATCCGGCGCATCCAATGGAGGCGCGTCGTGGACATGAACGACCGGGCTCTGCGCGAAATCGTCATCGCGCTGGGGGGGAGCGCAAACGGCTACCCGCGCGAGGACGGTTTCGACATCGTGGTCGCCTCCGAGGTGATGGCGATCTTCTGCCTTTCCACGTCGCTCGAGGACTTGAAGAAGCGCCTGGGCAACATCGTGGTGGGCTACACGCGCGAAGGCAAGCCCGTGCACGCGCGCGACCTCAAGGCGCACGGAGCGATGACAGTGCTGCTGAAGGACGCGCTCGCGCCGAACCTGGTGCAGACGCTGGAGAACAACCCGGCCTTCATCCACGGCGGGCCCTTCGCCAACATCGCGCACGGCTGCAACTCGGTGATCGCCACGCAGTCGGCGCTCAAGCTCGCCGACTACGTGGTGACCGAAGCCGGCTTCGGCGCCGACCTCGGCGCCGAGAAGTTCCTCGACATCAAGTGCCGCAAGACCGGCCTGATGCCGCATGCCACGGTGATCGTGGCGACCATACGCGCGCTCAAATACCACGGCGGCGTGGACGTGAAGGAGGTGAGCAAGGAAAACCTCGCCGCGCTCGAGAAGGGGATCGCCAATCTCGAGCGGCACGTCGACAACGTGAAGAATGTCTATCGCATTCCCTGCGTGGTGTCGATCAACCGGTTTACCTTCGACACATCGGCGGAGATCGAATTGCTGCGCGCGCGCATGAAGAAGCTCGGCGTGCCGGTCGTGCTGGCGACGCACTGGGGCGACGGCGGCAAGGGCGCGGCGGAGCTCGCGAAAGTCGTGCTCGAGCTGTGCGACCAGCCGTCCAAGCCCGCGTTCGTCTACGAGGACGCCGATCCCCTCTGGGACAAGATCAACAAGATCGCGAGGAAGGTGTACCGCGCCGCGGAAGTCACGGCGGACGCCAAGGTGAGGGGCCAGATCAAGCAGCTGCAGGAATCCGGCTACGGCCACTATCCGGTGTGCGTGGCGAAGACGCAGGCCTCCGTCACCACCGACGCCAAGGTGCGCGGTGCGCCCGACGGCCACGTGGTCAACATCCGCGAGGTGCGCCTCGCGGCCGGCGCGGAATTCGTGGTCATGATCTGCGGCGACATCATGACCATGCCCGGCCTGCCGAAGGTCCCCTCGGCCGAGAAGATCGACCTGGTGGACGGAAAGGTGGTCGGGCTGTTCTAGCCGGGGCGGCGGCGCAACCGCAGGTTCAGCATCTCCACGGCGACCGAGAAGGCCATCGCGAAGTAGATGTAGCCCTTGGGCACGTGGAAGTCCAGCCCGTCGGCGACCAGCGCCATGCCGATCATGATGAGAAAGGCGAGCGCCAGCATCTTCACCGTGGGGTGCCGCGAGACGAAGCGCCCGATCGGCGCGGCGGCGACGAACATCAGCGCCACCGAGGCCACCACCGCCGCGATCATGATGCGCACGTCGTCCACCATGCCGACCGCGGTGATGATCGAGTCGAGCGAGAACACGAGGTCGATGATGATGATCTGCATGATGACCGCGCCGAAGGCGGCGCGCGTGGCGGCGGTGCCTGGCGCTTCGTCCTTGCCGTGTCCCTCGTAGAGCTCGTGGATCTCGCCGGTCGCCTTCCAGATGAGGAACAGGCCGCCGGCGAGCAGGATCAGGTCGCGCCCCGAGATCTCGTTGCCGACGACGGCGAACACCGGCGCCGTCAGGCCGATCATCCAGGCGAGCACGAGCAGCAGCGCGATGCGCATGAACATGGCGAGCGCGAGACCCAGGCGCCGCGCGAACTCGCGGCGCGCCGGCGACAGGCGGTCCACCAGGACGGAGATGAAGATGATGTTGTCGATGCCCAGCACCAGCTCGAGCGCGGTGAGCGTGGCGAAGGCGATCCAGGCCTGAGGGTCGAGCAGCAGTTCCACTTGATCTTGGTCAATCCGGTGCGTCGAGGACCACAGTGTACAGTGCACGCTTTGTTGACCCGCGCTGCGTGAGCATGCTAAAAGACCGCCGCCCGCGCAGCATCCGGGCTCAAAGGGGAGTAGCTAAGGCAGTCCGGCACCCGGGCTGCTGCGACATGGTCGTCATCTCGGGAAGCTCCGCGCTTTCCCCGGCCTTGTCGGCAAGCGGCGACTTGCAGGCGAGACCTTTGCCGAAGGGCAAGGTCTTTGGGCGGTCGCCGTGCCTGGATTGACACATCGCGTTCAGTCCCGCGCCGGCCGGCTCTTGCAGCGCCTGTAGCAGCGCACGAGGAGAACGCATGGAAACGATGCAGTGGCTTGCTCTGGTCATCTTCGCGGTCACCATCATCGCCGTGGTCACCAACGTCATCGACAGCACGCTCGCCGCGCTGATCGGCGTCGCGGTGATGATCTGGGTCGGCGTGATGAGCGATGAGGACGCCTTCAAGTACGTCGACTGGAACGTGATGGCGATCCTGGTCGTCGATCTGGCTGATCGCCGGCTACTTCGGCAAGACCGGCGTGCCGAGCTGGCTCTCGGTGCAGGCGCTCAAGCTCTCAGGCGGGCACCCGGGTCTGCTGGTGTTGATCCTGACCTTCCTCGCCGGCGTGATCTCGATGTTCGTCGACAACGTGGTCACCATCCTGATGATGGCGCCGGTCGCGCTGCCGCTCGCGCGCGCGATGAAGATTCCGGTCGTGCCGGTGATCCTGATGATCGGCTTCGGCGCCAACTTCATGGGCACCGCGCTCATCATCGGCGACCTGCCGCCGCAGATGCTGCACAGCGTCGCCGGGGCGGAGTTCTTCGACTTCATCTGGCAACTCGGCCGCCCTTCGTCCTTCCCCATCCTGATGGTGACGTTCGTCCTGACGCTGGCGGCGATGTACGCCTACGGCTTTCGCGGCCGCGAGCGCGTCACCGACATCGGCAGCCTCGGTATCGACGCGAAGATTCCCAATCCGCTCTTCGCCACGGTGGTGGTGGGCTGGTTCCTCGGCACCGTGATCGCCATGTCGCTGCGCGAGGTCATCGGCGTGAAGCTGGGCTTCATCGCGCTCACCGGCGCGCTGTCGCTGGTGCTGGTGCTGCAGTTCCTCGGCGAGCGCGTCAAGGCGCCGGACTTCGAGGAGATGATCCAGGAGCTCGACTGGCGCGCGATCTTCTTCTACATCGCGCTGTTCGCGCTGGTCGGCGGCCTGGAGAAGGTGCACATCCTGGAGAAGCTCGCCGACGCGATGAAGCCGATGTTCGCGCAGAGCTACGCGCTCGGCGCGACGCTGCTCTACTGGGTCACCATCCCGATCGTCGGCCTGGTCGAGCACGACGCCTACATCCTCACCTTCCTCTACACGATCCGCGACCTGGGCCAGGCGGGCATCGAGCCCTGGCCGCTTTACTGGATGCTGCTGTGGTCGGGTACGCTGGGCAGCAACCTGACGGTGGCGGGGGCGCCGGCTCTTTACGTGGCGCTGACCATCTGCCGAGAAGAAGAAGGGCGCAAGGTGTCGTTGCGCGAATTCCTGGCCTGGAGCGTGCCCTTCACCCTGGTGTGCTCCCTCATCTGCTACGTGCTCGGCATGCTGATCTGGGTGCTGCCCTACGTGAAATAGCGAGGACTCGACCATGTTCAAGCACATCCTGATCCCCACCGACGGCTCGCCGCTGTCCAACCAGGCTGCCCTGGCGGGCGTGCGGCTCGCCGCCGCGATCGGCGCGCGCGTCACGGGAATTTTCGCTGCGCCGCCCGCCACGCCGGTGATCTACAAGGCGGTGCTGCCAGTGGGCTATGCCACGCCGCGCGAGCACGAGAAGATGATCCGCAAGGCGGTCGAGCACCATCTCGGAACCATTGCCAAGGCGGCGAGCGAGGCGGGAGTGGCCTGCGAAACGCTGAGCGTCACCAGCGACTTTCCGGCTGACATTATCCTTACCGCGGCGAAAAAGCGCCGCTGCGACCTGATCGTCATGGCCTCGCACAGCCGCAAGGGGCTGCGCGGCGTGCTGCTCGGCAGCGAAACGCAGAAGGTGCTCGCCGGCAGCCGCATCCCCGTTCTGGTCTATCGCGGGGATTCTTGACCGCAGTCAAGGGCCGCTGCGCCACAAATTGTGGAACAATCCGGTATCGGGGGCAGCGTCCCACATAGAAGGCGCGCTCCGCCGAGGCGATTTCCAACATAGGAGGCAACCATGAAGATCCGTACCGCAGGCGCAGTAGCAGGCGTGCTCGTCGCGGCGCTCGCGTCAGGCGCGCAGGCCCAGACCTGGGAGCCGACGAAGAACGTCGAGTTCATCATCCCCGCGGGCACCGGCGGCGGCGCCGACCAGATGGCGCGTGCCATCCAGGGCATCGTCGCCAAGCACGGCCTGATGAAGCAGTCGATCCTGCCGATCAACAAGGCGGGCGGCGCCGGCGCCGAGGGCTTCCTCGACGTGAAGAACGCCGCGGGCGACCCGCACAAGATCATCATCACGCTGTCCAACCTGTTCACCACGCCGCTCGCTACCGGCGTGCCGTTCAACTGGCGCGACCTCACCCCGGTGCAGATGCTGGCGCTGGACAATTTCGTGCTGTGGGTCAACGCCAAGACGCCCTACAAGACGCCGAAGGAGTACATCGACGCGGCGAAAGCCGCCGGCGCCGGCAAGATGAAGATGGGCGGCACGGGCGCCAAGCAGGAAGACCAGATCATCACGGCGGCGATCGAGCAGAGCACCGGCGTCAAGTTCACCTACATCCCGTTCAAAGGCGGTGGCGCGGTGGCCACGCAGCTCGTCGGCGGGCACGTGGACTCCTCGGTGAACAACCCGATCGAGGCCGTGGCCCAGTGGCGCGCCGGCAACCTGCGGCCGCTGTGCGTGTTCGAGCTGCAGCGCCTGCCCTACAAGGAGAAGGTCACCAAGGACATGGCGTGGTCGGACATCCCGGTGTGCAAGGATTCCGGCCTGAACGTGGACTACCTGATGCTGCGCGGCATCTTCATGGCCCCGGGCGTCAAGCCCGAGCACGTCAACTACTACACCGGCCTGTTCGCGAAAGTGATGGCGACGCCCGAGTGGAAGAAGCTGATGGAAGAGGGCGCCTTCAACACCTCGGCGCTCAAGGGCCAGGAGTACGCCTCCTGGGTGTCGAAGGAAGAGGCGCGCCACGTGCAGCTGATGAAGGCCGCCGGCTTCATGGCCGGCCAGTAGTCGAGCAGCGGCTCGGGCAGAGGGGGAGGGCATGACCGAGGGCCGGGAGGTCCGGGCCGCGTTTCGCCGCAAGAGCGCCGAGCTGGCCGTCGCGGCGCTCTTTCTGCTGTTCGGCGCGATCGTCATCGCCGACAGCGTGCGCCTGGGTTTCGGCTGGCAGGAGATTCACGGGCCGCGGCCGGGCTACTTCCCCTTCTACATCGGCCTGATCATGTGCGTGGCCTCGCTGGTCAACGTAGTGCGCGCCCTGATGGTGCGCGGCGCGGACAACAAGACCTTCGTCGAGGTCGGGCAGCTGAAGATGGTGCTGTCGGTCCTGGTGCCGACCGCGCTGTATGCCCTGCTCGTCACCTGGATCGGCATCTACGTGTCCTCGGTCCTGTTCATCGGCTTCTTCATGCGCTGGCTGGGCAAGTACCCCTGGTGGAAGGTGGCGGGCGTGAGCCTGGGGACCGCCGTGGTCCTGTATCTCGTTTTCGAGAAGTGGTTCAAGGTGCCGCTGCCCAAGGGGCCGCTGGAGAACCTGCTGGGACTGGGCTGAGTCGTGGAAGAAATCCAGTCGCTGATGCACGGCTTCAACGTCGCGCTCTCGCCGGTGAACATCGGGCTGATGTTCATCGGCGTGATCCTCGGCGTGATCATCGGCGTGCTGCCGGGCCTGGGCGGGGCGAACGGCGTCGCGATCCTGTTGCCGCTCACCTTCGGCATGGCGCAGACCCCGGGCGGCGCGACCTCGGCGATCATCCTGCTGTCGTGCATCTACTGGGGAGCGCTCTTCGGCGGCGCCATCACCTCGATCCTGTTTAACATCCCTGGCGAGCCCTGGTCGGTGGCCACCACTTTCGACGGCTATCCGCTCGCACAGCAGGGCAAGGCCGGCCAGGCCCTGACCGCGGCGTTTACCTCGTCCTTCGTCGGCGCGTTCTTCGCCGTCGTGATGATCACTTTCCTGTCGCCGCTGGTCGCGCGCTTCGCGCTGGCCTTCGGCCCGCCGGAATTCTTCGCCGTGTACCTGCTCACCTTCTGCGCCTTCGTCGGCACCAGCAAGGAGCCGCCGTTCAAGACGCTCGCCGCGATGATGCTCGGCTTTGCGCTCGCGGCGGTGGGCACCGACACCGTCACCGGTACGCTGCGCCTCACCTTCGGCTCGACGCACCTGCTCACCGGCTTCGATTTCCTGGTGGCGGTCATCGGCCTGTTCGGCATCGGCGAGATCCTGCTGACGCTGGAGGAGGGTCTGGCCTTCCGCGGCGCCCAGGCCAAGATCAACATGCGCGTCGTGCTGGACACCTGGCGCGAGCTGCCGCGCTACTGGCTCACCTCGATTCGCTCGACCCTGGTGGGCTGCTTCATGGGCATCGTGCCCGGCGGCGCCACCCCGGCCTCGTTCATGAGCTACGGCGTGGCGCGGCGCTTCTCGCCCGACGGCGACAAGTTCGGCACCGGCAAGGTCGAGGGCGTGGTGGCGCCGGAGACCGCGGCGCACGCGGCGGGCACCTCGGCGCTACTGCCCATGATCACGCTCGGCGTGCCGGGGTCGCCGACTGCGGCGGTGCTGCTGGGCGGACTCATGATCTGGGGCCTGCAGCCGGGGCCGCTGCTGTTCGTCGAGCAGAAGGACTTCGTCTGGGGCCTGATCGCCTCGATGTACCTGGGCAACATCGCCGGCCTGATCGTGGTGCTGACCTGCGTGCCGCTGTTCGCCGCCATCCTGCGCGTGCCCTTCTCGGTGATCGCGCCGATCATCATCGTGATCTGCGCCATCGGCTCCTTCACCGTGAAGAACGCGATCTTCGACGTGTGGATGATGGTGGTGTTCGGCATCCTCGGGTATCTCTTCAAGAAGCTGCAGTACCCGCTCGCGCCCCTGGTGCTGGCGATCGTGCTCGGCGACAACGCGGAATCCGCGTTCCGGCAGGCGATGCTGATGTCGCAGGGGCAGGTGGGCGATCCTGTTCGCGAACTACCTGGTCGGCACCATGACCACGCTGGCGCTGGTGCTGCTGTTCTGGCCGCTGGTTTCCTGGTTGATCGCGAGGCTGCGCGCGAAGCGCGGCTAGCTCCGGGCCGCGCACCCGTTTCGGCTAGGGCTCGCCGATCTTCTGCTTGAGGCGCGAGAGCGTCTCGGGCGTCAGGTTGAGGTAGGCCGCCAGCTCCTTCTTCGGGATGCGTCCCGCGAGATCGGGGTGCTTCCTCTGGAAGCGCAACAGGCGCCCGGGCGCATCCAGCAGGTGCAGGGTGATGGTGTGCGCCATCACCTCGCTCATCAGCTTCATCACCTCGTACTCGAAACGCTGCTTGAGGCCTGGATGGCGCTCGAGGAAATCCGCCCATTGCGGCATCGGCAGCTCCGCGGTGCGCACCTTGGTCACGGCGACGATGGAGTAGGGCACCGGCGTGCGCATGCGCCAGGCGGCGTAGGAGGTGTCCATCTCGGTCTCCGCGGCGAAGCGCAGGATCATCTCGCGGCCCTCGGGGTTGGACACCACGCGCTTGAGCATCCCGTCGAGGATGAAGAACTGCTCCATCTCCTCGTCGCCCTGGCGCACCAGCGGCTCGCCCTTGCGGTAGTCGGCCACCGCGAGCAGGGGCTCGAGCTCGCTCCATTGCGCGGGGGTCATTCCCTGCAGCAGCTGGTTCTGGCGCAGCAGCAGGCGTACGCTGTTGCGCTGCGGGTGGGCGGGCAGTGCGGTCATGAGCAGAGTGCCGTGGCCGTGGTGGCGTCGACCGAGGACCGAATTCTAGACCCTTGACCTCAGTCAAGGCCGGGCCGAGGGGGCGATTCTTACCATAGCGGTCCCTCACAGGAGGCAGCTCATGGGCACCGTCGAACCTCAAGTCGCCACCGATGCGCAATCACAAGTCACCGACGGCTTTCAGCTGGTCATCGATGCCCTCAAGCTGAACGGCATCGACACGATCTACGGCCTGCCCGGGATTCCCGATCACCGACCTCACCCGGCGGGCGCAGGCCGACGGGCTGCGCGTGCTGTCGTTTCGCCACGAGCAGAACGCCGGCTACGCCGCCTCGATCGCCGGCTTCCTGACGCAGAAGCCGGGCATCTGCCTCACGGTGTCCGCGCCGGGCTTCCTGAACGGCCTCAATGCGCTCGCGCATGCCACCACCAACTGCTTCCCGATGATCCTGATCAGCGGCTCGAGCGAGCGCGAGATCGTGGATCTGCAGCAGGGCGACTACGAGGAGATGGACCAGCTGGCGATCGCCAAGCCGCTCGCCAAGGCTGCCTTCCGCGTGTTGCACGCCGAGGACATCGGCGTGGGCATCGCGCGCGCCATCCGCGCCGCGGTCTCCGGCCGCCCGGGCGGCGTGTACCTCGACCTGCCGGCAAAGCTTTTCGCCCAGAGCATCGACGCCGAAGCCGGCCGCAAGACCCTCATCAAGGTGGTGGATCCTGCGCCGCGCCAGATCCCGGCTCCGGATGCCGTGAAGCGGGCGCTCGATCTGCTGAAGGGCGCGAAGAAGCCGCTCATCATCCTCGGCAAGGGCGCGGCATATGCGCAAGCCGACGCCGAGATCCGCGCCTTCGTCGAGAAGACCGGCATTCCCTACCTGCCGATGTCGATGGCCAAGGGCCTGCTGCCCGATTCGCACGAGCAGTGTGCCTCCGCCGCGCGTTCCTTCGTGCTGCCCGGGGCCGACGTGGTGATGCTGATCGGCGCGCGCCTCAACTGGCTGCTCTCGCACGGCAAGGGCAAGACCTGGGGCGGCAAGGGCCACAAGGATTGGGGCGGCCAGAAGTTCATCCAGGTCGACATCTCGCCGCAGGAGGCCGACAGCAACGTGCGCATCGACGCACCGGTGGTGGGCGACATCGGCTCCTGCGTCTCGGCGCTGCTCGCCGCCATCGAGAAGAATGCGGGCGCGGGCTGGGCGAAGCCGCCGGCGGCGTGGCTGTCCGCCGTCGCCGAGAAGAAGATCGGCAACGTCGCCAAGATGGCGGAGACGCTGGCGAAGAACCCGTCGCCGATGAACTTCCACAGCGCGCTCGCCGTGGTGCGCGACATCGTCAAGGCCAATCCGGACGCGATGTTCGTCAACGAGGGCGCCAACGCGCTCGACTTCACGCGCAGCATCGTCGACATGTACAAGCCCCGCAAGCGCATCGATGTGGGCACCTGGGGCATCATGGGGGTGGGCATGGGCTACTGCGTCGCCGCCGCCGTGGTCACCAAGCAGCCGGTGATCGCGATCGAGGGCGACAGCGCCTTCGGCTTCTCCGGCATGGAAGTCGAGACGATCTGCCGCTACAACCTGCCGGTCTGCGTGGTCATTCTCAACAACAACGGCGTCTACAAGGGCACCGACGTCAATCCGACGGGGCGGCGACGTGGCGCCCACGGTGTTCGTCAAGGACGCGCGCTACGAGAAGCTGATGGAGGCCTTCGGCGGCGTGGGCGTGTACGCGAAGACCCCGGCCGAGCTGAAGAAGGCCATGGAAGAAGCCCTGCGCTCGCGCAAGCCCACGCTCATCAACGCCGTCATCGACGAGACCGCGGGCACCGAGAGCGGCCGCATCACGAGCCTCAACCCGACGGCGAAGAAGAAATAGCGCTTGAGGCCGACGCGAAAGGCGCGCGGCCCAAGCGGTCGCGAGAAGGAGCGGACTGGTGCCGCTCATCTCGCGAAGCCAAACGATAACGAGTGAGGACGCAATGGAAGCATTGAAGGGTGTGAGAATCCTCGACATGTCGCACGTGCAGGCAGGGCCGACCTGCTCGCAGCTTCTCGCCTGGATGGGCGCCGACGTCATCAAGTTCGAGAACCCGGCCGGCGACGCCACGCGCGGCCAGCTGCGCGACGTGCCGAACGCCGACAGCCTGTACTTCACGATGCTCAACTGCAACAAGCGCTCGATCACCGTGAACATGAAGAGCGCCGAGGGCAAGCAGGTGTTCGTCGATCTGCTGAAGAAGTGCGACATCCTCATGGAGAACTTCGGCCCGGGCGTGCTGGACCGCTTCGGCTTCACCTGGGAGAAGATCCACGAGTTGAACCCGAAGATCGTCATGGGCTCGATCAAGGGCTTCGGCTCGTCCGGCCCCTACGCCGACTTCAAGGCCTACGAGAACGTGGCGCAGGCGATGGGCGGCGCCATGAGCACCACCGGCGTGCCGGAGGGCCCCCCGTTCGTCACCGGCGCGCAGATCGGCGACTCGGGCACCGGCCTGCACCTCGCTGTCGGGCTGCTAGCGGCGCTGCGGCAGGCCGAGCGCACGGGCAAGGGCCAGTACGTCGAAGTGGCGATGATGGATGGGGTGATGAACCTGTGCCGCGTGAAGTTCCGCGACCACCAGCGCCTCACGCGCCAGTCCCTCTCCGAGTTCTCGGTGCCGACGCACCAGGGCATGGGCGCGGTGCCGCGTGCGGGCAACGACTCCGGCGGCGGGCAGCTGGGCAACGCCATCCGCTGCAAGCCGGGTGGGCCCAACGACTTTCTGTACATCGTGGTGCAGGAAGCGGTGTGGGAGGCGCTCGCCAAGCGCATCGGGCCGGACATTGGCATGCCCGGTCTGGCGACCGACCCCAAGTTCGCCAAGATCGCCGACCGGCGCAAGAACCAGGCCGAGATGTGGGAGCTGATCGGCGAATTCGCGCTCAAGCACACCAAGCGCGAGCTGATGGCGATCCTGAATCCGCTGGATGTGCCCTGCGGCCCGATCATGAGCACCGAGGACCTCGCCAACGACGAGCATGTGCGCGGCCGCGACATGTGGGTCGAGCTTGACCATCCGCAGCGCGGCAAGTGGTGGAACGTCGGCATGCCGATCAAGCTTTCCGATTCGCCAGCCGTGATCCAGCGCAGCCCGACGCTGGGCGAGCACACCGACCAGGTGCTCAAGCAAGTGCTGGGTTACGACGACGCGAGGATCGGCGCGCTGAAGCAGGCGGGCGCTTTTTCCGCACCGCCCAAGAAAGCCGCGTAATACCGGCGCGCGGCGCCGGCATGCGCCGGCACCTCGCGTCGGATTACGTCGGCGCATTGGAACGGACCTTCGGCCGTTCAATGCGCCGGAACAAACGTGGAGACTCGAATGCGCATTGCTATCGTTGGCCAGCAGGATTTCGGTAAGGCAGTGCTGGAGGCGTTCCTCGCGCGCGGCGACCAGGTCGGCGCGGTGTTCTGCGCGCCCGAGAAAGAAGGCGCGCGTCCCGACGCGCTGCGCGCCGCGGCTCAGGACAAGGGCCTCAAAGTCCACCAGTTCAAGTCGCTGCGCGCGCCCGAGGCGGTGCAGGCGATGAAGGATGCCGGCGCCGACATCGGCATCATGGCGTTCGTGCTGCAGTTCGCCCCGCAGGAGTTCGTCGCCATCCCGAAGCACGGCACCATCCAGTACCACCCGTCGCTGCTGCCGAAATACCGCGGCCCGTCCTCGATCAATTGGCCCATTTCCCGCGGCGATGCGGAGACCGGGCTGACCATCTTCCGGCCCACCGACGGCCTGGACGAGGGCGCCGTGATCCTGCAAAAGCGCACCCCCGTGGGCGAGAACGACACGCTGGGAACCGTCTATTTCGAGCGGCTCTTCCCGATGGGCGTGCAGGCGATGCTGGAGGCGGCGGACCTGGTGGTCGCGGGCAAGCACAAGGAGGTCGTGCAGGAGGAATCGCGGGCGTCCTACGAGGGCTGGTTCCGCGAGGCGGAGGCGAGAATCCACTGGGCCCAGCACGTGGACGCGATCCACAACCTGATCCGCGGCAGCGACCCGGCGCCCGGCGCGTGGACGACATTGAACGGCGTGAAGCTGCAGCTGTTCGACTCGCGCAAGGAGCCGGTGCGCACCTTCGGCGCGGTGCGAGGCAAGATCGGCGAAGTCCTCGGGCTCGAGGACGGGCGCCTGGTCATCGCGGCGCAGGGCGGGCGCATCCACGCCGGCAAGGCGAAGCTGGGCGACGGCAAGAAGCTCGCGGCGGCGGATCTCGTCGCCTCGGGCGCTATCCAGGCCGGCCAACTCCTCGGCAACTGAATTTCCCGCCGGGCCGATCCGGCGGCGCGCGGGTGGGGTGCGCTCGCGCGTAACCATTTGACGCAGCTTAGTTTCGACTGCAAGAATGCGGTCCAGACGGCTGTTTCATGAAGGGTTGTCGGAGGCTGGGCCGCCTCGAGTCGACAACGGGAGATCGGGGAGAGCCCAAGCATGAGATCCGCGTTCTGGAAGTCCGACTGGTTCCTCGGCCTGGTCGTCGTGGTGCTGATGATGCTGGCGGGCGGCAGCGACCTGCTGCAGGGCCTTGAGCGCAAGGCCTACGACATGGGCGTGCAGGCGTCCTCGCGCGCGCCCTCCGACAAGGTGGCGGTGATCGCGATCGACGACACCTCGATCGCCAACATCGGGCGCTGGCCCTGGCCGCGCGACAAGCATGCGCAATTGACGGAAATCCTGTCGGGCGCCAAGGCCAAGGTCATTGCCAACACCGTGTTCCTGTTTGACTCGGCGACGGCCACCGACCCCGGTTACCAGTACATCACCAAGCTCCTGGCGCTCGCGGAAACGAGCGCGTCCGGCGCCGAGACGAGCCCGATGCACGCCCTGCTCAAGGAAGCGGAGGCGGCGCTCAACACGGACCGGCGCCTGGCGGAGAGCTACGCCAAGGCGGGCAGCGTGCTGCTGCCGATGCTGTTCACCATCGACAACCCGCGCGGCAAGCCCGACCGGCCGCTGGCGGAATTCGTCCTGAAGAACGCCATTCCTTCCAGGGAGGACGAGACTGGCGCGCTGCCCGCCGCGACGGTACAGGTACCGCTGGAGATCCTTGGGCGCGCGGCGGCGGGCCTCGGCCACCTCAACGCCAACCCGGACGTCGACGGCGGCATTCGCACCGAGCCGCTGGTGCTGCGCTATTTCGAGCACCACTTCCCGTCGCTCTCGCTGATGATCGCCGCGCGCAGCCTCAACCTGGGGCCCGCCGACATCCGCATCCGGCCGCTGGAAGGCGTCACGCTCGGCCGGCTGCGCATCGGCACCGATCCCGCGCTGCAGATGTACACCTATTTCTACAAGGACCGCGACGGCAGGCCGGCGTTCCAGCCCGACTCGTTCTACGACGTGATCAGCGGCAAGATCCCCGCCGCCAAGTACGCCGACAAGATCGTGCTGATCGGCGCCACCGCGGCCGGCGTCGGCTCCACCGCGGTGACGCCGGTGTCGCCGGCCATGGCGCCCGTGCTGACGCTGGCGCATTCGGTGTCCTCGATCCTGCAGGAGCATTTCTTCGTCGCGCCCCCTTGGGCATGGGTGGCGGAGAAGGTGGTGTTCCTGCTCGTCGCGGTCTACCTCATCGTGCTGCTGCCGCGCTTCAACGCGGCGCCGGCGGCGGTGATCACCGCCGTCATTCTCGCGGTGCTGATCGGCGTGCATTTCGCCCTGATGACCACCCAGGCCACCTGGATGCAGCTGATGGTGCCGTGCACGCTCCTGCTGGTGGGGCATGTCGCGCTGATCTCCAAGCGCTTCATCGTCACCGAGCGCGCCAAGATCAAGTCCGACGAGTCCTCGGCCGAATCCAATCGCATGCTCGGCATCGCCTACCAGGCCCAGGGGCAGCTCGACCTCGCCTGGGACAAGTTGCGCCAGGTGCCGATGTCGGAGGCGGTGATGGAGAACCTCTACAACCTGGCGCTCGACTTCGAGCGCAAGCGCCAGTTCAACAAGGCGGAAGGCGTGTTCCGCCACATGCACGGCTACAACCCGAAGTTCAGGGATCTCGAGCAGAAGCTCTCGCGCGCCAAGCAGCTCTCCGAGACGGTGATCCTCGCCGGCGCCTCGAGCCATCCGGGCGGCTCGCTGCAGCTCGCCGCGGGCGAAAAACCGAAATTCGGCCGCTTCGAGGTGCAGAAGGAACTGGGCAAGGGCGCGATGGGCGTGGTGTACCTCGGCAAGGATCCGAAGATCGGGCGCGAGGTGGCGATCAAGACCATGGCGCTTGCCCAGGAGTTCGAGGCCGACGAGCTCGCGGAGGTGAAGGAGCGCTTCTTCCGCGAGGCGGAGACCGCGGGGCGGCTGTCGCACCCGAACATCGTCACCATCTACGACACGGGCGAGGAGCACGACTTCTGCTACATCGCCATGGAGCTCCTCAAGGGCGGCGACCTGGTGCCTTTCATCAAGGCGGCGAACCTCCTGCCGGCGGACAAGGCGGTGTCGATCATCGCGCGCGCCGCGGACGCGCTCGGCTATGCGCACAAGCAGGGCGTCGTGCACCGCGACATCAAGCCGGCCAACATGATGTATCACCCGCAGACCGACACGCTGAAGCTGACCGACTTCGGCATCGCGCGCCTCACCGATTCGTCCAAGACCAAGACCGGCATGGTGCTCGGCACGCCTTCCTACATGTCGCCCGAGCAGCTCGCCGGCAGGAAGATCGAGGGCCGCTCGGACCTGTTCTCGCTCGCTGTGAGCCTGTACCAGCTGCTGTGCGGCAAGCTGCCGTTCGAGGGTGAGTCGATGGCGCAACTGATGTACAAGATCGCCAACGATCCGCCCGCCGATATCCTGGCGGTGAATCCGAACGTGCCGCCGGCCCTGGTCGTGTTCCTCGACAAGGCGCTCGCCAAGAACCCCGACGCGCGCTTCCAGACCGGCGAAGAGTTCGCCGCGGCGCTGCGCGCGGCGGCGGCCGGCGGCGGCGCGCCGATGCCGAAGGCAGGCGGCATCACCAGCGTGGACATCGAACTCTGAGCGCATGGACCTGAGCCAGGCTCTCGATATCGCCTCGGGCACCGATCCGGGGATGGTGCGCTCGCACAACGAGGATTCGATCGCCGCCGACCCGGCCAACGGCCTGGTGGTGCTCGCCGACGGCATGGGCGGGTACAACGCGGGCGAGGTGGCGAGCGGCATGGCCACGACGGTGATCACCACGGAGATGCAGCAGCTGCTCGCCAAGGTGCATCCCTACGAGATCGATCCGGAGACCAACAAGGTCGTCGCCGCACGGCTGGTGCGCGAGCAGGTGCTCAAGGCGAACGCCACGATCTACGCGGCCGCGCAGAGCCAGCCGCAGTACGCCGGCATGGGCACCACGCTGGTGGTGTGCCTGTTCTACGACAACAAGGCGCTGGTGGCGCACCTGGGCGACTCGCGCCTGTACCGCATGCGCGACAACGTGCTCAAGCAGGTGACGCGAGATCATTCGCTGCTGCAGGAGCAGATCGACTCGGGCCTGATCACGCCGGAGCAGGCGAAGCACGCCCAGCACAAGAACCTCGTGACCCGGGCGCTCGGCATCGATCCGACGGTGGAGCCGGAGATCCGCGAGTACGAGACCCGGCCGGGCGACATCTACCTGCTGTGCTCGGACGGGCTGTGCGACATGGTGGCGGACGAAGACATCAGCATGACGCTCGAAGCGCTGGGCGCGAACCTCAAGCTCGCCGTGCAGCAGCTGGTGCAGATGGCCAATGACAACGGGGGCAAGGACAACGTTTCGGTTATACTCGTGCGCGTCCTGCGGGAGTACCCCGCCGCCCGCGGCATGATGGGGAAGTTTCTCGGATGGCTAAAATAGGCTTCAGGGGCAGGCTATGGCGAAACTGATACTCAGCATGGACGGGCTGGTGCTCAAGGAAATCCCCTTGGCGAAGGAGCGCACCACCATCGGCCGCAAACCCCACAACGACATCCAGATCGACAACCTCGCAGTGAGCGGCGAGCACGCCGTCATCGTCACCATCCTGAACGACTGCTTTCTCGAGGACCTGGGCAGCACCAACGGCACCCTGGTCAACGGCAACCCGGTCAAGAAGCACTTCCTGCAGAACAATGACGTCGTCGAGCTCGGCAAGTACCGGCTGAAGTTCATCGGCGAGGCGCCGGTCGCCGCCGTGGCGGCGGAGAAGGCCGACTTCGAGAAGACCATGGTGCTGCGCCCTTCGGCGATGAAAGCCATGTCCGAGCAGGCAAGGACGATGGGCGCGGGCGCCGCGGAAGCCGCGCGCGCGGCCGCCGCGCAGCAGGTCGCGGCGAGCGCAAGCGCGGCGGGGTTCGCCGAGAAGGAAAACAAGGCGACCTCGACCACCGCGCCGATTTCCATCCCGATGGCGACCGCGGCGCCCGCTGCGGCTGCCGGACCCGCGGCGCCGCCAGCGGCTGCACCCGCGGCGCCGCCAGCGGCCGCACCCGCGGCGAAGACGGGCCATCCGCTGGGCGCGATCCAGATCCTCTCGGGCGGCAATGCCGGTAGGGAGCTCGAGCTCGCCAAGCCGCTCACCACGCTCGGCAAGCCCGGCGTCCAGGTGGCGGTGCTGACGCGTCGTCCGCAGGGCTACTTCATCACCCACGTCGAGGGCGCCAACCCGCCCGCGGTCAACGGCCAGGCGATCGGCACCGCGCCGCACGCGCTGAAGGACCACGACCTCGTCGAGCTGGCCGGCGTCAAGATGGAGTTCTTCCTGAAGGGATGACCTCCGGGGCAATGACCCGCCCCGCAGCCGGCCCCGCCAATTCGACGGAGCCCCGATGAAGCAGCATCTGGTGCGCATCATCCTCGGGCTCGTCATCACGCTGTTCTTCATCGGGCACGCGGCGCGCTACTACCACGTGCCGTTCATCGCGCAGTTGGACAACATCATCTACGACGCGCGCCTGCAGCTGACGATGCCGCGCGGCATCGACGAGAACATCGTCATTCTGGACATCGACGAGAAGAGCCTGCAGGAGGTGGCGCGCTGGCCATGGCCGCGCGACGTGATGGCGGGCCTGGTCCACAAGCTCTTCGACAGGTACCAGCGTCGGCATCGTCGCCTTCGACGTGGTGTTCGCCGAGGCCGACTACTCCTCGGGCATCCGCTCGCTGGAGCAGATGGCGCAGGGGCCGCTGAAGGACGTACCGGCCTTCCACGAGGCGCTGCGCGGGCTGCGCCCGAAGCTCGACAACGACGCCCAGTTCGCGCAGGCGATCAAGGGGCGCCCCGTGGTGCTGGGCTATTACCTCAGCAGCGAGAAGGACGCCAAGCGCATCGCCGCCATTCCGGAGCCGGTGCTGCCCAAGGGCACCTTCCAGGGCCGCAATATCAGCTTCACCACCTGGACGGGCTATGGCGGCAACCTACCGCAGTTCCAGCAGAACGCCGCCAGCGCCGGGCATTTCAACCCGCTGCCCGACGCCGACGGCGTCATCCGGCGCGTGCCGATGCTCGTGGAGCTCGACGGCGCCTACTACGAGTCGCTGTCGCTCGCGGTGGTGCGCACCATCCTGGGCTTTCCCAAGGTGGAGCCCGGCTATGCCCCCGACCGCTTCCTGCAGCGCGGCTACAGCGGGCTGGAATGGCTCAAGGTGGGGCCGCTCACCATCCCGGTCGACGAGGTGGCGGCGACGCTGATCCCTTTTCGCGGCAGCAAGTTCAGCTTCCAGTACCTGTCGCTCGCCGACGTGCTGGCCGACCGCGTGCCGCCGGAGAAGCTCAAAGGGCGCATCGCGCTGATCGGCACCAGCGCCCCCGGCCTGCTCGACCTGCGCGCCACGCCGGTGGACAACGTGTATCCCGGCGTGGAAGTGCACGCAAACCTGATCGCCGGGATGCTGGACCGCAACCTCAAGGAGAAGCCGCCCTTCATGCTCGGCGCCGAAGTGGTGCTGCTGCTGCTCGGCGGCGTGACGCTGTCGCTGCTGATTCCGCTGCTCTCGCCCCTCATCGCCACCCTGGCGACGCTCGCCGGCGCGACGCTGATCGCCGCCTTCGACGTCGGCATCTGGCACTACGCCGACACGGTGCTGCCGCTCGCCGCGTCGCTGCTGATGATCGCGGCGCTGTACACGATGAACATGGCCTACGGCTACTTCGTGGAGGCGCGCTCCAAGCGCCAGTTCACGGAGCTCTTCGGCCAGTACGTGCCGCCCGAGCTGGTCGACGAGATGGCGCGCGATCCGCAGAAATACAATATGGCACCGCGCGCCGCGGAGTTGACGATCCTGTTCGCGGACGTGCGCGGCTTCACCAGCATCTCCGAGGCGCTCAAGCCCGAGGAGCTGCGCGAGTACATCAACGAGTACCTTACGACCATGAGCGGCATCATCCGCAGCCGCCACCGCGGCACGCTCGACAAGTACATGGGCGACGCCATCATGGCGTTCTGGGGCGCGCCGGTCGACGACGCGCAGCATGCGAGGAACGCCGTGCTGGCGGCGCTCGACATGCAGAAGGAGTGCAGGGCGCTGAACGAAAGATTCGCCGCGCGCGGCTGGCCGAGGCTCAAGATCGGGGTCGGCGTCAATTCCGGCAACGTGCGCGTGGGCGACATGGGGTCGCAGGTACGCCGCGCGTACACGGTGATGGGCGACCCCGTCAACGTCGCCTCGCGCCTGGAGAGCCGCACCAAGGGCTACGGCGTCGGCGTCCTGGTCGGCGAAGCGACGCGCTCGCAGGTGAAGGATGTGGTATTCAAGGAGGTGGACCGCATCAAGGTGAAGGGCAAGGACGAGGCGGTCACCATCTACGAGCCGCTGGGCCTGGAGGGCGAGGTGGACCGCAAGGGGCACGAGGAGCTCAAGCTCTGGAACCAGACGTTGCGCGCCTACCGTGCGCAGCAGTGGGACCAGGTGGAAGTAGGCCTGCTCAACCTGCAGCGGATGAATCCGGACTGCAGCCTCTACCAGGTGTACGCGGACAAGGTCGCCGGACTGCGGCGCAGCCCGCCGCCGGCAGGCTGGGACGGCGTGACGGCCTTCGACGAGAAATAGGACGCGGCCATGCGACTGCGAGTCCTCGGCTGTTCGGGCGGCATCGGCGGCCGCCATCTGCGCACCACGTCGTTCCTGGTGGATGGCGACGTGCTGCTCGACGCCGGCACCGGGGTGGGCGACCTGTCGCTCGCCGAGCTCTCGCTGATCGACCACATCTTCGTCACGCATTCGCATCTCGACCACGTCGCCTCGATCCCGTTCATCGCCGATACGGTGGGCGGCATGCGCGGCCAGCCGATCACCGTGCATGCGACGCGCGAGACCATCGCCATCCTGAAGAACCACATCTTCAACTGGGAGATCTGGCCCGATTTCACGCAGATCCCCACGCCGCAGACGCCGTTCATGCGCTACGCGGAAATCGAGCTCGGACGAACCGTCGCGCTCGCCGGCCGCGCCTTCACGCCGCTGCCGGCGATCCATACGGTTCCCGCGGTGGGCTACCTGCTCGACAGCGGCAAGGGCAGCCTGGTGTTCACCGGCGACACCGGGCCGAACGACGCGCTGTGGACGGTCGTCAACCGCCTGGCCAATCTCAAGTACCTGATCATCGAGACCGCGTTCGCCAACAAGGAGCGCCACCTCGCCGAGCTCTCCAAGCACCTGTGCCCGTCGATGCTGGCCGAGGAGCTGGTCAAGTTCGAGCGCGACGCGGAGATCTACGTGACGCACCTCAAGCCCGGAGAGACCGAGCTCACCATGCAGGAGATCGAGGAATCCTCGGGTCGCGTGCAGCCGCGCATGCTGCAGAACAACCAGGTTTTCGAATTTTGACCTGCCGGGACCGCGAACGTGGAAAATCGCCTAAGAATCAGGGCGATGGCGGTTGAATGTTTGCAGGCCCGGCGCTAGCATTGTCCGCAGTACCCAATCGAGGGAATCACGATGAGCGCCGTCCTTAGCCACCACGCTGGGCCGCAGGTGGACGCCAACGTCCGCCTTGCGTTCCAGAAGCAGCTGCAGGCGGTCACCAACAAGATCCACGCCACCAGCAACATCGACGAGATCATGCTGGAGGTGAGCGCCGACATCTGCGTGCTGTTCAACGCGGACCGCCTCACCATCTACTCGGTCGGCGAGGACAAGCAGTCGATCGTCTCCAAGGTCAAGACCGGCCTCAACTCGTTCAAGGACCTGAAGCTGCCGGTCGCCGAGCACTCGATCGCCGGCTACGTCGCGCTCGCCAAGAAGACCATCAACATCCGCGACTGCTACGACGACGCGGAGCTGAAGTCGATCAACCCGAACCTGCGCTTCCTGCAGGAAGTCGACAAGCGCACCGGCTACCGCACCAAGCAGCAGCTGGTGGCGCCGATCGTGGATAACCAGAGCCAGGAGCTGATCGGGGTCATCCAGATCATCAACAACAAGGCCGGCGTGCACTTCGGGCCGCTGACCGAGGACGGGGTGGCGGAGCTCGCGCAGACGCTCGCCATCGCCTTCCGGCAGCGGCAGCGGCCGCAGCAGGTCAAGAGCAAGTACGACTACCTGATCTCGGAGGCGGTGCTGTCGGCGGGCGAGTTCGAGCTGGCCTCGCGCCAGGCGCGCAAGAAGGCGACCGACGTCGAGCAGGTGCTCGCCGAGGAGTTCCAGGTCAAGATCCCGGCGATCGGCGCGGCGCTCTCCAAGTTCTTCGGCGTGCCCTACGAGGCGTACAAGCAGGACCGCGTCAAGCCGATGGAGCTGCTCAAGAACCTGAAGCGCGAGTACGTCGAGCAGAACCAGTGGCTGCCGATCGACGATACCAAGGAGGGGCTGGTGGTCCTGTGCCTGGACCCCGAGCGCATCCGCAGCTCGCGCATCGTTTCCAACGTGTTCCCGAAGTCCAAGATCGTCTACCGCGTCACCACGCAGAAGGAATTCAAGGAGACGATCAACCTGTTCTATGGCATCGAGTCCATGGACACGGGCGACATCGGCGACATCCTCTCCGGCATGGACGAGGAGGAGTCCGTGCTCGAAGGCGGGTCAGCCGACGAGGTGTCGGCAGCGGCGGACAACGAGCTGGTGAAGCTCGTCAACAAGGTGATCATCGACGCCTACAACCAGGGGGCGTCGGACATCCACATCGAGCCCTATCCCGGCAAGTCCAAGACCGAGATCCGCTTCAGGAAGGACGGGTCGCTGGGGCCCTATATCGAGGTGCCGGCGAGCTACCGCATGGCGATCGCGGCGCGCATCAAGATCATGTGCGACCTCGACATCGCGGAGAAGAGGAAGCCCCAGGACGGCAAGATCAAGTTCAAGAAGTTCGGACCGCTGGACATCGAGCTGCGCGTGGCGACCATCCCCACCGCGGGCGGCGTCGAGGACATCGTCATGCGGATCCTCGCCGCGGGCGAGCCGATTCCGCTGGACCGGATGGGCTTCACCAAGGTTAACGAGGAGAAGCTCAAGTCCACGGTCAGCAAGCCCTACGGCCTGTTCTTCGTCTGCGGCCCCACGGGCTCGGGCAAGACCACCACGCTGCACTCGGTGCTCAAGTTCCTGAACACGCCCGACACCAAGATCTGGACGGCCGAGGACCCGGTCGAGATCACGCAGAAGGGCCTGCGTCAGGTGCAGGTCAACCGGAAGGCCGGATTGGACTTTGCGGTGGTGATGAAGGCCTTCCTGCGCGCCGATCCCGACATCATCATGGTCGGGGAGATGCGCGACAAGGAGACCACCTCGACCGGCATCGAGGCTTCGCTCACCGGCCACCTGGTGTTTGCGACGCTGCACACCAACTCGGCGCCCGAGTCGATCATCCGCCTGCTCGACATGGGCATGGACCCGTTCAACTTTTCGGACGCGCTGCTGGGGATCCTCGCGCAGCGCCTGGCCAAGCGCCTTTGCTCCTGCAAGCAGACCTACACGCCGGAACCCGCGGAGCTGACTTCGTTCCTGCGCGAGTACTGCGACGAACTGATGCACACCCCGCGCTTCAAGGCGGATCCCAAGGGCGCGATGGAGGGCGTGTACAAGGATTGGGTAAGCCACTACGGCAATGACCGCGGCCAGCTCACCTTCTACAAGCCCGTCGGCTGCGACAAGTGCGGCGGCAGCGGCTTCAAGGGCCGCTGCGGCCTGCACGAGCTGCTGATCGCCTCCGACCGCCTGAAGAAGGCCATCCAGGAGCACGCCCGCGTCGCCGAGATTCTGGCCATCAGCCTGGAGGAGGGCATGCGCACCCTGAAGCAGGACGGCATGGAGAAGTGCCTGACGGGCGTCACGCACATCAAGGAAGTGCGCTCGGTCTGCATCAAGTGATGAGGCGCCGCGAGCCGCCCGCATGAGCAGCACCCTCGAAGACACCCAGTCCCTGCGCTTCGGCGCCGAGGTGCGCGCCGCGGCGGACGACCTTGTCCAGCGCCTGGAGCAGCTGAACTCGATCGGCGCCCTGCTCTCGGCGGAGCGCGACATCAACCGCCTGCTGGAGACGATCCTCACCGCCGCGAAGTCGATCACCCGCGCGGACGGCGGCACGCTCTACCGGATCACCGAAGACCGCATGCTGCGCTTCGAGATCCTGCGCACCACCAGCCTCAAGTACTACCTCGGCGGCACCTCCGGCAACGCGGTGCCGTTCTACCCGATCCACCTCGTGGGCGAGGACGGCAAGCCCAACCACAGCATGGTCGCCGCCTACGCGGCGCTCACCGGCAAGACGGTGAACATCGCCGACGCCTACACCGCCGACGGCTTCGACTTCACCGGCACGCGCAACTTCGACAAGAAGACGGGCTACCGCTCCAAGTCCTTCCTCACCGTGCCGATGGCGAACCACGAGAACGAGATCATCGGCGTGCTGCAGCTGATCAACGCCCTGGACCCGAAGACGGGCGAGATCCTGCCGTTCTCGGCTGCCGACCAGCGCCTGGCGGAGTCGCTCGCCTCGCAGGCGGCGATCGCGCTCACCAACCGCATGCTGATCAATCAGCTCGAGCAGCTGTTCGAGTCGTTCATCAACATGATCAACTCCGCGATCGACGAGAAATCGCCCTACACCGGCGGCCACTGCGCGCGCGTGCCCACGCTCACCATGATGCTCGCCGAAGCGGTGAACGAGACCGACGCGGGGCCGCTGCGCGACTTCCAGATGAGCGACAAGGACCGCTACGAGCTGAAGATCGCCGGCCTGCTGCACGACTGCGGCAAGGTCACCACGCCGGTGCACGTGGTGGACAAGGCCACCAAGCTGGAAACCATCTTCGACCGCATCCACCTCATCGACACGCGCTTCGAGATCCTCAAGCGCGACGCCGAGATCGCCATGCTGAAGGACGGCTCGCCGGAGTCGCGCGCGGCCTGCCGCGAGCGTCTGCGCCAGATCGAGGAGGACCGCATGTTCCTGCGCGCCACCAACATCGGCGGCGAGCGCATGCACGACGACGACATCGAGCGCATCCGGCGCATCGCCGAGTACCGCTGGACCGACATCTCCGGCCACGAGGCGAAGTTCCTGTCCGACGACGAGCTGAAGAACCTGACGATCCGCGCCGGCACGCTGACCGCGGAGGAGCGCCAGGTCATCAACCACCACATCGTCGCGACCATCAAGATGCTCGAGGCGCTGCCGTGGCCGCGGCACCTGAAGAACGTCCCGGAGTATGCCGGCGGGCACCACGAGCGCATGGACGGCAAGGGCTACCCGCGCGGGCTCAAGGGCGGGCAGATGTCGGTGCAGGCCCGCGTGATGGGCATCGCCGACATTTTCGAGGCGCTCACGGCGAAGGACCGGCCCTACAAGAAGGGCAAGACGCTTTCCGAGTCGCTCGAGATCCTCGGCAAGTTCAGCCTCAACGGCCACATCGACCCGGACCTGTTCGACATCTTCGTGCGCAAGAAGGTGTACCAGCGCTACGCGGAGATGTTTCTCGACAAGGAGCAGATCGATCCGGTCGACGAGTCGCGCATCCCCGGATACCGGCCCTGAACGTCGGTGGCGCAGCGCAGGAGCCCGCAGGCCTGGAGCACGCCCGTGCGCTGATGCAGCGGGGAGAGGCCGCACAGGCCCTCGCTGTGCTCAGGCGGCTCGCGGTGGAGCAGGACGGCAACGTGGAAGTCCTGTTCGCGCTTGGCATGGCGCACGGCATGCTCAACCAGGACGCCGAAGCGGAGGCCGTGTTCCGCGAGGCGGCGCGGCTGCGCCCCGATCTGCGCGACGCGCATCTCAATGTCGCCTTTTCCCAGGTCTACCAGGGCCGGCTGCGCGATTCGATCGCGGCGTTCCTCGCGGCGCGCAGGCTGGCGCCCGGAGACCAGATGGTCGACGAGAACCTGATCACGGTGGTGCTCAGCATCCTGCAGGACGAGCCTGGCGGCGGGCCGCAGTCCTACCCGGCGCTGGATGCCCTGCCAGCGGAGCCGCTGGTGAGCGTCGTGATCCCCACGCGCAATCGTCCACGCCTGCTGCACGACGCGCTCGAGTCGGTCGCCCGGCAGTCCTATTCCAACTGGGAGGCCATTGTCGTGAACGATGGCGGCGGGGAAGTGGCCAGCGTCGTGCGCGCGCTTTCGCCGCAAGCCGCAGCGAGGACCACGGTGCTCGAAGCCGCCACGTCGCAAGGCGCGGCGCGCGCGCGCAATCGCGCGATCGGCGCGGCGAGGGGCGCCATCCTGGCCTTCCTCGATGACGACGATCTCTTCCTGCCAGAGCATCTTGCCTCGCTGGTCGGGGCCATAGTGCCAAGCGGAGCCCCCGTGGCGTATACCGAGTCCCTGGCCATCGAGGAACGCATCGAAGAGGATCGCCGCGTGGAGGTCAGGCGGGGTGTCACGCGGCAGTATCGGTATTCCCGGGCTCTCTTGCTGGTGCGCAACATGATCCCGACCGCCAACTGGGGCATGCGGCGGGAGTGCTTCGAGCGCTGGGGCGGTTTCGACGACAGTCTGGCCTGCGCCGAGGATTGGGACCTGCTGCTGCGTTTCTCTGCCAAGACGCCTTTCCTGCGTGTCGCGCGCACGACGACGGAGATCCGCATGCGCGCCGGCGCGCCGGACAGCGTCACGCAGCGGATGCCGCTGCGGCCGACCTGCGACCTGCTCTATCGCAGGTACCCGGCCGGGGCGAGCGAGCTGATCGCCCTCGGGCGCGAAGTGTATGCGGCGACCCTGACCTAGCCCCGCGCCGCGAGCACGAACTCCTCCAGGGCGCGGATCGGAGCGGGGTCTGCGTAGAGCAGGTGAAGTTGCGACTCGATGCGCCGGCGCAGCGCCTGGCGCTGAGAAGGCTCGCGCATCAGCCCGATCGCAGCAGCAACGTAGGACTGCTCGTCGGCGGTCACCAACTCGTGCAGTCCGATGCGCCGCAGGATGCCGCTCGCCAGCCGGCCGCGCAGGAAACGGCCTTCGCACGTCACCACGGGCAGCGTGCACTCGAGCGCCTGCAGCGCGGTGTTGAAGCCGGAAAAGCCCATGCTGTCGAGGCACAGATCCGCCCGGCGCAACAATGCGTGGAACTCGGGGGGGCTCAGCCAGGGCAGAAACTTCAGGTGGCGGCTGGGGTCCAGTCCCGCGCGAGCAAAGGCGTCGGCAAGGCGCCGGTGGAGCTTCTCCGACAGCGCGCGCGCCCAGTGGGTGAAGAAGACGAACTGACATGCGCCCAGTTGCCGCGCGATGGCTGGCAGCGCGGCGTCGTGCTCTGGCGCGTACTTGAAGGGCGTGCCAGGGCAGATCAGCAGTGGCACGCCGGGCTCGAGGCCGAGGCGCGCCAGGTCGGCCGTCTGATTCGGCACCGGCGTACGCTTCACCGAGCAGCCAAGGTTCGGCAGCGCGATCAGCCTCTCCGAGTAGTGCGCCTGCGCGCCTTCGGGCTCGAGAGCCTGCGCGGACAGGAAGCAATCGATCGTCGGCAGGCCGGTGGTCTCGGGATGGCCCCACGACGCCGCCTGCAGCGGCGCGAGGCGCAGGCTCGCGAGCTTCACGGTCATGGGGTCCATACCGATTTCAGGGTAGAGCAGCACGTCCGGGGCGGCGACGGCGATCGCCTCGGCCCATTGCTGGAGTCCGCCTGCGCCCTGCACGAAGCGTGCGGCACGCGAACGGGCGCAGGCGGTTTCCGCGTCTTCCGTGGATCCGAGGTCGAAGGCGACCAGCTCGATGCGCTGCGGATCGAGGTGCTCGAACCAGCCCCTGGTGAGGGCATGCCAGACGGAATGCGCACGAAAGTATTGCGATACCACGCCTACGCGCACGCGCGCGCTGCGTGCCGCGCGGACCGCGGGCTGCGGCAGGTGCCGTTCCTGCCACGCTGCCATCAACCGCGCGCAAAGCGCGCCGTAGGGCCGCAGCAGTTCAAGGTTGTCCTCCTCGCGATACGCGAGCCAGAAGGGTTGCTGGACTCCGACTGCGCGATGACCGGCATCGCTGCGGCGCGCGTCGAACCAGCGGTCGAGTGCCGCGAGGTCGGCAGAGAACGCGGCGCGCGCGCGCCCTGGCTCATCGTCCGCCGCGCGCACGGGCACGATGCGGCACATCACGCGCGCCCAGCGCGCCTCGGCATGCTCGGGATCGATTGACAGCGCATTGTCGTACGAGGCGAGCGCCGCCTCCGCCTGGCCAGTCAGCACGAGCACATGGCCCAGGTTGCAGTGGGACTCCACGAAGCGCGCGTCGATCGCAATCGCGCGTCGGTAGCATTCGGCGGCCTCGTCCAGCCGCCGTTCCGCGTGATGCAGATTGCCCAGTCCCACGTACGCCTCGGCGGACGCCGGCCTGAGCGCGATCGCCCGGTTGAGCAGCTGGCGCGCTTCGTCCGTGCTGCCGTGGTCCACGAGGATGCAGCCGAGGGTGCTGAGCGCCGCCGGGTAGTCGGGTCTCGCGCGCAACGCCTCCCGAAACCACGCCGCGGCCTCGTCGGCTCTCCCAAGGTGAACCAACGCGTTGCCCAGCCCGCAGGCTGCCTCGGCGTCGTCCGCATCGCCTGCGACCGCGCGGCGCAAGCAGGGCTCCGCTTCGGCCCAGCGCCCCAGCCTGCCGAGCAGGAGGCCGCAGCTGCGCAATGCCAGACGGTCATCCGGCCGCTGGCGCAAGGCGGCGCGCAGCGTCGCCAGCGCATCCGTATTGTTGCCCAGGGTTTCCTGGATGGCGGCGAACACGACTAGCGCTTCCTGGAAATTCGGCTTGAGCCGCAGCGTGTCCCGCAGCAGTGGCGCAGCTCGATCGGGAGCGCCGCGGGCAAAGTGCAGCTTGCCGAGGTTGTATCGGGCGAATGCCTCGTGCGGATCGAGCTCAATTGCGGCTTCATAGGACCGGATAGCCCCTTCGGCATCGCCGCTCGCCTCCAGCCCGATGCCGAGGTTGAGGTGGGCGGCTGCATGCCGGGGCGCGAGGTCGGCTGCCTCGCGGAAGCATGCGAGGGCTTGCTTGAGGTCCCCTCGCTTCTCCGCCGCGACCCCGGTGGCGATCAGCCGATCGGCCCGGACGGACGGCATGAATCCTGCCTTTTTCCTCAACCAGTCAAGCATCAGCGGCCCAAAGGGAATTATGGCCGAGCCCTACCGCACCGGGCCGGGTGACCAAGAGTGTCATCCCATGCTGAGAGAGGTCACCGCACTGCACAAATTGGCCTCATTTGAAGTGATTTTGTTGGCGGCTGCGGGGTGGCACGGGAGTTGCTCTGATCCCCATGGCAGCTATGCCAACTAACTTTGAGGAGAATTACATGAAACGCCTGCAACAGGGCTTTACGCTGATCGAGCTGATGATCGTGGTTGCGATCATCGGCATCTTGGCGGCGGTCGCGCTTCCCGCCTACCAGGACTACACCATTCGCGCGAAAGTGTCGGAAGTCATTCTCGCGCTGAGCGCGTGCCGCACCTCGATCACCGAGGTGTACCAGTCGAGCACCAGCTCGCCGGGCGCCAACAACTGGGGCTGCGAAGGTGGCCCGGGCTCCAAATACGTCGGTGGCATCACGACCGATGACAACGGAGTAGTGGTCGCGGTCGTCGCTGGCCTGGGCACGGTGACCGGCAACGTGAGCATCGCGCCGATGGCCGACGGGACTACCCCGGCGACTGCCCCGGCCAACATGGGCTTCGGCCTGCACGGCTGGCGCTGCGGTGCGACGGGCGACGGTACGACCCTGCTGTCCAAGTACCTGCCCGGCTCCTGCCGCGGCAACTACTAAGCCAAAGCAACTCGCACCAGAAAGGGCGCCCTCCGGGGCGCCTTTTTTTTGCCTTCATCCGGCCGGCGCTAGCGACGCTTGCTCGTCTTGCCCTCAGGCGATTCCAGACGCTGGAGCTCCAGGTCGGCGCCTTGGAAACCGAGCTTCGAGGCGGCGCGGTAGCTGGCCTTCGCCTCGTCGATGCGGTTCAGGCCTTCGAGCGCCAACCCCATGCGGTGGTGGGCTATCCCCGACGCCGGCATCAGTTGCAGGACGCGGGCGAGATGCACGATGGACGCCTCGAAATCGCCCAGGTGCAGGTGAATCGCGCCGCGTGCATAGTGGCACTGGGCAGTCTGCGGGTATTGCGCCGCGCATCGCTCGGCGATGGCGATTGCCCTGGCGGGTTGCCCTGAGTAGAGGTATTCGCGCCCGAGGTTGTAGAGGGTGCGCGACCCCCACGGCACGGGTTTGGCGGGCAATTTGGCCACAGCGTCCTGCCACAGCAGCAGCGGGTCGGCGAAGGTGCCGAGGCGATCGTAGGCTCCGTAGGCAAGCATTGCGCAAGCCAGCGTCCCTGCGCCGGCCGCGGCTCGCAACGGCAGCAGCGAAAGGAACCCGACCGCGATGCAGGCAATTCCCGGCGCCCACAAGTAGCTGCGATACAGCACGAAAGGCTCCTGGAAACGAGCGGCGGTGAACTCGACGAGGAACAGGATCCAGAAGTAGAGCAGGCCGAAGCCGAGCAAGCGCGCGGCGCCGCGTCGCAGCAGCAGGCCGGCGCCCAGTCCTCCTGCCACTACGAAGGCGAGCAGCTTGAGCGCGATCCAGCCGGCTGACCAGCTGTCCAGGAAATCCACGCGCAGGTCGATCGACATCCCTGCCGTGTCCGGCCAGAACCAGAGCGCCAGGTACCTGAAGAACAGCCCGGCCTGGGTGACGGCGCTCAGCGCGAGCGGCGTGCCGGAAATGTCCTGTCCGCTCGCGTCGCCCATCTGCGCGGCGATCTGGTCGAATTGCGGCTCGTAGGGCCTGCCGATCACCCCGGTGCTGAGCAGCGCAATGAAGATCGCAGCCGGGGCGCATGCTGTGAGGTATAGCGCGGCGTGCCGCAGCGACAAGCGCCAACCCGCACCCGTGAGTGCTGCCAGGGGCAGGCCGACGGCGGGCAACAGCATCGCGTGCTCCTTGGACAGCACTGCGAGCGAGTAGAGCAGCGCGGCCCACAGCGTGTCCCGGTAACGGTCGCTTTGGAGGCCGCGCAGGAAGAAGATCAGCGACAGCAGCGAGAACAGCGTAGCGAGCACGATGCTGCGCTGAACCAGGTAGGCAGCGCCGTAGACGGTCACCGGATGCAGCGCGAACGCAGCGGCGCCGATCGCGGCCCGTATCGCGGCGGGTGCATCAAACTGCTGCGCCGGGGATGCGGGCGCGGCGGGCAGTGCCGCGCGCTGCAGGCCGTACAGCAACCGGTACAGCGCGAGCACGCAGGCGATGTGGAAGATCAGGCTGAAGATGCGCTGGGCTTCGATCCCGCTCCACAGCACTCGCGTTGCGGCGAGAGTAAAGTACCCGGGCAGCCGCAGGTCCATGCCCAGTGGATGCGTCGCGTAGTAGACGAACTTCAGGCCGCTGAAGAAATTGGGGTCGTCGAATACCAGCGGGCTGCCCAGGAACGGCAGGTAGAGCGCAGCGGTGAGAATTGCGATGGCGCCCGCGGCAAGCAGATGTCGCGTGCGCGTACCCGCCTTCATTCGAAGCGCAGCGCCTCGACCGGATTCAGGCGGGCAGCCTTGCGCGCCGGGTAGAAGCCGAAGAACACGCCGATGACGAACGCGAAGGCGACGGCGAGCAGCACCGCCTCGGACGAGAGCACGATGCGCCAGCCCGCGAACTGCGCGACCGCGTACGCGGCTGCCGTGCCGAGCGCGACGCCCACCAGGCCGCCGATCAGCGACAGGGTCACCGCCTCCACGAGGAACTGGCCCAGGATGTCGCGCGTGCGCGCGCCCACCGCCATGCGCAGCCCGATCTCGCGCGTGCGCTCGGTTACCGATACCAGCATGATGTTCATGATACCGATGCCCCCGACCACGAGCGACACCGAGGCCACCGCGGCGAGCAGCAGCGCCAGCACGCGGCTGGAAGCCTCCTGCGTGGCGGCGACCTCCTCGAGGTTGCGCAGGGAAAAATCGTCGTCCTGGCCGGGTTGCAGGCGATGGCGCTGGCGCAGCAGCGCGCGCACCTGCTCCTCCGCCGCCTTCATGTCATAGTCCTCGCGCACCTTGACCCAGATGGTGCCGACGCTGCGCTGCTTGGCGAGATTGGTCGCGCCCAACACGCGCTTCCTGGCAGTGCTGATCGGCATCAGCACCAGGTCGTCCTGGTCCGAGCCCATCATGCTCTGGCCCTTCGCCTCGAGCACGCCGATGACCGTGAAGGGGACGCGCCGGATGCGGATCTGCTGGCCGATCGGATCGACGCCGCCGAACAGCTGCCGCGCCACCGTCTGGCCGATCAGGCACACCTTGGTCGCGCCCGCCACGTCGGTGGCGTCGAACGCGCCGCCCGCCGCGAACGTCCACTGGCGCACCTCGAAGTAGTCCGGGGTCACGCCGAAGATCACCGTCGACCAGTTCTGGTTGCCCCAGATCATCTGCGCCGTGCCGCGCAGTGCCGGCGCCGCCAGCGCCTCGGGGATCTCGCGCGTGATGGCCGCCGCGTCGTCTTCCGAGATGGTCAGGTTGGAGCCGAAGCCCATGCGCACGCCGCCCGCAGTGGTCGTGCCGGACAGGATCAACAGCAGGTTCGAGCCCAGCGAGCGGATCTGCTCCTCTACGCGGGCCTGCGCACCGCCGCCCACCGCAATCATGACGATCACCGCGCCCACGCCGATGATGATGCCGAGCATGGTGAGGGCGCTGCGCAGCTTGTTCACGGCAAGTGCGCGCATGGCCACGCGCAGCAGCGCGCCCAGGCTCATGGGAGCAGGGGGGCCGGGCCCCGTCCGGCAAGTGTAGAGCCGGGGCTTCTCACGCGGTCACAGTCTCCGCGCGCAGCGCCGCCTGCGCGTCCTCGGGGCTGGCATTCGCATGGTCCTCGACGACGCGCCCGTCGCGAAACCGCAGGATGCGCGCGGCGAAGCGCGCGACGTCGGGCTCGTGCGTGACCAGCACCACCGTCATGCCCTGGCGGTTGAGCGCCTGCAAGAGCCCCATGATCTCCAGGCTGGTGCGCGAGTCGAGCGCGCCGGTCGGCTCGTCGGCGAGGATCAGGAGCGGGCGGGTGACCAGGGCGCGCGCGATCGCCACGCGCTGCTGCTGCCCACCGGAGAGCTGCGCCGGCTGGTGGCCCGCGCGTTCCTGAAGGCCGAGCTGGCCCAGCATCTCGAGCGCGCGCTTGCGGCGTTCCGGCGCCGGCACGCCGGCATAGACGAGCGGCAATTCCACGTTTTCCACCGCCGAGGTGCGCGCGAGCAGGTTGAAGCTCTGGAACACGAAGCCGATATTGCGGTTGCGAACCTCGGCGAGCGCGTCGCCCTCGAGCGCCGACACGCGCTTGCCGCCCAGGACGTATTCGCCGGAACTCGGGCGGTCGAGGCAGCCGAGCACGTTCATGAAAGTGGACTTGCCGGAGCCCGATGGCCCCATCACCGCGACGAACTCGCCCTGCGCGATGTCTACGCTCACGCCGGCGAGGGCGCGGATTTCGCTGCCGCGCCCTTGGGCGCGGTCCTGGTCGCTGCCGATCCGGTAGACCTTCACCAGGTCGCGAGTGTGGATCAGCGGCGCGGACATCAGAACAGCCGGGGCCCCGTCGGTCCGCCGGCCTTTTTTGCCCCCGCCGCCGTCTCGCCCGCGCCGAGGATCACTTCATCGCCTGCTTTCAGCGGGCCCTCGAGCAGCTCGGTGCTCGTGCCGTCGGTGAGCCCGGTGCGCACTTCCACCGGCACTGGCTGGCCGTCGGGCCCGCGCACCCACAGCCGGCCCACGGCCGCGGCCGCGCCGGTGCGGGCGCCGCCCAGCTCCGCCACCAGGCGCTCATACACCGGCTTTTGCGCATCGGTGAGCAGCTCCATCACGCGCGCCCGCGATTCGCCGCGCAGGCGCTCGGCCGCCTTGCGGCGGTCAGTTTCCTGCGGCAGGTCCCGCAGCGCGGCGAGCTTCACGCGCATGTCGTCGAACACCTGGTCCAGCTTTGCCTTTTGCGCGTCGTCGGGCTTGAGCTCGCTGTAGACGCGCTGCCGGAACTGCTGGACCGCATTGCCGGCCGCGGGCGCTGCAGCGGGTCCGGGGGCGGTCTTGGCCTCCGCTGCGCCAGCGGGCCGGTAGCGCAATGCGCCGTTCGCCACCTTCAGGACGCTGTCGCGGGACTCGACCACCACGCGCACGTTTGCCGTCATTCCCGGCAACAGCGCAAGGTCGGGGTTCGCCGCCGAGATCACCACCGTGTAGCTGATGACGTTCTGCACGTTCACCGGCGATTTGCGGATCTGCCGGATCTCGCCGTTGAAGCTGCGGCGCGGGAAGGCATCCACGGTGAAGGTGGCACGCTGGCCGACCTGCAGGCGCCCGACATCGGCCTCGTCGATCGCCGCCTCGACCTGCATGTCGCGCAGATCCTGCGCGATGGTGAACAGCACCGGCGCCTGCAGGCTGGCGGCGACCGTCTGCCCGGCGTCGATGTTGCGCAGGATCACCGTGCCGTCCACGGGCGCGCGGATGATGGTGCGCTCGAGGTCCACCTGCGCCTGGCGCAGCAGCGACTCGCGCTGCTTGACCGCGGCGAGCGCGCTGGACACCTGCGACTCGTTGACCCCGATCTGCGCCTGCACGGCGTTCAGCTGCTCGCGCGTCGCATCGACCACGGTGCGCGCCTTGTCGAGCTCCGCGGCCGAGATGAACTTCTGCTCCACCAGCGAGCGCTTGCGCTCGAAGTCGCGCTGCGCGTCGGCGAGGTTCACCTTCACGCGCGCGAGTTCCGCCTGCTGCGCGATGAGGGTGGAGCGCGCCACCGCGACGGCGCTCTTCGCCGCATCGACGTCGGCGCTCGCCTGTGCCACGCGCAGCTCGAACGTGGCGGGATCGATGCGCGCGATGACCTGGTCCTTCTTCACGCTGGTGTTGAAATCGGCGTAGATCTCCTTCACCTGGCCGGAGATCTGCGAGCCGACCTGCACGGTGGTGACCGCGTTCAGCGTGCCGCTCGCCGCCACCACCGCCTGCAGCGGGCCGCGCTCGAGCTTGACTGTGCGCAGCGCCGGCTCGCCGCCGCCATCGCGCGCGCGCAACCAGGCGTAGCCGGCTGCGGCGAGCGCGAGCACGCCGAGGATCGCGACCAGCTTGACGAAATTGAGCTTCACCGTTGCGGTTAACGCGCGGGGCGCGCCTGGGAGGACAGCTTCGACACCGGCCGGCAGCTCAAGTTTCAGCCGCGCCCGGCGGGGCGGCGCCAGGCGCCCGAGCGGCCGCCGCGCTTTTCCTCGAGGCGCAGGTCGGTGAGCACCATGCCGCGGTCCACGGCCTTGAGCATGTCGTACACGGTGAGCAGGCCGACCGCCGCGGCGGCGAGGGCCTCCATCTCGACGCCCGTGCGTCCCCGGCATTCGACGCGCGCAGCGATGCGCACGGCGCCGCGCCGGGGCTCCAGCTCGAACTCCACGCCCGCGCGCGTGATGGCGATCGGGTGCGCGAGCGGGATCAGGTCCGGCGCGCGCTTCGCGGCCTGGATCGCCGCGATGCGCGCCACGCCGAGCACGTCGCCCTTCTTCGCGCGGCCGGCCGCCACGGCGCGCAACGTCGCCGGGCGCATCAGGATGCGCCCGGAGGCGATCGCGACGCGATGCGTCTGCGCCTTGGCGCCGACGTCCACCATCTGTGCACGCCCGCGGCGGTCGAAATGCGTGAGCTTGCGTTTCAGTCTGCGAGCCATGCGTGTCCCGGAACTTGCAGGGGCCGACGGTATCATATCTGCATGCGCTTCACGCTCATGCTGCTGGCGGCCCTCGCCGCCGCGCTGCCGCCGTCCGCGCCGGCGCAGCCGCTGCCGGAGCTGGGCGACGCGGCGGGCTCCGCGATCGCGCCGCAGACCGAGCGGCGCATCGGCGAGAGCATCGTGCGCGAGATCCGCTTCCGCGATCCGGCCTACGTCGACGACGCGGAGGTGACCGACTACATCGACGCCCTTGGACGGCGGCTCCTCGGCGCGGTGCCCGGGGTGCGCCAGGACTTCGAGTTCTTCGCCGTGCGCGACGGCACCATCAACGCGTTCGCGCTGCCCGGCGGCTTCATCGGCGTGCACACCGGGCTGCTGACGGCGGCGGAGAACGAGTCGGAAGTGGCCTCGGTGCTGGCGCACGAAATCGCGCACGTCACTCAGCGCCACATCGCCCGCATGATCGGCGCGCAGCAACAGATGCAGCTGCCCAGCATGATCGCGCTCGCCGCGGCGATCCTGATCGGCAGCTCGCGGCCCGACCTGGCGGCGGGCGCGGCCGCGGCCGCCCAGGCGGGCATGGTGCAGCGGCAACTCAGCTACACGCGCGACTTCGAGCGCGAAGCGGACCGCGTCGGCTTCCAGACGCTTGCCGGCGCCGGCTTCGACGTGCACTCGATGCCGGGCTTTTTCGAGAAGATGCAGCGGCAGTCGCGGCTCGCGGACGATGGCGCCGTCCCGAGCTACCTGCGCACCCACCCGATGACCGTGGAGCGCATCGCCGATACCGCGGGGCGGGCCGCCAACGCACCGTACCGCCAGCACCTGGACAGCCTCGAGTTCCACCTGGTGCGCGCCAAGCTGCGCGCCGAGAGCGGTGAGCCGCGCGCCGCGGTGGAGCATTTTGCCGCCGCGATCCGCGACCGGCGCTACGCCAACGAAGCCGCCGCTCGCTACGGGCTCGTAACGGCGCACCTGCGCGCCGGCCAGACCCGCGAGGCGCAATCCGCGCTCGCCGCGCTGCGCGCCACCGGCGCGGCCAGCCCGATGATCGAGACGCTGCAGGCGCGGGTGCAGCGCGCCGCCGGTGACGCGGCCGGGGCGCTCGCCACGCTGGGGAAGGGGCAGCAGCGCTATCCGGGGCGGCTCTCGCTCGCTTACGCCTACGTGGAGGCGCTCGAGCAGGCGGGCCGGCCGCAGGAAGCGATGGCTGCGCTTGCCGAGCCGATGCGCCTGTACCCGCGCGACGCCAAGCTGCGCGCCATGCAGGCGCGCATCTATGCCGCGCTCGGCAGGCGGCTGCTGCAGCACCAGGCGCAGGCCGAGGTCTACCTGCTGCGCGGCAGCCTGCCTGCGGCGATCGAGCAGCTGCAACTGGCGCAGGCGGCCGGAGACGGCAATTTCTACGAGTTGTCGGTCGTCGAGGCGCGCCTCAAGGAACTGCGCGCGCAGCACACGCAGGAAATGAAGGACGCCAAGCAGCAGCGCTAGCCGGGGCAGGCGACCTGAGGAAGCTCTGAACGAATCGCCCCGCGGTGCGCTGCCGGAGGGGCATGTTGCTCGGCATGAAACCCGGTGGCGGCGCTTTCCCCAGCGCCGCGAAATCCCCTCGCCGTTTGTCCTCGGGCGTCGGAGGCCTGCGCAACTCGCCCTTCCTCCATTTACGGGCTCGAACAGTGCTCGGCCTGCTCCCTCCGCCCTCGGTGCGGCTCGGCGCGTCGCGATGGGGATCCCTTGCGCCGCCGCCGGGCTCCACGCCGGTGACCGCGGTCTGCCTCAAGCGCGTCCGGTCAAGCGCGAGTTACGTCGCGCGCATCCGAATAGGCTTCGTACAGCAAGTCGAAGGTCTTCTCTGCCTCGCGCCGCAGCTCGTCATCGCTCGTCGAGCGGCGCACCGCGCCCTGCAGCAATGTCTGCACGCCGGCGGCCTCGGGAACCGGCGTGCCGCGCACCTCGAGGAAATGCACGATGCCGCCGATCCTGGCGAGGGCGGCGTTGCCGGCGAGTCCCAGCTCGATGAGCATCTGCTCGAAGGTGACGCGCGTCTCGCTGTTGCAGAAGCGCGCGCCCTCGAAGGCGTAGCCGACGGCCTCCGCCGCGGGCTCGGCGCCCTTGTCCAGCCACAGCAGCCGGGCTTCCGGGTCGACGAAGCGCCGGATCAGCCAGGCGCAGGCGAGCCGGTCGGCCCAGAGCGGCTTGCGGGTCGCCCACGTGCGGCCCGTCACCGATTCGTCGAAACGAGGGGCGCTGCCCGACTGTGCCGGAAACATCAGTTGGCGCACTTCCGCCTCCGCGTCCGCCAGGGCCTGCAGCGCGCGCTCGCGAGCGGCGGCGGGAAAGAAATCCAGCGCGGCGATCGCCTCCAGCTCGCGGCGCTGCTTGTGCAGCACGCGCGAGAGCGCGCTCGCGTCGGATACGCCATAGCCCACGCGCAGGCTCTCGATGGTCTTGGTCAGCTCCGCGTAGCGCGCGGTGCGGTCGAACAGGCGCTTGAGCTGCTCCTGCTGCGCCTCGTCCGCGGACTCGACGCGCAGCACGCTGGCGATACCCGCATTCTGCGCCACGTACTGCGCGAGACGCTCCAGCGCGTGGCGGTTCTCCGGCGAGTCCGGCAGCACGTAGACGCCCTCGCGCATGACGGCGGCGCCGAGCGACTCCAGGGTGCGCAGCATGCGCATGCGCGCGGCGGGCTCGTCTGTCGGCAGCCGCGCAACGGTGACCAGCCAGCGGCTGCCGGCGGTCGCTTCCTGCATCGCCGTCGCGCTGCGTTCCGGGACCATGGGGGCGGCGATTATTGCACAGCGCCGCACGCCTGATATATAAGCCTAGCTCATGGCTTGCGGCATTCGTGCGATGCATCACGAGGCGCAGCGTGTGCGCGCTCTCGCCGGGCGGAGGCGCTAGGGAGCCTCTGATGTATTCCCGCGTGCGCGACGGTGGCGATTTTCGTGCAGGGCGAGACAGCGGCCGCCGCCGTGTGCTTGGCGCCCACAAGGCGGTCTATGGCGATGCCATGCAGGAAAACTCGCCCCGTCCCTCCAGGCGGCGAGGCCGCGAGGCATGGGTTTAAGGCAAAGGCCTCGCCGCCTTCGGGTTGCGGCCGGAAGTCCTCGACGGTTGGTTTACGATAGCGCAATGACACGGGCGCCGGCGTTGTTGCTCGGCCTTGCGATATCGACCTATCGCTGCGGCCTCGCGCCTAGCCGGCGCCGCGTTCCGGCCGCAACGCGCACCCGCGCGAATAGATCAGAGGCTCCCTAGGCAGGCATGGCGCAGTCCGCGCGCTGGATGCGACTGCACATTGCCGGCGAGGCGCTGCCCGCGGCGAGCGTGGGCATGGCGGCTGCGCAGCCTGCGGGCGCTTCCCCGATCCTGCTGTGGCTGGGGGCTGCCGGCGAGCGAGCGTTCGCGCTCATCGCCCCGCTGCGGCTTGCGCCCGGGCGCGCGTGGCGCTGGTCGGCCTGGGGCGCCATGCCGGCCATCGCCGCGTGCCGGCAGTTCGGATTGCCCGCTTATCTCGAGGACGGATCGATCTGGCTCCACGGGCAGCGCGCGTCGCGCGTCACCGCGGCACCGGTCGGCGCGTGTGCCGTGATCGAGGGGGGCTTTCCCGCGCGCCTCGCGGATGAGCCGGATCTCGAGGCCGTCTTCCGCCTGCGCATGGAGGCGCAGCACGGCTGGCAGTTCGACACCTCATGGCCAGAACACCCCGCGGCGCTGCGCTGAGGGGCCGCCGGCGCTGGTTGCTTGGGACGGCCGCGCTGCTGCTGGTGCGCGATGCGCTGGCGGCGGGCAAGATCGAGAAGGGCGTGTACCGCGTGCGCGGCGAGGCGCGCATCAATGGCTTGCCGGCAAGAGAGGGGATGGAGGTCAAGCCCGGCGACACGGTGGTCACGGCGCGCAACGCCGAGATCGTGTTCGTCGTCAACCGCGACGCGTTCCTGCTGCGCGCGGATTCGCGCCTGGAGGTCGGCAGCGCGGCGGCGGACGTGTTCCGCATCGTCACCGGCGCGCTGCTCTCCGTCTATCAGCCGGGCCTGCCAAAGACGCTGCACGCGCGCACCGCCACCATCGGCATCCGCGGCACCGGCGTGTATGTCGAAAGCGCCGACGACAAGACCTACGTCTGCACCTGCTACGGCGAGGCGCAGCTCGTGCCGCTTGCCGAGCCGGGAGCGGCGGAGATCGTAAACACGCGGCACCATGAGCAGCCGCGCTATGTGATGGCGAAGGGCGCGCCGCAGATGATCATGCGGGCGCCGGTGGTCAATCACGCGGACGCGGAGCTGGTGCTGCTCGAGTCCCTGGTCGGTCGCAACGTGCCATTCGACCCGGGGCTCTACCGCAGCGACTGATCGGCGCGCGGCGCGATGCCGAGGCGTTCGTACACAGGCCGGATCTCGCGCCGGATCGCCGGCAGGCGCACGAGGTAGACGCCGGCTGCTGCGAGGGCGAGCAGGCCGCCGGCGGCGAGCGCCGCAGGCGGGCCCACATAGTGCGCCGCCCAGCCGGCGGCCAGCGCGCCGAGCGGGCTCATGCCGAGGAACGACATGATGTAGATCGCGGCCACGCGCGCGCGCAGCCGGTCCTCGACGATGGTCTGCAGCATGGTGTTGGTCGAGCCCGCGGTGAGCATGATGCCCATCCCGGTGACGTAGACGAGCGCGAGCGCGGGCCAGAGCTGCGCGCGTGTAGGCAAAGCCGATCAGTGCCAGCGCCGGCCGCGGCCGCGCGCATAGCCGATCACCGTGAGCAGCCCACGCACCGTGGGGCGCAGGGCGAGGTAGAGCATGCCCGAGACGGCGCCCATGCCGCCCGCGCCGATCAGCACGCCGAGCGTCTGCGAGTCGCCGCCGAACACGTCGCGCGCGAAGTAGGGCGCAAGCGACTGGTACGGCTGCGCGCCGATGCTCACCGCCGCCAGCAGCAGGAGCATGCTGCGCGAGGGCAGGAAGCCGTAGGCCCAGCGGAATCCGGCCGTGAACTGCGCCAGCCAGCCGGCTTCCGCCGGTGCTCGGCGACGCGCGGCGTCACGCGCATCGCGGCGAGCGCCGCGAGCACCGCCAGGTAGGAGGCCGCTGTTCAGCGCGAAGCCCCACACCTCGCCCGCACAGCGCGATCACCGCGCCGCCGATCATCGGTCCGACGAAGCGCGCGCCGTTCATCAGCACCGACTGGTAGGCGATGGCGTTGGGCAGGTCCTCGCGTCCGCCCACGAGCTCGATCAGGAAGGACTGGCGCGCCGGGCTGTCGAAGGCATTCACCAGGCCGAGCACCGCGTTGCCCGCGATCAGGTGCCAGGGCTCGATGTGGCCCGATGGCGACCAGCGCGAGCATGGCCAGCGACTTGCGCGCAGGCGATGGTGTTGGTCGTCGAGCAGCACCTTGCGCTTGTCGAGGCGGTCCACCAGCACGCCGGCGAACGGCGCGAGCAGGAGAAAGGGCAGCTGCAGCGCGAAGGTGGCGAGGCCGAGCCAGAACGCCGAGCCGGTGAGTCGGTAGATCAGCCAGCTGGTGGCGATCAGCTGCAGCCAGGTGCCGAACTGGGAGACGCCCTGGCCGAGGAAGAAGATGCGGAAGCTGCGGTGCCGGAATGCGCGCAGCCCGTGCGGGAGGTTCACGTCTTCGCGGTGAGCTTCTCGAGCTGGGCCTTGAGCCTGTGCAAGGTGGCTTCGAACGCCGCCAGCCGCTCGCGTTCCTGCGCCACCACGCGCGGCCGGGGCGCGCTCGACGAAGGCAGGCGTTGCCGAGCTTGGCGCGCGCCTTGGCGATCTCGCCTTGCAGGCGCGCGATCTCCTTGCCCAGGCGCTCGCGCTCGGCGCTGCGGATCGACCTCGATGTGCGGCATGAGGCGGTGCGGACCGACCACGGCCACCGGGGAGTCGGATTCCGGCAGCTCGCTGACAACGCGCAGATCGGAGACCCGCAGCAAGCGCGTTCGGTGCGAAGTCAAGCGTCGCCTCGCTCGGCTGTCCGGCATGTAGAACGCAATGCGGTCCTTGCGGCGGGATCTTCGCCTCGCTGCGCAGGTTGCGCGCCGCGTTCACCACTTCCTTGGCGACGCGCGATCTCGCGCTCGGCAGCCTCGTCGATCTTCTCAGGCTGCGACTTCGGGTAGGGCGCGAGCATGATGGTCTCGCCCGTCTTGCCCGGCAAGCGGCGCGACCTTCTGCCACAGCTCCTCGGTGATGAACGGGATGATCGGGTGCGCAAGGCGCAGCGCCGCCTCGAGCACGCGCACCAGCGTGCGGCGCGTGCCGCGCTGCTGCGGCCTCGTCGCCCTTCGCCAGCTGCTCCTTGGCGATCTCGACGTACCAGTCGCAGTACTCGTCCCAGACGAAGCGGTAGATCGCGCGCGGCGGCATTGTCGAAGCGGTACTCGGCGAAGCCCTTCTCGACCTCGGCCTCGGCGCGCTGCAGGGTGCTGATGATCCAGCGATCCCACGTCGGAGAGCGTCGACCGGCGCCTTCTCGTCCTGGCCGCAGTCCTTGCCCTCGGTGTTCATCAGCACGAAGCGCGTCGCGTTCCACAGCTTGTTGCAGAAGTTGCGGTAGCCCTCGCAGCGCCCGAGGTCGAAGTTGAGCGTGCGCGCGAAGGTCGCCTGCGAGGCGAAGGTGAAGCGCAGCGCGTCGGCGCCGAAGGCCGGGATGCCGTTCGGGTAGTGCGCGCGCACGTACTTCTCGATCTTCGCCTTGTGGTCGGCCTTGAGCAGGCCCACGGTGGACTTGGCGAGCAGCTCGGGCAGGGTGATGCCGTCGATCAGGTCGAGCGGATCGAGCGTGTTGCCCTTGGACTTGGACATCTTCTCGCCCTCGGCGTCGCGCACGATGGCGTTGATGTAGACGTGGCGGAACGGCACCTTGCCGGTGAAGTGCAGCGTCATCATGATCATGCGCGCGACCCAGAAGAAGATGATGTCGAAGCCGGTGACCAGCACCGAGGAGGGCAGGAAGGTCTCGAGGTCCTTCGTCTTCTCCGGCCAGCCGAGCGAGGTGAACGGCACCAGCGCGGAGGAGAACCAGGTGTCGAGCACGTCCGTGGTCGCGCTTGCAGCGTGCGCCCCGCCCGCCTTGCTGCCTGCGCCTCTTCTTCGCTGCGCGCGACGTAGATCTTGCCCGCGTCGTCGTACCAGGCCGGGATCTGGTGGCCCCACCAGAGCTGGCGCGAAATGCACCAGTCCTGGATGTTCTCCAGCCAGTGGTTGTAGGTGCTGCGTCCAGTGCTCGGGAAAGAACTTCACGTCGCCGCTGCGCCACCGCCTCCGAGCCCTGCCTGCGCCAGTGCCATCCATCTTCGACGAACCACTGGTCGGTGAGCATCGGCTCGACGATCACGCCGGTGCGCCCCGAGCGCGGCACGCGCAGCTTGTAGGGCTTTTCCGAGACGAGCAGGCCCTGCGCCTTGAGGTCGGCGAGGACGCGCTTGCGCGCCTCGAAGCGGTCCAGCCCCGCGTACTGCGTGCCCTTCGACCCTGCGCGTCGAGCGTCAGCATCGCGATCGGGTGCCAGCTTGTGGCGCTGGCCGACCGCGTAGTCGTTGAAGTCGTGCGCCGGCGTGATCTTCACGCAGCCGGTGCCGAAGTCGGGGTCGACGTAGTCGTCGGCGATCACCGGGATGGTGCGCCCGGTGAGCGGCAGCTGCACGCGCTTGCCGACGAACTGCGCGTAGCGCTCGTCCTTCGGATTCACCGCCACCGCGACGTCGCCGAGCATGGTCTCCGGGCCGCGTGGTGGCCACCGTCAGGCTGAAGCCCTCGCCCGGATAGCGGATCTCCCAGATCTTGCCGTCCTCCTCCTCGCTGTCCACCTCGAGGTCGGACACCGCGGTGCCGAGCACCGGGTCCCAGTTCACCAGCCGCTTGCCGCGGTAGATGAGGCCTTCCTCGTGAAGCCGCACGAACACCTCCACCACGGCGCGCGACATCCTCGCGTCCATCGTGAAGTAGCCCGCCTTCTGTCCTTCCGTATCGGCGTAGGTCCAGTTGCCCGATGCGCCCAGGCGCCGCATCTGGCGCGTGATGGTGGCGCCCGACTGCTGCTTCCACTGCCAGACGCGCTCGACGAACTTCTCGCGCCCGAGGTCGTGGCGCGACTGGCCTGCGTCCTGCAGCTGGCGCTCGACCACGATCTGCGTGGCGATGCCGGCGTGGTCGGTGCCGACGACCCAGTTGGTGTTGTCGCCGCGCATGCGGTGGTAGCGGATGAGCGCATCCATCAGCGTCTGCTGGAAGGCATGGCCCATGTGCAGCGTGCCAGTGACGTTGGGCGGCGGCAGCTGGATGCAGTAGGCCGGCCGCGCATCGCCCCTGTGCGCGAACCAGCCCGCGGCTTCCCAGTGCTCGTACCAGCGGCGCTCGACCGCGCGTGGATCGAAGCTCTTTTCGAGCGACATGCCGGGGGCTTCGCTAGGCGCCGGGGGCGTGCTTGCCGGCGAGCGCGCCGGCATCGAGCCCGCGCGCCTCGAGCTCCCGCTTGACCGCCGCGGCGACCGCCTCGCGCAGCGCCGCCGCGAGCAGCGGTTGCAGCTCGCGTTCCAGGCGCTGCAGCACCGAGCGCTCCAGTTCGCGCGCCAGCGCCTCGGCGGCCTGGGCGGCCGGCTCGACCACTTCGGTCAGAACAGGGACGTCATCCGCGCCGCCGGGCGCGCCCTGCAGGTGCCGTCGCAGCAGCGCATCGACGCGCCCGACCAGCGGATTGTCGCTGCGGCTGCCGTCGCTCACCGCGCGCCGTCTCCCTGGCCGGCGAGGTCGTGGTCGGCGATGCGGTAGCCGCGTTCGCGGTAGAACCGGTAGCGCGCGCGCGCCTCGCGGCGGTCTTCGTCTTCGACGGACACGATCTCGAGCAGGCGCTCGAAGCGCTCGAAGGCCGGCGGCGTCGCGGCGTCGAGGTTGAGCAGCACCTCGCAAGCCGCGTCCGCCTCCTGCACGCCGGCGATCAGCACCGGGGTGTCGGCCGCCGCCGGGTCGTCGACGGCGCAGTGCGGCACGAAGCCGGTCGCCGGCCATGTCCACAGCATGCGGTCGATGCGCTGCGCGGTCTCGGGCTGCGGGGCGTAGATCAGCAGCCTTCGGCTCTGTGCGAGAGCCTTGGCGGCGAGGCGGCAGGCGACTTGCAGCTTGTCGGCAGCGTTGAAGTAGAAGTCGATGCTGGTCATCGCCCGGCGCGGCGCAAGATGAAGCGCACCAGCAGCGGCACCGGTCGTCCCGTCGAGCCCTTGTCGCGGCCGCTCTTCCACGCGGTGCCGGCGACGTCCAGGTGCGCCCAGCGCAGCTTCTTGGCAAAGCGCGAGAGGTAGCAGGCCGCGGTGACGCTGCCCGCGGGGCGGCCGCCGATATTCGCCATGTCGGCGAAATTGGAGCGCAGCTGCTCCTGGTAGTCCTCCCACAGGGGCATCTGCCAGACGCGGTCCCAGGCGTCCTCGCCCGCGGCGCGCAGCTCCTCGGCAAGCGTCGGCGTCGTTGGCGAACAGGCCCGTCGCCACGTGCCCGAGCGCGATGACGCAGGCGCCGGTGAGCGTGGCGATGTCCACCACCACCTCGGGCTGGAAGCGCTCGGCGTAGGTGAGGGCGTCGCACAGGATGAGCCGTCCCTCGGCGTCGGTGTTGAGGATCTCCACCGTCTGGCCGGAGAGTGTCTTCACCACGTCGCCGGGGCGCGTGGCCGCGCCGCCCGGCATGTTCTCGCAGGCGGGAATGACGCCGATCACGTTGACCGGCGCCTTCATCCCCGCGAGCGCGCGCAGCGCGCCCAGCACGCTGCCCGCGCCCGACATGTCGAACTTCATCTCGTCCATCTCGCCCGAGGGCTTGAGCGAAATGCCGCCGGTGTCGAAGGTGATCCCCTTGCCGACGAGCACCACCGGCTTGGCCTTCTTCGCGCCGCCGGCGTAGCGCAGCACGATCAGCTTCGGCGGCTGGTGCGAGCCGCGCGTCACCGCGAGCGAGCGCGCCCATGCCCAGGCGCTCCATGTCCCGGCGCTCGAGCACTTGCAGCGCGAGCTTGTACTGGCGCGCGAGCTTGCCGGCTTCCTCGGCGAGGTAGGCGGGCGTACAGATGTTGGGCGGCAGGTTGCCGAGCGTGCGCGCGAGGTCGATCCCGTCGGCGGTGGCCACGGCTTCGCGCAGTGCTGCCTGCGCCTGCAGGGTCACCGGGCCACCCTGCAAGCCGAGCACGAGCGACTGCAGCACCGGCGCCGCCGCCTTCTTCTGCGTCTTGAGCTGGTCGAAGCGGTAGAACGCATCGCGCGCGGCGAGCACCGCGTGGCGCACGTTCCAGGCAGCCGGATGGCGTCCGACCTTCAGCTCCGCCAGGTAGGCGACGGCGTCTCTTGCGCCGAGTTCCTTCAGCGCCGACGCGGCGCCGCGCACCGCGTCGCGGAACGCCGCCTCGTTGAATTCCTTCGGCTCGCCGAGGCCGACGAGCAGCACCCGTTCCGCCGCCAGGCCCGCGATCCGATGCAGCAGCAGCGTGGATCCCGCCTTGCCCTTCAGATCGCCCTGCGAGAGCACCTCGCGCAGCCGACCGCGCGCGGCGCGGTCGGCGGATTGCGCCGCGCGGCTGAGCGCCGGCGCCGCGGCGCTGCCCGATTTGTAGACGCCGAGCACCAGGCACCCGGCCTTGGCGTCCTCGGGCGCAAGCGCCCGTATGCTAAATTCCACCCGATTTCTCCATGTAATGAACGCTTTTAGTATCGCATGATCTTCCAGCGGACGCTGCTGCGCGAGTTCGCGCAATTGGCGGGCGCGGTATTCCTGACGCTGTTCCTCATCGCGCTCACCACGCGCCTGGTGCGGCTGCTCGGACAGGCGGCCGGCGGCAAGATCCCGTCGGACGCAGTGGTGGCCTATCTCGGCTTCTTCGCGCTCAACGCGCTACCGCTGCTGCTGTCGCTCACGCTGTTCATCACGGTGCTGCTGACGCTCGCGCGCACCTACCGCGACTCCGAGATGGTGATCTGGTTCAGTTCGGGACTGTCGCTGACGGCGTGGATCCGGCCGGTGCTGGTCTTCGCCCTGCCGCTGGTGTCGGTGATCGCCGCGCTGTCGCTGGTCATCGCGCCGTGGTCGGTGCAGATGGCCGAGCAGTACCGCAGCCGCGTCGACACCCGCGACGACGTCTCGCGGGTCGATCCCGGCGTGTTCGGCGAGATCGCGGTCCAGGGACCGCGTGTTCTTCGTCGAGTCGCTCTCGGGCGACCGCGCCAGCGTGCAGAACGTGTTCGTCAGCACCATGCAGCACGGCCGCAGCGGCGTCATGTACAGCCAGAGAGGCCTGATCGAGGTGGCGCCCAACGGCGATCGCTACATCGTGCTGCTCGAGGGCCGCCGCTACGAGGGCGTGCCCGGCGAGGTCGAGTACCGCGTCATGGAATTCGCGCGCTATGCGGCGCGCGTCGAGGCGCCGGTCGGCGAGGAGCCGCCCCCCTCGGAGAAGAGCCTGTCGACGCTCGCGCTGGTGCAGAATCCCGCGGCGGTCAACCTCGGCGAGCTGCTGTGGCGCATCGGCGTGCCGGTCTCCGCGCTTGATCCTTGCGCTGCTCGCCATCCCGCTTTCCTTCGTCAACCCGCGCGCGGGCAGCTCGGTGAACCTGGTGTTCGCGCTGCTCACCTACATGGTGTACTACAACCTGCTCACGGTGACGCAGGCGCGCGTGTCGCAGGGCAAGCTCGAGTTCGCGCTCGGCTGGTGGCCGGTGCATGCCGCGATGCTCGCGATCCTGGTCCTGCTGTTCGCGCACCGCATGACGCTCGGCGGGCTGCGCCTGCGGCTGCGGCGCTGAGCCGGGCATGAGCAGCCGTACCCTCGACCGATACCTGGCGCGCGAGATCCTCGCCGCGGTGGGCTTCGTGCTGCTCGGCTTTCTCTCCCTGTTCGTGTTCTTCGACCTGATCGCCGAGCTGCGCGACCTCGGCAAGGGCGAGTACGACCTGCGGCCGATGTTCACGTTCGTGCTGCTGTCGGCGCCGACGCGCGCCTACGAGCTGATGCCGGTGGCGGTGCTGATCGGCACGCTCTACGTGCTCGCCCACCTCGCCAACAATTCCGAGTTCACCGTGATGCGCGCCGCCGGCATGTCGCCGGGACAGGCCGGTTGGCTGCTGCTGAGGACCGGGCTGGTGTTCGCCATCACCACCTTCGCGCTCGGCGAGTGGATTGCGCCGGCCGCGGAGTCCATGGCGCAGCAGGTGCGGATTCGCGCGATGATCGGTGTGATCGGGCAGGACATGCGCTCGGGGCTGTGGTTCAAGGACGAGCGCGCCTTCATCAACGTGCGCGAGGCGCGCGACGCGCACCACCTGGTGGGCGTGCGCATCTACCAGTTCGACGCAGAGCATCGGCTCGAGCGCATCACTTCCGCGGCGCGCGGCGACTTCCTGGAGAAGGGCCACTGGCGGCTCAGCGACGTGGTGCAGACGCAGTTCACGCCCGAAGGACCGCGCAACGCGCGCCTCGCGGAAGCCGAATGGCGCTCGGCCGTCAACCCCGAACTGCTCAACGTGCTGATCGTGGTGCCGGAGCGCATGTCGGCCTGGAAGCTGTACCGCTACATCGGCCACCTCGGCGCCAACCGGCAGAAGACCGAGCGCTACGAGATCGCGCTGTGGAAGAAGCTCTTCTACCCGATCGCGACGCTGGTGATGATGGCGCTGGCGCTGCCCTTCGCCTACCTGCACGCTCGCTCGGGCATGGTGGGCCTGAAAGTGTTCCTCGGCATCATGCTCGGCATCTTCTTCTACATGCTGAACAGCCTGTTCTCGCACGTCGGACTGCTGCAGAACTGGCCGCCGTTTGCCGCCGCAGCCGTGCCGAGCACCGCGTTCTTCCTCGCGGCGCTGCTGATGATGTGGGTGGTCGAGCGCAGGTAGCCCGCTGCGGAATCCCCGCGCTCGGCGCGGCGCCCGGCGGCGGCGCCCCGTGGTTCGTCGCCGTCAGATTTCTTCACGCACCATGTGAATCGCGCCGCCGGAACATTCTGTGGCCCAGATGCCGCCGGGCGATTCGCTCAGAGCTTCGCTAGGCGACGAGTACCAGGCGCGTGCGTGCGAGGCGGTCGTGCAGGAACTGACGGTCGCGATCGAAAAGTGCCCAGGCGATCGAAACGCCTGTGGGCACCAGTGCGAGCGCGAGGAAGAAGCGCAGCAGGGCCTTGCGCGGCGTGACATCGACCAGCCGCATGCGCCAAGCCTTCATGGCGAGGGTCTGGCCTCCACGCAGCCAGCACCACAGGAAATAGGCGGCGAACACCGCAACCAGCAGCAACTGGTGGGCGAGGCGCAGCGTGCCTTCGAGCGGAGCGCCGCGCGAGGCGAAATGGAATGCGAACCCGGCGAAGAAGGCGACCGCGAACAACAGGATCGCCTCGTACAGCATGCTGGCGAGGCGCCGCGCCAGGCCCGGCGTCACTTGGCCGGCGCCGGCTTCTTCTTCGCTGCGGCGTTCTGCCGCTCCTGCGGCGGCAGCGCCTGGTACTCGGACCACTGTTGCTTGAGGTCGCCGCGCTTTTCCGGCGGCACCTTGCTCAGGCGCCGGTAGTTCTCGCGCGCCTGCTTGCGCTGCTCCGGGGTGAGCTTCGCCCAGCTCTGCATGCGGCGCTGCATGCGCTGCTGCTCCTCGGGCTTCATCTTCGGGTAGCGCTTGGCGAGGTTGATCCAGTTGCGCCGCCGGTCCGGGACGATGTTCTCCCAGTCGTTCTTGAGCGGCGCAAGGATCTGCTGCTGCTCCGCGTTGAGCTCTGCCCAGGCCGGGCCCTTCTTGGGCGGCTGTACGCTCGCCTTGGGCGCCTGTGCACCGGGCTTGGGTGCAGGTGTGCCGGGCGACTGCGGGCTCGGCGACTGCGCGATGGCGCTGCCGGCTGCCGCCAGGAGCGCGAAAGCCGCTGCGGCTAGTAGGAGGCGCGCTTCTTCAGCCACGCCTCGAACCCCCGGTCGAGGTACGCGTCGATCGGCAGATCGCCCGTGAGCACCAGCGCGTCCAGCTCTTCGACTTCCGCGGCACGCTGCCGTTGCTCCCACGTGACCACCGCGGCCAGGCCGATGGCGAGCGCGAGCACCGGCACGATCAGCCGCAGCGACAGCCCGCTCAAGCCGCCCAGGCGGCCGAGGATGCCGCCCATCCACGTCTCGCCCTGCGCCGACTCCGGCTTCTGGCGCGCGAGCGCCGCTTCGCGCGCGGCGCGCAGCTTCGCCGAGATCGACGCGTCCAGCGGCGCGCCCTGGCTGAGCAGGTGGCGGATCTTGTTGCCGAATTGCGGTTCGTTCATGGTCGTTGCGTGGGCGTGCGCCTACAGGCCGATGCCGCGCGCTTTCAGCGCGACGGCCAAAGCATGCGCTGCCCGGGAGCAGTGCGTCTTCACGCTGCCCTCGGAGCAGCCCATGACTTGGGCGGTTTCAGCGACGTCCAACTCCTCCCAGTAACGCATGACGAAAGCTTCGCGTTGACGCTCCGGCAGCTTGGCAATTTCTTCTTCAATGATTTCAATAAGTTGCAGCTGCTCGAGCCGCTCCGGAGGCGGCGCTTCCCGGATTCGACTCGCCTGAGGCGGCCAAAGTTTCCAGCGGATCCTGGTCGTCGTCCAGCCCACGCCCTGGCAGCAGCGACGAGAACAGGGTCACCCAGGTCGAGCGCACCTTCTGGCGGCGAAACCAGTCGCGGATCGCGTTCTGCAGGATGCGCTGAAACAGCATCGGCAGCTCCGCCGCGGGGCGGTCGCCGTACTTCTCGGCCAGCCGCAGCATCGCATCCTGCACGATGTCGAGCGCCGCCTGCTCGTCGCGCACCGCAAAGACGGCCTGCTTGAAGGCGCGCCGTTCGACGCCCTCGAGAAACGCCGAAAGCTCGCTGCGCGATGCCAGTGGATCTCCCTTCCTCCGACGGCGCGGTTCTGGGTGCCGGCGATGTTACCAAAACCGGCCCGCGCGAAAGCCCGCGCTTGCTTGACCGCAGTGCATCAAGTCTTTAATCTTCAACGTTTTCCTCACCTTCAACCCCATGGATCGAGTCAAGGGTCTGGAGCTCACCGGCGCCGAGATCGTGGTGCGCTGCCTGCAGGAAGAAGGCGTCGAGTACGTCTTCGGCTATCCGGGCGGCGCGGTGCTGTTCATCTACGACGAGCTCTTCAAGCAGGACAAGGTGCAACACGTCCTGGTGCGCCACGAGCAGGGCGCGGTGCACGCCGCCGACGGCTACTCGCGCTCCTCGCACAAGGTGGGCGTGTGCCTGGTGACCTCCGGGCCGGGCGTCACCAACGCGGTCACCGGCATCGCCACCGCGTACATGGATTCGATCCCGATGGTGATCATCACCGGCCAGGTGCCGACGCACGCCATCGGCCAGGACGCGTTCCAGGAGTGCGACGCGGTCGGCATCACGCGGCCCTGCGTCAAGCACAACTTCCTGGTGAAGGACGTGAAGGACCTCGCGACCACCATCAAGAAGGCGTTCTACCTCGCCACCACCGGGCGGCCCGGCCCGGTGCTGGTGGACATTCCCAAGGACGTCACGGCGCAGCCCTGCGAGTTCGACTATCCCGAAACGGTGTCGATGCGCTCCTACAACCCGGTGAAGCAAGGGCCACGCCGGGCAGATCAAGAAGGCGGTGCAGCTGCTCGCTCGAGGCGCAGCGCCCGATGGTGTACACGGGCGGCGGCGTCATCCTGTCGAATGCCGCGGCGCAGCTGACCGAGCTGGTCAAGCTGCACCGGCTTTCCCTGCACCAACACGCTGATGGGGCTGGGCGGCTACCCGGCGCACCGACCAGCAGTTCCTCGGCATGCTCGGCATGCACGGCACCTACGAAGCCAACATGGCGATGCAGCACTGCGACGTGCTGCTCGCCATCGGCGCGCGCTTCGACGACCGCGTCATCGGCAACCCGGCGCACTTCGCGCAGAATCCCGCGCAAGATCATCCATATCGACATCGACCCGTCGTCGATCTCCAAGCGCGTGAAGGTCGACGTGCCGATCGTCGGCAACATCCCGGATGTGCTGGAGGATCTGCTCAAGCTGCTCGGCGGCACCAAGGTCCAGGACATCGCGGCCTGGTGGAAGCAGATCGAACGAGTGGCGCGCGAAGGACTGCCTGAAGTACGACCGCGCCTCGAAGATCATCAAGCCGCAGTTCGTGCTCGAGAAGCTCTACGAAGTCACCGACGGCGAGGCGTTCGTCACCTCGGATGTCGGCCAGCACCAGATGTGGGCGGCGCAGTTCTACAAGTTCGACCAAGCCGCGGCGCTGGATCAACTCGGGCGGCCTGGGCACCATGGGCTTCGGCCTGCCCGCGGCGATGGGCGTGCAGCTGGCCAACCCCGGCGCCACGGTGGCCTGCGTCACCGGCGAGTCCTCGATCCAGATGTGCCTGCAGGAGCTCTCCACCTGCAAGCAGTACCGCCTGCCGATCAAGATCGTGAACCTGAACAACCGCTACATGGGCATGGTGCGCCAGTGGCAGCAGTTCTTCCACGGCAACCGCTACTCCGAGTCCTACATGGACGCGCTGCCCGATTTCGTCAAGCTCGCCGAGGGCTACGGCCACCGCGGCGTGCTGATCGACAAGCCCGCCGACGTCGAGCCCGCGCTGCGCGAGGCCTTCGCGCGCAAGGACGAGCTGGTGTTCATGGACTTCATCACCGACCAGACGGAGAACGTCTATCCGATGATGCCCGGCGGCAAGGGCATCACCGAGATGATCCTCTCCGAAGAGCTGTAATGCGCCACATCATTTCCATCCTGGTCGAGAACGAGGCCGGCGCGCTGTCGCGCATCTCGAACATGTTCTCGGCGCGCGGCTACAACATCGAGTCGCTCACCGTCGCGCCGACCGAGGACGCCTCGATGTCGCGCATGACCATCGTCACCGCGGGCTCGGAGGACGTGATCGAGCAGATCACCAAGCAGCTCAACAAGCTGGTCGAGGTGGTGAAGGTGGTGGACCTGTCGGAAGCCGAGCACATCGAGCGCGAGCTGATGCTGATCAAGGTGCGCGCCGGCGCCAAGGAGCGCGAGGACATGAAGCGCATGGCCGACATCTTCCGCGGCCGCATCATCGACGTCTCCGACAACACCTACACCATCGAGCTGACCGGCAACGGCAGCAAGCTGGACGCCTTCATCCAGGCGCTCGACCAGGGCGCGATCATCGAAACCGTGCGCACCGGCGCGAGCGGCATCGGCCGCGGCAACCGCGTACTGCGCGTCTGAATCACACGAATGGGGCTCGGCCCCGTTCTCTTTTCCGGGGGAACCACATGAAGGTCTATTACGACAAGGACGCCGACCTTTCGCTCGTCAAGGGCAAGAAGGTCACCATCATCGGCTACGGCTCGCAGGGCCACGCGCACGCGCAGAACCTGCAGGAATCCGGCGTGAAGGTCACCGTCGGCCTGCGCAAGGGCGGCGCCTCCTGGGACAAGGCGAAGAAGGGCGGCATCAAGGTCGCCGAGCTCGGCGAGGCGATCAAGGGCGCCGACATCGTCATGATCCTGCTGCCCGACGAGCACCATGCGCAGGTCTACAAGGAGTTCGTCGAGCCCAACATCAAGCAGGGCGCGTCGCTCGCCTTCGCGCACGGCTTCAACATCCACTACGGCCTGATCCAGCCGCGCGCGGATCTGGACGTATGGATGGTGGCGCCCAAGGCGCCCGGCCACACGGTGCGCTCGACCTACGCCGCGGGCGGCGGCGTGCCGATGCTGATCGCGGTGCATCGCAACCCCTCGAAGAAGGCGCGCGAGTTGGCGCTGTCCTACGCCGCGGCGATCGGCGGCGGCAAGGCCGGCATCATCGAGACCAATTTCAAGGAAGAGACCGAGACCGACCTCTTCGGCGAGCAGACCGTGCTGTGCGGCGGCTGCGTGGAGCTGGTGAAGGCGGGCTTCGACACGCTGGTCGACGCGGGCTACGCGCCCGAGATGGCCTACTTCGAGTGCCTGCACGAGCTCAAGCTCATCGTCGACCTGATGTACGAGGGCGGCATCGGCACCATGAACTACTCGATCTCGAACAACGCCGAGTACGGCGAGTACGTGAGCGGGCCGAAGATCATCGACGAGGGCACGCGCAGCGCGCATGAAGGAGGTGCTCGCGCGCATCCAGTCGGGCGAGTACGCCAAGGACTTCGTGCTGGAGAACCGCGCCGGCGCGCCGGTGCTGCTCTCGCGGCGCCGCATGACGGCGGAGCTGCCGATCGAGAAGGTCGGCGCGCGGCTGCGCGAAATGATGCCCTGGATCCGGAAGAACCGCCTTGTCGATACTTCGAAGAACTAGCCTCGCGGCCGCGGCGCTGCTCGCACTCGCGGCCTGCTCGCCGGAGCAGTCGAAGAGCGTCGGCCAGATCCCGAAGAAGACCGTCGACAAGGCCGCCGCCGACGTGCAAAAGGCGATGCAGCAGGGGCAGGGCTCCGAGCGGTTGAAGGAAACCGAGAAGTAGTGCGGCCGCCCTATCCGCACCCGCTGATTGCGCGCGAAGGCTGGCCATTCCTCGGCATCGCGGTGGCGGCTTCGCTTGCCGTCGCCTGGCTTGCCGGGGGGTGGTGGTCGCTGCCGTTCTGGCTGGCGACGGTCTTCGTGCTGCAGTTCTTCCGCGATCCGCCGCGCGAGGTGCCCGAAGACCCGCGCGCGGTGGTGTCGCCGGCCGACGGCCGCATCGTCGCCGTGGAAAAGGCGCGCGATCCGTGGCTGGAGCGCGACGCGCTGAAGATCAGCGTGTTCATGAACGTCTTCAACGTGCACTCCAACCGCTCGCCGGTGGACGGCACGGTCAAGCAGGTGTGGTACCACGCGGGGCGTTTCTTCAACGCGGCGCTGGACAAGGCGTCCCTCGACAACGAGCGCAACGCCCTGTGGCTGCGCACGCGCGCGGGCGTCGACGTGACCTGCGTGCAGGTGGCCGGCCTGATTGCGCGCCGCATCCTGTGCTACGTTAGCGCCGGCGCCGGGCTGCACAGGGGGGAGCGCTTCGGCTTCATCCGCTTTGGCTCGCGCGTGGACGTATACCTGCCGCTCGATGCGCAGCCGGTGGCCGCCATCGGCGACAAGGTGTACGCGGCCGAAAGCGTGCTAGCGAGGCTGCCCGACCATGCCTGAGCAACGGGATCAGCAGCAGGAATACCTGCCCGGGATGGTGCCCCCGCGTGCCGGCGGCGCGCTGCGCCGCCGCGGCATCTACCTGCTGCCCAACCTGTTCACCACGGCGGCGCTGTTCGCCGGCTTCTACGCCATCGTGCAGGCGATGAACGGGCGCTTCGGCGAATCGGCGGTCGCCATCTTCGTCGCCGGGCTGCTCGACGGGCTGGATGGCCGCGTCGCGCGCCTGACGCGCACGCAGAGCGAGTTCGGCGCCGAGTACGACAGCCTCTCCGACATGGTCTCGTTCGGCGCTGCGCCGGCCCTGGTGCTCTACGAATGGGCGCTCAAGGACCTCGGCCGCTTCGGCTGGATCGCCGCCTTCGTGTACTGCGCCGGCGCCGCTCTGCGCCTCGCGCGCTTCAATGTGATGATCGACGTGGTGGACAAGCGCTACTTCCAGGGACTGCCGAGCCCGGCGGCGGCCGCGCTGGTGGCGGGATTCGTCTGGCTCGCGCACGACAACAAGATCCCGCTGGACGACTGGGGCCTGCAGTGGGTGGCCGCGTTCCTCGCGTTGTATGGCGGCCTCACCATGGTGTCGAACGTGCCCTTCTACAGCTTCAAGGACATCAACTTCAGGAAGAGCGTGCCGTTCTGGGCGATGCTGCTGATCGTGCTCGGCTTCGTGCTGGTGTCCTCGGATCCGCCGATCGTGCTGTTCCTGCTGTTCTGCGCCTACGGCCTGTCCGGCTACGTGATGTGGGCCCTGGGCAAGCGCGCCAAGCCGCGTCCTTGACGGCCGCGCGCGCCGCGGGCTATAGTGCCCGCGTGCAACAGGCCAAGCTTCTCGGCAACACCCTCTCGCTGGCGCTTCTCGCGCTCGGCGGCCTGCTGCTGCTGCGCCCCGCGCGCACAAACTAGACCCCACAATCCGGCAGTGCCCGTGCCGCCCACCAGGCGGACAGGGATCAGTCCATCCACATCCACGAGGACAGGGCCATGAGCAAAGGCAAATTGATCATTTTCGACACCACCATGCGCGACGGCGAGCAGAGCCCGGGTGCGTCCATGACCCGGGACGAGAAGCTGCGCATCGCGCGGGCCCTGGAGCGCATGCGCGTCGACGTGATCGAAGCGGGCTTTCCGGCGTCCTCCAACGGCGACTTCGAGGCGGTACGCGCCATCGCCAACGTGGTGAAGGACTCCACGGTGGCCGGCCTGTGCCGCGCCAACGACCGCGACATCCAGCGCGGCATCGATGCGTTGAAGGGCGCGAAGAGCTGGCGCATCCATACCTTCATCGCCACCAGCGCGCTGCACATGGAGAAGAAGCTGCGCATGACGCCCGAGCAGGTGTTCGAGCAGGCGAAGCTCTCGGTGCGCTATGCGAAGAACGCCTGTCCCGACGTCGAGTTCTCGCCCGAGGACGGCAGCCGCTCCGATCCGGATTTCCTCTGCCGCGTGCTGGAGGCGGTGATCAAGGAGGGCGCCACCACCATCAACATCCCGGACACCGTGGGTTATGCGGTGCCGGAGCAGTTCGGCGAGATGATCCGCTCGCTGCGCGAGCGCGTGCCCAACTCGGACAAGGCGGTGTGGAGCGTGCACTGCCACAACGACCTGGGCATGGCGGTGGCCAATTCGCTGGCCGCGGTGATGATCGGCGGCGCGCGGCAGATCGAGTGCACCATCAACGGCCTGGGCGAGCGCGCGGGCAACACGTCGCTCGAGGAAGTGGTGATGGCGTTGCGCACGCGCCAGGACTTCTTCGGCCTGGAGACGCGCATCGACGCGACGCAGATCGTACCCACCTCGCGCCTGGTGTCGCAGATCACCGGTTTCGTCGTGCAGCCGAACAAGGCGGTGGTGGGGGCGAACGCCTTCGCGCACGCCTCCGGCATCCACCAGGACGGCGTGCTCAAGGCGCGCGAGACCTACGAGATCATGACCGCGGAAGACGTGGGCTGGACCACCAACAAGATCGTGCTCGGCAAGCTCTCCGGTCGCACCGCGTTCAAGCAGCGGCTCAAGGAGATCGGCATCGACCTGGAGAGCGAAGACGCCTACAACAAGGCGTTCCAGCGCTTCAAGGACCTCGCCGACAAGAAGGCGGAGATCTTCGACGAGGACTTGCAGGCGCTGGTGACGCAGGAGGCGGGTGCGAGCACGGAGGAGCACTGGCGCCTGATCACCATGAGCCAGGCGAGCGGCATGGGCGAGAAGCCGCACGCCTCCATCGTGGTGGCCGAGTCCGGCAAGGAGAGGAAGGCCGATGCGCAAGGCGACGGCCCCGTGGACGCCACGTTCAAGGCCATCGAGACGCTGGCAAAGAGCGGAGCGGAGCTGCTGCTCTACTCGGTGAATGCGGTGACCCAGGGTACCGAATCGCAGGGCGAGGTGACCGTGCGGCTCTCCAAGGGCGGGCGCATCGTGAACGGCGTCGGCGCGGACACCGACATCATCGTCGCCTCGGCCAAGGCCTACATCAGCGCGCTCAACAAGCTGGCGAGCAAGATGGAGCGCGTCAACCCGCAGCACCAGCTCTGATAGGGCAAATCCCGACGTGAAGCGCGTGAACCTGCCGAACTTCTCCGCTCGGGAACCTTAGGCGGCTGCTCGCATCAGGCGCGCGTACGCCACCGCGCTGGCGAAGAACGCGAGGCTGAGCGCGATCTCCGCGCCGGCGAGCGCCTGCGACAGGCCGCGCTCGCTCCAGGCGCGCGTGACCCCCTCGGCGAAGTAGGCAAGGACCAGCATCGAGGACCACTGGTACGTGTAGCGCCGGCCATTCAGGATCCCGGGCAGCGGCAGCGCCAGCGGCGCCGCCTTCAGGGCGACCAGGGATCCGCCCGGCCTGAGCGGCGCGAGCCACAGCTCCCAGGCGAGGCAGAGCACGAGCAGCCCAAGCAGGCTGCCCGACGCGGCTAGCCGAAGCGCACGCAATGGATCGGGGGCAACTGCGTCGAAAGGCAGCGCCAGGAATCGCCCTGGTCCTCGGAGAGCCACAGGCCTCCGGTGGTGGAGCCGAAGGCGACGCGCCTTCCTGTCCGGTCCACGTCGAGGCAGTGGCGGTACACGAGGTCGTAGGCATGCTCTTGCGGCAGGCCCTTGCGCAGTACCTGGAAGCTCTTGCCGCCGTCGCGCGTGCGCGCCACCACCAGCTTTGCCTCCACCGGCACGCGGCATTCGTCCTTCACCGCCGGCACGAACCAGGCGACATCCGGATCCTTCGGATGCACCGCCACCGCGAAGCCGAACTTGGACGGCTTGATGGCGGTCACCTCCTGCCAGGTCTTCGCGCCGTCGATCGAGCGAAAGACACCATTGTGATGCTGGACCCACATCACATCTGGACGCGCGGCGCACAGCACGAGCCGGTGCACGTCCTGCACGTTTTGGTCGAACTTCTGTTCCGGCGGCATGTACTCCGCGTACATGCCCTGTGCGCAGATCGCCCAGGTCTTGCCGCCGTCCCGCGTCTGCCACGCACCCCCGGTGGACACGCCGACGGTGATGTGCCTCGTATGGCGCGGGTCGATGGCGATGGCGATGGAATGGATGCCGGCATGGTCGTAGCCGCCGCCCGTCCATTCGGGGCGCTCCGGCCGGTTCCATAGACTCTCGACCAGCCGCCAACTCGCGCCCCGGTCCTCCGACGTGAACAGGCCTCCGGGAATGGTGCCTGCCCAGAGCCGCTTGCCGTCCGACTCGAGCGACCAGAGTTGCACCAACTTCCACGGCGTCTTGTCCTTCGAGCCCTCGGGTTGCGGCGGATACTCTGGCGCCGCGACCTCCTCCCAGGACTTGCCGCCGTTCGCGCTGCGGTGCAGCTTGACGCCGAAATGCCCGAGGTTGAGCGCGGCGTAGAGCGCGCCATCGCCGTCGGGCAGCACCATGCTCACCGGGTCGCCGAGGAATTGCGGCTTGCCGATGCCGCGTGCCGTGACGACGAATAGCCCCTTCCTCGTGCCGACGTACAGTTTCATCGTCACCCTCCTGTCAATGCCTGCATCACATACACTTCGCTCGCCTCGCCCACGGCCTGGTCCAGGCGCTCGCGGTCACGCACGCGCTGGCCGTCCACGAACACGACCACGTGCTTGCGCAGGTGACCCTGTTCGTCGAGCACATAACCGCGCGCCTGCGGCTGCGCGGCGAACACCTGCGCGAGCGCGCTGCGCACCGTGCCCGCCGCGACCTGCGTTTCCGGGCAGTTCACGTGGCGCTGCAGGTTGGAAGTGAACACGACGCGCGGCATGTCGATGCCTATCCCTTGAGTTTCAGCGCGATCTCCGCCAGGCGCTTGCCCTGCGCGGTGCACAGCGCGCGCTCGGCGTCGGTCACCGGCTGATCGTCCGCGACGCCGGCGAAATGGCTCGGGCCGTAGGGCGTGCCGCCCGAGCGGGTGGCGTTCAGCTCGGGTTGCGTATAGGGCGTGCCCACGATCAGCATGCCGTGGTGCAGGAGCGGCAGCATCATGGAGACGAGCGTCGTTTCCTGCCCGCCGTGCAGGCTCGCAGTGGACGTGAACACGCAGGCGGGCTTGCCCGCGAGCGTGCCCTTCAGCCAGAAGGACGAGGTGCCGTCGAGGAAATGCTTGAGCGGCGCCGCCATGTTGCCGAAGCGCGTCGGACTGCCGAGCGCGAGGCCTGCGCAGGCCTCGAGATCCTTCAGCTCGGCGTAAGGCGCGCCTTCGGGCGGCACCGCGGGCGCTGCGGTTTGCGTGACCGGCGCGACCTTCGGCACGGTGCGCAATTTCGCCGCCGCGCCGGGGACGCGCTCCACGCCTTCGGCGATGAGTTCCGCCATGCGCCGCACGGAGCCGCCTACGCTGTAGTAGAGGACCAGGATCTCCGCCATGGGCCTGTATCATACGGCCCGCATGCGCCGGACCGCACACCGCCTGCTCGAGTTCTTCCTCGCGCTGGCGCAGCGTTTGCGGGAGGACCGCGGCTTCGAGACCGCCGGCTCCCTCACCTTCACCTCGCTGCTTGCCCTGGTGCCGCTGATCGCGGTGGCGCTCGCGCTGTCCACCACCTTCCCGGGGTTCGAGCAGGCCATTGAAGCGCTCGGGCGCTATGTGTCCGGGCAACTGCTGCCCGAGGGCAGCGCCCGCGTCACCCGGCAGTTGGCTGCCTTCGTCGAGACGGCCGGCCGCATGACCACGGTGGGTCTGGTGTTTCTCGCCGTGACGGCGCTGATGCTGATGCTCACGGTCGACGAAGCGCTGAACCGGATCTTCCGCGTGCAGCGGCGCCGGCGGCTGGTGCCGCGCCTGATCGTCTACTGGGCGGTGCTCTCGCTCGGCCCGGTGCTGATCGGCGCCAGCCTGTCGATGACCTCGTTCCTCGTGGGTGGCTCGTTCGGCCTGCTCGACCCCGGTGGTCTGGGCACGATCCTGCTCGCGCTGCTGCCGTTCGTCTTCACCTGCGCGGCGCTGACCATGCTGTACCTGGTCGTGCCCAACCGGCATATCGAGCTGCGTCACGCGGTGCTGGGCGGCGTCATCGCCGGTGCGATCTTCGAAATCGCGAAGCGCGGCTTCGCACTGTATATCGCCAAGTTTCCGACCTACGCGCTGATCTACGGCGCGTTCGCCGCCATTCCGCTCTTCCTGCTGTGGCTGTACCTGTCATGGGTGGTGGTGCTGTTCGGCGCGACGCTCACCGCCATGCTGCCCGCCTGGCGCGCGGCGCACGCGCTGCGCGCCGATGCCCCAGGCCGCGAGCTGCTCGATGCGCTCGCCGTACTGCGGGCGCTGGCGCGCGCAGGCGGCGCGCTGCGTGTCGGCCACATCGCTGGGCATACGGGCCTGACGCCCGAGCGCTGCGAGCGTGTGCTTGAGCGCTGCGCGGCACTCGATTGGGCCACGCGCAGCGACAGGGAGACCTGGCGGCTCGCGCGCGACGCCGGCACCATCCGCATCGCCGACGTGGTGCGGGCATTCGCCATCGACGCCGATGCCCTGCGCGCGCAGGCAACGCCGGCGCTCGCCGAGCATTTCGAGCGCGCCAGCGCGGCCCTCACCATGACCCTGCAGGACCTGGCAGACGAGGAGCAGCCCGCATGACGCACATCCCCCGCCGCGAGCGCCTGATCGCCGCCCTCGACGTTGCCGATGCCGCACAGGCGCGCGCCTGCGCCGAGCGGCTGGGCGACGCCGTGCGCTTCTACAAGATCGGCCTGGAGCTGTTCACCGCCGGCGGCTATTTCGAGCTGCTCGCGTGGCTGCGTGCGCGCGGCGGCAGGGTGTTCGCCGATCTCAAGCTCTACGACATCCCGGAGACGGTGCGGCGCGCGGTCGCCAACTTGCGCGCCAGCGGGGCGGAATTCGTCACCCTGCACGCCGAGCGCTCGATCATGGAGGCGGCGGCGAGGGAGAAGGGCGCGCTCAAGCTCCTCGCCGTGACCGTGCTCACGAGCTTCGATCAGCAGAACCTCGCGGAAATGGGCTATGCGGGCAGCGTCGAGGACCTCGTGCTGCAGCGCGCGCGCGCGGCGCTCGAGTCGGGCTGCGACGGCGTCATCGCCTCGGGCCTGGAGGCGCCGAAGATCAAGGCGGCCTTTGGCGACAAGCTCCTGGTGGTCACGCCCGGCATCCGGCCGGCCGGCAGCGCCATGGGCGACCAGAAGCGTGCGGTGGATGTGGCACAGGCCTTCGCCAACGGCGCCGATTACATCGTGGTGGGGCGCCCGATCCGCGACGCCGCTGACCCGCGCGCGGCAGCCGAAGCGATCCAGGCGACCATCGCCTCGGCGTTCAAGAGCTGAGCCGTGCAAGGCGTCCTCGGCATCGCCGGGCTGCTCGCCATCGCCTGGCTGCTCTCGGAGCGGCGCCGCGAGGTGCCCTGGCGCGCGGTGGCCGCGGGCCTCGCCCTCGTTTTCCTGCTGGCGCTGCTGTTCCTCAGGTTCCCGTACGCCAAGGACGCGTTCCTCTGGCTGAACAACGTGCTCCTCCTGCTGGAGCAGGCCACGCAGGCGGGCACCGGCTTCGTCTTCGGCTACCTCGGCGGCGGCAAGGCGCCGTTCGCCGAGACCGACCCGGGCTCGAGCTTCATCCTCGCGTTTCGCGCCCTGCCGCTGGTGCTGGTGATCAGCGCTCTGAGCGCGCTGCTCTTTCACTGGCGCGTGCTCCCCGCCGTCGTGCGCGCCATCTCCTGGCTGCTGGAGAAGTCGATGCGCGTCGGCGGCGTGCTCGGCCTTTCCACGGCGGCCAACGTGTTCGTCGGCATGGTGGAAGCGCCGCTCTTCGTGCGGCCCTACCTCGCGCGCGTCTCGCGCGGCGAGCTGTTCGCCATCATGACGGGGGGCATGGCGTCGATCGCCGGCACGGTGCTGTTTCTCTACGCCAGCATCCTCGGGCGGATGATGCCCGACGCCATCGCGCACCTGCTCATCGCCTCGATCCTGTCGGCGCCCGCGGCGCTCGCGGTGGCGTTCGTCATGGTGCCGCCGGCGGGCGCGCCCGCCGGCGGCCGCGTCGATTTGCCGAGCGAGTATGCGAGCAGCATGGACGCGCTCACGCGCGGCACGCTGGAGGGCGCGCAGCTGCTGCTCAATATCGTCGCCATGCTGGTGGTCTTCGTCGCGCTGGTGGCGCTCGTCAACTTCGTCCTCGCGCCTTACACGCTGCAGGGCATGCTCGGCTGGCTGCTGGCGCCGCTTGCCTGGCTCGCCGGCGTGCCGTGGTCCGAGGCCCGGGCCGCGGGAAGCCTGCTCGGCACCAAGACGGTGGTGAACGAGCTCGTCGCCTACGCGGACCTGTCGAAGATGGGCGAGCTCTCGGAGCGCACGAGGCTCCTGATGACTTACGCGCTGTGCGGCTTCGCCAACTTCGGCAGCCTCGGCATCATGATCGGCGGCCTTGGCACGATGTGCCCGGAACGGCGCGCGGAGGTGGTGCAGTTGGGGCTCAAGTCCATCGTCTCCGGTACGCTCGCCACCTGCCTCACTTCGGCGTTCGTGGGCCTGCTCGTCTAGGGAAGCTCTGAACGAGTCGCGCGGTGGCACGTTGCACGGCCGCGCATATCGCGCCGCAACACGGCGAAGGGCAAGTCGCGTACAATGCGCGACGTTTTTCTTTTCTGATCAAGACCATGCCGCGCGCCCTCCGCAACATCGCCATCATCGCCCACGTCGACCACGGCAAGACCACGCTGGTCGACAAGCTGCTGCGCGCCACCGGCACCTTCGCCGCGCACGAGCAGCTGCAGGAGCGGGTGATGGACTCCAACGACCTGGAGCGCGAGCGCGGCATCACCATCCTCGCCAAGAACTGCGCGGTGCGCTACGAGGGCACGCACATCAACATCGTCGACACCCCGGGCCACGCCGACTTCGGCGGCGAGGTCGAGCGCGTGCTGTCGATGGTCGACGGCGTGCTGCTGCTGGTGGACGCGGTCGAAGGGCCGATGCCGCAGACGCGCTTCGTCACGCGCAAGGCGCTGGCGCTGGGCCTGAAGCCCATCGTGGTGGTCAACAAGGTGGACCGACCCGGCGCGCGCGCGCAGTGGGTGGTGAACCAGACCTTCGACCTGTTCGACAAGCTCGGCGCCACCGAGGAGCAGCTCGACTTCCCCGTGGTCTACGCCTCGGCGCTGGAAGGCTGGGCGAGCCTGGACCCGAACCAGCGCGGCGGCGACCTGAAGCCCCTGTTCGAGGCGATCCTCAAGTACGTGCCGATGCGCGACGAAGACCCCGACGCGCCGCTGCAGCTGCAGATCTGCTCGCTCGACTATTCGAGCTACGTCGGCAAGATCGGCATCGGCCGCATCCGCCGCGGCCGCCTCAAGGCGGCGCAGGAAGTCCTGGTGCTGAACGGCCCGGACGCGCAGCCGATCAAGGCCAAGGTCAACCAGGTGCTGATGTTCGAGGGCCTGGAGCGCGTGCAGGTCGAGGAGGCCGAGGCGGGCGACATCGTGCTGATCAACGGCATCGAGGAGGTCAGCATCGGCACCACGCTGTGCGACCCCGAGCATCCCGACGCGCTGCCGCTGCTCAAGGTGGACGAGCCGACGCTGACCATGAATTTCCTGGTCAACGCCTCGCCGCTGGCCGGCCGCGAAGGCAAGTTCGTCACCAGCCGGCAGATCCGCGAGCGCCTGGAGCGCGAGACCAAGAGCAACGTCGCGATGCGCGTCGAGTACCCCGAGGACACCGACACCTTCATCGTGCACGGCCGCGGCGAGCTGCACCTGACCATCCTGCTGGAGAACATGCGCCGCGAGGGCTACGAGATCGCCGTGTCGCGCCCGCGCGTGATCTACAAGGAGATCGACGGCGTGCGCTGCGAGCCCTATCGAGGTGCTCACGGTGGACGTCGAAGAGGCCAACCAGGGCGGCGTGATGGAGGAGCTGGGCCGGCGCCGCGGCGAGCTGCTCGACATGCAGCCCGACGGCAAGGGCCGCGTGCGCCTCGACTACCGCATTCCGGCGCGCGGCCTGATCGGCTTCCAGGGCGAGTTCATGACCCTGACGCGCGGCACCGGCATCATGAGCCACGTGTTCGACGAGTACGCGCCCGGCCAAGGCCGATGAAATGGCCGAGCGCCGCAACGGCGTGCTGGTGTCGCAGGACGACGGCGTCGCCGTCGCCTACGCGCTGTGGAAGCTGCAGGAGCGCGGCCGCATGTTCGTCAGCCCGGGCGACCCGGTGTACGAAGGCATGATCGTCGGCATCCACAGCCGCGACAACGACCTGGTGGTCAACCCGATCCGCACCAAGCAGCTCACCAACATCCGCGCCTCCGGCAAGGACGAGGCGATCGACCTCGTGCCGCCGATCGGCCTGACGCTCGAATACGCGGTGGAATTCATCGCCGACGACGAGCTGGTCGAGATCACGCCGAAGTCGATCCGCCTGCGCAAGCGCTTCCTGCAGGAAAACGAGCGGCGGCGGGCGGAGCGGGCTGCCGCCTAGGGGTCAGACCCCGATTCTTCCTACGCCGGCGCGGATGCGGGAATCTTCGCCCACCACTCTGCAGCCTCGCGCTGGGTCCAGGGCAGCTCCGAGGCGAGCGCCCCGAAGGCTTCCGCCAGGTCGGCGACGCGCTGCGGCCGGTCCTCGCGCTTCTTCTCCAGGCAGGCGGCGACCAGGATATCGAGCTCCGCCGGAATCGGCTGCGGCGCCACCTCGGCGGCGCGCCGCGGCTCTTCATTGAGGATCCGCGTGGTGAGCGCGAGGTCATCGCTCGCCTCGAACACTTTCCTGCCCGTCAGCAGGAAGAACGCCACCGCCCCCACCGCGTAGATATCGGCGCGCGCATCCACGTCGGTGGGATTGCGCAGGCGCTCGGGCGCCATGTAGAGCGGTGTGCCGAGAATGCGCAGGCCGCGCGTCAGGTCGCGCGCTGTGCGGGCTGGTGAGGCTCTTCACCATGCCGAAGTCGAGGATCTTGACCACGTCGTATTCGCCGCCGCGCCGGCACACCATCAGGTTCTCGGGCTTGACGTCGCGATGCACCAGGCCCTTGGCGTGCGCCTCGGCGAGCCCGGCGCACGTCTGGCGCAGCAGGTGCACCGCGCGCGCCACCGGCACGTGGCCGTCGCGCGCCACCAGATCCGCCGCGGTCACGCCGTCGAGGTACTCCATCGCGTAGTAGAACTGGCCGTCGCGCGTGCGCCCGTAATCGAAGATCTCGACGGTGTTCGGGTGCGCGAGGCTGCTGGCCAGCTGCACCTCGCGCTCGAAGCGCGCGATCATCTCGTCGGTGGCGCGCGCGGGCTTGAGCAGCTTCACCGCGGTGGGCCGCTTGAGCAGGTCGTGGCGCGCGAGGTAGATGTTGGCCATGCCGCCTTCGCCGATGCGCCGGCCCAGTACGTAGGCGCCCAGGCGGCGCCCGCCACCCAGTTCGCTCTCGAGCTGCAGCATCTTCAGCGCGGAGACCAGCGCCGCGATGGCGGCAATCACCAGCGCCCCGAACACCACGCCGAACGCAATGCGCAGGAAGCGCAGCGGGGCATAGGCCTCGGCGGCCGCCAGCTTGATCGCCAGGCCGACGCTGTATTCGGGCAGCGTGCGCCACACCGCGATGACTTCCTCGCCGCGCACGTTGACGAAGGGTTCGAGCGCCATGCCCTCGCCGCCGGGATTTGCCTGCCGCAGCAGCGTGGCGGTGGTCTCGCCGGCGCGGCTGGGGTTGAGGATCGCCCCCTGCGTGTCGAAAGCGAACACCTGGCCGCTTTCGCCGAGCCTGCCGGCGGCTTCGGCATAGCGCGCTGCGGTTTCACGCACGCGCGCAGGTCGCTCCGCTGCGGGCACGCCCTCCAGCCGGTCCTCCAGCGTGACGCGCAAGGCGGCGGCGTGCGTGGCCAGCAGCGCGAGCAGCGAGCTGGCGCGCATCTCGCGCAGCGAGCCTTCCACCGCGCGATAGGTCCAGTAGCCGAGCGCCACCAGGATGATGCAGGACAGGGCGACGACGGCGATGCGTCCCGGCGTGGACAGCAACCCGCCGCTGCGGGCGCGCGTGCCGGCGGGCTCGACGTGGGTGTCGCCGGTCGCGTCCGTGGCGGGCGGGCTCAGGGAATGGGGACGGCAGCGAGCAGCTGTGCGCCGACATCCACCCGGCGCGCGGCATCCTGCGCCGGACGCAGCCGGTGCGCGGCGACGCCGGCCAGCACCGCCTGCACGTCCTCGGGAATCACCTTGTCGCGGCCTTCGAGCAGCGCCCAGGCGCGCGCCGAGTGCACCAGCGCGAGCGCCGCGCGCGGCGACAGGCCCGCCACGTAGTCCGGCGAGCGGCGCGTGTACTCGACGATCGCCTGCACGTAGTCGAGCAGCGCCGGCGCCACGTGCACGCCTTGCGCCATCTGCCTGCTGCTCGACCAGCTCGCCGGGGCTCATGCAGGGCTCGAGGCTGGCGAGCAGGTCGCGCCGGTCGGCGCCCGAGAGCAGCGCGCGCTCGGCGTCGCGGTCCGGGTAGCCGAGCTCGATGCGCATCAGGAAGCGGTCGAGCTGCGACTCGGGCAGCGGGAAGGTGCCGACCTGCTCGGAGGGGTTCTGCGTGGCGATGACGAAGAAGGGCTCGGGCAGCTTGCGCGTCTCGCCCTCGACCGTGACCTGGTGCTCCTCCATCGCCTCGAGCAGCGCGCTCTGCGTCTTCGGCGTGGCGCGGTTCACCTCGTCGGCGAGGATCACCTGCGCGAAGATCGGGCCGGGGTGGAACTTGAACGCGCCGCTGTCGCGCTCGTAGACCGAGACGCCGACGATGTCGGCGGGCAGCATGTCGCTGGTGAACTGGATGCGCTGGAAGTGCAGCCCGAGCGTGCGCGCCAGCACGTGCGCGAGCGTGGTCTTGCCCACGCCGGGCAGGTCCTCGATCAGCAGATGGCCGCGCGCGAGCAGGCAGGCGAGCGCGAGCCGTACCTGCGGTTCCTTGCCGAGAATCACCTGGCCCGCGGCCCCGATCAGGCGCTCGAGCGGCGAGCGCGGGGACACGGCTTTGACCTGTGTTTTCAGCAGCATGGGTCGATTGTACAGGTGGACGCGGTATGATTCCGTGCAGTATGGCGACTGCTTTTGTCACGCATCCGGATTGTCTGAAGCACGAAATGGGTGCGTACCATCCCGAGCGGCCCGAGCGGCTGACCGCGATCGAGGACCAGCTGATCGCCTCCGGCGTCGGACAGTATCTCGTGCGCTACGACGCGCCGCTGGCGAGCGACGAGGAGCTGGCGCGCGTGCACCCGATCGAATACGTGCGCGCCATACGCGACGCGGCGCCCGTGGAGGGCACCGTGCACCTCGACCCGGACACGGCGATGAATCCGCACAGCCTGCGCGCCGCGCTGCGCGCCGCCGGCGCGGCCGTGCTCGCCACCGATCTGGTGATGCGCGGCGAAGCCGACAGTGCCTTCTGCAGCGTGCGGCCGCCGGGACACCACGCCTGCCGCGCACGGCCGATGGGCTTCTGCATCTTCAACAACGTCGCCGTGGCGGCACGCCACGCGCGTCACGCGCACGGCGTGGAGCGCATCGCGATCATCGATTTCGACGTGCACCACGGCAACGGCACCGAGGACATCTTCCAGGGCGATCCGCACGTGCTGATGGCTTCCACCTTCCAGCATCCCGTTCTATCCCTACAGCGGCACCGACGGCCCGGCGGCGAACATGTTCAACGTGCCGCTGCCGCGGGCGCGGGGTCGCGCCAGTTCCGCGAGGCGGTGGCCGAGAGCTGGATCCCGGCGCTCGACGCGTTCAGGCCGCAGCTGGTGCTGTTCTCGGCGGGCTTCGACGCGCACGCCGAGGACGACATGGCGATGCTGCGTTTTTCCGACGCGGACTATGCCTGGGTGACGCAGCAGGTGAAGGCGGTCGCAGAGCGCCACGCCGGCGGACGCATGGTCTCGATGCTGGAGGGCGGCTACGCGCTGTCGGCGCTCGGCCGCAGCGTGGTGCAGCACGTGCGCGTGATGGCGGGTCTCGCCGCCTAGGTATTTCCGGACGCCGCGTCCGCCTGCCGCGACGGCAGGCTCAGGCCGCTTCCTTGCCGCCCACCGCGCCCGGCGTCTCCTCCAGCAGGGCGATCACGCGCTTGGCGTGGCGGTAGAGCTTCTCGCCCTTGTCGGTGGCCACCACGCCTCGGCGGTGGCGCTCGAACAGCTGCACGCCGAGCACGTCTTCGAGCCGCCGGATGCGCGCCGAGACATTGGATTGCACGGTCTCGAGCAGGACCCCGGCGCGCGCAAAACCGCCTTCCTCATACACGGCGACGAAGTACCGGAGGTCCTTGATGTCCATGTTGTGGGCCACTATAGCAAAGGCCCGCTGCCATCTGCATTACAGCTAGCAGATTGCGGCGATCGACTCTTCGCGGTCTGCGGCCAGCGCGAGCGCCAGTGCCGCGAACGCGGTCGCCTCGGGCCCCGGCACGCGCAGCACGCGGGCCTGCGGCAGGCGGGCGAAATTGCGCTGCGCCGAGCGCCGGTAGGCGGGGTCGTAGTGCTCCTCGAGCAGGCGCGCGACGAGCGCTTCCCAGGCGCCGCCCGCGGCGAGCGCCTTCCACTCGTCGATTCTCGCGCGCCCGTGCAGCGGCGCGAGGCAATCGAGCTGCGCGCACAGGGCCGCCGGGTCGGCGAAGAAGTGCCGGTACTCGTCCATCAGCAGCGCCACGCGCGTGGCGGTGCTGGCCTCGAGCAGGGCGCAATCGGCGGCGCGCATGCGTTCGATCAGCGCCTCCGGCACCTGCAGTTGGCCGATCTTGCGGCTCTCGCCTTCGACGTACACCGGGCGCGAGCGCTCCAGTGCGCCGAGCCGCGCCAGCAGCTGCGACTCGAAAGCCTTCTGCGACGGCTGCGGGCGATCCGGCAGATCGCCAAGGACCGAGCCGCGGTGCGCGGCGAGCTCCTCGAGGTCGAGCGTTTGCGCGCCGGCTTGCGCCAGCGACCGCAGCAGCCGGCTCTTGCCGCTGCCCGTGGCGCCATGGATGACGCGGAAAGCGAACTCGCCCGGCAGCCTGGCCAGCTCGTCCACGACGAAGCGCCGGTAGGACTTGTAGCCGCCTTCGAGCGCCTGCGCCTCCCAGCCCACCTCGCGCAGCACGTGGACGAAGGCGGCGCTGCGCTTGCCGCCGCGCCAGCAATACACGAGCGGCCGCCAGCCCTTCGCTTGCCCGGCGAGCGGACCCTCGAGGTGGCGTGCGATGTTCTTCGCCACGAGCGCCGCGCCGAGCTTCCTCGCCGCGAACGGCGACACCTGCTGGTAGAGCGTGCCGACGCGCGCGCGCTCCTCGTCCTCCAGCACCGGCAGCGAGATTGCCCCGGGGAGGTGGTCTTCCGCGTACTCCGCCGGCGAGCGCGCGTCGATCACCGTGTCGTAAGCGGAAAGGACGGATGCCTGCATCGCCACGCCATAGGATGCGGCCTTCATGGGCGGCGATTCTACGCTCGCCCGCATTCCGGATAACATGCCGTCGATGAATGCCCCCGAGCGAATCCGGCTCACCGAATTCAGCCATGGCGGCGGCTGCGGCTGCAAGATCGCGCCCGGCATCCTGCAGGAGATTCTCGCGGCATCGCCGGCGCACAGCCTGCCGCAGGAACTGATGGTCGGTACGGAGACTTCGGACGACGCCGCGGTCTACCGTCTCAACGACACGCAGGCGCTGGTCGCCACCACCGACTTCTTCACGCCGATCGTCGACGATCCGTACGACTTCGGCCGCATCGCGGCGACCAACGCGCTCTCGGATGTGTACGCCATGGGCGGCCGGCCGATCATGGCCCTCGCCGTCGTCGGCATGCCGCTCGACAAGCTCCCGGTGTCCGTGATCCGCAGGATTCTTGAAGGCGGGGCGGCGGTGTGCGCGCAGGCGGGCGTGCCGATCGCGGGCGGACATTCGATCGACACGCTGGAGCCGATCTATGGCCTCGCGGCGCTGGGGCTCGTGCATCCGGACCGGGTGAAGAGAAACAGCACCGCGCGCGCGGGCGACGTGCTGGTGCTCGGCAAGCCGCTTGGCGTCGGCATCCTCTCCGCCGCGCTGAAGAAGGGCCGGCTATCGGCGGCGGGCTATCGCACCATGCTCGCCTCGACGACGCAGCTCAATACGCCCGGCGAAGCATTCGCGGCGATGCCGGAGGTGCACGCAGTCACCGACGTCACCGGCTTCGGCATCGCCGGCCACCTGCTGGAGATGCTGCGCGGCTCGCAGCTCGCGGGCGAGTTGCGCTTCGATGCGCTGCCGGTGTTCGCGGAAGCGCTCGACTGGGTGAAGCAGGGCGTCGCGACCGGCGCGTCCGATCGAAACTGGAAGGGCTACGGCGCCGAGGTACGGCTGCCGCCGGGCGCGCCGGACTGGATGGGCAAGCTCCTCTCGGACCCGCAGACCAGCGGCGGGCTGCTGGTCGCCTGCGCGCCGCAGGCCGAGCGCGCCGTGCTCGCCGAATTCGCGCGGCAGGGCTTCGCCGAGGCGCGCACGGTGGGGCGCCTTGCGCCTGGCGCGCCGCGCCTCACGGTCATTTGAGCAGCGGCCGCAGCCCCTTCCACACGTTTTCCAGCAGGATCGGCTGCGCCGCCTCGGTCGGGTGGATGCGGTCGGGCTGGAACTTGGCGAAATCCTCTCCCATGCCTTCGAACAGGAACGGCACCAGCGCCGTCTTGTGGCGCTTGGCGAGCTCCGCGAAGGTCGCCTCGAACTCGCGCGTGTAATCCGGTCCGTAGTTGGGCGGCATGCGGATGCCGACCAGCAGCACGCGCGCGCCCGCCTTCTGCGCCTGCTGGATCATCGCTGCGAGGTTCTTCTTCATCTCCGGCACCGGCAATCCGCGCAGGCCGTCGTTCGCGCCGAGCTCGAGCACCAGCACCGCGGGCCTGTATTGCGCGAGCGCCTTCGGCATGCGGGACAGGCCGCCGCTGGTGGTTTCGCCCGAGATGCTGGCGTTCACGACGCTATAATCGAGGCGCTCGCGCTTGAGGCGTTCGCCGAGCAGCGCCACCCAGCCGCGTTTCTCGGCGATGCCGTAAGCCGCCGACAGGCTGTCGCCGTACACGAGGATCGTTTTTCCCCAGGCCCCCACGGAAAGGCACATGGACAGGCAGGCAATCAGCGTTCTGGCGGCGCGCGGCATCGGCAAGACGGTGAAGAGCGGGGATCGCGACCTCGTCATTCTGCGCGATATCGACCTTGCCGTCATGCCGGGCGAGGCGGTCGCCGTCGTCGGCGCCTCGGGCTCGGGCAAGTCGACGCTGCTCGCGCTGCTTGCCGGGCTCGACACGCCCACGGCCGGCAGCGTGCTGCTGGACGGCGCGGACCTGTTCGCGCTCGACGAGGACGCACGCGCCGTGCTGCGCGGGCGCGCGGTGGGCTTCGTGTTCCAGTCCTTCCAGCTCCTGCCCTCGCTCACCGCGCTGGAGAACGTGATGCTGCCGCTGGAGCTCGCCGGCCGCGACGACGCGGAAGCCCAGGCGCGCGAGATCCTCGCGCGCGTGGGCCTCGGCGAGCGCCTGCAGCACTATCCGAAGCACCTGTCGGGCGGCGAGCAGCAGCGCGTGGCGCTCGCGCGCGCGTTCGTCGTGCGGCCCAAGCTGCTGCTGGCCGACGAGCCCACCGGCAGCCTCGACGCCGAATCGGGCGAGGCGGTGATCGCGCTGCTGTTCGAGCTGAACCGCGCGTCCGGCACCACGCTGGTGCTGGTGACCCACGACGAGCAGCTCGCCAAGCGCTGTCAGCGGGTGGTGCGCCTCGCCGCCGGGAGAATCGTCGCGTGATGCGGCTCGCGCTGCGCATGCTTGTTCGGGACTGGCGCGCCGGGGAAGTGCGCGTGCTGGCGGTGGCGCTGGTGGTGGCGGTGGCGAGCATCACCAGCGTCGCATTCTTCGCCGACCGGGTGAGCCGGGCCCTCGTGCGCGACGCGCATCAGCTGCTGGGTGCGGACCTGGTGCTGGTGTCCGACCACGCCTGGCAACGCGAAGTGGCCGACGAGATCGCGCGCCGCGGCCTCGCGCGCGCCGAGGCGCTCAACTTCATCAGCATGGCGCGCGCGGGCGAGGCGAGCACGCTCGCGGGGGTGAAGGCGGTGACGGACAACTACCCCCTGCGCGGCAGACTGCGCATCGCCCCGGCGCCCAACGCGCCCGATGCCCCCGCAGCCAGCGGGCCGCCGCGCGGCGCCGTATGGCTCGAGGAACGCCTGGTGAGCGCGCTCGGCGCGCCGGCGGGCGCGGTCCTGCGCCTGGGCGCGGCCGAGCTCAAGGTGGACGCGGTCCTGACGCTGGAGCCCGAGCGCGGCGCGAATTTCTTCAACATCGCCCCGCGCCTGATCATGAACGCGGCCGACCTGCCCGCGACCGGGCTGGTGCAGCCCGGCAGCCGCATCTGGTACTACCTGTATGCCGCCGGCGAGCCGGCGGCCGTGGCGGATTTCGAGAAATGGGTGCGCGCGCGGCTGGAGCGCGGCCAGCGCGTGGACAACCTGGAGAGCGGCCGGCCCGAAGTGCGCGCCTCGATCGAGCGCGCGCAGCGCTTCCTCGGCCTGACCGCGCTGCTCGCCGCAATCCTCGCCGGCGTGGCGATCGCGCTCGGCACGCGCCGCTTGTCGAGCGCCACCTCGACGGCTGCGCCGTGATGCGCTGCTTCGGCGCGACGCAGGCGCGGCTGCTCGGCCTGTACGGCGCGGAGTTCGCGCTGCTCGGCGCGGCCGCGTGCGCCATCGGCTGCGCTCATCGGCTATGCGGCGCAGGGCGCGATTGCCGCCGCGCTGGGCGACCTGCTGCGCGCGTCGCTCCCCGCGCCCTCCGCGCTGCCGGCGCTGCAGGGATTCCTCGTGGGGCTGGTGCTGCTCCTCGGCTTCGCGCTGCCGCCGCTCGTGCAACTGAAGAACGTGCCCGCGGTGCGCGTGATCCGGCGCGAAGCGGGCGACGCCGCGCTCCGGCACCGTGGCCGTGTACGCGGCCGGCATCGCCGCGCTCTCCGGACTGCTGATGTGGCAGGCGGGCGATGCGCGCCTCGGGCTCACCGTGATCGGTGGCTTCGGCGTGGCGGTGCTCGTATTCGCCGCGGTGGCCTGGATCTCGCTGCGCGCGATCTCCGCCGCGCCGGTGGCACGGCGCATCGGCGCGCGCAGCACCGCGCTGCGCTACGGCCTCGCGAACCTCCGGCGTCACGCGCGCGGCAACGCCATCCAGGTGGCGAGCCTCGCGCTCGGCCTCACGGCGGTGCTGCTCCTCACCTTCACGCGCAACGACCTGGTGGACGCCTGGCGGCGCAGCGCGCCGCCCGATGCGCCCAACCGCTTCCTCCTCGGCGTGCAGCCCGAGCAGCTCGCCAGCGTGCAGACGCTTCTTCGCCGCGCGCGGCATCGCCGCGCCGGAGCTCTACCCCATGGTGCGCGGGCGCCTGGTCGCGGTGAACGGCAAGCCGGTGAGCGAGTCGGACTACGACGAGGAGCGCGCCAAGCGCCTGGTGGAGCGCGAGTTCAACCTGTCCTACGCGCGAGCAGGCGCCGCTGCACAACCAGATCGTCGCCGGCAGCTGGTTCCGGCCCGGCGCGCGCGAGCTGTCGGTGGAGGAGGGCATCGCGAAGACGCTCGGCTGGAAGCTGGGCGACGAGCTCACCTTCACGGTGGGGGCGGAGCGCTTCAGCGCGCCCGTCACCTCGCTGAGGAAGCTGCGCTGGGACTCGATGAAGATCAACTTCTTCGTCATCGCGCCGCCAGTGCTGCTGGGAGAGTTTCCGGCGAGCTTCGTTTCGGCGTTCCGCGTGGAGCCGCGGCACGAGGCGGCGCTCAACGAGCTGTCGCAGCGCTTTCCCAACCTCACGCTGGTGGACGTGGGCGCGGCGGTGCGCCAGGCGCAGGGCGTGATCGATCAGCTGATCAATGCGGTGCAGCTCGTGTTCCTGTTCGCCCTCGGCGCGGGCCTGCTGGTGCTGTACTCGGCGCTGGTGGCGACCGAGGACGAGCGCCGGCGCGAGGCGGCCGTGATGCGCGTCTACGGCGCTTCGCGCGCGCAGGTCACCGGCAGCCAGCGCATCGAGTTCCTCGCCATGGGGCTGGTGGCGGGGGTGCTCGCGACGCTCGGCGCGGCGGCGATCGGGCAGCTGCTCGCGCGCCGCGTGTTCGAGCTGGACCTGCCGCCCAGCCCCGAGCTGTGGATCGCGGGGCCGCTCGCCGGCGTGCTGCTGCTCTCGCTCAACGCCTGGCTCTCGGCGCGCAAGGTGCTGACGCGCCTCCCCCGCGCTGACGCTGAGGGACTCGGTCTAGAATCGGCCATGGCCGACGTCTTTCTCGTCGTCATCGCGGTGGCGGTGGTGGCGATCCTCGTGCTGCTGGTCCCCGTGTTCCTGGGACGCAATGCCGGCCAGGGCGACGCGCGCGAGCTGCGCCGCGAGCTCGCCGACGGGCTCGATCGGGGCAGCAAGGCGCTGATCTCGCAGCTCACCGCCATCTCCGCGGTGCAGAACAACCAGATCGACGCGTTCTCGCGCCAGCTCACGGAGCTGGTCGCCGCCAACGAGCGGCGCTTCCAGGAGCTGCGCGAGTCGGTCGAGGCGAGGCTGCGCGCGGCGATCGAGGACGCCAGGGGCGGCCGCGAAGAGAGCGCAGCGACGCTCAAGCGCTTCGGCGAGTCCCTCAACGAGCGCTTCGAGGCCATCCGCAAGGACAACACCGAGCAGCTCGAGCGCATGCGCGTGACCGTGGACGAAAAGCTGCACGCCACGCTGGAGCAGCGCCTGGGCGAGTCCTTCAAGCTGGTCTCCGAGCGGCTCGAAGCCGTGCACAAGGGCCTTGGCGAGATGCAGACGCTCGCTGCCGGCGTGGGCGACCTCAAGCGCGTCCTGACCAACGTCAAGACGCGCGGCACCTGGGGCGAAGTGCAACTGGGTGCGCTACTCGAGCAGATGCTGACGCGCGAGCAATACGAGATGAACGTGGCAACGCGCCCCGGCTCGCGCGAGCGCGTGGAGTACGCCGTGCGCCTGCCCGGGCGCGACAGCCACTCGCACGTCTGGCTGCCCATCGACTCCAAGTTCCCGATCGCGGACTACGAGCTGCTGGTCGCGGCGCAGGAGCGCGCCGATCCGGTCGCTGTCGAGGAGGCGGCGCGCGCGCTCGAGGCGCGGCTGCGCCTGGAAGCGAAGCAGATCCGCGAGAAATACGTAGAGCCGCCGCATACCACCGACTTCGCGATCATGTTCGTGCCCACCGAAGGCCTGTACGCGGAAGCGCTGCGCCGGCCCGGCCTGGTGGACGCGCTGCAGACCGAATACCGCGTCTCCGTCGTCGGGCCGATCGAACTTGGCCGGCCTGCTGAACAGCCTGCAGATGGGCTTCCGCACGCTGGCGATCGAGAAGCGCTCGAGCGAGGTGTGGGAGCTGCTGGGCGCAGTGAAGACGGAATTCGGGCGATTCGGCGAAGTCCTGGCGGCGACCAAGCGGCAGATCGAGACCGTGGCGCGCTCCATCGAGGGCGCCGAAACGCGCACGCGGCAGATGGCGCGCAAGCTGAAGGAGGTCGAGGAAGTGTCGGAGGCGAAGACCAAGCGCCTGTTCAACGTGGAGACGGACGGGAATGATGCGCCCTAGGTGCGTGCGGCAATGAAGCGCGCCGGGTACGTGCGGCGATGAAACGCCTCGCCGTCCTCACCAGCGGCGGTGACGCCCCCGGCATGAACGCGGCAGTGCGCGCGGTGACGCGCGCGGCGCTCGCGCGCGGCTGGGAAGTGTGCGGCGTGCGCAACGGCTACGCCGGGCTGCTCGCCGACTCGATCGTGCCGCTCGCGGCGCGTGACGTCGGCGGCATCGTGCAGCGCGGCGGCACTTTCCTCGGCAGCACGCGCTGCCCCGAGTTCGCGCAGCCCGCGGGGCGCGCGCAGGCGCTGCGCAACCTCGCCGCGCGCGGTATCGAGGCCATGGTGGTGGTCGGCGGCAACGGCTCGCAGACCGGCACGGCGTCGCTTGCGCGCGAGGGCGTCGCCGCGGTGGGCGTGCCTTCCACCATCGACAACGACGTCTATGGGACCGATGTGAGCATCGGCGCCGATACTGCGATCAACGTAACGGTGGAGGCGATGGACCGGCTGCGCACGACGGCCTCGTCGCACCAGCGCGCCTTCGTCGTGGAGACCATGGGGCGCGACTGCGGCTACATCGCGCTGATGGCCGGCATCGCCGGCGGCGCCGAGGTGATCGCGATTCCCGAGCGCGAAGTCGAGGCCGCGGAAGTCGCGGAACGGCTGCGCGCCGCGTACCGCCGTGGCAAGACGCACGCGCTGGTGGTGGTCGCCGAAGGCGCGAAGCACGGCGTGCAGGCACTGCTCAAGCACTATGGCGAGCAGAAGGACACCATCGGCTTCGATCTGCGGCTCACGCGCCTCGGGCACGTGGTGCGTGGCGGCGTGCCGAGCGCGGCCGATCGCGTGCTCGCCACACGCTTGGGCGCCGCCGCGGTGGACAGCCTCGCGGCGGGAAGGAGCGGTGTCCTGCTCGGCATGCTGCGCGGCGAGATCGCGGAGACTTCGCTTGCCGCGATTGCTGGTCGCATGCGGCCGGCGGACGCGGGCCTGCTCGAACTCGCGCGCACGTTGGCGCTCTAGGCGCAGGGTCGCGCCAGGGGGGGCTACGCCAGCCCTTCGAAGAGTTGCACCTGCACCGGCTCCCCGGCCGCGATGCGCCCGCGCTCGTGCTCGAGCACGATGAAGCAGTTGGCCTCCGACATCGAGCGCAGCACGCCGGAGCCCTGCTGGCCGGTGGTTCTCACCTTCCAGTCGGCGCCGTCGCGATAGAGGATTCCGCGCTGGAACTCCGTGCGGCCTGCGACCTTGCGCATCGGCTCCGCGGCGGCCGCCTTGAGCATCGGCAGCGCGCAGTCGCCCGTGCGCCCGGACATCACCAGCAGCGCCTCGCGCACGAACTGGTAGAAGGTCACCATCACCGCCACCGGGTTGCCCGGCAGCCCGAAGAGGAACGCCGAGCCGATGCGGCCGAAGGCCATCGGGCGCCCGGGGCGCATGGCGATGCGCCAGAAGAGGGCCTCGCCCAGCTTCGCCATCATCGGCTTGACGAAGTCGGCTTCGCCCACCGAGACGCCGCCCGTGGTGATGATCGCGTCCGCGCGCCCCGATGCCTTGCGAAACACGGCTTCGAGCAGCGCCGGGTCGTCGCGCACCACGCCCAGATCGTGGATCTCCACGCCCAGGCGCGAAAGCATGCCGTGCAGCGTGTAGCGGTTGGAGTCGTAGACCTCGCCTTGCTTCAGCGCGGCGCCGATGGAGACGAGCTCGTCGCCGGTGGAGAAGAAGGCGACGCGCAGCTTGCGGCGCACACGCACCTCGCCGATGCCGAGCGAGGCGATAAGGCCCAGCTCGGCCGGCCGCAGCAGCTGGCCGGGCTTGAGCACCGGCACGCCTTTCTTCAGGTCCTCGCCCGCGTAACGCACGTGCTGGCCGGCTTTCTGCCCGGGCGGAATGGTGACCTTTCCGCCCTTCGCCTTGACCACTTCCTGCACCACCACCGTGTCCGCGCCTGCCGGCATCACCGCGCCGGTGGTGACGCGCACGCACTGCCCGGGCCCGACGCGGCCGCCGAAGGCCTTCCCGGCGAGCGCGGCGCCGATCTCCTCGAGGACGGTGTCGCCGGCTGCCGAGGTCCGCAAAGCGCACCGCGTAGCCGTCCATCGCGGTGTTGTCGTGGCCCGGCACGTCGATCGCGGGCACGATGTCCTCGGCGAGCACGCGGCCGAGCGCCTCGCGCACCGGCAGGCGCTCCGACTCCGCCACCGGCACGAGGCAGGCACGGATCGCCGCGCGCGCCTTCTCCACGTGCAGCGCATCGGGGTCGTAGCCCTCGATGGCGTGGACGATTTCGACAATCCGTCTCATGCGTCCTTCAACTCCGCAATCGTGTTGATGTTGCGGAAGGCGTTCGCTTCGTCGTCGAACGGCACTTCCACCACCTTGAGGCTCGCATACCAGGCGTCGATCTTGCGCCCGCCGCCCGCGAGGAAGGCTGGACAGGTGCGCGAGCACGGCGCGGCGCACGAGCGAGAACACGGGGTGCGGCTGATCGCCCGTCTTCGCCACGGCGAGGTCGTTCGCGCCGAGCGCCGCGCGCAGCCGCGCCACCAGGTCGAGCGGCAGGAAAGGGGAGTCGCAGGGCACCGTCACCGCAAGCGGATGGGCGGCGGCGCTCAAGCCGGCATGCAGCCCGGCGAGCGGCCCGGCGAAGCCGCCGATCGCGTCGGGCACCACGCGATGGCCGAAGCGCGCGTAGGCCTCCAGGTTCTGGTTGGCGTTGACGAGGATCTCGCCCACCTGCGGCTCGAGACGCTCCAGCACCCAAGCGACCATCGGCTTGCCGCGCAACTGCTGCAGGCCCTTGTCCACGCCGCCCATGCGCCGGCCCTGGCCGCCCGCGAGCACGATGCCGCTCACCCCGTTCATCGCGCCGATTCTAATCGGGTAAGCTAGCCGAATGACCCAGAGCCGCTGGCTGGTGCGCTTCCTCAACCTCGGGCACCTGCTCGACCACCTCGTCATGCTGGTCTTTCCGACGGCGGTGGTCGCGCTCGGCCGCGAGTGGGGCCGGCCCTACTCGGAACTGCTGCCGCTTGCGCTCGGCAGCTTCATCGCCTTTGGCGCCTTCGCCATCCCCGCGGGCTGGCTCGCCGACCACTGGAGCCGCTATCGCACGATGGTGATCTTCTATTTCGGTATCGGCGTATCGCTGTTCTTTACCGGGTTCTCGCAGTCGCCGTGGCATATCGCCGCGGGCCTTACCGTGACCGGCGCGTTCGCGGCGATCTACCACCCTGTCGGCATCGCCATGCTGGTCGCCTCGCCCGAGAGGATGGGGCGCGCACTGGGCTGGAACGGCCTTTGGGGCAACCTCGGCCTCGCCTTTGCGGCGCTGCTCACCGGCGCGCTGGTCGATGCGGCGGGCTGGCGCGCCGCGTTCTTCGTGCCAGGCGTCCTCTGCGTGCTTTCCGGCATCGCCTTCCTCGGTTTGGTGCGCGATCCGGGCAAGGTGAAGAAGACATCCAAGTCGGTCGGATTGCACGTGGACACGCGCATGATGTCGCGCATCTTGGCCATCATGCTGGTCGCCACGGCTTGCGGCGGCATCATCTTCAATTCCACCACCATCTCGATGCCGAAGGTGTTCGACGAGCGCCTGAGCGCGCTCACGCAGACCAACTTCGGCATCGGCGCGCTGGTGGCGGCCGTGTACACCATGGCCGCATTTGCGCAGGTATTGATGGGCACGCTCATCGACCGCATGGAACTGCGCCGCCTGATGATCGCCGTCGGGCTGGTGCAGATCCCGATGCTTTACCTCGCGGCCAACCTGCAAGGCTGGGCGATGCTCGGCGCGGCGCTGCTGATGATGCTGGCGGTATTCGGACAGATTCCGCTCAACGACGCCATCGTCGGCAGGTATGTCGCCGACGAGTACCGCGCGCGCGTGCTGGGCGTGCGCTACGTCGTGTCGCTCGGCGTTGCCGCGGTCGCCGTGCCGCTGATCTCGGCGCTGCACCGCACCGAGGGTGGTTTCAGCAACGTGTTCCTGGTGCTGGCGGTGCTCGCGAGCGGCGTGATGATCGCGTCGTTCTTCTTCCCGACGCGCGCCGTGCTTGCAGCGCACCGGGAAAAGCTCGCGGTCGGCGCGAGCGCCGCGGCTCCTGTGCCCTAGCGCGGGCCTAGGCCGCCTTCTTGTAGGTGTCGAGCCGGATGCGCTCGCGCTCGAGGGCGGCCGCCACGGGCGGCGCCTGCACCACGCGCTCGATATACGCCTTGTAGGCGGGCAGCGAATCCGGATCGAGCCCGGCGAAGCCGCCCCAGCGCAGCAGCGTGAAGGCGTAGGCGTCATGGAAAGAAACGCGGGCGCCGAACCAGTAGGGCGCGGCGCTCTTCGCCCACTCCTGGATGCGCGCGAGGTGGCGCGCGAGGTCCTTCACCGCCAGCGCCTTCACGTCGGCCTGCGCGCCCTCGCTTTCCGCGAAGTAGTAGGACCTGAACCAGCGCGTGAACGTCGTGTGCGCGGTGTTGTTGAACCAGGCGAGCTGCGAAAGCGCCTGCGCGCGCGCCCAGGACTCGACGGGCAGCAGTCCGGCCTGCGGATAGCGCCGGTCGAGGTAGTCGCAGAGGGCGACGATCTGCGCGAGCGGCTTGCCCTCCACCAGCAGCACCGGCACCTGGCCCTCGGGATTCATCGCCAGGTATTCCGGCGTGCGGTTCTCGTTCTTGTGCAGCTTGACGAGGTTCGGCTTGAAGTCCTCCCCCGTGGCGGCCTTGATCGCCTCCAGGCCGACGTGCGGCACGAACGAGCAGGCACCGGGGGCGAAGTACAGTTCGAGCATCTGCAATCTCCTACGCTATGGCGGTGGGCTGCGGCGCGGTCCTCAGCAAACGCTGCCGGCCGGTGAAGGCGAGGTAGTGGCGGCCGCTCGCGCGGCCGAGCATGGTGATGCCGGTCTTCTGCGCGATCTGGTGGCCCATGTGCGTGAGCCCGGAGCGCGACACGAGGAACGGGATGCGCATCTGCGCGCACTTGATCACCATCTCCGAGGTCAGGCGCCCGGTGGTGTAGAACACCTTGTCCGAGCCATCGATGCCGTCGAGCCACATGAAGCCGGCGATGGCATCTACCGCATTGTGGCGCCCGACGTCCTCGACGAACATCAGGATCTCGCCTTGCCGCGTGGCGAGGGCGCAGCCGTGCACGGCGCCCGCCTGCTTGTAGATGGTCTCGTGCTTGCGCACCCGCTCGATCAACGCGAACAGCTGCTCGTCGGCGAGCGTCACGTCATCGCGCAGCTTGACCGAGTCGATCTCCGACATCAGGTCGCCGAACATCGTGCCCTGGCCGCAGCCGGAGGTCACGGTGCGCCTGCCGGTCTTCTGCTTGAGGCCCTTCACGCCTTTGCGCGTGGTGATGGCGCAGGACTCGGTCTCCCAGTCCACCTGCACCGCGGCGATGTCCTCGATCGAATTCACCAGCCGCTGGTTGCGCAGGTAGCCGATGGCGAGCGCCTCGGGCGCGTGGCCGAGGGTCATCAGCGTGACCAGTTCCTTCTTGTCCAGATAAAGCGTCAGCGGATGCTCGCCCGCCACCGAGGTAGGCACCATCTCGCCGCGCTCGTTCACCGCCTCGACCTCGAAGGTCGCCGGCTTGCCGGCGTTGGTCAGCGTCGGGCGGTGGATCGTCTTCTTAGCCACCGATATACGACATCTCGATCTTGCGCGCCTTCGCCGTCTCCGCGGTGCGGATCTCGGAGTAGCGGTCGCCGCGCGCGCGCCACACGGCTGCGATCTCGTTTACCAGCTCCGCATCCGAGCCGCCATGGCGCAGCAGCCACTTGAGGTCATGGCCCCCCTGCGCGAACAGGCACGTGTACAGCGACCCTTCGGCCGAGAGGCGCAGGCGGTTGCAGTCGCGGCAGAACGCCTGCGTCACCGAGGAGATGACGCCGATCTCGCCCGCGCCGTCCTGGTAGCGCCAGCGCTCGGCGACCTCGCCGCGGTAGTCCGGATCGACCGGCTCGAGCGGGTAGCGCTCGCCGATCGCCTTCACGATCTGCGCGGAGGGCACCACGTCGTCCATGCGCCAGCCGTTGGTGCTGCCGACGTCCATGTACTCGATGAAGCGTACGATGTGCCCGGTGCCGCGCCAGCGCTCGGCCATCGCCAGCACGTGGCCGTCGTTCGCGCCGCGCTTCACCACCATGTTGATCTTGATCGGCGCCATGCCGGCGGCGGCGGCCGCCTCGATGCCCTCGATCACCCGCGACACCGGGCAATCGGCATCGTTGATGGCGCGGAACGTGGCCTCGTCGAGCGAGTCCAGGCTGACCGTCACGCGCTTCAGGCCCGCCTTGGCCAGGGCCGCCGCCTGCTTCGCGAGCAGCGAGCCGTTGGTGGTGAGCGTCAGGTCGAGCCCCGGGATCTGCGCGAGCATCGCCACCAGGCGCTGCAAGTCGCGCCGCACCAGCGGCTCGCCGCCCGTGAGCCGGATCTTCTTCACGCCGAGGCCGGCGAACAGGCGCGCCAGGCGCGCGATCTCCTCGAACGACAGGATCTCCGCGTGCGCGACGAACTTGAAGTCGTGGTCGAACATCTCGCGCGGCATGCAGTACACGCAGCGGAAGTTGCAGCGGTCGGTGACCGAAATGCGCAGGTCACGCAGGCCCCGCCCCAGCGTGTCCGCCAGCGGCAGGCCGTCGTGCGCGGGTGCCGGCGCGCTCGCCGATCGGATGGGAAAAACCTTTTGCATCATGGTGTTTCTCGGACCTTGGATCATAGCAGGCAGGGGATATGAGCTATAGTTCCCTGGATGGAAAAACCGCGATTTCCGGTGGCTGTCGTGATGGAGCGCCGGCAACTCGACAACCGCTGGCAGAGCGAGGCCTGGGAGCCGCGGAGCGTCATTCCGAGCGTGGAGCCGAAAGGCGCGCCGAGGTTGCTGGTGGAGGAAGGCGGGGTGCAGCAATGGCTGCATCCCGGCTTCGAGCTGGTGCTGCATCGCGACGAGTCGGAAGGCTACTACCTCAACGTGTCGGTGCCGGGCGCGCGCGTGTTCGTGCTCTGGCGCATGGACGAAGACAAGGCGGTGCCGCTCGATGTGACGGTGAGCTACAACGAAGGCGGGCGCTGGCTCGACGGCGGGCACAGCGTGGACGGCGTGGCGATGCTGCCGGAGATCTTCGCCTGGGTGGGCGAGTTCGTGGAGCAGAACTACCGCCCGGAACACAGGAAGCGCATCAAGCCGCGCTCGTTCGTGCATCCGAAGGATCGCGTGGGCTGATGGCGGCTGGCGACAAGGAGGAGGCGTTCCTCTCGCGCTGGTCGCGGCTGAAGCAGGAGCAGGCGCGCGAGGCGCCCCAGCCCGCGGTGCCCGCGGCCAGCGAGGACAAGGAAACGCAAGCGCCGGCGCTGCCGCCGGTGGATAAGCTCACGCCCGAGTCGGACTTCGCGCCGTTCATGCACCCAAAGGTGGGCGAGGCCGTGCGCCGCGTGGCGCTGAAGAAGCTCTTCAGCGATCCGCATTTCAACGTGCCCGACCCCTACGAGGCGTACTCGGGCGACTGGACTGGCGGCGACCCGATCTCGGAGGAGCTGCTCAAGACGCTGAACCAGGCGCGCACGGTCCTCTACCGCGAGGAGGAGGCTGCGCAGCCGAAGGATGGCGCGCAGGGCCCGGACGTCGCACGAGGAACGGACACGGCGCAAGGCACGGACGCCGCGCAAGGCACGGACACCGCAGCCCGGGAAGCCGTAGGGGCAAGAGAAGCCGAGGCGCAGGTCGCCGCCGACAAACCTGAGGAAGCGGATGGGACTGGCAGGCAAGACGCTTAAGGTCTGCAGCTGCAACAAGACCGTCGCCATCGACGGGCGCGCGCTCGCGGCGGCGCTCAAGGCCGGCGAGCCGATCCAGGTCCATAGCGAGCTCTGCCGCAAGGACGCCGCCGCCTTCCAGGCGGCGCTCGGCGACGCCGAGGTGATCGTCGCCTGTACGCAGGAGGCGCCGCTCTTCAGCGAGATCGCCGAGGCGGCGGGCGCCCGGCCAAACCTGCGCTTCGTCAACCTGCGCGAGCAGGCCGGCTGGTCCGGCGAAGGCGCACAGGCCCTGCCGAAGATCGCGGCGCTCATCGCCGCCGCGGCACTGCCGGAGCCCGAACCGGTGCCCGCGGTGAGCTTCAAGTCCGGAGGGCAGCTCCTCGTCATCGGGCCGGCGACCGCCGCGCTCGACTGGGCGGAACGCCTCTCCGGCAACCTGGAAGTGAACGTGCTGATCACCGAGGCGCGCGGCGCCGAGCTGCCGCTCGAGCGCAAGTTCCCCGTCTGGTCGGGAAAGGTCGGGCGCCTCGCCGGCTGGCTGGGCGCCTTCGAGGTCGAGTGGACGCAGGACAATCCCATCGACCTGGAGACCTGCACGCGCTGCAATGCCTGCATCCGCGCCTGTCCCGAGCAGGCGATCGACTACAGCTACCAGATCGACCTCGACAAGTGCAAGGCGCATCGCGCGTGCGTCAAGGCCTGCGGCGCGATCGGCGCGATCGATTTCTCGCGCGCCGCGGCGCCGCGCAGGGAGGTCTTCGACCTGGTGCTCGATCTCTCGCGCGAGCCACTGCTGCGCACGCCGCAGCTGCCCCAGGGCTACGCGGCGCCGGGCGCCGATCCGCTGGAGCAGGCGCTCGCGGCGCAGGCGCTGGCTGCGCTCGTCGGCGAGTTCGAAAAGCCGAGGTTCTTCCAGTACGAGGCGCGCATCTGCGCGCACAGCCGCTCGGGGCGCAAGGGCTGCGACCTCTGCATCGACGTATGCTCCAGCGGCGCGATCCGCGCGGACGGCGACAAGGTGAAGGTCGAGCCGCACCTTTGCGCGGGCTGCGGCGGCTGCGCCACGGTGTGTCCGTCGGGCGCGATGACCTATGCCTACCCGCGCGTGCCGGAGATCGGCGCGCGCGTGAAGGCGATGCTCGCGACCTACCGCGAGGCGGGCGGCAAGGATGCGTGCCTCCTATTCCACGACGCCGCCGAGGGCCGCAAGGCGGTGATGGCGCTGGGGCGCCGCGGCAAGGGACTGCCGGCACGCGTGATCCCGGTGGAATGCTTCCACCCGGCCTCGATCGGCGTAGACCTGATGCTCGGCGCGCTCGCCTACGGGGCGAGCCAGGTCTGCGTTCTCACCACGGAACGCACGGCGGACACGTACACAGCGGCGCTTGCCAAGCAAATGGAGATCGCGCAGGCGATCGTGCGCGGGCTCGGTTTCGAGGGCGAGCATTTCGCCGTCATCGGCGCGGGCGCGCTCGAGGCGAGGCTCTGGGCGCTGCAGCCCGCGGCGGTCCCGCCGCAACCGGCAACTTTCAACCTGGCTGCAGAGAAGCGCACCACGCTCGATTTCGCGTTCGATCATCTCGCCAAGCACGCGCGCCAGCCGCCCGAGGAGATCGCTTTGCCCGCGGGCGCGCCGTTCGGCGCCCTGGCCGTGAACAAGACGACGTGCACCCTTTGCAAGGCCTGCATCGGCGCCTGCCCGGAAGCGGCGCTGCTCGATGCGCCCGACTACCCGAGGCTGCGCTTCATCGAGCGCAACTGCGTGCAATGCGGGCTGTGCGCCGACACCTGTCCGGAAGACGCGATCCGCCTCGTGCCGCGGCTGCTGTTGGGCGCGCAGGCAAAGAACCCCGTTACGCTGAATGAGGCCGAACCCTTCAACTGCGTGCGTTGCGGCAAGCCCTTCGGCACGAAAATGATGATCGACGCCATGCTCGGCAAGGTCGGCGGGCACCCGATGTTCGCAGGCGGCGGCGCGCTCAAGCGCCTGCAGATGTGTGCCGACTGCCGCGTGGTGGACATGATGAATGCGAAGGACGAGCCCAGCATCCTCGACTACCGCAAATGACCGAGCCGGTCGCCATGCAGTTCGTGCCGCAGGTGTCGCCGGAGGATGAATCGCGCGCGAACCTCTACGGACTGCTCGCGCGCCTCTTCTACGCGCCGCCGGACGCGAATCTCCTGAGCGAGCTGCGGCAGGCCGCGCCGCCGCCGGAGGAGGGCGACGGCCTCACCGCCGAGGGCGCGGCCCTCAAATCGGCGTGGGCGGGCCTGGTGGAGGCTTGCGCAGGCGCGTTCCCCGCCCGGCTCGAGGAAGAGCACTTTCAGGTCTTCGTGGGCGTGGGCAAGGCGCAGGTAACGCCCTACCTGACGGCCTACATGGAGCGCCGCGAAGGCGAGAATCCGCTGGTGCGCCTGCGCGGGCAACTCGCCGATTGGGGCCTCGCTCGGCGCGAGCAGGCTGCCGAGCCTGAGGACCATGTGTCCGCGCTCTGCGAGACGATGCGCTGGCTGATTGTCCGACGGCAGGCGTCGCTCGAAGAGCAGCGGCGCATGTTCGAGGACTATCTCTTCACGCCGGGCGTGCGTTTTTGCAGTGCGGTAACTGCTTGCGAAGACACCAAGTTTTATCGTCGCGTGGCGCACCTGCTGCGAGCATTGCTGGAGGTCGAGCACAAGGCCTTCGAAATCGACTGAGGCGATCAACTAATAGGCATTCTCATTCGCGGCATTTGTGCTGGACATTTGTTGGGAGGCCTTCCTGAAAATCCAGGCTCCGCGCATTGATTGATAGGGAGATTGCGGGTAACTTCGCACAGGTTTCGTGCATGGCGCGCGCGAAATGCAGTCAAGAAGCATTCATAAGAATTCCTACGCCAGACGGCCAAGGATAAGGAGGCAGGTATGTCCGACGCAGTGTCCAGAAAGTCCCGCAGGAATTTCCTCTTGGCAGTGACGGCAGGCGGCGCAGCCACCGCCGCGGCGGTCGTGGCGCAGAAGGCGCCGACCGCGGCCGCGCCGGACAAATCCAAGCGCAGTGGCGCCGGTTACGCCGAATCGGCGCACATCCGCAATTACTACCGCACCACCAAGGTCTGAGGAGGCCGCCATGCTGCTGACCAGAAAAGCCGCGTCCTCCGCCGTACCGCAGGCGCGCCTCGCGCGCGGCCTCGCTGGCGTGCTCGCGAAGACGATGGACCGGCGCGCGTTCCTGCGCCGCTCGGGCGTGACGCTCGGCGCCGGCGCCGTCGCCACGCAGTTGCCCTTCAACCTGATCGGCGAGGCGCAGGCACAGGACAAGGCTGCCGCCAAGGTCGAGGTGAAGCGCACGGTGTGCACGCACTGCTCGGTCGGCTGCGCGATCGACGCCGTCGTCGAGAACGGCGTGTGGGTGCGCCAGGAGCCGGTGTTCGACTCGCCGATCAACCTCGGCGCGCACTGCGCCAAGGGCGCCTCGATCCGCGAGCACGGCATCACGCACGACTCGCACCGCCTCAAGTACCCGATGAAGCTCGAGGGCGGCAAGTGGAAGAAGATCACCTGGGACCAGGCCTACGACGAGATCTCGGACAAGCTGCTCGCCATCCGCAAGGAGAGCGGCCCGGACGCGCTGTTCGTGGTCGGCTCCTCCAAGCACAACAACGAGCAGTCCTACCTGCTGCGCAAGTGGGTGTCGCTGTGGGGCACCAACAACTGCGACCACCAGGCGCGCATCTGCCATTCCACCACCGTCGCCGGCGTGGCCCAGACCTGGGGCTACGGCGCGATGACCAACTCGTACAACGACGAGCAGAATTCCAAGAGCCTGTTCTTCCTCGGCTCGAACGCCGCCGAGGCGCACCCGGTGTCGATGCTGCACACGCTGCACGCCAAGGAGAACGGCTGCAAGGTGATCGTCGCCGACCCGCGCTACACGCGCACCGCGGCGAAGGCCGACATCTACGTGCGCTTCCGCTCCGGCTCCGACGTGCCGCTCCTCTTCGGCGTCCTGCACCACATCTTCAAGAACGGCTGGGAGGACAAGGAGTACATCCGCACCCGCGTCTACGGCATGGACGAGGTGAAGAAGGAAGTGATGGCCAAGTGGACGCCGGACAAGGTGACCGAGGCCACCGGCTGCAGCGAGGCCGAGATCGCCAACATCGCCAAGACGCTGGCCGAGAACCGGCCGGGCTTCATCATCTGGGCGATGGGCCAGACGCAGCACACCAACGCCAACGCCATCGTGCGCGCCTCCAACATCCTGATGCTCTCGCTCGGCAACGTCGGCCGCTCGGGCGGCGGCTGCAACATCTATCGCGGTCACGACAACGTGCAGGGCGCGACCGACATCGGCCCCAACCCGGACACGCTGCCGGGCTACTACCCGGTCGCGGTGCCCGGATCCTGGGCGCACTGGTCGCGCGTGTGGAACGTGGATCCGAAATGGATTGCCGATCGGTATCAGCCCGGCATGCAGGGCAAGCCCGGCATGACGGTGTCGCGCTGGATCGACGGCGTGCACGGAGAAGAACGACGCCATCGACCAGGGACCGAACCTGCAGGCCATCTTCTACTGGGGCCATGCGCCGAACAGCCAGTCGCGCGGACTGGAGATGCTCGAGGCGATGAAGAAGCTCGACCTGATGGTGGTGCTGGATCCTTATCCGTCGGCAAGCGCGGCGATGTTCGCCAAAGTGCGCAAGGACGGCGCCTACCTGCTGCCGATCGCGACGCAGCTGGAGACCGAAGGCTCGGCCACCGCGTCCAACCGCTCGCTGCAGTGGCGCGAGAAGGTGATCGACCCGGTCTTCGATTCGCGCACCGACCACATGGTGATGTACCAGTTGGCGCAGAAGCTGGGCTTCGCCGATCAGCTGGTCGGCAAGAAGGACGGCAAGCAGAACATCCGGTTGGTGAAGGGCAAGGGCGGCGAGGAGCCGTCGATGGAGGACACGCTGCGCGAGATCAACCGCGGCGCGTGGACCATCGGCTACACCGGCCAGTCGCCCGAGCGCATCCAGGCGCACATGAGGAACATGCACGTCTTCGACGTCAAGACGCTGCGCGCCAAGGGCGGCAAGGACGCGAAGACCGGCTACGACCTGACCGGCGACTATTTCGGCTTGCCGTGGCCTTGCTACGGCAACGCAGCCCTCAAGCACCCGGGCTCGCCGAACCTGTATGACACCTCCAAGCACATGATGGACGGCGGCGGCAACTTCCGCGCCCTGTTCGGCGTGGAGAAGGACGGCGTCAACCTGCTGGCGGAAGACGGCGTGCACCCGAAAGGGCGCCGACATCACCACCGGCCACCCGCAGTTCGACCACGTGCTGCTGAAGAAGCTCGGCTGGTGGGATGAGCTGACCGAGGTGGAGAAGAAGGAAGCCGAGGGCAAGACCTGGGCCAACGACCTCTCCGGCGGCATCCAGCGCGTCGCGATGAAGCACGGCAACCACCCGTTCGGCAACGCCAAGGCGCGCGCCATCGTGTGGAACTTCCCCGACGGCATCCCGCAGCATCGCGAGCCGCTGTATAGCCCGCGCCCGGACCTGGTCGAGAAGTACCCGACCCACGACGACGTGAAGGTGCTGTGGCGCCTGCCGACCCTGTTCAAGTCGGTGCAGCAAAAGGCGGTGGCTGACAAGATGCACGAGAAGTTCCCGCTGATCCTCACCAGCGGCCGCCTGGTGGAGTACGAGGGCGGCGGCGACGAGACGCGGTCGAATCCGTGGCTCGCCGAGCTGATGCAGGACAACTTCGTCGAGATCAACCCGAAGGCGGCCGCCGACCGCGGCATCCGCAACGGCGAGTACGTGTGGGTGAGCTCGCCCTCGGGAGCGAAGCTCAAGGTCAAGGCGATGGTCACCGAGCGCGTGGGCCCCGACACCTGCTTCATCCCGTTCCACTTCGCGGGCTGGTGGCAGGGCGAGGACATGCTGCCCTACTACCCGGAGGGGGCGGCGCCGATCGTGCGCGGCGAGGCGGTCAATACGGCCACCACCTACGGCTACGACCGCGTGACCATGATGCAGGAAACCAAGACGACGCTCTGCAACGTCGCGAAGGCATAAGGAGAACGCCATGGCCAGAATGAAGTTCCTGTGCGATGCCGAGCGCTGCATCGAGTGCAATGGCTGCGTCACCGCCTGCAAGAACGAGAACGAGGTGCCCTGGGGCGTGAACCGGCGCCGCGTGGTGACGATCAACGACGGTGTCATCGGCGCGGAGAAGTCGATCTCGGTGGCCTGCATGCACTGCTCGGACGCGCCCTGCATGGCGGTGTGCCCGGTGGACTGCTTCTACCGGACCGATGACGGCGTGGTGCTGCACGACAAGGACCTGTGCATCGGCTGCGGCTACTGCTTCTACGCCTGTCCGTTCGGTGCGCCGCAGTTCCCGCAGGCCGGCGCCTTCGGGCTGCGCGGCAAGATGGATAAGTGCACGTTCTGCGCGGGCGGGCCGGAGGCGGACCGCTCGGAGGCCGAGTTCAAGAAGTACGGCCGCAACCGGTTGGCGGAAGGCAAGCTGCCGGCCTGCGCCGAGATGTGCTCGACCAAGGCGCTCCTGGGCGGTGACGGCGACGTGATCGCCGACATCTACCGCGAGCGGGTGCTGCGCCGGGGCAAGGGCTCCGAGGTGTGGGGCTGGGGTACGGCCTACGGCCCGGGCAAGCCGGGCGCGCAACCGCCCGCGGGAGCCAAGTCATGACTCGCCTGGCGCTGGGGGCCGCGATCATCGCGGCCCTGTTCCTTGCCGGCTGCGGCGAGTCCGAGCAGGTGGTGGTCTACAAGCAGGGCAAATACCAGGGCAAGACGGACGGCCTGCCCTGGGACAACTCCCCGCTCGCCGCGGAGCAGCGCGGCGGCAACTGGACCAAGGGCGACCGCGGCAGCTGGGAGACGCAGATCAAGAACCGCCAGCTCGCGCAGCACGAGCACAAGCGCATCTACCAGTAGCAGGGTAGGCGCGGACAACCGGGAGAAGAGCATGTCCAGGCTGTGGAAGCTTTGCTTGGCATTGGCGATGGTCGCTGCGGCCGGGTTTGCCCAGGCGCAGAGCGAGGCGCAGCAGCAGCAGCAGCGCCGGCTGGATCAGCCGGGCAACAACGCGCCGGTATGGCGCGAGGTGCGCAAGGAAGGCAGCCAGGAGAACTACACCAGCATCAAGGGGCGCGAGGCCAACGTGCTGGTGCAATCGGCCGGCAACACCTGGCGCCAGATCCGCAATGGCCCGATCACCTTCTACGGCGGATGGCTGGTGGTGCTCGTCGCGCTGGCCCTGGCGGCGTTCTATCTCACCAAAGGGCCGCTCAAGCTGCACGAGAAGCCGACCGGGCGCATGGTCGAGCGCTTCAGCCTGGCGGAGCGCTGGGCGCACTGGGTGACGGGCATCAGCTTCGTGGTGCTGGCCGTGACAGGCCTCGTCACGCTGTTCGGCAAGCACGTGCTGCTGCCGGTGATCGGCTACACGCTGTTCGCGTGGCTCTCGGCGCTGGCGAAGAACCTGCACAACTTCATCGCCCCGCTGTTCATCGTGAGCCTGCTCGTGTTCATCGTCATGTTCTTGAAGGACAACGTCTACCAGAAGGGCGACATCGGCTGGCTCATCAAGGCCTGGAGGATGTTCGTCAAGGGCGAGCATATTCCGTCCTGGCGCTTCAACATGGGCGAGAAGGTCTACTTCTGGATCGGGGTGGTGGGACTGTGCCTGACGCTGAGCGTGACGGGCCTGATCCTGCTGTTCCCCAACTTCGACCAGGTACGCTCCACGATGCAGCTCGCGAGCATGGTGCACGCCGTGGCGGCGATGGTGATGATCGTGTTCGCGCTCGGGCACATCTACGTCGGCACGATCGGCGTCGAAGGCGCCTACCGCAACATGGCCGACGGCGTCACGGACGAGGCCTGGGCCAAGGAACACCACGAGCTCTGGTACAACGAGGTCAAGCACGGCGCGAAGCCGGCGCCCCGCGGCGCGGTCCCGGCCGGCGCCCCCCATATGAAGGAGAAGCCATGAAGAGAATCCTGCTCGCCCTCGCCGGGGGACTGATGATCGGCGCGATCGCGGCCTCGCACGCCAAGCTGCCGCCGCCGCCGGCAAAGAGCGACGCGGAGAAGGCCGCCGAGGCCGACAAGGCCGCCGCCGCGAAGGCGAAGGAAGCCGAGCTGAACGGCAAGGCGCAGGACCGCGCGGTCGCCAACTACAAGAAGAACAAGGGCATCGCGATGGACACGCCCAAGCCCGTTGAGACCAAGGCGGCGGCGAAGAAGAAGTAGAGTGGATATCCCGATGCGCAGGGCCTGGCTTCTCGTCTCGGCGGCGGCGCTGCTCGCGGGCTGCCAGATGATGCGCCCCGAGGGGCCTCAGGCGGTCGCCGAGCTGCAGCCGACCAAGGGCAACACGGCGAAGGGCAGCGCGACGTTCACGCAGTTCGGCGACAAGGTGCGCGTGCACGCGGTGGTCACCGGCCTGAAGCCCGGCGCGGAGCACGGCTTCCACGTGCACGAGGTCGGCGACTGCGGCTCGGGCGACGGCATGAGCACCAAGGGCCATTTCAATCCCTACGGCAAGCCGCACGCGCACTTCAGCACGCCCGAGCGCCATGCGGGCGACCTGCCCGCGCTGAAAGCCGACGCGAGCGGCCGCGCCGAGGTGTCCATCGATCTGGATGTGATCACGGTGGCAGCGGGCCCCGCGAGCGTGGTAGGCCGTGGCCTCATCGTGCATGCGCAGCCGGACGACTACCGCACGCAGCCCACCGGCAATGCCGGCGCACGCCTCGCCTGCGCCGTGATCCGGCGCGCGTCGGGCTAGCCGGACTGCGCCGGCGCGCCCCGATCCGGTGCGCGCAGCGTTCTAGGCCGGCGCGCCTTCCACCAGCAGGACCTTCGAGCGCGCTGCCTTCGTGCGCAGCGCGAGTGCCGGCGCGTACTCCGGCGAGTGGTACCACTTCCTCGCCTGCTCCATCGAGGCGAACTCCAGCACTACCAGGCGCTTGGGCTGCCAACCGCCTTCCTTGACTTCCACCGCGCCGCCGCGCACCAGGTATTTGCCGCCGTACTTGGCGATCGTGGACGGTACGAGCTTGCGGTACTCCTCGTAGACGGCGGGATCGGTGACTTCGACTTCGGCGACGACGTAGGCGGCCATCAACGTTTCCTCCGGTGGGGCTCTGCGTCGCAGCGTAGCCGCGAAGGCGGCTGCGCGGCAAGGGCCGTCAGCACGGCTTGCGCTCCTCGGGCGGCCGGTGGTGCCGGAAGGCAGCGAGCAGCATCAGGTCGTAGAGGATCTTCAGCCCGCCGCACAGCAGCAGCGGCCAGGCCTGGTAGCCGGCTGCGAACAGCGCGCCCGCGATCGCCGGGCTCGCTGCCGACGCGAGGCTGCGCGGCACCGCGGTGACGCTCGCTGCCGCTGTGCGTTCCGCCTCAGTGACCACCGCCATGACATAGGAAGAGCGGGTCGGCACGTCCATCTGCGACAGCGCGGCGCGCACGAGCAGCAGCGCCAGCACCACTTCCAGCGACGGCGCGAACGCAGCGGCGATCAGGCAGAGGCTCGAGGGGATGTGCGTAAACACCATCGTGTTGACGAGACCGATGCGCGCGCCGATCCAGGCGGCGACCGGGAAGGAGAATGCGGCGAGCAGCCCCGAGAGGAAGAAGAACTGGCTCGCGGCCGCGAGCGACAGCTCGAATCGCTCGAACAGCCACAGGGCGAGCAGCGACTGCACCACGAACCCGCCGGCGAAGGCGTCGACACTGAACAATGCCGCCAGGCGATAAACGATGCCGCGCGACGGGCCGAGCGCCGCCGCCGGCTTGGCAGCGGCCGCCGGCTGCGCCGGCACCGGTATGCGCCGGTATACCAGGCCGCCAAGCACGCCCAGGGCCGCATAGAGCAGGAACATCGCCTTGACGGCATCGAGAGAGGCGATGCCTGCCCAGGCTCCCAGCCAGTCCGGCGCGGCCGCGAGCAGCGAGCCGAGCGCGCCCGCGAGCGCGCCGAGCAGGCTGTAGCGAGCGAACGCGGCGGTGCGCTGCTGCGGCGTCACCGCGCCCGTCAGCACCGCGTGCTCGAGCGGCACGAAGATGCTGGTGCTGCCGCCCGAAGGATTGATGGTGCCGACGAACGCGACCAGGAGCAGCACCCAGTACTCGCTGCTTGCGGCGTAGGCGACGCCGGTGAGCGCCATCAGCGCGGAGGCCGCGAGCAGCAGGCGCCGGTGATTGTGGCGGGCGCCGAGAAAGCCGATGGCGAGCGTGAGCAGCGCCGAGCCGAGCAGCGCCAGCGTGGCGACGACGCCGACATCGAAAGCGGACAGGCCCAGCGCCATGAGGTACACCGGCAGCAGGATCGCGACGAAGCCGTCGCCGAAGTCGCGGATCGCACGCGCGGTGTACACCGCGAACGCGCCTTGGTGGGGCGACATCGCCTAGAGCAGGGGCTTGAGCAGCGTGACGGCGAGTCCCGCGATGGCACAGGCGCCGATCACGGGCATGACGCCGGCCTTGAAGCGGAACAGCGCGACGAGCGCCGCGAGCCCGATCACCGCCGAGACCCAGTCGAAGGGACCGTCCGCGCCCTGCGGCCAGAGCACGTGCCAGGCGAAGAACAGCGCGAGGTTCAGGATCACGCCGACGACCGCCGCGGTGATGCCGGTGAGCGGGGCGCTGAACTTGAGGTCGCCGTGGGTGGTCTCGATGAACGGCGCGCCCATGAAGATGAAGACGAAAGAAGGCAGGAAGGTGAAGAACGTCGCCACCAGCGCGCCCGCCACGCCTGCGCCGAGGAAGCCGACGAAAGCGACCACCATGATGAGCGGACCCGGCGTCGTCTCGCCGAGCGCCAGGCCGTCGATCATCTGCGGCGCGGTGAGCCAGGCGTGGTGCTCCACCGCGCCCTGAAAAACGTACGGCAGCACCGCGTAGGCGCCGCCGAAGGTGACCAATGCCGCCTTGGTGAAGAACCAGCCCATCTGCGCAAGGGTGCCATGCCAGCCCGATGCGAGCACGAGCGCACCCAGCACGAGCGCCCAGAGCGCGGCGCCGACCGCGCCATAGGTCCAGAACTTGCGCCAGGAGAAGATCGCGTGCGGCGGCGTGGGCGTGCCGTCGTCGATCACCGCGGGCCCGTAGCCCGCCTTTGCGCCGCCGTGGCCGCCGCCGGCCGTGAACGCTCGCGGCGCGAAGCGTCCGCCGAGGTAGCCGACGACACCGGCCGCGACGACGATGGCCGGGAACGGCAGGTTGAACGCGAAGATGGCGACGAAGGCCGCGGCCGCGATCGCCCAGAGCGCGGGGTGCTTCAGCGCCCGCGAGCCGATGCGGTGCGCCGCGGCGACGACGATGGCCGTCACCGCGGGCTTGATGCCATAGAAGATGCCGGCGATCAATGGCACGTTGCCCCAGGCGACGTAGATCCAGGACAGCGCGATGAGGATGAACACCGACGGCAGGACGAACAGGCCGCCGGCGACGATCCCGCCCCAGGTGCGGTGCATGAGCCATCCGATGTAGGTGGCGAGCTGCTGCGCCTCGGGACCAGGCAGGACCATGCAGTAGTTGAGGGCGTGCAGGAAGCGGCTTTCCGAGATCCAGCGGCGCCGCTCCACCAGCTCCTGGTGCATGATCGCGATCTGCCCCGTCGGGCCGCCGAAGCTGATGAAGCCGAGCTTCAGCCAGAAGCGGAACCCCTCGCCAAACGTTACCGGTACAGGGCGGGATTCCACGTGTGCACCTCCTCCTTGCCCTCCTTGCACCAGGCGTAGAGCGCGTCGTACATCACCATGCCGTGCTCGAGCATTTCATGGTCGTCGCGGAAGGTGCGCGACAGGCCAAGCGAGATCGCGGCCAGGCCTGCCGCCTGCGGTGCGAGCTCCAGGCGTCCGGTGTCCGCGCCGCGCACGATGACGGCCAGCTCCGCCAGCGCAGGGTCGGCCAAGCGATAGGCCTTGAGGAAGGCGTCGAAGCTGCAGCGCTCGCCTTCGTGCGAGAAGCGCACGTCGGGAATGTCGTAGGGCTCCGCATCGCGCTCGGCGGCGATGCGACGCACGTCGGCCGCGGGCACGTAGAGGAACTCCGCTTCCGGATCCACGAAGCGCTTCACCAGCCAGGGGCAGGCGATGCGGTCGATCTTCGGCCGCTCGCGTGTCACCCAGCGCGTGGCGGCGCCCACGGGCTTCTTCGCGCGCTCGCCGTCCCAGTGCTCCAGACCGCCTTCGAGATAGCTCGCGTGCAGGCCCGCACCCCGCAAGGCTTGCGCGGCGCCCTGGCTCACTTCATGGCCGTGAACGCAATAGACGACGACGCTGGCGGCGCTGGGGAGCGTCGCACCCCAATCGGCGATGCGCAACGGGTCGCGGCGCAAGGCGCCACGGATCAACTCGGTGGCGCCGAGAAAAGCGGGCTTCTTCCGCACGTCGATGACGAGCGGGGGCTCACTTGAACGAAGGGATTGCCGCAATGCGGCGGGGGTGATGCTCGCGTCCATGGCGCTCTCCTCGAGAGACCGCAGAGCTTGGACGCAAATGTCTTGCCGGAATGGCGCGGGGAGCCTGCGTTCCCCGAGGCGCGCACTATGCGCGCGCGCCGCGGGGCCTGTCAAGACCGCCCCACCCAGGTAAGGGCGGCGTCGAGCGCTTCGCGCCGCCCGGACTGCGAAGCATCGTAACCGGGAAGGCGCGAGGCGCGGGCGGCGAATGCCGGGCTCTTCAGGGCGTCCAGCAAAGCTTTCAGGGCCGGGCCCCGCAGCGCCGTCTTCGCGCAGGCGAAGAAGTAGCGTTCCGTGGCAAGCAGCGTGAAGGCAAGCCGGTGCCTGGTCGCATCTGCGCGCAATCCGAAGCCGGCATCGGCGCGGCCGGCGGCCACGGACTCGGCGACCGACAATTCCCCCGGGTCTGCCGGGCGCGACTGCCGGTGGATGAAGCGCACCCCCGGGCGCGCCAGGTCGTGCACGCCGCGGATGCGCGAGCCGGGTCGCGCGATCAGCCCCTGCTCGCGCGTGACGAAATGGATCAGCGTGTGCTTGCGCGGGTCGAGCCAGCGCCCGAGCGCGGCTGCCGCCGCCGCGGCGCGTGGCAATGCATTGGCGACGTGAAAGCCGGCCACGTTGCACTCGCCGCGCGCGAGCGCTGCGATGCAGTCGTCGGCGCCGCGCACTACCACCTCCAGATCGAGGCTGCGGCTGCATGCCGCACGCAAGGCCTCCAGCGCGAGATCGTGGCTGGCGTGCATGGTGAGGTGCGGGCGCACGCCCGGCAGCGCGTCCGCGAGCAGGGCGGGGATCTCGGTGCGCAGGCGCTCGAAGTGCTTGCCGAGCCCCTCGCGCACGCGCTCGTCGGCGGCCAGCACCCTGCGGCCGAGCGGGCTGAGCTGCGCGCGGCGGCCGCGCTGCATGTCCACCAGCGGCGCGCCGAACAGGCGCGCGCCGTCGCCAAGCGCCCCCCAGGCGGCGCGATACGAGATGCCGGCGCGCTGCGCGGCCTCGCGCAGCGAGCCCGACTGCGCCAGCTCGGCGAGCAGCCGCAGCAGCGCGCGGCCGCGCTCGCGCGGGAAGTCGCGGCCGCCCAGCCAGGCGTGATCGAACTCCACGGTGAAGGCGGTATGCATACAGATGCCTATTTAAGTGAAATGGCAGCAGCCTGTAAAGTGACTACAACTAATAGTGGTATGCACAGCAATGCATAATAAGCGTGATTGACGCCATCGTCTCCGGCCTGCGGCTGGTGACGACGCTCGACCTGCGCCTGTGGGAGATCGTCGGGCTGAGCCTCGCGGTGAGCCTGTCCGCGGTCGCGCTTGCCGCCCTCATCGGGCTGCCACTGGGAGCCGCGATTGCCGTAGGGCGGTTTCCCGGGCGCCAGGCGGTGGTCGTGGTGCTCAATGCCCTGATGGGCCTGCCGCCGGTGGTGGTGGGCCTCTTCATCTACCTGCTGCTGTCGCGTGCCGGGCCGCTGGGCCAGCTTGGAATGCTCTTCACGCCACAGGCGATGGTGATCGCGCAGACCGTGCTGGTGCTGCCGATCATCGCGGCGCTCGCGCGCCAGTCGGTCGAGGACGCCTGGCGCGAGTACGAAGAGCAGCTGCGCTCGCTCGGCGTCGAAGGCCTGCGCGGCGCGCTCACGGTGCTGTGGGACATCCGGTTCTCGCTGCTGACCGCCGTGCTGGCGGGCCTCGGGCGCGCGAGCGCCGAGGTCGGCGCCGTGATGATCGTGGGCGGCAACATCGACGGCGTGACCCGCGTGATGACCACCACCATCGCGCTGGAGACCTCCAAGGGCGACCTGCCCCTGGCGCTGGGACTGGGCATCGTGCTGATCGCCATCGTGCTGACGCTCAACGCTGGCGCGCACCTGATCAAGGAAGCGGCGCAGCGGAGATACGGGTGAGGCGGAGAGACGAATGAGCGCGATCCTGCCGCTGCGCCTGGAGGACGTGTCCTTCGCGGCGGGCGGGCGCACGATCATCGAGCGCCTAAACCTGACCCTCGCGGCAGGCCCGAGCACGATCATCCTGGGTGCGAACGGCGCGGGCAAGAGCGTGCTGATGCGCCTGATGCACGGACTGCTCGCGCCGAGCTCTGGCCGCGTGGGCTGGAGCGGCGAGGGCGCGCGGCGCCGGCAGGCGATGGTGTTCCAGCGGCCGGTCATGCTGCGTCGCTCGGCGATCGCCAATGTCACCTATGCGCTCGAAGTGGCGGGCGTGCCCGCAGCGGAGCGCGAACGGTACGCGGTGGAGGCGCTCTCGGAGGTCGGCCTGCGGCACCTCGCGCGGCGCCCGGCACGCGTGCTCTCGGGGGGCGAGCAGCAGCGTTTGGCGCTCGCGCGCGCCTGGGCGCTGCATCCGGAGGTGCTGTTCCTGGATGAGCCCACTGCCAACCTCGACCCCGGCGCCACGCGCGAGATCGAGACCATCATCAAGGCGTTCGATGCGGCGGGCACCAAGATCGTCATGTCCACCCACAGCCTCGGCCAGGCGCGGCGCTTGGGCGACGAGGTGGTGTTCCTTCACCACGGGCGTGTCGCCGAGCGCGCGCTGATCGAGGAATTCTTTCCGCAGCCGGCCTCGCCCGAGGCGGCTGCTTTCGTCAAAGGAGAACTCCCATGGGCATGATGTTCAGAACGCTGCTGGTGTCCCTTTTCTGCGCGACCGCGCAGGCGCAGACCGGCTTCATCACCGTCGCCTCCACCACCTCGACCGAGCAGTCGGGCCTTTTCAAGCACCTGCTGCCGGCATTCGAGAAGAAGGCCGGCTTTCAGGTGCGCGTAGTGGCGCTCGGCACGGGCCAGGCGCTGGACATGGGCAAGCGCGGCGATGCGGATGTCGTCTTCGTGCACGCCAAGGCGCTGGAGGAGAAGTTCGTCGCCGAGGGCTACGGCGTGAAGCGCTTCGAGGTCATGTACAACGACTTCGTCCTGGTCGGCCCGAAGTCCGACCCGGCCAAGGTCGGCGGCACGAAGGACATCGTCGCAGCGCTCACGAAGATCAGGGCGGCACAGGCGCCTTTCGCCTCGCGCGGCGACAAGAGCGGCACGCATTTCGCGGAATTGCAGCTATGGAACGTGGCCGGCATCGACATCGCGAAGGACAAGGGTCCGTGGTACCGCGACACCGGCTCGGGTATGGGGCCGACGCTGAACACCGCGTCGGGCATGAACGCCTACGCGCTCACCGATCGCGGCACCTGGCTCTCGTTCAAGAACCGCGGCGAGCTGGTGATCTCGGTGGAGGGCGACCAGCGCCTGTTCAACCAGTACGGCGTGATCCTGGTGAACCCCGCCAAGCATCCGCACGTGAAGAAGGATATGGGCCAGGCGTTCATCGACTGGATCGTGTCCGCTGAAGGACAGGCCGCCATCGCCAGCTATAAGATCGGGGGAGAGCAGCTCTTCTTCCCCAACGCCAAGTAGCCGGGGAGGTTACGAGTAGCCGACGCTGTGGCGGTCGATCGCGACCGACTTTACCAGCGCGTACACGGGCTTGCCGGGAGCCAGACCGAGCGCGTCGACCGATTTTCTGGTGATCCGCGCCACGATTGTCGTTGCGCCGACGGCAATACCGATATCCACGCTGGTGCCTTCGCGATTCCCGAGCTCGGCAACGACGCCAGGCAGCACGTTCAGAAAGCTGGCCTCGCGCGGGGCGGAGAGGGCGAGCGAGACGTCGCGGGCGCGGATGCGCACCCGCAGCCGTTCGCCGACCAGGGCGTCGACATCGGGCGCAAGGAGTTCGCCGCCGTCGAAGCGGAGCCGGGCGAGGCCGTACGCCAGGTCGTGGCCGGCGACTTGCGCCTCTACGACGGCACCGGCCTCGAAGCGGCCGAGATAGGGGCGCAGGTCGAGGCGCGAGGCGAGGGCGGTCACGCTGCCGGAGGCGACCACCTTGCCGTGCGAGACCACCACCAGCAGGTCGGCGAGCCGCACGACTTCGTCGAGCGCGTGGCTCACGTAGACGATGGGGATTTGCAGTTCGTCCCGCAGTCGCTCCACGTAATGCAGTATCTCGGCCTTGCGCGTCGTGTCCAGCGAGGCGAGCGGTTCGTCCATGAGCAGCAGGCGAGGGCTGGCGAGCAAGGCCCGACCGATTGCGACGCGCTGGCGCTCGCCGCCCGAGAGCCCTTCGGGGCGTCGCTCGAGCAGAGGCGCGAGCCCGAGCAGGTCCACGGTTTTCTCGAACGCGAACTTGCGCGCTGCCGCGGGAACGCGCAGGTAGCCGTATTCGAGATTGCGACGCACGGAAAGATGGGGGAAAAGGCTCGCCTCCTGGAACACGTAGCCGCAGGCGCGCGCCTGCGGGGGGACGAACCATCCGCGCGCTTCGTCCTGCCAGCATTCGCCGTCGAGCGCGAGATAGCCGCCGGGAGCGCGTGCGAGCCCGGCAATGCATCGCAGCACCGTGGTCTTACCGGAGCCGGATGCGCCGAAGAGCGCCGTGATGCCGCGGGCCGGTGCCGACAGATCGATTTCGAGCCGGAAGTCGCCGCGGCTCAGGCGAAAGCGCGCCTGCAGGCCGCTCATTGCTCCACCTTGAGCCGCCTGCCGCTGCCGTAGACCGCGAGCAGCACGAGGAACGAGAACAGCAGCATGCCGCCTGCGAGCCAATGCGCGGAGGCGTACTCGAGCGCCTCGACATGGTCGTAGAGAGCCACCGACAGCACTTTGGTCGCGCCGGGAATGTTGCCGCCGATCATCAGCACGACGCCGAACTCGCCGACGGTGTGCGCGAACCCCAGTACGATCGCGCCGAGGAAGCCCTGCCGCGCGAGCGGCACGACGACGGTGAAGAACCGATCCCAGGGGCCGGCGCGCAGCGTGGCCGCGACCTCGATCGGACGCTCGCCGATTGCCTCGAAGGCGGCCTGCAGCGGCTGCACCACGAATGGAAGCGAATAGATCACGGAGCCTACGACGAGGCCCGCGAACGTGAAGGGCAGTACACCAAGGCCGAACGCCTGCGTCGCGGCACCGACCGGTCCCGATGGCCCCATGGCGATCAGGAGATAGAAGCCCAGCACGGTGGGAGGCAGCACCAACGGCAGCGCGACTACCGCCCCGACCGGTCCCTTCAGGCGCGAGCCGGTGCGCGCGAGCCACCACGCGAGCGGGGTACCGATGAGCAGCAAGAGCGCGGTCGTGGTCGCGGCGAGCCGAACCGTGAGCCAGACCGAGACCAGGTCATTCATGGAAGCTCATAGCCGTATCCCCGGATCAGCTCGAGCGCCGGCGCGCTGCGCAGGAACGCGAGGAACTCGCGCGCCGCGGCGTTACTGGCGCCATGCGCAAGGAGCACGGCGTCCTGGCGAAGCGGGGCATACAGCGACTGCGGCACCAACCAGAAGGAGCCTGCGAGCGGCTTGCCGGGCTCGCGCACCTGCGAATAAGCGACGAAGCCGAGCTCGGCGTTGCCGGTGGCGACGAACTGGAACGCCTGGGCGATGTTCTCGCCCATCACCAGCCTGTCCTGCAGCGTGGCCCATGCGCCGAGCCGCTCCATCGCTTCCTGCGCGGCCGCGCCGTAGGGCGCGAGCCTGGGGTTCGCCAGCGAAAGCCGTCTGAACGTCCCTGTGCGCAAGACCTCGCCCCGGTCATCCACTACGCCTTCCCTGGGGCTCCAAAGCACGAGCTTGCCCAAGGCGTAGGTGAAGCGGCTGCCGGAAACGGCAAGCTTCTCCTGCTCCATGCGCCGTGGGGTTTCGCTGTCGGCCGCGAGCAGGACGTCGAATGGCGCCCCGTTGCTGATCTGCGCGTAGAACTTTCCGGTGGATCCGCTGCTGAGGGCCAGCCTGTGCCCGGTTGCTTTCTCGAACTGGGCGGCGAGCTGCTTCGCGGGGGCGGAGAAGTTGGCGGCCACTGCCATCTGCGCCTCGTCCGCCGCCGCGATGCCGGAATTCACAGCGTGGGCCAGGGTCACCGCAAGGATGCGTCGCATGGACATATACGCGATATACTCGTCTAACTATATCGGTATGGCAACTGCATCCCCAGGCGCGCACATCCGCGTCACTCTGCGCAAAGGGGTCGACTTCGGGCCCGGCAAGGCCCAACTGCTCGAGGGCATCCGGGACACCGGCTCAATCGCCGCGGCAGGCCGACGCATGAAGATGAGCTACAGCCGCGCATGGGGTCTGGTCGAGGAGATGAACACCGAGTTCCGCGGCCCGCTGGTCGCTTCGGCGAAGGGCGGCGCCTCCCACGGCGGCGCCGTGCTGACACGCCTAGGGCGGGACGTGCTCGAACGCTACCGGCGAATGGAAGCCACCGCGGCACGCGCCGTGGCCGCGGATCTGGCCGCGCTGCGTCGGAGCGCCGGGAGATGAAGGTCTTCGGCTTCGCCGGCTGGTCCGGCAGCGGCAAGACCACGCTGATCGAGAAGCTCATCCCGCGCTTCGCGAAGCGCGGCCTGCGCGTCTCGCTCATCAAGCACGCGCACCACACCTTCGACGTCGACCACCCCGGCAAGGATTCCTACCGGCACCGCCACGCCGGCGCCACCGAGGTGCTCGTCACCTCGTCGCGGCGCTGGGTGCTGATGCACGAGCTGCGCGGCGACGCAGGAGCCGACGTTCGAGGAGCAGGTGAAGCACCTCTCGCCCTGCGACCTCCTGATCGTCGAGGGCTTCAAGCACGCGCCGATCCCCAAGCTCGAGGTGTGGCGCGCGGCGACCGGGGAGGGCCTGCTGCATCCGCAGGACCCGCACATCGTCGCCGTGGCGAGCGACACGAAGATCGAGACGAAGCTGCCGCTCCTCGACCTGAACGACGACGGCGGCATCGCTGATTTCATCGCCCGGCACCTCAAGCTCGCATGAACAAGGGCCTGCTCTCGGTCGACGAGGCGCTGGAGCGTGCTGCTCGCCGGGCGCAAGGCCCGTCGCCGAAGTCGAGCAGGTGCCGACGCTGGAGGCCACCGACCGCGTGCTCGCGCGCGCGCAGGTGCTCCACCATGGACGTGCCGCCGCTCGACAACAGCGCCATGGACGGCTACGCCGTGCGCACGGCGGACGTCAAGACGCCGGACGCGAGGCTGAAGGTCTCCCAACGCATCATGGCGGGCGCTGTGGGCAAGCCGCTCGACGCCCGGCACTGCGGCGCGCATCTTCACCGGCGCGCCGATTCCGGCTGGGGCGGACGCCATCGTCATGCAGGAATTCTGCGCCGTCGACGGCGAGCATGTCGTCGTGAAGAAGGTGCCGGAGAAGGAAGCCTGGATCCGGCGCCGCGCCAGCGACATCGCCAAGGGCGCGCAGATTCTTTCCGCCGGTATTCGGCTGCGGCCGCAGGACACCGGCCTCGCCGCCTCGGTTGGCATCAAGGCGCTCCCTGTGCACCGGCGCGTGCGCCTGGGGCTGTTCTTCACCGGCGACGAGCTGGTGATGCCGGGCGATCCGCTGCCGCCCGGGCGCATCTACAACTCCAACCGCTTCACGCTGCAACGGCCTGGCGCAGGTCTTCGGCTGCGAGGTGCGCGACTACGGCATCGTGCCCGATTCGCTGGAGGCGACGCGCGCGGTTCTCAAGCGCGCGGCCGCAGAGTGCGACGTCATCGTCACCTCGGGCGGCGTTTCGGTGGGCGAGGCGGATTTCGTCAAGCCCGCGGTGGAGGCCGAGGGGTCGCTGCTCATGTGGAAGATCGCCATGAAGCCCGGCCGGCCGCTCGCCTTCGGCAAGGTGGGCGAGGCGGCCTTCATCGGCCTGCCCGGCAACCCGGTCTCGAGCTTCGTCACCTTCCTCATCTTCGTGCGCCCGTTCCTGCTGAAGACGCAGGGCATCGTCGCAGGTGGCGCCGCGCGCCATCGATGCGCGCGCCGACTTCGACTGGCCGGAGCCCGACTCGCGGCGCGAGTACCTGCGCGTAAAATGGAACGCGCAGGGCGGCCTGGACCTGTACGGCACGCAGGACTCGGCCGTGCTCACCTCGACGGCCTGGGCCGACGGCCTCGTGGACAACCCGCCGAACCACGCGATCGTGAAGGGCGAGCGGGTGCGCTACCTGCCTTTCTCGGAGCTCTACTGGTGAAGGTGAAGGTTCTCTACTTTGCGGCGCTGCGCGAGCAGCTCGGCACCTCGGGCGAGGAAATCGAGCTGCCGGCCGGCGTCGGAACGGTGGCGGCGCTGCGCTCGCACCTGCGCGGGCGCGGCGGCGCCTGGGAGCGCGCGCTGGCCGATGGCAAGCTGATCCGCATGGCGGTGAACCAGGACATGGCACAGCCCTCGGCTGCGATCAGTGCCGGCGACGAGGTGGCGTTCTTTCCTCCCGTGACGGGCGGATGAAAGTCTCGGTCCAGGCGCAGGACTTCGACGCGGGCGCGGAGATCCGCGCGCTATCGCGCGACCCGAAGGTGGGCGCGGTCGCGAGCTTCGTCGGCGTGGTGCGCGAGGTGGGCATGACGCTCGAGCACTATCCGGGCATGACCGAGCGCGCGCTGCAGAAGATCGTGGAGGAGGCGCGCAGCCGCTGGCAGGTGCTCGATTGCACCGTGATCCACCGCGTCGGCGCCTTGCAGCCCACCGACCAGATCGTGCTCGTCGTCGTGGCGAGCGCGCACCGGGGCGACGCCTTCGCCGCTTGCGAGTTCATCATGGACTACCTCAAGACCCAGGCGCCGTTCTGGAAGAAGGAAGCCGCTGGCTGGGTCGAGGCACGCGCCTCCGACGACCAGGCGGCGGAGCGCTGGAAGTGAACGCCGCGGCCTTTGCGGCGGTGGGGGCGGGCGCAATGCTCGGCGCCTGGGCGCGCTGGGGCCTTGGGACCTGGCTCAATGCCTTGGTGCCGAATCTGCCCGTGGGAACCCTGGTCGCGAATGTGGGGGGCGGGTACCTCGTCGGTCTGGCGGTGGCGTTCTTCTCCGCCAACACCCACTTGGCGCCCGAGTGGCGGCTCGCCTGCATCACGGGTTTTCTCGGCGCTCTCACCACGTTCTCGACCTTCTCCGCCGAATCGATGCAGCTGCTGCACGCGGAGAAGTTTCTTGCGGCCACCTTGCATTCCGCTGCTCACCTCGCGGGCGCGGTCCTCGCCACCATCCTCGGATTCGCGACCTATCGACTGCTCTCTTGATTCTTCTCAAGTAGACGCAACATTCGGGCGGTAACATGAGTGCCCCTTGAGAATTCCTCGCATTCCTCACCGGCTCCACCCCGCGCTCTTCGCGGGAATCTGCCTCATCGTCATCTCCACGCTGACGCGCATCAGCCTCGCCATGCACGCCGGCGCGGCGCTTTCTGCCGGCGCGATCTTCCAGGTGTTCCTGCGCGGCCTGTGGTTCGATGTGGCCGCAACGATCTTCGCGGTCACGCCTCTCGTGCTCTGGCTCGCGCTTGCGCCGACGCGCCTGGCGCGCACCTGGCTGTATCGCGGAATCACGCTCATTGGCTTCCTTGGCGCGGTGTTCGGACTGCTGGTGCTGGCGGTCGCGGAGTGGCTGTTCTGGGAGGAGTTCGGCGCGCGCTTCAATTTCATCGCCGTCGACTACCTGCTCTACACGCACGAGGTCCTCGGCAACATCTGGGAGAGCTACCCGGTGGGGCGCATCCTCGCCGGGCTTGCGCTCGCCGCCGCGGCCGCGACCGCGCTGCTCGCGCGGCGCCTGTGGCACGCGAGCGGTGCGCCGCTCGGCCTGCGCAGGGCGGTATCCGTGCTGATCGCGCAGACCGTGTTCGTAGGCTGCGCCCTCAGCTTCCCCGACAGCGACCAGAAGAACTTTTCCGCGCAGGACAGCGCCAACGAGCTCGCCGGCAATGGCCTATTCGAATTCTTCGCCGCAGTGCGCAGGAACGAGCTGAGCTACGAGCGCTACTACGCCACGCTGCCGCCGGAGGAGGCGCTCGCCACGCTGCGCGCCGCGTTCCCCGGGGCGCAGTGGATCGAGCCGGAACGCGGCGGGATCGAGCGCCCGGTCGCCCGCGCGCGGTGCCGACCCGGCAGCTGAACGTGGTGCTGGTGAGCGTGGAGAGCCTGGGCGCGGAGTTCCTCGGCGCCTACGGCGCGGCGGGCGGCCTCACGCCCAACCTCGATGCGCTCTCCAAGGAAAGCCTGTGGTTCGCCAACACTTACGCCACCGGCAATCGCACGGTGCGCGGGCTGGAAGCGCTGTCGCTCTCCTTGCCGCCGACGCCCGGCCAGTCCATCGTGCGCCGGCCGAACAACGACTTCCTGTTCTCGCTGGGCAGCTTGCTGGAGGACAAGGGCTACACGGCGCTGTTCGCCTACGGCGGCTACGGGTACTTCGACAACATGAACGCCTTCTTCGAGGCCAACGACTACCGCTCGATCGACCGGCGCAACATCCCGGCGCAGGACATCGAATTCGAGAACATCTGGGGCGTGGCCGACGAGCACTTGTTCGCGCACGTGCTGAAGGAGATCGACGGCGAGAAGGCGGCCCGGCCGGATCGCCCGGTGTTCGTGCACATCATGACGACCAGCAACCACCGGCCTTACACGTATCCGCCCGGCCGCATCGACATCCCCTCCGGCACGGGGCGCGCGGGCGCGGTGAAGTACACCGACTACGCGATCGGGCGCCTCCTCGAAGGCGCACGCAGCCGCGAGTGGTTCAAGGACACGCTGTTCGTGATCACCGCCGACCACGGCGCGAGCGCGCGCGGCAGCTCGCGCATCCCGGTGGACAAGTACCGCATCCCGGTATTCATGTATTCGCCCGCGCACGTGGCGCCGCAGCGCGTGGACCGCCTCATGTCGCAGATCGACATTGCCCCCACGCTGCTCGGGCTGCTGCAGTTCGACTACTACACCAAGTTCCTCGGCCATGACCTGCTGCATACGCCGCCCAGCGCGGACCGGGCCTTCGTCGCCAACTACCAGACCTTGGGTTACCTGAAAGGCGATCGCCTGCTCGTGCTGCAGCCCAAGCGCAAGGTGGAAGAGTTCACGATGCAGGGCGACAAGCTGATCGCCAGCGGGCGCGTGGACCCTGCGCTGGCGCGCGAGGGCATCGCCTTTTACCAGGTGGCCTCTCACGTGTTCCGCAGTGGGCTGTACGGCGACGAGGAGCAGGTGCCGCCTGCGGCACGCACCGCGGTCAATGCCGCGCGCCGTGCCGCGGCGCAGGCAGGGCGTTGACGCGGTGGCTCGCCCTCCAAGCGGCGGGGCAGGCGCTCGCCGCGCGATGGTTTCCGGCCGTCGGCGCTTGAAACGGCCCGCCTAGCCCCCAATTCCCCTGCATGCGTGTCGACAAATTCACCACCCAGCTGCAGGAAGCCCTGGCGGAGGCACAGAGCCTCGCCGTAGGCCAGGACCACCAATACATCGAGCCGCAGCATCTGTTGTCCGCCCTGCTGGCCCAGGAGGATGGCGGCGCGGCTTCGCTCATCTCCAAGGCCGGCGGCAACCCCGGGGCGCTGAAGAAGACCCTGACCGAGGCCATGGGCCGCCTGCCGAAGGTGGAAGGCACGGCGGGCGAAGTGCACGTCTCGCGCGAGCTCGGCGCGCTGCTCAACGTGACCGACAAGGAAGCGCAGAAGCGCGGCGACCAGTTCATCGCCTCCGAGCTCTTCCTGCTCGCCGCCGCGGCCGACAAGGGCGAAACCGGCAAGCTGCTCAAGCAGGCCGGCGTCACCCGGGCAGCGCTGGAGAAGGCCATCGAGCAGGTGCGCGGCGGCGCCACCGTTACGGGACAGGCCGACGAATCGCAGCGCCAGGCGCTGGCGAAGTACACGCTCGACCTCACGGAGCGCGCGCGCGCCGGCAAGCTCGACCCGGTGATCGGCCGCGACGACGAAATCCGCCGCTGCATCCAGATCCTGCAGCGCCGCACCAAGAACAACCCGGTCCTCATCGGCGAGCCGGGCGTGGGCAAGACCGCGATCGTGGAAGGTCTCGCGCAGAGGATCATCAACGGCGAAGTGCCGGAGACGCTCAAGCACAAGCGCGTGCTGGTGCTCGACATGGCGTCGCTGCTCGCGGGCGCCAAGTACCGCGGCGAGTTCGAGGAGCGCCTGAAGTCCGTCCTCAAGGAGCTCGCCCAGGACGAGGGCAACACCATCGTTTTCATCGACGAGCTGCACACCATGGTCGGCGCCGGCAAGGCCGAAGGCGCGATCGACGCCGGCAACATGCTCAAGCCCGCCCTCGCGCGTGGCGAGCTGCACTGCATCGGCGCCACTACCCTGAACGAATACCGCAAGTACGTGGAGAAGGACGCCGCGCTCGAGCGCCGCTTCCAGAAGATACTGGTGGGCGAGCCCTCGGTGGAGGCGACGGTCGCCATCCTGCGCGGCCTGCAGGAAAAATACGAGATGCACCATGGCGTGCAGATCACCGACCCGGCGATCGTGGCCGCGGCCGAGCTCTCGCACCGCTACATCACCGACCGGTTCCTCCCGGACAAGGCGATCGACCTGATCGACGAGGCCGCCGCGCGCATCAAGATGGAGATCGACTCCAAGCCCGAGTCCATGGACAAGCTGGAGCGCCGCCTGATCCAGCTGCGCATCGAGCGCGAGGCGGTACGCAAGGAAAAGGACGAGGCCTCGAAGAAGCGCTTCGCGCTGATCGAGGACGAAATAAAGCGCCTGGAGAAGGAGTATTCGGACCTGGAAGAGATCTGGAAGGCGGAGAAGGCGCAGGTCGCGGGCAGCCAGCACATCAAGGAAGAGATCGAGAAGCTGCGCCTGCAGATGGCCGACCTGCAACGGAAAGGCCAGTACGACAAGCTCGCCGAGCTGCAGTACGGCAAGCTCCCGCAGCTCGAGGCGCAGATGAAGAAAGCGGAGAAGGGCGATGCCCACTCTGCGAAGACGAGGCTCGTGCGCACGCAGGTCGGCGCGGAGGAGATCGCCGAGGTGGTGTCGCGCGCGACCGGCATCCCGGTGGCGAAGATGATGCAGGGCGAGCGCGAGAAGCTCATCAAGATGGAGGACCGGCTGCACGAGCGCGTGGTCGGCCAGAACGAGGCGGTGCGCCTGGTCGCGGACGCCATCCGGCGCTCGCGCTCGGGGCTGTCGGATCCCAACCGGCCCTACGGCTCATTCCTGTTCCTCGGCCCCACGGGCGTGGGCAAGACGGAGCTGTGCAAGGCGCTCGCTGCGTTCCTCTTCGATTCGGAGGAGCACCTGATCCGCATCGACATGTCGGAGTACATGGAGAAGCACTCGGTGTCGCGCCTCATCGGCGCGCCGCCCGGCTACGTGGGCTACGACGAGGGCGGCCAGCTCACCGAGCAGGTGCGCAGGAAGCCCTACGCGGTGATCCTGTTCGACGAGGTGGAAAAGGCCCACCCCGACGTGTTCAACGCGCTATTGCAGGTGCTCGACGAAGGGCGCCTCACCGACGGCCAGGGCCGCACCGTGGACTTCAAGAACACGGTGCTGGTCATGACCTCGAACCTCGGCTCGCACATGATTCAGCAAATGGCCGACAGCGACTACGGCGTGGTGAAGCTCGCGGTCATGGGCGAGGTGAAGACGCATTTCCGGCCTGAGTTCATCAACCGCATCGACGAAGTGGTGGTGTTCCACGCGCTGGGAGAGGACCAGATCCGATCCATCGCCGCCATCCAGCTCGGCGTGCTCAAGGCGCGCCTGGCGAAGATGGACTACGGCTTCGAGATCTCGGATGCGGCGATCGGCGAGCTCGCCAAGGTGGGCTTCGACCCGGTGTACGGCGCGCGGCCGCTCAAGCGCGCGATCCAGTCCGAAATCGAGAACCCGCTCGCCAAGAGCATCCTGGAAGGGCGCTTCGCGCCCAAGGACACGATCCGCGCGGACTACCGCAGCGGCAGGATGGTGTTCGAGAAGGCCAAGGCCAGGGCGGCTGCCTGATGTAATCGCTGCCGGGTCGCGGCGGCGAGATGCCGCGCGGCTAGTTGAGCGCGGCCAGAGGCGCGCCAGGGAGGGTCTCGGCCCGGATGCGCCGGGTCTGCTGCAGCATCTCCTCCCACAGCCCCTCGGTGTCCTTGCGGAACACCACCTCGAGATCGGCACCCAGCACCGACCACAGCCCCTTGTCGATCTCGCTCTTCAGCTCGCCCGGCCGCCAGCCGACGTAGCCGACGTAGTAGCGCGCGTCGTTCGGCTGGCTCTCGATCACGTGGTCGATGGTATTGGCGCGGAACGCGAGGAAGAGGTTCTTCATCACCGGCACCGAGCCGGTGCCGGGCGCGCGATCGGCCCTGACCAGGGCCACCAGCGCGCCGCGCGAGAACGGGCCGCCGTAGTACACCGGGTCCACCACCTTCTTGGAGGGCTCGTGCTCGGGGAAAAGGCTGCCGAGCGAGCGCCGTGTGGGCCGGTTGAGGATCACGCCGACGTGGCCGCCGTTGGGCGCAGGCGCCGCGAGCAGCACCGTGCCGCGGTAATCCAGGTCGCGGAATGCCGGGTGCGCGACGAGGAAAATCGCTTCATCTTCCTGCGCTTGCGCGATGAGCGGCAAGCCTAGGGTCAGGAACAGCACTGCGAAGGCGCGTCGCAGATTCACAAACTTATTGTAGCAAGATTGCCCTCAGGGGTAGACTGGCCCCGAAGCCTGCCGCCACGGCTGCAATTCCGGCCGCGCCGAGACGCAGACCCGGGCCACACGTCCGGGCGAGCGTGCGAGCAGTAGCACCGTGAAAAAGGACACGGTGCGAGGCGGGTTTCATGTGAGAAAAGTGCCGCCCATGCGGCACCGCCCGGCGCTCCCGGGCATCCAGCCCCGCCTCGCGCGGGGCTTTCGTTTTTCAGGTCCGCGGCACCGCGGCGCGCGCCACCAGCTCTTCCCACAGCTTGCTCGTGTCTTCGCGAAAAATGATCGCTTCGTCCGCGGGCATCACGTACCAGCCGTCGCGCTGGAATTCGCTTTCCAGCTGGCGCGGCGCCCAGCCCGAGAACCCGCCGTAGAGGCGGTAGCGCGCTTTGCCGTCGGCGATCAGGCCGTCCACGATCTCGGGGTGCATGGTGAGATAGACGTTCTTCAGCACGTGAAACGCCGCGGCCTTGGGCGGCTCCTCGGAGCGGAACACCGCCACCACCACCTGGCGCATGACGGGCCCGCCCATCCACACCGGCCTGCCCTGGTAGCGCACGCTGGTCGGGCGGTTGAGGATCACCCCGACCGTGCTGTAGTCGGGCGCCTGCGTCACCAGCACCACGCTGCGGCCGAAGTTGGGATCGGCGAGATCGGGCTTGGCGATGAGCAGCACGCCGTTGGGCCGCAGCTCCTGCTGCGCGACTGCGCTGATCGAGTACAGCGCCATGGCACAAAGCAAAGCGATGCAGACGAGCAGGGCGAACCCGGGTGCGCTGCGCGGCGTCAGCCGGTAGCCCCGCGCGTGCCATCTGGCGTGCAGCGGCCCGAAGTTGCGGCCGATCAGCATCGTGCCGACCATGCGGTCGAGTTGCGTGAGCTCCTGCGGCGGCTTGGCGATCAGGCGGCCGACCGCGGCCCACAGTCCGGCGGCGACCAGCGCGAGGCCCAAGGCGATGGCCGCCCAGCTGAATTCAGCGCTCATCGGCGCGATGCGGCTGCAGCGCGGTCGCGGCAGCGCGATCGCCGGCTAGCGCCGGCGCTTGGCGGCAGCGCGCTTGCCGGAGGTGCGCCTGGCGCTGGTGCGTTTTGCGGTGGCGCGCTTGGCGGGGCGCCGCTTGCCGGAGGGTCGCCCCTTCTTCGCCGCCTTGGGCTGCCAGAGGCGGAGGGCAACTTCGCCAGAAATCGGGTCCGTGACGCCCAACCCGCCGCCGAGGTCTTCGAGCAGGTGGCGCATCTGATCCAGGAACGAGATCATCAGCGGGCGCGCATCGACGATGCTCTGGAAATCGCGCCACTCGCCAATCATGCAGAAGTCCCGGTCCCCCGTCCTCACCAGGTGGCCGCCGAGGAATCCCTCGAATTCGGGCTCCACCATCCGATGCGCTTCGATGAACTGCTGCTCGCTTCCGGGCTTCACCCGGAAACGCACCACGTTGAAAGCCGCCATGCCGTCCTCCTTGAGATTCAACGCAAAAAGGCCGGCTTGATGATACGCCGGCCTGTGCGGGGGACGGGAGGGGGTGGGCGCTACTTGCTGCCCTTCGCCTTGTAGCTGAACTTCTGTCCGCCGATGGTCGCCTCGTACATCAGCCCGCCCTTGGCCACGGTGAACACCGCCATTCCCTTGTTGTAGCCGCCCGCCGTCGTCGCGCTGCTCTGGGTGCCGCTGGCGCCTGCGCCCGTGCCGCCGGTAGAGGCCTGTGCCGAAGCGCCCGCCGTGATCGCCACAGCGGTCGCCTGCGCGCCGAACTCGAAATTGCCGCTGGTGAATTCGTCGAATGCGTTCTTGTTCTGGAAGAAGATAATCTGGCGGTAGGCCTGCCCGCCGAGCTGCGCGCCGATGGTCACTTGGGTCATCGACGTGTCGCCGACGTGCGCGCCCTTGGCGTACACGCGGCCCGAGCCGTGCGCGCCGCCGATGCCGATGCCGCCCTTGCCGATGGTCGGAAAGACGGCGTAGCCGTAGCTGTTGCCGAAGAATTTCGAGCTCTGTCCTGCGTCGCGGAACACCTTGATGGCGTCGGCGTAGTCGTCCGCCAGTGCGGGCGCAAACGGCAGTGCGAGCAGGGAGAGGAAGAGCAGCGTGCGAATTCGAGCGAGCATGGTCCATGCCTCCGTGGCTGTGAAATTGAAGTGTACCGGCCGCGGCCCTCCCCGGGTTGATCAAGATCAAGCCGCCATGCCGCGCGATGGTGCCCCTGGGGCCACCGAAACAATTGAAACAAAGAAGGCCCCCGCAGGCGATCTCCCGGATACAAAGCGCCGGTAGCATGGCGGCCATCTCCCCGTACAGGACAAGAGAGGTTTCCGAGATGGCCAAGTTTCTGATTGAGGTGCCGCATGAGGCAAACCTCGTGGCCTGCAGCCACGCGGTGCAGATCTTCCTCAAGACCGGCTCGCATTTCCTCACGCACGCGGACTTCGGCTGCGCCGACGGCGAGCACAAGGCCTGGCTGACCGTAGAGGTGGACAGCAGGGAGGAGGCGCTGCGCATCCTGCCCGCCGCCCTGCGCGCCAAGGCGAGGATCGTGAGGCTGAGCAAGTTCTCGCTGACGCACTTCGGCGCGCTGCTCCAGCAGCATCAGCGGGAAGCCCCCGGGCGCGAAGCTTCCCGCGCGGCGGCCTAGCCTCGGCGCGCTCCTTCGCCCAGGCGAGGTCGCGGCACAGCTGCGTGTTGATCCAGTCCATGCGCTCGTTGATGCGCGCTCGCTCGCGAACAGCAGGAGCGGCCGGCCTGCGCACCGCGTGACTAGCGCGGCACGATGGTGGGCTCGCTAAAGCCCGAGGAGCGGTTCTCGAGCTTTCCACCTTCGAGGTCATCGAGCATCACTTGGAATACATAGCGCTCGCCCGGCGTGAGGACGCCCGCGGGAATCCTGTGCGACGTCGTCGTCGGCGGCAGGTCGCCGGAAACGTGCAGCACGCTCAGGAACCGTCCCTGCACCCGCGTGCCGCCGCGCACTGCGACGCGGATCCGCTCGACGTCGAAGCCGGCGAGGTTCGGCAGCTGCCAGCTCAGGCGTGGCGTCGTTCCATTGCCCGCCACGCGCACGTTGCGCACGTATGGCAGCTGCTGGGGGTTTGCCAGCGCTGCCGTGGAGGCCGGCGTGGCCCTGGCGTCTCCGCGCTCGGCGACGATCCGCCAGGATCCCGTGAAGGCCGGATCGAAGCGGCGCCAATAGGAGTACAGGTCTGGCGAAGAGGGCTGCGCAAAGTGCGTAAGCGGGTGCCGCTCGCCGCCCTGTTCGACATAAACGAGCGTCGGCAGGCCGGAAGGTGTGACCGTGGCGTTCACCACGATCTGGTATGTGGGGCCGAGCCCCGCCTCGTTCCAGCCGCGGTTCTCGGTGTAGTGCTCGAGTCTCGAGATCGCAAGGTCCTGCGCGAGCGACGCGGCGCTGGCCGCCAGCAGCGCAGCAAACGCGCCGGCAAGGGTCGCGGCTGTCTTCGCGGCCACGGACGCTGCGCGGCCGCTCATTGCGCGAACTTCGCGACCGCCTTCTCGTTCCAGGCGATTCCCTGGCCAGGCCTGTCAGGCACCACGAGATGGCCATTCTCGAGCTGGAAAGGCTCGGCCAGTATCGGATCCGCCCAGTCCTGCCATTCGAGCCAGTGCGCCGTGTCGGTCACGCGCATGAGATGCGCCGCGATCTCCGGGTAGAGATGCGTGGACATCGGAATGCCCGCGGCGCCGGTGATCGCCGCGGCGCGCAGCCAGCCGCTGACCCCGCCGATCCTCATGAGGTCGGGCATGACGTAGTCGCCCGCGCCTGCGAGCACCGCCTGGTACAACATGCGCGGACCGTAGAAGTTCTCGCCGAGCTGGACCGGCGTCTTCAGCTCGCGCGCGAGCTGCGCATAGCCGGGAATGTTGTCGTAGGTGGTCGGCTCCTCGAACCAGTAAAGGCCCTGCTCGTCGAGGGCGTGGCAACGCACGAGCGCGTCACCCAGAGACAAGCCCTGGTTGAAATCGCACATCAGCTTCACCGTGGCGCCGGCCGCCTCGCGCACGGCCGCGATGGCGGCAAGGTCGTCGGCGAGCCTGTCCCGACCCAGTCTGAGCTTGAGCGCGTTGAAGCCGCCTTCGGCGACCAGCGCTGCCGCCTCGCCAGCCAGCTCGTTCACCGGCGTCAGCCAGAGGCCGTTGCTGTTGTAGGCGGGCACCGGCCCCGTGGTTCCGCCGAGGTACACCGCGAGCGGCAGGCCCGCGGCCTTCGCCATGGCGTCCCACGCCGCCATGTCGAGGCCCGAAACCGCAATCAGCGAGACGCCTTCGCGGCCGACGAGATGCAACGAGCCGATACCGCGACGATAGGCATCGAAGGGCGCGACAGGCTGGCCCTTCGCAGCCGCGGCGAGATCCTCGATCACGGGAACGATGTAGCGCACGGACTGCTTGAGATAAGGCTCGAGGTAGCTGTGCCCGACGACGCCCTCATTCGTGTAGAGGTCGATGAGGATCAGCGGCCATTCCCTGAACAGGCCGACCTTCGAGACCACGGGCCGCTTCAACGGCACCACGACCGAGCGCGCGCGGACACTCTTCAAGGTGAGCTGCACAGGCTTCATCCGTGGCCTCTCTCTCGAAACGGTGTGTGTCGGCACATCATGGGCCCCGATCAAGAAAGCGGCAAATGACGTCGTTGACGACGTCGGGATGCGTGACGGGGCCCATGTGCCCGAGCCCTTCGAACTGGACGACCTCCACGCGGGGGAGCGACTTGGTGAGCAGTCTTGCCACGCCGAGGGACGACGCCGGGGAGTTCTTTCCGGTCATGTAGAGAACCGGGACGTCCAGTGCGGCGAAGGCGGCGAGGGGCGTCGGCTCGTCGAACAGGGCGCTTTTCCATGCGCGCACGTTGACCACGGATGCGGCGATCGGGGACCTGCGGGGCTCGGGCGTGCGCGCCCAGGCGTCCTTGCCCATCCAGAAATCGATGAAGCACTCGGCCGCGCGATCGGGGTCGCCCGCGTCGAGCGCGGCGCCTGCGGCGGTCACGGCATTGCGGATGCCGTCGGCCTCGTTGGGCGAGGGCGACTCCGCTTCCAGCAGCGCGAACAGGGTGGGCTCGTATAGCGCGAGCGCGCGTACGCGCTGCGGCTGCAGTACTGCTGCGATGAGCGCCACCGCGCCGCCGTACGAATGCCCGACCAGTGCGAAAGGCTCGCCCGCGGAAGCAAAGACCGGCTCGATGAGCGCGACTTCGTCGCGCAGCGTGACGGGCCGGTCTGCAGCCCACGCCGGACTCTTGCCCGCGCTGTAGGAGTCCGCGGCCAGCACGTGGAACCTCGGCGCAAGGCGCTCCATCAGCCCGCGCCACTGGCTCGAGCTGCTCGCGTTCGAGTGCAGGCAGACTACGCCGGGCCCTGCGCCGGCCTCGCGGAAGAACGGGGCCGGCATCGGCATGGCTAGCTCGTTTCGCCGCGGACCGCCCAGGCCCGGGCGACCAGCGAGATGGAACCGTCCGCCTGCAGCGGCATGCGCTCGCGAATGCGATCGCGCAGGCGCGCCCGCGCCGGCTCATCGAGGGACATCGCGTACGCGGGCGCCGGTCCCTGGCCGCCGAGAAATGGCCGCCAGTACTCGTCGAAATCGGCGAACGGCGTCGCGATGTCGATGGCCGTCACCTCGATCCCGCCCAGCCCCGCGCTCGCGAAGAGCGTGGTGAGCGCCTCCGGGCGGCACAGCGGGAAACGGGCGCCTTCGTCCAGCTTCGCCGCGCCGGGATCGAGCTCGACGGCGGCATCCCAGAAGTGGCGCATCAGTTCCATCTTTCCGGCGTAGTCCCAGACGTATGCGCCGATCGTGCCCCCGGCCACGGTCACCCGGGCCATCTCCCTGAGCCCCGCACGCCCGTCCGGAACGAAGTTCAGGACCAGCGCCGACACGCAGGCATCGACGGACCCGTCCTCGAGCGGAATCGCCGCCGCGTTGCCGTGCCGAAGCAGCACCCGGTCGCCGAGCTGCTCCTTCGCCTTGCCGAGAAAGCCCTCCGAAGGCTCGACGCCGGCCACGGACAGGGGCGAACACTGATCCAGGATCGCGGCGCTGAGCGCCCCCGTGCCGCAGCCGACATCCAGCCAGCGCCGGCGTGCGGGAACGTTCAGCCAGGCGAGGAACCGCGGCGCGACCCGGCGGCTCCAGCGGCCGACATACTGCTCATACGGGTCGCCCCGCTCCCAATTGTCAGAAATCGGCGTCGACGCCATGCGAGGTCTCTCCTCTATGAACCAGGGTTACCCGCGCTCCAGCCCCTCGGAGGCGACATCGCCGCCATCCACTGAAACGCCGCCGATTTCCAATGGCGTCACTTGCCTGTCCGATGGCCCGTTCATGTTGCAGTAGACGCGGATGGCGAATCCGCCGGGAGTCCTCAAATCGCCGATCCCATAGTGCACCTCGAACACGTGCCGCCGGCATTCCGCGCTGACTGGCTGTTTCTCAGGCACGGTTGCGCCCCCCGCACGATCCGGTCGACAACACCAGCAGGGCGACGAGAAGCGGCATCGCCTAACGTAGGCCCCACCGGTGCTGCCATTTGAACCTCCTCGAGCGTCAGGTCGAGGTGTCCACTTTATCGAATGAGGTTCCTATGCCCGCGCCGGTTCACAAATTAGAAGCCAGGCGCGTTTGAGACTAGCCGCCGCCCACGGCCGGCTCCAACTCGGCGTGGAGCAGTTTCCGCAATGTCCGGGAAACAAAGCCGGCCAGCAGCGCGCCGGCGATCGGGGCGACCCAGAAGAGCCACAGCTGCCCCAGTGCCCAGTCACCGACGAACAACGCGGGTCCCGTGCTGCGGGCCGGATTGACCGACGTGTTGGTCACCGGAATGCTCACCAGGTGGATGAGGGTGAGCGCCAACCCGATCGCAATGCCCGCAAATTCGACGGGCGCGCGGCGGTGAACCGATCCGAGGATGACGATCAGGAAGCCGAAGGTCATGACCACCTCCGTTACCAGCGCCGACGCGAGGGAGTATTTCCCAGGCGAGTGCTCGCCGTAGCCGTTCGCCGCGAATCCCGCGCTTACGTCGAAGCCGGCCTTGCCGCTGGCGATGACGAAGAGGATCGCGGCCCCTGCCACTGCTCCGGCAACCTGCGCAACGATGTAGGGTGCGAGCTGGTTTGCCGGAAACCGGCCCGCGGCCCACAAGCCACACGAGACTGCCGGGTTGAAGTGCCCGCCGGAAATCGGACCGAGGGCATATGCCATCGACAACACGGTGAGACCGAACGCGAGGGAGACCCCGGTGAGGCCGATGCCGACATCGGGAAAAGTGGCAGCAAGCACGGCACTGCCGCACCCGCCCAATACCAGCCAAAACGTTCCGAGGAACTCAGCAATCAGTTTGGAGACCATGATGGACTTCCATTGAGTTGGGGAAGGACCGGCTTTGCGACGGATTGATGCTAATCAAGTGTATTTCTTACTTGCCTAGGTTGGACAGTAGTGGCTGATCGTCGAGGCGACAACATCATACCCGCCCGTAACGCGTACCGAGATAGATCCACCCGTGCGATGAGATCGGAATAAGGCAACTTAGCTCGGAAAGACGGGCGTCTGCTATTGGCCCAAAGCTGACGTTTGGAAATACCCCGCCGGGCCATGCTTCGCAAAGGCCACTTTGACGCATAACGTCTCAGTTCAGCCGCCCGTGTAGGCGGGCGAAGCCCCGCCCGAACGGGTCGGCTGCAACTGATGGTTAGCAGTCTGCGTACGATCACTTCGTAGCCGCGCCGACAAGGCACTCACCCGGCACCTCGAACCCAGCAGGCGATTCGAAACTGCGCATTGCGACTTCCACTTCGTTCCACACGGACTCGCGTTCTTGAGGGGGCAGGTGAGCCATCATGGCATTGAATCCACCGAAGGCCTCTCGGGCGACCCGCACGTACTCGGCAGCACTGGCCGCTCTATGGGGCACCGGCACAGCGAGAACCTCGGGGTCGGCAAATCCTGCTAGACGGAAGACGTTTTCGAGCAGCCCGGGACCGCCAAGGCCGAACGGTCCGGGTTGCCCCGAAACGGGAGGCGGGAGTTGCGCCCGCCCGCGGATGATGGAAGCGGGCAGAGCACCCCAACTATTTCGATCGGGCGTGGAAAAGACAGCGACGGCGACCCGACCGCCCGGTCTGAGAACACGGCGCCACTCGCGTAGCGCTGTCACAGGGTGCGGCATATACATCAGACCAAGCCGACACAGCACCGCATCAAAGGAAGCGTCAGAGAGATCAAGTTTCTCGCCGTCCATGGCGCGGGTCTCAATCTGTTTGAGTCCCCGTTCACGAGCGACCTGGAGCGCAAGCTCAACGATCCCTTCCGAGATGTCGGTCGCGAGCACGTAACCGCTAGGGCCAACTCGTTCGGCGGCACTGACAGCCGGTTCACCTGCCCCGGCGGCGACGTCTAGGATGCGCTGACCTGGCTGAATCCGGGCCAGGTCGAGCATCTGGCGGGTAGCTACGCCATACCAACGCTCCAGAGCAGGAGTCCAGCGCCGCCATGCTGCGCCGTCCTTGTTCCATTGCTCTCGCTGCGCGTTCTTGTACTTTGCTGCGTCGAATGAGGGTTGCTGTTCGGCCACCCAAGTCCTCCGTTCGGTTAGACCTTGATGTTGCTTCGCGGTAGGGGGACTCAGACTGCTAACGTCCGCGTTGAACGGCGCGGGGCCGCTTACCGGCCGCGCGTCCGTTTTCGAACGTGTGGTTAGATGGCTTACTTGTCACTGGACCTGCCCTCGGACAGCACATCCTGGCAAAGGGCTACACACTCGCTGCAAATGAACACGTCGTTCGGGCCAGCGATCAGTGCTCTGGCAGCAGTAGCGCTTTCGTCACAGAACGAGCATTTCGGGGCAATCCCTGATGGATTCGCAATCTCCCGTTCGATCGACAATTGCATTTGCCCTAGCCTGCGCTGGGCCCGATGAAACTTTGAGTCGTCGGTGGGCATGGCGTCCCTTTCAAAGCCACCTAACGTTCGCCGTGAACCGCGTGCGCCGCCGTTGCGCACGTCGGTTTCCGCGACGCTGTTGGGTGGCAATTCGCCGCAGTCACAGGTCGTCCGGGCTCAGGCCTGTGCGCTTGGAGATTCGCGCGAGCATGCGCGGTCCGATTTCCTCGCGGTCATGGAACGCGAAGACCACGTCTGGCCAGCCTGGCCTGGAAAGGGTCTTGTGGGAACCGGATTGACGCTTAAGAGTCCAGCCGATCCGGTAAAGCGCTGCGAGAACACGATTGGCCTTGGACGAAGGCCAGGAGGTCATGCCACGGCAATGGAGATGGACTGAGGTCCGCTCTCGTTGTGCTCCAGTCGCTCGGCTAGGACACGTAGAGCCAGTGCCTGTGCTTTGGCCATTGCTTCCCGAGCCGTGGCGCCATACGCCAGAACACCAGGAAGTTCAGGTACTTCCGCCAGCCAGCGCCCGTCTTCTTCGCGCTCGTGCTCTATAGTGAAATGCATGGGTACCTCTACAGTTATCGGGATTCTACGCCTGCCTCTACATTGCCACCCAACGTTCGCAGCCACCGGCGCGCGCCCGGTGACCTCTGCAAAGCACGCCGCTCGCGTGCGCGTCCGTGTGGGCTGCGCTGTTAGCCGTCATTTCTGCAGAGCAGCCCATACCGCCTCTATGATCACCATTGATGCGTCGTCTGGATGACAACCCTTGCCGCACGCCGATTCGATGAGCTTGTCATTCCCGCGCCAAAGCCCAAAGCCGTTGCGGATTCCCATTCCCCAACCCATGTGAAACTTTATTAGGTCTTCCTTCTTCGTTTCGCGAAGTAGTCGTTTGTCGTCCTCGGACAAGCCTTTTGTGATGTAGGCAACGGCATCAGCAAGAGTCGTTGGCCATTTCTCGGGAGGCAATGCATCGCCTTCTGCCGAGATGGCATTCCCGGACGAGAGCCCCAGAGTCAATGCCGCAAGAAAGGCTATTGCTCGCATATGGCGGCTAACGTTCGAGGTGAGGCGCAAATTGCAGCTTGCTGCAATTTGTCGCCTCGATTGAGGGGTTAGGCCACGCGTTCAAGCGCTGCGACCGGGTAAATTTGCACAGAGCCCGGATGTGCTTCGGACTCGACGGCGTAGCCTTCTGGCGTCAGCTGTGTGCTGTACCAGCCGACGATACGGCCCTGCCACGCGGCGCCAGACTTTTTGCGAACGCGATCTCCCAGCCCAAACGTCGCGGGAAATGGCGGTTGGATCTGGTGATCGTGTGATGCACCGACGGCAACGCTACTCTGTTCCATATTCAACCTTTCGCTAAAGCCGCTCGACTCGTAGAGCTGCCAGTACCCCTTCGGTCGGGGACAGGAAATTTTAGATTTCGGCACTCGATTGAGCAAAGTTGCCGCCAGCGCTGGCTGCAAGCTTCCTCGCCAAATAGGCAGCGGGCAATTTCGCTCAGCTGTGGCTGTTCAACCCACGCCGACTGGCGCTGACTCTGCTGGCGCACCGAGATGCCTCCGCTGCGTGGCCAAACGTTTGAGTTCACCCGCTCGCGAAGGCTGGCGAAGCCAGCCGCAGCGAGTCGGGTGCAACGAAGGGTTAGGCGGCACGCTCTGCATGAGGTCACCGCTCCGAGGCAGAGTGGCACGCGACGCAGACTTTGTTGCCCTCGGTGTCGCGAAAGTATGCGCCGTAGTAGTTGGTGTGGTACTCCGGGCGTAAGCCCGGAACTCCCTCCGACGTGCCGCCACTTGCGACGGCTACCGAGTGCGCACGATCGACGGTGCCGCGGTCTGCAGCGAGGAAGGCAACCATTTGACCGTTGCCCGCTGCATGAGGCTGACCGTCAAACGGACGACCGATAAGAAACAAGGGACGCGGTCCGGGGTGCGATTGCCAGCCAGCCCACGGACGCTCAGGCTCACAAAAGCGCTCCCTGATACCAAGAACGGGCATGAGTGCGCGGTAGAAGGCCAGCGCTCGCTCGAAGTTCTTGACGCCGACAAAGACGTGGGAGAACACGCTCGACTCCTGAAGGATGGTTCCTGTGCCGCCTAACGTCCTCGTTTTGCCGCGCCGCATGCGCAGCGCAGCGAGCTGAAGGCGTCCGACAACAACGCGCTGTTAGGCACCAAGGTCGCGTGCCTTGAGAGCGAGTCTGATAAATGTGAAGGCAAACATGACTACATAAATTCCGAGTATTCCCAAGGCAATCGCAACGGGCCATCCATACCATGCATCCAGAAAAGCAGAGATTGCGCCCTCGGTTGGCGCCAAGCGAAGCAGGGTGATCCACCCCAAGAATACGACAACTGCTACCACTCTGAAGACCGTCGCGCGGGCAGGCACCGGCTTCAAGGCGCCACTAGACGGTCGCCGCTTCTTGAGGATGTGCTGAATGATCAAGCCGACAGCGATGACGCCTCCTACCATTCCTCCGATGACAACCAGTGCGAGCTGGCCTCCCGTCATGGTGCCTAACGTCCGAGTTGAGCGGCGCGCCCCGCCGACGTTGACGAGAACGAAGCCTCTTGCCGGCGCGTCCCCTCGAACGTGGGGTTAGCCTTCATGTCGTTTGAAAACCAAACTGAAGTTGTTGGCCGGCATCTCGACAGTCTCGGCCAGTACGAATCCGGCGCCAGCAGCAACGTCTGACACAGCCTCCAGGTCGCGAAGGCCCCACTCGGAATTGTGCGCACGAAGATCAAGATCGAACTGCGCGTTACTCGCCGAAGTCTGGTGACCGAAACGACGGTAGGGCCCGTATAAGAACAGAACGTGCTCTGTAGAAAGCAAAGCCTTCGCGCCTTCGAACAATGCTAGCGTCGCGGACCACGGAGCGACGTGAATCAGGTTAATGGCCACCACCGCATCCGCCGTTTGCAAAGGCCAAGGAAGCTTGATCACATCAAGGTCAATGGCGCTATTGACGTTAGCTCGCTGTTCCTCCCGAGCCCGCAGGGCAATAGACTCGCGAAGCTCCGCATCTGGATCGGACGGCTGCCAAGTGAGGTCTGAGAGCGCTTTGGCGAAATGCACAACGTGCTGTCCCGTGCCGCTGGCGATCTCTAACACCAGGCCGCGGCGGGGTAGAACGCGCGCAAGCACATCAAGTATTGGGCCCTTGTTGCGTTCTGCCGAAGGAATAGACCATTTCCCGCTGGCTGTCTTTTCACCGCGTTGCTTAAGCATCACATTGGTCCGTGAAGGCTAACGTGCCCGGTAACCGGCGCGCGCAGCGCGGTCACTTGCATGCGCCGGCAGGTCGCGCGCGTCCGCGTTGACCGGGGGGTTAGCTGTCAGTCGCTTGTTACCACGCATAGAAAGCCCTTCCGACTGCGGCTCCAGAAGTACATGCTGCCTGAGCTTTCGAGCTTGAAGTAGGCGATCGCGGGGTCTCGCAATCGTAGTTTGGGGCGCTGTGCATAGGTTCCGAGATTGCAGTCCTTTGCGTCGCAGAAGCACCCGTACGGGTGGATACCGGGCTTAACGGTTTCCACTCCCATTGCAAGATCTACCTTAGGGTAGGACGGGCCCCAGTCGATTTGATGAAGTTTTGTCCACGTATGGGCGTTTGATGGACCGGAGAGCCATACCCAAAGTGCCTCCCCCGAAAACTCCGTGCTTTTCAGCAAGACAGCCTCGTCTTCGATTCCGTCCCCGTTGAAGTCCCCGCGAGCGCGAGCGGACTTGTCGGGCCCTTGATCTCGCCCGATGTCCTGAAGTTCCTCGGCCGTGGGAAAGCGCCAACCCTTCGGGAGATCGAGCGGGTATGCGAGGGAGCTCACAAAGGCGAGGAGCAGGCCAGTGAGAATCGTGATCAGTGCGCTGCGCATACGTGACAGCTAACGTCCGCGATGACGCGCACCGTACTGTGCGCGTAGCGCAGAGTGAGAGGTGTCACTGTCCATCGCGCTGTTAGACAGCGTCACTTTGCAGTATTGGTGGGATTGCCTCGCCATCGCCTCATGATCCCAAGCAACGGTTCATCCTCGCTCTTCATTCGAAGCATCCGCCAACCGACGTAGCCGATGCCTGCCCCCAAGGGTCCAAATACCAGCAATGGCACCACGATCAAGCTCGGGTGCGCGAGTGAGGATGGATCGACGACCAGAACTAGCGCGACCCCGAGAAGTACGAAGAGAGTGCCGCCGAGGAGGACGACCACACCGAGGGGCCACCGAACGGAGCGGGGCATCGGCACCCGGTCGGCAAACGATACGGGAAACATGTACCGCAAGTACGAGGGTGGTTCTTTGCCTTCGCTACGCATTTGGCGCGCGCGAAAGATGTAGGAAAGCGTCCCGTTCAAGAGAAAGAGGGCCACCACAGCGGCGATGACTACGATCCAGGTGGTGGACATTGGCTGACGCGGTCTAACGTCCTAGCTGACCGGCGCGCCGCCCACAGGCGGCGTGTCCGTGTCCAGCGCCGGGTTAGGTTGCGGCGTCGGCTGCTGCTTGGACCGCCAGCGAGCTTGTGCCACTCGATTTTTCATGCGCTTCATGGCCAGTTCAACAGTCTTCAATATGTGATCGACCGGTTCAACCGCGGTCAATCCAGAATTCTCCTCGAACACGATTCTTGCGCTCCGAGTCTGCTCGCTAGTTGCCACGTCTCGGTAGGGAACGTATGACTTCACGATGCCAATCAGACTTGCTCGCTTTGCGGAATTGGTACCCTTAATTGAGGCGAGCTCTGGGCGAATCACCACCGGCCCGCCACTATTGCCAGGAAACACAGTTGCGTCGACCAAGAAATCAGTCGTCTTCCCATCGAGCAAGTCACGTATGCGCGCGATTGCGCCCCCTCGGCAGATAACGTATTGGCGCTCGGCATCGACCATGCCCATAGGGAATCCGAGAACGAACACGCCGTCACCTTCGCTAACGCCTTCGGTCTTGAGCTGGTCTCTTGTAAAGACGTGGAGATCAGACTGGAAGAAAGCGTACTTTCGGAGTTCGGCCTTGAGATGGTTGGCGTCAATAGGCAGGACTGCTACGTCAATGTCCTTGCTGGGATGACCTATCCAAATCAACTTACCGTTCCTCGCAATCAGAGGTACTTCATAGTCTTTGCTTGAGGTGTCGGCCGCAGAATTGAACTTGAGATAGATCTTCGGAAGCCCCTCGACTACGTGTTTGTTAGTTACGAGGAATACGTTGTAGGTTTTCGTTTGTTCGTCAATCTTCTTTTCGAAGCGCCCATACAGAAATCCGGTACCAATCCACCGTCGTTTTTTTTGATCGTCACCGACACCGATTGCGGTAACGGCGTCCAAGAATGCGGCGGGAAGGAGGGCCATGGCTACCGCAACCTAATGTTGTCTTGTACCGGCGGCCGGTACGACAATTGGCAACGCGCGACGCTGGAGGTCCGTCGGCACCAACTCAGAGTTAGGTTGCGGTTTCATGAGTAGTCTGGCGCCGCGACGAGCGCTACCGCTGCCTTTGATGCAGACTCATTCACCAGCGCAATGAGTAGACGATGCCAATGATAGATTTCATCGACATCCACCAACCGAAGCTCACCAAGCTGTAGTCCTTGACGTCGAGTGTTTGCAAGGTAGCGCGCATCCACTTCCCATCTATTGTGAAGACCAAGGTTTCGAACTAGCGCCATTTCCTTAAGTTCGGCCCTCTGATCATCGGTCAATGTGAACTTCACTCCGGCAGAGATCTCGACCACCTCGATCTGGTCGACCAGAGGCAGAGATCCACTACGCTCAAGACGCCGGGCGTCATCATTCGAGAGTGCTGCGGCACCAATCTTGCCGCGAGCAAAGAGTATGAATTCGACTAATTTGCGAAGGTACCAGTCCCAATGGCTGTTCAGCGAAATCAAGACGGATTGGAAAGGAACTCGCTCGAAGACCGGTCGGTACTTCGCGAGAAAGCCCCAAGCTTGGTCATAAGTCTCTTTCGAATAAAGCCGTTGAGTGAATTGCCTTTCCAACTTCGCCATGCCGTCCGGAAGACGAACGAGTTCTCCCGTCGCCACGTCAACCAATGACGCGTAAAAGAGTGAGGCCTGCAAGAACTCTAGAGTCTGACCTGCTATCTGAAATGGATACGGATGGGCGGTTGCGCCTGCCGCCTTCGTAACGCTCGGTAGCGGTATTCGGACTGGCACGGCGATTCCTTAGCAACCTAACGTTCCCGGTAACCGGCGCGTGCCCGGAAGCCTACGTGCATGGCGGCGCGTCCGCACGCGTCCGCGTTGACCGGGGGGTTAGGTTGCATCTGCACAGCTAATAAGGCCGTCGTCTTGCCACACCGCCAAGAAGCCCTTTAGCGCATCAAGTTGGCCCGGATGCACTACGACAGTGAACTCGCGTGGGCTATCGCCCGGGTAGGTCATCCCGCACGTTTGGATGAGCTCGAGTGCCGTTTCAAATTCGAACGCGCGCATGTCGTCGGCGAATTTGAGGCGCAGTCGGGTGCTCATGATGCAACCTAACGTGAAGTAGAAACCCTAAAAGGCGGATTGCAAACCACCTGTTTTGGCAGCGGTGCGTCAACCGGTTTCAAAATCAATCCGTTATGGTATATGTACGGATATACAGTAACCTTGTTCAGTGCACTCTGCGGAGATCTCATGGCCGAGCATCCTAACCCCGGGCAACCGCGCCTGCTAGATCGCGTGCGCGATGCGCTCCGGCTTCGCCACTACAGCTACCGGACGGAGCAGGCCTATATCCAATGGATGAAGAGATATATCTGGTTTCATGATAGACGGCATCCTGCCGAGATGGGGGCGGCGGAGGTGACGGCGTTTCTTTCGCACCTGGCCAGCGACCGGCAGGTGTCGGCATCGACGCAGAACCAGGCGCTTTCGTCGCTGCTGTTCCTGTACGGGGTGGTGCTCGAGGTGCAGCTTCCGTGGATGAAGGAGATCGAGCGCGCGAAGCGCCCGGTGCGGGTACCGGTGGTGCTTTCGGTGGAGGAGGTGAAGGCGCTGCTCGGCCGCATGCACGGCACGAAGTGGCTCATGGCGAGCCTGCTCTATGGCGCGGGCCTGCGGCTGCGGGAATGCCTGAATCTGCGCGTCAAGGACATGGACTTCGACTACCAGCAGATCACGGTGCGCGACGGCAAGGGCGGCAAGGATCGCGTGACGATGCTGCCGGCCGGACTGCGCGAGCCGCTGCGCACGCACCTTGTCCGCGTGAAGGCATTGCACGAGCAGGACCTTGCGGAAGGGTTCGGCCGGGTAGAGCTGCCGTTCGCGCTCGATCGCAAGTACCCGAACGCGGCGCGGGAATGGGGCTGGCAGTACGTGTTTCCGTCGCGCCACCGTTCCACCGACCCGCGCAGCGGAGAAATCCGGCGCCATCATGTGTTCGACAGCGTCTTGCCGAGGGCCATCGCGCAGGCGGCGCGCGATGCGCACATCGCCAAGCCGGTCGGCTCGCATACGCTGCGGCATTCCTTCGCCACTCACCTGCTTTCGGCGGGCCACGACATCCGCACGGTGCAGGAGCTGCTAGGGCACGTCGACGTGAGCACGACGATGGTCTACACGCATGTGCTGAACAAGGGCGGGCGCGGGGTGAAGAGCCCGCTCGACCGACTGGAGCAGGCGCGCGCGCCCTACGCCCTCGGGCAGGCCGCCTGAGGTTTCACCATCTGTGCCCATCTTTCGGCAAATGGTCGCGCAATCAGTGTCTTAGCGCTTCGAGGGCGCAGACAGCGACCTCAAAGCAAGTGATGGCGGGTGACCGCATCTTGCGACCACCTCTGGCTGCTAGCTGAACGCCTGGATCCCCGTGATCGCTCGTCCCAGGATCAGCGCGTGGATGTCGTGCGTGCCTTCGTAGGTGTTCACCACTTCCAGGTTCACCAAGTGGCGGATGATGCCGAACTCGTCCGAGATCCCGTTGCCGCCGAGCATGTCGCGCGCGGCGCGCGCGATGTCCAGGGCCTTGCCGCAGGAGTTGCGCTTCAGGATCGAGGTGATTTCGGGCGAGGCGGTGCCCTCGTCCTTCATGCGCCCGAGGCGCAGGCACGCCTGCAGGCCGAGCGCGATCTCGGTCTGCATGTCGGCGAGCTTTTTCTGGATGAGCTGGTTGGCGGCAAGCGGCCGGCCGAACTGCTTGCGGTCGAGCACGTACTGCCGCGCGCGGTGAAAGCAATCCTCCGCCGCGCCGAGCGCGCCCCAGGCGATGCCGTATCTCGCGGAGTTGAGGCAGGTAAAGGGCCCTTTGAGGCCGCGCACGTCGGGGAAGGCGTTCTCCTCGGGGCAGAAGACGTTGTCCATCACGATCTCGCCGGTGACCGAGGTCCTCAGGCCGACCTTGCCGTGGATCTTCGGCGCGGAGAGGCCCTTCATGCCTTTCTCCAGCACGAAGCCGCGGATCTCGCCGACGTTGCCTTTCTCGTCCACTTCTTTCGCCCAGACCACGAACACATCGGCCATCGGCGAATTGGAGATCCACATCTTGGAGCCGGTGAGGCTGTAGCCGCCTTTCATCTTCTTCGCGCGCGTGGCCATCGAGCCGGGATCGGAGCCGTGGTTGGGCTCGGTCAGGCCGAAGCAGCCGATCCATTCGCCCTTGGCGAGCTTAGGCAGGTACTTCTTCCGCTGCGCCTCGGTGCCGAACTCGAAGATCGGCAGCATCACGAGCGAGCTCTGCACGCTCATCGTCGAGCGGTAGCCCGAGTCGATGCGCTCGACTTCGCGCGCGATGAGCCCGTAGGCGACGTAGGAAAGGCCCGGGCCGCCGTACTCGGTGGGGATGGTGGGGCCGAGCAGGCCCAGCGCGCCCATCTCGCGAAACACTTCCAGGTCGGCCTTCTCGTGGCGGAACGCTTCCAGCACGCGGGGCGCGAGCTTGTCCTTGCAGTATTCGGCCGCGGCGTCGCGCACCATGCGCTCATCCTCGGAGAGCTGCGCATCGAGCAGCAACGGATCGTCCCAGGCAAATTGCGCCTTGGGTTTCTTCTTGAGCGGTGCGTTCATGTCGCTTCACAGTTCGTGTGCGCGCCTGTTGCGCAGAATCGCACGTTCCCCAGATGACGGCGAGGCCCTGACCCACGCCGATGCACAGCGACACCGCAGCGTACTTGCCGCCCGATTGCTGCAGCTCGCGTGCGACGGTCAACGCGAGGCGCGCGCCCGAGCAGCCCAAGGGGTGGCCGATGGCGATGGCGCCGCCGTTGGGGTTTACGCGCGGGTCTTTGAAGTCCACGTTCATCAGGCGCAGGCAGGCCAGTACCTGGCTCGCAAAGGCCTCGTTGATCTCGATCACGTCCAGGTCCCTCAACGTCAAACCCCCGGCGCGCTCGAGCGCCTTCGGGATCGCGTAAGCAGGTCCCACGCCCATGATGCGCGGCTCGACCGCGGCGGAAGCCGCGGAGAGGATCTTGGCGATGGGCTTCTTGCCGTTCTTCTCGCCCCACTTGCGGCTCGCGATGATGAGCGCCGCCGCGCCGTCGTTCACGCCCGAGGCGTTGCCCGCGGTCACCACGCCGCCCTCGTACAGGGGCTTGAGCTTGGCGAGCGACTCCATGGTGCTGTCGCGCCGCGGATGCTCGTCCGCGTCCACCACGGTGGGCGGCGCGTCCTTCTTCTTCGCGGCAAGCGAGATCGGCATGATCTCGCCCTTGTAGAAGCCTTCGGCCTCCGCCTTGGCGTACTTCTTCTGCGAGGCGAGGGCGAACTCGTCGGCCTGCTCGCGGCTGACGTTGAAATCCTTCGCCACGTTGTCGCCCGTCTCCGGCATCGCCTGGTCGCCGTAGAGCTTCTTGAACTTCGGGTTCGTAAAGCGGGATCCGATGGTGGTGTCGTACATCTTCACGTCGCGCGACCAGGGCGAGTCGGACTTGCCGATGACGAAGGGCGCGCGCGACATGCTCTCCACGCCGCCCGCGATGTACAGGTCGCCTTCGCCCGCGGTGATGGCGCGCGCGGCATCCGTCACCGCCTGCAGGCCGCGAGGCGCACAGGCGGTTGACGGTCACGGCCGGCGTGGTGGGCGGCAGCCCCGCCATCAGCGCGGCGAAGCGCGCGACGTTGCGGCAGTCCTCGCCCGCTTGCGTCACGCAGCCGAGGATCACGTCGGAGATCTCCTCGGGCTTCACGCCATTGCGCTTCACCACTTCGGCGATGGCCTCGCCGGCGAGGTCGTCGGGCCGCACCGAGGCGAGCTTGCCGGCGTGCCGGCCGATGGGGGTGCGGATGCCGTCGTAGAGGTAGGCGTCGAGCATGGGGTTACTCCGGGGTGAGGAGGGACAGGCCGAGCTTCGCGCGGCGCGCGAGCCAGGGGCTCGGACGGTAGCGCGGCTCCTTGGTGGAATCGTACATCGCCTCGAGCACGGCGAGGATGTTGGCAGCGCCCGCGGTGTCACCCACGCCGTGGGCGGCGTCCCCCATTCCGAGGGGGCCCTTGGGGTAGCCCAGGCCCAGCATCACGGCGCGGTCGAGGTCCTCGGGCGCTGCGATGCCCTGCTGCGCGATGTCGCAGCCGATGTTGACGATGTGCGCGACCACGCGCTGTGCGACGAAGCCGGCCGAGTCGCGGATCACGCTGACGGGCACGCCGTCCGCGGCGAGCAGGCCGTGCGCGGCGTCGCGCACCGCTTTCTTCGTGGCGGGCGTCGCCATGAGGGTGCGGCGCTTGGCGAAGCCGAAAAGCGGATCCACCGCCACGGTGCGCGCGGGATCGAGACCTGCCTCGAGCGCGGCGCTCGTGGCATCCTTGCCGAGCGGCGCTACGAAGCACACGGTGTCGGGGCCGGGTTTGGCTTCGATCCTCGCGCCGAGCTTGCCGAGCAGGTCCATCAATTCCGGTGCCGCCCAAACCGAGGTGGCCTTTGCCGCGGGCACCGGCTGCTCGGGAATCTTCTCGGGGTTGTTGTCCTTGTCGTAGCGGTACCAGCCGCGGCCGGTCTTGCGCCCCAGCAATCCCGCCGCGACGCGCGGCTCGGCGATGTAGGCGGGCTGGTACTTCGGCTCGCCGTAGTACTGCGCGTGCATGGACTTCATCACCGCGTGCGCGACATCGAGCCCCACGAGGTCGAGCAGGCTGAAGGGGCCCATCCTGAAGCCCGCGGCATCCACCAGGATGCGGTCGATGGTGGCGAAGTCGGCGACGCCTTCCTGCAGCACGCGCAGCGACTCGGGCACGAAGCCGCGCCCCGCGTGATTGACGACGAAGCCCGGCGTGTCCTTGCAGCGCACGGGCGTGTGGCCGTAGCGCTTGGCGAGCGCCACCAGCGCGTCTCCCACCCACGGCTCGGTCAGCACCCCGTCCACCACTTCGACGATCTTCATGAGCGGCACGGGATTGAAGAAGTGGTAGCCCGCCACGCGACCGGGGCGCTTGCAGGCCGCGGCCATCGCGGTCACCGAGAGCGACGAGGTGTTCGAGGCGAGGATGCAGTCCTCGGCCACGATGTCCTCCAGCGCGCGGAACAGCGCCTGCTTCGGCTCGAGCTGCTCGACGATCGCCTCGACCACCACGTGGCAGCCCTTGAGCGCGCCGAGCGCGTCCACGATCTCGATGCGGCCGAGCGTGGCGTCCGCATCGGCTTGCGCCATGCGGCCTTTCTGCACCTGGTTGGCGAGCGCTTTGCCGATGGCGTCCTTCGCCTTGGCCGCAGCGCCGGGCTGCGCGTCGAACACCCGCACCCGGGCGCCGCACTGGGCGAGCACCTGCACGATGCCGCGGCCCATGGTGCCGCTGCCGGCGACGCCGGCCGTGAGGTCGCTGCGGGAGACGTCGAGCATGAGGTGACGGTAATATAATCGCCGGGAGGAGGGGGAACAACAAATGAAGACGCTGGTTCGCATTGCCGCTGTGCTCGCGCTGTGCGCGGCGCAGCACGCGGGGGCGCAGGCCTTTCCCGCGAAGCCCGTGACGCTCGTCTGCCCCTGGCCGCCGGGCGGCTCGACCGATATGCACCTGCGCCAGTTCGCGCAGATCGCCGCCAAGCACCTCGGCCAGAACGTGGTGATCGAGAACAAGCCCGGCGCGGGCGGCATGCTCGGCCCGGTCGCCATGTCGCGCATGGCGCCCGACGGCTACAACCTGTCGCAGCTGCCGGTGAGCGCCTACCGCATCCCGCACATCCAGAAGGTGGACTGGGACCCGATGCGCGACTTCACCTACATCATCGGCATCACCGGCTACACCTTCGGCGTGGTGGTGAAGGCCGATTCGCAGTTCAAGACCTTCAAGGACCTGATCGACTACGCGCGCGCCAACCCCGGCAAGATGTCCTTCGGCTCGACGGGCAACGGCACCTCGCCGCACCTGCTCATGGAAGAGGTGGGCATGAAGTCCGGCGTGCAGTTCCTGCACGTGCCCTTCAAGGGCAACGCGGACTCCACGCAGGCGCTGATGGGCGGCCATATCATGGCGCAGTCGGACGCCACCGGCTGGGGCCGGCACGTGGACGCGGGCGCCTTCCGGCTGCTGGTCACCTTCGGCGAGAAGCGCACCAAGTGGAACGCGCCCACCGCCAAGGAGCTCGGCATCGACATCGTGTCCTACTCGCCCTACGGCATCGTCGGCCCCAAGGGCATGGATCCCAAAGTCGTGAAGGTGCTGCACGACGCCTTCAGGAAGACGCTGGACGACCCCGAGCACATGAAGGTTCTCGCACAGCTCGACCAGGTTTACTGGTACAAGTCGTCCGACGACTACCGCCAGTGGGCGGCGGACACGTTGAAGGCCGAGCGCACGACGATCGAGCGAGTGGGACTGCTGGCGAAGTAACCGAACAGCAAGGAGGCGGCCATGAAATACCGCAAGATCCTTCTGGCGTACAACGGTTCCGCGGAAGGCAAGCGCGCGCTGGTCGAATGCGCGGAGCTCGCCAATTTCCTGCACGCCGAGACGCACCTGCTCGCGGTGGCGAGCATGCCCCCGAGCCTCTTTCTCACCGAGGGCTTCGTGCCCGAGGAGCTGCTCGAGGAAGAAAAGAAGCGCACGCAGGCGGTGCTGGACGAGGGCATCGCCAACCTCAAGCAGCAGGGCTTCGCCGCCGCCGGGCACCTCGCGGTGGGCGAGCCGGTGGAGGAGATCTGCCGCAAGGCCAAGGAGCTCGGGGTGGACCTGATCGTCATCGGGCACAACCAGAACACGTCGTTCGCGGCGCGCTGGTGGAAGGGCTCGGTGGGCGCGTCGCTCCTCGACTACGCGCCCTGCAGCATCCTGATCGCGCTGTCGCGCAACTAGAAGGGAACCTTGCATGGAGAAGTTCGGGCACCAGGGGCGCCTGGAGGACGAGCGCATGCTCAAAGGGGCGGGGCGTTACGTCGCCGACTGGAACCTCCCCAACCAGGCCTGCGGCCACTTCCTGCGCTCAGACCGCGCGCACGCGGAAATCGCTTCGATCGACGCCTCCGCGGCGCTCGGCATGCCCGGTGTGATCGCGGTGCTCACCGGCGATGACGTCGCCGCTGCCAACCATAAGCCGATGCCCGCCGCCGCGCCGATGAAAGGCCGCGGCGGTGCCGAGCAAAAGCTCACGCCTCGCTATTCGCTTGCGCGCACCAGGGTGCGCTATGTGGGCGAGCCCGTAGCGCTGGTGGTCGCGCAGAGCGCGGCGCTGGCGCAGGACGCGGCCGAAGCGATCCTGGTGGACTACAAGGAGCTGCCGGCCGCGGTGACCGCCCAGGAAGCGCTCGCCGCGGGCGCGCCGCAGTTGCACGCCGAAGTGCCGGGAAATCTCGTGCTGGACTACACCGGCGGCGACGAGGCGGCCACCAACGCCGCCTTCGCGAAGGCGGCGCGCGTGGTGAAGCTCTCCGCGTATCACTCGCGCGTGGTCGGCAACCCGATGGAGCCGCGCGCCGCGATGGGCTCCTTCGACCCCGCGAGCGGCATCTACTACCTGCACGCGACCACGCAGGGCGTGGGGCCGATGCGTGCGCAGTGCGCGGCGATGCTCGGCGTGGGGCCGGAGAAGATCCGCGTGGTGGCCGAAGAGGTGGGCGGCGGGTTTGGCGTGCGCTTCAACGCCTACCCGGAGTACGGCGCGCTGCTCCTCGCGGCGCACAAGCTCGGCCGCCCGGTGAAATGGGTGGGCAGCCGCTCGGAAGTGTTCCTCGGCGACGAGCAGGCGCGCGACATCTTCCACACGGGCGAAATTGCGCTCGATGGCGCGGGCCGCATCCTCGGCATGCGCTTCACCTACCTCGCCAACCTCGGCGCCTATGTCGCCTTTACCGGCTCCTTCGTCAACACCATGAACATGGTGAACGTGATCAGCGGCGTGTACGACGTGCAGGCGGTGCACGTGCAGGGCAGACTCGTGCTCACCAACACCGTGCCCACCGCGGCGTATCGCGGCGCGGGACGTCCCGTGGCCTCCTACGCGCTCGAGCGCCTGATCGACGAGGCGGCGCACGCGATCGGCATGGACGCGGCGGAGTTCCGCCGCAAGAACCTCGTGCCGAGCAGCAAGTTCCCCTACAAGATCGTCTCCGGCTTCGAGTACGACTGCGGCGATTTCGAGGGCCTGCTCGCGCAGGCAAGGAAGGAGGCCGACTGGGACGGCTTTGCTGCGCGGCGCGCTGCGTCGGCCAGGAACGGAAAGCTTCGCGGCCGCGGCATCGCCACCTACATCGAGGCGACCGCCGCCGGCGGTTTTGCGCCCTACGACCAGGTCGTCATCAACTGGGAGAAGGACGGCACGGTCACCCTGCACACCGCCTCGCACAACCATGGCCAGGGACACGAGACCACCTTTGCGCAGATCGTCGCCGGCGTGCTCGGCGTCCCGATCACCAGGTTCCGCCTGCGCACCTCCGAGGCGGACACCAACCTGGTGGCCAACCCGACAGGCGGCTCGCGTACGCTGCACGGCTTGGGGAGCGCGATGCTCCTCGCCGCGCGCGAGATCGTGCAAAAGGGGCTCGACCTCGCCGCCGAGGAGCTGGAGACGGCGAAGACCGACCTCGAGTTCCGCGCGGGCGAGTACCGCATCAAGGGCACCGACCGAAAGATCGCCATCACCGCGCTCGCGCAGAAGCACCCGGGCAAGCTGGACCTCGACTTCAAGGAGCGCCCCAAGGTGCCCTCGACGTTCCCGAACGGCTGCCACATCGCCGAGGTGGAGATCGAGCCCGAGACGGGCGAAGCCGAGATCGTGTCGTACCTCGCCTGCGACGACGCGGGCAATCTGATCAACGAGCAGATCGTGCACGGGCAGATGCACGGCGGCATCACGCAGGGCGCCGGCCACATCTTCCACGAGCAGGCGGTCTTCGACGCAGGCGGCCAGCTCCTCACCGGCAGCTTCATGGACTACGCCATGCCGCGCCCCGGCCTCGTGGGCGGGCTGCGCCTCACCGAACACCCGGTGCCGACCGCGACGAATCCGCTCGGGGCGAAGGGCGTGGGCGAGGCGGGCGTCACGGGCTCGATGCCCTGCCTGATGAACGCGGTGATCGATGCGCTGAGGCAGGCGGGCGTCACGCACTTCGATATGCCTGCGACGCCGCAGCGCGTCTGGCGCGCGATCCGCGAGGCGAAGGCCGGCAAGCCCGGCGCGCTCGCGGTTCCGCAGGCCTAGTACCCCGCAACCGCGCGCTGGTCTTCGAGGCCGCGGCGTAGCGGGCCCGTGCGCTCGCGGCGCCGCAAGGCGTGGTCCTCTGGCGGGTCCCGGTTTGCTGCGGGCACTCAACCCACGAGTACCCGCAGCAAACCACCCGCCGGACGAGGACCGCGGCGCAAAGGTCGCCCGCGGACCCGCCACGCCGCTGACCTCAACGACCCAGTGAAGAACAGGATGTAGGATTCGAGCCGTCGCCAGATCGCTGCGGAGCTGCGCCACGCGCATTCGAAGCAGGACGAGTTCGTGTACATCTTGCAGGGGGAGCCGACGCCGATGACTGACGAGGGCCGCATCGAGGGCGCCAGAAGAGTGAGATCCGGTGCCCGTAATGTGCGGGTGGTCGCGGAGAGGAAGAACGCCCGCGCAGTCGCGCGGCAGTTGTGGCGCGGATTGATCCGGTTCAATCGCGAGACGGCGGGCCCGTTCAACTACTCGCGCTTGGTCCTCTCGGTGCGCGGCGCATCCGGCCGGGTCGTCGGCGGCTTGATCCTGCAGTCGTACTGGAATGAAAGCTACGTCGAGCTGCTCTGGCTCTCCGACCGAGCGCGTGGGCATGGCGCCGGCCGCGAGTTGATTCAGGAGGCCGAGCGCCGCGCGCGCCGTCGCGGCAGCCGGCTGATACATCTCAACACCTATTCCTTCCAAGCGCCGGCCTTCTACGAGAAGATGGGTTATCGCCGCTGCGGCGCAATGAGTGGATCGCCGAAGGGCGCGCGCCGCTACTTCTACGTGAAGCGCCTCTAGTTGGTGGAACTGCGGCGCCGCCAGCAGATGCGGCTTCGCATGTAACGGAGGCGGCCTGCCGCGGCTCGGCGCCGATCGCCGAGCCATGGACATGGGATTCCGCGCCATCTCGCGGGGCGCCAGGATTCGAGGGGTGAACTATCGCGAAACAGGCGGTGTGCGCCATTCTCACGCGCAACGAGATCTGCCTGGGCGGCTCGCCGCCTTCCTTGGTTCGCTGGGACTGCTCGCTGCAGCCGTGGCCTTCACCCTCCTCGCAGGGTGCGGCGGCGGCGATGACTGCGAGCAGGACATTGCCCCGCCCAGGCCCATCACGGCGGCGCAGAGCCCTTACGAGCTGAGCAGCCTGATGAGCGACCTGAGCATCGGCTCCGTCAGGTGGGTGAACGCGACCACCGGGGAATCGGGCGTGGGCACGGTCACCCATGTGCAGGAATGCGTGTTCCTGCTTGGCTGCGGTACCTGGAGCGAGCTCGTCGTGATGGTTCCCCTGATCCAGGGCGCGAATACCGTGCATCGGTATTACACGAGCGATGGCTGCGAATGGCGGGACGACTACCTGATCACCCTCGATTGACAGCCCTCGCTACTCGAAGCGCCGCTCCTTCCACCACGGATAAAAGGCGGGCATGTCGGTGCTCGCGCGCATGGGAAAGCGCGGCGCGCGTTTCTCCTTGAAGGCGGCGATGCCCTCGGCGACGTCGGGCGAGGCGCCCATCGTGAAGATGCCGCGCGAGTCCACCTTGTGCGCTTCCATCGGGTGGTCCGCGCCCAGCATGCGCCACATCATCTGCCGAGCGAGCGCTACCGCCACTGGCGCGGTGTTCGCGACGATCTCGCGCGCGAGCGCGCGCGCCACCGGCAAGAGCGCATCGGGCGCGACGACCTTCGAGACAAGGTTGCCGGCCTTCGCTTCGTGCGCATCGAACACGCGCCCCGAGAGCGTCCACTCGAGCGCCTGGCCGATGCCGACCACGCGCGGCAGGAACCACGAGGAGCACGCCTCCGGCACGATGCCGCGCCGCGCGAAGACGAAGCCGAAGCGCGCTTCCGTGGAGGCGAGGCGCACGTCCATCGGCAGGAGCATCGTCGCGCCGATGCCCACGGCGGGGCCGTTCACGGCGGCGATCACGGGTTTCTGCATCTCGAAGATTCGTAGCGTCACCATGCCGCCGCCGTCGCGGTGCGTCTGGGCGGTGAGGCCTTCGCTCTTGGCGTAGTCGAAGGTCGAAGCGCCGGCGGAGAGATCCGCGCCGGCGCAGTAGGCGCGGCCCGCACCGGTGACGATCACCGCGCGCACCTCGTCGTCGGCGTCCGCGCGGCCGAAGGCGTCGATGAGTTCGTCGCGCATCACGTGCGTGAAGGCGTTCAGCTTCTCCGGGCGGTGGAGCGTCACGGTGGCGATGCGCTCGGCAACTTCGTAACGGATTTCCTGGTAGCTCATGTCGTTTCCTTTGGCGGGCTGTCGCCGCGGGTGAGCCGCGCGGCGGCGGGTCTTGCCTTCAGTGGATGCGGCGCTCCTGCCCGCGCCAGTAGGGCTCGCGCAGCACGCGCTTGAGGATCTTGCCGGTGGGGTTGCGCGGGATCGCCTCGAGGAAATCCACCGTCTTCGGGCACTTGTAATGCGCGATGCGCGTGCGCATGAACTCGATGATCTCCCCCGCGCTCGCCTTGGCGCCGGGCTTGAGCACCACGCAGGCCTTGACCGCCTCGCCCCAGGTATCGTCGGGCACGCCGATCACGGCGCCGTCGGCGAGCGCGGGGTGCTGCATCAGCACGTTCTCCACCTCCGCCGGGTAGATGTTCTCGCCGCCCGAAATGATCATGTCCTTGATGCGGTCGTGCAGGAAGAGGTACCCATCCTTCAGGTACCCGGCGTCGCCCGAGCGGAACCAGCCGCTGCCCATGAAGACGCTGGCGGTCGCCTTGGGATTGGCCCAATAGCCCTTCATGTTCTGAGGGCTGCGGATCCACACTTCTCCCACCGCGCCCTCGGCGCAATCCTTGACACCGCCGGGCTCCACTACGCGCAGCTCCACGTTGTCGATCGGCTTGCCCGCCGAGCGCAGCAGGTGCTTCTTCGGGCCGTCGGGGTCGTGGTCTTCGGGCGGCAGCATGGTGATCGCGCCCGTGGTCTCGGTGAGGCCATAGACCTGCATGAAGTCGCACTTGAAGGTGCGCAGCGCTTCGACGAGCACCTTGTCCGAGATGGGCGAGGCGCCGTAGGAAATGCCCTTGAGGGACGAGTAGTCCGCGCGCGCTGCGCCGGGGGCGCCGAGCATGAACTGGATCATCGCCGGCACGAGGAAGGCGTGCGTGATGCGGTGCTCGGCGATGGCGGCGACGGCAGCGCCCGGGTCGAAATCGGGGTAGAGCACGCTCGAGCCGCCAAGCGTCGCAGTCAGGAGGCCCACCCCCACGCCTGCGATGTGATACGTGGGCAGCACGTTCAGCATCACGTCGGGGGCGCCGCGATAGCCGATGGCCTCCGGCACCGCGCTCATCATCCCTGCGGAGAGGTTGCCGTGCGTGAGCTCCACGCCCTTCGGGCAGCCCCGTGGTGCCGGAGGAGTAGAGCTGCAGTGCCGTGTCCTCGAGGGCGGGCATCACGCTGTGCGCGATCGGCGCGAAGCCACGCGTCCAGGCGTCGAAGTCCTCGGTGACGAGCTGCGCCGGCGCCGCCCCTGCAAAGGCGCGATCCGCCATCATGAAGTGCGCGCGTCCGTCCTTCACGATGTAGTCGATCTCCGGCGGCGCAAGGCGCCAGTTGACCGGCATGCACACCGCGCCGAGGCGGCAGGCGCCGAGCACGAGCGCCACGCACTCGGCGGTGTGCTTGGTGAGGCAGGCGACGCGATCGCCGCGACCGACGCCCTGCTGCGCAAGCCCCGAGGCCGTACGGCCGGCGGCGTCCCACACCTCGGCAAAGGTCCAGGTGCGCCGCGGCGTCCAGTAGGCGCGCTCGCCGCCGCGCGCCGTGGCATGGCGCGCGATGGCGTCCAGTATCGTTTCCATCCACTCCTCCCGCGGCGAGTCTACAGCGCAAGGCGGCGAATCGCCCGGCGGCGGCGCCTTCCCCAGCGCCGCGAATGCCCCTCGCCGTCTGTCCGCGGGCGTCGGAGGCCTGCGGAACTCGCCCTTCCCGCATTTTCGGGCTCGGGCAGTCCTCGGCCTGCTCCCACCGCCCGCGGTCCGGCTCGGCGCGTCGCGATGGGGACCCCTTGCGCCGCTGCCGGGCTCCGCGCCGCCGCTGTCAAGCCACGCGGCCTGCGCCAGTTCTCAGGTGCGCGCTTCGGCGAGCGCCGCGTCGTACACCAGGCGCGCGGCCACCGCATCCGCGACCGCCTGGCCGAGCGCCTTGAAGATGATGGTTGTGCCGGGCGAGGGCGGCGCCTTCGTGCCGGCGAGGATCTCGCCGATCTCCGCATAGACCTTCGCGCCCGAGAGGATCACGTCGCCGGATTCCTTTTCGGCCGCCTCGCGGCTGTCGGCGACGACGACGTTCCGCATCGCCTCGTCGTCCAGCTCGCGCCAGCTTGGGCGCACGGCGCCGATCGCGGCGACGAAGGCGCCCGCTTTGAGCCAGGTGCCCTTCAGCACTGGCTCGGAGGCATTGGTGACGGTGCAGACGATGTCCGCGCCGCGCACCGCGGATTCCGCCGAAGCGCAAGCTACGCCGCCGACATCCTGCGCACAGCGCGCAACGTTCGCGGGATTGCGGCTCCAGATGCGAACTTCCGAAATCGGGCGCACCGCGCGCAGCGCCCGCGCGTGGCTGCGTGCGAGCGCGCCACTGCCGAGCATTGCCACGATCTTCGGTCCCGGCGGTGCAAGGGCATCCGCGCCGACCGCCGACACCGCAGCCGTGCGCAGCGCCGTGAGCCAGGTGGCGTCCATCACCGCAAGCGTCTGTCCAGTCGCCGGGTCCATGAGGACGAGCGTCGCGAGCATCGTCGGCAAACCGCGCGCCGCATTGCCCGGGAGCTGCGTGATGAGCTTGGTGACGAGCGCGTCGTGCGTGAGCGCGGGCTTGACGAAGAGCAGGCCCTGGTGAGCGGGGATCTCCATCACCAAGCGCAGCGGCTGCAGCACGCGCCGCGCCGAAAGATCCACCAGCGCATGGCGCATTCCCGCGAGCAGCGGGTCGAGCCGCAGCAGGCGGCGCGCTGCCGCGTCATCAAGCTGTAGAGCCATCTCAAATCGTGATGGAAGGGAGGTGTCGAATCGTCAACGTCACCAGATCAGGCGATTGTAGGGCGTACGGCCGACGGAGATCATGGTGCGGGGTCATTTCAACAAGGGAGAAATACCATGCGCAACCAGATTTCCGGTATTGCCGCGTCTCTTGCCACAGCAGCAGTCCTTGGGTTCCCGACCACTGCGTCAGCCCTCAGCGACCTGGTCATCAATGTGGATTGCGCGAGCGGCGATCGCATTGCAAAGGCCTTGGGGCGTCCTAACGTGCTCGACCGGCGCATGATCATCGTCGTCAACGGCACCTGCAGCGAGAACGTCGTGATCGAGCGGGACGACGTGGTGCTGAAGGCGGGCACCTCAGGAGGCGGTGTCAGCGCCTCCGACGCCGCCAACCCGTCCATACTTGTCAATGGCGCGCGCCGCGTGGTTCTGGAGAATCTTGCGGTGAACGGCGGCCACGACGGCGTGAGGATCACAGGCGGCGCGGCTGCCAGCATCCGCGGTGGCTCGATCCGAAATGCCGCATTCATTGGCGTTCGCGTCGACAGCAGCTCGAGCGTGACGGTCGATGGGAGCGCGATCGAAGGTCACGGGCAGGGAGGTGTCACGGTGGTTGGATCCAGCGCTACCGTGACCGGCTCCACAGTGCGCGGCAACGGCTTTTCGGGCGTAGCCTCCCTGAGCGGCGCTGCGATTGTCCTCGGCCGGATCGACGACGCTGGAAACGTATGTACTGCCTGTGGCAACACCATCGAAAGTAACCGGCTGGACGGACTCACGGTCGCACGCGCCGGCAGCGCGCGCCTGTACGGCAACGTCGTCCAAGGCAACGGGACCACCACCAACCGCTGGGGCGTCCTCGCGGCAGAAGAAAGCTTTGTCTGGATGGAAGGCGGCAATCGGGTGATTAATAACGGCAGCCCGACAGGAGGCGGGGGCGTGTTTGCGAGGGCGTCGAGCGTGCGCACCGGTTCCGGCGATCAGCTCATCACGCCTTCGAGCAATGAGATCTCGGGCAATACCCTCGGCATCCTGGCGATTACAGGCAACCTGCAGCTCCAGGGCGGTCTGCTTGTTACCAGGAATACGACGCACGGAATGACCTTGGACCAGGGTTCGCGCCTGCGCACTGACGGCAGCACGATCACGGCCAACGGAGGCCATGGCATATTCGCGGTCGGTGCTTCCGGCGTAGGCTTTCAGGGTGCAGTAACCAATGTTAGCGGCAACGGCAACTTCGGCGTCTTCTGCGCCGACGTAAACTCTCACTACTTCGGCAATACGGTGGGTGTAACGGGAAACACGATTGGACAAGTGAGCTGCACGCCCTTCTGACAGTTGGGGCGACGGAATCGAGGTGAAGGGCGGCGCTAGCCTGCGCCGCCCACCTGCAGCATCCGCACCGCCCAGAACGTGAGCAGCGCCAGCGGCAGGATGATGGCGAAGAACATCACCTGCCGGTTCTCGAAGCGCGCGCCGCGCTTGCGCTCGATCAGGTCCAGCAGCCAGTCGGCGGCGAAGTAGATGCCGATGGCGATGATGGTGAAGTAGATGATGTCCATGTGCGGGCCGGCCTTTGGGCTAGTTTCGGTCTGATGCGCGGCTGCCGGAGCGGGTTTCGCCGGCATGCATCGCCTGGATCACGACGACGATGAATAACAGCCCGCCGAAAACGGCGAGCAGGCCACCGAGGCCCATGAGGCCCATCGCCGCGACCTGCTCGGCGCCGCGCAGCACCTGCTCGGAGCCCGCCACCTTGCGCTGCACGCCGTAGCCGCCCGACCACAGCAGGCCCAGCATGTGCGCGAGCTGGCCCGCGCCGTAGAGGGAGGGCTGCAGCGTGGCGAGGCGTCCGCGCGGCGCCGCGTAGCCCAGTTGCGGCAGGAGGTAGTACGCGAGGCCCATGAAGGCGAGCGTCACGCCGACGATGCTGCCGTGGTAGTGCGCCGGGATCTTCACGTTGCTGCCCTGGATGGCCAGGCCGATCAGGCCGCCCGCGCCGAAGAGCACCAGCGACCAGGCGAGCGCGGCGCGCAAGGGTTGCGCTTCGGGCCCAGGCCGCGGCGCCTTGAGGAGCGCCCAGCCGATGGCGGCCGCGAAGGGCACGATCGCGAGGCCCCCGCCGATGCGCATCAGCCAGGTCTGCATGCGGTAGTGCTCGACCGACACCACGTCGTAAGCAAGGTAGATCACCGGCGTGGCGAACACCGAGGCGAGCCCGATACCGAAGAGGAGGATCGCAATGCGCGGAGAGAGCGGCGCGCGCGCGCCGATGCCCTCCGCGAGCCACAGCCACGCCGCGAACATGAGCAGCGTCCAGGTGAACTGCAGCACGTGGCCGCCGCCCCAGAACAGCACCTCGTAGTAGGCCTTGCCGTCGAGGCTCTTGGGCAGCTCCAGCCACGACCAGGCGAAGGCGATGAGCGCGACCGCGGCCGAGACCGCAGCGGCGTTCAAGCCGAAGCGGCGTGCCGCTGCGGCGTCCGGGCGCGTGCCGACGCGCGGGGCCGCGAGCATGGCGCGCAGTACGAGGAGCGTGCAGCCAGCGGTAAAGACGAGCAGCCCCGTGAGGAACACGCGGCCGTCGAGCACCGGCACGTAGTTGCTCATGATCGGCGGCGCGGCCTCCAGGAACGGCGCCGCGCACATGAGGAGCGTGCCGATGGCGCAGAAAGCGAGCGCCGCCCAGCCGGCTTCCATCAGCCGCGCCGTGCCGTTCAGCGTCCACAGGATGCCGGCGAAGGCCGTGAACCATACGAGCACCGAGAGATCCACGTGCACGATGAGCGCGACGCGGAAGAAGTCCGCGAACGGGAAGGCGTCCTTCACGTAGGGTGCGCGCGAGAGCACCAGCAGCACCGAGAACAGGCCCGCGCCGATCAGCGCGGCGAGCGCAAGCCACAGCCAGCCCGTGGCCAGCAGCCGGCGCGAATCCGCCGCAGCGGGCAGCGAGTCTTCAGCGAAGAGCGAAGGTGTAGCCATCGTTCAGTCTTTCGGCGCGCACGTTGCGGCGCAGGTGCGGCTCGCGCGTGCCGCCGAAGCGCCCGGCGGCGAGGTCCATGCCCAGGCGCCACTTGCAGGCGCCCTCGCGGCAGCCGACCGCTTCCACGCGGCGCGCGCCGCGGCGCAGCGCGTATTCGACGAAGGAGGGCGGCAGCATGGCGAGGCAGCGCAGAGAGATTTCGCCACCGGCGGCGGGCTGCGCCGCGTGCTCGCAGCGGAATACCACGTTCTCCGGGCGCGTCTCCAGCGCCGCCTGCAACTGCCTGCGCAGGTCGTGCACCGTGAAATCGGGCAGGTCGATGCCCGAGACAAGATCGACGACGCTGCGGAACGGCGTGGCGGAAGGGCAGGCGCCGGCGCAGATGCCGCAGGCCGCGCAGCGATCCGCGAGCACGACCGCCCTCTTGTCCGGACGCCGCGTCACCGCCTCGTAGGGGCAATCGGCAATGCAGCGGCCGCAGCCGTTGCAGTTCTCGAGATTCACCACCGCTGCCGGCAGCCGCTGCCGGCGGGTGAGCCAGGGCAGCGCAGCGAGCAGGAGCGTGCTGCCCAGCACCAGCGCCCAGAGCGCTGCGGGCGAGGTCGCATACATGAGGGGGTGAAAGAAGTGCATGTACCAGTCAATGGCGACCGTCTGCGGCACCGCACCGGGATCCCAGCGCAGCTCGGACTTGACGGGGACCAGGAGGGCGAGGGTGAGCAGCAGGCCGAGCGCGCCGAACGCGAGCTTGCGCGGCATCACCGTCGCCGGCTGGCCGAGGCGCTGCACGTGCACCCACATGCCGGCGAGCAGCGCGAGCGGCAGCCCGATGTGCAGGAACACGAAAAGCGAAAACAGGCGGTCGGAGATCTGGTCCGCGCCGAGGAAGTTGCGCGCCATCGGCTCGGCGCCGATGCCGGCGGCGAACATCCACTCGGCGGTGGCGAGCGCCGAGAACTGCGCGCGCGTGTCCCACACCAGCCAGTACCCTACGATGCCCGAGGCGTACATCAGCCACAGCAGCGGCACGCCCGAAACCCAGGAGAAGGCGCGAAAGCCGCGAAAGCGCCCTGCCAGCAGCTCGCGCACCAGGTGCGCGAGCACCACGATGACGAAAGCGTCGGCGGCATAGCGGTGCAGGCTGCGCAGCACGCCGCCGAACCACCATTCCAGCTCGCCGATCGACTCGTAGGCGCCCGCCACGCTCGTGTCGAAGCGGATGTAGAGATAGATGCCGCTCGCGGCGAGCAGCCAGAAGAGCAGGAACCCCAGCGTGCCGAGGTAACGCAGCATCAACTGCAGATGACGCGCCATCAGCCCCGGAACAGGAAGCCGCCCTTGGCGTCGACGAAGTCGATGAGCAGCACGCGCCCGGGCGCGAGCTCTACGGTTTCCTCGCGCGTGTAGTCGAAGCCCTCGCCGGGGCGGTCGCGCAGGCGCACGGCGATGGTGTGCCGGCCCGCCGGCACCGGCAGGCGGTGATAGACGGTGGCGTTGCCGTCGCGCTTCAGGCCCGCCGGCTGCACTTCACGTCGCAGCACGAGCTTGCCGTCGAGCTCGAGCTCCACCACGATCGGCGAGCGCTCGCGCGGGCAGTCGAGCGCGGCGCGCATGTTCGGGGCGAGCTTCGCCAGCTCCTCGGGGCTGCGCTCGCGGCAGGCTGCCTTGCGCTGCGCGGCGTGGATGAAGGAAAGGCGCAGCAGCGCTTCGGTCTCGCCGACGGGGGAGAACTTCGGCGCGGTGGAGAAATAGCCGATCAGCGCCATGAGCGGCACGTACAGCAGCAACTGGGCGGCGATGCGCAGGGCCTGCTTCATGAGGTGCCCCCGAGCTTCACCATCTCGGCCGCGGCCGCGGGCGCGAGCCGGAAGGCGTCCGCGAAGCAGTCGTCCTGCGCGAGCCCGTGCGCGCGGAATGCCGGGTGCGCCGCCTCGACCATCGCCGCCGAGCCGCAGGCATACACCTGGTAGCCGCCGAGGTTGGGGAAGTCCGCGAGGATCGCCTCGTGCACGAGCCCAGTGCGTCCGGTCCAGTGGTCTTCGGGCGCCGGATCGGAGAGTACCGGCACGAACGTGAAGTTGTCGTGCTCGCGCGCCCACTGGCGCGGCAGCTCGCCGAGATAGAGGTCCTGCAATCGCCGCACGCCCCAGTATAGGAGCATCCGCCGCTTCATGCCGCGCGCGAAGGCGTACTCGAGCATGCTCTTTACCGGCGCAAAGCCCGTGGAGCCGGCGACGAAGATCATCGGCTTGTCGGAGTCCTCGCGCAGGAAGAAGGAGCCGAGCGGCCCCTCGAAGCGCACGCGGTCGCCCGAGCGCATCTCCTCGAACACGTGGCCGGTGTAGCGCCCGCCGGGGATGAGGCGGATATGCAACTCGATTTGCTCTGTTGCGCCCGGCGCAGTGGCAAATGAGAAGCTGCGCTTGCCGCCATCGTCCAGCAGGATGTTGACGTACTGCCCGGCGTAGAAGGCGATCGGCTCGGCGCCCTCCAGCGCGAGGCGCACGCGCATCACGTCGGGAGAAAGCAGGTCGAGGCTCTTCACGGTGGCGCTCCAGGTGCGCGTCGCGAGGCCGCCCGGCGCCTGCGCGGGGACGTACTCGATCTCGAGGTCGCCGAGCGCGGTCGCGGTGCAGGCGAGCACCTTGCCCGCCGCGCGCTCGGCATCGGTGAGCATGTCGCGCTGGTAGGCGCCGTAGTCCACGGCGCCGTAGGCGAGCGTGAGCTTGCACTTGCCGCAGCCGCCGTTGCGGCACTCGAAGGGCAGCTCCACGCCCTCGCGCAAGCCCGCATCGAGCAGCGTCTCGCCCTCGCGCACCGGCACGATGCGGTTGTCGGGCCGCACCAGCATGTAATGCCCCGCGGCCTTGCGCCGCGGGGGCAGCCACGGCAAGACGAAGAGGAGCGCCGTCCCGGCGCCCACCAGCAGCCACACCGCGCCGGGCGTCCAGCGGTAGAGTAGGGCGTAGACCGGCAGGTAGAACCAGTCGAACTCGAGCGCGAGCCCCGTGCTCGCCGCATCGATGCGCGCCTGGCTGAGCGCCGGCTTGAGGAGCGAAAGCGCCACCAGCGCCACGGTGAGCGTGATCGCCACCGTCAGCGGCGGCGCGGTGCGCGCCTGCGGCACGCGCTGCGTGTGCACCCAGAGCACGGCGAGCACCGCGAGCGGCACGCCGATGTGGATGAAGGAGAGCAGCGAGAACAGGCGATCGTTGACGTTTTCCTCGAAGATGAAGTTGCGCACCAGCGTGCCGTTGAATACCGGCAGCCAATCGAGCCACTCGGCGGTGGCCACCACCGTGAACTGCGCGAGGCGGTCCCAGGGCAACATGTAGCCGTTGATGCCCGCGGTGTAGACGAGCCACAGCACCACCACGCCGCTCACCCAGGAGAACCAGCGAAAGCCCCGGTAGCGGTCGAAGGTCCAATGGCGCACGAGGTGCAGCAGCATCGTGATCACCACGCCGTCGGAGGCGTAGCGGTGCACGGAGCGCAGGATGCCGCCCGCGTAGCGCTGGCCGTGCGTCAGCGCCTCGACCGAGTCGTAGGCGCCGGTGACGCTCGTCTCGAAGAAGGCGTACAGGTACAGCCCGCTCGCCACCACCACCCACATCAGGTAGTACGAGATCGGGCCGAGGTAGTAGAGCGGGTTGTTGCGCTCGCCGAAGGCGAGGTTGAACAACCCCTCCACCTTCATGAAAAACCACTGGCCGATCAGGTGTATACGGCGGATCACCCACGCATCCTAGAAGGCGCGCGGGGGCTGCGACTTGACGTGAGTCAACTGCGCGCGGGCGCGCGGCGCCGGCGGCGCCACTCTACGAAAAGGAAGGCGATGCCGCCCAGCATCACGCTCGAGCCGACCAGCAGCTCGATGATCACGACGTAGTTGAGCCGGTAGCGGCCCGCGGAGGGGTCGTACACGGTGCACAGCAGCTTCACCTGCTCGAGGAAGGCCTGGATGCTGTTCTCGGCCACCGGCGCGTTCTGCGCGAGCTGCAGCAGCGGCCCCACGAAAAGCGGCGCGTCGAAGGAGTCGCCGTACACCTGGCGGTAGACGCGCCCGCCCTGGTCGACGATGCTCACCTGCAGCAGGTGGTCGAACCCGGCCGCGGTTGCCTCGTAGCGAAAGCCGAAATCGGCGACGAGCGCGGGCAGCGTCTCCGCGTCCGGCGTGAGGAACAGCCAATAGGGCGAGGCGAAGCCGTTCTTGCGCGCGAAGTCCTTCATCGCCTGCGGCGAATCGAAGGGCAGGTTGAAGCCGATGGTGGCGACGCGGAAGGTGCCGGGACCGATCGCGCGCTCGGCGTCCTTTATCGCGCTCTTGAGAAACTGAGTGGTAGCGGGGCAGACCTGCATGCAGCCGGTGTAGATGAAGTTCACCACCAGCGGCTTGCCGCGCAGTTCCGAGAGCCGTACGGCACGGCCCTCGCTGTCGCGGAATTGGTGGTCGCCGACCTGCCGGCCGATCGCGGCCTGGCTTTCCTTGAGCGCCGCCTTCTCGTCGAAGGCCTGCGCCGCGAAGGCGGCAAGGAGGAGGAGCGCGCTAGCGCAGCGCCGCATCGAGCATCGCTCCCGCGAGCACCGCGCCCAGCTGCACGAGCGAGGCGAGGAACGCCGCGCGTGCGGTCTCGCGGCTGGGCTGGCGTACCAGGACCATGCATCTGCGGAGGAAGAAGGCCCCGCCGGCAGCGGCAGCCGCGAGGTAGGTCCATCCCAGGCCGAAGGCGGCAGGGACGAGGGACGCCGCGACGAGCAGCACCGCGCCCGCGAAGATGGCGCGAGCGGCGCGCGCGTCGCCCACCACCACCGGCAGCATCGGCACGCCCGCGGCGGCGTAGTCGGCGCGGCAGGCGATGGCGAGGCTCCAGAAGTGCGGCGGCGTCCAGAGGAACAGCACCACCGCGAGCGCGAGCGCCTCGGGACCCGGCACGGGCGACACGGCGGCTGCGCCCGCGAGCACTGCGAAGCTGCCCGCCAGGCCGCCAATCACGATGTTCCACCAGGTGCGGCGCTTCAACCACACCGTGTAGACGACGCCGTAGGTGAAGGCGCCAAGGAACACGTAGATCGCGGCCGGCACGTTCGCGGCAAGCGCCGCCGCAAGGCAGGCAGCCGCAATCATCGCGCCGATGACCCATAACCAGAACGGCCCGTGCTTGAGCGCGCCGGTGACGAAAGGCCGCCCGCGCGTGCGCGCCATGCGCGCATCGAGGTCGCGCTCGACATACTGGTTGAACGCCCCCGCCGCGGCCGAGGCCATCAGCACCGCGAGCACCAGCACGAGGGCCTGCCAGGCGCCGGGTGCAGACCCGCGTTCCACCGCCAAGCCCGCAGCGGCGGCGAACGCGATGGCGACGCCGATGCGGAGCTTGAAGAGGTTGAGGACTTGTCTCACGCCTGCCTCACTTCAGCGGCCAGATCGTCGACAGGTACTTCCAGTTGATGAAGTAGTACAGCACGAACGAGACCAGGAACACCATCGCCAGGGCGAAGGTGCCCGGGGCGACCATGCCGCCCGCGCCGATGTTCCCGTGCCCGGTCAGGGCCGCGCCGACTGGCTGCGGCGCGGCTGCAGGGGCGACGCCGTCCTTCGCGCGCACGTGCTTGAACTCGGGGGTGGTGATCTTCTTGCCGAGGAACACCGAGTACACCGTGATCAGCAGGTACATGCCGCCGCCGATGATGGCGACGAGGCCCGTGATGCCGGCGAGCGCCATCATCAGCCAGGCCGCGCCCGGGAACTCGTGCGGGAAGGCGTTGCCGGCGAAGCTGATGTCCCAGTGCCGGCGCGGCACGCCCAGCGTCCCGGCGCCCATCAGGAACAGCGACACCGCGCTCATGCCCAGACCGAAGACGTAGGGCTGCCATTTCGCCATGCCGGGGAAGGCCAGCTCGCGCCGGAACACCACCGGGATCAGGAAGTAGGTGAGCCCCATGAAGGCGAGCGTCGTGCCCACCACCACCGTGGCGTGGAAGTGCCCCGGCACGTAGATGGTGTTGTGGATGATGAGGTTCAGCTGCTCGGTGCCCATCATCACGCCGGAGATGCCGCCCAGGAAGCCGAAGCCGATGAGCGAGATGAACATCGCGGAGAACACGGGGTTGCCCCACGGCGCCTTCCTCAGCCACTCGAACAGGCCCTGGTTGAAGCCTTTCTTGCGCTGCGCCACTTCGATCGCGCCCGGCACCGTGAGCCCGTGCACCATCGAGGCGAGCACCGCCAGGTACATGGCGTAGCTGGTGTTGAAGATCTTCCAGTTGGAGGTGAGGCCCGGGTCGGCGAGCAGGTGGTGCGCGCTCGCCAGCTGCAGGAAGAGGATGTACAGCAGGAACGCGGTGCGGCTCACCTTCTCCGACATGGGCTTCGCGCCGAACACGATCGCGGCCACCGCGTACCACACCGAGACGTGCGCCGCGACGTTGATCTGCTGCGAGGAGTGGCCGAACGCCCACCACACGGTGCGGTACATGAGCGAGTCGATGTGATCGACCAGGCCCACCGACCACAGGAACGTCGGAATCAGGATGATCGCGCCCGCGGCGATGGTGAACACCGCGATGATGCCGGCGGTGATGGCGCCGAAGGTGACCAGCGGCACCGAGCCCTGGTAGGTGCGCTCCGCCTTGGCCACCACCAGCGTGCCGAAGAAGACGAAGCAGGCGATCAGCGCGCCCACCGCGAACAGGATCAGCCCGAGGTAGAAGGTCGGGTGCGCGCCCATCGGCGCGTAGGAGGTGAACATGACGCTCGAATCGCCGCGGAACACCGAGTAGTTGTTGATCAGCGCGCCGAGCACCATCAGCCAGAAAGCCGCCCAGGCCATCATCGGCGTGGCCAGGCGCGCCTTCAGCAGCGTGGAACTCGCGAAGTACAGGACCGCGATCTCGAAGAAGATGATCCAGAACACGAGCATGTTGAGCCCGTGCGCCGTGAGCACCTGGTAGAAGAGATCCGGCGGCAACAGGTGCACCGCCTGCCAGCGGGTGAGCACCACGCCGATGGCGAGGAGGCCGCCGACGAGCAGCGACACCACCGCGGCGACGGCGTTCCAGCGCATCAGCTTCTCGGCCGGCTCGTGGAACACCAGCCCGGAGGCGGGGCAGGTCCGGAACATGCGATTGACTGCCATGGCGGTTGTCTCCCTTGCCTTACTTCACGACGTAGAGGCGGCTCGACATCGTGTGGTGATTGATGCCGCAGTACTCGTTGCAGATGATGGCGTAGGTGCCCGGATTGGTCGGGGTGACCGTGAGCACGTGCTCGTAGCCCGGGTGCACCTGGATGTTGATGTTCTCGGGCTGCAGCGAGAAGCCGTGCAGCCAGTCCATCGACATGAGATGAATACGGTAGGACTTGCCTGCCTCGAGCTCCAGCATCGGGTGCCAGCTCCACAGGCGCGCGATCAGGTACACGTCGCTGCCCGCGGGCGGCCGCACCACCGGGACCTTGAGGTTGGCCGGGCCTTCCTCGCGCACCTTGTACTTGGCGATCATGTCCTCGGTCTTCTTCATGAAGTCCTCGGGCTTGGACGCGGTAGGCTTCATTGGAGAGGTTCTGCTGACCGTAGATGTGCCAGAACGGCATCATGAAGAACATGATCAGGCACCAGATCAGCGCGATCACGATCCAGATCAGCTCGACGCGGTCGAGCGGTTGCTTCCACCAGACGCGTTCGGGCGGCGGCAGGATTGCGCTCATTGCATTCCCCTCTGTGGCCTCATTTGGCGATGGGCAGGGACACGATTTCCATCACGCCCCAGACGATGTACAGCACGGTGGGCATCGCGATGCCCAGGAAGAGCAGCAGGAACGGATTGTCGAGAAGCTGCTGCATCGCCGGAACCGGCTCCTCGGGCACGTCGTCTTCGATGCGGTCGGTGGCCATCTGGATCTCCTTGTTGGTTGGCGACCGGCGCAGTTAAGCAGGCGAAGTAAAGGCCCGATTTGATGTTGATCAAGCTTTTTGCGGCGACCCGGGGCAAACTCGCGGCGCCATGACCGATTCGGACCGCCGCGCCGTCGCCGCGTGGCTTCTCTTGTGCGCTGCAATGGTCTGCGCCATCGTCGTCGTGGGCGGGGTCACCCGCCTGACGCGCTCGGGCCTGTCCATTGTTGAATGGCAGCCCCTCATCGGGGCGATCCCGCCGCTCTCCGAGGCGCACTGGCAGGAGCTGTTCGCCAAATACCGCGCCACCCCCGAATACAAGCTGGTCAACCTCGGCATGGACCTCGAGGGCTTCAAGCGCATCTTCTGGTGGGAGTACTTCCACCGGCTGCTCGGGCGCCTCGTTGGCCTTGTCTACCTCCTGCCATTCCTTTGGTTTCTTGTGCGGCGCCGCATCGACCGGCCGCTCGCCTGGAAGCTCTGGGGCGTGTTTGCGCTGGGGGCCTTCCAGGGAGCGCTGGGCTGGTACATGGTGAAGTCGGGTCTGGTGGACGACCCGAAGGTGAGCCAGTTCAGGCTCACTGCGCACCTGGGCGTTGCGCTCGCCATCATCGCGGCGCAGCTCTGGATCGCGCTCGACCTGCTGCGCCCGGGAACGGGCGCGCGCAGCCGCTTCGCGCTCGCGCTGGCGGCTCTCGTGTTTCTCATGGCGCTCTCGGGCGCCATGGTGGCGGGGCTGCGCGCGGGCTATGCCTACAACACCTTTCCGCTCATGAACGGGCACCTGATCCCGCCCGAGTGGCTGAGCCTCGAGCCCTGGTGGCTCAACTTCGAATACAACATGGCCACCGTGCAGCTCGTGCACCGCGCGTTCTTCTGGCTGCTGCTCATTCTCGTGCCGCTTGCGTGGTGGCGCGCGCGCGGCCGTGCGAGCGCACATGCGCTGCTCGCTGCTTTCGTGCTGCAGGCCGCGCTGGGGATCTCCACGCTGCTTCTCGGAGTCCCGGTAGCGATCGCTGCCGCCCACCAGGCGGGCGCGGTCCTGCTGCTCGTCGTTGCGCTGGTCCACGCGCATGCGCCCCGGCCCGCCTGAAGCGCGCATTGCGAAGGCCGCGTGGGCGGGCCTGGTCCTGGTGCTCATCGTCATCGTCTTCAGCGTGGCGATCCGCATCGGCGAGGACAGCGCGAGCGCGGGACTCATGCGCTTGCTGCGCGGCGTACATCGCGTGTCGGCCTCGGCCGAAGTCCTCGCTGCCATCGCGCTCGTGTGGCTCGCGTGGCGCCGTTCGCTGCTGATTGCCGCGCTGACCATCTTCCTTTCCGTCCTGGGCATCCTCGCCGGGCAGAAGCCGCCGCCGCTCGCGGCGCTGGGAAACCTGCTCGGCGGACTTGCGCTCGCCGCGGCCTTCGCCTGGATGCTAGGTCGCGCGCATGGCGCCGTGCCGCAGGGCAGGGCGCGCCTTGGTCAGCTCGCGGCGGTGCTCTTTGCCGTGCAGTGCGCGCTGGGCGCATGGCTCGCGCTCTTCACCGATGAGCTCTGGCCCTGGCCGCTGCTCGCCCATGTGTTGCTCGGTCTCGCGCTCGCCGCGGGCGCGGCCTGGCTCGCGCTGCGCCTGGCGCACGCGCCGCAGCGCTTCGCGCTCCTCGGCGCCGCAATCGCCGCGCCCGCGGCCGGCGCCGCTTCGGCGCTCTTCGGCCAGCCGCTTGCCGCCTCGATTGCGCACGCGGCCGGCGCTGCGATCCTCGTCGCCGCGGCCGCCTACGCCCACGCGCGCCTTACTTGACCCACATCAAGGGACGCGGCGAGGCGCCGCGCCAAGGTGGCGCCATGAAGCACGACGCCGAGGCGCTGATCGACGCCGCGCTGCGCGCGGCGCGCGCTCGCGAGTGGGCCGTCTACCGCCTGCGCTTCGCCGAGCTGCGCGCCGGTTGCGCAGAGCTGATCGAGCGCCAGGAGGACGTGCGCGAGCAGTTCGAGACGCTCGGGGCCGCCGCTCCGCAGTACGACCCGGAGGGCTGCGTGGCGGCCTTCGAGTCGCTGGCCGGGCTGTTGCGCACCCGCTACGCGGCCGAGCTGCGCGCGGTGCGTGCGCAGCCGCCCGCGCCGCTGGACCTGCGCGGGCTGCAGCCCCCCGAGCCCATCGTGCGCATCTTCGAGGCGCTGGAGCGCTCCCCCGGCGAGCCGGTGCGCGCCATCCTGCCGCACGAGCCCGTGCCGCTCTACGCGCTGCTGCGCGAGCGGGGCTATTCGTACAGCGGCGAGCAGCGCGCCGACGGGGGCTACGAGCTCCTGATCGAGCGCTCGTGACACGGATTTAATCTGGATCAAAGCGGGCGGCTGCCCCGCGCGGCAAGCTGGCCCCCGATAACCGGACACCCTTGACGACGGAGGTACCTGTGGCAAACCCCTACACCCGCCTTGCACGCGCAGCCGCGTGGCTCGCGCTGCCCCTGGCGGTCGCAGCCGCCTATGCGCAGCCTACTCAGCCCGGCCGCGCGCCGGTTACCGAGCCCGAGATCCGCTACCAGGCGGGCGGCTCGCCGCTGGCGACGGAGGAAATGCACCAGAACATCGATCCCAAGGCGCCGCCGATGACCAAGGCGGAGTTCACCAAGGGGCGCCAGATCTACTTCGAGCGCTGCGCCGGCTGCCACGGCGTGCTGCGCAAGGGCGCCACCGGCAAGCCGCTCACGCCGGACCTCACGATGGCCAAGGGCACCGAGATCCTCAAGGTGTTCATCAAGTACGGCTCGCCTGCCGGCATGCCGAACTGGGGCACGTCGGGCGATTTGAACGACGCGGAAGTCGACCTGATGGCGCGCTACATCCAGCAGGAGCCGCCAACCCCGCCGGAGTTCGGCATGGCGCAGATGAAGGGCACCTGGAAAGTGCTGATCGCACCGGAGAAGCGGCCGACGAAGAAGGAGAACAAGTACAACATCGAGAACATCTTCTCGACCACGTTGCGCGATACGGGCGAGGTGGCGCTGATCGACGGCGACACCAAGCAGATCATCAACATCGTCAAGACCGGCTACGCGGTGCACATCTCGCGCTTGTCGGCCTCGGGGCGCTACCTCTACGTGATCGGGCGAGACGCCAAGATCAACCTGATCGACCTGTGGATGGAGAAGCCCGACAACGTCGCGGAGATCCGCGTCGGCCTCGAAGCCCGTTCGGTCGACACCTCGAAGTACAAGGGTTACAAGGACCGGTATGCGATCGCCGGCTCCTACTGGCCGCCGCAGTACACCATCATGAAGGGGGACACGCTCGAGCCGCTCAAGATCGTCGCCACGCGCGGCATGACGGTGGGCGACCAGGAGTACCACCCGGAACCGCGCGTCGCCGCGATCGTGGCGTCGCATTTCAAGCCGGAATTCGTGGTCAACGTCAAGGAAACCGGCAAGATCCTGATGGTCAACTACTCCGACATCAACAACCTGAAGGTGACGGAGATCGAAGCGGCCAAGTTCCTGCATGACGGCGGCTTCGATGCGAGCAAACGCTATTTTCTCGTGGCGGCGAACCAGTCCAACAAGGTCGCCGTGGTCGACGTGAAAGAGGGCAAGCTGGTGAAGCTGGTCGACGTCGACAAGATCCCCCACCCCGGGCGTGGTGCGAATTTCGTGCATCCGAAATTCGGCCAGGTCTGGGCGACGGGTCACCTCGGCAGCGAGAAGATCGCGCTGATCGGCACCGACCCCAAGCGCAAGGACACGGCCTGGAAGGTGGTGCAGATGCTCGAGGGCCAGGGCGGCGGCAACCTGTTCATCAAGACGCACCCGAAGTCGAAGAACCTCTGGGTCGACACGCCGCTCAACCCGGACGCCAAGATCGCGCAGTCGGCGGCGGTCTACGACATCAACAACCTCGACAAGCCGCCGGTGGTGCTGCCGATCGCGGAATGGGCGGGAGTGGGCGAGGGCGCCAAGCGCGTCGTGCAGCCCGAATACAACAAGGCCGGCGACGAAGTGTGGTTCGCGGTGTGGAGCGCGAAGAACCAGGAGTCCGCGCTGGTGGTGGTCGACGACAAGACGCGCAAGCTGAAACACGTCATCAAGGACCCGCGCATCATCACGCCGACCGGGCACTTCAACGTCTACAATACGACGCACGACATCTACTAGGAGATCTGCAGCATGAAGCTTTTCATCGGAGCACTGGTTGCCGCGGGCGCGGTGATCGCCGTTCCGGCGCAGGCCGACGAAGCGCTGGCGAAGAAGCACAACTGCCTCGCCTGCCACCAGATCGACAAGAAGTCGGTCGGCCCGGCCTACAAGGACATCGCCAAGAAGTACAAGGGCCAGGCCGGCATGGACGCCAAGCTCGCCGAGAAGGTGAAGAAGGGCGGTCAGGGCGTCTGGGGCCCGGTGCCGATGCCGCCCAACGCGGCCGTGCCGGATGCCGACATCAAGAAGCTGGTGGACTGGATCCTGAAGATGAGCTGAACATCGGGCCAGCCCAGGAGGCCGCACCGATCGCAGGGCGGGAGCGAACCTCCCGCCCTTCTTCTTTTCTGGCGCCGGCAGGCTGGCGCGCTTAGCGCGGCAGCTCGACGCTGACGGCGAGGCCGGCGCCGCCGGGGCCGGGCGCGAAGCGCACGCGGCCGCGGTGCAGCTCGGCGATGCGCAGCACGATCGACAGACCCAGCCCGCTGCCGCTCTCGCCCGCCGCGGCGAGGCGGTGGAAGCGCTCGCCAAGGTGCGCGAGTTCCTGTGGAGGAACGCCCGGACCGTCATCGGTCACCTCCAGGCGTGCGGCGCGGCCGTCGCCGGTCACCACGACGCGCACGCGGCCGCCCGCTGGCGTATAGCGCACGGCGTTGTCGACCAGGTTGCGCGCCAGCACGGCGAGCAGCGCCGCATGGCACTCCAGCTCCACCGGCGGGCCTTCCTCGAGCGCGATGTCGAGGCTCTTGCCGATCGCGCGCGGCGCGGCCTCGGCGATCACGGCGCGAACCAGCTCGCGCAGCTCCGCGCGTTGCAGGGCGCCTGCGCCTTGCCCGGATTCGAGGCGCGCGAGCGTAAGCATCTGCTCGGCGAGCCGCGCGGCGCGCTCGGCGCCCGCGACGATGGCGTCGAGCGCCTCGTTGCGCGTGGCGTCGGTCGAAGCGCGGCGTGCGACCTGCGCCTGCGTGCTCAGCACGGCGAGCGGCGTGCGCAGCTCGTGCGCGGCGTCGGCGGTGAGGCGGCGCTCGCGCGCGAGCGCCTCGTCGATACGGCCGAAGAGGCGGTTGAGCTCCGCCACCAGCGGCTCGATCTCCACCGGCGCGCGCGTGGTGTCGAGCCGCGCCAGATCCCCGGGACCGCGGCGGGCGAGCTCGCGGCGCAGCTCGCCCAGCGGGCGCAGCCCGGCGCCTACGCCGAGCCAGATGGCGAGCGCCAGGGCGGGCAGCGCGGCGGCGAGCGGCCAGACGAGCGCCTCGCCCAGCGTCTCGACGATCTCGTCTCGCGCCTCGCGCGCCTCGGAGCGCGAGAAGTGCTCCTCGAAGAGCTCGCGCGCCTCATGGCGCACCTCGACGTAGGCGGAAATGCCGACCGCGAGCCAGGCCAGCGCGCTCAACCCCAGGATGAGTGCGAGCAGCCGGCGCCTGAGCGAGGGGCGCCTCATTCAGCCGCCTTCGCGGGCGATCAGGTAGCCGACGCCGCGGATGGTGCGGATCAGCTCCGGGGCGAGCTTGCGGCGCAGGTGGTGGATGTGCACCTCGATGACGTTGCTCTCGACTTCCTCGCCCCAGCGGTAGACGCGCTCCTGCAGGTGCTCGCGCGACAGCACCCGGCCGGCGTTCAGCATCAACTCGCGCAGGACCTCGAACTCGCGCGCCGGCAGCTCCACCGGCTGCCCGCGCCAGGTCACGGTGTGCGCGCCCGGGTCGAGCGTCACTCCGGCGGTGCTTAGCACCGGGCTTGCCTCGCCGTGCGCGCGGCGCACCAGGGCGCGCAGCCGCGCCGCGAGCTCTTCGAGGCGAAAGGGCTTGACCATGTAGTCATCGGCGCCGGCGTCGAGGCCCTTGACGCGATCCTCGAGCGCGTCGCGCGCGGTGAGGATCAGCACCGGCGTGCGATCGCCCTTGGCGCGCATCCGGCCGAGAAGCTCGAGGCCGGCGAGGCGCGGCAGGCCCAGGTCGAGAACCACAGTCTGGTACGGCGTGGCGGCGAGCGATGCCTCCGCCGCCAGGCCGTCGCGCACCCAGTCGGCGGCGAAGCCCGCCTGCTCGAGCCCGGCTTGCGTGCCGCGCCCGAGCAGCGGATCGTCTTCGACCACGAGGATGCGCATGCCCGCTAGGGTAACGCCCCCTGAATGGCAGCGGTCCAGATGCCGGCGACGAAGGCGAGCAGCGCGCCCGCCGCGATCCAGCGCTTGCGGCGGATGGCCTCGGCCGGGCTGCCGCGCTTGAATCCGTTCCACATCGCGCGCACGAGGTTCTCGCGATGGATGAGACTCGAGACGACGACGGCGCCGACGTGCACGAACACGAGGGCGAGCATGGCGCCTGCTGCGCCTTCGTGCAACTCCTCGAGCCAGTGGCCGCCAATGTCGCTGAAGGCCGCGTAGCCGGAGAGCGCGGTGACGATCCCCAGGCCGAGCAGCGCGAGCACCGCCCACCCGCCGGCGGGGTTGTGACCCACATGGTGCTCCGGCCGGAAGGTCAGGAGGGAGACGAGGTAGCGCCTGACGGCGCCAGGCCCCGCGACGAACGAGGAGAAGCGCGCATAGCGGCTGCCGATGAATCCCCACACCAGGCGGAACGCGATCAGCCCAGCGAAGGTGTAGCCGAGCGTCGCGTGCACGTTGGCCCAGCGCTCGGATTCGGCGGTGAGCCAGGCTGCGGCGAAGGTGGCGGCGAGCAGCCAGTGGAAGAGGCGCGTCGGCAGATCCCAGACCAGGATGCGTTGGTTGTTCAAACTGGTCCTCATTTCGGCAGGCGCAGCGTGCGCTCGGAATAGTCGCCGTCGTCGGCGCGCGTGTGGCAAGCGGCGCAGTTGGCCGCGCTCTTGACTGCGGCGCTCTTCCACAGCGCGGCGGGCACCTCCTTGTCGTGCTCCTTGCGGAACCAGCGCGTCTCGGTGATGCGCGGCTCCGCGCCCGGCGGCGCGTCGTGGCGCCCCGCGTTGGCGGCGAGGTAGCGGCCGATCTCCTCTTGCGCCTTGGCGTCGAGCGAGGCGTCGCTGCCGAAATGCCGGTCGAGGCGCGCCATCAGTTGCTGCCAGGACGCGGCAGGAAGTCGCTTCGGCGGATAGGGGACATGGCAGCTGCCGCATTCGGCCTTGTAGGCGGGATTGAGCGGCAGCCGCGATTCGTCCGCTGCCGCGGGCATGGCGGCGAGCCCGAGCAGCGTGGCGACGAGCAGGGTTCTCATGGGCGGCCTTTCATCAGGAAGGCGAGCACGTCGGCCTTCTCGGCGCTGGTGCAGGCGCGCCCGAGCACGTCGTTGCAATTGCGCCCGAACCATTTTTCCGCTCTCGCGGCGTCGGCAAAGCGCTCCGGGTTGGCGGCGGGCGAGAGCGGCGCGATGATCTTGCCGGTCTTCGCGTGCTTGCCCTGCGCGGCGCCCGTGGCGCCGTGGCAGCTGGCGCAGCTCCACTCGTTGCCGTGGCGCGCATTGAAGAACTGCTCGCCGCGGGATGAGGAGACGTCGGCAAACGCCGGATTCTCGCGCCGTGCCGCGGTCTCGTAGTTGGCGAGGAGCTCGCCGGGTTGCGCTGCCTGTGCCGGGCCGGCCAATGCCAGGGCCGCGGCGACGAAAATGCTTCTCATGTTGGTGCCTCTCCGTGAATGACGCACGGACGGAGCTTAGGACGCGATTCTTAGCGGACGATTAAGGCGAGCGGCAGCCATGCTGCGCTGCCAAATTGCCGGTTCGTTGACGCGCCTCAATACGGATGTCCGCGAATGGCGTACTTACAAGCACGACAACTCAGATTCCGTGCAGAAGGAGGCTCTCCGATGGACCCGCTTGCAGTGATTGCAGTTGCCGGACTGGGACTGGCGGCGCTGGCCCTGTTCAACGGCATCGTGTCGATGGCGCACGGCGGCGAGGCCGACCAGCGCGCCAGCCACTGGCTGATGTTCAAGCGCGTAGGCTGGCAGGCGGTGGCGGTGCTGGCCGTGCTGCTCGCGCTGCTCGGCTACCTGCGCTGATCAAATCGAGTCGGCGCCGCGCGCTCGGCGCTCGTGCGGCGGGCGCAGCGACTCGCCGACGAAGCGCGCCACTGCTGCGTCCTCGATGAAAGCCGCGGCCGAGTGCGCCGCCAGGATGCGCTCGGGCGCGAGGGGCTTGGCGACGGCGTAGCCCTGCACGTAGTCGATGCCGGCGGCGTGCAGCGCCTCGAGCGTCTCCACGTCCTCGGCCCACTCGGCGATGGTCTGCATGCCGAGGTTGCGCGCGAGCTCGGCGATCGCCTCGATGATGGCGAGGTTGGCGGGGTGCGCGTGCAAGCCGCGCACGAAGTGGCCGTCGATCTTCAGCGCGTCGGCGGGCAGCTCCTTCAGGTAGGAGAACGAGGTGTAGCCGGCGCCGAAGTCGTCCAGCGCCACGCGCGCACCGAAGCCGCGCAGGCGGTCGATGAAGCGCCGGGTATTGGCGAGGTCGTGCAGGGCCACGCTCTCGGTGATCTCCACGCACAGCATGCGCGCGGCGCGCGCGCGCCCGGCGAGCAGCGCAAAGGCTTCGCGCACGAAGCGCTCGTCGTTGAGCGACCCGCCGCTCAGGTTCATGCATGCAAAGCGCGTGTGCCCAAGCGAGGCGTGCTGCGCCTCGAGCCAGTCGAGCGTGTGCTCGAGCACCCAGCGGTCGATGACCGCCACGCGTCCGTTGTTCTCCGCCGCCTCGATGATGCGGCCGCCGGGCACCACCGAGCCGTCGGCTTCCGTCATGCGCACCAGGATCTCGAAGTCGAGCGAGGCGCGCGGCGCGCGCAGCGACATGATCGGCTGCATCGCGAGGTAGAGGCCCGCGGGCGCGGTGCTCTCGCCGAGCTGCTTCACCAGCCGCAGCTCCTGCTCGCGCTCGCGGAACGCCGGCGCATCGCGCTCGTACACCACCAGCCCGTCGTGATGCCCGCCCTTGGCTGCGCGGCAGGCCTGGTCCGCCATGGAGACCGCGTCGCTCACCGGGGTGCCGGGCGGCACCTCCACCAGCCCGATCGAGCCCTTGACCTGGAAAGCCTTGTCGCCCGTCTGGTAGGCGCGCGTGCCGAGCGCATCCACGATGGCGCGACAGGCCTCCGCTGCCGCGCGCGCCGCGGTGCCCGGGAACACGAGCATGAACTCGTCGCCGCCGATGCGACCCACCGCGTTGCCCGGGCCGATGAGGTCCTCGACGCGCCGGCACACCTGGCGCAAGACCTCGTCGCCCGCGACGTGCCCGAACAGGTCGTTGATCAGCTTGAAGCGGTCCAGGTCCAGGTAGGCGAGGGCGAGCGAGCGGCCTGCCGGCAGGCGCGCCACCTCGGCGGCGATGCGCTCCTCCAGACCGCGGCGGTTGAGCACGCCGGTGAGCGCGTCGTGGTGCGCGAGAAAGCGCAGCTCGGTCTGCGCGCGCTCGCGCGCCTGGCGCTCCTCGCGCATCTGTTGCGCGATGGCGAGCGCCACCAGCAGGCTCGAGGCGAGCGCCGCACTGACGTGGTTGACCGCGCCGATCAGCAGCTTCACGCCGAGCGCCGCGGCGATGACCTCGTAGAACCCGGCGAACAGCACGAGTGCGAGGGCGGCGCTGTACCACAGCGCCACCTTGGAGCGGGTCACGGCGAGGATGCGCGCGAGCAGGAACGCGAGGACGACGATGCCCACGGCGGCCGTGCCCCACATGAACGGCAGGAAGCGCGCGAACGGCAGCAGCGCCGCGGCGGCGGCGAGCGCGACGCAGGAGAGCTGCGCGACGCCGAGCGCCCAGGCGTGCCCCACCTGCCGCAGGTCGTCGCGGAACAGGCGCCGGAACAGCGCATACGTGAGCACGTAATACGCGGCAATCGTCAGCTGCCGCATGGGCAGGATCCAGTCCGCGGGCACCTCGCGCTCCAGCCACTGCGTGTCCCATCCCGCCGAGATTCCGCCCATGCGCAGGCTCGCCACCAGCCACGCCGCGAACAGCACGTACAGCGAATCGCGGTTGATGAGGCCGGTGACGAGCACGAAGAGGGCCAGCACCACCAGCCCGCCCTCGAGCAATCCGGCACCGCGATGGAACTCCTCGACCGAGTCTCCCAGCGCCTCCGGGTTCCACTGCAGCGCGGAGATGCGCGCCGGCCCCGCGTAGGTGGCGCGGCACAGCACCGTGACCGCCGATGCGCCCGGCGCGAGGCGCAGGGCGAAGCCCGCCTTGAGCGCGCGCAGGTCCCCCGACTGAGTGCCGCCCTGCGCGCTGCGTGAAGCCCGTCCCAGCGGCGCGAGCGGCTCGCCCTGCCAGCACTCTGCGGTCATGGCGTGCCGCGAGGGCAGCTCCACTTCGCGCACGCCCGCGGCCGGGCGCACGGCAAAGCTGAACCAGAACGGCGCCTCCGAAAGCCGCGTGTCCTGGTGCGCGACCGCGGCGCGGCTGCGCAGTTCCTCGAGGGCCTGCGGCGGATCGAGCGGGGCGTCGCGCTCCTCGAGCACGCGCAGCTCGAGCGGCGCCGCGCCCGCGGCCCGGTAGTGCGGCTGCCAGGCGGCGAGCGCGATCCAGGTCAGCGCCGCGATCGCGAGCGGCAGGCCGTACGCGCAAAGCGCGTAGATCAGCGCATCGAGCGAGACGCGGCGCACGTGGGAGCGAGTCAGAGGCACCCTGCCGCTCGGGCTTCCGCGACTGCGCGCAGCGGCCGGCTGACCGGCTGCGACGCGAGCGCGGTCTGCTCCTCTGCGCCGCGCACGTTGATGTCGGGGTGGTGCGTGCGGCAGAAAAGGCCATACAGCGGGTGCTCGGCCGCGCGCCAGCGCGTATCCGCGGTCGCCATCTCGAAGGCGAGCACGCGGTGCGGGATATTGCCGGCATGCGCGAGCGGCACGAAGCCGCGGCCCGGGAACACGTCCTGGAACAGCAGCGACTCGTACTGCCGGTCGAGCGGCGAGCGCGCGCCGATCACCATCCAGTCGACGCCGGTGCGCTTGCAGTAGAGGTAGAAGGCCTTGAAGAGCAGGATCTTCACCACGCGGCCGACGCGCGCGGCGGTGATGCCCAGGCGCGTCGCTTCGGCAAGCCTGCGGTGGCGCAGCCAGGCGGGCAGCGCCACCGACTGCTCGATGGCGAGCGGGCGGTGGCGGTTGGTCTGGATGCGCATCGTGCCGAGCGGCTCGCCGTCGAGCTTGGATTCGGCGAGCAGCACCGTGGCGTCCGCGTCGTGGTCGCCCGCTTCGGGCGCGCGCAGCAGCTGCGCGAGCGCCGGCACGTGGCGCGCGTAGGCGGCGTGGCGGATCTGGACGGCCTGCTCGAGCTCGGCTTCGGTGCTGGCAATGCGCACCGTGAACGGCATGCGCTGCGGCGAGCTGAAGGGAACCACATTGCTCACGTCGGCGTGCGTAGTCGCGGCCAGGTTCATGATTTATCTCCCTTTCCTCCGGTGGCGGGCGCAGGAGCCCGGGCGCAAAGACGTAGCAGATCGCCGCACGGCGGCAAACGTCGGCGTGGCAATTCGTTGACGGCGGACAAAAGTACCGGGGGGCGCGGCCGTTCATCTCGATGAGGCCGCTCTCGGCGAGGCCGGAGATCATGCGCCGCGCGAACTGCGGGTCGCGAGAGAGCTCCTCCAGCACCGCGTGCTTGGCGACGTGCAGCAGCATGGCGTCGGAGAGCGCCTGCGGGCGTGTAGTGTAGGCTCTTGACATGCGCCACGCCGTGCCTCGCTACAGCGCCTGTTGCGCCGCCGCCTCTCTGGCGGCGGTGATCTTTTGCGCGCCGCCGGCCGTGGCGCAGGAGACGAAGGCGGCCCCCGCCAAGCCGCGGCAACTCAGCCTCGCCAACGAGCCCTGGACGGGCGACTTCGACGGGATGCTCGAGCGCCGCATCGTCCGCGTGCTGGTGCCCTACAGCCGGACGCTCTACACCGTGGACAAGGGCCATGAGCGCGGCCTGAGCGCGGAGCTGGTGCGCGAATTCGAGCGCTACGTGAACAAACGCTACGCAAAGCAGCTTGGCAAGCGCCCGCTCACGGTGGTCATCATCCCGACCTCGCGGGACCGGCTGCTTCCCGGGGTCGCGCAAGGCCTCGGCGATGTCGCGGCGGGCAATCTCACCGCGACCGAGGAGCGGCGCAAGCTCGTGGACTTCGTCGCGCCGGAGGATCGCAAGCCGGTACGCGAGCTGATCGTCACCGGCCCGGGGTCGCCGGCGCTCGCCAGCGTGGACGATCTTTCCGGCAAGACGCTGCACGTGCGCAAGGCGAGCAGCTACTACGAGAGCCTGGCGGCGCTCAACCAGCGCCTCGCGAAGGAGCGCAAGGCGCCGGTCAAGCTCGTCGAGCTGCCGGAAGCGCTGGAGGACGAGGACGCGCTCGAGATGCTCGCGGCCGGCCTGCTCGGCCTCGTCGTGGTGGACGACTGGAAAGCGCTGCTGTGGGCGCAGATCCTGCCGAAGATCAAGGTGCGCGAGGACCTCGTGCTGCGCGCCGAGGGGCACACGGGCTGGGCCGTGCGCAAGGAGAACCCCAAGCTCGCCGGCGTGCTGACGGACTACTACCGCAGCGTGGTGAAGAAGCAGGGAGTCATCGAAGCGCGGCTCGCGCAACAGCAGAAGCGCATCAAGCGCATCGGCAACAACACTGCCGGCGCGGAGTGGAAGCGCTTCGAGGCGACCGTCCGGCTGTTCGAAAAATACGGCGCCCGGTACGGGTTCGACCCGCTGATGCTCGCGGCGCAGGGCTTCCAGGAATCGAAGCTGCGCCAGGAGGCGCGCAGCCACGCCGGCGCCGTCGGCGTGATGCAGATCATGCCGGACACGGGCGCGGAGCTCGCCGTGGGCGACATCCACCAACTCGAGCCCAACATCCACGCCGGGGCGAAGTACATGAACCGCCTCATGACGCGCTACTTCGAGGACGCGAAGTTCAGCGAGCAGGACCGCACGCTCTTCGCGTTCGCCTGCTACAACGCCGGCCCGGGCAACATCTCGCGCATGCGCACCGACGCCGCCAAGCGCGGGCTCGACCCGGACAAGTGGTTCGACAACGTCGAGATCGTGGTCGCGCGGCGCATCGGCGTGGAGACCACGACCTACGTGCGCAACATCTTCAAGTACTACGTCGCCTACAAGCTCGCGCTCGACGCCCAGGAAGCCGCGCGCAAGGCGCGCGAGCAGGCCGCGCCCCGCTAGGGAGCCTCTGATCTATTCCCGCGTGCGCGACGGTGGCGATTTTCGTGCAGGGCGAGACAGCGGACGCCGCCGTGTACTCGACGTCCACAAGGCGGCCGATGGCGATGCCATGCGCGAACCCCGCAGGCGCTTGCGCCTGCGGGCGTCGCGGGGCGCCCGTGAGGAGCGCAGCCGCAAGCGGCTGCGCTGCTCGCCCCGTCCCTCCAGGCGGCGAGGCCGCCAGGCGGGGGCTCAAGGCAAAGGCCTCGCCGCCTTCCGGGTTGCGGCCGGAAGTCCTCGACGGTTGGCTTACGATAGCGCGATGACACGGACGCCGGCGTTGTTGCGCGGCCTTGCGATATCGACATATCGCTGCGGCCGCGCGCCTAGCCGGCGCCGCGTTCCGGCCGCAACGCGCCACCGCGCGAATAGATCAGAGGCTCCCTAGATGGCGCGGGCAAACTCGAAAGCCATGTCGCTGCGCCGTCTGCTCGCCATCGTCCTTGCCGTTTTCGGGGCGCTGCTTCTCGCGATCCTCCTTTATCTCGCTTTCGGCGACCTGAGCCGGCACAAGGGGCGCATCGAGGCGCTCGTCACGGGACTGGCCGGTCGGCCATTCGCCATCGACGGGGCATTTCAGCTCGAGGTGCTGCCGTCGGTCCTCGTGCGCGCGGAGCGCGTCCGTCTCGGCAACGCGCCGGGGGGCTCGGCGCCGCAAATGGTCGAGATCGGGCGTTTCTCCACGCAGGTGGGCCTCTGGTCGCTGATCTCGGGGCCGGTGGACATCCGCTCTTTCGAGCTGAGCGACGTGGCCGTCGTCCTCGAGAAGGACGCCGAGGGCAAGGGAAACTGGGTATTCGGCGGCGAAGCTGCGGCAGAGGAGGCAGCGGACTCGCAAAGCATGGATGCCACCAAGGTTCCGGCGGTGGTCCTTCGCGCCAAGCTGGACAACGTGCGCGTCACGTATCGCGAGCCTGGCAAGCCGGAGCGTGTCGCGCTCCTCGAGACCTTCACCATCGCGCCCGCAGCGGATGGCCTGTTCGCAATCGCCGGGAAGGGCAGGCTCGGCGACTATCCGGCCGACCTCAAGGGTGAGGTCGGACCGCTGGGCGCGCTCCTCTCGGGGCGGGACATTCGCATGGCGATCCAGGCTGCCTTGGGCAACCTGCGGCTCGACCTCAAGGGCGCACTGGGCCGGCTCGATCCGCTGGACGGCACCGATCTCACGCTGAAGATCGAGAACCCGGACCTCGGCACCATGCTGAAGAACCTCCAGCTGCCCGTGTTTGCCACCGGCGCCTTGAGCTTCGACGCCCGGCTGTCGGACGCAGGAGAGATCACCCGGCTCGAAGCCGACGCGAAGTTCGGCGATATCTCGGCCAAAGTGGAGGGAACCCTCCGCATCCTCAGCTTGTCAGGCTCGGACCTGCGGTTTGACGTCTCAGTGGCGGACGCAGCGCGTGTCGCGGCGGCGTTCGGCGCGGCGGGCCTGCCTCCCGGCGCCCTCAAGGCTCGCGGGCGCATCGCGTCCTCGCGCTCGGAGATCAAGCTCGACGGCATCTCCGTGCAGTATGCCGGCGCGAATGCGACGGCTGGCGGCACGATCCGCACGAGCGGCGAGCGGGGCGCCGCCATCCGCTTCAAACTCGCCGCCGAAAGCCTGGCGAGGCTGCAGGAGGGGCTGCCGGCGATCCCCTTGTCGGCGAGCGGGGTCTTCGCGAGCAGCCGCGCCAAGGTCGAAGTAAAGGACCTCAAGGCGCGCGTCGGCGGGAACGAGATCTCGGCAAGGGCGTCGATGACGCAAACCGGCAAGCGCCGCGTGGAAGCCGACGTCACCTCGCCTGTTCTCGACCTGACGCAGTTTCTGGCGACGGACACGAAGGCCGAGACCAAGAGCAAACCTCCCCCGAAAACGGCGGCGCAGAAGTTCGTTTTTGGCGACGAGCCGCTGCCGTTCGGCAAGCTGAAAGCCCTGGACGCCAGGCTGCATCTTGCCGTCGGCGAGCTGAAGCTCGCCGATGGCGCGTTGAAGGACGTGGACGGCACGGTGAAGATCGGCGGCGGTCAGCTGGCGCTCGAAGGTCGCGCACGTGGCGGCGTCGACGGCAGCTTGAGCGGCTCGGTCGTGCTATCGCAGCAGGGCGGCGACGCCACCAGCCTGGAGTTGAAGATCACTGCCACTCGCTTTCGTGCCGGCTTCGGCGCCGGGGGCGCGCTCCCGCCCGGCGAGACGCCGCCGACCAGCGTGGAGGCGAGCCTGCAGACGCGAGGCGCCTCCGCGCGGCAGATGGCAGCGGGCGCCAACGGGCGATTCCTGGTGACGCTGGGACCAGGCAAGGTCAAAGCCGGCATGCTCGACCTGGTCGGCAGCGGCCTGATCGGCGAGCTCGCGGGGAAGCTCAACCCGTTTGCGGGGCAGGATCCCTATACGCGCCTCGATTGCGTCGTGACCCGGGCCGACGTCGTGGATGGCCAGGTTACGGTCAGCCCCGTCCTCATGCAGTTTGAGAAGGTGACCGTCGTCGCGCAAGGCAAGGTGGACCTGCACACGGAGGCGCTGACGCTCAACTTCAACACCCGTCCTCGCAAGGGCATTGGCATCAGCCCTGGAATGTTCACCAACCCGTTCATCGAGGTGGCCGGCACCTTGGTGAACCCGCGTATCGGGGTGAGCGCAAAGGGCGCAACCGCAGGCGCCGCCGCCGCGGCGACCGGCGGTGCGACGGTGCTGGCGCAGGGCTTCTGGGACCGATGGCGCGGCGAGAAGGACCTTTGCGGCCCGGCGCTCGCCGAGGCCGGCGCGACGCCGAAGTGACGCTCAGCCGCCGCGCCGCAGACGCTCCAGGTCGGGGATGCGCACGGCGCGGCCGTTCATCTCGATCAGGCCGCTCTGCGGCGAGGTCGTGCAGGATGCGCGAGAAATGCTCGGGCGTCATGTTCAGGCGCGAGGCGATGACGCTCTTGCCGGGTGTGAGGTGCACCTCGACCGGCTTGCCGTTGCCGGTGCTGTCGGCGACGTCGGCCAGGAGGTAGCCGATGACACGCTCCTGCCCCGAGCGCAGCGTGTAGCCTTCGACGTCGAGAACCAAACCATGCAGGCGCCGCGCGAGGCCGGAGATCATGCGCCGCGCGAACTGCGGGTCGCGCGAGAGCTCCTCCAGCACCGCGTACTTGGCCACGTGCAGCAGCATGGCGTCGGAGAGCGCGGCGGCAAACACGATGTAGGGCTTGTCGAGGAACATCAGCGCCTCGCCGAAGCTCTGGCCGGGGCTGACGATCTCCACCACCTTCTCGATGCCTTGGGGCGAGGTGAAGCCGAGCTTCACCTGCCCGTAGACGACGATGTGGAAGCCCGCGCAGGGGTCGCCGCACTGGAACACCGACTCGCCCTTCGCCACGTAGACCGGCAGCGTGGCCGCGGCGATGCGGTCGAGCTCCTCGCGGCGCATCTCGCTGAACATCGGCAGGTTGGCGAGGAACGCCTGCGTCTTGATCTGCAGCGGCCGCCGGCTCATCGGCTGGTGCCCTCCGAGCGCGTGACCTTGTTGTGCACGTTGTACTTGCCCACGGGCTTGCGCATCGGGATGCGCTTGACCTCCTTCAGCGTTCTGGCGTCGAAGACGATGAGCGCGCCGTCGTCCTCCCAGAGGCTCGCGAGCGCGTAGCGGCCGTAGCGGTCGAACTCGATGTGGGCGAGGGTCTTGCCCGGCACCGGCGTGAGCTGCGCCACCACCTCGAGGCTGTCCTTGTCGATCACCTGCAGCGTGTCGCGGCCTTTCGGCCCGATCATCGAGTCCACCCAGACGTAGCGCGAGTTCTCGTGGCTGCGCAGGAAGAACCCGGCGCCCAGCGTGCGTACCTGCTTCACCAGCTTCCAGTCGGCGACGTCGATCACGCTCACGACGCCCTCGCGCAGGTTGGGCGTGGCCATCACGCGCCGGCCCTGACGCTCCCAGCTGATGCCCGAGCCCAGGTGCGGAAGGCCCGGCAGGTCGACCGTGGCGATGGCGCGGCGCACGTCGAGGTGCACCACCTGGCCGCGCTTGCCGTCGCGGCTCGCGCCCACGAGCTGCCGGAAGTCCGGCGTGAAGAAGAAGTCGTCGAGCACGTCCTCCAGCGGCGTGCGCCGCGGGTTGAGGAAGCCCGGCACGAAGGCGCCTTCCTTCAGGCGGTAGTCGTGCACCAGTCCCGAGGCGATCGGCTCGGCCTTCGGGTCGTAGGAGATCTCCCAGAGCTCGGGCGCGTCCTTCATGGCGGCGACGAAGCTGCGGCGGGGCGCCGCGTCGTAGACCGCCGAGACGCGCGAGGGCGCAGGCAGGATCTTCACGAGTTCCAGATCCGCGTCGAGCACCACCAGGCTGTGCGGCAGGTAATTCGCCACCATCACGTACTTGCCGTCGGCGGACACCGCCGCGTTGCGCGTGTTGATGCCGGCGCGCACCTCGGCCACGGTCTTGAGGTTCCACAGGTCGAACTTGGAGATCCAGCCGTCGCGCGAGGCGAAGAACACGTAGCGCCCGTCCGGCGTGAATTTCGGCCCGCCGTGCAGCGCGAAGCGCGAGGCGAAGCGGTGGATCGGCTCGAGGCGATCGCCGTCCAGGATCGTCACGTGGTGGTCGCCCGCCTCGACGACAACGAAGAGATTCATCGGATCGGCCTTGAACTGCGGCGCGGCGGGCAGCGTGCCTGGCGCGTGGTGCACGACGCGCGACAGGTGGATGTCGGCATCAGTCCAGGCGGGCGCGGGCGAGAGCGGCGTGTAGATCATTTCCACCAGCGCCGCGATCTCTTCGTCCTTCAGCTGCGCCTTGAAGGGCGGCATCTGCACGCCGGGGCGGCTCTCGCGGATCACGCGCGCGGCCTCGGGCTTCTTCAGGCGCGAGAGGTTCTCCGGCAACAGCGCCGGCCCCATGCCGCCCAGGCGTTTCTCGCCGTGGCAGCTCGCGCAGTTGTGCTGGTAGATCTTGTCGACTGGCGCTTGCGTGAGCGTCTTGTCGGCGGGCGCCTGCGCGACCGCCGCGCCGGCGGTCAGCAGGAACAGCGCCGCGAGAAAGCGCGGTGCACGCAGCCCGTGCGAGTGGCGTGTGCACGGCGCGGGCGGGCGGGTCATTCGTGCAGGGCGGGAGCGGGACTCGCCGCGATCTCCTCGTCCTCCAAGTAGCAGCCGGGGTCCTCCGCCCAGGGGTCGCCCGTGACCTTCATTGCACGCACGCGCGTATTGCCGCCGCAGACGTCGAAGTAGGCGCAGGTGGCACAGCGGCCCTTGACGCGGCGCGGGCGCTCTTTCAGCCCGGCCATGATCGGGTGCCGCGTGTCGCGCCAGATGTCCGGGAACGGCCGCGAGCGCACGTTTCCGAGGGTGCAGTCCCACCACATGGTGTCGGGGTGCACGTTGCCCAGGTTGTCGATGTTGGCGACGTTCACGCCGGAGGAGTTGCCGCCCCAGGCGGCGAGGATGGCGCGCAGGCGCGTGGCGTCGAGCTCGGGCAGGTTCCTGCGCACCCAGTGCAGCAGGTACACGCCGTCGGCGTCGTTGTTGCCGGTGACGAAGTCCTTCACCACCCCGCGGCGCGCCGCGTCCCAGGCGCGCGCGAACAGCAGGTCCAGCGCCTCGCGCGTGACGCGGAAGTGCGCGTCGCGCTTGCGGTTGACGTTGCCGCGGCCCGCGTAGTTGAGGTGCGAGAGGTAGAAGCGGTCGATGCGCTCGGCCTCCACCAGGTCGAGCAGGCCCGGCAGGTCGGCGGCGTTGTCCTGGGTGAGGGTGAAGCGCACGCCGACCTTCACGCCCAGGTTGCGGCACAGGCGCAGCGCGTCGAGCGACTTCACGAAGGCGCCGGCCTTGCGGCGGAACTTGTCGTGCGTCGCCTGCAGCCCGTCGAGGCTGATGCCCACGTAGTCGAAGCCGGTGCCGTGGATGCGCTCGGCGAGCGGCGCGTCGATCAACGTGCCGTTCGTGGAGAGCGCCGTGTAGAAGCCGAGCGATTTGGCGCGCGTCGCGATCTCGAAGAGGTCCTTGCGCAGCAGCGGCTCGCCGCCCGAGAGGATGAGCGCCGGCACGCCGAAGGCCTTGAGATCCTCCATCACGCGCAGCACTTCCGCGGTGCCGAGCTCGCCCGGGAAGTCGATGTCGGCCGAGATCGAGTAGCAGTGCATGCACGTGAGGTTGCAGCGGCGAATGAGGTTCCAGATCACCACGGGACCCTTGGGGCCGGCGGGTACCGGTTGCGCGCCCGCAGGTTGCGCCGGCGCGCGATCGAGGAGTTGGTGCAGGGCGCGCGAAAGGCGCAGCACCTCAGGCGAGCCTCATGCCGGTCTTCTTCAGGATGCGCGTGCTGTAGAGCACGTCGTTTGCGCGCAGCGCGTTGCCGAGCAGCGCGCGAATCTCGGCGACGCGCGCGTCGGCTTCGGCGCGGCTGCGTCCGTGCACCATGGCGAAGAGGTTGTAGCGCCACTCGGGCAGCCGGCGCGGCCGGCGGTAGCAATGCGTGACGAACTCGAGGGCGCCGACTTGCGCGCCGAGCGCGTCCACGGCGTCGTCCGCCACGTCCCACACCGACATCGCGTTCGCGGTATAGCCGAGCGCGTAGTGATTGGGCACCGCGCCGATGCGCCGGATGCGCCCGTCGGCGAGCATCGCCTCCAGGCGCGTGAAGAGCTCCGCCTGGGAGACGCCGGCGGCCTGCGCCACGGCGCGCCACGGCTGCGGCTCGAGCGGCAGCCCGGCCTGGGTGGCGCGCACGATCGCCTCGTCTTGCGCGTTCATGCGACCAGCCTCAGCTCGATGAAGTACTCCTGCTCGCGCGGCAGGTCGAGCACCGGGTATCCTGTCTCCGCCTCGATGGCGGCGAGAAGCGGCGCGATCTCTCCGCGCGCGCTGGCAGCGATGACGAACCACAGGTTGAAATGGTGCGCGCGCTCGTAGTTGTGCGCCACCTCCGGGTGCGCGTTCACCAGCGAGGCGACGCGCTCGAAATCCGGCGCCGGCACGCTCATCGCGCACAACGTGAAGGCGCCGCCCAGGCGTTCGGCGTCGTACATCGGGCCAAAGCGCGTGAGCGTGCCCGCGTCGAGCATGCCCTTCAGCCTTGCAAGCAGCGTCGCTTCGTCCGTGCCGAGCGCGCCCGCCGCCTCGGCGTACGGGCGCTCGCACAGCGGAAAGCCGCCCTGCAAGTGATTCACGATCCTGCGCTCGAGTTCATCCATAGCGGGCGGCGCGCTGGCTGAAGCAGCGCTTGCTGAACAGCACTTCGCGAGGGTAGCGTGCAAGGCCGTGAAGCGCCGTGAGGCGCTCGATTTCCTGCGCGACGTCCGCGCGCTCGCGCCCGTGCACCATGCAATAGAAGTTGAATGGCCAATCGGGCAGGGCGCGCGCGCGCTGGTAGCACAACGTCACCGCTGGATCGGCGGCGAGGCGCCCGCCCGCATCGGCTGCGTCGGCGTCGGGCACGTCCCAGACCACCATGGCGTTCGACTCATAGCCCAGGGGCCGGTGCCGCACGACGGCGCCGATGCGGCGCACGACGCCGGAATCGAGCCAGCGCTCGAGCGTGCCGATCAGTTCCGTCTCGGGCAGCCCGAAGGCGGCGAACGGACGCGGCTCGAGCGGCAATCCGGGGGCCAGCCGTCCGGCGAGCTGGCGCTCCGCGTTGTCGAGCGGCGCGACCGGGCCCTGCGGCCGCGCGCGCGGCACCGAGTGGTCCTCGAGATCGAAGCCCAGATCGATGTGGAATTCCTCGACGAGCGGCAGGCGCAGCACCGGCAGTCCCGTCTCCTGCTCGATGCAGGAAAGCGTCCACTGCAGCGAGGCGTCCGACGGCGCCGTGGCGACGAACCAGAGATTGAGGCGGTTCTCGCGCTCGTAGTTGTGGTTCACGCCCGCATGCGCGCTCACCTGCGCGGCCACGGCGTCCAGGCGCGCCTCCGGCACCGCCATCGCCGCGAGCGTGCTCGCGCCGGCGGTGTTGGGGCGGAACACCGGGCCGATGCGATCGATGAGCCCGCGGCTGCGCAGCTGCCCGAAGCGGGTGATCACCTCGTCCTCGTCCAGTCCGCAGGCCCTGGCGATCGCGGCGAAGGGCCGCGGCTCGAGCGGAAAGCCGCGCTGCCAGGAATTGAGGAGCCGGTAGCTCGCGGCGTCGAGCATCTGGGCAAGCCCTAGAACCCCGTCATCGCGCCGCGCGCGGTGAGGAAGATGCCGCTCGGGCTCTCGGCGGGGAGCCGTGCCAGCTCGGCGAAGCTCGCGGCGTCGTACACCACCACCCGGCCGTCGTCGCGCGAGGAGATCCAGGCCTGCTCGCCGCGCGGCGTGAATTCCATGTGCAGCACCGCGCGCCCGGGCTTGAGTTCCTTCACCACCTTCATGTCGGCGACATCGATCACCTGCACCACGCCGTTGTTCGGGAAGGCGAAGTTCACCCACACGCGGCGCGCGCCCGGCTGCGCCATCGCGAACACCGGCTGGCCGTGCACCGCGATGCGCCCCGCCTCGGTCCAGGTGACGCTGTCGAGCACCAGCACCTCGTGGCGGCCGATGGCCGGCAGGAAGATGTAGCGGCCGGCGACCGCCCAGCCGCGCAGGTGCGGCATCTTGTACACGGGCAGCGGCTCCTCGCCGCGGCCGTAGCCGCCGAGGATGCGGCGCGCGCCCGCCCCGGGATTCCACAGGTCCACCAGCGCGAGGCCGTCCTCGCCAAAGAGGCCCGCGATGTAGTGGCGGCCGTTGGGCGTGATGAAGCCGTCGTAGGGCTGCTTGCCGATGCCCGCGATTCTCTGTACGGCCGGCTTGCGCGGGTCGGACGCGTCCACGATCCAGATCTCGCCCGCTTCGAACAGGCTGAAGACGAAGCGGTTACCCGGCGCGTCTGCGATACCGACCACCTTCGCACCAGTGGGCACCTCGGCGAGCGGCTCGAGCGTGCGCGCATCGAAAAGGCGAATGCCGCCCGGCGTGTAATTGGCGACCGCGACGATGCGGCCATCCTGCGAGATGGCGCCGCCGATGGAGTTTCCGGCCTGGATCACGCGGCGCTCGATGCGCGCGCCCAACAGGTCCACCTTGGTCAGGCCGCCGTCGCGCCCGAAGACGTAGGCGTAGCGGCCGTCGCGGGAGAACACCGCCGCGGCGTGCGAGAGGTCGCCCAGGCCCTCGACGCGCCCGAGCGCGGTGCGGCCGCTGGTCTCGATGAGCATGACGCGGCCCGACGCGCGCTCCACGACCAGGCCCAGGTCGCCCGTGCCGCGCGGCTCGGGCGTGGCGCATGCCGCGAGGCCGAGAGCAAGTGCGGTGGTCGCAACCGACCTGAGCGCGAAGATCACAGGCAATCTCATTTGGGCAGTCCCTTCTTGAGCTGATCCACGACCCAGCGCGCCTCCGCCTCCGACAGGAACGTGCTCCAGGGCGGCATCGCCGTGCCGCGCCGGCCGTGCAGGATGACGAACTGCATCTGTTCGGCGTCCTTTTGCGCGAGCGTCGCTGGCTCCAGCGAGGGGCCGAGGCCGCCCTTCATGGTGAGGCCGTGGCAGGAGCCGCAGTCCTGCTTGACCAGATGCAGGAGCTCCGCACGGCGCGCGGGCGCGGGATCATCCGCAGCGGCCGCCGAGGCCGCCGCGAGGGCCAGCAGGGCGGCCAATCGACGCATGGCGTAAGGGTGCCGCAGGGCGCCGCCTGGCACTTAACCTAGATCAAAGGCAGTGAGTCGCAAGGTCAATAAAGTCAATGCTATGAGTATCGTGCCGTCCGCGGACCGCGCCTATTTCGCCGCCTTCCTCGACTTGAAGGGCAAGCCCGGCATCGTCGTAGGGGGTGGACCAGTGGCCGCGCTGAAGGCAGAAACCCTCATGCGTTCCGGGGTACGCGTGACGGTCATCGCGCCCGGGCTTTGCCCGCGGCTCGCGGAGCTGACGCTCTTGGGCGCCGTGCGCCACGAGCCGCGGCGCTTCCAGTCGGGCGACCTGGTCGGCGCGGAGATCGCGATCGCCGCGACCGACGACGAAGCGGTGAACGAGTCGGTGGCCTCAGCGGCGCGCGCGCTCAGGATTCCCGTGAACGTCGCCGACGATGCCGCGCGCTCGAGCTTCATCATGCCCTCGATTGTGGACCGGCCGCCGGTGCAGATCGCGATCTCTACAGCGGGCGCTTCCCCGGTTATCGCGAGGAAGCTGCGCATGCTCATCGAATCGGCGGTGCCGCCCGCCTTCGGGCGGCTCGCCGCACTTGCCGCGCGCTTTCGTGCCGCCTCCAAGCGCCGCTTTCCCGAGCCGGAAGCGCGCCGGCGCTACTGGGAAGAGGTGGTGGACGGCCCGGTCGCGGACCTCGTGTTTTCGGGGGCCGAAGCGGCTGCCGGGAAGCGGCTGGAGGAGAGCCTATCCGGGGACGCCTCCGCAGCCCCGGTGACGGGGTTCGTGAGCCTCGTCGGCGCCGGTCCCGGCAATCCGGAGCTGCTCACGCTGCGCGCCTTGCGCGTGATGCAGCGTGCGAACGTGGTGCTCTACGACCACTTGGTGGCGCCGGCGCTCGTGGATCTCGCGCGCCGCGACGCCGAGCGACTCTATGTCGGCAAGGAAAAGGACCGGCACGCGCTCGGGCAGGACGAGATCAATGCGCTCATGGTGCGCCTCGCGCGCGAGGGCAAGCGCGTGGTGCGCCTGAAGGGCGGCGACCCGTTCATCTTCGGGCGCGGCGGCGAGGAGATCGAGGCGCTCGCCGCGCAGGGCATCGACTTCGAGGTGGTGCCGGGCGTGACCGCCGCCGCGGGCGCCGCGTCCTACGCCGGGATTCCGCTCACGCATCGCGACTACGCACAATCCTGCGTCTTCGCCACCGGGCACCTGAAGGACGGCAGCGCGCAGCTCGACTGGGTCGCACTGGCGCGGCCCCACCAGACTGTCGCGATCTACATGGGCGTGGGCGGCCTCGCCAAGATCTGCGAGGGGCTCATCAGGCATGGCCTGTCGCCCGACCTGCCAGCGGCGCTGGTGGAGAAGGCGACCTGGCCCGGGCAGCGCGTCATCGAGGGCACGCTCTGCACGCTGCCAGCGCTCGCCGAGCAAGCCGCGGTGAAGCCGCCGGCGCTGCTCATCGCGGGCGAAGTGGTGCGGCTGCGCTCGCGCCTTGCCTGGTTTGGTGCGGGGGCGCGCGCGTTGACCGCTGACGCCACGTGACGATGCTGCGATTGGGCGGCCGGGAAGCGCGGCCGCTGGTGCAGGGCGGCATGGGAATCGGGGTGTCGGCGCACGGCTTGGCCGCGGCGGTGGCGCGTGAGGACTGCGTCGGCACCATCTCCAGCGTCGACCTGCGCCGCCTGCATCCCGACCTGATGCGCGCCACCGAGCGCACGCGCGACAAGCAGGCGATCGAGCACGCCAATCTGACCGCGCTCGAACGCGAGATCGGCGCCGCGCGCGAGGCGAGCGGCGGGCGCGGCGCCATCGCGGTCAATGTGATGCGCGCAGTGTCGCAGTACGCCGGCTACGTGCGCACCTCCTGCGCCGCCGGCGCCGACGCGATTGTCGCCGGCGCCGGGCTGGCGTTCGACCTGCCGGAGCTGGCGCGCGACTGGCCGCGCGTGGCGCTGGTCCCCATCGTGTCCGAGGCGCGCGCCGCCTCCCTCATCGCGCGCCGCTGGCAGCGGCATGGCCGCGCGCCGGACGCGATCGTGGTCGAGCATCCGCGCTACGCCGGCGGCCACCTGGGCGCCACGCGGCTGGAGGAAGTCGCCGACCCGCGCTTCGACTTCGAGCGCGTGCTGCCCGAGATTCGCGCCGCGCTGCACGACGCGGGGCTGGACGCCGATCGCATTCCCCTCATCGCCGCGGGCGGGATCAATTCGCCGGAACGCGCGCGCGCGGCGCTTGCCGCGGGCGCCGCTGCGGTGCAGGTCGGCACGCCGTTCGCCGTCACCGAAGAGGGCGACGCGCATGCGAACTTCAAGCAGGTGCTCGCCGGCGCGCGTACCGAGGACATCGTGGTGTTCATGAGCGTCGCTGGATTGCCGGCCCGCGCCGTGCGCACGCCCTGGCTCGCCCGCTACCTGGAGAAGGAAGCGATGCTCAAGTCTTTGGCGAAGAAACCCCGGCAGTGCACGCTCGCCTGGGACTGCCTCGCGCACTGCGGCCTGCGCGATGCGCTGCCGCAGGCCGGGCAGTTCTGCATCGACCATCACCTCGCCGCCGCGCTGCGCGGCGACGTCGAGCATGGCCTCTTCTTCCGCGGCTCCGAGGAGGTGCCTTTCGGCGCCGAGATCAGGCCGGTGCGTGACCTGGTGGGCTACCTGCTCGCTACTGGAACGGCTCGGCGCGCTTGATCAGCTCGTCGAGCCCCGGCTCCTTGGGATTGCGCGGCTTGCCGGGATGGATGACGGCGACCTGGCAGCTTTCGGCCGCCTCGACCAGCTCGCGGAAGGTGCCGGCATCCGGATTGGCGATGATGGCCTGCTTGTTCTCGTTGTAAGCGAACATCGCGCTGTTCAGGTTGGTGCACTCGTTGCAGCTGGAGCAGCGTTCCGTTTCGATGTACGGCTCTCCCGGCTTGCGCTCCTCTGCCGGGGGCTCGGCGGCGGCCGGCGCTGCCGCGGCAGGCTCGGGCTTCTGCGCTGCGGCCGGCGCTGCAGCCGATCCCGCGGTCGCCGGAGCCGCGACCGCCGGTGCCGCGGCCGCCGGTGCAGCGGCGGCTGGCGCAGCGGCGGCGCGCGCGCGCTTCAGGCTGTCCAGCTCCTGCAGCCGTCGCCAGGCCTCGCGGCAGACGCGCGTGGCGTGCAGCAGCTTTTCGTCGACGATCAGCCGGTGCAGGCAGTTCTCGGCATCGACCGCGGGGATGCAGGGCACTGTTTCCGGCATGCCGTTGGCGGGCCGTGCCAGCCAATCGGCGACCGCCACCATCTTCCCGTTCCAGCGCTCGCGCGGCACGCGCGCGAAATGGCGGGCGTAGCGCGGATCGCAGGCCGCGAAATCGGCCAGGGTGAACTGCAGCTTCTCGGTGACGCGCTGCCGCTGGTCGTCCGCCCAGGAAAATTCGTGCTGCGGCCAGTCCGCGTCCGGCTGCGGGTTGTGGTCCAGCGTGAAGCGCGTCGCCCAATCCGCGCCCGCACCCGGGTCGTAGCAGAAGGCCGGGAACACGCGCGACTCCTGCGCCGCGGCCGCAAGCAGGAAGGGCGGCGGGTCGCCCGCGGCCGGTGGCTGCGCGCCGGTGCCCGAGTACACGTTGATGAGCGCGGCGCCAGGGTGCTGCATGGCGCCGAGCAGCAGCCGGCGGGCGCGGTAGAGGTTCGAAGCGGCCGACTGCAGCACGTAGACGTCGTTCAGGCCCATGGCCGTGGTCGCGAGCTGCGCCCCGAGGCTGAAGCCGCCCTCGCCGGCGAGCGAGTCCTCGAGAAGGGTCCCGCTCTCGACCACGATCCGGATCGGCGCTCCGCCCGCGAGCACCTTGAGAAGCAGGGCGCGCGCGGCCGCACCGCCCTTGCGCGCGCGCCCCGCGGTCCGGCACACCAGATAGTCGGGAAAGCGGGCGAGGTCCTCCGGCCCGAGCGAGTCCGGGGCCCAGGCCTCGAACAGCGCGTCGTGCTTGGCGTCGACGTAGCGGCCCTGCACCTCGAGATCGGCGATCGTCATCGCCTTGACCAGCGCCGCCATTTCCGGCAGCCGACTGCGGTAGGCCGCGGTCGCGTCCCGCGTTTCCTCGAACTGGAACGCGTGACCGCCCTCGGCGGCGAAGAAGCGCTCGGCCCGCAGCGCCGAGAGCGCGGTCTCGATGCGCCGGCGCCGCGCCGCGGACAGCGCGCTGCCGCCCGAGGGCTTCGCAAGCAGCCGCGCCATGGCCTGGAAGTCGAACAGCGCCCGGTGGGTGCCGCCGAAGCCCGCCTCGAGCGTATCGGCGTGGCGCCCGGCTTCCGAGCGCAGGTAATCGGCCTTCACCAGGTCCGAGAGCCGGATGATCAGCGCGTCGATTTCGCGGCGCATCTTGCGCGTCTTGGCGGCCTGCACCGTGCGCCAGGCGTGCGTCGCCAGCTGCGCCGGCATCGCGCCGTCGCAGTCGAGCAGCCTGCCGTCGGTGCCGAGCGCCGCCCGCGCCCTCGCCAGGTCCTCCTGCGCGCCTTCGCCGCCGCGGCTGGCGAGCGGTGCGGCCGCAGCGTCCCAGAGCTCGAGCAGCGTGCCGGCCTTGCCCTCGTGCAGCAGCGCGCGGATCTGCCGTTCCTGCCGCAGCACATTCTTGCGCAGGCGCTCGCCGGCGATGCCGGCGGGCGCGATCTTCTTCAGCGCCGCATCGAGCATCTCCGAGAGCGAGCGAACGTACTCGCCGTCGGCGCCCGGCTCCACGAGCACCACCGGGAAGTCGTAGCGCAGGCGCGTGAGATCGCCGAAGCGGGCAAACAGCGCCGGCCTGAGATGCAGGCCCTCGACCGGCTCGACCCCGGGACCCACGCGCCGGCCGGTGAGATGGAAGACGACGTGTTCCTGCAGGCGCGGCGCGCTGTCCATGGCGTCATTCATGCGGGCTGCGCGCGCGCTGCGCCCGCCTCCGCGTCGGGCCACACCGTGTACTTGTCGAGCTCGGCTTCCAGTCCCTTGCGCACCTGGCCCGGCGTGTGCAGCTCGCCGGCGTGGCGCACGTCCTCGTAGCAGGGCACCGCGGGGTTCCAGTAGAGGATGCCCACCGGGATCGGGTCCTCGAGCGAGGCGATCTCGCGCGCGGCGTGGATGTTCGAGGGGTCGTGCTGGCGCTGGTTCTTGTAGAGCTTCGAGGTGCCGGCGCCGATCTTCAGGCCGCGCTCGTGCGTGAGCAGCAGCGTGCGGTTCGGGTCGTGCAGCCAGGGATCGAACATCTTGGGCAGGAATTCCGGGCAGCGCTGGATGATGCGCACGAAGGAGAAGCCCTTGTGCCGGTAGGCCGCCGCGATGATGTCGTAGAGCAGCTCCGGGATCCAGTCCACCGCCTGCGCGACGAAGGACACGTTCTGCACGCCGAGCGTGACGGTCAGCGGGTTGAGCGCCTCGAGATACGCGCCGCGCGGCGTGGTGTTGCTCTTCATGCCGATCGGCGAGGTCGGCGAGGCCTGCTTCTTGGTCAGTCCGTAGACGTGGTTGTCATGCAGCAGCATCGTCAGGTTCATGTTGTAGCGCACCGCGTGCACCCAGTGCGCCGCGCCGATGCTGCAGCAGTCGCCGTCGCCGGTGTTGACGAACACCTGCAGCTCCGGCCGCGCCATCTTCACGCCCTCGGCGATCGGCAGCGCGCGCCCGTGGATGCCGTGGAAGCCGTAGGTCTTCATGTAGTGCGGGAAGCGGCTCGAGCAGCCGATGCCGGAGACGAACACGGTGCGCTCGGGCGCAAGGTCGTTGTCGCGGCACAGGCGCTGTACCGCGGCGAGGATCGCGTTGTCGCCGCAGCCGCTGCACCAGCGCGGCACGCCGCTCTGGTAATCCTCCAGGCGGTGCGGGTCCTCGTACATGCGCACCAGGCACTCGGTGGCGGTGGTCATCGCGTCACTCCCTTGGCGCCGGCGCGCCATCGAGCTTCGCGCGCGCCGCGCGCACGATGCTGCCGGGCTTGATCGGCCGGCCGCGCACGTCCGACCAGCAGTCGACGTCGACCAGATAGCGCGCGCGCAGCAGCATGCGCGAGCGCCGTGTAGCGGCGGTTCTCGGCGTCGATGACCGGGTCCTCGAGGCGGTCGCCCCAGTTGGCCTCGACCGTCATCACCTTGCCGAAGCGGCGCAGGATCTCGCCGATGCCGGAGGGCATCGGCTGGATGAACTCCAGGTGCAGGGCCGACACGCGGCGCCCCTCGCCGATCAGGCGCTCGACCGCCTCCTCGATGGCGCCCTTGGTGCTGCCCCAGCCGACCACCAGCAGGTCGCCTTCGGCTTCGCCGAACACGCGCGGGCAGCGCAGCGTCTTTTGCAGCGCCGCCAGCTTGAGGCTGCGGTGGCGGATGCCTTCCTCGTTGCTTTGCGCGTCGTAGGCGACGTGGCTGTCGCGGTCGTGCGCGAGCCCGGTCAGCGTATGCATCCCGCCCGGCTGCCCCGGAATGAAGCGCCGGAACAATCCGCTGGCGGCGTCCCAGTCGTAAGGGCGCGCCCCGGCGGGCACTGCGCTCTGGTCCACCGGCGGCGCGAGCCAGTCTTCGCTGAACTGCGGGCGCGCAAACGGCTGCTGCGCGGTGGCGAGGCTTGCATCCGACAGCACCACCACCACCATGTTGAAGGTTTCCGCGATCTTGCGCGCGGTGATCATCGAGTAGAAGCAGTCCTCGATCGAGCTGGGCGCGAGCACCACCTTGGGCGCGTCGCCGTGGCTGCCGAACATCACGCTGAGCAGGTCGCCCTGCTCGGACTTGGTCGGCTGGCCGGTGCTCGGGCCGCCGCGCTGCACGTTCACCACCACCAGCGGGATCTCCGCCATCACCGCGAGGCCGATGCCTTCCTGCTTGAGCGAGTAGCCGGGGCCCGAGGTGATGGTCACGGCGCACTTGCCGGCGTAGGAGGCGCCGAGCGCGAACGCGCAGGCGGCGATCTCGTCCTCGGCCTGGTGCACCATGCCGCCGACCTTCTCGAACACCTCCGAGAGGTAGTGCGAGGCCGAGGTCGCCGGCGTGATCGGGTACATGGCGCAGATCTCCATGCCCGAGGCGAGCACGCCGAGCGCGATCGCGGTGTTGCCGTTGACGACGATCTGGGGCTCGCGCGCGCGCTCGGCCGGGATGCGGAAGCCGAAGTCGAGATTCGCCTCCGCCCAGGTCCGGCCCGCCTCCAGCAGCCGCACGTTGACGTCGACGATCGCCTGGTCCTTCTTGCCGAAGGTGCGTGCGATCTGCTCGCGCGCCAGGCTGCATGTCGAGGCTGTACAGGTCGCACAGCATGCCGAGCACGAACATGTTCTTGCCGCGGCGCGCGTCCGCGACGAGCTTGCGGCATTCGCGCTCCATCGGGATCTCGATCACCCGGTAGCCCTCCGCCGCCAGCCGGTCGCGCGTCTCGGCGTAGGAGCGCGCGATCTTCGGGTCGCGGTCCTCGGCCCACATGCTCTCGAGCAGGATGGTGCAGCCCGGCTTCAACTCGCCCGCGCGCACCCGGCCGAGCAGCACCTGCTCGTTGAACGCCACCACCAGGTCGGCCTCGTCGCCGCCGTTGGTGATGCGCCTGGCGCCGAGGCGCACCCGGTTGCCGCTCGCGCCCGCGACGCTGCGCGCCGGCGGCTGGATCTCCGCCGGGATGATCTCCACGGTCCACACGCCGTTGCCGCATCTGGCCGCGATCGCCGCCGAGCGACTGCCCGCAGCGCTGCGCCCCCTCGCCGGAGTCGCTGACGATCTCGACGATGTGCTCGGTGAGCGTGCTGACGGTCCTCGCTCTCGTGGTCGTCCGTTGCTGCGTGTCGTCGGCGAGCAGTGCCTGGTCCATGCGGGTGTCCTATGCGGCGCGCACGCGCGCGTAGTTGCGTTCGCCGGGCGCGATGCCGAACAGCGCGCCCGCCTGCGGCTCGCCGGCGTACGGCGCCGCGCTGTCGCGCAATCCGAGATAGGCCTTCATGGCCTGCGCCGCCTTGCGCCCTGCGCCCATCGCCTCGATGACGGTCGCCGCCCCAGTGACGATGTCGCCGCCGGCGAACACGCCGTCGATCGAGGTGGCGAGGCTGTCGTCGACCGCGATGTAGCCGCGCTTGTTCAGCTGCAGCTTCGAGGTCTGGCCGAGGATCGGATTGGCGTTGGTGCCGATCGCGTACACCGCGACGTCGCAGGCGATCTCGAACTCGCTGCCCGGCACCGGCACCGGGCGGCGGCGCCCGGACGCGTCGGGCTCGCCCAGCGCCATCTTCTGGCAGCGCATGCCGCGCACGCGCTTGTCGCCATCGGCAAGGATCTCGAGCGGGCTGGTCAGCCAGTGGAACTCGATGCCTTCCTGCTCGGCATGGTGGAGCTCCTCGGCGCGCGCCGGCGCCTCGGCCTGCGTGCGGCGGTAGACGCACATCACCTTTTCCGCGCCGAGCCGCAGCGACACGCGCATCGCGTCCATCGCCGTGTTGCCCGCGCCGATCACGGCGACGCGGCGCCCGAGGTCGATCGGCGTGTCGAAGTCGGGGAACTCGCGCGCGCGCATCAGGTTGCAGCGCGTGAGCAGCTCGTTCGCCGAGAGCACGCCGTTCAGCGATTCGCCCGGGATGCCCATGAAGCTCGGGTAGCCCGCGCCCACGCCGATGAACACCGCGTCGAAGCCCATCTCGCCGACCATCTGCTCGATGGTGAACAGCCGCCCCACCAGCGTGTTGCAGCGGAACTTGATGCCCAGCCGCGCCAGCTTCTCGATCTCGGCGTCGATCACCTCATTGGGCAGCCGGAAATCGGGAATGCCGTAGCGCAGCACGCCGCCGGGCTGGTGGAACGCCTCGAACACGGTGACGCTGCAGCCCGCCTTCGCCATGTCGGCCGCGCAGGCCATGCCCGCGGGCCCGGAGCCCACGATGCCGACCTTGAGGCCGTTGGGCTCGATGTAGGGAATGTTCGCCCAGCCTTCCTGGATGGCCATGTCGCCGACCCAGCGCTCCAGGCGCCCGATGGCGACCGGCTCCAGCGTGTCGCCCACGGTGCACACGCCCTCGCACTGGTTCTCCTGCGGGACAGACGCGGCCGCAGATCGCGGGCAGCAGGTTCGTGTCGGTGATGACGTCGTAGGCGCCGCGATAATCCTTGCTCGTGATCCTGGCGATGAACTGCGGAATGTCGATGTTGACCGGGCAGCCGCCCACGCAGGGCTGGTCGGGGCACATCAGGCAGCGCTCGGCTTCGCGCTGCGCGTCCTCGAGCCGGTAGCCGCAGGCGACTTCGGTGAAATTCTTCGCCCGCTCCAGCGCCGGCCGCTCGGCCATCGGCGTGCGCTCCTGCGGGATGGTGCGGATGGTCTTCTTCTTGGCCGCCATGTCCCGTTATTCCTTGCGGCCTTCCATGCGGCAGGCGTCCTGCCAGCGCTCCAGCGCGCGCTTCTCCTCCGGGCGGTAGCGCGCGAGGCGCGCCATCAGGTCGTCGAAGTCCACCCGGTGGCCGTCGAAATCCGGGCCGTCGACGCAGGCGAATTTGATCTCCTCGCCGATCTTCACGCGGCAGCCGCCGCACATGCCGGTGCCGTCCACCATCACCGGATTGAGACTCACCACGGTATGGATCCCGCGCGCCCGCGTCGCCTCGGCGCAGCCCTTCATCATCACGGGCGGCCCGATGGCGACCAGCTCGTCGATGTCGTCGTGGCGCGCCAGCGCCTGCCGGATGCCCTCGGTCACCAGGCCCTTGATGCCCGCCGAGCCGTCGTCGGTGCAGACGATGAACTCATCGCAGCTGGCGCGGAACTTGTCTTCCCAGAACACCAGGCTCTTGCTGCGGAAGCCGACGATGCCGATCACGTAGGCGCCGCTTTGCTTGTAGGCGCGCGCCTGCGGATAGATCGGCGCCACGCCGAGCCCGCCGCCGACGCAGACGACCTTCTTGGCGCGGCCGATGTGGCTCGGCTCGCCCATCGGGCCGACCAGGCCGAACAGGTGAGAGCCGGCGCGGCAGTCGCGCTGCATCTGGCGCGTGGTCTTGCCGACGGCCTGGATCACCAGCGTGATCGTGCCGCGCTCGCGGTCGAAGTCCGCGATGGTGAGCGGAATGCGCTCGCCTTGGGCGTGCGCCATCACGATGACGAACTGGCCCGGCTTGGCGGCGCGGGCGAGCTGGGGGTGCAGCACCTCGAGCAAATAGGTCGCCTCCGAGAAATCCTCTCGTTTGACGATCTCGAAATTCGACTCCTGGAGGCTTTCGGTCATGGCGCGTCCCGCTAGAGCGCAAATTACCCCTGCCGCAGCGCGTCAATTTGAGCCAGATCAAAGCTCAGTCGGTGATTCGGGTTAGCTTCGCTGCGTAGGTCGTGGCCTTCGGGAGCGGAGACGCGGGATGGATTTCGACGACTATCTGCGCGACCAGGCGGTCAAGTACCGCGAGCTGGCGGATACGGCCCCGGACCCTGTCGTGCGCGAGGAAATGCTCGACCTCGCCGCCGTGTGCGAAGAGGTCGCCGATCACATCGAGGACCTGCGTACCGGGGGGTAGGTCCTAGGAAATCGTGTGGAACTCGCAGGCGGTCCCGCTTGCGAGGATCAGTTCCCGGCTATCTCGCGCACGGTGTGCGCTGCCGCGCACGCCTGTTACGCGCTCGTGCTCATCGAACTTCGCCTTCAAGTCCATCGCCACCCAGTCCACGAGCGGCAGCACTTTCTCCAGGCGCGACGGCACGATACCCGCGGTGTGCAGCCCCACGAGGAATCCCATCGCTTTCACCTCGCGCATCGCCTGCTCGAGCCCGCGCTGCTGCGTGGGCTCGCCGCCGCTGAAGACGACCGCGTCGAGTAGCCCCCGGCGGCGCTCGAGGAACGCCAGCACGTCAGACCAGGCGATGTCCTCGCCGCCGCGGCGCAGCTGCAGCTCCGGGTTGTGGCAGTAGCCGCAGCGCCAGGCGCAGCCCTGGCAGAACACTACCGCGGCGAGCTTGCCGGGGTAGTCGCTCGCCGAGCACCGCGTCAGGCCGCCGACGCGGAGCACTTCTCCTCCTCGAAGAAGCGGCGCTCGTGGAATTCGCCCTGCTTGCCCTTGTTGAACGAGGACACCGGGCGGTGATAGCCCATCACGCGCGTCCAGATCTCGCACGCGGCTGCGCACTGCGGGCAGGTCTGGTGCTCGCCCTGCAGGTAGCCGTGGCCCGGGCAGATGGAGAAGGTCGGCGTCACCGTGATGTAGGGCAGGCGAAAGCGCGCGAGCGCGCGGCGCACGAGCAGCTTGCAGGCATCCGCGGAGCTCACGCGCTCGGTCATGTACAGGTGCAGCACCGTGCCGCCGGTGTACTTCGCCTGCAGCTCCTCCTGGCGCTCGAGCGCCTCGAAGGGGTCGTCGGTCAAGCCCACCGGGAGCTGCGAGGAGTTGGTGTAGTACGGCATCTGCGCGGTGCCCGCCTGCAGGATTCCCGGAAAGCGCTTGCGGTCCTCCTTGGCGAAGCGGTAGGTGGTGCCCTCGGCGGGCGTCGCCTCGAGGTTGTAGAGGTGGCCGGTCTGCTCCTGGAATTCGACCATGCGCGCACGCACGTGATCGAGCAGGCGGCAGGCGAACGCGTGGCCCCACTCGCTCGAGATGTCGTGCGCGCCGGCGGTGAAATTGCGGATCATCTCGTTCAGGCCGTTGACGCCGAGCGTGGAGAAATGATTGCGCAGCGTGCCGAGGTAGCGCTTGGTGTAGGGGAACAGCCCCGCGTCCATGTGGCGCTGGATCACCTTGCGCTTGATCTCCAGGCTGGTGCGGCCGATCTCCAGCAGCTGATCCACGCGGGCGAACAGTGCCGCCTCGTCTCCGCGGTGCAGGTAGCCCAGGCGCGCGCAGTTGAGCGTCACCACGCCGACCGACCCGGTCTGCTCCGCCGAGCCGAAGAGGCCGTTGCCGCGCTTGAGAAGCTCGCGCAGGTCGAGCTGCAGCCGGCAGCACATCGAGCGCACCATGTTCGGCTCGAGGTCGGAGTTCACGAAATTCTGGAAGTAGGGCAGGCCGTACTTCGCGGTCATGGCGAAGAGCGCGTGCGTGTTCGGCCCGTCCCAGTCGAAGTCCTTGGTGATGTTGTAGGTCGGAATCGGGAAGGTGAACACGCGCCCCTTGGCGTCGCCCGCCGTCATCACCTCGATGTAGGAGCGGTTGATCATCGCCATCTCGGGGGCGAGCTCGCCGTAGGTGAACGGCATTTCCTCGCCCGCGATCACCGGCACCTGCGCTTTCAGGTCCTCCGGGCAGGTCCAGTCGAAGGTGAGGTTGGTGAAGGGCGTCTGCGTGCCCCAGCGCGAGGGCACGTTCAGGTTGTAGATGAGCTCCTGGATGGACTGCTTCACCTCGTCGTAGGACAGCCGGTCCTTGCGCACGAAAGGGCGCCATGTAGGTATCGAAGGAACTGAACGCCTGCGCGCCCGCCCACTCGTTTTGCAGCGTGCCGAGGAAATTGACGATCTGGCCCACGGCGCTCGAGAGGTGCCGCGCGGGCGCGGCTTCCACCTTGCCGGGCACGCCGTTCAGCCCCTCGGCGAGCAGCGTCCTCAGCGACCAGCCCGCGCAGTAGCCGGCGAGCATGTCGAGGTCGTGGATGTGGAGGTCGCCCTCGCGATGCGCGTGCCCGGCTTCCGGCGGGTAGACGTGCGAGAGCCAGTAGTTGGCCGTCACCTTGCCGGCGACGTTCAGGATCAGGCCGCCGAGCGAGTAGCCCTGGTTGGCGTTGGCGTTCACGCGCCAGTCCTGCCGCTCGAGGTATTCATTCATCGAGGCGGCCACGTCCACCACCGTGCGCCGGTCCGCGCGCAGGCGCTTGTGCTGCTCGCGGTAGACGATGTAGGCGCGCGCGGTGGCGACATGGTCGGCGGCGATGAGCACGTGCTCCGCCGCGTCCTGGATGTTCTCGATGGTGGGCGTCGCGCCGGCAAAGCGGTGCGCGATCACCTTCACCGCCTGCGCGGCGAGGGCGGCCGCTTCGGTCTCGCCGTACTCGCCGGTGGCGGCGCCGGCGCGTGCCAGCGCGGAGGCGATCTTGCCGGCGTCGAAGGGTGCGACCGTGCCGTCGCGCTTGAGCACCGCCTGCGGCAGCGCGGCGACTGCCCGCTCCCGGGCCCTACCTATTGTGGTTTCCACGATTCGCTCCCCAACATGTTGTTATTGGAGGCGACATTCAGCGCTCCGCGCCGGAGGGCAGTCAAGGGCCCGAATTGACGGCGGTCAACCGTGGCGCAGGACGGAGGCGATGCTGCGGAGCAGCGTCGGCATGGCGGCACTCGACGGCGTGTTTTCGCAGCGGCGCGCAGCCCGGCGGCGGCGCCTTCCCCAGCGACGCGAAGGGAAAAATCGGGGTCAGGGCTGGATTCCGTCTCGGCGCGTCGCAATGGGGACCCCTTGCGCCGCCGCCGGCCTCTGCGCCGTTGTCTTCGCCCTATCGATTGCGGAGCGCCGCTCGCGACGCACCAGGACATGGAACTCCGTTACCCATGTCCTCCGACGCTTCTGTTACCTATCTCACCGGCCGGTCACCCGCCTTTCACTCGGCCTCTTTCCGGCAGTAGCAATAGATGAATTTCTGGACCTCACCGGACGGCGTGTGGTGCTCTTCGCGTTCGTGCTTCACCAGGTTGAACGGAGCACCGAACTCTGCGTGCAAGGTGTTGGGCGAGTAGCGCACGACGGGTAGACCGCTGCACTGGAGCGGCCCATCTTCGGCGAACGTGGCCACGATCACGTACCCGCCGGGCTTGACCGCTCGTAAGACCGCAGAGACGTAGGCCTGACGATCACGATCGCTCGTCAGGAAGTGGAAGACGGCTCGATCATGCCAGACGTCGTAGGCGTTGCGAGGCAGCGCGACCTGCGTGATGTCCGCCTCGAGCCATGTGACCGAGGCGGCCCGGTCTCCGAGCCTTGCCTTTGCGGCGGCAAGTGCTGCGCCCGAGAGGTCGAGCACCGTCACCGAGCGGAAGCCGTCGTTCAGGAGATCGTCAACGAGTGTGGAAGCACCACCGCCGACGTCAATGATCGAAGCTGTTGGGGACAGGCCAGTCTGATGTATGAGTCGCAGTGATTGTTCTGCATGCGGCTGAAACCAGCTGACGGCATCGACTGACTTGGTCTCGTACACATGCTCCCAGTGGCTCTTGACGTGCATGGTGACTCCGAGGAGGGTTGTTTGGCGGGTCTAACGTGTCGCTTCACCGGCGGCCTTTGGCCGTCCGGTGCAAGCGAGGGTCAGATTCCGATCAGGCCACTTCCAGGAGTGCACGGGGGTTCTTCTGCGCAATGAGGAGAAGCGTACGTGCTGCCCCCGAGGGAGCGCGGCGGCCTTGCTCCCATTCCTGGAGTGTGCGCACGGAAACGCCAAGGAGCTGCGCAAAGCGAGACTGCGACAATCCGGTGCGTTCGCGTACCGACGTCACCGAGGGGACATTGACCACGCGCCCGTGTTCGCCCCGCTTGATATCGCGGATACCTTCGAGAATCTCCAGACCGATATTGCGTTTTGCCTTAGCCATCGAGTTCCTCCTTGATCCTGCGAAGCACGTGAGCAGGGATGTTCTGCTCCTCATTCTTCGCGTAGATCGTCAGCATCCAAATCACACCTTCATGCGTCTTGGCGTAGTAGATCACCCTGATCCCGCCTCGTTTTCCGCGACCAGGTTGCGCCCATCGTAGCTTTCGAACGCCACCCGATCCCGGAACGATCGCGCCTCGCTCTGGAGCCTCAGCCAACGCCACCTGGAGTTCGGCGTACTGGTCATCGGTGAGGTAGTCACCAACAAGGCGTGAAAACAGCTTTGACTCGACAAAGCTGAACATGCCGCATTATACGTCAGTGACGTATGGCGTCAATCGGAATCTAACGTGGCGCTTAGCCGCGCGCTTCAGCGCGTCGGCTGCAGCAGCAAGTTATGCCGCAGTTCGCAGATGGTCTTGCCATCCGGGGAACACCAGCACGGCGGGGTGGCATTTGAGGGCCTTTGCAAGCACCTTTGCGCGCTCAACACCCAGGCGGACGCGGTCATTCTCGATAGCAGAGAGGGTGGCCTGCGGGATACCCGTGCGCTCCGCGAGCTGGTTCTGGCTCAGGCCTTGCAGCTCCCGAATGATGCGCACGGATTCGCCAACAGATACATTGACCCGTTTCTTCGCTGCGCGGAACTGGCTCATCTACGGCCTCCGATAGTCATGCGCGGTGATCGAGATCACCTGAAACAGTTGCTGATCCGGCGCGGTGCGGTAGATCACCCGCCATTGCAACCCGAGACGGGAGGAGCGGTGGCCATTCCATTCTCCGGACAGGGCCTCGTCGTTGAAGCCCCCGATCATCCGGAGCCCGGGCGGGCCGGACAGCATCGCGATGTCCTTCCATTTCTCGTACCGCTTGAGGATCTCCCGGGGCGCCGACGACAGCTGCTTGTCGACACGGCGGTGCTCCTCGATACGCCACATGCCGCATTGTGCCTATACCAAATATGACATGTCAAGGACGTTGCGCTCTGCGGCATAACGTGAAATAGACAGCCCAAAAGGAGGATTGCATTCCGCCTTGTCGTCGACCGACTGCAAGTTATGCATGCCGATTCCGCCACTTGGGGCAATCGACTTCAATTGCCTGTCCTTGTTCAATGGCATTCGCCGCCACGTTGCGTAGCGTGGCTTCCCTCTCGCAATACGCTACGCGCGTTGACGGCCGCCATCAAATCCAGTGGTGCAGCAATGATCTCGAAAAATGATGTCTCGAAGCCGACGGACGCTGCGGTCGGCTGTCGCGCAGTCCAAGTTCGCGTCGCTGGGGAAAGCGCCGCCGCTGGGCTGCGCGCCGCCGAGCGACGTGCAGCCGAGCTCCGCGTCTCTAGGCGGGAGCGGGCTCGCAGAGCAGCAACTCGCGCAGGCCCTCGCCGACGACGATGCGCACGCGGTCGCCGTGGCGGCCGAGGGCGCGCACCAGGCGCTCCAGGTCGCGGTGCTCGCCCAACGACTCGAGCGCCAGCACCACGCGGGCGCGAGAGCGCTCGAGCACCTTGCGCAACTGGCGCGCGAGGCGTCGCGAGAGCGCGCGGTCAAGGGTTCCAGTGACGCGCACCGCGATCTGCGGCTCGGCGCGCGGCGTGCGGCGCAGCGCGAGGTGCACCTCGCCGAGACGGCGCCAGCGCTGGAGCTTCGCGCGCAGGCGTGCCGCCGCGCGCTCGGGCGACATCCTGGCCCGCCTTGCCGGCAGTCCGAAGTGGCGCTCGGCGTACTCGCGCAGGGCGAGCCCGGAGATCCAGTCGTTGATCGCGAGCGGCAGCTGGCGCGGCCGCGTGAGCGGCAGGCTGCGCAGGAAGTGCCAGGCGCGCCCGAGGCCGCCGCGCGCGATGCCGCGCACGAGCAGGTTCCAGACGATGCGCGCCGCCTCGAGCGGCCGCTCGCGCACGAGGCGCGCCTGCGGGCCGAAATGCGCGAGCTTGTTGCGAATGCGCGTGGCGATGGCGCCGTCGGCCAGCAACTCCGAGTACAGGCGCTTGTAGCCGGCCTGCATCTGCTCCAGCGACATCGCCTTGGGCACGATGTTGGTGCTCGCGCGCGTGTTGTCGCCGTGGGCGGCGCCTTCGATCAGGCGCCCTTCGCGCTTCAAGCGGTCGTACAGGGGCGTGCGCGGCAGCGCGGTGAGCAGGCCCACCATCGCCACCATGATGCCGCTGTCGAGGATGAAGCGCCGCTGCTTGCCGAACACGGCCGGCGTGTCGCGGTCGAAGCCGACGATGAAGCCGGCGAGGATGTCGATGCCCGCGGCGTGGATGCGGCGCACCGCGCTGAGCATGTCGCCCGTGGTGTTCTGCGTCTTGGCCGCTTCGCGCAGTGTTTCCGGGTCTGGCGTCTCGAGACCCAGGAAGGCCCACTCGAAGCCCGCCTCGCGAAACAGCGTGAGCAGCTCCGGGTCGTCGGCGAGATTGAGCGAGGCCTCGGTGCCGAAACGCAGGCGCCGGCCGTGGCGCTCCTGGTACCCGGCGAGGAAGCGCAGGGTCTCCTTCGCCCGCGCCTTGTTGCCGATGAAGTTGTCGTCCACGAAGAACACCTTGCGCATGCCGAGGCTCCGCAGGGCGTCGAGCTCGCGCCCGATCTGCGCCGGCGCCTTGTAGCGGGGCTTCCTGCCGAACATGACGATGATGTCGCAGAACTCGCAGCGGTAGGGGCAGCCGCGCGAGAGCTGCAAGCTGGCGGTGGCATAGCGCTCGAGCTTGAGCAGGTCGAAGCGCGGCACGGGGGAATCTTCCAGGCGCACGTGGCCGGTCTCGCGATACAGCGCTTTCGGCGAGCCGGCCTCCAGGTCGGCACAGAAGCGCGGCCAGATGTACTCCGCCTCGCCGGCGATCACATGGTCGGCGACGTCGAAGTATTCCTCCGGGCAGAGCGAGGCGTAGCTGCCGCCGGCGACTACGCGGTAGCCGGCCTCGCGGTAGAAGCGCAGCAGCTGCTTCTGGCGCTGCGTTTGCACGCCCATGGCGCCAATGCCGATGAGGTCGGCCTGCGGCTTGAGCGGCAGCGGCTCGACGTTCTCGTCGACGATCGTCACTTGCCAGTCGGACGGGCACAGCGCGGCGAGCGTGGCAAGGCCGAGGGGCGGATTGAGCGAGCGCTTGCCGCCGAGCACGGATTCGAGCGCCCAGCGGAAGCTCCAGAAGCTCTCCGGCAGCGCCGGGTTGATCAGCAGGAGCCGCATGACCCGCCAGACTGCCACAGTGCGCGGGGCGCGCTGGCCGCGCCGTTGACGCAAGTCAACAACGCGCGATCAGGCGCATGAGGTGCAAGTGCTCTGGGCTAGGTGCGAGCGCTGCGCGCGATGAACGCGGCGTTCGGGCAGAAGGCCTCGGAACCCTCGCGCCGGTGCGAAGCGAGCCACGCGTCGCAGCGCGGCTTGTCGGCGCAGGCGACGCAGCGGCGCGTGGCGCGGGCAATCTCGTAATACTCGCTGGCCACGGCAGCAGGTCGCACGCCGTGCCGCACGAGCATGCGCCGAAGCCGCAGGCGCCCGTCGTCCTGCAGCATGCGCCGCGACACCACGAACATGCCGTAAGCGATGAGGCCCAGGAGGAGGAGGGCGCCCATCCCGAGTACGATGCTGTTCACCGAAGCCGTATCCATGAAATCACCCTTATCCTTTCGTGGATTGACCATAGTCTCTTGCGCGGCAGGCGGATTGATGCAGATCAAGGGTGCGCGCCCGAAGGTGCGCTGAATTGCGTCCATGGACATGCCGACCCTGCAGGAAGATGCCGCGCGCGACGCGCTCATGACAGTGGAGGACCCCGAGGCCGGGATGAACATCGTGGATCTGGGCCTGGTGTACGCCATCCGCTGCGAGCCGGGTCGCGTGCACGTGGAAATGACCATGACCTCGCCCGCGTGCCCCGCGGCGCCTTACCTGGTGGACGAGGCCAACGCCGCGGTGCGCAGCATCGCGCCCGAAGGCACCGACGTGCAGGTGGAGCTCGTCTGGGAGCCGCCCTGGACCCCCGAGCGCATGAGCCCCGAGGCCCAAACCCGCTTCGGCTGGAAATGAATTGGGGTCAGACCCCGAATTCTCTGCCACGAAAATTCGGGTCTGACCCCATTTTCAGGCCTGCCCCGGCTGCGCCTCGCTGGCGCCTACCGCTTCTTGTCTTGGGATTTGCCGCGCTGGCTTTCGGCGTCGCGGGGGGGCTGGTGCGGCTGGGTGCGGGGATTCCGGCGCCGGCGGGTGCGGTTGCGCTGCATGGCGCGCTGATGGTGTCGGGATTCCTTGGCACGGTGATCGGGCTGGAGCGCGCGGTCGCGCTCGGCCAGCGCTGGGCCTATGGCGCGCCGCTCGCGAGCGGCATCGGCGGCGTCTGCCTTGTCGCGGGCCCCTTCGAGTCCGGGTTTGCGCTGCTGACGTTCGCCTCGGTGCTCCTCGTTGCCGCGAGCGCGGCAGTCTTCGCGCGCCAGCGCTCGCTGGAGATGGCGACGTTGCTCGGGGGCGCCCTGGCCTGGCTCGCCGGCAACGCGCTGCTCTTCCTCGGCGAGCCCGCGGTGCCCTGGTGGATCGCGTTCTTCGCGCTCACCATCGGCGGGGAGCGCCTGGAGCTCTCGCGCTATCTGAAGCGCGGCGCCTTTGCGCGCGGCGCCTTCATGGTGCTGGCGGCGGCGCTGCTCGTCGCGCCGCTCTCGCCGCGGCTCCTCGGCGTGGTGCTGGTGCTGCTCGCGGCGTGGCTGCTGGCATTCGATCTCGCGCGCGTCACCGTGCGCCAGACCGGGCTGCCGCGCTACATCGCGGTGTGCCTGCTTTCCGGCTACGCCTGGCTGGCGCTCGGCGGCGCGCTCCTCGCCGCGGCGTTCGCCTACGATGCCGCGCTGCACGCGATCTTCGTGGGCTTCGTCTTCTCGATGGTGTTTGGCCACGCGCCGGTGATCCTGCCGGCGGTGCTGCGCGTGCCGCTGCCTTACCGCAGCGTGCTTTACCTGCCGCTCGTCCTGCTGCACGCCTCGCTGGCCGCGAGGGTGCTCGGCGGCGTGCTGGAGCATGCGGCGCTGGTTCGGCTGGGTGCCTGGGGCAACGCCACGGCGATCGCGCTCTTCATCGCAACGGCCGCGACGCTCGTACTTGGTCGCGCAAAGGGCCTGCAGCGCGCGGCGCGCGCCTGACGATGTCTCGCAGGGGGCTTGATCCGTATCAAGGGCCAACCGCCGCGGCCGGTTAGCCTCACCGGGTCAAGGGAGGCCAAAGATGCTCACCACAAGAGTTCGCGACATGGTCGAGCCGCGCAAGCTGGTCGTCGCGGCGCCGCAGGACAGCGTCGCCAAGGCCGTCCGCAAGATGGCGCGAAGCAAGGTCGGCGCTGTTTTGGTCATGGAAAGGGGGCGCCTCGTCGGCATCTTCACCGAGCGCGACGCGGTCTACCGCGTGATGGCCCGCGGCCTCGAACCGGCCACGACGCCGCTGCGCGAGGTCATGACCCCCGACCCGAGGACCGTAGCGTCGGACGAATCGTTCGGCCACGCGTTGCTCCTCATGCACGAACATGGTTTCCGGCACGCGCCGGTCATCGAGGACGGACGGCCCATCGGCGTCGTGTCGGCGCGGCACGCGCTCGACCCGGACCTGGAAGAGTTCACCGTGGAAGCCGAGCGCCGCAGGCACATCCGCCGGCACGTTTGATGACCGTCCGGGCGCGGCTAGGCGAGTGCGCTTGATACTTACCCGTGCATCGTCAGGCCGCCCGAGACGCTGATCGTCTGACCGGTGATGAACTCGGCGTCGTCGCTGGCGAGAAACAGCACCGCGCCCGCGATGTCCTCGGGCTTGCCCAGGCGCCCGATCGGCACTGCGCGGCGATAGGCCTCGCGCAGCTTGTCCGGGTTGCCGGCGCCTTGCATGAAGCTCTCGAGCATGCCGGTTTCGGTGAGGCCGGGGCAGACGGTGTTCAGGCGCACGCCCTTGGATGCGACCTCGCGCGCAATCGTCTTGGTCATGGCGATGATGCCGCCTTTGCACGCGGAGTAGGGCGCCTCGCCCGAGGAGCCCACGCGCCCCGCATCCGAGGCGATGTTCACCACCTTGCCGCTGCCACGCTGCACCATGCCCGGCAGCACGCAATGCAGCAGGTTCATCGGCCCCACGAGGTTGATGGCGATGATCCTCTGCCAGAACGCCGGATCGGTCGCGAGAAAGGGCTTGAACATGTCCCAGCCGGCGTTGTTGACGAGGATGTCCACTGAGCCCGCGGTGGCCACTGCCTTTTGCACCGCCGCGTAGTCGGTGATGTCGATGCTCGGCTCGCCCTTCAGGTCGAAGACGACGACCTTGGTGCCCTCGGCCTTGAAGCGCTCGACGATCGCCGCGCCGATGCCGGCGGCGCCGCCGGTGACGATCGCGGTCTTGCCTTTCAGTCCCTTCATCGCTTTTCCTCCGGAATCACGGCGGTGGCCTCGAGTTCGATCTTACCCGGCGAGTCGAGCAGGTCGGAGACGAAGATCATGCTCATCGCCGGGAAGTGCTTGCCCATGAGCGAGCGCCAGATGCGCCCGAGTGCGGGGCGCGCCGCAAGGTAGGCGGGCTTGTCGCAGCAGTAGGCGGTCAGGCGGCAGATGTGCTCCGCGCGGCCGCCGGACTCCGCCAGCACCGCGAGCACGTTCTTCAGCGCCTGCTCGAACTGCGGCGCGAGGTCCTCGGACTGGAACTTCTGCTGCGTGTCCCAGCCGACCTGGCCGGCGACGAACACGATCCTGCCCTGCGCCTCGATGCCGTTGGCGTAGCCGATCGGCGGCGCCCAGCCCTGCGGATGAAGGATTCTCATGCGGTCGGTGCGTCGGCGAGCGGATGCGGGAGGGTCGTCGCCCCGGCGTGCGGGTGGAGGGGCCTCACTCGGTCACGCTCGGCGGGTCGGGATCCTCGTCCCAGCCGGTCTTGGGCTGCGGCACGCGCTTGAGCCAGTCGCGGATCAGGCGCACGTGCTCGCGCTCCTCGTCCGCCATCTCGGTGGCGGCCTTGCGCACCGCGGCCGGCGCCTTGCTCGCGGCGATGTCCTCGAAGTACTTCTGCGCCTGCAACTCGCACTTGAGCGCGATCTCGAGCGCATGAAAGGGCTGCATCAGGTAGTGCATCGCCTCGAAGGGCGCCGTCTCCGGGCCCTCGGCGGTCTCCCAGGCAAAGGCGGGCGGCAGCGCGGGCATGCTCGGCCAATTCATCTCCTCGAGGATGCGCTTGGCGTGCAGCGCCTCCACGCCCGCGAGCTTGCGGAACATCAGGGCCACCTCGCGGTTGTTGTGCGTATCGAGCTGGTCGGCGAACTGCGCATAGCGCTCGGTGGCTTCCAGTTCCATGGCGTAGGCGCGCGCCATGAAGTCGGCATAGGCGTCCATCATTCCTCCCGCAATCTGAATCCCGCCTCGAGCGCGGCCACGGCCTGGGTGCCGGCGCTCGCCGGCTGGTAGGGCGCGCGCTTGCCCTTGAAGAGCACGCCGAGGTTGAAGCCGTCGTCGGTCATGATGCGGCGCGCAGCGCGCGCGGCGTCGTCGGTGGCCGCCACCGGCGCCGCGTGCACCGCTTCCTTCCATGCGCGCTGCTCGGGGCGGAAGGTCACGCAGGGCGAGAGCACTTCGATGAAGGAAAAGCCGGGATGGCGCACGGCCTCGGCGATCATCTGCGCGCAGCCGTTCGGATCGCCCGAGAAGGCGCGCGCCACGAAATTGGCTCCCGAGGCGAGCGCGATCACCAGCGGGTGGAACTCGCGCAACCCCGTGCCGCCGGGGGCGAGCTTGGAGGACCAGTCCGGCTCCGTGGTGGGCGAAGGCTGGCCCTTGGTCATGCCGTAGACGTGGTTGTCCATCACGATGTAGGTGAGGTCCACGTTGCGGCGGCAGGCGTGCAGGAAGTGGTTGCCGCCGATCGAGTAGCCGTCGCCGTCGCCGCTGGCCACCAGCACCGTGAGGTCGGGGCGCGCGGCCTTGAGGCCGGTGGCCACCGGCAGCGCGCGCCCGTGCACGCCGTGAAAGCCGTAGCAGGTGGTGTAGGCGGGGATGCGCGAGGAGCAGCCGATGCCCGAGACCACCGCGACGTTCTCCGGCCGCAGGTTGAGCATGGCGAGCGCCTTGGTGATTGCCGCGAGCACCGAGTAGTCGCCGCAGCCCGGGCACCAGACCGGCTTGTAGTCCGATTTGAAATCCTTGGCGACGAGCGCGGCGGCCGTGGCGGGTGCGTTCATGCGTGGCTCCATTGCGTGAGCGCCGCGTGGATTTCGGCAGGGCGGAAGGGCAAGGGGCCGGGCCGGCGCAGGCTCTTCACCTCGCCGGGCAGCTCGTACTCCGCGCGCAGGTACCTCAGAAACTGTCCGCTGTGATTCTGTTCGAGCACCAGCACGCGCTTCACGCCTTCAAGGGCGCGCGCCAGGCGTTGCGGCTGCGCCGGTGCGAGCAGGCGCAGCGACACCAGGCGGATCTTCGCGCCCGCGGCGCGCGCGCGCTCGAGCGCCTCGCGCGCGGGCCCGGTGCACGAGCCGAAGGTGACGAGCGCGGTCTCGCCCTCGCCCTCGACGCTCGCCCAGGCCCCGCCCGGATCGAGCTGCGCGAGCTTGCGCGCGCGCTTGTCCATCTGCGCGAGGTGGTCGGAGGCCTGCGAGGAAGGCGTGCCGCGCTCGTTGTGCTCGAGCCCGTCCGCCACATAAGTGGCGCCGGCAGTGCCGGGAATGGCCATCGGCGAGACGCCCGAGGGCGTAAGCACATAGCGCTTGTACGGTGCAGCGACCGGCGTGTCGCCGCCGCTGTTGCGAACCTTCAGCCGCTCCACGGCGCCGCTGCCTTGCGCCGGCACGTCGACCACCCCGCGCGCCTGCCCGAGGTACTGGTCGGAGAGCACGATGGCGGGCACCTGCAGCGACTCGGCAAGGCCCACCGCCCATTCAGTGGCGGCGAGGCAGTCTTCGAGAGAGTTGGGCGCAATGACGACGTGCGGCGCATCGCCGTGCAGTCCGTAGAGCGCGGTGCCGAGGTCCGCCTGCTCGCTCTTGGTGGCGATGCCCGTGGAGGGGCCGGTGCGCATCACATCCACCACCACCACCGGGACTTCCGCGGCGACGCCCAGGCCGAGCGATTCGACCATCAGCGAGAGCCCCGGGCCGGAGGTGGCCGTCAGCGAGGGCACGCCGCCGAACGAGGCGCCGAGCGCCATGTTGATGGAGGCGAGCTCGTCCTCCGCCTGCACCAGCGTCCCGCCGACTTTGGCGAGCGCGGGCGCCAGATACTCCAGGAGCTCGGTGGCGGGGGTGATGGGGTAGGCGGCCACGAAGCGCACGCCGCCGCGCAATGCGCCGTATCCCGCCGCCTCGTTGCCGGTGATGAGCCAGCGGCTCGCTCGCTTCGGCGGTGGCGCCAGCGGAAAGGCCGGCACTTGTGCGGCCAGCGCATAGCCGCGCTGCGCCGCCGCAATGCCGGCTTCGAGACCCTTCTTCATGGCCTTGCGGGCGGCCGCTTCGAGCGATGCGGCGGGCAAACCCAGGAGCCCCGCCAGCACGCCCAGGGCCACCATGTTCGGCCAGGCGCCGGCGATCTCGCCGGCCACCGCCTTCAGCGGCACCGGCACGTAGCGCGCGCCGCTCCTCGTGAAGACCTCGGGTGGCTCGCCCGCCGCGGGGTCGCCGAGGATGAGGCTGTCGGGACCGAGCGGCAGCTCGGCGGCGAAGCGCGCGACGTTCTGCCAGTCGATCGCCGCCAGCACGTGGAAGCGGTCGTCCTGGCCGTCGCCGGCAAAGGTGGAGAGGCGCAGCATGGCGGCGGCCTCGCCGCCGCGGATCTGCGGGCCGCTGGTGCGGGTCATCAGGCCGTAGTAGCCGGCGTGCGCCGCGGCCTCCAGCAACATATTGCCGGCGGTCATGACCCCGGCGCCGCCGCTGCCGGCGAGCGCCACCGATACCGAAGGCCTGGCGTCCATGGCCGCCAATTTGGACGCATCCGGATGGACGTTCTTTGAACTAGATCAAATCGGGGCCGGATTTCCGGGGTCATCATGCCCCTAATTCGGTACTGTGATACCGATTTAACGGGAAAGGGCTCTGCCATGGGCATGCCGGACGCGAAATTCCTCAAGGACCACGACCTGCCGGGGCTCGCCGCCCCCGGCGTGCGCTTCGAGAAGCGCGAGGCGCGCACGCCCGAGGGCAAGGCGGCACCGGGCCTGTACAACGCCTGGATCTGGCTCGACAACCCCAGCCAGTTCAACTCCTACACCACCGAGATGGTGAAAGGCGTGATCCTCGCCTTCCGCGCCGCGTCAAACGCGCGCGACGTCTCCAGCGTGGTGTTCACCGGCGTGGGCGACAAGGCTTTCTGCACCGGCGGCAATACCAAGGAATACGCCGAGTACTACGCCGGGCACCCGCAGGAGTACCGGCAGTACATGCGCCTGTTCAACGACATGGTGTCCACGATCCTCGCCTGCGACAAGCCGGTGATCTGCCGCGTGAACGGCATGCGGATCGGCGGCGGGCAGGAGATCGGCATGGCCTGCGACTTCTCGGTCGCGCAGGACCTCGCGCGCTTCGGCCAGGCAGGCCCCAAGCACGGCTCGGCGCCGATCGGCGGCGCCACCGATTTCCTGCCGGTGATCTCCGGCGCCGAGCGCGCCATGGCGGCCTGCGTGCTGTGCGAGCCGTTCTCGGCGCACGAGGCCTATCACATGGGCATCCTCACCGACATCGTCCCGGCGCTGAAGGTGGACGGCAAATTCGTCGCCAACCCGCTGGTCGAGACGCAGCGCGCCTACGACGAGTACGGCCGGATCGCCTTCGGCAAGTCGAAGACCGGCGCGGCGCTCGCCGCGGGCAAGGAACTGATGAAGAAGGGCACGGTGGACCTCTCGATGCTGGATCAGACCGTCGAGGCGCTGTGCGCGAAGATCCTGCTCACCTTCCCGGACTGCACGACGAAGACCCTGGAAGAGCTGAGAAAGCCCAAGCTCGAAGCCTGGAACCGCAACAAGGAAGACGCCAGGGCATGGCTGGCGCTCAACATGATGACCGAGGCGCGCGCCGGATTCACCGCCTTCAACGCCGGCACCAAGGAGGATCGCGAGGTGGACTTCGTGCTGCTGCGGCAGAAGCTCGCGGCGGGCGAGGGCTGGGTCGGCCCGATGCACGACGCGATTCAACCGAAGGCCAAGCGTGCATGAAGTACTCGACATCAGTCGGTGGGCTCGGGGAGGCCGGGAAGCCCCCGATCGCATCCGGCGAATGGGGGCTCAAGCGATGAGCGACTCACCCTTGAAGGCATGGCTCGAGCGCGACGGCGCGCTGCTGCGGCTGCGCCTGGCGCGGCCGAAAGCCAACATCATCGACGCGGCGATGATCGCCGCGCTGGCGCAGGCCTTCGCCGCGCATCGCGACAACTCGGGGCTCCTCGCCGCGCTCGTCGACCACGAGGGACCGCATTTTTCCTTCGGCGCGAGCGTGGAGGAACACCTGCCGGGCGCCTGCGAGCAGATGCTCGCGAGCCTGCACGCGCTGCTCGGCGCGATGCTCGAATGGCCGCGGCCGATCCTGATGGCGGTGCGCGGCCAGTGCCTGGGCGGAGGCCTGGAGTTCGCGCTCGCCGGACACCTGATGTTCGCCGCGCCCGATGCGCAGTTCGGCCAACCGGAGATGAAGCTGGGCGTGTTCGCGCCCGCGGCGTCTGTCCTGTTGCCGCTGCGGATCGGCCAGGCGCGTGCCGAGGACCTGCTGTACTCGGGCCGCTCGATCGATGCGGCAAGCGCGCTCGCCTGGGGCCTGGTCAACGAGCTGGCCGACGATCCGGCGGCCGCGGCGGCGGCGTATTTCGAGCAGCACCTCGCCGGCAAGAGCGCCGCGGCGCTCGCGCACGCGGTGCGCGCGGCGCGCGAGCCCTTCGCCGACCTGGCGCGTGCGCGGCTCGCCGACGTGGAGGCGCTGTACCTGGAGAAACTGATGCGCACGCGCGACGCGAACGAGGGCCTCACCGCCTTCCTCGAGAAGCGCGCGCCGAAATGGGAGCACCGATGAGCGAGAAGCCGGAGACGTCCAAGGGCGCAGGCGAGAAGGGGTCCCAGGCGGGCGTGCGCGATATCGTCGCCCGCTGCGAGCAGCTGTTCGAGGACCTCAATTTCGGCGCGGTCAAGGCGTGGAAGGCCGCCGCGCCGGGCCGCAAGGCGATCGGCTACATGCCGATCTACGTGCCGCGCGAGATCGTGCACGCGGCGGGCATGCTGCCGGTGGGCATCTTCGGCGGCGGCGACCAGATGGAGGTCATCCAGGGCGACGCCTACTACCAGAGCTACATCTGCCGCATCCCGCGCTCGACGCTGGAGCTCGGGCTCACCGGGAAGCTGGACGTGCCTCGACGGCATGCTGTTTCCCTCGATCTGCGACGTGATCCGCAACCTCTCGGGCATGTGGCAGATCCTGTTCAAGGACAAGTACGTCAAGTACTTCGACGTGCCGCAGAACTACGACGACGCCATCGGCGGCAATTTCTACGTGCACGAGATGCAGACGCTGCGCGAGGACCTCGCGAAGCTCGCCGGCAAGCCCATCGCCGACGACGCGCTGCGCGCCTCGATCGCCGTGTACAACGACAACCGCAAGGCGGTGCGCGAGCTCTACGCGTACCGCGCGCAGAAGCCCTGGCAGGCGCCCACCTCCGAGGTGTACCTGGTGCTGCGCGCCGGGTGCGTGCTGCCGCCCGAGGAGCACACGGCGCTCATCCGGCAGTATGTCGCCGCCACCGACCAGGAAAAGCGGGCGCGGCGCGACAACGCGCGCGTGGTGCTGACCGGCGCGTTCTGCGAGCAGCCGCCGCTGGGTCTCATCAAGTCGATCGAGATGGCGGGCTGCTACGTGGTGGACGACGACTTCCAGCTCATCCAGAGCTGGCTGCTCGAGGAAGTGCCCGTCACGGGCGACCCGCTCGAGGAGCTCTCCAAGGCGTTCCTGCACCACTCGGCGCAGACCTCCTCCAAGTACGACGAGCACAAGGCCGACAAGGGCAAGTACCTGCTGCACCAGGTGAAGACGCGCGGCGCCGAGGGCGTGGTGTTCGCCGCGCCCTCGTTCTGCGACCCGGCGCTGCTCGAGCGGCCGATGCTGCAGGAGATGCTCGCCAAGCACAAGATTCCCTACACCGCCTTCAAGTACGCGGAGAACACCGGCCAGATGGCGCCGATCCGCGAGCAGGCCGGCACCTTCGCCGATTCGATCAAGCTTTGGTCCGCCGCCTAAGGAGACCGCATGAGCACCCCCACCCCGATGCAGGCCCCGCAGAGCGCCAAGAAGCCGCAGAACGTCCAGAAGGAGGACGCGATGTGGCTGCAGAAGGAGATGATCGCGAAGAACTACCACGAGCTCGCCACCGCGCACACCGAGGGCAAGAAGATCTCCGCCACCTTCGTGCCCGGCAACCTGAACGAGCTGCTGATGTGCTTCGACTTCGTGCGGCGCCTGCCCGAGACCGACGCGCTGCAGAACGGCATGCGCAAGAAGTCGGGCAAGATGATCATGGACGCCGAGCGCGACGGCCATTCGGAGGACGTGTGCACCTACGTCAAGTCCGACCTCGGCATGATGCTGCAGGGCGAGACCGGCCCCACCGGCGAGCCGATGCCGCACCCGGACGTGCTGCTGCTTTCCTACACCGGCTGCTTCACCTTCATGAAGTGGTTCGAGCTGGTGCGCCAGAAGTACGACTGCGAGACGCTGATGCTGCACGTGCCCTACCAGGGCGACGGCAGGATCAATCCGAACATGCGCGACTACGTGGTCAAGCAGATCAAGGACAAGATCATCCCCGCGCTCGAGCGCATCTCGGGCGTGAAGTTCGACATCGACCGGCTGCGCCAGTACATGCGCGAGTCGCAGAAGGCGGAAGAGGACCTGGTGCGCGTGCTGCAGTCGGCCAAGCACCGGCCCTCGCCGATCGACGGCTATTTCGGCGGCGTGTACTACATCGGGCCGATCTTCACCGCGTTCCGCGGCACGCCGGAGGCGACGCGCTTCTACCAGATGCTGAACGCCGAGGTGCAGGAGCGCGTGCGCCTGGGCAAGGGGCCGATGACGCCGGAAGGCGAGATGGCCGAGGAGAAGTACCGCCTGGTGGTGGAAGGGCCGCCCAACTGGACCAGCTTCCGCGACTTCTGGAAGATGTTCTACGACGAGGGCGCGGTGGTGGTGGCGAGCACCTACGCGAAGGTCGGCGGCGTGTACGACTTCGGCTTCCGCCACGACGCCGAGCGCCCGATCGAGTCGATCGCCGAGTACTGCCTGGGCTGCTACACCAACCTGAATTTCCCGCAGCGCATCGACATGATCTGCAAGTACATCGAGGAGTACCAGGCCGACGGCCTGCTGATCAACTCGATCAAGAGCTGCAACAGCTTCTCCGCCGGGCAGCTCCTCATCCTGCGCGAGGTGGAGAAGCGCACCGGCAAGCCGGCGGCCTTCATCGAGTCGGACCTGGTGGACCCGCGCTACTTCTCGGCGGCCAACATCAAGAACCGGCTGGAGAGCTACTTCCAGATGATCAAGCAGAAGCGCACCGCCGCCCAGTCCGCGATCCACGGCGCGGCGATGCACTGACCATGAAGACCTTCATCGGCATCGATCTGGGCTCCACCACCACCAAGGCGGTGGTGATCGACGAGAACCGCAACGTGCTCGGGCGCGGCATCACCAACTCGCGCTCCAACTACGACACCGCCGCCGCGATCGCCAAGCAGGAGGCGCTGGTGGCGGCGCGCTTTCGTCTGTTCCGCGACGCACTGGGCGCGAGCGGCGCGCTGAACGGCGCCCTCGAAGGCTTTCTCGGGCAGCTGGAGCGCGATTTCCGCCTCGAGCAGTTCCTCGAGCAGCTGACGGACCTCGAGCAGGTGTGCCTGCGCAACGTCGGCGAGCGCCAAGGAAGTGTGCGCCGCGCTCGAGACGCTCTTCGGCCTGCTGAAGGACGAGGCGCCCACGCTCTTCGCGCCCGGGGCGAAGCGCAAGAGCGACTTCTTCCGCGACATCGCCGGCAGCCGCTATCTCGCCCTGGGCGAGCAGGTGGCCAAGGACGTCCGGCATCCGCTACGACCAGCTGCTCAACGCTTTCGACCGCTCGATCATCGAGGTCGAGAACCGCGTCTACGGCGAATCGACGTCGCGGCACCTGCTGGCGGCGCTGGATCGCACGTTCAAGGTGCTGCCCGATACGCAGAAGCTTTCCAAGAAGATCCGCGCACCGATCCAGGGCGTGCTCGACATCAAGCTGGAGGAGACCTACGTGGTGGGCACCGGCTACGGGCGCGCGCGGCTGCCGTTCTCGAAGGAGCACATCCGCTCCGAGATCCTGTGCCACGGCCTGGGCGCGCACGTCATGTACCCGAACACCGCCACGGTGCTCGACATCGGCGGCCAGGACACCAAGGCGATCCAGGTGGACAAGACCGGCATCGTCGAGTCGTTCCAGATGAACGACCGCTGCGCCGCCGGCTGCGGACGCTACCTGGGCTACATCGCCGACGAGATGAACATGGGCCTGCACGAGCTGGGGCCCGCTGGCCATGAAGGCCACCAAGACCGTGCGCATCAATTCCACCTGCACGGTGTTCGCCGGCGCCGAGCTGCGCGACCGGCTGTCGCTGGGCGAGAAGCGCGAGGACATCATGGCCGGGCTGCACCGCGCCATCGTGCTGCGCGCCATGTCGATCCTGGCGCGCTCGGGCGGCATCCGCAACGAGTTCACCTTCACCGGCGGCGTGGCGAAGAACGAGGCCGCGGTCAAGGCGCTGATGGACCTGGTGCGCGAGAACTACGGCGACGTGACGCTCAACATCAACCCCGACTCGATCTACACCGGGGCGCTCGGCGGCGCGACGTTCGCCTGGCGCGCGGTGACCGAGGAGGGCAAGACCGCGGAGGCCCGGGCATGAGCACCACGATCGGCATCGACATCGGCTCCGGTTGCGTGAAGACGGTGCTGTTCCGCGACGGCGAGTGGCTCGCCAGGCGCGTGGAGCGCATCCGCCGGCGCGACCCGATGGAGCTGGCGAAGCAGGGCTATGACGAGGTGCTCGCGGAAACGAAGCTGCGGCCCGAGGACGTGAGCTACACCGCCACCACCGGCGAAGGCGAGAACGTCAAGTTCGCCACCGGCCACTTCTATTCCATGACCACCCACGCGCGCGGCGGCGTGTACCTCAACCCGCAGGCGCGCGCGGTGGTGGACATCGGCGCGCTCAACGGCCGCGCCATCTACATCGACGAGCGCGGCAAGGTGCTGTCCTACAAGATGACCAGCCAGTGCGCCTCGGGCTCCGGGCAGTTCCTCGAGAACATCGCGCGCTACCTGGGCGTGGCGGTGGAGGAGATCGGGCCGCTGTCGAAGAGCTCGCAGAACCCGGAGAAGGTGAGCTCGATCTGCGCGGTGCTCGCCGAGACCGACGTCATCAACATGGTGTCGCGCGGCATCGCCACGCAGGACATCCTCAAGGGCATCCACCTTTCGATGGCCTCGCGCCTGGTGAAGCTGCTCAAGGTCACCGGCATCACCAAGGGCACGGTGCTGCTCACCGGAGGCCTGGCGCTCGACGCGGGCCTGCTCGCCGCGCTGCAGGAGGAGCTGGTGACCGAGAAGATCGCCGGGCTCCAGGTGCTGAGCCACCCGGATTCGATCTACGCCGGCGCCATCGGCGCCGCCCTGTGGGGCGATTTCCGCCACCACCGGTTGCAGGAACTGCAAGAACGCGCTGCCGCCTGAGAGGAGACCCGACGATGGCCTTGCTGATCAACGACAACTGCACCGCCTGCGACGCGTGCCTGCTCGGAATGCCCGAACGAGGCGATCACGGCGGGCAACCCGATCTACGTGATCGATCCCCTGAAGTGCACCGAGTGCGTGGGCGCGAAGGACGAGCCGCAGTGCCGCCTGGTGTGCCCGGTGAGCGACTGCATCGTGGACCATCCCGACTTCCGCGAGAGCCAGGACGAGCTGCTCGCGAAGTACCAGTCGCTCCACGGCTAGCAGTTCACGGCATTGCCGCCGGTCAGCGCGTAGCCCGGCGGCGGCGCCTTCCCCAGCGACGCGCAATCCCGGCCGCATCGCCCGGCGACGGCGCCATCCCCAGCGACGCAAAATCCCCTCGCCGTCACTCCTCGGGCGTCGGAGGCCTGCGGAACTCGCCCTTCCTGCATCTACGGGCTCGAGCAGTCCTCGGCCTTCTTCCTCCGCCCTCAGTCCGTCTCGGCGCGTCGCGATGGGGACCCCTGCCGCCGCCGCCGGGCTCCGCGCCGGCACCTTCGCGCTGCGCGCGCTTGGCGCTGATTACCGTCGTGTTGTGCCGCGGGCCGAGGCGATCTTCGATGCTACGTTGCGCTTCCGGCCCGTCGGTACCAACACAGGGTTAGGCCTCACTCAGCGAACTCCCGAATGAACTCATGGAGTCTCCGAGTGCGCCCGTCGAGAGAGTTTTTGTAGTTGGAACGTGGTGACCCATCACCATAGAAAGTCATGCCACTGAAGTTTGCGAAACGTGCAGCATAAGAAGCATCCAACTCGCTTCGAAGATATGTCTCTACGCGAGAAATCCATTCATTGTGTGCTTCGATCGGCAAAGGTTCTTCTGAGTCCCTGGTCGACAGGAGATTTGCTTGCTCCGCAAAGGCCGCTAATGCCTCCCGACGGCCACGAAAGCGAGCGTCGCGGTCGTTCACGCGGTGTAGCTGAACGGCAACTATGACCAAAGCGACGGTTGCGGCGACTGACAGCCACGCGGGTAGGTATTCGTCGCGGGACAGGAAGAACCAAAGCGCACCAGTTGCAAAAACGCCAGCCAAGAACCAGACAAACTGCAGAAGCCATGGCGGCAATGGGCGTTTCAAGTGAGGCCTAACGTCCTGGTTTTGCCGCGCGGTGTACGCGGCGTAGCTGCGCACGAAACGCGTCGGTCAACAACCGGCTGTTATGTGGCACGGCTCGTCACCACAGTCTCGATGAGGCCGATGATTATCAGAAGCGCACCTAGAACAAACGCAATCCGAGCGTTTGTGCCGCGGCGCGATACCTCTTGCCAATTCGCACGGGGCGTTACCAACAGTTGCGGGTTCGCCGCGAAGTAAACCATGACAAGTGTGGCGCCCGCCAGAGCCGTGGCATTCAGGGGACGCATGTCGACCAAGGCGGCGACGGGAACGAATAGGGCTGCCACCGCAGCAAATCCTGAGGCAACGTACTTGGCTGTCCGCTCATTCATCGCTCAGCGCTCGCGTGCCACATAACGTTCAATAGTCGGCATACGTGCGGCCTATCGTAGCTGTGTTCATTGCGGGCAGCTCACAACTGTGTAGTGAATCAAAGACCTGCGACTCTTAGTCGATCCAGGGAAATGGTGATAGGCGACAGGAAATTGGTCAATGCTTTGAATCCGTGAAGCTATCTTCCAGGGCGATAGCTGAGCTGGACCTGGTGCTATCCCACTTCGGCAAGGTAAGTGCGAGTCGGCGCGAAGCCCGGCGGTGGCGCCAGGGGTCCCCATCGCGACGCGCCGAGCCGGGCCGAGGGCGGAGGGAGCAGGCCGAGGACTGTCCGAGCCCGCAAATGCAGGAAGGGCGAGTTCCGCAGGCCTCCGACGCCCGAGGAAGAACGGCGAGGGGCCTTCGCGTCGCTGGGGAAGGCGCCGCCGCCGGGTTTCGCGCCGCCGGGCGACATGCCTTGAGAAGAGAGAGCTAGAAGTTCACTGCCGCGCCGCCCTCGGGGGCGAGCTTCTTCGCGGTCTCGCGCAGCACGAACTTCTGGATCTTGCCGGTGGCGGTGCGCGGCATGAGCTCGATCACTTCCAGCCGCTCCGGCCAGAAGTGCTTGGAGAAGCCTTCGGCGGCGAGATGGCGGCAGACGTCGGCGAGCGACAGCGAGTGGCCGGGGTGCAGCGTGACGAAGGCGCAGGCGCGCTCCTGCAGCCGCGGATCGGGCATGGCCACCACCGCGGCGTCGGCGACTCCGGGCATGCGGTAGAGCGCGCTCTCGATCTCCACCACCGGGATGTTCTCGCCGCCGCGGATGATGACGTCCTTGCTGCGGCCGCAGATGCGCATGTAGCCCTCATCGTCCAGACGCGCGAGGTCACCCGTGTCGAACCAGCCGCCGTCGTCCAGGCGCGAGAGGTCGGGGCGCTTCAGGTAGCCCACGAAGAGCGAGCTGCCGCGCACCTGCAGCGCCCCCTGAGTGCCGCGCGGTGCCTCGGTGCCGTCGGCGGCAAGCACGCGCACCTCGCCATTCGGCAACGTGCAGCCGTCCGACTCCAGCACTTTGTACTCATCCGGTGGCGTGATGGTGACGCTCGCGCACTCGGTCATTCCCCAGCAGGTCGCGACCGCGACGCCGAGCCGCGCGCGCGCCGCCTCCACCACCGCGGGCGGGATCGGCGCGCCGGAGCTCGCGAACATACGCAGCCGGGGCGGCCGGCGCCGCTCGACGTCGGGCAGCGACGCAAGATCAGCGAGGAAAGGCGTGGCGCCGAAGGTGAAGGTCGCGCCATGCTCGGTCATGAGCTCCAGCGCGCGCTCTGGATTCCACACGTCGGTGAGGACAAGAGGAATGCCGAGCATCAGGGCCATCTGCAGTCCGTAACAGAAGCCGAGCTGGTGGCCGAGCGGCGAGGGCATGAAGATCACATCCGCCGCGCCGATCTGCATGCGTTTGGCGTACTCGCGCACGGCGCTGAGCAGGGTGTTCGAGGTATGCAGCACGCCCTTGGGTTCGCCAGTGGTGCCCGAGGTGAACAGGAGCTGCATGACGTCGTTCGGCTCCAGACGCGCGCCGCGCCCGCAATCCGCCCCGTCGCCTTCCGCGAGCGCGGCTTCGAAGGAATCGGCGCTGTCGTCATCGGTGAGCAGCACGCGCGCCAGCCCCGGCAGCTCGCGCGCAAGCTGGCGCGCCAGCTCGCCATGGTCGAAGCCGCGGAAGCGCGCGGGCGCGATCAGTACGCGCGCATCCCCGTGGCGCAGCATGAAGGAGAGCTCGCGATGGCGGAAGATCGGCATCAGCGGATTGCTCACGGCGCCCAGCCGCACGCACGCGAGGTGGGCCGCCACGAACTGCCAGCAGTTCGGGAGCTGGAACGAGACCACCTCGCCGCGCGCCACTCCTGCCAACGACAAGGCGCGCGAAGCGCTCGCCGCGCGCTCGGCGAGTTCGCGGTACGTAAGGCGAACACTGGACTGCGCTTCCTCGCGCCAGGAAACCAGCGCGACCGCCTCGGGCTTTTCCAGCACCCAGCGGTCGAGGTAGTCGGTGATGACGCGGTCGGGCCACAGGCCGCGCCGCTTCTCCCCGTCGAGCCGCTCCTGCGCCAGTAGCAGCCGATCCATGGCCCGCCTGGCGGCTCAGTCGCCTGCGAACTGCGGCTTTTGCTTTGCCACGAACGCGTTGTAGGCGCGCTCGAAGTCCTTGGTCTGCATGCAGATCGCCTGCGCTTCGGCCTCGGTCTCGAGCGCCTGCTCGATCGTGAGGTTCCACTCCTGGTGCAGGCACTTCTTGGTCATGGCGTGCGCGAACGCGGGGCCGTCGGCGAGCGATTTCGCCATCTCCTGCGCGCGCGCGAGGAGTCTCTCCGGCGGCACCACCTCGTTGAAGTAGCCCCAGGCGAGGCCTTCCTCGGCGCCGAAAGAGCGGCCGCTATAGAGCAGCTCCGCGGCGCGGCCCTGGCCGATGATGCGCGGCAGGATGGCGCAGGCGCCCATGTCGCAGCCCGCCAGGCCCACGCGCACGAAGAGGAACGCGGTCTTCGCCGCCGGCGTGGCGTAGCGCAGGTCGCTCGCCATCGAGATGATGGCGCCCGCGCCCGCGCACACGCCGTCCACCGCGGCGATGATCGGCTGCGGGCAGGTGCGCATTTCCTTGACGAGATTCCCGGTCATGCGCGTGAAGCGCATCAGGTCCGGCATGTCCATCTTGACCAGCGGCCCGATGATCTCGTGCACATCGCCGCCCGAGCAGAAGTTGCCGCCTTCGCCGGTGAACACCACCGCGCGCACGTCATCGGCGTACTGCAGCTTGTGGAAGGTGTCGCGCAGCTCGGCGTAGCTCTCGAAGGTGAGCGGGTTCTTGCGCTCGGGCCGGTTGAGCGACACGGTGGCCACGCGGTCCTTCACTTCCCACTTGAAATGCTGCGGGCGCCAGTCCGCCGCCTTGAGCTTGTACATAGGTCGTTCTCCTTGTTGAATGTGTTCAGCCGGCCATGGTAAGACCGCCGCTCACCGACAGCACCTGCCCGGTGACGAAGTCCGCGCGGCTGCTGGCGAAGAACAGGATCGCGTCGGCGACCTCCTGGGGCTTGGCGAGGCGCCGCATCGGCGTCACGCGCTCGAAGGCCTCCTTGATCTTGTCGGGCACCGCGGCCATGAGCGGCGTGTCGGTGGGGCCGGGGCAGACGCAGTTGACGGTGATGTTGTAGCGCGCCAGCTCTCGCGCGAGCCCCTTGGTGAAGGCGATGACGCCGCCCTTGGCGCCCGAGTACACCGTTTCGCCCAGGCTGCCGACGCGGCCGGCGTCGCTCGCGACGCTCACGATCCTGCCCGACTGGCGCTCGATCATCGGCTCGATGAAGGCGCGCGAGACGTGGATCGGGCCCATCAGGTTGAGGTCGACGAGCTTCTTCCAGAATTCCGGCGTGTTCTTGACGAAGGCCTCGGTCTTGCCCCAGCCGGCGACGTTCGCGACGATATCCACCTGCTTGCGCCGCGTGAGCGCCTCGCGCCGGAATGCCTCGATGGAGGACAGGTCGGTGACGTCCAGGCGCAGGAAGTCGGCGCCCTGGCCGCGCGCGCGGATCGCGGCGGCCGCGGCCTCGCCGGCCTCGAGGTTCACGTCGCCGAGGATCACGTGCGCGCCCGCCGCGGCGAACGCCTCGGCGGTGGCGCGGCCGATGCCCGACGCCGCGCCTGTGACCACTGCAGTCTTGCCGTTGAGCTTCATGGAAGATCTCCTTGGAAATCCGTCAGGTCGCGACGCGTCGTGTGCCGTCGCGTCCGGTCAGCTCACGCCGCGCGAGCGCAGCTGCTCGGCGAAGGGACGGTCGTCCTCGTCGATGTGCCCGAGCAGCCACTCGCGCAGAAAGCGCCCCGTGGCGCCGAGGCCGCTTGCGTCCAGGGGCAGATCGAAGCGCCGGATGGCCTCGAGCAGCCGCTGGTGCTCCTCGTGGTGATGGCCGAGCGCGAGACCGTGCTCCTGCATCAGGCGCTCCTCGGTGGCGATGTTGTGCTCGGTCGCGCGCACCAGCTCGCGCAGCGTTTCGACGGCCTCGTCGCGATCGCCGCCCGCCTGCAGCCCGGCGAACAGGCGGTTGACGAGGTCGAGCATCTCGCGATGCTGGCCGTCGATCGCGGCGACGCCGACCGCGTAGCGGTCGCTCCACTCGAGGAAGGGACCCGGCGGCTTCGCTTTCATGGCAGGCGCTTCACGAACGCGAGGCGCTGCGCGGGTGCGAAGCCCGTGTCGAGGAAGAAGCCCAGCAGTGGCAGCGCCTGCACCGCGACCACCGTCTCCACGCGCTCGATGCGCAGCGCGTCGAGGTTGAGAAAGAGCTGCTGCAGGAGCGCGTGGCCGACGCCGCGGTGCGCGTACTCCGGCGCCACGCCCAGCGTGTCGATCACCGCCACGGGCTCGGTGCGGCCGAAGTCGCCCAGGTCCGCGCGCGCCATGACGTAGCCGGCCATGACGCCGTCGATGCGCGCCGCGAGCGAGATGCGTACGCCGGTCTCGCGCAGCGCTTCGTCGAGCGCGTGCTGGACAAAGGCGCGGCGATCGCGCCCGGTGACGTGGTGGTCGATGCGCACCACGTCGTCCAGGTCCTTGGCGGTGAGCAGGTGAACGTCGGCAATATCCCGGGAGAGCTGTTCATAGTCGTTCGCCTGCGGGGCGCTCCAGTCGTTCGGATCGCCGGTCTTGTCGCGCGAGGGCGAGCTGAACGATTCGGGCCGCGTGAGGAGCAGGTTGTCCTTCAGCACGCTGTCGAGGACGAGCGCCCCGGAGAGGGCGTAGCCCGTGGCCGCGAGAAAGCTCAGCATCGCCGAGTCGCGCCAGGGCGTGGAGGTGCGCAGCTCGGCGAGGCCGCGCTTGCGCGCAGCTTCTTCCAGCGTCGCATGCAGGGCCCAGCCGATGCCCCGGCCTTGCGCGCCGCGCGCCACGCTGATCACTTCCAGGCGGAGCCCGGGCTTGGTTCGGCCGAATTCGCCCTCCAGCACGCGCCCGAGGGCATAGCCCGCGAGCTTGCCGTTGGCCTCCGCCGCGAACTGCACATGGAGTTTCGGCTGGCGCAGCGCGGCATTGAGCCGGCGCTCGAAATAGGCGCGGCGCGTGCGCCCGGTGAGAACCGCGTCGATCGCGACCACCGCGTCGAGGTCGCCCGGGGCGAGCGGGCGCGTCTTGGCCGCCGGCGTGAGCAGGCGGCCCTTGGGCGCCGGGGCGGCCGGGCGCGCCTTTGCGGCAGCCGCGGGCGCTCTCGTCGCGGATGGGGACGCACGCTTCTTCGCCGCTGGCGCGGATGGGCGCTTCTTCGTTGCATTCATGTGTAGCTCCCGGCGAGTTCGCGATCGGTCTGTTCGTCCAGCAGGTCTTCGAGCGAGGGCAACAGCGACATCTCTTCCTTCTGCACATGGCTCACCAGGCGCTCGGCGAGCTCCAGGGCGAGCGCGCGCAGCTCCGGCCACCTGGCTTCTGCCTCGCCGCCCGGCCGCGCCAGCTCGCCGAAGCGGTGCGCCGCGGCGCGGATCGTGGCGTGCTCCTCCGCAAGCAGCTCGGCGATGTCGCCTTCACCCGCGGCGGCGAGGAGCGGGAAGAGGTCGGACTCCTCGAAGGCGAAATGGCGCGTCACCTCGTCGGCGATCTGCGCGGCGCAGTCGCGCAGGAGTCGCAGGTCTTCCTCCGTTGGCGGCTTGCTGCCGCGCATCGCGAGCACCTGCTCGAGGCGCCCCCAGAGGGCGAGGGTGGCCTCGTGCTCCTCATGCAGGCGGCGGCTGATGTGGCGATTGAAGTCCATAGTGTCAGACGGGGGCGGCGGCGCGCGCGTCGCGCAGCCGGGTGAGCACCCCTACGAAGAAGGCGGCGAAGGCGAGCGCGCCGGCAAGGCCGGCGGCGGCGGCGGCCTGCGCGAGCCACGGCGCATCGAGCGGCACGGCGGCCAGCAGCCCCGCGAGCGCGGCCAGGTGCAGCACGCGATGCGCAGCGAGCGGCGCGGGCGCACTGAGTGCGGAGGCGAGCGGTGCGCCGGCACCCGCGTGCACCGAAGCGAGGAAGGGCACGATGCGCTGGAGCACTGCCAGGAGGAAGGTGAGAAGCCACCCCGGCACGAGCAGCAGCACGAAGATCACGCCGGCGCGCGGCGGCGCCCAGCCGAGCGCCATCGCGGCGGCGAACGCAAGGCTCGTGGCGAGGAGCACCCAGCTCACGCGCACCAGCGCGAATGCGGCGCCGAGCGCGGGCCGCAGCCGCGCGCGCAGCGAGCGCTCGAGCGAAACGATGTGGATCCCGGCGGCGGCCAGGCCGGTGAGAGCGGCCGCAGCCAGCAGCGCGTCGCCGCTGCCGAGGAAGTACGCGGCAAGCGCGAGGGCGAGGGCGCTGAGCGCCGCGGCGAGGGCGGCAAAGGCGCTGCGCGGCGAGGGCGGCCGCGCGACGGCGAACATCGGCAGGAGGAACTGCGAAAGCCCGAGGGCGAGCAGGCCCATGAAGCCATAGGCGGCGAGCACCAGGTGCGCGCCGCGGAACGCGGCATGATCGAGCGCGAGGCCGTGCTCGTAACGCGCGACGAGCGCGAGGCCCGTGACGGCCAGGCCCACGAGCGCGGCGAGCGCCGCCCAGCCGTGCGCCACCACCACGGGCATGCCGCGCGCACTGAAGAGGTTGCGCCCGAGCAGCCACGCGTAGACGGCGAGCGCAACGGCCACGAGTGCGCCGCCCGGGGCCATGGCGCGCGGCGCGTAAGCGGCGGCGCCGCCGGCGAAGACGGCCACGCCCGGAACGAGCAGCCACCACACGAGCTTCGCCGCGGCGACCGAGCGCACGGGCTGGCGCGTCGCCACCGGGAGCAATTGCAGCGTCGCACCGATCGCGGCCATGGCGAGCACGCCGAGCGTCGCGAGGTGCAGCGCGGCGAACGGCAGCCCGAGGCCCCCGGGAAACGACGGCATGTCGCGCGCGCCCGCGAGCAGCGCCGCCCACGCCAGCACGTGGAACGCCACCGCGGCGCCGAAATAGCGGAAGGGCACCGACATCGGCAGCAGGCGGCTGCGCGTCACGTTGGCGAACACTACGCAGCCCCCCAGCGCTTCGCCGCCGCCCAAGCGCTTGCGCAGGTGTGCACGCGTCGCATGCCCGCTACTTGCCCTTCGGCCGCAGGTCGCGCACGCGCACCGCCTTGCCCTGCGAGCGCGGCACTTCGCCGGGCTTCTTCGCCACCACGCGGGTGGTGACGCCGATCATCGACTTGATCTGGTGGCGCACGCGCTCTTCGAGCTCCTCGAGCATGTGCTCGAGCGTGGCTGCCTCGACTTCCACGGTGAGCTCATCCAGGCTGCCGCTGCGCTCCACGACGAGCTGGTAGTGCGGCGCGATGCCCGGCAGGCCGACCAGCACCGCCTCGATCTGCGAGGGATAGACGTTGACGCCGCGGATGATCAGCATGTCGTCGTTGCGCCCGGTGATGCGCTGCAGGCGCACGTGGCTGCGCCCGCAGGCGCAGCGCGCGGTCGCCACGCGCGTGATGTCGCGCGTGCGGTAGCGGATCATCGGCAGCGCTTCCTTGGTGAGCGTGGTGATGACCAGCTCGCCCGACTCGCCCTCGGGCACCGGCTGGCCGCTGTCGGGGTCGATGATCTCGAAGAGGAAGTGGTCCTCCCAGCCGTGCAGTCCGTCCTGCGCCTCGCATTCCACCGCGACGCCCGGCCCCATGATCTCCGAGAGGCCGTAGATGTCCACCGCCTTGAGGCCCATGCGCGCCTCGATCTCGCCGCGCATCGCCTCGCTCCAGGGCTCGGCGCCGAACAGGCCGATCTCCAGCTTGCTTGCGCGCAGGTCCACGCCCTCGCGCTCGGCGACCTCGGCGATGTTGAGCGCGTAGGAGGGCGTCGCGCACAGCACGCGCGCGCCGAAATCCTGGATCAGCAGCACCTGGCGCTCGGTCGAGCCGCCCGACATCGGCACCACCGTGGCGCCGAGTCGCTCGGCGCCGTAGTGCGCGCCCAGGCCGCCGGTGAACAGGCCGTAGCCGTAGGCGTTGTGCACCACGTCGCCCGGCCGCGCGCCGGCGCAGGCCATCGAGCGCGCCATCAGGTCCGCCCAGGTGGCGAGGTCGCGCGCCGTGTAGCCGACCACGGTGGGCTTGCCGGTGGTGCCCGAGGACGCGTGCAGCCGCGTGAGCGCCTCGCGCGGCCGCGCGAACATGCCGAACGGATAGTGCTCGCGCAGGTCGGCTCTTCAGCGTGAACGGCAGCTCGCGCACGTCTTCCAGCGTGCGGATGTCCTGCGGGCGGACCTTGAGCGCTTTCATGCGCTCGCGGTGCAGCGGAACCTTGTCGTAGGCGTTCTTGAGGCTCGCGCGCAGGCGCTGCAACTGGAGCTTGCGCAGCGCTTCGCGCGAGAGCGTCTCCGCCTCGCGGTCGAAGAAGAAGCGCCGCGTGGGCGCGCGCACGTGCTCGTGCACTTTCGCGGCGTAGCGGGGTTGCAGCACAGCGGTCATCATGGCAAGTCTTCCTCCTCCTCTAGCGCGCGCCGCGCACCGGCAGCTGCGGCAGGTTGAAGCCCTGGTTGAGCGAGGCGCGCGTCACGATCGCGAACTTGAGCCACAGACCGGTGGCGATCGCGGCGATGCCGGCGAGCTGCGCCGCCCCCGGCACCCAGTAGCCCAGGACGGCGAAGGCGAGCGCCGACACGGTGCCGATCTGCATCAGCGCCTTGGCCGGCGCCACGAGCGCGGGGTTCTTCACCGCGGCCGAGTAGCGCGTCCAGGCGACGGCCCTGAGGATGAGCGCGAGGCCGAACCAGGTGAGCAAGAGTGGCGCGGTGGTGAACAGGAGCGCGAGCCCCGCGCCTTCCGCGAGCGACGTGCTCACGATGAGGAGCACCACCTGCGGCGCGCGCCACGCGGGGATCCCTTTCGAGGCGCGCAGGATCTGCCCCTGGCAGAAGACGAAGGCGAGCGCCGCGGCTGCAGCGAAAGGAAGGAAGAGCTGCGGGCGCCACAGCGCCGCGGCGCCGAGCGCGAAGACGAGCACCGCGACGAAGGACTCGCGCGTCATCCACGAGGTGAACGGATTGAAGAACACGTTGATGGCGCGCAGCTTCCTGCCGATCTCGAGCCACACCGCGCCCAGGCCCGCGGCGATCAGGCCGAGGCCGACGAGCACCGGCACGCGGCTGTCCGGATAGGCAAGCGCCGCCGCGATCATCAGCCCGCTGCCGGTCCCGCCGAGCATGAAGTTGAGCGCCGCGCGCGCGTCCCAGTGCTGCTGAATCCAGGCCTTGGGTCCGAAGCTCATCGCGCCTTGTCCCAGAGGTAGTAGAAGCGCGGGCCCGTGCCGAGCTCCTCGTGCATGCGGAAGTGCTGGTTCTCGGCGAGCAGCTCGCGAAATGTTGCTCGCGGCGTCCTCCACGTCGCCGAAGTGCAGCGCCTGCGCGATGCAGGAGTTGACGCAGGCGGGCGTCGCCTCCGGGTCCACGCCCGGCTTCAGGCCCTTGGCGAGGCCGGTGTCGATGCGCTCCGCGCAGAAGGTGCACTTGGTCGCCACGTTCGGGCGCAGCGTGTCCGCGTCGCTCTTGTAGCGCGCCTGGTAAGGGCAGGCGACCGCGCAGTAGCCGCAGCCGATGCACAGGTCGTAGTCGATGGTGACGATGCCGTCGGCGCGCTTTCTTCGTCGCGGTGCTCGGGCACACATGCATGCAGGGCGGGTCGTCGCAGTGCATGCAGCCCACCGGCACGAAGACGCGCTTCACCTCCGGGTACTCGCCGACCTCCATGTCGAGCACGCGCCGCCACTGCACGCCGGGCGGCGTGACGTTCGCGTGCCTGCAGGCCGCGGTGCAGGTCTGGCAGCCGACGCAGCGCCGCAGGTCCGCGATCATCGCCCACTTCGTCATGGGAGCAGGGGGGCCGGGCCCCGTCCGATTGAGGCGCGCGGGGCCTTCCCGGCCCCCCCGCACCCCCCGGTCGCGGTGTGATGCCTCATGCCGCTTTCCGCAGGGAGACGCGCGCGATGTCCGCGGCGGAGCCGGTGGCATCCGTCAGCGCGAGCGTCATCGGCACGAGCGAGTTCATCGAGGGCATGCCGAAGTCCTTCGCCACGGGCGTCGCCCAGTGGCCGAACTGGCCGAGCAGCAGCAGCGTGTCGGGCCGGATGCCCTGGCGCAGCACGGCGCGCGCGCGCACCGAGTGCTGCGGCGTGGCGATCTCGAGCCAGTCGCCCTCGTTGATGCCGAGTTCCTTCGCGCGGCCGGCGTTGAGGATCACGCCGCTGTGGCCGGCGACGTTGTCCGCCACTTCCTTGATGAGCTGCATGCCGACGTTGCCGCCCCAGGCGTACTGCATCGAGCGCGAAGTGAGCAGCCAGAACGGATAGTCCTTCGGCGCGCCGCCCATCGCGACGAGCGCCTGCTCCCACTCGCCCGGGAAATCCTTCCACGCCGGCAGCGCCTGGTATTCGGCGAGCTGCTTGTCCCACCAGTGCATGTCGTGCTCGTGCAGGCGCCGGCCGAGCTCGGTGCCGATGCGCAGCAGCCGCTCCTGGTAGGGCATCTCGAAGCGCAGGCCGCGCGCGGCGAGCGTAGGGAAGAGGTACCAGTTGGTGCGCGGGAACGGCTTGGTGGCGAGGCCGTGCTCCTTCCACCAGGCGAGGCCGTTCGCCTCGGTGCCGCCGGAGAGCTCGAAGCTCGCGGCCTTGCAGGCGGCATCCCAGATCTCCTCCACCGGGTAGGGCCGGGTGAGCTCGAGCGAGAAATCCTTGAGCGGCACGCCGAGCGCGCCCTTGTTGATCGAGGCGTGGTACGGCTCGAGGAGCCCCGTGCGCATGGCGAGCGCGGTGGCGATGTCGGTGAAGTCGCGCGCCTCGCCGCGCGGCGCGATCGCCGGCTGGCGCAGCGCGAAGCCCTCGCAATCCCAGAACTGCTCGATGTACTTGGAGCCGCCGATGCGGATGAGCTGCAGGCTCTCCAGGTCGGTGGCGTCCGGCAGCAGGATGTCGGCGTAGTGGTTGGTCTCGTCGCGCGTAAAGGCGAATGCGACCACGAACGGAAAGCGCGCCATGCGCTCTTCGAGCTTGGCGGTGTCCCAGAAAGAGATCGCCGGATTCGTGCGATAGAGAAACCACACCTCGGGCAGCGTCACGCGCGGCAGGCCCGGCGGCGTCTGGTCGAGGAACATCCACGAGAAATGCGTGGGCCCGAGCGCCTGGCTCCAGGCGTTGTTGCCGGCGAGCGGCACCATCGTGCGGTAGGCGTTGCGGATGTTGGGCTGCGCGCTCCAGTGCTGCGGGTCGGTGGGATTGAACGGGTAGGCCATCAGCCCGTCGGGATCGGCGCGCACGCTCCGGTGGCGCTGGGAGAGCGGGCTGTTCAGGCGCACCGTGGTGCCCAGGATGCCGCCGGGAGTCTCCAGCGCGCCCACCAGCGCCGCGAGCAGCGTGCGCGCCCAGCAGCACTCGAAGCCGCCCCAGCCGTTGGTCACCGTCTTGCCCAGGCTCACCGCGACCGGGCGGAAGGGCAGGGTCTTGCCCTCGATCTCGATCGTCTGCCCCACGCAGGCGGCATCGAGGTATTCGTTGGCGATGCGCCGGATGCGCGCGGCGGGCACGTCGCACACGCGCTCGGCCCACTCGGGGCGAGTAGGGCTTCATGTGCGCGAGGAGCTTGGCGAACGCCGTTTCGCCTTCGAGCCGGCCTTCGGCGAGCACTTCGCCGTCGGCGCCCGTCTCCAGGCTCACGTGCGTTTCCTTGCCTTCCAGCGTGGCGGCGATGATCGGCCGGCCGGTGGCCGGCTCGCGCAGGTAGAACCCATGCGCACCGACGAGGTAGGGCGAGGAGGTGTGGCGCAGCAGGAACTCGCGATCGAGCTTCTCGCGCGGCGCCTCGTGCAGCATCACGTGAATCAGCGCGAACAGGAACGCCGCGTCGGTCTTGGGCTTGATCGGCACCCATTCGGCCGAGCAGGCGCCGGTGACCGAGAGATGCGGCTCGACCTGCACGCGCTTCATGCCGCGCTCGCGCGCATTGGCGTGGCGCCATACGCCCGCGACGCCGCCGGAGGCCTCGACGTTGGCGCCGCAGGAGATGAGGTAGTTGGTGAGCGGCGTGTCCGGCGACACGGTGAAGCCGCGATGCCACAGCTCGCCGTACAGGTGCTCCGAGTGGTAGCACTTGACGCCCTGGCCGGAGCCGAAGCCCATGTCCACCGGCCCCCAGGCCGCGAGGAAGGCGGGAAAGCTGCCCATGTAGAACTGCGGCGTGCCGCCGCCGCCGAAGCTCGCCGCCACGCGCGGGTAGCCCGATTCGTCCAGCAGGCCGCGCGAACGGACCTCGAGCAGCTTCGCGGAAATCGTGCCGAGCGCTTCTTCCCAGGAGATCGGCACGAAGCCCGGGTCCTCGCCGTGCCCCTTCTTCGGGTTGGTGCGCTTCATCGGCCGCAGCACGCGGTCCGGGTGATAGGTCTTCTGCACCAGGCCGTAGGCCTTGACGCAGACCTTGCCGCCGCCCGGGTGCACCGCCGCCGCGGCGAAATTGGGCTCCACCTCGCTCGCCACGCCGTCCTCCACCTTGACCGTCAGGAGGTCAGGTCCCGCGACGCACTGGTAGCAATAGGTGGCGATGCGCTTCATGCAGTCATCGGGCGGCGGGGCTTACCGGGTCATCGGGAAGCGGTCGGCGTCATGCGGTCACGCGGCAGCCGCGGCCTTCGCCTGCTTCTGCTTCAGGCGCTGCTTCGACCTGCTCGACGTTGGCGACGAAGCGCGCATGGCGCCCGCGGCAGATGGTGTCCAGGCCGTCGGTGGCGCTCACGTCGAACACGACCGCGCGCCCCTTCACTTCCGCGACGGTGGCGGTGATGGTGACTTTCATGCCGAAGAGCGTCGCGGCGAGGTGGTCGATCTCCACGCGCGTGCCGACCGAGTCCTCGCCCGCGTCGAGATGCTGCGAGCAGCAGCTCGCGGCAGGTGACCTCGATGTCGCGCACCAGCATCGGCGTGGCGTACACGCGCGCGTCCTCGCCCATGAAGTCGATGGTGCGTTCCCGGTCGACGAGGAATTCCCGGGTGCCGGTCACGCCGGCGGTCAGGGTCGGTTTCATCGGCCTATACGACCATGCCGCGGGGTGCCCCGACTTGATCCAGGTTAAAGGCCGAGATAGGCGCTGCGCACGGCCTCGTCGGCGAGGAGCTCCGCCCCGGTCCCGGCCAGCACGATGCGGCCGGTCTCCAGCACGTAGCCGCGGTCGGCGATGGCGAGCGCCGCGCGCGCGTTCTGCTCGACGAGCAGCAGGGTCGTGTGCGCGTCCCGCAGCGAGCGCACGCAGGCGAAGATCTCGGCCACCAGCCGCGGCGCCAGGCCCATGCTCGGCTCGTCGAGCAGGAGCAGGCGCGGCTGGGCCATCAGCGCGCGGCCGATGGCGAGCATCTGCTGCTGGCCGCCCGAAAGCGTGCCGGCCGGGTGGCCGCGGCGCTCGGCGAGCGCCGGGAACATGGCGTAGACGCGCTCGAGCGTGCGCGCCGAGGCCTCGCGCCCGCGCCGGTAGGCGCCCAGGCGCAGGTTGTCCTCGACCGAAAGCGGTCCGAACACCTGGCGGCCCTCGGGCACCTGCACGATGCCCGCCTCGACGCGCGCCTCGGACGGCGCGTCGCTCAGGTCCCTGCCGTCGAAGAGCACGCGTCCGTGCGCGCGCAGCACGCCGGAGAGCGCGCGCAGCAGCGTCGTCTTGCCGGCGCCGTTGCGCGCCGACGAGCGCCACCAGCTCGCCCGCGCGCACCTCGAGGTCGACGCCCTTGCAGCGCCGGGATGCGGCCGTAGGCGCATTCGAGCGCGCGCACCTCGAGCATCAGTGCGCCTCCTCGCCGAGGTACGCCTCGATCACCCGCGGGTCGGCGCTCACCGCGCGCGGCTCGCCTTCGGCGAGCTTGCGGCCGTCGTCGAGCACGATGACGTGCTCGCGAGACGCCCATCACCAGCTTCATGTTGTGCTCGACCAGCACCACCGTGATGCCGCGCGCGGCGAGCTCGCGGATCAGGCGGTCGATCTCGCGCGTCTCGGTCGGGTTGAGGCCGGCGGCGGGCTCGTCGAGGAGCAGCATCCTGGGCTCGGCGGCGAGCGCGCGCGCGATCTCCAGGCGCTTGAGCGCGCCGTAGGGCATGGCATCCGATGCAGCGTCGGCCCAGCGCGCGAGGCCCACGAGATCGAGGAGCTGCAGCGCCGCGCGCTCGGCAGCGGCGCTCGGCGCGCGCGAGCTGCGGCAGGCGCAGCGGCCGCGGCGGCGAACCCCGCGCGCTCGTGCAGCCAGCGCCCGGCCATGACGTTCTCGAGCGCGCTCATGTTGAAGAAGATCTGCAGGTTCTGGAACGTTCGGCCGATCCCGGCGGCGGCGTAGCGGTGCGGCGGCTGGCCGGTGAGCTCGCGCTCGCCGAGGAACACGCGCCCCGCGCTCGGCAGGTAGATGCCGGTGAGCATGTTGAGGAGCGTGGTCTTGCCCGCGCCGTTCGGCCCGATGATCGCGTGCACCGTGCCCGGCGCGAGCTCGAAGCTGACGTCCTGCACGGCGTGCACGCCGCCGAAGCGCTTAGCGAGGTTTTCGGCGCGCAGCAGCAAGCGCTTTCCCCAGGGTGGGCACCAGGCCCTGCGGCATGAAGATCATGGTGAGCATCATCACCGCGCCGAGCATCACCATCTCGTATTCCTTGAAGACCGTCAGGAGCTGCGGCAGCGTGGTGAGCACCGCCGCGCCGACCACCGCGCCGAAGGTGGAGGCCATGCCGCCGAAGACCACCATGGTGACCAGCTCGATCGAGTGCAGGAACGAGGCCTTGGCCGGCGTGATGAAGCCGGCGTAGTGCGCGGTGAGGGCGCCGGCGAACGCCGCGAGCGCCGCCGAAAGCACGAACGCCGAGAGCTTGTGGCGTGCGGGATCGATGCCGATCGCGCCCGCGGCCACCTCCGAGCCGTGCAGCGCGCGCCAGGCGCGTCCGCGCGGCGAGTCGATCAGGTTCTGCGCGAGCCACACGGTGGCGACGACCAGCCCGCCCACCACCCAGTACCACGTGCGCTCGCCGGCGAGCACGAACCCCGCGGCACCGAGCGGCGGCACGCTCATGCCGTCGGGGCCGCCGGTGTAGCCGTCCTCGGTGGCGATCACCACCGAGACGATGATGCCCATGCCGAGCGTCGCCATGGCGAGCGCGTGGCCCTTGAGGCGCAGGATCGGACGCCCGATCGCCCAGGCGAGGAGCGCCACCGCGGCAACGGCGACCGTGAGCGAGGCGGGCGTCGGCCAGCCGTAGCGCGCGGCGAGGATCGCCGAGCCGTAGGCGCCCAGGCCGAAGAAGCCGGCGTGGCCGAGGCTGATCTGGCCGGCGTAGCCGATCAGCAGGTTCAAGCCGACGCAGACGATCGCGTTCAGGCCCACGAGGATCGCCACCTCGTAGGTGTAGTTGTTCGGCAGCGCGAGCGGCAGCAGCGCGACCACGGCGGCGAGCGCAAGCAGCCTCGCCGGGATACGCCGGCATGCTGGAGGTGCTGGCCACGCTGCTTGGCGCCGCGCGCTAGACGCGCTCGGTGGCGCGGCGGCGGCCGGCGAGGCCATCGGGAAGGAAGATCAGCGACACGAGGATGATCACGAAGGCGAAGACATCCTTGTAGGCCGAGGACAGGTATCCGGCGCCCAGCGACTCGATGAGCCCGAGCGCGAGGCCGCCGACGATGGCGCCAGGCCCGCTGCCCATGCCGCCGAGGATCGCGGCGGCGAAGCCCTTCAAGCCGAGCATGACGCCGACATCCCACGAGGTGAAGGAGATCGGCGCGATCAGCACGCCGGCGAGCGCGCCGAGCGCTGCCGACAGGCCGAAGGACACCAGCAGCACACGGCGTACGCTGATGCCCATCAGCTGCGCGGCGAGTCGGTTGTGCGACACGGCGAGGATCGCCTTGCCGGTGAGCGTGCGGTTGAAGAACCACCACAGCAGCGCCACGGTGACCACCGTCGCGCCCAGCACCCAAACGGTCTGCGGCAGCAGGGTGGCGCCGGCGAGCTGGATCGGCGCTTCGCCCGAGAACGCGGGCACCGAGTGGATCTTCTTGTCCCACACCAGCGCCGCAAGGCCGCGCAGGAGGATGGACGCGCCGATGGTGATGATGATCAGCGTCACCACCGAGGCGCCGCGCGCGGGCTCGACCGCGAGCTTTTCCAGCGCGAGGCCGACGAGCATCGCGCCGCCCACGGCCAGCAGCGCGGCGATCGGCAGCGGCAGCCCGGACTCGACGAAGGTCGCCGTCGCCATGCCGCCGATCATGACGAACTCGCCCTGCGCGAAATTGAGGACGTGGCTCGCGTTGTAGATGATCGCGAAGCCGAGCGCCACCAGCGCGTAGATCGCGCCGACGGTCAGGCCGGTGAGCAGGAACTGGACGAGCTGGGCGGACATGGGCGCTCCGCCCGGATCGTCCTATTTCACCTGGCGAGTGTCCAGTCGCCCTTGCGGATCTCGAGCATGCGGAAGCCCGCGACGTCCAGGCCCACGTGGTCGGTCGGCGAGAAGTTGAACGCGCCTGCCGTGCCCATGAAACCGCGTACCGCCTCGATCGAGTCGCGCACCTTCGCCTTGTCGGTCGAGCCCGACTTCTTGAGCGCCTCGACCGCGATCATCAGGCCGTCGTAGGCATGGCCGCCGAAGGTCGAGACGTCGGACTTGAAGCGCGACTCGTAGTCGCGCTTGTAGCCGAGCACCACCTTCTTCTGCGGATCGGAATCGGGCAGGGTCTCCGCCACCAGCAGCGCCGCGGCCGGCAGGCGCACGCCGTCGGCAGCGCCGCCGGCGAGCTGGATGTAGCCCTTGGAGGCGACCCCGTGCGACTGGTAGAGCGGGGCGCCGATGGAGAGCTGGCGGTAGTTCTTGGTGACGATCGCCGGGCCCTGGCCGAAGCCGCAGTTGAGCACCGCCTGCACCCCGAGCGTGTTCTTGATCTTGGAGAGCTGCGCCGTCATGTCGGTGTCGCCCGCGCCGTAGGACTCGTCGGCGACGATCTCGATGCCGAAGTTCTTCGCCACCCCCATGCACTGGCCGCGCATGGACTTGTCGAAGCCGCCGGCGCCGGAGATGAGCGCGATCTTCGTCGTGCCGCGCGCCTTCATGTCCACGAAGATGCGCTCGCAGGCCTGGCGGTCGGAGTGCGGCGTCTTGAACACCCACTTCTTCACCGGCTCGACGATCACCACCGCGCCGGCCAGCGAGATGAAGGGAATCTGCGCCTGCTCGACCAGCGGCACCACCGCCATGGTTTCACCGGTGGTCGAGCCGCCGACGATCAGGTCCACCTTGTCCTGCTCGATCAGGCGCTTGACGAAGGCGCGGGCCTTTTCCGCGTCGCCCGCCGAGTCGTAGACGATGAGCTGGAGCTTGCGGCCGAGCACGCCGCCGGCGGCGTTGAGCTTCTCGACGTAGAGCTCGAGCGTCTTTTGCTCGGGGTCGCCGAGAAACGCTGCGGGCCCGGTGACCGACAGGAACGAGCCGATGCGGATCGGCTCTTGCGCGGGCGCGACAGTGGCGAGCAGCAGCGCCGCCGCCGCAAACAGGGGTCGGAAAAGCATGGGTGTCTCCTCGTTTGAGAACTGATCGGAGCACCGTAAACTCCGCATCGGAGTACCACTTTGATCTACCTCAAAGAAATACGTGCCGCGCGGCGCGCCGACCTCGCCCAGGTCATCGCGATCGACGCCGGCATCACCGGGCTGCGCAAGCCCGCCTACTGGTCGGGGATCCTGGCGCGCTACGGCACGCGGCAGCGGCAGCGCTACTTCCTCGTCGCCGAGACCAACCGGGCGGTGCAGGGCTACATCGTCGGCGAGGTGCGCGACTGGGAGTTCGGCTCGCCGCCCTGCGGCTGGGTGTTCGGACTCGGCGTGCGGCCCGAGTCGCGCCTGGCGGGCGTGGGCGCGCGCCTGCTCGAGGCGATCTGCGAGCGCTTCCGGCGCGCGGGGGTGACCACCGTGCGCACGCTGCTCGCGCGCGACAACCCGCTGGTGCTGGCGTTCTTCCGCAGCCAGGGGATGATGGCGGCGCCCTTTATCCCGCTGCAGATGGATCTCGAATGATGCGGCAGCAAAGCGAGGCGGAGCGCGCGTGAAGCTGCAGCAGAACGCGCGCCTTGCGCTCTATGCCGCGCTGGAATTCGCTGCCGATCCGGCACGCCAGCTTTCCGCCGCCGAGATCGCCGCCAAGTACCGGGTCTCCACGCACCACTTCGCCAAGGTGCTGCGCAAGCTCGGCCGCGCGGGCCTGCTGCGCGCGGCGCGCGGCGTGGGCGGCGGCTACCGCTTCGCGGGCAACGCCAAGCGCGTGACGCTGCTCGACGTGATCGGCCTGTTCGAGCAGATCGGTGCCGCAAGAGCGCGCGGCGCGCGCCGCAGCGAGGAACGCGCATTGGATGAGGTGCTGGCCGAGATCGACGAGATCGCCCGCGCCACCTTCGGCTCGATCACGCTCGCCACCATGCTCAAGCTGGTCGGTCGCCGCGCGCGGCAGCCGCAAGGCGGGCCCGGTCGCGCAGGGTGATCTCGCGCTTCGCCATGGCGATCAGGCCCTCGTCGCCCATCTGGCGCAGCAGCCGCGAGAGCGTCTCCTTGGTCACGCCGAGGCGCGCGGCAACCACGGTCTTGCTCGCGGGCAACTGCACGCAGGCTTCAGCCGGGCCAGGCGGGGCGAGCGACTCGAGATAGGCGGCCAGGCGCTCGCGCGCGCCGTGCTGCGTGGTGGCCTCGAAATCCATCACCAGCTCGTGGATGCGCTGACTCATGCTGGCGAGCAGGCCGCGGGCGAAGCCGCGGTCGGCGTCGATGAGTGCCAGCAGCGGCGCCGCCTGTACGATGACAAGCAGCGTGTCCGCGAGCGCCACGGCATCCACGGGGATCGGCTTGTCGAGGAACAGCACCGCTTCGCTGAAGGTCTCGCCCGGTCCCACCAGGCGCAGCACCTTCTCGGTCTCGCCTTTCAGGGAGAGCTTCACCAGCCCGTAGGCCACCGCGGTGAGGCCGCGCGGGCGATCTCCGCGCCGCGCGATCACCGTGCCGCGCATGACGTGCTCGGTGCGCGTGTGCCGTGAAAGCTCCGCGAGCCGCGCCGGTGGCGTGTGGCGAAACAGCGGCAGCTTGCCGAGGATATCGGCAGCCAGGGTTCGGTTGGCCAAGCGTTCGCTTCCTTGCCGGCATGCTGAACGCGCCCCAGGCTACCACCTTGCTCTAGATCAATTCCGTGCCACCTTGGCCAGGCGTTAGCATCGCGGCATGGAGGCCACCTACGCCTGGGTAAAGGCCCTGCACGTCGCCTGCGTGATCCTGAGCCTCTCGGGCTTCGCGGCGCGCGGCGCCCTGATGTTCGCCGGCTCGCCCCTGCTGAATGCGCGCTGGGTGCGCGTCGCGCCGCACGTGGTGGACACGGTGCTCCTGGCGAGCGCGGCGTGGCTGGCGGTGTTCCTGCAGCAGTACCCGTTCGTGCACGGCTGGCTCACCGCGAAGATCCTGGGCCTGCTCGCCTACATCGGCTTCGGCATGGTGGCGCTGAAGCGAGGGCGAACGAAGCGCACGCGGACGGTTTTCCTCGCGCTCGCGGTCGGCGCCGCCACCTATGTCGTATGGGTCGCGCTCACGCGCGACCCGGCCGGGCCGCTGGCTTGGCTGAGGTGAAGCGCGCGGCCAGTTGACTTTCGTCAAGCCTCCGCAGCGGCGCGCGGGTAAGGTGAAAGCCTGCGCTTCGATGAGGAGTCTCGCGAAGATGAAACTCGCCTTGCTCGTGTGCAACAGCTACTTCCTGGATCACGTCATGAAGATCCTGAAGGAAAACGACATCGACTACTTCACCACCTGGGACAAGGCCCGGGGCAAGGGCCGCGGCACCGAGCCGCACCTGGGCTCGGGCGGCTTCGGCAGCACCAACTCGGTGACGATGATCGCATTCGAGAACGAGGCGCCGCTCGAGGCGCTCATTCGCGGCGTCCAGGCGGAGAACGCAAGCATCAAGCGTCCGGCGGACCACATCCGCCTGTTCCAGTTGCCGCTGGAAAAAATCGTGTAGCGGCTCAGTCCGTGCGCAGGCTGCCGAGGCCGAACGGCGACTGCACGTCGGGCGGCTCGGGCGCGACCCAGGTGACGCCCTCCTGCTCCGCCCAGCGCGCAAGCTCGCCGCTCGCGAGCGCGCGCCCGATCACCCGGCTGCCGGCGGCGAGCGCCGCGGGCTCGGACTCCAGGCCGACGAAGCCCATGTTGATCTTGAGCGGGTGCAGGTATTTCGCGCGCGCCAGGCGCGCGTCGCGGTGGGCGAGGCGGTAGGCGTCGAAGCGCGTGAGCGACGTCAGCACCGCGTCGAAGCGCCCGGCCTCCAGCGCCGCCAGCAGGTCCTCCTTCTGCGACAGCGTGACCAGCCGCTCGCGCAGCGCGCCGTTGCGATAGAGCACCACCGCCGTGCCCGCCAGCGTGCCCGTCACGACGCCCACCTTGAGGGTCTGCAGGTCGGCGAGCGAGTCCACGCGCAGCGCCGGGTCGCGCGTGACCACGCCCATTGCGGCGGCAAAGTAGGCGCGCGTGTTGGCCAGGCGCTGCAGCGGGATGTATGGCCGTTGGCGCCGCGGCTTGGCGCCTTCGAAATCGGGGGTGCGCGCCTCGGCCCTGCCGGGCGCGCCGAGGTCAGAGGCGAAAAGCGCATAGCCGCTCGCCAGTTCGCAGACGCCCGAGGAGAGCATGGCGTTGACTTCCTGCGCGAGCGTCTTGTCGCGGTCGTACTCGGATTCGAAGAACACCACCTTCAGCGGACGGCCCATCTCGGCCGAGATCGCCTTTGCCACCGCCGCGTCGAGGCCGTGCGCTTCCTTGCCAGCCTTGTAGGAAAGCGGCGCGTTCTCCTCGGCCATGCAGACGCGCAGGTCCTGGGCGAGGCCCTGGCCGCAGGCCAGCAGCGTCGCCACGGCCAGCGCGCACGCGCGCATCATTTCGGCGTCTCGCCGCGGTTGCGCACATAGACCCACAGCAGGTCGATCTGCTCTTGCGTGAGCGCGTCGCCGAATGAAGGCATGTTGCCCTTTCCCTTGGCGACGGACTGGTGGAAGCGCTCCGGCTGGTCCTGCGGGAAACGGCGCAGGTCGTAGATGGTGTTGCCGGAATTCACCATGTTGAAACCGTGGCAGCGCGCGCAAGTGCGGTGGTACAGCTGCCGGCCGCGGTCGGCCAACTGGCGTTCGGCCGTTGCGCCAGAGCAGCAATTCTGCGCGAGCGCAGGTGAGCACGCGGAAAGGACCGCGGCGAAAATGCCCGCGGTCCCCAGGGATTTCCAGGATCGGCGTCGGGCCGGTCCTGCCTTCATCTCACTTGTGCAGGGCGAACGTCCAGACGGACCCGCCGGCCGGTACCGCCGCGAAGCGCGCGTCGCCGAGCAGCGCCCAGACGCCGCCGGCGCCGGACACGACCGACACGTACTGCTTGCCCTTGTGCTCCCAAGTCACCGGCAGGCCGATGATCCCGGAGCCCGTCTGGAACTGCCACAGCTTCTTGCCGGTGCTGGCGTCGAAGGCGAGGAATTCGCCGGTCGCCGCGCCGGTGAACACCAGCCCGCCTGCGGTGGACAGCGTGCCCGCCATGCTCGGCACCGAGGGCCACGCCGCCTGCCACTTCGACTTGCCGGTCATCGGGTCGATCGCCGACAGGTAGCCGTGGGGCTCGTCCTTGGGCATGTTGACGCCGCGGAAATTGATCCCCAGGTACCACTCGCCCTGCTTGTACTCCGGCTTCGCGAGCTGGTACGGCCAGCTCAGGTTGAAGGTGTTGCCGTAGGCGAGGCCGGTCGCGGGGTTCCAGGACATCGGGTTCCAGTTCTTGCCGCCCAGCACCGACGGGAAGATCTCTTCGTCGGCGCCCTTGCGCACGCTCGCCGTCTTCGCCGACTCGACCGGCTTGCCGGTCGCCATGTCGATGCGGTCGGCCCAGTTGACTTTGATGTACGCATTCGCCGCGAGCAGCTTGCCGTTGGTCCGGTCGAGGACGTAGAAGAAGCCGTTGCGGTTGGCCTGGATCAGGAGCTTCCTCATCGCGCCGCCGACCTTCATGTCGACCAGCATGCCCGGATCCGTCGAGTCGTAGTCGTACGGGTCGTTCGGCGAGAACTGGTAGTGCCAGACGATCTCGCCGGTCTTGGGACGGAACGCGAGCACCGAGCAGATGTACAGGTTGTCGCCCTTGCGCGCCTCGGCGTTCCAGGGACCGCCGTTGCCGGTCCCCCAATACACGAGGTCGAGGTCGGGGTCGTAGGCGCCAGTGAGCCAGGTGGGCGCGCCGCCCTTCATCGCGGTGTCGCCGGGCCAGGTGTCCGCGCCCTTCTCGTTGCCGGACGCCGTCGTGTAGGTGCGCCAGAGCTGCTTGCCGGTCTCCAGGTCCCACCCGTCGATGAAGCCGCGCGTGCCGTACTCGCCGCCGGCGATACCCGTCATCAGGACGCCGTTGGCGACCAGGGGCGCGCCGGTCATCGCGTGGCCGAGCTTGTAGTCGATGACCTGCGTTTTCCAGATCTGCTTTCCGGTCTTCGCGTCGTAAGCGATGACGTGGGAATCGAGCGTCGTGCGGTAGACCTTGCCCTGGTAGATGGCGACGCCGCGGTTCAGCAGGCCGCAGCAGGCCATCTTGAACACGTCGGAGGCGAACTCGAGCTCCTGCTTCCAGATCTGCTTGCCGGTGAGCGCGTCGATGGCGACGGTCGAGGTGTGCGACGTGACGTACATGACGCCTTGGTAGATCACCGGCTGCGATTCCTGGCCCTGCGAATTGTTCAGGCTGTAGTTCCAGACCGGCACCAGCTTGCTCACGTTGCTCTTGCTGATGGACTTGAGCGCGCTATAGCGCTGGTTGTTGTAGCCCATGCCGTAGGTGAGCACGTCGCCCGCGGTGCGATGATCGTTCAGCAGGTCGGTGGCGCTCTGCGCGAGCGCCGGGCCGGACGCCGCGAGCGGCGCAATGGCGAGAACAGCAGCAAGGATTCTGTTGAGCATGCAAACCTCCCCTTTTGGATGCCGCAGAGAAACCGGAGCAAGTCTACTCCTGGCCCGCTTACGCGGGTAGCGTCGGGCCGACGCGTTCAACGGCCGTTGGCCGCAACCCCCGACGCGAGCCGCGGACCATTCAGCAAGCTGACAAAGGCAGAGCGGTCGAGAGACGAGCGGTGGCGCGTCGATGCCGCGCTGCGGAAACGCTCGAATCGCCGCCCGATACTGAGCCGAAAGGCCGGGTTGCCTCGTCCCTCGCTAGGATCTCCACTTGATGGAGCAGCCGATGGACGGCGTCTGCTCTGCAGGGCCGCGGCCGGTCTTCGCGACGCCGACCATGGCCTCGAACAATTCGCGGCGCGCGTTGGGCACCGCCTGGCGGCCGGAGGCATCGAGCCGCCCGCGGTATTGAAGCTCGAGCTTGGCGTTGAAGCCGAAGAAATCCGGCGTGCACTGCGCGCGGTAGACCTTCGCCACCTGCTGCGTCTCGTCGAGGACGTAGGGGAAGGGGAAGCGCTTCTCGCGCGCGACGCGCACCATGTTGTCGAAGGAATCCTCCGGATAGTCGGTGGGATCGTTCGACATGATCGCGATCGAGCCGATGCCGTGCGCTGTGAGCTCGGTGCAGTCGCGCACGATCCGGTCGATCGCCGCCTTGACGTAGGGGCAGTGGTTGCAGATGAACATCACCAGCAGCCCGTTCGGCCCGCGCGCCGAGGCGAGCGCGTGGCGCTTGCCGTCCACGCCCGCGAGATCGAAATCGACCGCCTTCCAGCCGAAATCGCACACCGAAGCTTCGGTTCGCGCCATGGCGGGATCATACAGGCGCTGCGCAGAGATTACACAGGCGGGACCACGTCTTGACGTGGATCAAGATGCGTCGATCGCGAGGGCGGAGACTCACTTTGATGTGTGTCACGACGCATTTTTCTTGAGATCACCCTCAAAGTGCGACCTCGCCCTGAACCTGGGCACCGTCGTCCACGACGATCTCGCCAATTGAAAGGACAGCCATGAAACTCAAGAACAAATGCGCCATCATCACCGGCGCCGCAAGCGGCATCGGCAAGGAGATCGCATCGGTCTTCGCGCGGGAAGGCGCCAAGGTTGCCATCGCCGATCTGAACAAGCCGGCGGCGGACGCGGCCGCCAGGGAAATCCGCGCCGCCAAGGGCGTCGCCGTGGGTGTGGCGATGGACGTGAGTGACGAGAAAGCGGTCAACGACGGCGTCGCGGCGGTGGTCAAGGAATTCGGCGGCGTCGACATCCTGGTCAGCAACGCGGGCATCCAGATCGTGCATCCGATCGAGGCGTTCCCCTTCGCCGACTGGAAGAAGATGCTGGCCATCCACCTCGACGGCGCCTTCCTCACGACCAAGGCCTGCCTCCCGCACATGTACCGGGCGGATCGGGGCGGCAGCATCATCTACATGGGTTCAGTCCACTCGAAGGAAGCCTCGCTGCTGAAGTCCGCCTACGTCACGGCCAAGCATGGGCTGATCGGGTTGTGCAAGGTCGTGGCCAAGGAGGGTGCGGCGCACGGCGTGCGCGCCAACGTCATCTGCCCCGGCTTCGTGCGCACGCCGCTCGTCGACCAGCAGATTCCCGAGCAGGCAAAGGCACTGGGCATCTCCGAGGAGCAAGTCATCAAGAACGTCATGCTCAAGGCGACGGTGGACGGCAAATTCACCACGGTCGAGGACGTGGCCGAGGCGACGCTGTTCTGCGCCGCATTCCCGTCCAACGCGATGACCGGCCAGTCCTTGGTCGTCAGCCACGGATGGTTCATGCAGTAATGGGCGAGCTGCCCGCACCCTGCCTCAGCGCCCGCGCATCGTGTGGTAGCTGAGTTCCCCGGGATTGGCGAGGTCGGGCACGGTCCAGCCGTCCAGGTCGTACTCCGCCATGCACTGCTCGGCGAAGCCCTTGAAGCGCTCCGCGTTGCCCGAGGCCTGCGCACCGAACAGGCAGTAGCGCCGGATTTCCTCGGTCGAGCCGCCGTAGTTGATTTCGTAGAGCTCGTGCCGGCCGCCGAATTCGGTGGCGAGGCAGTCCCACAGCAGCTTCATGAGCTTGACCCGGTCCACCGCGGCGATCCCGCTTGAGCCACGCAGGTACTTGTCGAGATAGGGCCGGATCTCGGCGCTCTTGAAATCCCTCGCGTGCGAGTTCAGGTAGATCAGGCCCGAGGCGACGGTCTGCTCGATCAGGTACTTCACCTTGGTGTAGGCCATGGTGGCGATGATCTGGTAGGCGTTGCCCGGATCCATGTTGGGCAGCACGTAGCCGGCGATCCACGGCTTGGGATCGCGCACCATCGCATCCGAGAGCGCCCAGAACAGGTTGCGCCAGGCGATCACCTCGCCGACGTTGGCCTGCACGCCGCGGTAGTCCTTGGTGCCGGCCGCCTCGACCGCCTTGAGCAGCAGCCCGGCGATGAAGTCGAGCTTCACGGCGAGGCGCGTGCAGCCGTGCACCACGAAGCGCGGCAGGAAACCGGTGCGCGGAAAGAAATTGTTCGCCTTCTCGATGTCGCCGTAGACGAAGACGTTCTCCCACGGGACCAGCACCTTGTCCATGATGAACACGGCGTCGTTTTCGTCGAGGCGGCTGGACAGCGGATAGTCGAAGGGGCTGCCCATGACCGTCGAGGACATCTCGTACGAGGTGCGGCAGATGAACTTCACGCCCGGCGCGTTGGTCGGGATCATGAACACCACCGCGAAGTCCTTCTTCTGCAGCGGAATCAGGCCGTGGTGCGCGACGAAGGTGTAGTTGGTGAGCACCGAGCCGGTCGCCACCACCTTGGCGCCGGAGACGATGAGACCCTGGTCGGTTTCCTTCTCGACGTGGCAGCAGACGTCGGACGCTTCATCCGGCCCGCGATCGCGGTCCACCGGCGGGTGGATGATGGCGTGGTTGATGAACGGCACCCGCTCCTGGCTGTACTGGTACCAGCGCTTGGCGTTGTCCTGGTAAGGGTCGTAGAAATCCGCGTTGGCGCCGAGCGTGGCGAGGAACGCCGCCTTGTAATCGGGCGCCCGTCCCATCCACCCGTAAGTGAGCTTCGCCCATTCGGCGATGGCATCGCGCCCGGCGAGCAGATCCGCGCCTGATTTCGGCGCCTTGAAGAACGCCTGCGTGACGCCACCGTTGCCGGTGTCGGTGGGCACCGTCAGCTTCGATCTGCTCTTCGGATCGTGCAGCGCATCAAAAAGCCTCGCCGTCATGCGCGCCGTATTGCGGAAGGCGGGGTGCGTAGTCACGTCCTTTACGCGTTCGCCGTAGATGAAGACCTCGCGGCCGTCGCGCAGCGACGCGAGGTACTCGTCCCCGGTCTGGGGCTTCGAGACCTTCACCTTGCCGATGGATTCCGGCTTTGCAGCAAAGGCCTCGCGGCTGCCGCGGGGATCGCTTGTGGTCATCTTCTCGGGCTCCCAAAAGTCGAGGTGGCGCTGCTACACTAAAAACAACGAGGCTGGATGGCAAGCAATACCCGACCGACTATTCAAACAGGGGAAGAGCCGACATGAGAAAACCTTCATTTGACGGAGGCCGTCGCGGCGTCATCAAGGCGGGAGGCGCTGCCGCGATCCTTGCTGCGCTGCCGAATTTCGCGCAGGCGCAGGGCGCGACCGTGAAGATCGGCTACGTCTCGCCTCAGACCGGGCCGCTCGCTCCCTTCGGCGAAGCGGACAAGTGGGTCATCGACCGTATGCAGGCCGTGTTCAAGGCCGGGATCTCCGTCGGCGGCAAGAAGTCCGCGATCCAGATCCTGCTCAAGGACAGCCAGTCGAACCCGAACCGCGCCGGCGAGGTCGCGAACGACCTGATCCTCAAGGACAAGGTGCAGATCGTGCTGACGGCGGGCACGCCGGAAACGGCGAACCCGGTGTCGGACGCCTGCGAGCTGAACGAAGTGCCGTGCATCTCCAGTGTGGTGCCGTGGCAGCCGTGGTTCTTCGGCCGCAAGGGCGACCCGGCCAAGGGCTTCAACTGGACCTACCATTTCTTCTGGGGCCTGGAAGACGTCATCGCCAATTTCACCAACGGCTGGAAATCGGTCCAGACCAACAAGAAGGTCGGCGGCCTGTTCCCCAACGACGGCGACGGCAACGCCTGGGGCGACAAGGAGCGCGGCTTTCCGAAGCCGCTCGCCGCGGACGGCTTCAGCCTGCTCGATCCGGGCCGCTACCAGAACCTGACGCAGGACTTCTCGGCGCAGATCGCCGCCTTCAAGAAGGACGGCATCGAGATCGTGACCGGCGTGATGATTCCGCCAGACGCGAAGACCTTCCTCACGCAGGCGAAGCAGCAGGGCTTCAAGCCGAAGGTGGTGACGCTCGGCAAGGCGCTGCTGTTCCCCGGCGCGATCGAGGCGCTGGGCGACCTGGGCGACGGACTGACCACCGAAGTGTGGTGGAGCCCGTCGCATCCGTACAAGTCCTCGCTCAGCGGCCAGACAGCGAAGGCGCTGGCGGATTCCTACGAGGCGGCGACCAAGAAGCAGTGGACGCAGCCGATCGGCTTCGCGCATGCGCTGTTCGAGGTCGCGGCCGACGTGCTCAAGCGTGCAAAGGATTCGTCCAACAAGGCCGTGCGCGACGCGCTCGCGGCGACCAATCTCGCCACCGTGGTCGGTGGCGTGAAGTGGGGCGGGCAGGGCCCGTTCAAGAACGTCTCCAGGACGCCGCTGGTGCTCGGCCAGTGGGTGAAGGGCAAGAAGCGCAAGTACGAGCTGGTCATCGTCAACAACCAGGCCGCCCCCGCGATACCCTCGGGCGGCAAGATGAAGCTGATCTAAGGCGCCGCCCGGGTCTTCCTGCTGCTCAGACTCGACTCCGTCAGCAAGAGCTTTGGCGCGCTGAAGGTCGTCGACGCGATCTCGCTCTCGGTCGCCGAGGGCGAGACGCTCGGCATCGTCGGTCCCAACGGGGCCGGCAAGACGACGCTGTTCAACCTGATCAGCGGCGACCTGCGCATGGACGCGGGCACGGTGCAGTTCGACGGCCGCGAAATCACGGCGCTCGCGCCGCATCGGCGCTGCCGTGCGGGGCTGGGCCGCACCTACCAGATCCCGCAACCCTTCGGCGCGATGACCGTGTTCGAGAACCTGCTGGTCGCGGCCACCTTCGGCGGCGGGCTGCGCGAGCGCGAAGCCTATCCGGTATGCGTGGAAGTGCTCGCCACGGCGGGGCTGCAGGGGCGCGCCAACACGCTCGCCGGCGCGCTGACGCTGCTCGACCGCAAGCGGCTGGAGCTCGCGCGCGCGCTGGCGACGCGGCCGAAGCTGCTGCTGCTCGATGAAATCGCGGCCGGGCTTACCGAGCCCGAAGCGCACGAGCTGGTCGAGGAACTGAAAGCGATCCGCGCGCGTGGCATCACCATGATCTGGATCGAGCACGTGATGCACGCGCTGCTCGCGGTCGCGGATCGCCTGTTCGTCATGAACTACGGCCAGAAGCTCGCCGAGGGCTCGCCGCAGGACGTGATGAACGATACGGAGGTGCAGCGCGTCTACATGGGGATCGAGGTTTGAGCGCGACGCTGCTCGCCACGCGCGCGCTGCAGGCGCGCTACGGCGATTTCCAGGCGCTCTTCGGCGTCGACCTGGAGGCCCGCGAGGGCGAAGTCGTCGCCATCATCGGCGCCAACGGCGCGGGCAAGTCCACGCTGCTCAAGACGATCGCGGGCCTGCTGCGCGCGCCGCGCGAGGCGGTGCACTTTGCGGGCGTGCCGATCGGCGGCCTGCGCGCGGGCGAGATCGCGCGCCGCGGCATCGCGCTGGTCCCTGAAGGCAGGCGGCTGTTCGCGAGCCTCTCGGTGGAGGAGAACCTGCGCATGGGCGCGCAATGCGGCCGGCGGGGGCGCTGGGACCTGAAGGCCGTCTACGAGCTCTTTCCGGCGCTGCGCGACAAGTCCGGAGCAGCCGCGACTTCGCTCTCCGGCGGGCAGCAGCAGATGGTCGCCATCGGCCGCGCCCTGATGGCGAATCCGCGCCTGCTGATGTGCGACGAGATCTCGCTTGGCCTGGCACCCATCGTGGTGAAGGGCATCTACGATGCCTTGTCGGCGATCGCGGCCGGAGGACTGACCGCGATCATCGTCGAGCAGGACGTCGGCCTGGCGCGCCTCGTTTCCCACCGCCTTCTTTGCCTGCAGGAAGGGCGCGTGGTGCTGAGCGGTCCCTCGGACGGATTCTCCCGCGAGGACATCTCGCGGGCCTATTTCGGCCTCGCTGCGCAGGCGGGCCCATGATCGGCTGGGTGGACACCGTGGCGCAGGGCATTCTGCTCGGCAGCCTGTACGCGCTGTTCGCGATGGGCCTGGCACTGGTGTTCGGCGTGATGCGGCTGACCAACGTCGCGCACGGCGACCTCGTCGTGCTGGCCGGGTTCGCCGCGATCGCGCTCGCGGGGCAATTGGGCCTGGGGCCGCTGGCCGCGTTCGCCTGCCTGCTGCCGCTCGCGGCCGCGTCCGGTTACGCGTTGCAGCGCTACGTCCTGAACGACACGCTGGGCAGGGACCCGCTGCCGTCGCTGGTGGTGACGTTCGGTCTGTCGATCGTGATCCAGAACGTGCTGCAGGAGATCTTCTCCGCCGATCCGCGTTCACTGTCCGCGGGAGAAATCGCCACCGCCAGCGTGCGGCTGGTCGAAGGCGTGACGGTGGGCGTGCTGCCGCTCGCGACCTTCATCGCCGCGCTGCTGGTGGCGGTGGCGCTGCAGTGGTTGTTCGCCCGCACTGCGGCCGGATGCGCGTTCCGTGCCACCAGCGACGACCGCGAGACCGCGGAGCTGATGGGCCTGGATGCGCGCGTCGTCTACGCCTCCGCCACCGCCATCGCCTTCGTGCTGATCGCGGTCGCCGGCGTGCTGCAGGCGATGCGCACCACGGTCGCCCCTGCCGACGGGCCGGGCCTGCTGCTCTACGCGTTCGAGGCGGTGGTGATTGGCGGGCTCGGCTCGTTCTGGGGCACCTTCGCCGGAGGCATCCTCCTCGGCGTGACGCAGGCGATCGGATTCCGGCTGGACCCCGGCTGGGGGATCTGGCTCGGGCACGTGGTGTTTCTTGCGGTGCTGCTCATCCGGCCCCAGGGGCTGTTCCCGAGGACGCGATGAGCGCCCCATCCTTCACCGTAGAGCGCGGCGGCGCAGCCAGCCGGGTCGCCGGCATCGTCGCGCTGATTGCGATCGCGTTCCTGTGCACCGCGCCGTGGTGGGCGGAGTCCGGCTGGATGCGCGAATTCAACGAAATGGCCTGCTACCTGATCTTCGCCATGATGTGGAACCTGCTCGCGGGCTACGGCGGCATGGTGTCGATCGGCCAGCAGGCCTATCTGGGCCTGGGCGGCTACACGCTGGTGGCGCTCGGCAATTTCACCGGCATGAATCCCTTCCTTGCGGTGCCGCTGGGCGCCATCGGCGCGATGGCAGCGGCCTACCCGATTTCACGCATCGCTTTCCGGTTGCAGGGCGGCCATTTCGCGATCGGTACCTGGGTGATCGCGGAAGTGCTGCGCCTCACCGTGGCGAACATCTCCGCCATCGGCGGCGGCTCGGGCACCAGCCTGATCGCGCTGCGGGGGATCGAAAAGGCGACGCGCGAGTCCATCACCTTCTGGATGTGCCTCGCTGCGGTGGTGGCCTCGGTGGCGCTGGTGCACGGGTTCCTGCGCTCGCGCCAGGGGCTCGCGCTGCTGGCGATCCGCGACAGCGAGGTCGCCAGCGAGTCGCAGGGCGTCGATGTCGCCCAGACCAAGCTCTGGGTGTACCTGGTCGCGGCCTTCGGCTGCGGGCTCGCGGGCGCGCTCTACTACCTGGGCAACCTGCGGATCTCGCCCGATAGCGCGTTCTCGGTGAACTGGACCGCGTTCTCGATCTTCATCGTGATGGTCGGCGGCATCGCCACTGTCGAGGGACCGATCATCGGCGTGATCGTGTTCTACCTGCTGAACCGCCTGTTCTCGGACTACGGCACCTGGTACCTGGTCGGCCTCGGCCTGCTCGCGATCCTGGTAACGACCCGCTTTCCGCAGGGAATCTGGGGAATCGTGAGCGCAAGGTTCGACCTGCACCTGTTCCCGGTGCAGCGTCGCCTGACCCGCCCGCCTGACCATGGGATGGCGCCCACCCCGCGCGACCGCTAACTTCTCCGCATAGCTTCAAAGGGGTTGTGCGGAGGCACTGGCGTGACAGGCAATGCTGCGGCGCGTTCTTCGTGGGGCGGGCTTGCGTTCCTGCTGCTCGCCGGCTTCTCGTGCGCGGCGCCCGGGCAAATGCGATCGTGGCCGGCCGCAAGCATTGCGAACGATCCTGCGGAGTACGTGGAACTTCTCGACGCGCGCGGCAACGCCGTCGCGACCGTGCCGCGTGACCGGATGCGACAGGTTCTCCAGGTGCAGGAGAGGGTGCAGCAGCCCAGCGGGTTCGCGGGCGAACTGTTCATTGTCAACGCCAAGGCCCCGAACGCCTTCGCGGTCAGCGCGCGCGGGCGCAGCATCATTGCGATCACCACACCGATGCTCGACCTGCTGGCAGACGACCTGGACGCCTACGCCGCGCTGCTTGGCCACGAGATCGCGCACCACGTGAGGCAGCACGCGGTGGAGCGACGCAGCCGGGAGCAGTCGTTGGCCGGCGCCGGGGCGATCGCCGCGCTGATCCTCGGGGCTGCGGGTGTCCGGGGCGGAGGCGCGATCGCCGATCTGGGCAGGGCGGTGGTCAGCCGCTCCTACTCCCGCGACGACGAGCGCGAAGCCGACCGGCTCGGTGTGGAGTGGATGATCGCGGCGGGCTTCGATCCGGAGGGCGCGCTGCGGCTGCACGAGCGCTTGCTCCAGCTCGGCCATGGAGGCTCGCTTCCCTTTCTCCAGTCGCATCCCGCGGGCGTAGAAAGATTGGAAAGCATCCGCCAACACATCGCGCAACTTGCACCGTCAAGCATGACCGCGGCGAATGAGATTCGCGGCTTGGCGGTGCAGGTGCGAGACAAGCCCCCTGCCGCTGAATTGGACCCCGGGGGCAGGGAGGCGTTTGCCCGAGGCATGGCCGCATATGGGATGTATGACTATGAGACGGCGCACCGCGAGTTCCTCCAGGCGGCCAGCGCCGGTCATCCCGACGCGCAGTACGGACTTGGCTTGCTGTACTCCGGGAGGCTGGGCGTGGCTCAGGACTACGCGGGTGCCGCCAAGGAGCCCGAAGCGTACAAGCCTGCGGCGTCCATCACGGGCGAACCGCAGGATTGAGCAGGAATCTGGTGGAGGCGGCGGGAATCGAACCCGCGCGACTATGGCCGGATTGCCAGGAACCTGGCCTCGAACTCGGATCGCCTGGTCCGCAGTTCGGGACCGTACTTGCCGTTTCGCGGCGTGAGGCGAACGTAATCAGCCACCGCGAGGTGCGCGCGAGCGGCCTTGTAAGACTTCAGGAGCGGCGCCGTCTGCCGGAGGAGTTCCAGAGCCTGGCGGCTGGAAATCTGGTACGTGAAGCTCGGCGCGTGACGTGGATTGTAGGTGCGCTTCCTCGTGATGCGTCCTCCCCCGACGACCTCCCTCACGAATTGCAGCAATGCCAGCTCGTTATTGCTGATGGAAACCACGAGGCGCCGATTCTCGTTGCGATGTACGCGGGTGAGGGTGATCGTGCCCTCACCGTCAATGAGGCCTGCGATGTAGCCGGCAATCATCTGGTCGAGGGTAGAGAGTCTCTTGGAGCGCATACTGTGCATATGTACAGTAACGCATCTGGATGCTGAAAAGAAGACGGCCACCTTGCGGTGGCCGTTGGATTGGTGGAGGCGGCGGGACGGCTGTTCCACCCCTTTCGGGGCGGGCCGGACTATGCCTTCATCCCGTTGCCGGGATGCGGAGCGTGTTATCCGTTTCCGGATCCTAGTGCCGGCCCCTCCGATTGCCCGGATCGGCCGGTCTATGAGTCTCTACAGGGCAGGCCTGAGGTTGGCCCTCTTCCTACCCCTCGGCGTTGCCATGCCGCTCTTGTGGCGGCTGCAGGGTTCGCCGATGTGAGCCCCGTTGTCACTCTGCCCTCACGGGCAGAGGCGACCATTGTTGATCGAACCCGCGTCCGCAAGCCCTAGGCAGTCAGGACTACATGCTTAGCCTGGTTATTTGAGCTTCGCCTCGCACCCGCCAACCGGCAGGCTGGCGCTCGGCTAGCCGCTTCGACGGATCCCCCGGGCCAAGCGGCCAAACCCGGAGGAGAGGCTGGTGTGAATGACGCTGCACTCCTTTTAGGGAGCCTAGCCCACCAGCAGGCTAGTGCAGCGTCTCGCGGGTATTAGGCCGCGAGAGCGAAACGCTCGTCGTTGGCGTTTGTAGTGTTTCCAGATGGATTTACGAGGTCACTGGTCCTCGGCATGCCCTGCGCTGCGTCGAAACCCGCGTCGAAACCAGGTCGCCCCCATTTCGTGCGTGACGCATTGTCTCATATGGGGCTCGCAGCGCCCCGATCAAGTGCGGCGTCTAGAGCAAACGGATCAAGTCCAGCGGCTGCGAGATCACCGCGTCGGCCTGCCAGGTGCCGGGCCCGCCGCTGGCCGGATGGTGGTAGCCCCAGTCCACCGCAACCGTGCGCATGCCGGCGGCGCGCGCGCCCTGGATGTCGCGCAGGTCGTCGCCGAGGTACAGGCATTGCGCCGGCGGCAGCGCCAGCAGGCCCGCAGCGTGCAGCAGTGGTGCCGGGTGCGGCTTCAGGTGCGGGGTGGTGTCGCCGCTGACCACGCAGGCGGGCGCGAGTTTTAGCGCCTCGATGACACGGTCCGTGAAGCGCGTCGCCTTGTTGGTCACCACGCCCCAGGGGATGGCGCGCCGTGCGAGCTCCTGCAGCAGCTCCGGGATGCCCGGGAACAGCTGCGTGTCGACGCAAGTGTGCTCTCGGTAGAACTCGAGGAACGCCTCGCGCAGCGCGTCGTACTCGCTGTCGCCCGGCTTCGCGTCGAAGCCCACGTGGACCAGCCCGCGCGCGCCGGCCGAGGCGAAGGGCCGCACCTGCTCGAGCGGCAGCGGCTCGAGGCCCTGTTCCGCGCGCAGGCGATTCAGCGCCGCGGCGAGGTCCGGCGCGGTATCCGCGAGCGTTCCGTCGAGATCGAACAGGACGGCCTGTACCGGGCGCTCAGCCATCTTTCACGCACGCGAGGATGTAGTTGACGCTGCAGTCCGCCTCGAGGCGATAGCGCCGCGTGAACGGGTTGTACGTCATGCCGATCATCTCCGCTGCGCGCAGCGCGGCAGCGCGGCACCAGCGCGCCAGCTCCGACGGCGCACGAAGCGCGCGTAGTCGTGCGTGCCGCGCGGCAGGAGCTTCAGCACGTACTCCGCGCCGATCACGGCGAAGAGGTAGGACTTGGGGTTGCGATTGATCGTGGAGAAGAACACGCGCCCGCCCGGGCCGCAGCAGGCGCGCGCAAGCGGCGACCGTGCTCGCGGGCTCGGGCACGTGCTCGAGCAGCTCCATGCAGGTGACGACGTCGAAGGTCGCCGGCGTGCTGCGCGGCGTAAGTCCTCCGCTGAGGCGAGCTCGTAGTGCACCGGCTGCCCGCTCTCCAGCAGGTGCAGCTGCGCCACCTTCAGCGCCTTCTCGCGCAGATCGATGCCGGTCACGCGCGCGCCGCGCCGCGCCATCGCCTCGGCGAGGATGCCGCCGCCGCAGCCGACATCGAGCACGTCGCGCCCGGCGAGCGGCGCGAGCGACTCGATCCAGTCAAGGCGCAGCGGGTTGATCTCGTGCAGCGGCCGGAACTCGCTCTGCGGATCCCACCAGCGGTGCGCGAGCTCGCCGAACTTCGCGAGCTCGGCGGGATCGGCGTTGGCGGGGTTATTGGAGGTGCTCATGAAAACCGGGGTCAGGAAAATTGGGGTCAGGGCCGCATTTTCGTTGCGAGTGAAAATGCGGCCCTGACCCCAATTTTCCTGGCTCTGACCCCATTGTCCCAAAAAAAAAGCCCTGCCGGGGCAGGGCTTCTATTCGAGCGAGTGAAACTACGGCCGGCGCGTGCCGATGACTTCGATCTCGACGCGGCGGTTCTTCGAGCGGCCGTCCTTCGTGGTGTTGCTGGCCACGGGCTGCTTCTCGCCCTTGCCCTCGGTGTAGATGCGGTTGGGCTCGACGCCCTTGGACACCAGGTAGGCCTTCACGGACTCGGCGCGCCGTACCGACAGCTTCTGGTTATAAGCGTCGGTGCCGATCGAGCAGGTATGGCCAATGGCGATCACGACCTCGAGGCTGACCGAACGGATCTTCTGTGTCAGGTCGTCGAGCTTATTCTTGCCATCCGGACGGATCGTCGCCTTGTCGAAGTCGAACAGCACGTCCGCGGCGAGCGTCACCTTCTGCGCGACCGGCGCAGGCGCGGGCTTGGGCGCGGCCACTGGCGGTGGCGGCGGCGGCGTGGGAGCAGGCGTTGCCGGCGCGGGCGCAGGCGCCGGCGCGGGAGCGGGCTTGGGCTCCTCGGTGGTCGCACAGCCCACCAGCACGGCGAGCGCAAACGCGGCGCCGCTCAGACCCAAAGTACGCAAAGTCTTGTTAATCATGCTTGTTCTCCCCTTTGTTGCCTGGATGGGCTTGGATTGGATTGCCAGTCAATTCAAGATTTTAGTCTGCCACAAGAGCGCGCGCCCTTGCAAGTCTGCAAGCTCGAGCCGGGTGAGCAATCGATCCTGTACGACGCGCTCGCCGCCGACCCACACGTCGGTGACGTGCTCGCGCCCGCACGCATAGACAAGATGCGAAACGATATCGAAGGCGGGTTGCAGCTCGAGCCTGTCGAAGTCCACCGCGGCAAGATCCGCGGCCTTGCCGGGAACGATCGAGCCGATGCGCGCCTCGAGCCCGAGTGCGGCCGCGCCACCGAGCGTCGCCGCCCTCAATGCGGCGTGCGCGGGCATCACGGCCGCGTCGTGCGCCACCGCCTTGGCGAGGAGCGCCGCGCTGCGCATCTCCTGGAACAGGTCGAGCCGGTTGTTGCTCGCCGCGCCGTCGGTGCCGAGCGCGATGTTGACCCCCGCCCTGGCGAGCGCCGCCACCGGCGCGAGCCCGCTCGCGAGCTTGAGATTGGACGACGGGCAGTGCGCGACCGAGCAGCCGTGACGCGCAAGCAGCGCGATCTCGGCCGGCTCCAGGTGCACCGAGTGCACCGAGATCAGGTTGGGCCCGAGCAGCCCCAGGCGCGCCAGGCGCGCGAGCGGGCGCTCGCCGTGCTCGGCCACCGAGCGCTCGATCTCGTCCAGCGTCTCGTGCACGTGCATGTGCACCGGCAGGTCGAGCTCGGCGGCAAGCTGCGCCACCTTGCGGAACGTGGCGTCCGAGACTGTGTAGGGCGCGTGCGGCGCGAGGCAGAACGAAAGGCGCGGGTGCTCGCGCCACGCATCGCGCAGCGCGAGGCCCTTGGCGAGGTACTGGTCGGGATCGGCGGCGTAGGCCGACGGGAACTCGACCACGATGAGGCCGAGCGCAGCGCGCATGCCGGCTTCGAGCACCGCCTCGAGCGCCGCCTCGGGGAAGAAATACATGTCGTTCATGCAGGTGACGCCGCCGCGCAGCATCTCGGCGCAGGCGAGCAGCGTGCCGTCCTTCACGAACCGCGGCGAGACGTGCTTCGTCTCCGCGGGCCAGACGTGCTCCTGCAGCCAGCGCATCAGCGGCAGATCGTCGGCGATGCCGCGCAGCAGCGCCATCGCCGCGTGCGTGTGCGCGTTGACCAGCCCGGGAATCAGCGCGTGGCCGGGAAGATCGACGCGCGCGTAGTCGGCGTAGCGCTGCGCTGCCTCGGCCGTCGGCAGCACGGCCTCGATGAGCCCGCCGCGCACTGCCACCGAGTGGCGCTCGAGCGCCACGCCAGCCGGCTCCACCGGCACGACCCAGCGCGCGTTGATGAGGAAGGCGTCGTTCATGCAAACAAAAAGCCCCGCCGCAGCGGGGCTCCTCAGGCACGGGGCGCGGCGCTTACGGGCGCGCCGTGCCGAGCACCTCGACTTCCACGCGGCGGTTCGGCTGCAGGCACTCGATCAGCGCCTTGCGGTTCTTCTGGTCGGGGCAGCTCTTCACCTGCAGCGTCTTGCCGAAGCCATAGGTCTCGATCCTGTCCGCGGGCGCGCCCTGCTTCGCCAGGTAGGCCTTCACCGCCTCCGCGCGGCGCTCCGAGAGCTTCTGGTTGTACTGCGCCGAACCCAGGCGGTCGGCGTGGCCGTTGACGTTGATCTGGCGGATCGCCTGGAACTCGCCGAAGCGCACCACGATCTCGCGGTCGAGCTTGTCGGTGGCTTCCACCGTGAGCCGCGACTTGTCGAACTCGAAGAGCTCCACCGAGGTGACGCGCAGGGCCATCGGCTTGGGCGGCACCGGCGCGGGCTTGGCGACAGGCGCCGGCGCGGCGGCGGGTGCGGGAGCCGGCGTCGCGGGCGCCGGTGCGGGTGCAGGCGCCGGTGCCGGCTTGGGCTCTTCCGTGGTGGCGCAGCCTACCAAGACGGCAAGCGCGGCTGCGCTCAGGAACGAGCGCGCGTTGTTCTGGATTCTCATTGGTTTCCTCCCTTGGGACCGGCGCATTTAAGCACAGCGCCGCGCCCGGGTCGAGAGGGAGTCGCATGGTAAAATTTCACGCTCGAAATCGCGCCTGCAACGGCCCGCTTTTCACCCCCCAGAATAAGAGCCGAAATGGAACAGTTCGCCAAGGAAACGCTCCCGGTCAGCCTCGAAGAGGAGATGCGCCGGTCGTACCTCGACTACGCCATGAGCGTGATCGTCGGGCGCGCGCTGCCCGACGTACGCGACGGCCTAAAGCCCGTGCACCGGCGCGTGCTCTACGCGATGCACGAGCTCGCCAACCACTGGAACCGGCCCTACAAGAAGTCGGCGCGCGTGGTCGGCGACGTGATCGGCAAGTACCACCCGCACGGCGACACCGCGGTGTACGACACCATCGTGCGCATGGCGCAGGACTTCTCGCTGCGCTACATGCTGATCGACGGCCAGGGCAACTTCGGCTCGGTGGACGGCGACAACGCGGCGGCCATGCGCTACACCGAGATCCGCATGGCGCGCATCGGCCACGAGCTGCTCGCCGACATCGACAAGGAGACGGTGGATTTCGGGCCGAACTACGACGGCTCGGAGCACGAGCCGCTGCTGCTGCCCGCGCGCATCCCGAACCTGCTGATCAACGGCTCCTCCGGCATCGCCGTGGGCATGGCGACCAACATGCCGCCGCACAACCTCAACGAGGTGGTCGATGCCTGCCTGCACCTGCTGGCGAACCCGCGCTGCGCCATCGAGGAGCTGATGAAGCTGGTGCCGGCGCCGGATTTTCCGACCGCCGGGATCATCTACGGCCTCGCCGGCGTGCACGAGGGCTACCGCACCGGGCGCGGGCGCGTGGTGATGCGCGCGCGCACGCACTTCGAGGACATGGAAAAGGGCAACCGCCAGTCGATCATCGTCGACGAGCTGCCCTACCAGGTGAACAAGAAGGCGCTGCTCGAGCGCATCGCCGAGCTGGTCACCGAGAAGAAGCTCGAGGGCATCTCCGACATCCGCGACGAGTCCGACAAGGACGGCATCCGCGTGGTGATCGAGTTGAAGCGCGGCGAGATCGCCGAGGTGGTGCTCAACAACCTCTACAAGCAGACGCAGCTGCAGGACACCTTCGGCATGAACATGGTGGCGCTGGTCGACGGCCAGCCGCGGCTGCTCAACCTGCGCGAGATGATCGAGGCCTTCGTCTCGCACCGGCGCGAGGTGGTGACGCGGCGCACGGTGTACGACCTGCGCAAGGCGCGCGAGCGCGGCCACATCCTCGAAGGCCTCGCCGTGGCGCTGTCCAACGTCGACGAGGTGATCGCGCTCATCAAGGCGGCGCCGGCGCCTGCCGACGCCAAGCGCGAGCTGATGGCGCGCACCTGGGCGTCGCCCCTGGTGCGCGAGATGCTGGCCCGCTCGAGTGCCGACCAGTACCGCCCCGAGGGGCTGGGCGCCGAGTTCGGCCTGAAGGCGGAGGGCTACCGCCTGTCGGACGAGCAGGCGCAGGCGATCCTCGAGCTGCGCCTGCAGCGCCTGACGGGCCTGGAGCAGGACAAGATCCGCGACGAGTACCGCGAGGTGGTGACGCTGATCGCCGACCTGCTCGACATCCTCGCCAAGCCCGCGCGCATCACCGACATCATCGCGGCGGAGCTGAGGAGCGTGAAGGAGGAGTTCGGCGACCGGCGCCGCACCGAGATCGTCACCGTGGCCGAGGACATCTCCATCGAGGATCTGATCGCGCCGCAGGACATGGTGGTCACCTTCTCGCACGGCGGCTACGTCAAGTCGCAGCCGCTCGCCGACTACCGCGCGCAGCGCCGCGGCGGTCGCGGCAAGCAGGCCGCCGCCACCAAGGAGGACGATTTCATCGAGCGGCTGTTCGTCGCGCACTCGCACGACTACCTGCTGTGCTTCTCCAGCCACGGGCGGCTGTACTGGCTCAAGGTGTTCGAGGTGCCGCAGGGCAGCCGCGCGAGCCGCGGCAAGCCGGTGGTCAACATGTTCCCGCTGGAGGAAGGCGAGAAGGTGACCGCCGTGGTGCCGGTGAAGGAGTTCGACGAGCAGCATTACGTGTTCATGGCCACGGCGCAGGGCACGGTGAAGAAGACGCCGCTCGCGGAGTTCTCGCGCCCGCGCCCGAGCGGCATCATCGCGGTGAACCTCGACGAGGGCGACTACCTGGTGGGCGTGGCGCTCACCGACGGCAGCACCGACGTGATGCTGTTCTCCTCCGAGGGCAAGGCGGTGCGCTTCGCGGAAGACGAGGTGCGGCCGATGGGCCGGCAGGCGACCGGCGTGCGCGGCATGCGCCTGCCCGAGGATCGCAGCCAGCGCGTGGTGGCCATGCTGGTGGCGAAGGACGAGAGCCGCACGGTGCTCACCGCCACCGAGAACGGCTTTGGCAAGCGCACGCCCATCTCCGAGTACACCAAGCACGGCCGCGGCGGCCAGGGACTCATCGCCATCCAGACGAGCGAGCGCAACGGCGCGCTGGTCGGCGCAGTGCTGGTCGAGGACTCGGACGAAGTGATGCTGATCTCCACCGGCGGCGTGCTGATCCGCACCAAGGTGGCGCAGATCCGCGAGCAGGGGCGCTCGACGCAGGGCGTGACGCTGATCGCGCTGGGCGAGGGCGAGAGGCTCGCCGGCGTCGAGCGCATCGAGGAGCACGACGAGGTCGAGGCCGGCAATGGGGAGGGCGGTGTCGGCGGCAATGGCGACGGGGGCAACGGCGACGACGGCGAGATGCCGCTGCCGGACGCGAGCGGCACGCCACCCACCGTACACTAGAACTACAATGTGTTGCAGCGCAGATAGAGCCTGCGCAGCAACACGAAACTTTCAGAAAAGACAGTTCTTGTCGCGCATCTACAACTTCAGTTCCGGGCCGGCGATGCTGCCGGCCGAGGTGCTCGCGCGCGCCGGCGACGAGATGCTCGACTGGCACGGCAGCGGCATGGGCGTGATGGAGATGAGCCACCGCGGCAAGGAGTTCACCGGCATCGCCGCCGAAGCCGAGCGCGACCTGCGCGAGCTGCTCGCCATCCCGCCGCAGTACAAGGTGCTGTTCCTGCAGGGCGGCGCGACGCTGCAGTTCGCGCAGGTGCCGATGAACCTGCTGCGCGGCAAGGGCAAGGCCGACTACGTGCTGACCGGCGAATGGTCGAAGAAGGCGGCGAAGGAGGCGAAAGCGTATTGCGACGTGCACGTCGCCGCGAGTTCGGAGGACCGGGCGTTCAGCTATGCGCCGCGCGACTGGCAGGTGCGCGCGGATGCCGCCTACGTGCACTACTGCTCCAACGAAACCATCGGCGGGGTGGAATTCCACTGGACACCGGACACCGGCGCGGTGCCGCTGGTGTCGGACGCCTCCTCGCACCTGATGTCGCGCCCGATCGACGTGCGGAAGTACGGCCTGATCTATGGCGGCGCGCAGAAGAACCTCGGGCCGGCGGGCGTGACGGTGGTCATCGTGCGCGAGGATCTGATTGGCGCGCCGGCGAAAGGCACGCCGAGCGTCTTGGACTACAAGCTGCAGGCGGATGCGGACTCGATGCTCAATACGCCGACCACCTATTCGATCTACGTCGCGGGACTGGTGTTCAAGTGGCTGAAGCAATTGGGCGGCGTCGCCGAGATCGAGCGGCGCAACGTGCGCAAGGCGCAGCTGCTCTACGAGGTGATCGACGCGGGCTTCTACAAGAGCCCGGTCGCGAAGGCGGACCGCTCGCGCATGAACATCCCGTTCCGGCTGCCCGAGGAGAAGCTGGATGCGCCGTTCCTCAAGGGAGCGGAGGAGCGCGGCATGGTGCAGCTGAAGGGCCACCGCTCGGTGGGCGGCATGCGCGCCTCGATCTACAACGCCATGCCGCTTGAAGGCGTGCAGCAGCTCGCCGCCTACATGAAGGAATTCGCCGCGCGGCATGGCTAAGGCCGCCCGCAAGTTCGAGGTCCTGGTCCTCAACCAGATCGCGCAGCACGGACTCAAGCGCTTCGCTCCCGAGCGCTATGCGCTGGTGAAGGAGTCCAAGGCGCCCGACGTGGTGCTGGTGCGCTCGTACGACCTGCACGGCATGGAGTTTGGCGCCCACCTCAAGGCGGTGGCGCGCGCGGGCGCGGGCACCAACAACATCCCGGTCGCGCAACTCTCCAGGCTGGGCGTGCCGGTGTTCAATGCGCCGGGGGCGAACGCCAATGCGGTGAAGGAGCTGGTGCTCGCGGGCCTGCTCATCGCGGCGCGCAACCTCGCACCCGCGCTCGATTTCGTGCGCGGCCTGGGCGAAGAGGCGGGTGACCTGGACAAGCGCGTGGAGGACGGCAAGAAGGCCTTTGCCGGCATCGAATTGCCCGGCCATACGCTGGGCGTCATCGGCCTGGGCAAGATCGGCAGCCTGGTGGCAGACGCCGCGATCCGCCTGGGCATGCACGTGACCGGCTACGACCCGGAGATCACGGTGGACGCCGCCTGGAGCCTGCCCTCCCAGGTGCGGCGCGCCGCTTCGGTCGAGGAGCTGCTGAAGAGCAGCCACTTCGTCACGCTGCACGTGCCGCTCGTCGACGCGCACGCGCCACCTGGTGAACGCGAAGAACATCGAGCTGCTGCGCGCCGGGGCGATCCTGCTCAATTTCTCTCGCGAGGGCGTGGTCGACGATGACGCGGTGCTGCAGGCGCTGCGCAGCCACCGCCTGCGCGCCTACGTCACCGATTTCCCCTCCGCGGCGCTGCTCGGGCAGGCCGGCGTGGTGGCGCTGCCGCACCTGGGCGCCTCGACGCGCGAGGCCGAGGAGAACTCCGCGGTGATGGTGGTCGACCAGGTCTGCGACTACCTCGAGCACGGCAACGTGAGAAACGCGGTCAATTTCCCCGAGGCGGTGATGACGCGCGAGTCCCCCTACCGCCTGGCGATCGCCAATGCCAACGTGCCCAACATGCTGGCGCGCATCTCGCACGCCATGGGCAGCCGCCGCATCAACATCCACAACATGCTGAACAAGTCGCGCGGCGAGATGGCCTACACGCTGGTCGACGTGGACAGCGCGGTGCCCGCCGCCGCGCTTACCGAGCTGCGCGCCATCGACGGCGTGCTCGCGGTCAGATATCTTCCCGCCGAGGCATGAGCGACGACATCGACAAGCTGAGGGGCGAGATCGACCGGCTCGACACCGAGCTGCTCGAGCTGCTGCAGCGGCGCGCGCGCCTGGCGCAGCGCATCGGCACGCTGAAGGGCGGCGCGCCCGCCTACCGGCCCGAGCGCGAGTCCGAGGTGCTGCGGCGCGTCGCCGCGCAGGCCGGCGCGCCACTGCCGGCCGAGGCCGCGACGCGCGTGTTCCGCGAGATCATCTCCGCCTGCCGCGGCCTGGAAGAAGAGCTGCGCATCGCCTACCTCGGACCCGAGGGCACCTTCAGCGAGCAGGCGGTGCGCAAGCATTTCGGCGGCGCCGTGCAGGCGGGGCCTGCCGCCACCATCGACGAGGTGTTCCGGCGCTGCGAGTCGGGAGCGGCACAGTTCGCCGTGGTGCCCGCCGAAAATTCCACCGAGGGCGCGGTCGGCCGCACGCTCGATCTGCTGGTCACGACGCCGCTCAGGATCTGCGGCGAGGTCGAGCTGCGCGTGCAGCAGAACCTCATGGCGCGCGCGCCCGGCCTGGGCGCCGTGCGCCGCGTCTATTCGCACGCGCAGTCGCTCGCGCAGTGCAACGGCTGGCTGAACCAGAACCTGCCCGCGGCGGAGCGCGTGCCGGTCGCCTCGAACGCCGAAGCCGCGCGGCGCGCGGCCGACGAGGCGGGCGCCGCCGCGATTGCCGGCGAGGCGGCGGCCGGGCGCTACGGCCTCGAGCTGCTCGCGCGCTCGATCGAGGACGATCCGAACAACACCACGCGCTTCCTGGTGCTGGGGCTGCTCGATTCCGCGCCGACCGGTCGCGACCGGACCTCGCTGGTGATGTCCGCCGAGAACAAGCCGGGCGCGGTGCACGCGCTGCTCAGCCCGCTGGCGCAGAACCGCGTCAGCATGACGCGCATCGAGTCGCGTCCCTCGCGCGCCATGCGCAGCGCGCTGTGGGAGTACCTGTTCTTCATCGACGTCGAGGGCCACCAGAAGGACGAGCGCGTCGCCGCGGCGCTCGCCGAGCTGCGCCAGAAGGCGCCGTTCCTGAAGGTTCTCGGCTCCTATCCCGCAGCAGTCGCCTGAGAGGCGCGCACCGACATGAAGATGGATCCCTGCGAAATCTCCCCCTCCTACGTGCGCTCGATCGCGCCCTACCAGCCCGGCAAGCCGATCTCGGAGCTGGCGCGCGAGATGGGGCTCGTGGAAAAGGACATCGTCAAGCTGGCGTCGAATGAGAACCCGCGCGGCATCGGGCCGCGCACGCGCGCGGCCATCGAGCGCACGCTGGGCGAGCTCTCGCGCTACCCCGACGGCAACGGCTTCGAGCTGAAGGACGCGCTCGCGCGCCGCTACGGCGTGGACATGGCGCAGATCGTGCTCGGCAACGGCTCGAACGACGTGCTCGAAATGGTGGCGCTCGCCTTCCTCGGGCCCGGGCGCGCCGCCGTGTATTCGCAGCACGCCTTCGCGGTATACCCGCTGGCCACGCAGGCGCGCGGCGCGCGCGGCATCGCGGTGCCGGCGAAGAACTACGGCTCACGACCTCGAGGCGATGGCGCGCGCGGTCGACGAGGAAACCTGCGTGCTGTGGGTCGCCAACCCGAACAACCCGACCGGCACGCTCGCCACGCCGGACGCGCTGGACGCGCTGCTGCGCCGCGTTCCCGAGCGCGTCATCGTGGTGATCGACGAGGCCTACAACGAATACATGCCCGCGGAGCTGCGCGCCGAGACAGTGAAGTGGCTCAAGCGCCATCCCAACCTCGTGCTGACGCGCACCTTCTCCAAGGCCTACGGCCTCGCGGGCCTGCGCGTGGGCTACGCGCTCGCGCACCCGTCGGTCGCCGACGTCATGAACCGCGTGCGCCAGCCGTTCAACGTCAACAGCGTCGCGCTCGCCGCGGCCACGGCCGCGCTCGGGGACATGGAGTTCGTGGCGCGCAGCTTCGCCGAGAACCTGCAGGGCATGCGCCAGCTTCGCGAGGGGGCGCAGCAGCTCGGCCTGGAGTTCATACCCTCCTACGGCAACTTCCTCACCATCCGCGTGGGCAAGGCGCAGGAGGTCTACAAGCGCCTCCTGCGGCGCGGCGTGATCGTGCGCCCGGTGGGCGGCGGCTACCAGCTGCCCGAGCACCTGCGGGTCACCGTCGGCACCGCCGCGGAGAACGACAAGTTCCTTGGCGCCTTGGCGCCGAGCCTGAAGGAATGAGCGCAGCCGAGCGCGGGGCCACCGGGCGCTTCGAGCGCGTTGCAGTTGTCGGTGTCGGGCTGATCGGCGGCTCCTTCGCGCTCGCCCTCAAGGCGGCGAAGCGCTGTGGCCGCGTCACCGGCATCGGGCGCGGGGCGGCGAACCTGAAGCTCGCGCTGGAGCGGGGCATCGTCGATGCCATCGCGCCGGACGTGGCGGACGCCGACCTGGTCCTGGTCGCGACGCCGGTGGCGCAGTTCCCCGCCGTGTTCGGCGCCATTGCGCCGCGGCTCAAGCCCTCGGCCATCGTCACCGACGCCGGCAGCACCAAGCGCGACGTGGTGGCTGCGGCGCGCGCCGCGCTCGGCGCGAAGATCGCGCAGTTCGTGCCGGCGCACCCGATCGCGGGCGCCGAGAAGAGCGGCGCCGCTGCGGCAAGCGCAGACCTCTTCCACGGGCGTCGCGTGGTGCTCGCGCCGCTGCCGGAGAATCCGGCGGCAAGCGTGCAAGCCGTGGCAGACGCCTGGGTCGCCTGCGGCGCGCGCGTGAGCCGCATGAGCGCGGAGGAGCACGACGCGGTGTTTGCCGCGGTGAGCCATCTGCCGCACCTGCTCGCCTATGCGCTGGTGCACGAGTTCGCCGGACGCGCCAATTCGGCGCAGCTCTTCGGCTATGCCGCCGGCGGCTTCCGCGATTTCACGCGCATCGCCTCCAGCCACCCGGAGATGTGGCGCGACATCTGCGTCGCCAACCGCGGGCCGCTGCTCGCCGAGCTCGACCGCTATGCCGAGAAGCTGCGCGCGCTGCGCCCGCTGCTCGAGCGCGGCGACGGCGCGGCGCTCGAGCGGCTGTTCGCCGAGGCGCGCGCGGCGCGCGAGCGCTGGCTCTCCGGCGATTTCGAATGAAGGCGCTCGAGCTCGGGCCGCTGACCCGCGCCGAGGGCACGGTGCGGCTGCCGGGCTCCAAGAGCATCTCCAACCGCGTACTGCTGCTGGCGGCGCTCGCGAAAGGCGAGACAGGGGTCCGCGGACTGCTCGACGCGGACGACACGCAGGTCATGCTGAATGCGCTTGCGAAGCTGGGCCTGGTCATCGGCCACAAGGGTCAGTCCGAGTACCTGGTCGTGGGGGCGGGGGGCGTTCCCGAGAAGCACGGCAAGCTGTATCTGGGCAATGCCGGCACGGCGTTCAGGCCGCTCACCGCAGCGCTCGCGTTTGCCGGCGGCAGCTACGAGCTGTCGGGCGTGGCGCGCATGCACGAGCGCCCGATCGGCGACCTGGTGGATGCGTTGCGCGCCATGGGTGCGCGCATCGACTTCCTCGGCGCGAAAGGCTATCCGCCGCTCGCCATTCACCCGGCCCGCATCGCCCCCGGGCAGACGGTGCGAGGTGCGCGGCGACGTGTCCTCGCAGTACCTGAGCGCCCTGCTGATGGCGCTGCCCCTCGCCGGCGGCGGCAGCATCGCGGTCGAGGGCGAGCTCATCTCCAAGCCCTACGTCGAGATCACGCTCAATCTCATGCGGCGCTTCGGGGTCGAGGTGCGGCGCACCGGCTGGAGCCGCTTCGACGTTCCGGGCACTGCCTACGCGTCGCCAGGCATCGTGGTCGTGGAGGGCGACGCTTCGGCGGCTTCCTATTTTCTCGCCGCCGGCGCGATCGGCGGCGGGCCGGTGCGCGTCGAGGGCGTGGGCCGCGCGAGCATCCAGGGCGACGTGCGCTTTTGCGAAGTGCTCGAGAAGATGGGCGCGCGCGTGGCGATGGGCGAGGACTGGATCGAGGCCGGCGGCCGCGCGCCGCTGCGCGCCTTCGACCTCGATCTCAATCACATTCCGGATGCCGCCATGACCGCGGCGGTACTCGCGCTGTTCGCCGACGGACCTTGCATCCTGCGCAACATCGCGAGCTGGCGAGTGAAGGAAACCGATCGCATCGCGGCGATGGCGGCCGAGCTCGGCAAGCTCGGCGCGGGCGTGGAGGCGGGCCCTGACTTCCTCAAGGTGACTCCGCGCAAGCTCAAACCCGGGATCGCTGTCGACACCTACGATGACCATCGCATGGCGATGAGCCTCGCGCTCGCGGCGTTCGGCGGCATCGCCTTGCGCATCAACGACCCGGATTGCGTCGCCAAGACCTTTCCGGACTTCTTCAAGGTTTTCGGCCGCATCGCGCGATGAGCGTCCCGGTCGTCGCCATCGACGGGCCATCGGCCTCCGGCAAGGGTGCAGTCGCCCTGCGGGTTTCCCAGGCGCTCGGTTTTCATTGCCTGGAGAGCGGGGCGCTGTACCGTCTGGTTGCGCTCGCGGGGGCTGAGACCCCGGAGCACACCGCGGCCGCGATGCAGGTAGAGTTCCGGGATGGGAGAGTTTTCCTTTCACAACAGGACGTTACGGATGCCCTGCGGGACGAGGACGTGGCTGCTCGAGCCTCTGACGTGGCCCGGCGGCCCGGCGTGCGGTCTGCGCTCCTGCAACGCCAGCGGGCCTTCCGCCGGCCACCCGGGCTGGTGGCCGAGGGCCGGGACATGGGCACCGTCGTGTTCCCCGATGCCGAGCTCAAAGTGTTCCTGACCGCGACCCCGGCGGTGCGTGCCCAACGCAGGTATAAGCAGTTGATAGACAAAGGAATCGATGCTAATCTGCACGCCCTTTCCCGCGACCTGGAGCAGCGCGACGCGCGCGATGCGGCCCGGGCAGTGGCGCCACTGGCGCCGGCCCCTGACGCGCTGCAACTGGACACCTCGGAGAGATCGCTGGACGAAGTCGTCGGCGTGATCCTGGGCTGGTGCCGGGAGAGGAAACTGGGTGGGCAGCCCGCGTGAGGCGGGCGCCCTTTTTGCAACTTGACCCGCGGCAGCCTGCAAGGGCGCGCGGCTGAAAGAGGTTTTTTCCCTTACATGGCAAGCATTTCCCCTGCAGTCAGCAAGTCCGTTCCCACCCCTCCCGCCGAGTCGTTCGCCGCGCTGTTCGAGGAAAGCCTCACGCGCAAGGAGATGCGCATCGGCGAAGTGATCACCGCCGAGGTGGTCAGCGTGGATCCCAATTTCGTGGTGGTCAACGCCGGGCTGAAGTCCGAGTCGATCATCCCCTCCGAGGAATTCAAGAACGACGCCGGCGAGGTCGAGGTCAAGCCCGGCGATTTCGTTTCCGTGTCCATCGAAGCGCTCGAGGACGGCTACGGCGCCACGCGCCTGTCGCGCGACAAGGCCAAGCGCATGGCGGCCTGGATCGAGCTCGAGCAGTCGCTCGAGAAGGGCGAGAAGGTCGAAGGCGTCATCACCGGCAAGGTGAAAGGCGGCCTCACCGTCATGACCAAGGGCATTCGTGCCTTCCTGCCGGGGTCGCTGGTCGACCTGCGGCCGGTGAAGGACACCACGCCCTACGAAGGCAAGACGATGGAATTCAAGGTCATCAAGCTCGACCGCAAGCGCAACAACGTGGTCGTGTCGCGCCGCGCGGTGCTCGAAGCGAGCGCCGGCGCCGAGCGCGAGGCGCTGCTCTCCAGCCTGCAGGAAGGCGCGGTGGTGAAGGGCATCGTCAAGAACATCACCGACTACGGCGCGTTCGTGGACCTGGGCGGCATCGACGGCCTGCTGCACATCACCGACCTGGCCTGGCGCCGGGTGAAGCACCCCTCCGAAGTGCTCAACGTCGGCGACGAGGTCACCGCCAAGGTGCTCAAGTTCGACGCCGAGAAGAACCGCGTGTCGCTGGGCCTGAAGCAGCTGGGCGAGGATCCCTGGGTCGGCATCTCGCGCCGCTATCCGCAGGGCACGCGCCTGTTCGGCAAGGTCACCAACCTCACCGACTACGGCGCGTTCGTCGAGGTCGAGGCCGGCATCGAGGGCCTGGTGCACGTCTCGGAGATGGACTGGACCAACAAGAACGTGCATCCGTCGAAAGTGGTGCAGGTGGGCGACGAGGTCGAGGTGATGATCCTCGAGATCGACGAGGAGCGCCGCCGGATTTCGCTGGGCATGAAGCAGTGCAAGCCCAATCCCTGGGAGGATTTCGGCCGCGAGTACAAGAAGGGCGACCGCGTCAAGGGCCAGATCAAGTCGATCACCGACTTCGGCGTGTTCGTGGGGCTGTCCGGCGGCATCGACGGCCTGGTGCACCTGTCGGACCTTTCCTGGTCGGCCGCCGGCGAGGAAGCGGTCAAGAATTTCAAGAAGGGCGAGGAAGTCGAGGCGGTGGTGCTGTCCATCGACGTCGAGCGCGAGCGCATTTCGCTCGGCGTCAAGCAGCTCGAGGGCGACCCCTACACCAACTTCATCGCCAGCCACGACAAGAACAGCGTGGTGCAGGGCACCGTGAAGTCGCTGGATGCGAAGGGCGCCGTGATCGCGCTCACCGCCGAGGTCGAGGGCTATCTGCGTGCCTCGGAATTCTCGCGCGACCGCATCGACGATTTGCGCACCGCGCTGAAAGAAGGCGATTCCGTGAGCGCGATGGTCATCAACGTCGACCGCAAGAACCGCTCGATCAACCTGTCGGTGAAGGCGAAAGACCTCGCCGAGGAAACCGACGCCATGAAGCAGCTGCGCACGGAGAATGCGGCGAGCGCCGCGGGCTCGACCAACCTCGGCGCGCTGCTGCGAGCCAAGCTCGACAAGAGCAACAACCCGCAGCAGTAGCCGGACTGGACCGAGAACGCGAGGGGGAGCGGTCGCCATGACCAAGTCCGAACTGATCGCGCGCCTGGCCCAGCGCTACCCGCAGCTGGTGGCGAAGGACGCCGAGTACGCGGTGAAGATGATCCTCGATGCGATGACGCAGAGCCTGCTCTCCGGCCACCGCATCGAGATCCGCGGCTTCGGCAGCTTCGGCCTGAACTACCGGCCGCCGCGCGTGGGCCGCAATCCCAAGTCGGGCGAGAAGGTGCACGTCCCGGAGAAGTACGTTCCCCACTTCAAGGCCGGCAAGGAGCTGCGCGAGCGCGTCGACGGCGAAGCCGAGGCGGCCGCCAAGCAGGCGCAGGCTGCGCGGTAACCCCCGGGGCGCGGCCCCGGCCGCAACGCGCCACCGCGCGAGCAGATCAGAGGCTCCCTAGCTCATGCGCATCGTCACCTGGACGATCCGGATCGCGCTCTTCCTCCTGCTGCTGGTGTTCGCCGTGTGGAACACCGAGCCGGTGACGCTGCGCTTCTGGTTCGGCCAGGCCTGGCAGGCGCCCCTGGTGCTCGTGCTGCTCGCGTTCTTCGTCGCCGGCGCGCTGTTCGGCGCCGCCGCCGTGTTGGGCACCGTGCTGCGGCAGCGCCGCGACATCGGGCGCCTGCGCCGCGACGCACGCGCCCAGGCGCAGAAGCAGGCCGACGCATCGCCGCCGGCGGTGGAGGGCTGATGGAATTCGAGTACTGGTGGCTGGTCGCGCTGCCGGTGTTCTTCGGCCTGGGCTGGCTCGCGGCGCGCATCGACATCCGGCATCTCGTCTACCAGTCGCGCGCGCTGCCGCGCTCCTACTTCAAGGGGCTGAATTTCCTCCTCAACGAGCAGCCCGACAAGGCGATCGAGTCGTTCATCGAAGTCGTCAAGGTCGACCCCGAGACGGTGGAGCTGCATTTCGCGCTGGGGAGCCTGTTCCGGCGCCGCGGCGAGTATGACCGCGCGATCCGCATGCACCAGAACCTCGTCGAGCGGCCCGACCTCGGCGCCGAGCAGAAGACCGCGGCGCTGTACGAGCTGGCGCACGACTACCTGAAGGCCGGGATCCTCGACCGTGCCGAGGAGCTGTTCGGCCGCCTGGAGCAGGGCCCGCACGCGGCCGAGGCACGGGGAAATCTGCTGGAGATCTTCCAGCAGGAGAAGCAATGGCAGAAGGCGATCGACATGGCGCGGCGGCTCGAGTCGGACCTGGGGGAGTCGCGCGCCAAGGAGATCGCGCAGTTCCAGTGCGAGCTGGCGGCCACCGAGGCGACGCACTCGCGGCCCGATGCGGCAAGGAAGCTCCTCGAATCGGCGCTGGAGGGGAACCGCAAGTCGGTGCGCGCCAGCGTGCAGCTCGGCGATCTGGAGCGCGCGGCAGGCAATCTCGAGCGCGCCATCGACAGCTGGAAGCGCATCGAGCAGCAGAATCCCGCCTACCTCGCGCTGGCGGCCCAGCGCCTGCTGGACGCGTTTCGCGAGACGGGCCGGCTCGAGGAGGGCCTGACGCTGCTCACCGGGTACCTGGAGCGCTATCCGTCGCTCGACCTGCTCGACACCGTGTTCCAGTACACGCTCGAGGCGCAGGGCGCCGAGACCGCCTACAAGCTGGTGCGCGACGAGCTGCGGCGCAACCCGACGCTGCTTGGCCTGGACCGGCTGCTCGAGGCGCAGATCGTGGCCGACGTGCACCCCGAGCGCCGGCGCGACCTGGAGCTGGTGAAGAACCTGGTGCACAGCCATACCCTGCGGCTGGCACGCTACCGCTGTGAGAACTGCGGCTTCAAGGCGCGGCAGTTCTACTGGCATTGCCCGGGCTGCGGGGGCTGGGAGACTTATCCCCCGCGCCGCACGGAGGAGTTCGATCTCGCCCCATGAACGTCACCATCGTCGGCACCGGATACGTCGGGCTCGTCGCGGGCGCCTGCTTCGCGGACGCGGGCAACCACGTCGTATGCCTCGACCTGGACGCGGCGAAGGTCGCGAAGCTCAACGCCGGCGGGATCCCGATCTACGAGCCGGGGCTCGAAGCGGTCGTGCAGCGCAACCGGGCGGCGGGCCGGCTCCAGTTCACCACCGACGTCGCCGCGAGCGTGGCGCACGGCGAGCTGCAGCTGATTGCGGTGGGTACGCCCCCCGATGAGGACGGCTCGGCGGACCTGCAGCACGTGCTCGCCGCGGCGCGCGCGATAGGGCGCCACATGGACGGCTACCGCGTGATCGTCGACAAGTCCACCGTGCCCGTGGGCACGGCGGACAAGGTGCGCGCGGCGGTGGCCGAGGAACTGGCGCGCCGCGGCGCGCAGCATCCGTTCAGCGTGGTCTCGAACCCGGAGTTCCTGAAGGAGGGCGCGGCCATCGAGGACTTCATGCGGCCGGATCGCATCGTCATCGGCGCCGACGACGCGCGCGCGGGCGAGCTGCTGCGCAACCTCTACGCCCCCTTCCAGCGCAACCACGAGCGCATCCTGCAGATGAGCGTGCGCTCGGCCGAGCTCACCAAGTACGCGGCCAACGCCATGCTCGCCACGCGCATCTCCTTCATGAACGAGCTCGCCAACCTCGCCGAGCGGCTCGGCGCGGACATCGAGGAGGTGCGCAAGGGCATCGGCTCGGATCCGCGCATCGGCTTCGACTTCCTGTATGCGGGGGCCGGCTACGGCGGCTCGTGCTTTCCGAAGGACGTGCAGGCGCTGCAGCGCACCGCCGACGAGGCGGGCCGGCCGCTGCAACTCCTCGCGGCGGTCGAGCAGGTGAACGAGGCGCAGAAGCACGTGCTGGGGGCGAAGATCAAGGCGCGCTTCGGCGACCGGCTGCCGGGCAAGCGCATCGCGCTCTGGGGCCTTGCCTTCAAGGCGAACACCGACGACATGCGCGAGGCCTCGAGCCGCGCCCTGATCGCGGACCTGCTCGCCGCGGGCGCCACGGTGAGCGCCTACGACCCGGTAGCGGGCGCCGAAGCGCGCAAGCTCTTCGCGAAGTATGGCGGCGTGCGCATCGCCGACTCGGCGATGCAGGCGCTCGAGGGCAGCGACGCGCTCGCCATCGTCACCGAATGGCGCGAGTTCAGGAGCCCCGACTTCGCGGCGATGCGCGCGGCCCTCGCGCAGCCGCTGATCTTCGACGGTCGCAACCTGTACGAGCCCGCGATGGTGCGCGCGCAGGGATTCGAGTATTTTCCGATCGGCCGCAAATGAATCTGTCCAAGGCCCGGGTGCTGGTGGTCGGCGACGTGATGCTCGACCGCTACTGGTATGGCGATGCCACGCGCATCTCGCCCGAGGCGCCCGTGCCGGTGGTGCTCTGGCAGCGCGAGGAGGTGCGGCCGGGCGGCGCGGCCAACGTGGCGCGCAACTGCGCGGCGCTCGGCGCGCGTACGCGCCTGCTCTCCGTGGTCGGCCGCGACGAGGCGGGCACCACGATCGCCAGGCTGCTCAGGAAGGAGGGCGTGGCGGCCAGCCTGCACCGCGACGGCTCGATCCGCACCACGCAGAAGCTGCGCATCGTGCACCGCAAGCACCAACTGCTGCGCGTCGACATGGAGACGGAGCCCTCCAAGGAAGTGCTCGCCTCGAAGCTCGCCGAATTCCGCGAGGCGCTCGCCGACTGCGACGTGGTGCTGCTGTCGGACTATGGCAAGGGCGGGCTCGCGCACATCGTCACCATGATCCGCGAGGCGCGCAGGGCCGGCCGGCGCGTGTTGGTGGACCCGAAAGGCGACGACTACACGCGATACAAGGGCGCCAGCGTGATCACGCCGAACCTCGCGGAACTGCGCGAGGTGGTCGGCAGCTGGTCGAACGAGAAGGAGCTGACGAAGCGCGCGCAGCAGCTGCGGTCGAAGCTCGCGCTGGAGGCGCTGCTGCTGACGCGCGGCGAACATGGGATGACGCTCTTTCGCCGCGGGCGCGCGCTGAATATCAAGGCACAGGCGCGCGAAGTCTCCGACGTCACCGGCGCCGGCGACACGGTGATCGCCACCCTCGCCGTGATGCTGGCCGCGGGCGAGGGAATGGAATCGGCGGTGCGCATCGCCAACCGCGCGGGCGGCATCAAGGTGGGCAAGTTCGGCACCGCGGTGGTCACGCCCGCAGAGCTGTTCGGGAAGAACGGAAAGGACTAGGGACCCTCTGGCCTATTCCCCCGTCCCTTTGGGCGGCGAGCCGTCATGCGAGCCTCCAAGGCGAGAGGCCCCCGCCGCCCTCGGGTTGCGGCCGGAAGTCGCAGCGGCGTCGGGTACGATATCGCCATGACACGGGCGCCGGCGTTGTTCCTCGGCCTTGCGATATCGACATATCGCTGCGGCCTTGCCCCTAGCCGGCGCCGCGTTCCGGCCGCAACGCGCATGCGCGTGAATAGGCCAGAGGGTCCCTAGGATGCACGTCGTCACCGGCGCTGCCGGCTTCATCGGCTCGCGGCTCGTCGCCGCGCTCAACCGGCAGGGGATCAGCGAGATCCTCGCCGTGGACAACCTGGAGAAGGCCGACAAGTTCAGGAACCTCGTCGGCTGCGAGATCGAGGACTACCTCGACAAGCGCGAGTTCCTTGCGCGCCTGGAAGCCGGCGAATTCGACGGCGCCATCGACGCCGTGCTGCACCAGGGCGCCTGCTCCGACACCATGGCGACCGACGGCCGCTACGTGATGGACAACAACTACGGCTACTCGCGGGCGCTCCTCGACTGGTGCCACGAAGAGGAGGTGCCGTTCCTGTACGCCTCCTCGGCGGCGGTGTATGGCGCGGGCAGGAACGGCTTTCGCGTGGCGCGCGAGTGCGAAGGGCCCCTCAACGTCTACGGCTACTCCAAGTTCCTCTTCGACCAGCTGGTGCGCCGGCGCCTGCCGGGGCGCTCGGCGCAGATCGTCGGCCTGCGCTACTTCAACGTCTACGGGCCGAACGAGGCGCACAAGGGGCGCATGGCGTCGGTCGCTTTTCACGCCTTCCACCAGTTCAGGACGGAAGGGCGCGTGAAGCTCTTCGTCGGCTCGGGCGGCTACGGCGACGGCGAGCAGCAGCGCGACTTCATCCACGTCGACGACGTGGTGGCGGTGAACCTGCACTTCCTCGAGCGCCGCGAGCTCTCGGGCATCTGGAATTGCGGCACTGGCCGCGCACAGACCTTCAACGAGGTCGCCGCGGCGGTCATCAACGCGGCGCGAGGCACGCGCGCCTCGCCGGCGGAGCTGGCGGCGCAGAAGCTGATCGAGTACATCCCGTTTCCGCCGCAGCTCGCGCCCAAGTACCAGAGCTACACCGAGGCCGACATGGGGCCGCTGCGCGAGGCGGGCTTCGCGCAGGAGTTCCTCAACGTGCAGCAGGGCGTGGACGCCTACGCGAAGGAACTCGCGCAATCATGAAGCGCACGCTCGAGGACTTCATCGGCAACACGCCGCTGGTGCGGTTGCAGCGCCTGCCTGGCGAGGAGAATCGCCGCGCCGGCAACGTGATCCTCGCCAAGCTCGAGGGCAACAACCCGGCGGGCTCGGTCAAGGACCGCCCGGCGATGTCGATGATCCGCGCGCGCCGAGGCGCGCGGCACGATCAGGAAGGGCGACGTGCTGATCGAGCCCACCTCGGGCAACACCGGCATCGCGCTCGCGATGGCGGCGGCGATCCGCGGCTTTCGCATGATCCTGATCATGCCCGAGCACCTGTCGGTCGAGCGCCGCCAGACCATGCGCGCCTTCGGCGCCGAGATCGTCCTGACGCCGCAGAAGGGCGGCATGGAGGCGGCGCGCGACCTCGCGGAGAAGATGGTGCGCGAGGGCAAGGGCATCATGCTCGACCAGTTCGCCAACCCCGACAACCCGCTCGCGCACTACGAGACCACCGGGCCGGAGATCTGGCGCGACACCGAGGGCAGAATCACGCATTTCGTCAGCTCGATGGGCACCACCGGCACCATCATGGGCTGCTCGCGCTTCTTCAAGGAGAAGAACCCGAAGATCCAGATCGTCGGCTGCCAGCCCGAGGAGGGCTCGCAGATCCCCGGCATCCGCAAGTGGCCCGAGGCCTACCTGCCGAAGATCTACGACAAGGCGCGCGTCGATCGCCTGGAGTACGTCAGCCAGGCGAACGCCGAGGAGATGACGCGGCGCCTGGCGCGCGAGGAGGGCCTGTTCGCCGGCATCTCCTCGGGCGGCGCGGTGGCCGTGGCGCTGCGCATCTCGAAGGAGCTGAGGAACGCCGTGCTCGTCACCATCATCTGCGATCGCGGCGACCGCTACCTCTCGACCGGCGTCTTTCCCGACTGAGCCGCGGAGGCGCTGCCGGGCGGCGGCGCGCTCCCCAGCGCCGCGAAGATCCCTCGCCTCATTGCCACGTGCGTCGTTCGGCTGCGGAACTCGCCCCTCGCAATAGCCGCTCAGGGCTCAGACAATCCTCGCCGCGCTCCCTCCGCCCGCGGCCCGGCTCGGCGCGTCGACATGGGGCCCCTCGCGCCGCCGCCCGGCGCGACTTGCGCGCGCTTCGCGACTCGCGGCACTATGAGTCCACTGCGAGATCTGACTGATGAAGCTATACGTCACTCCCGGCTCACCCTACGCGCGCATGGCGCGCATCGTGGTCCTGGAGAAGGGGCTTCAAGACCGCGTCGAGGTCGTCGTCGCCAAGACGCGCGCCGCGGACAGTCCCTATTACGGCGTCAATCCGTCGGGCCGGGTTCCCTATCTCGTGCGCGAGGACGGCGTGGGCATGGAGGAATCCGCACTCATCTGCGCATACCTCGACCATCTTGATGGCAAGCCGGCGTTCGACGTCTTCGGCGATGATCGGTCATGGGAGGCGCGCCGACTGGAGGCGCTGGCGAGGAGCATGCTGGATGGCCTTTCGGTCTGGGGTCGCGAGATCACGCGGCCCGAGAACGAGCGCTCACCAAAGGTGATCGAGCACGAAACGGACCGCGCCCGCCGGATGGCGGACCTCTGGGAGCGCGAAATCGGCCGCCCGCTGATGCGAGGCCCGCTCAACATGGTGCAGGTCACCCTCGCCTGCGCGCTCGGCCTTGAAGCGCGCAATCCCGGCTTTCGCTGGCGCCCCGGGCACTCGAAACTGTCCGCATGGTTCGACCAGGTCGCCGCAAGGCCATCGTTTGCGGCGACCGCACCACCCACAGCGTGAACGTGCAATAGGAGCTCAACATGGCAAACAGCTCGATCCCCACGACGAAGATCATTGGCATCGCCCTCGTGGTCATAGGCCTCGGCCTGGCATTCTGGGCATATCGTTTGTCTGGTTCGGTCGGCTCACAAATAACCGAAGCCGTCACAGGTTCGGCGACCGACAGGGTAATGACCTTCTACATAAGCGGTGCCGTCAGTCTTGTCGTCGGCCTATACCTTCTCATCAAGAAATAGGATAGGAGGCACCATGGACGTAACTGGCTTGATCATATTCCTGGCAATTGGCGCACTGGCTGGCTGGGTTGCTGGCAACGTAATGAAAGGACGGGGATTTGGCGTCATCGGCAACATTGTGGTTGGAATTGTGGGCGCAGTATTGGGTGGTTTCTTGTTCGGTTTGCTCGGTATTTCCGCAGGTGGCCTGATAGGCTCGATCATCACCGCAACGGTTGGCGCCATTGTTCTGTTGTATGTCGTGAGCCTGGTCAATAAGGCCTGACTCGATAGCAGCGAACGAGCCGGGGAGTTCAAGCGCCCAGCCCGACGCCGCCGCAAGGGGTGCCCATCGGGCCGCGCGGGGCCGCGCCGCGGGCGGAGGGAGCGGGCCGAGCACTGTCTGAGCCCTTAAGAGGAGTAGGGCGTGTTGCGCAGGCCTCCGACGCATCGCGGCGGCGAGGCGACGGGACTTCGCGGCCCTGGGGAAAGCGGCGGCGCCGGGCTGCGCGCTTGATCTCTGGTTAAATGGCGACCTGCCCGCGATGACCCCAATACTCGCCTTCGACATCGAGACCGTTCCCGACTGCGCGGGGATCCGGCGGCTGTACGAGTTGCCCGCGGACCTGCCTGACGCGGAGGTCGCGGAGGTCGCGTTCCAGAAGCGGCGCACGCAGACCGGGAGCGACTTCCTGCCGCCGCAGCTGCAGCGCGTGGTGGTCATCTCCTGCGTGCTGCGCGAGGAGGCGGGCGTCAAGGTGTTTTCCCTCGGCGAGCCGGAGACGCCGGAGGCGGCCGCCATCCAGCGCTTCTACGACGGCATCGAGAAGCTGGTGCCGCAACTGGTGTCCTGGAACGGCGGCGGCTTCGACCTGCCGGTGCTCAACTATCGCGCGCTGATCCACGGCCTGCAGGCGGCCAAGTTCTGGGACCAGGGCGAGGACGACCGCGACTTCCGCTACAACAGCTACGTCAGCCGCTACCACGCGCGGCATCTCGACCTGATGGACGTGCTCGCCATGTACCAGCCGCGCAACAACGCGCCGCTCGACGACGTGGCGCAGCTCGCCGGCCTGCCGGGCAAGATCGGCATCGGCGGCGCGCAGGTGTGGAGCGCCTACCAGGCGGGCAAGCTCGCCGAGATTCGCGACTACTGCGAAGCTGACACCGCCAACACCTACCTGCTCTATCTGCGCTTCCAGCGCCTGCGCGGCGCGCTGAGCGCCGATCAGCACGCCAAGGAGTGCGCGCTGCTGCGCGCCGCGCTCGAGAAGCTCAAGGCGCCGCACTGGCGCGAGTTCCTGTCCCGTTGGTCCGCCTGAACGTCCACGCGCTCGATGCCGGCGGGCACGGCATCGCGCGCAACGCCGAAGGCAAGGTCGTGTTCGTCGAGGGCGCGCTCGGCGGCGAGACGGTGGAGGCGCGCCTGGTGCGCGAGAGGCCCAAGTTCGACCAGGCGCGCGCGGTCCGGATCCTGCACGCCTCGAGCGGCCGGCGCGCGCCGCCCTGTCCCTGGTACGAGAACTGCGGCGGCTGCGTCATCCAGCACGCCGACGCGCGCACCCAGGTGGCCGCCAAGCAGCGCTGGCTGGAAGACTGCCTGGAGCGCATCGGCAAGGTGGCGCCCGGCTCGATGCTGGCGCCGATCTACGGCCCGGAGTGGGGCTACCGGCAGCGCGCGCGCCTTTCGGTGCGCTACGTGGAGAAGAAGGGCGGGGCGCTGGTGGGCTTTCGCGAGCGGCGCTCGACCTTCGTGGTCGACATGCAGTCCTGCGAAGTGCTGCCGCCGCGCGTCTCCGCGCTGATTCCCGCGCTGCGCGCGCTGATCGGCGAGCTCTCGTTCCGCGAGCGGCTGCCGCAGGTCGAAGTGGCGGTCGGCGAGGAGGCGGTGGTCCTGGTGTTCCGGCACCTGCTGCCGCTGCAGGACGAGGACCGGCGCCGCTTGCGGGAATTCGCCGAGGCGCACGCGCTGCAGGTCTGGCTGCAGCCGCGCGGGCCCGACAGCGTCGCGCCGTTCCATCCCGACCCGGCGCCGCCGCTTTTCTACGCGCTGCCCGAGTTCGGCGTGCGGCTCGCTTTCCTGCCCACCGATTTCACGCAGGTGAACCACGCGGTGAACCGGGTGCTGGTGTCGCGCGCGGTGCGGTTGCTGGACCCGCAGCCCGGCGAGCGCGTGGGCGACCTGTTCTGCGGCCTGGGCAACTTCTCGCTGCCGATCGCCACGCGCGGCGCGCAGGTGATCGGCATCGAAGGCAGCAAGCCGCTGGTGGAGCGGGCGCGAGCGAATGCGCTTGCCAACGGGCTCACCGCCCAGTTCGAGGTGGCGAACCTTTTCGAGCCGAATCTCGCGCCGCTCGGGCCCTTCGACAAGCTGCTGGTCGATCCGCCGCGCGAAGGCGCGATCGAGGTGATGAAGTCGCTGCCAGAGGCCTGGCCGCGGCGCATCGTCTACGTGTCCTGCGACGCGGCGACCCTGGCGCGCGACGCGGGCGTCCTGGTGAACCTGAAGGGCTTCCGGCTGGCGGCGGCGGGGGTGGTCAACATGTTTCCCCACACCGCGCACGTGGAGTCGATCGCGCTCTTCGAGCGCGGCTAGCGGATTGCGAACGCGGTGCAACGGATTTGGAGGCGACGATGAAACGAGAGAACTTCTCTTCGGGGACCCCGTGGGAGCCGGTGGTGGGTTACTCGCGCGCGGTGAAGGTCGGGCCCTACATCCACGTGGCGGGCACGACCGCGAGCGACGGCAAGGGCGGTGTGGTCGGCATCGGCGACCCCTACGCGCAGGCGGTGCAGTGCCTGAAGAACATTGAAGCCGCGCTGCGGATGGCGGGGGCGACGATGCGGGACGTGGTGCGCACGCGCATGTTCGTCGTGAACATCGCCGACTGGGAGAAAGTGGGCAGGGCGCACGCCCAGTACTTCCGGGACGTGCGTCCCGCCGCCACCATGGTCGAGGTCGCGCGACTCGTGTCACCGGAGCAGCTGGTGGAAATCGAGGCCGACGCCTGGGTGGGCGCCGGCCGCGCGGGCGCTCGCAAGCGCCGCGCAAAAAGAAAGGGCGCCTTGCGGCGCCCTTCCAGGTAACGGCTGCAGCCGCGCGCTATTCGCGCTGGCCGGTCAGCGCCATCAGGATCTGCAGCAGGTTGACGAAGATGTTGAACAGGCTCATGTACACGCCGGTGGCGGCCATGATGTAGTTGGTCTCGCCGCCCGTCACGATGCGCGACAGGTCATGCAGCAGGAACAGCGAGAACACCACGATCACCAGCGTGGAGATCGTCAGCGCCAGCGCCGGGATCTGCAGGAACATGTTGGCGACCAGGGCGAGCAGCAGCGCGATCATGCCGACGAAGAGGAATTTCCCCATGAAGGAGAAGTCGCGCTTGGTCACCGAGGCGATCGTCGCCATGGCGAAGAACACCAGCGCCGTGCCGCCCGCGGCATAGCCGACGAGCTGCGCGCCGTTCTTGAGCGCCAGCGCGTAGTTGAGCAGCGGGCCGATGAACCAGCCCAGCAGCCCTGTCATCAGCAGCAGGAACACCACGCCCAAGCCGCTGTTGCGGTTGGCGGCGATGGCGAACTGCAGGCCGATGACTGCGCCCAGCATCACGAAGAAGCTGACGATCGGGTACTGCTGGATGATGCCGCCGCTCGCCATGCCGAAATAAGCGCCGATCGCGGTCGGCACCATGGTGAGGGCGAGCAGCAACTGCGTATTGCGCAGGACTTTCTGCGCGCCCTCGGCGGGCAGGGCGGAACCCGGCGCGTACCTGGGACCGCCGCTGCCGAGGACCCGGTCGTTGGCCGGAATTGGCTTGAGTTCTGGTTGCATCAGCTTCCTCCTTGTTTCTGCGTGTGTCCTAAGACTATCAAACAAGCGTGAAGTTTCAACGTGCTGCGAACGGTAGAATGGGGCCGCAGTAGCCGCATTTCAATGAGGGGAATTACGGAAGGGTGGCAGAGCGGTCGAATGCGCCGGTCTTGAAAACCGGAAGGGCCTCGCGGCCCTCGGGGGTTCGAATCCCTCCCCTTCCGCCAGACGCAACTCCAAGAATTGGCTGGGTTTTCGGCTAGAATCGCAGCCTTTTCCCCATGGCGCTCATCGTCCAGAAATTCGGCGGCACCTCGGTCGGCTCGATCGAGCGCATCCGCAATGTCGCCCTGCGCGTCGCCAAGTGGAAGCGCGCGGGTCACGACATCGTGGTGGTGCCCTCGGCGATGGCCGGCGAAACCAACCGCCTGCTCGCGCTCGCCGCGCAGATCCAGGCGCAGCCCGACCCGCGCGAACTCGACGTGGTCGCCGCGACCGGCGAGCAGGTGACCGCGGGCCTGGTGGCGATGGCGCTGGTCGAGAATGGCGTGTCGGCGCGCAGCTATGCAGGATGGCAGGTCAAGGTGCTCACCGACAGCGCGCACACCAGGGCGCGCATCGTGTCCATCGACGACGCGCGCATCCGCAAGGACCTCGCGCAGGGGCGCGTGGTGGTGGTCGCCGGCTTCCAGGGGGTCGACGACGCGGGCAACGTCACCACGCTCGGCCGCGGCGGCTCGGACACCTCCGCCGTGGCGCTGGCCGCGGCGCTGAAGGCCGACGAGTGCCAGATCTACACCGACGTGGACGGCGTCTACACCACCGACCCGAGGATCGTGCCCGAGGCGCGGCGCCTGCATACCGTCACGTTCGAGGAGATGCTGGAGCTGGCGAGCGCCGGCTCCAAGGTGCTGCAGATCCGCTCGGTCGAGTTCGCCGGCAAGTACAAGGTGCCCACGCGCGTGCTCTCCAGCCTCACCGACCCGATGCTGCCGGTCGAGCAGGAGGCGCGCACCGGCACGCTCATCACTTTCGAGGAAGACCCGCACATGGCGATGGAAAAAGCAGTTGTCACCGGCGTCGCCGCGCAGCGCGACGAGGCCAAGATCACGGTGCACGCGGTGCCCGACAAGCCGGGCATCGCCTACGCCATCCTCGGCCCGGTCGCCGATGCCAACATCAACGTGGACGTCATCGTGCAGAACGTGAGCCACGACGGCATGACCGACCTGTCGTTCACGGTGAGCCGGGGCGACCTGCCGCGGGCGATCAAGATCCTCAAGGACCAGGTCAAGCCGCACATCAAGTGCAAGGACGTGACCGGCGACGACCACATGGCGAAAGTCTCGGTGGTCGGCATGGGCATGCGCTCGCACGCCGGCATCGCCGCGCAGATGTTCCGCACCCTCGCCGAGGAGGGCATCAACATCCAGATGATCTCCACCTCCGAGATCAAGATCTCGGTGGTGGTGGACGAGAAGTACGCCGAGCTCGCCGTGCGCGTGCTGCACAAGGCCTTCGAATTGGATCAAGAGTAGAATCGCTGCCGAAGTTGCAGTTTGCCGCGGAATGATGCCCGCGTGGCCAGCGCCGAAAGGCGCTCGTAAATCGGGGGGCGCTTGCGCCCCCGGGCCACTCGGGACAATCACTCCGCGCACGTAGTGCCGCGGAGTGATGCCCGAGTGGCCGAAGGGGGCGCCCTGCTAAGGCGTTATACGGGCTTAAACCCGTATCGAGGGTTCGAATCCCTCTCACTCCGCCACCTTCCTTTGCCGACGGTGACCGTCCAGGTTCGCTAGCCGGGCTCAAGTGATCAGGAAAGGACAACAGCCGTGAACGTGAAGGCGTTGGTGTTGGGCGGCGCGATTCTCACGGCGCTGGGCTTGGTTCCCGCCGCAACGCACGCGCAGGCCGCGTCGCCTGATGGCGGCTGGAGCTTTGAATTCACCCCGTACATCTGGGGCGCGGCGATGAGCGGCGAAGTGGAGGCCGGCCCGCTGCCGGCGATCGGCGTCGACATGAGCTTCTCGGACATCCTGGACAACCTGGACGCCGGCCTGATGGGCGCGTTCGAGGCGCGCAAGGGACGCTGGGGCCTGCTGTTGGATGCGATCTACATGAAGCTCGCTCATTCCGCGACCGCAAGCCGCACCGGGCCGGGCCCCGTCGGCGCCTCGGCCACCGCGAGCGCCGAGCTCGAAATCACGCAAACTGTGTATGCGGCGGCAGTCGCGTACCGGGTGATCGAAGGCCGCTCGCCGCTCGACGTGATCGGCGGGGCGCGCTACGCGAAGCTCGAAGCGGATGCCCGGATCGACGGGAGCTTCTACGCACAGACGGGAAGCGTGGCGGGCAGTGCGGAAAAGTCCTGGGTGGATCCTTACGTCGGGGTGCGCGCCCAGCACCCGATCGCCGATCGCTGGACGCTAGTAGGCTATGCGGACGTCGGCGGCTTCGGCGTCGGCTCGGAGTTCACCTGGCAGGCCATCGCGGGAATCAACTACGAGTTTTCCAGGACGATCGCGGGCAAACTCGGCTACCGCTATATGGCTGTCGACTACGACAAGGACGGATTCCGCTACGACATGGCGAACAGCGGCCTGTACCTCGGCGTAGGCATCCGCTTCTAGCGCGCCTGCGCCTAAGGCTCGCGCTTCTCCGAATCGCGGTCGCGCCGTGGCCAGAGGCCGAACGGGCGCGTGGTCCAGTTGAAGCGCATGGCGAGCATGCGGACCAGCAGCGTCACGAGGATCGAAAACCAGGCCGAATGCTCGACGTCGACGCCGTACTTGTAGCTCAGCACGACGAAGCAGACGCAGCCGGCCAGGGACGCGAGGGCAAACAGCTGCCCGGGCTTGAGCAGGACCGGCTCCTCGCGCACGATCACGTCGCGGATCAGGCCGCCGCCGACTGCGTTGCACACCCCCACCAGCAGCGCGGCTTCCGGCGGCAGGCCGGCGAGCAGCGCCTTGTTGGCGCCGTACACCCCGTAGGCGCCGGTGGCCGCCGCATCGACGAAGCCGATGACCTGCTCGAAGCGATCGGCGAGGCGATGCGTCAGGCCGCCGATCAGCAACGCGGCGAGGACCGCCCAGAGGTAGCGCGTGTCCTTCATGACGAGCGGGATCTCCTGCAGGAAGATCGCGTCCCGCAGTAGTCCGCCGCCGACGCCGGTGACGAACGCCATGATGAAGGCGCCGACCACGTCGTAGCCGCGCCGGCCCGCGGCCCAGACGCCTGTCAGCGCCAGCAGGAACACGGCGCCCAGGTCGAACCAAATCGGGAGCTGGAACGAGACGCCGATCATGAGGCGGCCATTATCGCGCGCGGCGGCCCTGCCAGACGACGAATGCGGTCACGACCGCAGCGAGTCCCAGGGCGTAGGCGAACACCGAGGCCACGACTTCCGACGGCAGCTTGTTCACCGTCGCGATGACGAGCGCGAGCCCGGGGTTGCGCATGGCGGTGGCGACCGCGCTCACCGGTCGCGCAGGACCGTCGCGCCCCGCGCAGACGGCGCCGAAGAGCAGCGCGAGTGCCGTGAGGCCGATACCCGCCACGAACGGCGCCCAGCCGACCTTCGCGAGCAGCGGCCAGAGCACCACCACCAGGGCGAACACCAACGCGACGAGCAGCAAGTTCGTGATGCGCGCGAGTCGTTGCTCGAGACTCGCGGCGGCAGCGGACCGCCAGGCCCGCACTGCCGCGCCCAGGCCAAGCGGCAGGAGCTGGGCGAAGAACACCTGGCGCGCCACGTCAATGGGCGAGATCTCCAGGTCCTTGCCGAAGATCGCAGCAAGGATCGCGAGGCTCACGGGCACGGTCACCACCGCCAGCGTCACGATGGCCAGGTGCAGGGCCGGCGCGAAGGCTGCGTTTCCCCCGGCCTCGATCGCGCGGCGCAGCGAAACCGGCGCACCCGGCGAGATCGCCATGAGCAGGATGCCCGCGGCCACGACCCCCTCGATGCCAAAGAGCTTGACGCAGACGACCGCTGCCAGTGGCACGGGCACCCAGACCGCGAACAGCGACGCGGCGAGCACCGCGCGCCGCTGCCAGGCTGCGGCGATCTGCTCCCGCCCCAGCATCAGCCCCAGCGAAAACATGGTCGTGAAGACCGTCCCGGCGACGAGCAGTGCGAGCCAGGAGGGAATCGGGGATGTCATGTCCGCGGCTTTCAGCGATAGTATCGCGCGGGAAGTCGGCCGGAGAGCGCGGGTCCCGACGATTGATCCAGGTCAAGTATCGCGCGCAAGTTGCACGCAGAATGGTTTTAGGCGTTCGGACAACACACTGTCAGCTGAGGAAAGCATGAAGCTCTGGATAGGCAACATCGCGCCGGACACGACCGACGACGAGATCCGCGAATTCGTCAAGAAGTACGCCCCCGACCTGGAGTGCACCAAGATCCAGCGCATCGAAGGCGATGGCTCGCGCCCCGCCGCGCAGCTCGAGTTCAAGGACACGCCCTACGGCTCGGTCGAGAAGATCTCCATGCGGCTCCACGGCATGCACTGGAAGGGCCGCGAGCTGTACGTGCAGACCATGGCCCGCTGAGCGGGACCCGCCGCGGCGTATCCATGCGGTCGTCGGTCGCCAGTCTCGCCGCAAGGGGTCTTTGCCTGCTGCTGTTGGCCGCGGGCGCGAAGGCGCAGCACCTGGAGCCGCGCGCCTACATCAACATCCCCGTCGGCATGAACTTCCTGATCGCGGGCTATGCGTATTCCTCGGGCGGGCTGTCCACGGACCCGGCGCTGCCGCTGACCAATGCTCAGCTTGACATTCACACGCCGTTCGTCGCGTACGCGCGCGCTTTCGATGCATGGGGCAAGTCCGCCAAGTTCGACACGGTGCTCGGGGGCGGCTGCCTCGATGGCACCGCTGAGTTGAACGGCATGCCAGTGTCGCGGGACATCTGCGGGATGCTCGATCCCACGGTGCGCATCGCTGTAAACCTTTACGGCGCGCCTGCGCTCGAGGCCAGGGACTTCGCGGCCTACAGGCAGGACCTGATCGTCGGCGCCAGCCTGCAGGTGCAGGCGCCGCTCGGGCAGTACGACCCGACGCGGCTGGTGAATCTCGGCAGCAACCGCTGGGCGTTCCGGCCCGAGGTCGGCGTCTCGAAGGTCTTCTACCCGCTGCTGGTCGAGGTGACCCTTGCCGCGACCTTCTACACCACCAACGACGATTTCTTCGGCGGCCAGACGCGCGAACAGGATCCGGTGATTGCGAGCCAGCTGCATATGATCTACCTGCTGCGCGGCGGCGCATGGGTGGCGTTCGATGCAAACTACTACGACGGCGGCCGCACGACTGTGAACGGCGTCCAGCAGAACGACGAACTGGGCAATTCGCGGCTGGGGCTGACGTTCTCCTATCCGTGGGACCGCCAGCATTCGATCAAGCTCTATGTGAGCGAGGGAATCTCGGTGCGCTACGGGGAAGACTTCAACGTCGTGGGTCTCGCCTGGCAATATCGCTGGGGCGGCGGGCTGTAACCCAACATTTCGAAAGGAGGGCACGACATGGGCAAGGGCAAAGACAAGGACTTGGACAAGAAGAAGGACAAGAGCCCGGCCGAAGGCAAGGCCGAGGGCATCAAGCTCAAGCGCAAGAAGTACGACAAGGAGCTCGCGCGGCTGCACGTAGAGCTCGTCAAGCTCCAGGAGTGGGTCAAGCACAAGGGCCTCAAGGTCTGCGTCGTGTTCGAGGGTCGCGACGGCGCCGGCAAGGGCGGCACCATCAAGGCCATCACCGAGCGCGTCAGCCCGCGGGTGTTCCGCGTCATCGCGCTGCCTGCACCGACCGAGCGCGAGAAGAGCCAGATGTACGTCCAGCGCTACCTGCCGCACCTGCCGGCGGCCGGCGAGGTGGTGATCTTCGATCGCAGCTGGTACAACCGCGCGGGGGTCGAGCGCGTGATGGGCTTCACGCCGGAGCCCCTGGTGAAGCGCTTCTTGCAGGTGGTGCCGGAGTTCGAGCACCTGATGATCGAGTCCGGCATCATCCTGCTCAAGTACTGGCTGGAAGTGAGCATGGAGGAGCAGACGCGCCGGCTCGAGGCGCGCATCGACGACGGGCGCAAGATCTGGAAGCTCTCGCCGATGGACCTGCTGTCCTACAGCCGCTGGTACGACTATTCGCGCGCGCGCGACGACATGTTCCAGGCGACCGACACCAACCAGGCGCCGTGGTACGTGGTGAATTCCGACGACAAGCGGCGCGCGCGCCTCAACATCATCACGCACCTGCTGAGCAAGATCCCGTACAAGAAAGCGCCGCGCGAAAAGGTCAAGCTGCCCAAGCGGCAGAAGCGGCACGGCTACGGCGAGCCCGCTTACGCGTACAAGCGCGTGCCGGAGAAGTTCTGAGAACCGCGCCCGTCAGGAGCCGATGGCGCCCCAGTTCGGCGCGCCGATCATCAGGTAAAGGCTGAAGCGTCCCCCTTCACCGAACCCGACGCCGACGTAGGCGGGCCCGGCGAACGTGTCGGCGCCGAGGAACAGCGAACCGGACCACATCGTGCCCCCGTCCGGTGAGCCGTCCACGCGCCCATGGACCTGCCCGGCCTCGATCGTTGCGCCTGCGTAGACCCCTGAGCCGAGGAGGTCCGGGAGAGGCACCGTGCGGTTGTAGTACGAGAGGCGTCCAAAGCCGTAGCGCTGGCCCGAGAATTCCTGGATGCGGTAGCCCGTGAGCGTCAGCGGACCGCCGAGCGTGAAGGTTTCGTAGCCGGGCATCGTCGTATCCAGGCCGCTGCCGCCGGCAAGCCGGAAACTGAACGTGTGCGCGCCCCAATGCCTGGCGATGAGCGCGTCGACTTCCACGCGCTTGTAATTGTGATCGGAGCCGAACGCGTCGTCGGCGACGTAGGCCGAGCCGAAGACGCGAAAGCCGCTGCTCGGGAACCAGGCATGGTCGAGCTGGTCGGCGATCAGCCGCGCCCGCATGCCCCCCGTGCGCTCCTCAGTGGCGGGCAGGATGGGCGAGCCCGTTTCCACTTCCGCGTTCACCTTTCGCCAGACCGCGCCGAGCCGCAGCTCGCCCCAGGTGCCGAAGTTGGCCCCGCCATCCAGCCCGAGGCGGGAGTCCCTGGCGAGGTAATCCGCGACGCGTTCCTCGCCGACAAACAGGCTGCGGCGCGTCTCGCCGACCCTGACATACGGGGAGACGAAGTAGACGCCGCGCTCGTGCACCGGCTGCATGAACTGCGTGGCCAGATACGTCGTCTGGCCGATTTGCGCCTCGCTCAGCCACTCGCCGCCGAGGCGATTCAACCAGGTGCTGCGGTACTGCACGAGGACGTTGAAAATGCTGTCGCCCTGGACGTCGCTGGCAAGGCCGAGCCCGAAGCGCACGTAGTCAGGTCCCCACTCCTTCTCGCGCGGGCGGATGACCGCAGTGCGCCCGGCGGGCCCGTCCTCGATGAGGTAGTCGATGCTCTCGAAGTCGCCGCGGCCGTAGAGCCTTCTCAGGTCCGCGCTGAGAGTCTCTTCCGTGAGTGGCTCGCCCGGCTTGCTTTGCATGAGCGATTCCAGCACTTTCGGGCTGGTGCGCTTGAGGCCCTCGAAGCGGATCGCGTCCACCTTGCCCAGCCCCGTCCGATCGCGCACCTGCTTGCGGCGCAGGGCCGCGTACGCCTCCGGCGCCAGGCTGTAGCGCTGAAGCTGCTCGGCCATGGCGCGCGCGGCCTCCTCGCCGATGCGGATGGCGTCGGCGGCGCGCTCGAAGCTGCTCGAGGAAATGTCTCCCAGCTCCGGGGCGATGAGCACGTCGCGGCTGCCGAGGCTTTTCAACTGGTCGTCGACGTTGACCTTGCCGAGGAAGTTGATGAGCTGGCCGGCCACCGAAAGCGCCGAGGTGATCTGGCTGCGCTTGAGCGGCGGCGTCGAGATGTTGACCGCGATCACCACATCGGCGCAGACCTTGCGTGCAAGGCTGATCGGCAAGTTGTCGGCGATGCCGCCGTCCACCAGCAGCCGCCCGTCGATCTCGACCGGCGCGAGCGCGCCGGGCACCGACATGCTGGCGCGCATGGCTTGAGACAGGCTGCCATGGTCGAGCACGACCGCTTCCCCGGTTTCGATGTCCGCCGCGACTGCGCGGAACGGGATCGGCAGCTTCTGGAAATCGGTGGTGCCGATCACCGGATCGACCAGCTTGCGCAGGAACCCTTCGATCGAAACGCCGGCAATGACGCCCTTGGGCAATGCCAGGCCGGTCCCCTTGACGCCGTATTCCGGCGCGAACAGCGTCTTGTAGTCCTCGATCTTGCGCTGGATGGCGACCTCCGAGCGCGGCGGGCGGTCGCTGAATACCTGGTCCCAGTCCGTCTCCTGCACGAATTTCTCGATCGCGGCCGGCGGGGTGCCCGAGGCGTAGGCGCCGCCGACGATGGATCCCATGCTGGTGCCGGTCACGCAGTGCACGGGCACGCGCAGCTCCTCGAGCACCTTCAGTACGCCGATGTGGGCCAGGCCGCGCGCGCCTCCGCCGGAGAGCGCGAGTCCGATGCGCGGCGGGCCCGACTGTGCCTCTGCGCGAGGCAAAGGATGCGTGGCGAGGAAGGTCGCGAGGCACGCAGCCCAAAGGACGCGGACTGTGCGCTCGTCGCCAAACCGCTTCATGGGATTTCCTGCATGAGCCTCAAGGATGATGCTGTCGAGGTGCGAAATCCAGATGATTTAGGTCAAACCTTCCAAGGGCAGAGGTGTCATACTGCACTGCAGTATGAGCATGATGTCGCAATTCGAGTGCAAACATAAGGCCCTGATTCCATGAAAGATCAATCTGAAAAGCTGACCCAGTCCGCCAACCTCGCTCTCAAGGGGGCGGCCGTGCTCCGCAAGCGCCTCGAGGTTGCGCAGGAGGCCTTCGCCAAGCGCGCTCGTGCGGTCTATGAGGCCCAGCAGAAGGAGTTGCAGAGCCCGCCGGCATCGCCCTTTGCGCTGTGGGAGTCGGCGATGGCCTATGGCGTCGATTTCGCGCAGCGCTCGGTGCTGTACTGGGACACGCTGCGCGAGCGCGGCAATGCATTCGTCGAGCGCGAGCGCGTGGGCAAGCTGCCTCTGCTGCATTTCAAGTACGAAACGGTTCTCGACGGTCGCACGTTCGCGCGACCGGTGAATTACGCCCTGGTGCGCATCGTGCCGCCAGAAGGCGTGACCGTGGATGCCGAGAAGCGTCCCTACGTGATCATCGACCCGCGCGCGGGCCACGGCCCGGGAATCGGCGGGTTCAAGGACGATTCGCAGGTCGGCGTCGCGCTGCGCGCAGGCCATCCTGTCTATTTCGTCATCTTCTATCCCGAGCCGGAGCCCGGCCAGACGCTGGTCGATGTCTGCGCGGCAGAGGACCAGTTCGTGCGCAAGGTGCGTGAGCTGCATCCCAGGAGCGACAAGCCGGTGATCGTCGGCAATTGCCAGGGCGGGTGGGCGGCGATGATGCTGGCCTCCTCGAACCCCGAGGACACCGGCCCGATCGTCATCAACGGCGCGCCCATGTCCTACTGGGGGGGCGCCTGGGATGAAGGCGCGGGCGACAACCCGATGCGCTATTCGGGCGGGCTGCTGGGCGGCACGTGGCTTTCGTCGTTCGTCTCCGACCTCGCCAACGGCACGTTCGACGGCGCCTGGCTGGTGCAGAACTTCGAGAGCCTCAATCCGGCCAACACGTTCGTGGACAAGTACTACCACGTGTTCGCCAACGTGGACACCGAGCAGCCGAGGTTCCTCGAATTCGAGCGCTGGTGGGGCGGGTTCTACCTGATGAACCGCGAGGAGATCGAGTGGATCACGCAGAACCTCTTCGTCGGCAACAAGGTGTGGAGCGGCGGCGCCAGTTCGGCGGCCGGCAAGGCCTTCGACCTGCGCGAGATCCGCTCGCCGATCATCCTGTTCGCCTCGATGGGCGACAACATCACGCCGCCGCAGCAGGCCTTCAACTGGGTGGCCGACGTCTACGGCTCGACCGACGAGATCAAGGCGCGCGGCCAGGTCATCATCGGCCTGGTGCACCAGGACGTCGGGCACCTTGGCATCTTCGTTTCCGGCAAGGTCGCGAAGAAGGAGCACGCGCAGATCGTCGAGGTGCTGAAATCCGTCGAGTCTCTGCCCCCGGGCCTGTACGGCATGCAGATCAAGGAGGAAAAGGGAGCGGACGGCAAGGTCGAGTACCGCGTCGAGTTCGTCGAGCGCCAGCTCGAGGAAATCATGCAGCGGCTGAACCGCTTCGAGCGCGCCGACGAGAAGGCGTTCGAGGCGGTCACGGTGGTCTCCGACTTCAATCAGCGCGCCTACGAGCTGTTCGCGCAGCCGCTGGTGCAGGCGATGTCGAACGAGGCTTCCGCGAAGATGCAGCAGACGTTCCATCCGTTGCGCGCGCAGCGCTGGATGTTCTCGGACCTCAATCCGTTCCTCGCCTGGCTGAAACCGGTGGCCGACATGGTCAGGACGCAGCGCAAGGAGCTCGGCCCGGACGCGCCGGCGCGCAAGACCGAGCGCGCATTGGTGGAGCTCACCAGCGCGGCGCTGGACTACTACCGCGCCGTGCGCGACGCGACGAGCGAAGCGGCGTTCTTCCAGGTTTACGGCAACATGTTCGCCTTCAACCTGGCGGACAGGAGCGGGGCCGAAGCAAGGCGCGAGGCGCCGGCGGTAGAGCCGCGCGAACTTCCGGTCGTCAAGGAGGCGCTTGCCGCCATCGAGCACGGCGGCTATCCCGAGGCAATTGCACGCCTGGGCGCCCTGCTCGCGCGCAAGGGCGAGCCGCTGCCGCTCGAGCGGCTGCAGCTGAAGCACGAGCTGATCCAGGACTACCGGGACATGCTGCCCGCCGTGAAGCCCGACGAATGGCGCCGCATCCGCGGCGAGCAGGACATCATCGTGCGCTACGAGCCCGAGCGCGCCCTCGAGACGTTGCCGGCGCTGGTCACGGATGCCGGGGACCGCGACCGGCTGGTCGCCCTTTACCAGCGGCTGCTCGCGGACAAGCGCTTCCAGGGGTTGCAGCCGACCGACGAGCAGAACGCCATGCTGGGCCGTGCGCGCGAGGTGCTGCGCGCGCGCTACGCCGTGGACAAGCCGCTGCAGCCGGCGCGGCCGATGAGGGCGGGCTGACATGAAGGCCGAATCCATGCCGCGCAAGCACGAGAAGTACGAGATGCTGATTGCGCGCTGCAAGTCGCTGCCCGCGACGCCGACGGCGGTCGCGCATCCCTGCGACGAGAGCTCGCTGCGCGGGGCCGCGGATGCGGCCAAGGCGGGCTTGATCGCGCCGATCCTGGTGGGGCCGCGGGCGCGCATCGAGGCGCTCGCCAAGCAGCACGGCATCGACATCAGCAAGTTCGAGATCGTGGATACGCCGCACAGCGAGGCGTCGGCGGCCGCCGCCGTGGCGCTGGTGCGCGAAGGCCGGGCGGAAGCCCTGATGAAGGGCAGCCTGCATACCGACGAGCTGATGGGCGCGGTGGTCAAGCGCGACACCGGATTGCGCACGGCGAGGCGCGTCAGCCACTGCTTCGTCATGGACGTGCCCGGGCATGCGGATGCGCTCATCATCACGGACGCGGCCGTCAACATCGCACCGTCGCTGAAGGACAAGGTCGACATCGTGCAGAACGCGATCGATCTCGCGCACGACTGCGGCGTGACCGACGTGCGCGTGGCGATCCTTTCGGCGATGGAGACGGTCAACCCGGACGTGCCCTCGACAATCGAGGCGGCGGCGCTCTGCAAGATGGCGGACCGCAAGCAGATCACCGGCGCGGTCCTCGACGGGCCGCTGGCGCTCGACAACGCGATCAACCCGGAAGCCGCGCGCATCAAGAAGATCGATTCGCCGGTCGCCGGGCGCGCCAATGTGCTCGTGGTGCCGGACCTCGAGGCCGGCAACATGCTGGCGAAGAGCCTGTCGTTCCTCGCCGGCGCGGATGCGGCCGGCATCGTGCTCGGCGCGCGCGTGCCGATCATCCTCACCAGCCGCGCCGACTCCGTCATGACGCGGCTCGCCTCCTGCGCCATCGCGGCGCTGGTGGCGCAAGCGCGCCGCGCAGCGCTCGGAAAAGGCCGTCGCGTAGCGTGGCTGACGCAATACTCGTACTCAACGCGGGTTCCTCGAGCATCAAGTTCTCGCTGTTTCTCCAGCAAGGCGGCGAGCTCGCGCCGCGGCTGAACGGGCTGCTGGAGGGCCTGTATACCGCGCCGCGCTTCACGGCGAAGGATGCAGGCGGCGCGAGCGTCGGCGAGCGCAAATGGGGCGAGGGCACGCGCCTCGGACACGACGGCGCGATCGCCCACCTGGTCGAATTCCTGCGGCGCGCAGCGCGCCGAGCATCGCCTGGTCGCGGTGGGACATCGCGTGGTACACGGCGGCCTCGAGTTCTCGGAGCCCGTGAAGCTCAACGCGGAAGTGATCGTCAATCTCGAGAAGTTCGTCCCGCTCGCGCCGCTGCACCAGCCGCACAATCTCGCGCCGATCCGCCTGGTCGCCGAGCGCCTGCCGCAGGTGCTGCAGGTGGCGTGCTTCGATACGGCCTTTCACCGCGCACAGCCCGAGATCGCGCAGGCGTTCGCGCTGCCCGCGTCCATCACCGACCGCGGCGTGCGCCGCTACGGCTTCCACGGCCTTTCCTACGAGTACATCGCGAGCGCCTTTCCGCGCCTGGATGCCGCCGCCGCGGCCGGCCGCGTGATCGTCGCGCACCTCGGCAACGGCGCGAGCCTGTGCGCCATGAAGGCGGGCAAAAGCGTCGCGAGCACCATGGGCTTCACCGCCGTCGACGGGCTGCCGATGGGCACGCGCTGCGGGTCGATCGACCCGGGCGTGATGCTCTACCTGATGGACGAGCTGAAGATGGACGCGCGCGCCATCGAGAAGCTCATCTACCAGCAGTCCGGACTGCTCGGCGTGTCCGGGCATCTCGAGCGACATGCGCGCGCTGCTGGAGAGCCGCGAGCCGCGCGCGAAGCTCGCGGTGGATCTCTTCATCTATCGCATCGGCCGCGAACTGGGCTCGCTCGCCGCAGCGCTCGGCGGTCTCGATGCGCTCGTGTTCACGGCGGGCATCGGCGAGCGCGCCGCCGTCGATCCGCGAGCGCGTATGCCGCGACGCCGCCTGGCTCGGCGTGCAGCTGGACGAAGCGGCGAACGCCAAAGGCGGGCCGCGCATCAGCGCTGCCGGCAGCCGCGTGTCGGCCTGGGTCGTCCCGACCAACGAAGAGCTGATGATCGCGCGCCACACGCAGCGCCTCATGAAAGGAAAGTCGTGACCATCGAGATTCCCCGTCCCGTCCTCAAGGGGGCCAAAGCACTCGTCGTCGGCATCGCCAACGAGCACTCGATCGCCTACGGCTGCGCACGCGCTTTCCGCGAGCTCGGCGCCGACCTGGCGATCACCTATCTGAACGAGAAGTCGAAGTCCTACGTGGAGCCGCTGGCCAAGACGCTCGAGGCGCCCATCTTCCTGCCGCTCGACGTTTCGCGGTCGGGCGAGCTGGAAGCGGTGTTCGCGGCGATCGCCAAGCAATGGGGCCAGCTCGACATCCTCGTGCACTCGATTGCCTGGGCGCCCAAGGGCGACCTGCAGGGCGGGCTGCTCGATTGCACCGCCGACGGCTTCGCCAAGGCGATGGATATTTCCTGCCACTCGTTCGTGCGCATGGCGCGGCTGGCGGTGCCGCTGATGAACAAGGGCGGCACGATGTTCGCCATGAGCTACTACGGCGCGAACAAGGTGGTGCCGAACTACAACGTCATGGGGCCGGTGAAGGCCGCGCTCGAGGCGAGCTGCCGCTATCTGGCCTACGAGCTGGGCGGCAAGGGCATCCGCGTGCACGCGATCTCGCCCGGGCCGCTGAAGACGCGCGCCGCTTCCGGCCTGAAGGACTTCGACCTGATGCTCACCGAGGCGGCGCAGCGCGCGCCGCTGGGCGAGCTCGTGGACATCATGGACGTGGGCTTCACCTGCGCCTATCTCGCCACGCCGTATGCGCGGCGCCTGTCGGGCGAAACGCTGTACGTCGACGGTGGCGTGAACATCATGGCGTAATATTCGGGGCGACCGGCACCGCGAGGCCGCTGTCTGAACATGAGACGCAAGACATCAACAGTTACGGCATGTGTCTTTGCAGCGCTGGGGGCGCTCGCCGTGCCGCTGCGCGCGCAGCAGCCTGCGTCGCCGCCGCCCCTGCAGGTGTCCCCGGACCTGATCTCCCCGCAGCAGCAGAAGGCGACCGCTTCGCAGCAGGCGGCAGCGGCGTTCAGCAAGGAGCAGCTCGAGCAGCTGGTGGCGCCGATCGCGCTCTATCCCGACGCCCTGGTGGCGCAGGTCCTGATGGCCTCGACCTACCCGCTCGAAGTCGTGCAGGCCGCGCGCTGGGCCAAGGAGAACCCGAAGGTCACGGGCAAGGCGCTCGAGGACGCCATGCAGAAGCAGCCGTGGGACCCGAGCGTGAAGTCGCTCACCGCCACGCCGCAGGTGCTGGCGATGATGAACGACAAGCTCGACTGGATGCAGAAGCTGGGCGACGCATTCCTTGCGCAGCAGAAAGAAGTGCTGGACAGCGTTCAGCGCCTGCGTTCCAAGGCGCTCGCGGAGGGGAACCTCAAGTCCGGCAAGGAGCAGAAGATCACCACCGAGCAGGAAGGCAGCACCACCATCGTCAAGATCGAGCCGACGAATCCCGAGGTGGTGTACGTGCCGGTCTACAACCCCGCGATGGTTTACGGGCCCTGGCCATACCCGATGTATCCGCCTTATTACTACTATCCGCCGGCATACGCGGGCGGCGTGTTCTTTGCGTTCTCGGTCGGCATCATCATCGGCAATGCCTGGTGGGGCGGCTGCCATTGGGGCGGCGGCAACGTCTACATCAATCACAACCACTACAATAATTTCAACAGGACCAACATCAGCGGTGGCGATTGGCAGCACAAGCCCGAGCACCGCAAGGGCGTCGAATATCGCGACCAGGGCAGCCGCGATAAGTACGGCGGCCAGCGGCCGGGCGCGGATACGCGCGAGGCATACCGCGGCCGCGATGGTGCCGGACCCAGCACTGCGGACCGCCAGCGCGATGCCGCAGGCGCGCGCGACCGGGCCGCTGGGCCCAGCACGGCCGACCGCGCGGGTGCGCGTGAACCGAGTGCCGGCGATCGTCAGCGCGATGCCGGCGGCCGCCAGCCGGGCGCGTTCGAAGGCGCGGGCCAAGGCCAGGGCGCGCAGACCCGGGACTACAGCAACCGCGGCGCGTCGAGCCGCTCGTCGTCAGCCAGTCAGTCGCGGCCGGCGGCCGCGCCGCGTGCCGCTCCTTCGCGGCCGAGCGGCGGCGGCGGCGGCGGGCGACGCCGCTAGGGACGGAACGCCGATGATGACGCCAAACACCATGCGCGTGGCCAAAGCTTCCTTCGGGGCCGTCTTGCGCCAGCGGTGGACTGCGATCCTTGCGGCAACGCTGATTGCAGCTGCCGCATCCGCGGCGGCGCTGGCTGCCGACAAGCAGAAGATATTCGACTCGCCAGAGGAAGCGGCAAAGGCGCTCGGGGCCGCGAGCCGCGCCGGCGACGTCAAGGCGCTGGAGAGCATTCTCGGGCCGGGCTCCGCGAGCCTCATCCGCTCCGGAGATGCGGTCGCGGACCGCAGGGGGCGCGAGCGCTTTGCGCAGGCCTACGACGAAGCGAGCAAGGTCGAGCGCCAAGGCGACGCAAGGGCGATCCTGATGATCGGCAAGGACGAATGGCCGATGCCCATTCCAATCGTGAAGGGCAAGGACGGCTGGCGATTCGATGCCAGGCAGGGCAGGGAGGAAGTCCTCAACCGGCGCATCGGGCGCAACGAGCTCTCGACTGTGCAGGCGATGCTCGCGTATGTGGACGCGCAGCGCGAGTACTACCTGCGCAACCCGCGTGGGGACAAGCTGCTGCACTACGCGCAGAAGTTCGACAGCGCGAAGGGCAAGCGCGACGGGCTCTACTACCAGACGAAGGCCGGCGAGCCGCCGAGCCCGCTCGGGCCCCTGTTCGCGAGCGCGAAGGCCGCGGGCTACACCAAGGACGGCGACGGCATCCCCGATCCGTACCAAGGTTACCGCTACCGAATTCTGAAGCGGCAGGGGCCGGACGCGCCCGGCGGCGCCTACGACTACGTGGTGCAGGGCAGGATGATCGGCGGATTCGCGCTCATCGCCTGGCCGGCGTCCTACGGCAGCTCGGGCGTGATGACCTTCATCGTCAACCACGACGCCGTGGTGTACGAGAAGGACCTCGGTCCGGAGACCGCCGCGGCCGCGGGCAAGATCACGCGCTTCAACCCGGACAAGACCTGGAAGCGCCACTGACTCCTGAAGGCGGCGCTTACAGCAGGCCCTGCTTCCAGACCCCGACCAGCACGAAGCGCGTGACGATCAAGTGCCCGAGCGTGGTCGGATGCACGCTGTCGGCGAACAGGTAGGTAAGCGCCGCGCCGTTCTGCAGCAGCGTTTGCCGCGAGCAGAAAAGGCTCGAGCCGCTCTGCTCCAGGCCATTGGTGATCGCCGCGATCTTGGCGGCGTCGCACGCAGGCACGTTGATCTCGCGCACCAGGAATGCGTGGGGATTCTCGATGACGCGCATGAATTCCGCGTGGAAATCGAGCAGCGTCGCCCCCGTCCCCTGGAGCCCGGCGGCCAGCGTACCGTTGAACAGTTGCACCATGCCTGCGATGAGCGGCCGCACGGGCGCCGCCTCCGGCGAGTTGCCGAATGGCGTCTCGCTGAGTTCCGGCAGATTGAGCACCACGACGCGCGTGGCGCCCTTCCCCCTGATGCGCTGCACCTGCCCCGCCAGTTCGAACGCAGCTTGCTGGACCGCGGCAAGCGCCTCGTTCTGTGCCTGGTCCACACAAGACGGGATTTCGCTTTGGGGGAGGGAGAAACAGGCCGTGACCTTCGCCTGGAACACCCCTAGCTGGAAGAAGATATCGTTGGCGCCTGCGAGCAGGAACACCAGTTGGTCGCGGTTGAAGCGATCGCCGTTGGCAGCGAGATAGTCGCTGACCTGCTGCGCGACCGGGATGGTCAGCGCCGCGGTGCAGGCGCCCGTGGCATCGGGATTGCAGCCGATCCCGGGCTGCTGCGATATGCGCGCACCGCCCATCGCATACCCGGTGCCGCCCAGAACCTGCGATGCGCCGCCGAACCCCTGGCGATACGGCGTCACCCGTGCCCTCAGCAGCACGCCGAGGGTCTCCGACCAGATTGGCCCCGGATTGGTCGTGAACTTGCCGCCACCGACTTGCGCGATCACGCCCACTCCGTAGGTGCCGACGTCGCTCAAGCTGTCGCCGAACACGATCACCTGGCGGATACGCCGCGCACTGGCGAGAGCGGCGGCCGGGATCTCACGGATCGCCTCTACCGCCAGGGCCGCCTCTCCCCCGGGAGCCGCGACGAGTGCGGCCGCTTCGAGCCATTCGGTATCCTGGGCGCTATTCTGGGCGGCATTTTGCGGCGCTGCTCCGCTCGACGGCGGGGACTCGCTGCCACTGCCGCATGCGCTGATCAGCAGCGCCGCCAGCAGGTAGACCAAGGCGACGCGTGCCGGCCGCCGCAGTTTCACTACTTCCACATAGGTTGTTGCCATGGCTTTGCCTCCCGTTTTGAGCCGACTCCCCAACCATTCTAGGCGCGCAGATCCGGATTGCCACCCCCTGTCCATGCGATGGCAGGACGTTAGTATGGTGGCACGCACCTTGCAGCCAGCCCAACAGTTCCGACCAAGGACCGCCATGCCTGAAACCTACGCCACCTTGTCCCTGAAAGAGGAGGGCGCGCACGTCCTCGTCGTCACGCTCAATCGCCCCGAGGTGCTGAACGCCATCAACACGCAGATGGGCCGCGACTGGCTGGATCTCTTCAATGGCTTGGCGGCCGATCCGGGCGAGGTGCGCTGCATCGTGCTCACCGGCGCGGGCGAGCGCGCCTTCTGCGCGGGCGCCGACCTGAAAGAGCGCGACGGCATGTCGGTCGAGACCTGGCGCACGCAGCATGCGCAGTTCGAGCAGGCCTTCGTCGCGCTGATGGAATGCCCGGTGCCGATCATCGCTGCCGTCAACGGCCACGCCTACGGCGGCGGGCTGGAGACCGCGCTGTGCTGCGATTTCATCTACGCGGCGAAGGGCGCGAAGCTGGCGCTCTCCGAGTTGCGTCTGGGCATCATGCCGGGCGGGGCCGGCACGCAGAACCTGCCGCGCGCGGTGGGCGAGCGGCGCGCAAAGGAGCTGATCCTCACCGCACGCGCGTTCAGCGCGGAGGAGGGCGCGGCCTGGGGCCTGGTGAACAAGTTGTGCGAGCCGGGCAAGACGCTCGCGGATGCGCTGGAGACCGCGCGGCATGTCGCGGAGAACGCGCCGATCGCGGTTCGCCAGGCGAAGAAGTCCGTCCACTATGGGCTGCAGATGGACCTCCTCACCGGCTACCGCTACGAGATCGAGGCCTACAACCGCCTGGTCGACACCGAGGACCGCCGCGAAGGCGTTCGCGCCTTCAACGAAAAGCGCAAGCCTTCCTTCAAGGGCCGTTAAGCGGCCTTCTGCGCCCAGCGCTCGAGCTGTTCCCAGCCGCCGATGCGCACGCCGTTCACGAACACCTGCGGCACGGTCTGCGCGCCGGCGATCGCGCCGACGACCCGGGTGCGAACCTTGTGGTCGAGCGCGATCTCGGCGTAGTCGTAGCCCAGTTCGGTGAGCAGTGCCTTGGCCTTGGCGCAGAAGCTGCAGCCTTCGCGCGTCAGGATCGCCACCTGGTCGGGCTTCTGCGCCCTGGGGTTGATCCAGGCGAGCATCGTGTCGGCGTCGGAGACCTCGAACGGGTCGCCCGGCTTCTGCGGCTCGATGAACATCTTCTGGATGACGCCGTCCTTCACCAGCATCGAGTAGCGCCAGGAGCGCTTGCCGAAGCCGAGGTCGGCCTTGTCCACCAGCATGCCCATCTTTTCGGTGAATTCGCCGTTGCCGTCGGGGATCAGCGTGACGTTGGCCGACTCCTGCTCCTTCGCCCACTCGTTCATCACGAACGCATCGTTGACCGACAGGCAGACGATCGCATCCACGCCGTTGGCGCGGAACGCCGGCGCGAGCTCGTTGTAGCGCGGCAGGTGGGTGGACGAGCAAGTCGGGGTGAAGGCGCCCGGCAGCGAAAACACGACCACCGTCCTGCCCTTGAAGAGGGCGTCCGTCGTCACCGTCTTCCATTCGCCGTCGACGCGTGTGCGGAACGCGATCTGCGGTACGCTCTGACCTTCCCGGTTCGTAAACATCTATCAGCTCCTGTTGATCGATTGAGGAAAGCGGTGACTCTACGGAGCCGCTACTGATTGATCCAATGACTTGTCGGAATAGAGGCAATAGGGGAGAGCGATAGGGCGTGGACTTGCGCAAGCCATTGGATTCCAAGGCGTTCCTGCTCATGCTGGCGCTCACCGGGCTGTGGGGTTTCCAGCAGGTGGCGATCAAGGTGACGGCAGCGGACGTTTCGCTGGTGATGCAGGCGGGGATTCGCTCGCTGATCGCCACCGCGCTGCTGCTGGCGTGGGCGCAATGGCGCGGCACGCCGCTGTTCGCGCGCGACGGCACGCTCGTCGTAGGTCTCGGCGCCGGGCTGCTGTTCGGCGGCGAGTTCATCTTCATCTATGGCGGGCTCGAGTACACCGCCGCCTCGCGCATGGCGGTCTTCATCTATCTCGCGCCGGTGCTCACGGCGCTGGGGCTGCATTGGCTGGTGCCGGGCGAGAAGCTGGCGCGTGGGCAATGGCTGGGGGTCCTGGTCGCGTTCGCGGGCATCGCGCTGGCGTTTGGCGATGCCTTCGCCGCGGCGCGCGGCACGCTGCTCGGCGACGCGTTCGGCATGATCGCGGCGCTGCTGTGGGCGGCGACCACGGTGCTGATCCGCGCCACGGGTCTTGCACGGGTGAGCGCGGCGAAGACGCTTTTCTACCAGCTCGCCGTCTCGGCGCCGATGCTGCTCGCCGCCTCCTGGCTGATGGGCGAGAAGGGCGTGATCGCGCTCAGCCCGCTCGCACTCGCGAGCCTCGCTTACCAGGGCGTGATCGTCGCTTTTGCAAGCTACCTGGCGTGGTTCTGGCTGCTCACGCGCTACCTCGCGGCGCGCTTGTCGGTGTTCTCGTTCCTGACGCCGCTGTTCGGCGTGCTGTTCGGCGTCGCCATCCTCGGCGAGCCGCTCACGCCGGTCTTCGCCGGCGCCGCGCTGCTGGTGGGCGCGGGCATCGTGCTCGTCAACCGGCGCTAGAACCCGTCGGCCTGGCCGCCGCGGGCGCGGGCGCAGCGCCGAGGCTCTCGGCGGCGAGCAACCGCTCGAGGTCCTCGCGACCCTGCTGCTGCAGCGCGATGAGCTTCTTGGTCTCGCCGCGGTGCGGCGCCTGCTCGGCGAGCGTTTCCTCGTCGTGGCGCCGGAAGCGCGTCACGACGCGTCGCGCGGCCATCGGCCCGAAGTCGAGCGCGCGCAGGGCGCCTTCGGCCGCGTCGAGCGCCGAGCCGAAAGTCTCGCGCACCGCCGGCACGCCCATCTCGGCGTACTCGAAGGCGTCGCTGCGGCTGTGTGCACGCGCGATGAGTTTGAGCGCCGGGTAGCGCACGCGCACCTCGCGCACGAGGCGCAGGGAGGCCTCGTAATCGTCGAGCGCGACGACGAGCAGCCGCGCCCGCGCCACGCCGGCCTTCTCGAGGACGTCGAGCCGCGAGGCGTCGCCGTAGTAGGCCTTGGTGCCGAAGCGGCGCACCAGCTCGATCTGGTTCGGGTCGTGGTCGATGACCGTGGTGCGGATGCGCAAGCCGTTCAGCACGCGCGTCACCACCTGCCCGAACCGGCCGAAGCCGGCGACGATCACCGGGTTGGCCTCCGCGACGACGTCGGCCTCCTGCTCGGCGCCCTTGGCCAGGCGTGGCGCGAGCACGCGCTCGTAGAGCAGCATCAGCAGTGGCGTCGTGAGCATCGAGGCCGCTACCGCGGCGTTGAGTACGTCGAGCGTGGCGCGCGGCAGGAGCTGGCCCGCAGCGGCGAACAGCACGAAGGCGAACTCGCCGGCCTGCGAAAGTCCGAGCGCGAACAGCAGCGCGTCGGCGCGCGCGCAATAGCCGAATAACCTGGCGATCGGATAAAGCAGCGCCACCTTCAGCGCCACGACCGCCAGCGCCAGCCCCAGCACGAGGAGCGGCGCGCGCACGAAGAGCCCCAGGTCCACCGACATGCCGACGGCGATGAAGAACAGGCCGAGCAGCAGCCCCTTGAAGGGCTCGATGTCGAGCTCCAGCTCGTGCCGGTACTCGGTGTCGGCGAGCATCACGCCGGCGAGGAAGGCGCCGAGCGCCATCGACAGCCCGACCCTCTCCATCAGCGCGGCGATGCCGAGGACCAGCAGCAGCGCGAAGCCGACGAAGATCTCGCGCTGGCCGCGTGCCGGCGATGATCCTGCAGCAGCGGCCGCAGCAGGAATCGCCCCGCGGCGATGAGCAGCGCGATCAGCGCCACGCCGCGCGCCGCCGCGATCCAGTCCAGGCTGCCGCGCGACTGCTCCGGCGCGAGCACTCCGAGCAGCAGCACGAGCGGGATCACGGCAAGGTCCTGGAACAGCAGCACCGAGAAGCTCGCCTGGCCGCCCGGCGTGGCGAGCTGGCGCTTCTCCTGCAGCGTGGCGAGCGCGATCGCGGTGGAGGACATGGCGAAGCCCATGCCCGCGACCAGCGCCACCTTGGCGGGCGCTCCGAGCGCCCAGCCGATCGCCGCCACTGCGGCGAGCGTGCCCGCGACCTGCGCCGAGCCCATGCCGAAGATCGGCCGGCGCAGCTGCCACAGGCGTTTCGGGTTCAGCTCCAGCCCGACGAGGAACAGCAGCAGGACCACGCCGAACTCGGCGAACCCGCGGATCGCCTCGGGCTCGGAGACCAGCTGCAATCCCCACGGCCCGATCGCCATGCCGGCGACCAGAAAGCCGAGCACCGAGCCAAGGCCGAGCCGCTTGAACAGCGGCACCGCGATCGAGCCGGCGGCGAGGTAGACCAGGGCCTGGTGCAGAAATCCGTGCTCGGTCATGCGGAACTCCGTGAGTGGGCGCGCGAAAGGCGCGTGCAATAATCGCGTGCGCCATGCCACCGGTCAACGCCGATCAGTACAAGCTCGGCATGCGCAGCCTGGCGCACGCGGTGAACATCATCACCGCGGCGCACGGCGGGCACCGCTACGGCATGACCGCCACCGCCGTGTGCTCCGCGACCGCCGAGCCGCCCACGATGCTGGTCTGCCTCAACAAGGCCTCCGCGACCCACGGCGGCGTGGCGCGCGGCAAGGCGTTCTGCGTCAACGTGCTGCGCGCCGAGGATTCCGACCTCTCCAACCTCTTCAGCGGCGCGCAGTCGGGCGAAGGGCGCTTCAAGTCGCGCGAGTGGTCGAAGCTCGCCACCGGCTCGCCGGTGCTGCTGGACGCGCTGGTGTCCTTCGACTGCCGCGTGGTGAAAAAGCTGGCGCACGGCACGCACACCATCTTTCTCGGCCAGGTCGAGCAGGTGCTGTCCGGCAAGAAGGGACGGCCGCTGCTGTATTCCGATGGCCAGTACTCGAAGCTCGTCTCGCTCGCGCAGGGCGAGCCCCTGCCGGAAGGCCTGGACTACTGGGGATTCTGAAGCCCATCCGGTATAATCCGCAGCCTCGCGCCCGTAGCTCAGATGGATAGAGTACTTGGCTACGAACCAAGGGGTCGTGGGTTCAAATCCTGCCGGGCGCGCCACCTTCCGAAGGCCTCAGCGAGAGCTGGGGCCTTCTTCGTTTTGTTTTCCGGCCGCAAGACCGGTCTGGACCCTGAGCGGTCATCCAGATTGCAGTCGCCTGCGACCTCAGAACACCTCCATCACCTTGAGTGAGGAGTAAATGACCCGGAGTCCAAACGCGACCTGAATGACACCAAGAACAGCGCCCAGCACCGATAGCAGAACGCCCAGGATGGGCGGGATATGCCGCATCAGGACCATGGTGAACAGGTTCAACAGCATGATCACTAGCACGACGGCGCCGATCATCATTCGACTCTGCAGGTCTGGACTGATCTCGAGGAACACGACGAGCGCGGCGATGCCATAGGGAGTGACGATCGTCGGAAAGGCAAGCGGCGTCAGCGCCATGCTCAGGGTCGGTGCGCGAGCCGGCTCGGAAGTTGCCTCATCGTGCACGGTTGGCGGCGTGAACTGTTGAAGGATGCTTTGCAGCGCCACGAGAAAGAGGATGATTCCCCCGGAAAGTGCCAGGACGGGCAGGGGTATGCGGTATGTGTCAATAATAGTCCGACCGAGGAAGGCGGCCAGCAAGAGGGCGAGGCTCGAGAAGAATGTCGAACGTAAGGCGATTTGGCGTACAAACTGGTCATCCGCCCCCTTCGTAATTCTCGCAAACGGACCAATGATCTTGAACGGCCCGAGCATGAGGAGCAGAAACGTAAAGATCGTTGCCATCGGATAGGGCGCGATCGGCATGTAGGTGGCCGCGCCTTCTGCAGCTGACGCGATGCCTGGAGCGATCAGGCAGCCGAGACCAGCGCAGAGCGCTACAAGAAGATGTGCGCGCTCCAGGCACGCCTGGCGTCTTTCCTTCTGAAGCGGACGTCGTTCGACCCGAATCATTGGGCGCCTGCTTTTCTTGCGGCCGTTGATTTGCAGTTTGATGTCACATTATGCACCGCTCGACGGAACGGGCCGAGAGCTGATCGGGGGTGCGCTCTTACCTGCGTTGTGCCTGGTGCGTCAGCACCTCCAGTACGAATAGGCGGTTACGTCGCGAAGTTGCGCGGATGTGACGAACTCAGGCTGCCTGTGCCATGTTTGTGACTGGATCAGACTGATTGGCACAACGGCAAGCGCTGCAAGCAGCTGATTTCTAAAGACGACAACTTGGCCCCAATCGCCTACGAACCAAGGGGTCGTGGGTTCAAATCCTGCCGGGCGCGCTACACATTGAAGGCCTCTGCGATGAGCAGGGGCCTTTTCATTGCTGCGCGCGTAGCTGATTCGGGGTTTCTAATCAATCTGTAACCAATGCCGAAGCGGTCTATGGGCCGCGGGAGAGGAGCATGGCCCCATCCGGACCCCAAATTCGTCCGGGCGGGAGGCGGTCCACATGAACGAACGGAGGATACATTCACGGACGTCGAGCACGTGGTCATCTCGTGCCTGGTCCATGCCTAGGCTGCGCGTCTACGCTGTCGCGCTGGCGCTCCTGCTTCCCGGGTCCTTTGTGATCCTTCCATTGCTTTGGCTATGGCGCCGTCGCAATGCGTGGTCGACTTACTGATGCCTGCCCTCGCCGCCAGCGTAGGCTTGGCTAGAAATCCTCGCGTCGCCGTTGCCCGGGTGTTCGCTATGGGTCTAAAGCGAACCGTGCCATGGCCACGACAACGCATGGTGACCAACCATGCCTGGCCGTGCCAAGTTAGCGACCGCACTGGACTGAAGGGTACCGCGACAAGCGATGCAAGTGACCGCTGTTGGTCAAGAGGGCGCAATCGTCGGTCGATTGGCTGATCGACCCGCGACCGCGCCTCAGGCGTCAAGCCAGGCTATTTCGGCGGGAAATTGGCCAGTATTCCCGCAACGGCCTTTTGCAGGTCCCCTGAGGCGGCGTCGGTCCTGATGGCCCCCGTGGCCAGCCCACGCCAGACCAGGTTCTTGCCGTCAGCACGGGCAACGTTCAGCGTGAGCGCCTGGAGCTCATGGCCATAGCGATTGGCGTAGATGTTCGAGCTGGTTTCGTAGCTCAGCCAAACGATCAGGGCAGCATTCTGCGCTGGCGAAGTCATGCCTTTGGCCTGCAACTCCCGGTCCGCCAGGAATCGCACGTTCGCCTCCAGCAGCGAGTCCCGCCGATTCGTCGGCTGCGCCTCGCCCCACTGATAGGTCTTCGACTGCGGGAAGCTGAATTGGGGGTCGTAGGAATACGTGGTGGATGTCCCGCCAGTGCCGGCGCAGCCGCCAACGGTCAGGAAAACCAGGATGATTGCGGTTAACGCTGCACTAGAGCGAAGGATGGTTCGCATGCATTCTCCTTGTTGCGGGCTCAGTTCATGGGAAAGTCGACAGCCCCAATCCTACCGCCTGTCCCATTGGTCATGCACACGACGCTATCTCAATGAGCCAGAGCCAATTTGAGGCAGGTCAAACCGGGAGTTTTCGTGCGCGGGTCATAGAAGGAGATGCAGGCCGGCTGTGCCCTTGGATCGTCGACGCTTTCCGGGGCGGGAGGCACGCGCACGTAGTACGTGCCGCTCAGGCAGGCCCCCCCGATGCGTGTGCGGTGCGTGGTGGTCGCCGTACCGGTTGGTGTTGTGTCAGACCGGCGGGTGCGCGCGCAGCTCCTTGCCGACGTTCATCAGGAAGCGCAGGGCGTCCTGGTTGTCCGGATCGTTCATCAGGCGCCACATGCCGCCAATTCCGCCGGGAGCGCGCGGCTCCGACGCGGTTCTCGATGCCGCGACCTCGAATGCGTGCAGCATCCGCTCCAGCAGTTCCAGCCTGTGCGCTAGCCGCGGCAGTGTATCGGCGATGCGTGCAAGGCTTCCCGAAGCCTCGAGCTTCGCCAGCATCTCGACCATCCGGCCGGCGCCGCCGCGGTTCAGCCGGTCAAGGAGCGACAGTCCCTCGGCTGCGGTCTCGGCGATCCGGCCCACCATCTCGTCGCTGAGCGCATCCTCCGCGGAGCCGTACACGCGCGCCAGCTTCGCCATGCGGTCCAGATCGCCGTTGTTCACCATCTCGGCGAGCGCCGGGATCGCCCGCGCGAGGCCGGTGCGGTTGACGCGATCGATCAGGTCCATCGCGTCGCCCGCGGTACCCGCGAGGCGCGACACCATCTCGTCGCTCAGCGAGTCGCGCGCCGCCGCGAGTACGCGCTCGATGTCGGTGCTTATCGCCGCTTGCTCAGTTGTCGTGTCGGTCATGGCTGCCTCCTCAGAGCAGGCCCCGGGCGGACGCCCAGTACAGCCGGTTATAAGCCACCTTGAACCAGTGCACCGCGCGCGTCGGCGCCCTGGGCTGCGGCGGGTTCTGGTAGTCGAACATCGCGTAGGTGGCGCGGTCCTTGCCGGCCTCGATGAAGCAGAACACCTTGCCGTCGTACTCGCGCACCGGCGCGCCGAGCTTGACCAGGGCGGCGATGTTCTCGCCGATCACCTCGGCCTCGAAGTGCGCGGTCGAGCCTGCCTTGCTGATCGGCAGGTTGGTGGTGTCGCCGAGCACGAACACGTTCTCGCGCCCCTCCATGTTGAGCTTGTGGCGGTGGGTCGGGATCCAGCCGCGCTGGCCGAGGCCGTTCTTCTCGATCACCTCCATGCCGCGGTGCGCCGGGATCGAGATCAGCAGGTCATAGTCGGTTTCGCCGCCTTCTTCGCTCTTGACGATCTTCTTCGCGCCGTCGACCTCCTTCAGGTTGAACAGCGTCTCGTAGCTGATCCCCAGCCGGTCCATCTCGGGCGCCGCCCACTTGGCGACGTTCTCCAGCGTGTGCACGCGGCCGATCGGGTAGGTGTAGTGCAGCTTCACCTTGTCGAGGATGCCGCGGTCCTTGAAATAGTCGTGCATCATGAAGATGATCTCGAGCGGCGCCATCGGGCACTTGTGCGGCACGCCCATCGCCACCACGACCTTGCCCCCCTGGAACTCGCGCAGCCGCTTGAACATCTTGACCGCGGTTTCTTCGGTGTAGAACTGCTCGGAGTTCTCGGCCAGTCCCGGGATCTCCTCAGGCGTTGGACGCGCGCCGGTGGCGATCGCCAGCACGTCGTAGCCGTAGACCTTGCCGCTCTTGGCCCTGACCTCGTTCTTGTCGAGCCGGAATTCCTCGGCCGGGTCGACATGGAATTCGATGCCCGGCTCGAGCAGGCTCGCCTGGTCGCGGTACAGCTCGTCCGGCATCATGCGGCCGATCGCGAGGTAGAGCAGCCCGGGCTGGTACATGTGGCGATCGGATGCCGAGAGCATCGTGAGCCGCACCTTGCCGCTGCGCAATTCCGCCGTCAGCCGTCGCGCGAGGTTGTTGGCCAGGATGGTGCCGCCCATCCCGCCGCCTACGATCAGTATCCTCATGGGGAACTCCTTGGTAGTTGCGGCGGCCGCCCGGGTCAGTGCGTCTTCTTCGCCAGCACGTGCCAGACGCCGCTCTTTTCCTCGGTGCCGAGGTGCTCGTGCTTGGCCTTGCGGAGCCATTCGGGAATTTCGTTGGCGGAGCCCTTGTCGCTCGACAGGACCTCGATCTCGTCGCCGACCTCGACCATCTTCATGGCGGCGATCAGCTCCATCAGGGGCCCCGGGCAGAAACTGCCGCGCGCATCTACGGTCTTGCGGTTAGCCATCCTGCAATGCCTCGCAGGCTAGAAGGTCCACGCCTGTCCCTCGCTCGCATCGTCCAGGAACTTGGTCAGGCCCATCGGCTCGCCGATGTAGGTTTCGAGATCCTCAGCGCGATAGCCGAGGATGTCCATCGCCATCGAGCAGGGCAGGATCTTCGCGCCGCCCAGCTCCACGGCGTGGCCGAAAAGCTGCCGGAATGGGGGGGCCTTCTTGTCGATCAGCAGCCGGCCGACCTCGCCTTCGATCGCGGGCGGCCCGGCGTTCCTCTTGAATTGCGGCAGCGCGTTCATCGAAATGAACACCGTGACCTCGTTGCCGCTCACGGCGCCGACCGAGGCAACCATCGCGGCCATCTGGAGACGCTCGAGAGACCCTGATACGACCAGAATGCAAATGCGGTTGCTCACCGGGCTCCTCCTCGGGCGTCACGGAGATCCTGCGACTCTTCATCTGTACGCGTTTGCGGATGATCTATATTGACTTGCGTCAAGAGATCGCGAGCCAGATCCCGTAGATGCGTCAGAGGCGGGCCGTGGAACTTGGCGTAGCCATTTCGCAGCTTCGCTTGCATTCCGAAAACCGCTTTATCGCTCACTTCGGCTACGTTGGAGAAGGGCGGGCGCGCGACCTTCCGAAGGCCTCAGCGAGAGCTGGGGCCTTTGCTTTTTGTGCCACGCGCTTGAGCTTGATCAAGACATGCCCTGTCGACTGTTACAGAATTATCAGGTCTTCGCAAAGCCCGCGGCATTGCTCATGCTTGTCCATCCGTTCGCGGCGAAGGACCAGTTTCTATTCAACGCCAAGAAATAGGAGCTTCCATGAAATCCATGCGCTTGCTGGCAGGGGTCCTTGCAGCCTTTTCGCTGACCTCCGTGCATGCACAAGAGCAAGATGCAAACCAATTTGTGGTCACCGCCTGTTCCAAGTGTCACGGAATCGATGGGAATTCCACTTCGCCGAATCATCCGAAGTTGGCCGGTCAGCCCAAGGACTACCTGCTTGCCCAGTTGAGGGCCTTCCGTGATCAGTCACGCAAGGACCCTGATGCGCATACCGACATGTGGGTGATAAGCGGGCGGCTGGATGACAAGATGATGGTGAAGCTGGCCGACTATTTCTCTGCCCAGAAACCCACGCGCGGCACGCCGGGAGACGCACAGCGGGTTGCGAAGGGGAAGGTGATTTACGAGCGCGGCATCAAAGACAAGGATGTTCCCGCCTGTGCCTTCTGCCACGGTCGAGATGCCCAAGGCATTGCAGTATTCCCTCGCCTGGCCGGACAACACGCTCAGTATCTGGTGAAGCAGATCAAGGTGTTTCACACTGACGATCGCCCCAATCTTGCGTTGACGATGAAGTCCGTCGTTCAAAGGCTCAGTGACGAAGAGGCCGAGCAGGTGGCCGCATACCTGCAAGGCTTATAGGGGCAAGCAGAACGACCTGGGATGACCGCTTTCGACCCAGAGCGGTCATTCACGGTGTTCATCGATGAAGCCAAAGGGCGCGCCGTCCTCCACAAAGTCCGGTCATTCGAGCGTCACTCTAGAATTTCCAGTTGAGATTGCGCTGGCGCAGTATGGTCGCTGGGGGGCGGCTTAGTCGCCGCTGAATGCATGGTTCCGAACAATGTTGCTTGTTCTCATGTCAGCGGCTTAGACTTTTTTGCTTGCTTGAAGCCCTTCTATTTGACTTCATGTGGCATCGACTTTCCGACGTTCAGGGAGCGGCTCTCGATAGAGATGCTGCGGGCGCGGCGCATCAAGGAGCCTCACGCTGAGCGCAAGAAGAATTTCGGCACGCAATCGCGTGCTTGCCGGATTGCCCCGCAAGGACTTGCGGAAACTCATGTCCGTGCTCGAACCAGTAAAGCTCGCCTTTGGGCAGGTTCTCTATGATTCCCAGGCCCGAATTCGCCATGTGTACTTTCCCAACGACTGCTTCGTCTCAATGCTGACCAGCGTGGATGGCGACCGGTCTGCGGAGGTCGGCCTTATCGGCTCCGAAGGCATGATCGGGCTGCCCCTGGCACTGGGGATCGCTGTCTCGCCTTTTCGTGCCGTGGTGCAAGGCGGAGGTACAGCAATGCGGATGAAGATCGCGGACTTTCGCCGCGAATTCAGCCAAAGGCCTGCGCTGAGGCGGGAGTTGTTCCTCTTTACCCACTTGCTGATGGTCCAGATCGCGCAGACCGCGGCATGCAACCGCTTCCATCGAGTGACGCAGCGCATGGCCCGCTGGATCCTGATGACGAGCGATCGCATCAAGTCCAACGAGTTTCGCATTACGCAGGAGTTCCTTGCGCTCATGCTGGGTGTGCGGCGCGTCGGCGTCAGCGTGGCGGCGAGCAACCTGCGGGAGCGCAAGCTGATGGCCTACCATCGCGGCAGCTTCACGATACTGGACCATAAAGGTCTCGTGGCCGCTGCCTGCGGATGCTACAAGAAGGTCAAGGACGTCTACGCGCGAGGACAAGGTAGAAGGGATCTACCCCACCAGAGGCGCCGGAATCCTGCGCACGTTCGTGAGAACGGCTAGGCTGCGTTTCCTTCCGCGACAGGCTGACTGTGGGCCGGGCTGGAGTGGGCCTTCCGCTCGCTGATCCCGGCGCTTTCGCGGCTTCTCGGCGATTGAATGGCATCGGATGAGCAGGTGTGTAACACCGTGCCCGCACAAGAGGCGCCGCACGCGCTTGGCAACAGCCTGCTGGCCGCTCTGCCGCGCGCGACGTGTCAACGTCTGGTTGCCCGCCTCGAGCCGGTTACGTTGATTCTTGGCGAGGTGCTACACGAGCCGGGCGAGCGGATTCGGTTTGTCTACTTTCCGGTGGATTCTGTCATTGCTTTGCTCTTGGTGGCAAAGGGTCACCACCCTCTGAAAGTCGGGTTGGTGGGCCATGAAGGTATTATCGGTATTCCACTGGCGCTGGGGATCCAGACTTCCTACCGCCGCGCCCTGGTCCAGGGGGCCGGAACCGCTATGCGCATGGAATCAGCTCTGTTTCGTAAGGAAGTCCAGCGAAGCAAGCCATTGCAGCAAGCGCTGTTTCGTTACAAGCATGAGTTGACGGGCCAGATCGAGCAATTGGCCGTCTGCAAGCAGTTCCATTCGGTGCAGGAGCGCCTTGCTCTTTACCTGCTGATGACGGGGGAGCGCGCAGGATCGGATGAAATCCACCTCACGCAGGAATTCATTGCGAACATGCTGGGGGTGAGGCGGATCGGGATCAACAATCAGTGCCGCGCCCTGCAACAACGTGCGTTGATCAACCAGAGCCGCGGCAAGATCACGATCCTCGATCGAGAACGCCTCGGCGCGGCGTCCTGCGAGTGCTACCAGATCATCAAGCGCATGTACTCGAGCATCAAGGCGCATGGCTGACTCTGTCTGGACGCATGCCCACATAAGGGCTGGACCAGCGCGGTCACGAGTACGCTGCCGCTAGCGGCATTGTCGAGTGCCGGACGCTGCGGTCCCGCCCCAGCGGCCTGTGCGGCGGTCTTGCGGCTCCTGCAGTCGACTACATGGTCGCCCCCGGCTGCCCCAGCGCCTTCTCGGCGAGCTGCAGGACGATCCAGTCGTAGGCCTCGTCGACGGAGTCGGTGCGGTGCACGAGCGCAATGTCCTCCGGGTCGATCATGCCGTGGCGTGCGAGCGCGTCGAAGTCAATGACCTCGCGCCAGTACTCGGTGCCGAAGAGCACGATGGGCATGGGCTTGCGCATCTTGCGCGTCTGCACCAGCGTCAAGAGCTCGAAGAGTTCGTCCAAAGTTCCGTAGCCGCCCGGAAACACGATCACCGCCTTCGCCAGGTAGGCGAACCAGAACTTGCGCATGAAGAAGTAGTGGAAGTGGAAGGCAAGCTCACGCGTGACGTAGGGGTTGTCGAATTCCTCCACCGGAATCGAGATGGTGAGGCCGACGTTCAACCCCTTCGCTTCGGCCGCGCCGCGGTTGGCCGCCTCCATGATCCCGGGGCCGCCGCCGGTGCAAACCACGAAGCGGCGCTCTTCGCGGTCGAGCTCCTTGGACCAATTCGTCAGGCGAAAGGCGAACTCGCGCGCGGCTTCGTAATAGGCGGACATCCTGAGCGCGGTCTGCGCCTTCTCCGCGCTGCCATCGCCTGTCCGCCCCTTGCGCACCAACTCCTCGGCGGCCTCGCGCGATCGGATGCGCGCCGAGCCCATGAACACGATGGTGTCTTCCACCTTGAAACGGTCGAAGCGACTCTTGGGTTCGAGATACTCCGACAGGATGCGCAGGGGACGGGCGTCCCTGCTGTTGAGGAAGCCCGGGCTCTGGTAGGCCTTGATGGCGGCGCGCTTGCGTTCAGTCATGCGCCCATGTTACCCGGCCTGCCGCATGCTTGAAATTCGGGCCGCTCCAGCCCAATATCGGCAGCAGGCAACGTCATCGCTGCTTCACCACAGTAATCCCCACATAGGACAAGAATGTTGGCGAAGTGGATTGCCATAGGGTTTGCTGCAGTGCTTGCTGGCGGCAGCGCGCTTGCCCAAGTTGAAACCGATATCAAGCGCGGTGACAGGATCGTATCGGCATTGATCATGGGTGAGGGCGACCATGTCGTTATCGCCCTGCATGGTGGAGGAGGCACCGATCGCCACTTCTTCTTTCACGGCAAGGGCGGGCAAATGGGTCGGAAGTTGGCCAATTCGGGCTTCCGCGTCATTGCCGTGAACTGGTCGGGTCAGGGGGGCGGCGGGTTCAGCGAGGTCGATACTGCGATCGCGCACGCCAGGGAAACAGGTGCCAAGAAGATTTCCCTGATGGGCCACAGCCGCGGTGGCGAACTTGCGGCCAACTACGCCAGGCAACAAGCTGATGGCGTGTTGGATACGATCATCCAGTTCTCGTCAGCGGACGGCCAGGGATTACCCATGACCAAGACCAAGAAGCTCTTCGCCTTCAACAAGCACGACCCCGTTGCGTCCTGGCAATCTGCCGCCTTCGACAAGTCAGCCGAGCCAAAGCAGAAGATAGAACTGGGGGGAAGCGGCCATGGGGTCGGTGCATTGATCAAAGAAAAACCTGATCTTGGCCGGCACGTCGTCGGCATCCTCAGGCAATGAACTCATTGCAGAAGCCGACAATGCATGCCGGCTCTCGTCAGACTGGTTTGGGGTCGAAAGCGGTCATTGCCTCGCGAAGGAGACCAGGATCTTGCCGGAACGGCCGTTGCGTGCAGCGTGCGCAACCGCTTCCTTGATCTTGCGGATCGGGTAGACGGCTTCGACCTCCACCGCGAGGGTGCCGTCAGCCACCTTGGACGTGAGCTCGCGATACAGGGCCGCAATCTGCGCGGGCGGAGTGTCGACAAACCACTTGCGCAACCAGAAGCCTTGCAGCCTCACGTCGCGAAACACTGTCTCCCGGCCGTCAACGATGCACGGCTCGCCGCTCAGCATGCCGTAGTTGACCACGGTCCCGCCGTCGCTCACGCAACGCGCGAGGCGCTGCGTGCCCGAGCCGCCCACAGCGTCGATTGCGAGTGGCAGGGCGGCACTGCCAATGGCGGCACGCACTCGTGCGTCGAGATCGGGGCCATCGGTCAGCACGACGTCGCCGCCGAACGCGCGCAGCGGCGCCACGAGCTCTTCCCGGCGCACGACGTTGACGGTCTTGACCCCCGCGAGCCGCGCGAGCCGGATCAGGCAATGTCCGACGCCCGAGTTTGCGGCGTTCTGGATGACCCACTGACCGGGCTTTGGCGCGACGATCTGATGCAGCATCAGGTACGCAGTCGGCGGATTCACCCGTAGCATCGCGAGCTGTTTCGGGTCTGCGTCTCCCGGCAGCGCGAAGACGACCTTGCCGGGCGCCTTGATGCGCTCGCGCCAGCACCCTGGGCCGGGCAGCAATACCCGGTCGCCTGGCTTCACGTGACGGACGGCCGATCCGGTCCTGGCGATTCGCCCCACGCCTTCCGCGCCCGGAATCATCGGCAGTGTGGGTGGCACCGCACCGTACTTGCCTTCGAGGTTCAGGACGTCGGCGGGGTTGATTGGCACAAACTCGGCGTCGATCGTCACTTCGTCCGCGCCGGGCTCGCCGGGATCGGCTTGCTCTACGACCTCGATCACCGTTTCGGGTCGGCCAAATGCGTTGACTTGTGCAGCGAGCATGAGGGTCATCCTTCAGCAATTTTCGAGCAACGGCCTCTGCAGCGTGCGGTACGAAATTGGCACTCACCGGGCGCGCGCATGCTCACGCGTGCATCCGGGCGCGCCAGACATTGCGTGGGATTGGCGAATGCTACAGGATGGCCAAGTCCAGTTTACGGTTGGCGCAAGGGTCCAGGTTCGTGCAGCGCACGAGTCTCCCGTTAGTGTGCTGATCTGAATCTGCCCGCGGTTTCCATGAAAGCAGCCGGCCGGTTTCCCGTTTGACCACGGCGTAGCACTCGCAGACCCGTTGTTCCAGCCCCGGCCGATCCAGCACGGTGATGCTGCCGCGATGGTATCGGATCTGTCCGGCGTCCCGCAAACAGGTCGCCGCCTCGGTGACGCCTTCACGGCGCACGCCCAGCAAGTGAGAGATCAACTCCTGGGTCATGTGGAGCTCGATGGAAGACAGGCGGTCAAGGCACTGCAGCAGCAAGCGGCACAGTTGCTGCTCAACCGTATGGTGCCGATTGCAGATCGCGGTCTGCGCGGTCTGCGTGAGCAGCGCCTGGGTGTAGCGCAGCAGCAAGTGCTGCAGGCTGCCGCCGCGCTCGAACTCCTGCATCAGGACCCGCCTCGACAGCCGGTAGGCATAGCCGGCGCTGACCACGACTGCACGGTCTGTCGTGGAATCGCCCCCCAGGAACGAGGCGATTCCGACCACCCCTTCGTTACCCGTGATGGCGGCTTCCGACGACCCGCCATTCTCCATCACATAGAGCTTGGCAACGATAGCCGTCGTCGGGAAGAACACATGACCCCTCCGGTCACCGGGTTCATAGAGGGAGCAGCCCGGCGCGAGTTCAACGGGCTCCAGGTGCGGCAAGAGCTGCCGATATTCCGCCACGGGTAGCACTGCGAGCAGGAGATTCTCGGTGGGCAGATGCGCCGCCGCGGGGCCGGTGTATGGGCGAGCTACGCATGAATGGCATGTGCAAGGTTGGATTCGCATTTTCTTCCCCCACAGAAGAATCGAATACCGGATGACCGGATCGCAAGGTGTCTCATGCAAACACCTTACAGCCTCATGAACAAACCTTACAACAAGGCGGCCGACCCGCGTGCGCGATGTGGCGTGGATTTGATGAAGATCAATCACCACCTTTGCAGCACGGCTGCCAAAAATAATTTACTCCCCGAAGCGGGTGTACGTCTGTGCGTTGCCCCACACAACTGGACCAGCTGCGTGCTACCGCCCGTCCTGCGCCAGATACTTGTGGACGAAAGCGATCGCCATGCTGCCCTCGCCCACCGCGGAGGCAACGCGCTTGACCGGGCTCAACCGCACATCCCCGCAGGCGAAGACACCGGGGACGCTCGACTCGAGGAGGTAGGGATCGCGGTGGTGCGACCAGCGCCCGGCCTTCACCACGTCGTCGCCTGTCAGGACATAGCCGCGCGCATCCCGCGCGACCTCCGCCGGCAGCCACTCGGTCTCCGCGTCGGCGCCAATGAATACGAAGAGGCCGCCGCAGTCTTGTCGGCGCACCGTTGCGTCCGCGGCATCGCGTATGTCGATCGCGGTCAGGTGCGTGTCGCCGTGAGCGGCGAGCACTTCCGAGCGCAGTCGCGCCTTCACGTTCGATTTCCCGGCGAGCTGCTCGATCAGGTAGCGCGACATGCTCTTCTCCAGGGAATCACCCCGGACGACAAGCGTCACCGTGCGTGCATGATTAGCGAAGTACAGAGCGGCCTGACCGGCCGAGTTTCCGGCACCAATGAGGTGAACGTCGAGTCCGTGGGCCGCACTCGCTTCGCTGCGTGCCGCGCCATAGTAGATGCCCTTGCCGATGAGCCGATCGAAGCCTTCGATCGCGAGGCGGCGCCACGCGACGCCAGTCGCAAGAATGATGGTCCGCGCCTGGACGACATCATCGCCATCGAGGTAGATCCGGCGTGTTGTCGGGTCGATGCGGGCAACAGAGCGCGTGACCAGAATCTCCGCCCCGAGCCGCCGCGCCTGCTTGAGTGCCCGGCTCGCGAGTTCGTCGCCCGAGACGCCGCTGGGGAAGCCGAGGTAGTTCTCGATGCGCGAGGACGTCCCGGCCTGACCGCCGGGTGCTTCGCGCTCCAACACGAGAGTGCACAGTCCCTCGGATGCGCCGTATACCGCCGCGGCAAGACCTGCCGGCCCTCCACCGATGATGACAGTGTCGTATTCAGCAAGGCGTGCGCTGGTTTGAAGACCAAGGCGCTCGGCAAGTTCGCGCGTCGCGGGTCGACTGAGGAGCGTCCCGTCGGCCAGCTTCAGCACCGGGCAATCTACATCCGCTGGACGGGTTCCGGGCCAGCGTGTTGTCAGGTCAGGCGCGTCGGGCGTCATCCAATCGTGGGAAATCTGGTTGCGCGCGAGGAACTGGCGCAACTCACTGCAGGCGTTGTCCCAGCGGTGACCGACCATGGTGACGCGCGGCTTGGGCGCCTGGGCCTCGATGCCCTGCATGCCACCGATGCGCTCGCGCGCCAGCGCGGCGACCTTCAGGGAAATCTCGGGCGATGCCGCGGCCATCGCGTAGTACTCGCGGATCTCCACGCGCATGACGCGCGAAGGCTCCGACGCCCGATAGCTTCCGTAAAGCGGCGTGCCAAGTGCGATCGGCAGCTCGCCGAAAATGACGCCTGGGTCGCGCCAGCCCAGGGTGCGCTCGACCCCATCGAACAATCTGACGACCTCAATCTTGCCGGAGAGAACAGCGAACAGCGCGCGCTCCTGCCCGCCCTCATGTGCGGCGTATTCACCGGCAGCGAGGTGCAGGTCGGCAGACGTCTGCGCGAGGCGCTCGAGTTCGGGCATCGCGAGCTTCGAGAACAGCGGAACTGCCCGAACGTCGTCAATGGTCAGCATGGCTCGATCAAAGGAACGCAATCCACGGGTGGCGTCATCGCCAGGCATCCTAACCTTGGGGCGACCGCGCCTGCCAGGCCGGGCGCGATGCCATCCAGTGGCCAGCGGTGCGCCGCGTCGCCGGCGATCGGGCTTCGCGCGCAGCTTTCGTGTAAGATCGGCACGCGCAGTACGCTCTTGATTCCGCTCATGTCTTTTCACTTGAGGCAAATGCTGGAGAACCGATGCACCCGGCGCTTGAAGGTCTGATCATCGGGGCCGTCCTGGCGGCAGTCCTGCTGGGGGCCGAGTACCTGCTCCAGCGCAAGGAGGCGGTCGAGCGCGCGCAGCGCCTCAAGCGCGCCGTCGAGCTCGATGGCGACCAGCGCCGGCGCATCTCGACGATGGCGCGCTTCTGCGTCCTCATCCCGCCGGCGTTCGCCGCCGCCTGGTGGCTCATGTTCAGCTGAGTCGCAGTTTGCGGCTCGGCCTCCAAGGAGACAGCATGCATTTCGTCGTTCGCGGCTTCTGCGCCGCCATTGCCGCGCTGTGGCTCGGTGTCGCCGCCGCGCAGCAGGCCTACCCGACCAAGCCGATCCGCTTCATCGTCACCTTCCCGCCGGGGGGCAGTTCCGACCTGATCGCGCGCGCGCTGGCGCCTGCCCTCTCGGACCGCCTGCGCCAGCCGGTGCTGGTGGAGAACAAGCCCGGCGCGGGCGGCAACATCGGCATGGACTTGGTCGCCAAGGCCGCGCCCGACGGCTACACCATGGGGCTGGGCGCAGCGGGCGCGCTCGCGGCGAACGTCAGCCTCTACGCGAAGATGACCTACGACCCGGTGAAGGACTTCGCGCCCGTCTCCAACGTGGCGTTCGTGCCGTTCTTCCTCATCGCGCATCCGTCGTTGCCTGCGAACAACCTGCAGGAACTGGTCGCGCTGGCGGGCGCCAAGCCCGGCCAGCTGATGCTCGGCTACGGCGGCAACGGCACGGCGATGCACCTCTCCGGCGAGTTGTTCAAGCTGATGGCGAAGGTGCAGTTGGTCAACGTGCCGTACAAGGGGAGCGGCCCCGCCGCCGTGGACACCGTCTCCGGCCAGCTGCCGCTGGCAATCGTCGACGTCGCGTCCGCCCTCGCGCAGGTGAAGGCCGGCCGGCTCAAGGCCCTCGCGGTCACTTCGCGTGCGCGCGTGAGCGCCGCGCCCGACGTGCCGACGTTCGCGGAGTCCGGGCTGCCGGATTACGAGGCGACGGGCTGGTTTGGTGTCGTCATGCCCGCGGGTACTCCGGCCGACATCGTTGGCCGCATGAACGCCGAGCTGGTGACCGCGCTCAAGCGCCAGGAGATCCGCGAGCGTGTGCTGGCGGCCGGCGCCGAGGCCTCGCCGAGCACGCCCGAGGAGTTCGGCGCGCTGATCCGCTCCGAGATCGTCAAGTGGGGCGAAGTCGTGAGGGCCTCCGGCGCCAAGGCCGAGTAGCGAAGCGCGGGCAAGCGTGGCGCGCCGCACACGCACGATCCCGATCCTGCCATCGCGGGTCACGGTCGAGGGCCTCGACCGCGCCCCGCACCGAGCTTTTCTCCGGGCGCTCGGTGTCTCCGGCGCGGATCTGGCCAGGCCCTTCGTCGGTGTCGCCTCCACCGACGGCCGCGTCACGCCCTGCAATGCGCTGCTCGGAAAGTTTGCGCGCGAAGCCTGCGCAGGCGTGCGCGAGGCGGGCGGCGTGCCCTTCGATTTCGCGTCGGCCTCGGTCGCCGACTCGATGTCCATGAACCATGCGGGCATGCGCTACTCGCTGCCGTCGCGCGAGCTCATCGCCGATGGCGTGGAGGCGGTGGCGCGCGGCCATGCGTACGACGCGCTGGTGACCTTCGCCGGCTGCGACAAGACGCTGCCCGGCATGATGATGGCCATGGTGCGGCTCAATCTGCCCGCTGTCTTTGTATATGGTGGTGCCGCGCTGCCCGGGCGCTGGCAGGGACGCGACGTGACGGTCCTCGACACCTATGAGGGGGTCGGCGCGGTGATGGCCGGCGACATGGCGCAATCGGATCTCGACCAGTTGGAGGCGGCTTGCCTGCCGACGCTGGGGTCCTGCCCGGGCCAGTTCACCGCCAATACCATGGCGATGGTGTCGGAGACCTTGGGCCTCGCGCTGCCGGGCAGCGCCACGCTGCCCGCGGTTGCCGACGGCCGGCTGGCGGTGGCGCGCGAGGCGGGCGTGGCCGTGATGCGGGTCTTGCGCGACGGTGGACCGCTGCCACGCGAGTTGGTGACGCGCAAGAGCATCGAGAACGCCTGCGCCGCAGTGGCCGCCACTGGCGGCTCGACCAACGCCGTCCTGCACCTCCCGGCAATTGCGCACGAGGCCGGCATCCGCTTCGACATGGACGATTTCGCCCGTGTCGCGAGGCGCACGCCCCTGATCGCGGATATGAAGCCGGGCGGGCGCTTTCTCGCCAAGGACCTGCACGCCGCGGGCGGTGTCTACTCGGTACTCAAGGAGTTGTTGCGCCGCGGTGTGTTGCACGGCGACTGCCTGACACTTTCCGGCAAGACGCTCGAGCAGGCGCTGGCGGGGCATCGCGGCGCGGATGGCGAAGTGGTGCGCCGCGAGCCGATCATGCCGACCGGTGGCCTGGTGGTGCTCAAAGGCAATCTGTGCCCGGATGGCGGCCTGATCAAGGTCGCAGGACTGAAGGCGCTCGCGTTCGAGGGCCGCGCGCGCGTCTTCGACAGCGAAGAGGCCTGCGCCAAGCAGGTGCGCGCGCGCAAGGTCCGGCCGGGCGATGTGCTCGTCATCCGCTACGAAGGCCCCAGGGGCGGGCCCGGCATGCGCGAGATGCTCGGCGTCACCGCACTCCTATATGGACAAGGCATGGGCGAGAAGGTGGCCCTGCTGACCGATGGCCGTTTCTCCGGCGCCACGCGCGGCATGATGGTGGGGTACATTTGTCCTGAGGCCGCCGCAGGCGGCGCGATCGCACTGGTGCGCAACGGCGATCGCATCACCGTCGACGCACGCCGGGGAAAAGCGACGTTGCACGTGAGCAAGGCCGAGCTGGCGGTGCGCCGCAGGGCATGGCGGGTGCCGCGGCGCGCGGCACTGAGCGGCGCGCTGGAGAAGTACGCGCGGCTGGTGGGCCCGGCGAGCCGCGGAGCGGTCACGCATTCCGGAGGCAAGCCATGAGCGATCGACCACGCCTGGGCTTCATCGGCCTGGGCCTGATGGGCTGGCCCATGACGCTGCGGTTGCTCGCCGCGGGCTACGCGGTCACCGTCTGGAACCGCAGCCGCGAAAAACTCGCGCCACTTGTCGCCAAAGGGGCGCATGCGGCGGATTCTGCGGCGGCGGTCGCGCGCGCGGCCGACATCATCTTGATGTGCGTCACGGATCAGCATGCTGCGGAGTCGGTGTTGTTCGGGCCCGACAGTAGAATGCGGCCGCGGTGGCGAAGGACAAGGGCGTGCCGCTGCCGATGACGCGCACCGCGGCGGAACGGTATCGCCTGCTCGATGCGCAAGGCCGCGGCGCGCACGAGCCGACGGTGCTCGTCGAGTTGCTTGCGGGCAAGCGCTGACGCGCGCCGCGGCGCGCAACGCCGATCCACGCGACGCCAACAGGAATTTTGCGAGAAGCCAAGTTCTCGCGACGCAGTGCAGCGCGCGGCGCAGTCAGTCACCTGTAAGAATTTTTTCTTGCGCGAACACAAAAATTTCTTGCGCGCGCATTGAATTCAAGTTTCGATGTGATTATGATGCTCGCTCGTTCGCGCAAGGGAGAGAGAGCGAGACCATGCGATCCGTCACCAAAGCAGATCTCGTCGAAGCGGCAGCGCGCGCGGGCAACCTCAGCAAGTCGAGCGCGGGCGAAGCGGTGAACGCGGTGTTCGACGCGATCGTGGCGGGCGTGGCGAAAGGCAATCGCGTGACCGTCGTCGGCTTCGGCACGTTCCTGCCGCGCAAGCGCAAGGCGCGCAACGGACGCAGCCCGCAGAACGGCAAGGAGATCCGCATCCACTCGAAGACCGTGCCCGCGTTCGCGGCCGGACAGGGCTTCAAGGACCGCGTCGACAACCGCTGAGGTCAACCGGAGTCGCGACGGGCTGCGAGCTTCGGCGCGCAGCCCTTTGTTTTTCCGGACATTGCAAAGCAGCATCAGGCTTGGCAGAATCCGCCTGCACATGGACAACCTGCTGATTCTCACCCTGGATAGCCACGGCGTTCCGCACCGCTGGGTCAGTTGGCAGCAGGCCTGCTTCTACTACGCCAAGAACCTGGTCGCCTGGACGCTGGGCGAGCGCACGTTCACGTTCCACGGCGGCATCTCGCGCCTGACCGGCGAGCGCTCGAGCATCACCGCGCATTCGATCATCGCCATCCGCGGCAAGGCGCTGGCGGCCAAGGGCTTCCACCAGGTGCCGCCGCTCAACAACCGCGAGCTGTTCCGCCGCGACCGGCACATGTGCGCCTACTGCGGCGGGGAGTTCAGCTATTTCCGCCTGACGCGCGACCACATCACGCCGCTGTCGCGCGGCGGCCGCGACACCTGGATGAACGTGGTGACGGCCTGCCGGCACTGCAACGGCAGCAAGCGCAACCGCCTGCCGGAGGAGTCGGGGCTGCAGCTGCTCTATGCGCCGTACGTGCCGAACAAGGCGGAGTACCTGATCCTCACCAACCGCCGCATCCTCTCCGACCAGATGGAATTCCTGCGGCAGCACGTCGCCTCGCACTCGCGGCTGGTCGTCGCGCCTGCCTGACCGGTACGGACTTCTGGCGCAATAGCGGTTTTCACCTGCTCGAGCGGGACGCGGCCGGCCGCCTGCGCGTGACCGACGACTTCCTGCGCGCCTACTTCCTGCGCCCGGAGGTCCACCCCGTCGAGGAGTCCTGCGACGCCGAGCGGCACCTGCACGCCTCGCTCATGCAGGCGCCGCGCCGCGCCGTGCCGGACGGCGAGCTCGAGGCGCTCGCCGATGCGGACGCGCGCCACAACTACCGCATGCTGCTCAAGTTCCGCGAGCGGCTGCTCGCGGCCGGCACCGTCGAAGGCTGCTACATGGGGCTGTTCAAGGGCGCCATCGACGTGCCGCCGCTGTTCATCGGGCAGCTGGTGCACGTCATCCTGAGGAACCTGCTCGAGGGCTGCGACGATCCGCTGCGGCTGCGCGCCGCAGAGCTCTTCTTCCGCGATCAAAAGGCGACGCTTCAGGACGGGCACGTGCTGCTCGCCGACCTGGAGACGGTGGCGATGCACGCGGCCGGCAGCCGTTACGGCAGCATCGGCAAGCTGATCGTCGAGGCGCAGGGCGCGCTTGGCAAGGTGGATCTCGACGTACTCGACCGCGCCAACGCCGCCCTCTACTGGGAGCGCGAATCGCGCCACGACACCGTGATCAGCCTGACCTACGGCCAGGCAGCGCAGGATGCGTTTTGCCGCGTCATCGAAGCGTGGGTGGCGCACTTCCATGGCCTGCGCGTCGCGGTGAAGCCGCTGCGCCGCATCGAGGAAGCGCACTGGGCCTGGCATATCGGCCTGGACGCCGAGTCCACGTCGATTCTCAACGAGCTGTGGTCGGGCGCCCAAGTGGAGCAGGGCCGCATGCGCAACATCCTCGCCCTGTTCGCGCTGCAGTTTGAGGAAGCCGCGGCGATGCGCGCCGACATCGCCGGGCGCACCCTGTATCTCGCGCTGTCGGCGAACGCGGAGCAGGAGGTGCGCATGAAGCCGCAGAACCTGCTCATCAATCTGCCCTTGCATGAAGCCTGAGTACTGGGACCGCGCCAAGCGCGCGCTGGCACGCCGCGATCCGGTGCTCGGCGCGATCATGCGGCGGCACCCGCGCGTGCACCTGGTGGCGCGCGGCGAGCCGTTCCAGACGCTCGCGCGCGCCATCGTCGGCCAGCAGATCTCGGTGAAGGCCGCGCAATCGGTGTGGAACCGGGTGCTGGAGATCGCCCCGGGCATGACGCCGGCCGAAGTGTTGGCGGTGACGCGGCTGCGGCTCCGCGCCTGCGGGCTCTCGGACCGCAAGACCGAGTACATCGCAGACCTCGCACGTCATTTCGCCGAGGGCGCCGTGCACCCGCATCGCTGGCCGGCCATGGAGGACGAGGCCGTGATCGCGGAGCTCGTCGCGGTGCGCGGCATCGGGCGCTGGACCGCGGAGATGTTCCTGATGTTCAACCTGTTGCGGCCGGATGTGTACCCGCTGGGCGACCTGGGGCTGCTCAAGGCGGTGCGGCTGACGTACTTCCGCGGGCGCAACGTGCCCGTGTCGCGCGTCCGCAGGCTCGGCGAGCAATGGACGCCGTGGCGCTCGGTCGCGACCTGGTACCTGTGGCGCTCGCTCGATCCGCTGCCGGTAGAATACTGACATGAGGGGGGTCGGCTGGGTGGAGCCGGTCGTACCGGAGGCAAGCTCTGCGCCGCATGCGGCGTCGCCGGACCATTCGCGGCAGACGTTGCGGCTGAAGCGTTACCTGATGGGCGCGAGCACCTCGCTGCTGACGGCTGCAGCGCTGTTCATCTGCTACTGGCTCGGGCTGCTGCCGCTGAACATCGCGATCGGCGGCACCGCGCTCATCGGCTTCTTCGTCGTGCTGTTCTTCGGCTTGTTCCGCTCCGGACTGAACCTGCGTTTCCGCGACCCGAGCCTGACCGCCGAGATGATCTTCGCCGCGGTGCTGACGCTCGCCTACCTCATGTACCACGCGCCGGCGGCGCGCGGCGCGTTGAGCCTCTTCTACCCGGTCGCGCTGCTGTTCGGCGTGCTGCGCCTGGAGACCGCGCGACTGCTGGCGCTCGCCCTGGTGGCCTTCCTCGCGCACGCGATGGTGCTGGCGCTTTCCGGATCGCTGGGCGGGCCCGCCGCGGCGGACAGCTGGATGCAGCTGGCGATCCTCGCCATCGTGCTGCCGTGGTTTGCGGCGATGGGCGGCTACGTCAACAAGTTGCGGCGCCGGCTCTCCGACAGCAACCGCCAGCTCAAGGACGCCGTCGACCGGGCGGAAGAAATCGCCATGCGCGACGTGCTGACGGGAACCTACAACCGGCGCCATCTGATGGACGTGCTGCGGCGCGAGATCTCGCGCGCGCAGCGCCTTGGCGCGCCGCTCGCGGTCTGCCTGCTCGACATCGACCATTTCAAGCGCATCAACGACAGCTGGGGGCACGCCGCGGGCGACGCGGTGCTGCGTCACTTCGCCACCGTCGCCGCCACCGGATTGCGCGCGGTGGACGTGTTCGGGCGCTTCGGCGGCGAGGAGTTCCTGCTCATCCTGCCGGACACCGATGCGCGCGGCGCCGCCGCGGTTGCCGAGCGCATTCGCGCCGCGGGCGAGCAGGACGCGTTTCCCGGAATCCCGGCCGGACACCAGTTGACGGTGACCATCGGCGTGGCCGGGCGCAACCGGGAGGAGACCGGCGACGCGCTGCTGGCCCGCGCCGACCTGGCGCTGTACCGCGGCAAGGACGCGGGCCGCAATTGCGTCGTGGTGGGCTAGAATCCGGCGCCCGATGAAGACCACCTTCCTCGAATTCGAACAGCCGATCGCCGAGCTCGAGAGCCGCATCGAGGAGTTGCGCTTCGTGCAGGACGACTCGGCGGTGGACATTTCCGAGGAGATCCAGCGCCTGTCGAAGAAGAGCCAGGCGCTGACCAAGGAGATCTACGCCAAGCTCACGCCCTGGCAGGTGGCGCAGGTGGCGCGCCATCCGCAGCGGCCGTACACGCTCGACTACATCGGCGCGCTGTTCACCGGATTCGAGGAGCTGCACGGCGACCGCGATGTTCGCCGAGGATGCCTCCATCGTCGGCGGGCTGGCGCGCTTCGACGGCGTGCCCTGCATGGTGCTCGGCCACCAGAAGGGGCGCGACACCAAGGAGAAGATCGCGCGCAATTTCGGCATGCCCAAGCCCGAGGGCTACCGCAAGGCGCTGCGCCTGATGCAGCTCGCCGAGAAGTTCGAGCTGCCGGTGTTCACCTTCGTCGACACGCCGGGCGCCTACCCGGGCATCGACGCCGAGGAGCGTGGCCAGTCCGAGGCGATCGGCAGGAATCTCTACGCGATGGCCGCGCTGCGCACGCCGATCATCGTGTCGATCATCGGCGAGGGCGGCTCGGGCGGCGCGCTGGCGATCGCAGTGGGCGACGTCACGCTCATGCTGCAGTACGCGACCTACTCCGTGATCTCGCCGGAGGGCTGCGCCTCGATCCTGTGGAAGAGCGCCGACATGGCGCCCGAGGCCGCGGAAACGCTCGGCATCACCGCCAACCGACTGAAGACGCTCGGACTGGTGGACAAGGTGGTCGGCGAGCCGCTGGGCGGCGCTCACCGCGATCCACCGGCGGCGGCGCAGTCCCTGAAGAAGGCGCTGTCCGAAGCGCTGCGCCAGCTGCGCGAGAAGAAGACCAAAGAGCTCGTCGAGGAACGCCTCGAGCGTCTCATGAGCTATGGCAAGTACAAGGAAGCGGTCGAGCGCTAGTCCTGCCTGGCCGGCCTTGCCCGCCCTGCGCGGGCGGCACGTGGCCGTCGGGCTCTCCGGCGGCGTCGACTCGGTGGTGCTGCTGCACCGGCTGCGCGCACTTGCCCCGCGGCAGGGCTTTCGCCTGAGCGCGATGCACGTGCACCACGGCTTGAGCCCTCACGCCGACGCCTGGGCAAGCTTCTGCCGCAAGCTGTGCAAGGACTGGGGCATCCCGCTTGCCGTGCGCAAGGTGCGCGTGAGCCGGCGCGGCGCGGGGCTCGAGGCGGCCGCGCGCGCGGCGCGCCGCGCGGCGCTCGAGCGCACCGGCGCCGATGCGATCGCGCTGGCGCACCACCTCGACGACCAGGCAGAAACCGTGTTGCTCAACCTGCTGCGCGGCGCGGGACCGCGCGGAGCCTCGGCCATGCCAGCCGCCGGCCGCCTCGGCGCCAAGCGGCTGCTGCGCCCGCTGCTCGAGGTGCCGCGCCGCGAGATCCTGGCCTACGCGCGCGCGCACCGGCTGCAATGGGTCGAGGACGAGTCGAACCGCGACGACGCGTTGACGCGCAACTTCCTGCGCTTGCACGTCGGCCCGCTGCTCGAATCGCGCTTTCCGCGCTGGCGCGAGAGCCTGGCGCGCGCCGCGCGCCTGTTCGCCGCGCAGGATGCGCGCGCCGAGCGCGCGCTGCGCGCGTTCCTCGCGCGCCACGGCCTGCGCGCGCCCAGCGAGGCGAAGCTCGTCGAGATGCTGAAGCAGCTCACTGCGCGCGGCGCCCGGACTCGCATCCGCCACGACGGCAAGGAGCTGCGCGTCTATCGCGGCAGTGTCGAAGTCGCGCCGGCGCTCGCGCCGTCCGCGTTCGCGCCGCTCGACTGGCACGGCGAGCCGCGCCTGCCGATCGCCGCGCTCTCGGGCGAACTGCGCTTCCGCCACGCGCGCGGCGCCGGCATCGCGGCCGCACTCCTCGAGGGCAGGACCTTCCGCGTGCGCCTGCGCAGCGGCGGCGAGCGCCTGCAGCCGGACCCGCGGCGCCCCCGGCGCAGCCTGAAGAACCTGTTCCAGGAGGCGGGCGTGCCGCCTTGGCGCAGGGAACGCCTGCCCCTGCTGTTCTGCGGGGACGCGCTGGTATGGGCGCCGGGCCTGGGCGTCGATGCCGCGTGGCAGGCGGCGGGGCGCACGCGCGGCCTGGTACCGGAGTGGCGCGAGGCCGCGCGCGCCTGAGTGGCGCTCGCGCGAGATGACCGGGTTCTCTCTGGTCGTCGCCTACCCGGTCTGCTATCCTTCCCGCGGCAATCAAAACACCATTCAAGGCATTGGAGGAGTCGAGACATGCGCAATTCCATCACCCGTTTTTCGGTGTTCCTGGCCGCGGGCCTGTTCGCCACTGGCGCGCTCGCGCAGGCGAAGCCCAATCCGAGCTGGCCCAAGACCATCACCCTGGGCACGGCTTCGGTCGGCGGCACCTATTTCGTCTACGGGCAGGTGTGGGCGAGCCTGGTCAACGAGAAGATCGGCACCAGCATCAGCACGCAGCAGACGCAGGGTCCGAACCAGAACATCATCCTGACCGACGAGCGCAAGGTCGACCTGGGCATGACCACCATGGGCGTCGCGCTGCAGGCCTGGAATGGCACCGAGGCGTGGACCAAAGGCAAGAAGTTCCAGAACATCCGCGCCACCTTCCCGATGTACGACACGCCGTTCCACTTCGTTGCGCTGGACAAGGCAGGCATCAAATCGGTGAAGGACCTGGCGGGGAAGAAGTCGGGCATCGGCCCGCGCGCCGGCACCTGCGGCACGTACTTCCCGATGTTCTTCAAGATCCTGGGCGTGGACACGACGATCCGCAACGGGCAGGCCTCCGACATGGCGGCCAACCTGCAGGACGGCCTGATCGACGCCTTCCCGTTCTGCGCCGGCGTGCCGATCGCGGCCTTCTCGGAGCTGGAGACCACCAACAAGGTGCGCTTCTTCACGTTCACGGACGATGAATTGAAGAAGCTGAAGGCAGCGCTTCCCGAATTGTCCGATTCGACCATTCCGAAGGGGACCTACAAGCAGCAGACCGAGGACCACAAGACCGTCGGCGTGTTCAACTTCGGCATCGCGCACAAGGATCTGCCCGATGACCTGGTGTACAGCATCACCAAGGCGGTGCTGGAGAACAACCCGCAGATGGTGAAGGGCCACGCCGCGGCCAAGGAAACGCTGACGGAGAACTGGAACCGCAACACGTTCCTGCCGTTCCACCCGGGCGCGGTGCGCTACTACAAGGAGAAGGGCATCAACGTCCCGGCCAATCTGGTCGGCAAGTAAGAAGAAGGCGGAAACGACCGAAGGCCGCGCTGGGTACAGTCTCAGCGCGGCTTTTTTATGAGCTCGACGGCTGAAGAAGTGGTGGTCCCGGTCCCCGACGACGAGTTCGGGGGCAACAAGCGGGACTTGCGCGGCTGGGAAACCAAGCTGCTCGCGGTGCTGTGCGTCACCTTCACGCTGTTCCACCTGTTCGTCCTCAACGTCTATTCGCTGGAGCCGCTGCTGTTCCGCGCCATCCACGTAGCCTGGGGAGGCGCGCTGGGATTCATCCTGTACGCCTTTTCACAGCGCAAGGCGGCGCCCGGCGTGCCCTGGTACGACTGGATCCTGGTGGTGACCTCGGTGGCCTGCGGGGCCTACATCACCGTCGAGCTCGACGGGTTGCTGTTCCGCGCAGGGGCGCAGTGGACCACGCTCGACGTGGTGGTCGGTTTCGTCGGCACGCTGCTGGTACTCGAGTTCGGCCGCCGTACTTCCGGCCTGGCGATGGTGATCATCGCCGGCGTGTTCTTGCTTTACTGCTTCGCCGGCCAGTGGATGCCCGGGGTGTTACAGCACCGCGGCTATTCGTTCGGCCAGGTGTTCACCTACATGTACAGCGAGTACGGGATGTTCGGCGTCACCACCCAGGTTTCGTCTTCGTACATCATCCTGTTCGTGTGCTTCGCGGCCTTCCTGCAGGTGTCGAAGGTCGGCGAGTACATCAACGACCTGAGCAACGCGCTGTTCGGCTGGGCGCGCGGCGGGCCGGCGAAGGCCTGCGTCGCCTCCGGCGCGCTGTTCGGCACCATCTCGGGTTCGGCGGTGGCCAATGTGGTGGCCTCGGGCATGGTCACCATTCCCATGATGCGCCGGGTTGGCTACGACCGCCCGACCGCGGCGGCGATCGAAGCCACTTCCTCCACCGGCGGGCAGATGACGCCGCCGGTGCTGGGCGCGGGCGCGTTCCTGATGGCCGAGATCACCGGCATCCCCTACGGCGAGATCGCGCTGGCCGCCGTGCTGCCGGCGCTGCTGTTCTACGTGGCGTGCTGGGTCCACGTCGACTATCACGCCATCCGGCTCGGCCTGCGCGGACTGTCGCGCGCCGAGTTGCCGCCGCTCAACCGCATGCTGGTGATGCTGTATCTGTTCGCGCCCATCATCGTCCTGGTGTGGGCGCTGCTCGAGGGTTACTCGCCGTTCCGCGCCGGCGGGCTCGGCATCCTGGTGGCGTTGATCGCCGGCTGGCTCTCGCGCGTGTTCCGCGACATGAGCGACTCCGGACCGGTGCCGAAGTCCGCGGAATCCGCGCTCGGCGTACTCTCTGCGCTGCTGTTGCGCGCAGTCGTCCTGGTGGTCGCCACAGGCGCGCTGTACGGCGCGACCGTCTACGCCTTCAAGGCGGTCAGCGGGCGCTTCGGCGATTGGGCGGGCTTCGCGATGGCAATCTCGATGATCCTCGCGCCCGCGCTGCTGTTCGGCTGGCGGCGCACGCTCAGCGGCCTCAATCTCGCGGCGCGCGACACCATCCAGCTGGTCGCCGTCTGCGCGGTGGCCGGAATTATCGTGGGTGTCGTGGCGCTGACCGGCATCGGCGGGCGCTTTTCCGAGCTGATCCTCGGCATCGCCGGCGCCAACCAGCTGGTGGCGATGGTGTTCGTCGCGCTGGTGGCGCTGGTTCTCGGCATGGGCATGCCGACGACCGCGGCCTACGCCATCGGCGCGGCCGTGCTCGCGCCGGGCCTCACCAAGATCGGTGTCCCGGTGTTGGTCGCACATATGTTCATCTTCTACTTTGCGGTGATCTCGGCGATCACGCCGCCGGTCGCGCTCGCCTCATTCGCTGCCGCCGGCATGGCGCAAGCCGACCCGTGGAAGACCTCGTGGATGGCGCTGAAGATGGGCCTGGCGACGTTCATCGTGCCGTTCATGTTCTATTTCAGCCCGATCCTGCTTTGGAGGGGTTCCATCGCCGACATCGTGCAGGCCGGAATCACCGGCTCGATCGGCGTCTGGATGCTCGCGGGCGCCACCGAGGGCTGGTTTGGCGGCCGCCTCGCGATGCCATTGCGCGTGCTGCTCTTTGGCGCCGCCTTGTGCCTGATGCACCCCGGCACCATCACCGACCTGATCGGACTGGGGATCGGCGCGCCGCTGTACGTCTGGCAGCGACTTCGCGCCAAGGGCCAAGCCTCAGCGTAAGCCGTTGTTTTTACGCGGGTCGCGGCCTGCCCGTGCTAAAATCCGTCGCTTTCAAATTCTGGCTTCCACGGAGAATCGGGAATGGCGGTCGAGCGCACCCTTTCCATCATCAAACCCGACGCGGTCAAGAAGAACGCGATCGGTCAGATCATCGCGCGCTTTGAAAAAGCGGGCCTGCGCGTCGTCGCCGCGCGCATGACGCACCTGTCGCGCGCGCAGGCCGAGGGCTTCTATGCCGTGCATCGCGAGCGGCCGTTCTTCAAGGATCTCGTCGATTTCATGATTTCCGGCCCCGTGCTCGTGCAGGTGCTCGAAGGCAAGGACGCGATCGCCAAGAACCGCGAGCTGATGGGCGCCACCGACCCGAAGAAAGCCGCCAAGGGTTCCATCCGCGCCGATTTCGCCGCGTCGATCGACGCCAATGCAGTGCACGGCTCCGACGGGCCGGACACGGCGCGCACCGAGATCGCGTACTTCTTCCCCGCGTGCGAGGTGTTCTCGCGCTGACATGAAGACCAACCTTCTCGGCCTGGACGGCGCCGGCCTCGCCGCGTTCTTCCAGACGCTGGGCGAGAAGCCCTTCCGCGCGCGCCAGGTGATGCAATGGGTGCACCAGCACCGCGCGGATGATTTCACGCGCATGAGCGATCTGGCGAAGGACCTGCGCGCAAAGCTGGTGGCCAGGGCGGTGGTCGCGGCGCCCACGATCGTCGGCGACCACGTGGCCACGGACGGCACGCGCAAGTGGCTGCTCAAAGTCGACGGCGCGAATGCGGTGGACGCCGTATTCATTCCCGAAACAAGCCGCGGCACGCTGTGCGTCTCCAGCCAGGCCGGCTGCACGCTCGATTGCGCGTTCTGCTCCACGGGCAAGCAGGGCTTCAACCGGAATCTCTCCACGGCAGAGATCGTCGGCCAGCTCTGGCTCGCCAATCGCCTGCTCGGCGGCAAGCGGCCGGTGACCAACGTGGTGCTGATGGGCATGGGCGAGCCGCTGCTCAACCTCGACAACGTGATCCCCGCGCTGCGCCTGATGCTCGACGACAACGCCTACGGCCTTTCGCGGCGCCGGGTGACGGTTTCCACCTCGGGGGTGATCCCGGGCATGGACCGGCTGCGCGAGGAGTGCCCTGTCGCGCTGGCGGTGTCCCTGCATGCGCCCAACGATGCGCTGCGCGACCGGCTGGTGCCGGTCAACCGCAAGTACCCGATCCGGGAGCTGCTCGAAGGCCTGCCACCGCTACCTGGAGAAGGCGCCGCGCGACTTCATCACCTTCGAGTACGTGATGCTCGACGGGGTGAACGACAGCGACGAGCACGCGCGCGAGCTTGCGGCCATCGCCGAGCGCGTCAGCTGCAAGTTCAACCTCATCCCGTTCAATCCGTTTCCGCGCACCGAGTTCCGGCGCTCGCCTGAGGAGCGCATCCGCCGCTTTGCGCAGATCCTGCAGCGCCGCGACATCACCGTCACGACGCGCAAGACGCGCGGCGACGCCATCGACGCCGCCTGCGGGCAGCTGGCCGGCGCGGTCGCCGACCGCACGCGCCGCAGCAAGACCGTGCGCATCGCGGAGCTGCGCACGTGAAGCGCGCGCTCGGCTTGGCGCTGTGCGCGCTGCTCGCCGCCTGCGCCGCGCCGCAGCCAGAGGGCCCGCAGATCGAGTCCTCGACCGTCACCGGCGGCTCGCACGATCCGCGCAACCGCGCGCGCGTGCGCACCGAGCTCGCGGCGCTCTACTACCAGCGCGGCAACATGAACGTCGCGCTCGAGGAGTTGCGCCTGGCGGTGTCGGCCGATCCGACATACGCCACGGCGCATGGCATGTTCGGGCTGGTGTACATGGAGCTCAAGGAGAACGCGCTCGCGCAGGCGAGCTTCGAGCGCGCGCTCGGCCTCGCGCCGGACGACCCCGACATCAATCACAACTACGGCTGGTTCCTGTGCCAGACCAACCGCGAAGAGCAGTCGATGGCGTACTTCCAGCGTGCGCTGCGCAATCCGCTCTACGCCACGCCGGCGCGCACCCACACGGCCGCCGGGACTTGCGCGCTGCGCCGCGGCGACCTGGCGGGTGCCGATGTCTTCCTGCAGAGGGCCCTGGCGATCGACCAGAACCAGCCGGCTGCGCTGCTGCAGCTCGCGCAAGTGCGCTACCGGCAGATGAACTATCCCGAGGCGCGCAGGCTGCTCGCGCGCCACGCCAAGCTGGTCGAGCCCAGCGCGGAGTCGCTGTGGCTCGCGTTGCGCGTCGAGCGCCGACTCGGCCAGCGCACCACCGAGCTTTCCTACGCCAACCAGCTGCGGCGCCGGTTCCCGGCCTCGCGGGAAGCGCAGGCGCTGCAGCGCGGCCAGTATGAGTGACGCCGTATTTGCGACGCTCACCCACGCGCGCCAGGCGGCGGGCCTGACCCTGGAGGAGGCCGCGCGCCAGCTGAAGTTCGCACCGCGGCAGCTCGAGGCCCTGGAGGCGGGGGCGCTGCAGCGGCTGCCTGGGGGGACCTTCGTGCGCGGCATGGTGCGCAGCTACGCGCGGCTCCTGCATATCGATCCCGAGCCGCTGCTGGCGCAGATCTCGTCGCAGATGGCGCCGCCGGACGCCGAGCGCCTGGCGCAGCGCTATCGCGAGCCCGTGCCGTTCTCGGACGGCGCGCGGCGCTCCAACCTCGCCTACGTCGCCTTGTCGCTCGTGCTCCTCGTCGCGGTCGCCGCGGTGGCGCTGCAATGGCGCCAGGAGCGCGCGGGCGCGCGCACGCTCGCCTTCGTTTCGGCCGGGCAGATGCCTGCCGAGCCGGCGCGGGCAGAAGTGGCGGCGGCTGCCGCAGTACCCGCGGAAGCGCCATCCAAGGGCGCGGCACCGGCGAGCAGGACCGCTGCGAGCGCAACCCCAGCCGGCAAGTCGTCCGCAAGCGCGCAGCCGGCGACCAAGGCGCCCGTCAGCACGCCGCAGGCGACCAAGGCCCCCGTCAGCACGTTGCAGGCGGCGAAGGCACCCGTCAGCACGCCGCAGGCGGCCAAGCCGGTCGCCGGTGCGCCGGCCGCCAGCTCCCCGGCAATGACGGCAGTCGCGGCGCCCTCGGATTCTGCATCGGCGGGGACGGGGCGGCTCGCGCTGCAGTTCGAGGGCGAATCCTGGGTCGAGATCCGCAGCGGCAGTGGCAAGCTGCTGGTGGCCAGCCTGAATACGGCCGGCACCGAGCGGTTCGTGAGCGGTGTGCCGCCGTTCGAGGTCGTGATCGGCAACGCCCAGCAGGTGCGCCTCACCTACAACGACAAGCCCGTGGATCTCTCGCCCTACGTCAAGGTCGAGGTCGCGCGCTTCACGCTGCGATAGCCGTGGCCGGGCGCAGGATTTCGAGCCGCGTCATGGTAGGCCCGGTCGCCATCGGCGGCGGCGCGCCGGTGGTCGTGCAGTCCATGACCAACACCGATACCGCCGATGCCGCGGCGACGGCGCGCCAGGTCGAGGAACTGTGGCGCGCCGGCTCGGAGCTCGTGCGCATCACGGTCAACACGCCGGCAGGCGGCCGCGCAGGTGGCCGGCATCCGCGCGCGCCTGGACGCGGCCGGTTGCGGCGTGCCGCTGATCGGCGACTTCCACTTCAACGGCCACAAGCTGCTGGCGCAATTCCCCGACTGCGCGCGCGCGCTCGCCAAGTACCGCATCAATCCCGGCAACGTCGGCAAGGGCGCGAAGCGCGACGAGCAGTTCGCCACCATGATCGAGGCGGCGATGCGCTACGAGCAAGCCCGTGCGCATCGGCGTCAACTGGGGCAGCCTCGACCCGGCGCTGCTGGCGCGCCTGATGGACGAGAACGCGCACCGCGCCGAGCCGCTCGACGCGGCCGAGGTGATGCGCGAGGCCGTGATCCGCTCGGCCCTCGATTCGGCGCAGCAGGCCGAGCAGTGGGGCCTGCCCGCGGAACGCATCGTCATTTCCTGCAAGATGAGCGGCGTGCAGGACCTGATCGCGGTGTACCGCGAGCTCGCACGCCGCTGCGACTACGCACTGCACCTCGGGCTCACCGAGGCCGGGATGGGCTCCAAGGGCATCGTCGCCTCCAGTGCGGCGCTGGGCGTGCTGCTGCAGGAGGGCATCGGCGACACCATCCGCGTGTCGCTCACGCCCGAGCCGGGCGGCGATCGCACGCGCGAGGTGATCGTGGCGCAGGAAATCCTGCAGACCATGGGCATGCGCTCGTTCACGCCCATGGTCGCCGCCTGCCCGGGCTGCGGGCGCACCACCAGCACCGTGTTCCAGGAGCTTGCGGCGCGCATCCAGGCATACCTGCGCGCGCAGATGCCGGCATGGCGCGAGCGCTATCCCGGTGTCGAGGAAATGCGCGTCGCCGTGATGGGCTGCGTGGTCAACGGCCCGGGCGAATCCAAGCACGCCGACATCGGCATCAGCCTGCCGGGCACCAACGAGCTGCCCGTCGCGCCGGTGTACGTCGACGGGGCCAAGACCGTCACGCTGAAAGGCGAGCGCATCGCCGAGGAATTCCAGGCGCTCGTGGAGGAGTACGTCCGCAGGAACTACGCGCCGGGTGCGTCCCGCTCGCGCGCGAAGCACATTCCGATCAAGGCGGCCTGAGGAGCCCTTGATCGTGAGCGACGCCATCCAGGCCGTGCGCGGCATGAACGACGTGTTGCCGGACGAGGCCGAGCTGCGGCTGTGGCTCGAGGGCGTCGTGGCCGCCTGGTTCGCGCGCTATGGCTACCGACCGATCCGCACGCCGCTGCTCGAGCACACGGGCCTGTTCCGGCGCGCGATCGGCGAGTCGACCGACATCGTCGAAAAGGAGATGTATACCTTCACCGACGCGCTCAATGACGAAAGCCTCACGCTGCGGCCCGAGGCCACCGCCTCCACAGTGCGCGCCGCGATCGAGCACAGCCTGGTCTACGACGGCCCGAAGCGCCTGTGGTACGAGGGGCCGATGTACCGCCACGAGCGCCCGCAGAAGGGACGCTACCGCGAGTTCTACCAGTTCGGCGCCGAAGCACTCGGCTACCCCGGCCCTGACGTGGACGCCGAGCTGATCGTGATGTGCGCGGCACTGTGGAAGGAGCTCGGCCTGGAGGGCATCCGGCTGGAACTCAACACCATCGGCTCGCCCCAGGAGCGCGCGCGCTACCGGACGGATCTCGTGCGCCACCTGCAGGCGCACGAAACGCAGCTCGACGGCGACGCCAGGCGGCGCCTGCACACGAATCCGCTGCGCGTGCTCGACTCCAAGAATCCCCTGGTGCAGGGGGTGGTGGCGAAGGCGCCGAGCCTGCACAGCTACCTCGGCGCGGAATCGCAAGCGCATTTCGCGGGGCTGCAGCAGTTGCTGGCCGCGGCGGGCGTGAGCTACCAGGTCAATCCGAAGCTGGTGCGCGGCCTGGATTACTACAACCTCACCGTGTTCGAGTGGATCAGCGACCGCCTCGGCGCCCAAGGCACGGTGTGCGGCGGCGGGCGCTACGACGGCCTGTTCGCGCAGCTCGGCGGCAAGGCCACGGCGGGCGTCGGCTTCGCCGCCGGCGTCGAACGCCTGGTCGCTCTGCTGCGCGAGGCGGGCCGCGGTGGCGCGGGGCGCCGCCCGGACGGCTACCTGGTGTTCCAGGGGGAGGGCACGCTCGCCAGCGCCTTCGCGCTCGGCGAGGAGTTGCGCGCGGCGGGCCACGCGGTGGTGCTGCACGCCGGCGGCGGCAGCTTCAAGTCGCAGATGCGCAAGGCCGACGCCAGCGGTGCGCAGGTGGCGCTGATCATCGGCGAGGACGAACTCAAGGCGGCGGCGGTGACGGTGAAGCCGTTGCGCGAGGCGCGCGAGCAGCAGCGCGTGCCGCGCGCCGGGCTGGCCGCGCGCTTCGCGGACCTACTCAAGGGAACCTGACATGGCATTGCAGAACCTCGACCTCGACGAGCAGGAGAAGCTGGCCGAACTCAAGGCCTGGTGGACGCAGTACGGCAACCTGGTGCTGCTCGCGATCATCGCGGCTTCGCTGGCGGTGGCCGGCTGGGGCGGCTGGCGCTGGTACCAGCGCAACCAGGCCGCGCAGGCAAGCGCCTTGTACGACACACTCGCCAAGGCTGCGGGCGCGGGCGATGCCAAGGCCTTGCGCGACGCGGGCGGCGCGCTGACGGAGAGCTTTCCGCGCACGCTGTACGCCACGATGGGCGCCCTGGCGGCGGCGCGCTTTCACTTCGACCGCAACGAGCTGAAGAGCGCCAAGGCGCAGCTGCAATGGGTGATCGAGCGCTCGCCTTCGGAGGACTACCGCGAGGTCGCGCGGCTGCGCCTCGCCCACGTGCTGCTCGACGAGAAAGCGTACGACGAGGCCCTGAAGGTCCTGGAAGCGAAGCCGCTCGAGGCCTACGCGGCGCAGGCCGCGGCGCTGCGTGGCGACGTGCTGCTTGCCAGGAACCAGCGGGCGGAGGCGAAGGACGCCTACCGGGTCGCCCTGGAGAAGGCGGGCAGCCAGGGCGGCGCGTTCCGCGAGAGCGTCCAGCTGCGCCTCGACGGGCTGGGGGACTGAGCGCCGTGAAGCGCGCGGCGCTCGGCTTCGCGCTGGCTGCGCTCGTGCTGGCGCTGCCGGCCTGCTCCTGGTGGGGGGGCTCCAGCGGGCCGAAGCCGGCCGAGTTGCCCGTGCTCGAGCCGGGCAAGGAGCTGCGCGTGCTGTGGTCGGCCGAGGTGGGCGGCGGCGGTGACTTCGCCTTCACGCCGGCCCTGGTGGGCGAGAGCCTGTACGCGGCCTCGCGTGAAGGCGTGGTGACGCGCCTGAAGGCAGCGAACGGCGAATCCGAGTGGCGCGTCGAGCTCGGCGTGCGTCTATCCGCCGGGGTCGGCGCCAGCCCGCGCACGCTGGTGGTGGCTTCCGACCAGGGCGACGTGCTCGCGCTGGAGGCCGACACAGGCAAGCCGCGCTGGCGCGCGCGCGTGTCCAGCGAGGTGCTGGCGACGCCGCGCGTCGCTGGGGGACTGGTGCTGGTGCGCAGCGCCGACAGCCGCATCTACGCGTTCGGCGAAGACGACGGCAAGCGCCGCTGGGTATACCAGCGCGGCTCGACCTCGCTGATGGTGCGTGCGCCCGCGGGCATGACCGTGCACGAGGGTTCCGTTTACGCCGGCTTTCCCGGCGGCAAGCTGGTGGCGCTCGCACTGGCCAACGGCGGCCTGCGCTGGGAGGCCACGGTCGCGCTGCCCAAAGGGACCACCGAGCTCGAGCGCGTCACCGACGTCGTCGGCGACCCCGCGGCGCGTGGGCAGCGAGGTGTGCGCCGCCGCGTTCCAGGGCCGCATCGCCTGCTTCGACGTGCGCAACGGCAACCAGCTGTGGGCGCGCGACCTGTCCACCGTGACCGGCGCGAGCGTGGATGCGCGCTACGCCTTCGTGGCCGACGATCGCGGCGCCGTGCACGCGCTGGACCGCTCGAGCGGCCGCAGCGTCTGGAAGCAGGACCGCCTGGCGCACCGCCAGCTGTCGCAGCCGCTGCCGCTGGGCGCGGAACTGGCGCTCGGCGACCTGCAGGGCTACGTGCACCTGCTCGCGCGCGAAGACGGCGCTTTCGCGGCGCGCGCCGGCACCGACGGCAGCCCGGTGCGCGTCGCGCCCCTCGCGATGCCGGGCGGCGTCGCTCGTGCAGACGCAGGGCGGCAGGCTCTACGCGCTCGCGCGCTAGGGCAGCCCGGGACAGGCTGCGCTCATGAAACCCGTCATCGCCCTGGTCGGGCGGCCCAACGTCGGCAAGTCGACGCTGTTCAACCGGCTGACGCGCCGGCGCGACGCCATCGTGCGTCGACGTGCCGGGCGTCACGCGCGACCGGCACTACGGCGAAGGCCGCATGGGCGAGCGGCCGTTCATCGCCATCGACACCGGCGGCCTCGAGCCCGGCGCAAAGACGGGCATCTTCGCCGAAATGGCGCGCCAGGCGGAGCAGGCGATCGCCGAAGCCGACGCCGTGATCTTCATGACCGACGGGCGCGGCGGCCTGCACGACGACGACCGCGTGATCGCCGGGCGCCTGCGCAAGCTGGGCGTGCGCGTCTGGCTGGCGGTCAACAAGTGCGAGGGCATGGCGAGCGACACCGCGGTGGCGGAGTTCCACGCGCTCGGCCTGGGCGCAGCCGCAGCCGATCTCCGCGGCGCACGGCGACGGTGTCGCCGACCTGCTGGAGGGCGTGCTGGCGGAGTTCCCGGCGCCGGCCGTCGGCGAGCGCGAAGCCAGGGAAAAGCAGCCGCGCGTGGCGATCGTCGGCCGGCCCAACGTCGGCAAGTCGACGCTGGTGAACGCGCTGGTCGGCGAGGAGCGCGTGATCGCCTTCGGCGAGCCCGGCACGACGCGCGACGCGATCGAGGTGCCGTTCGAGCGCGGCGGGCGGCGCTACACGCTGATCGACACCGCCGGCCTGCGCAAGCGCGGCAAGCAGGGCGAAGCGGTGGAGCGCTTCTCCATCGTCAAGACGCTGCAGGCGATCGAGCAGGCCAACGTCGCGGTGCTGGTGCTGGACGCGGCCGAGGGCATCTCCGAGCAGGACGCGCACGTCGCCGGCTACATCCTGGAGCGCGGCCGCGCGCTGGTGGTGGCGGTGAACAAGTGGGACGCCGCCGGCCAAGGAGGCGCGCGAGCGCATCAAGCGCGAGCTCGCGTGGAAGCTGGGCTTCCTCAGCTTCGCCGAGACGCACTACATCTCGGCGAAGACCGGCAAGGGCCTGGGCGAGCTGATGCGCTCGGTGGACGCCGCCTATGCCGCGGCGATGGCGCGCATGCCCACGCCCAAGCTGACGCGCGCGCTGATCGCGGCGGTCGAGCGCCAGGCGCCGCCGCGCAAGGGGCTGCGGCGCCCCAAGCTGCGCTACGCGCACCAGGGCGGGCATCAATCCGCCGCGCATCATCATCCACGGCAACTCGCTCGACGCGCGTGCCCGACACCTACCGGCGCTACCTCGAGGGCTACTTTCGCAACGCCTTTGCGCTGCAGCGGCACGCCGCTCAGCATCGAGTTCCGCACCGGACGCAATCCCTACAAGGGAACCGGCGCGGCCGAGGCCTACGCGCGGCGCAAGGCGGCGGCGCGCTGAGCGATCCCCTCGGAGATCAGGCGCCAGGCCACCATGCGCCCGATGCGCGCGAAGTCGAGCACCGGCCGGAAATGGCTGGCGCGCGCGCGGTTGCTGTAGACCACCTGCACGGGCACGCAGCGCGCCTGCACGCCCAGCCGTGCCGCCTCGATGAGGATCTCGCTCTCGAAGACGAAGGAGTGGGCGCGGTCGCAACGCACGCGCGCTTCGCGCAGCACGCGCGCGGGATAGACGCGGAAGCCCGATTGGCTGTCGGCGAGGGCGTAGCCCGCCGCGAGCCCGATCCAGAAGTTGCCCACGCGGTTCGCCCAGTAGCGCGCGGGCGGGATGCGGCTGCGCCGGTGCAGGCGCGAGCCGATGACGATGCGCTCGGGCGCCTCGCGCCAGGCGCGCAGCAGCAGCGCGATGTCCTCCGGGCAGTGCTGGCCGTCGCCGTCGAGCGTGACGATGGCGTCGGCGCCGCGCCGCATCGCCTCGTCGGCGCCGCGGCGCAGGCTGGCCGCCTTGCCGAGATTGCTGTCGTGGCGCAGCAGCACCACGTCCAGGCCCGCGAGCGCCGCTGCCGTACCGTCGGTCGAGCCATCGTCGACCACGATCACCAGGTCCGCCTGCCGCAGCGCGCCCTGCGCCACGTCGCGAATGGTCGCGGCCTCGTTGTAGGCTGGTATGACCACCGCCTCGATCGCCGCCCGGGTCACGCGATGCCGCCGCTGATCGGCACCACCTGCCCGGTGATGTAGCCGGCACGCTCCGACATCAGGAAAGCCACCAGCGCGGCCACCTCCTGCGGCGTGCCCGCGCGTTGCAGCGGCACCAGCTGCGCGATGCGCTCGGGCGGAAACGCCTCGGTGCTCATGGCCGAAGCGATGATGCCCGGCGCGACGGCATTGACGGTGACGCCGCGCGAGGCGACCTCCAGCGCGAGCGAGCGGGTCGCCCCGTGCAGGCCCGCCTTGGCCGCCGCGTAGTTGGCCTGGCCGCGGTTGCCGATCATGGCGGCGATCGACGTGATGCTGACGATGCGGCCCCAGCGCGTGCGCAGCATCGGCAACAGGAGCGGCTGCACGAGGTTGAAGAAGCCGTGCAGCGAGACGTCGATCACGCCGTGCCACTGGCGCGCGCTCATGCCGGCGAGTGGCGCGTCCGCATGCACGCCGGCGCTGTGCACGACGCCCTGGATCGGGCCCTGCGCCAGAAGCCTGGCGAGGGCGGCCGTGCTGGCCGGCGCATCGACCAGGTCGAAGCACACGCTTTGCGCGCCGATCTCGCCGGCGAGCGCGGCGGCGCGCTCCGCGCCGGCATGCGCATGCACGATCACCTGCCAGCCGTCGGCGGCAAGCTGCCGGCAGATCGCCGCGCCGAGCTCGCCGCTGCCGCCGCTCACCAGCGCGCGCCGTGTCACGGGCGCTCCTCGTCCAGCACCACGGCGACGCGGCCGCTGACCAACAGGCGCGCGCCAGCCTCCACGGCGAACGCGTAGAGCAGATGCCTGCCATTGGCGACCAGGCGCTCCGCGCGCACCTGCAGCGGGCCCTCGATGTCGTCCAGCCGCTCGACGTGCAGTGCGACGTCGCGCACGCCCGCAAGCACGCCCCGGCCCGTCCCGCCCCCGAGGAGCGCGCAATGCACGGCGAGGGCCTGTGCGGCGTATTCGATGGCGGCGAGTGCGGGCAGCCGGTCCGCGCGGCGCAGCGGATTTCCCGCGTCGCGGTGGCTCACGGCGCGGCATACGATGCTCTCGCGGTCGTGGCGTTCGACGCCACTGAGCAGGCACATCGGCCCTTGCTGCGGCACCAGCCGGGCGATGTCCACGTGCGCGACGTCCAGCGGCGTCACTGAAGCACCTCGACGGCGACATGGCTATCGCCGTCGTAGGGCAAAGCCAGCGCGGGTGGCCCGGCGCGCAGGCAGGCGGCGAGCAGCGGCAGCGCCTGCGCCGCCGGGTTGGACTGTAACCCGGCAGGGATGTTCGGTGGCCAGGCCGAGCGAACCGCACCCGGCCTCAGGGCGACGCGAAACGCGGTCGGACCGCTGCCTGGCGGATCGAGCAGCAACGCCGCGGCGAAGGGATGCGCGACCGGCCACAGCGCGTGCATCGGTTCAGGGTAGGGCAGGTCATAGGCGACGAGCAGCACGCTGCGACGCTCGACGGCCGCCTGCGCGGCGGCCTCGAGCAGGCCGATGGCGAAGCTGCCCTCGAAGCCGCTCAGGCTGGTGGAGGCAGCCCGCGAGCGCGTGGCGATGCTCCAGTATCCGGCGGGCGCGTTGTGCACCGAGTTGTGGAATCGCGTCGGCGACACGACCCCTTGCGGAGCGGCAAGCGCCTCGCAGATCTGGTGGGTGATCATGCCGTCGCCGCCGCAGGACGCGAATACCGTCGCCACGGCGTCCGCTTCGCGGCCGTCGAGGGCCTGCTGCGCAACGGCGAGCGCCCAGCGCACCGACGCCGACGCGCGGCGCCGCTCGATCGCTGGCAGCAGCGTGGGCGCGGGATCGGGAGCCGGGCCGGGCACGTAGGGCGCGCGACCCTGGAGCACGGCATGCGCGGCAGTCCAGTCCGCGAGGCCCGGGCCCAGTATCGCCTGGCTGGCGAGGCAGACTTGCATCACGCCCTGCCGAACAGCAGGCTGCAGTTGCTGCCGCCGAAGCCGAACGAATTGGACATGGCTCGCGCGACCGGGCGCGCCTCGGTGCGGAGCTGCAGCCGCAGGCCGAACCGCGGGTCGACTTGCCGGGTATTGACGGTCCCCGGCAGAAAGCCGTGGCGCAGCGCAAGGAGCGTGATCACCGCTTCGACTGCGCCGGCCGCGCCCAGCGTGTGGCCGGTCCAGCCCTTGGTGGCGCTGCAGGCGACGCCACCGCCGAACACCGCGCGCACCGCCGCATCTTCCGCGGCGTCGTTGTTGCGGGTGCCGGTGCCGTGCAGGTTGAGATAGTCGACATCCTGCGCCGCCATGTCCGCCGAGGCCAGGGCCGCGCGCATCGCGCTCACGGCGCCAAGACCCTGGGGATGCGGCGTGGACATGTGGTGGGCGTCGGCGCTCTCGCCGTAGCCGAGCAGGGCCAGCGCTTCGCCGCTGCGGTCCACCGGCTCGAGCAGCGCAAAGGCGGCCGCCTCGCCGAGCGAGATGCCATCCCGCGCTTCGTCGTACGGGCGGCAGGGTTGCGCCGAGAGCAGCTCCAGCGCGGCGAAGCCGTGCAGCGTCGTCAGGCAGAGCGTCTCCACGCCGCCCACCACCGCGGCATCGCACAGGCCCGCGGCGACGGCGCGCGCAGCCGCGGCAAACGCCTTCGCGCTCGAGGAGCAGGCCGAAGACACGACGCAGGCCGGTCCCGCAAGGCCGAGCCGCTGCCGCACGAAATCGCTCACTGAGTAGAGGTTGTAGGTGTGGCGAAAGCTCAAGCCCGCGGGCAGCGCGCCGCTGGCGGGGTCGCGGTGCCGGAACGCAAGCTCCGCTTCGAGGATGCCGGAACTGCTCGTGCCGACGTACACGGCAATGCGGTGCGGACCGTGCCGCTCGGCGGCGCGCGCGACGTGCTGTTCGAAGGCGTCCTGCCGCAGGCCCGCCTGCGCCAGCCGGTTGCTGCGGCAGTCGAACGGCGCGAGCGGCGCGGGCAGCCGTTCGTCCTCCAGACCGGTCGTGCGGCCGATCCAGGTGGGCAGCGTGCAGTCGAGAAAGTCGTTGCGGCGCAAGCCGCTGCGCCCCTCGCGCAGGGCGGCCACCGTCGGCGCGGTGCCCTCGCCGAGCGCGCTGGCGATGGCCAATCCGGTGATGTAGAGCGGCGTCAAGAGGTCTTGGCCAATGTTACACAGGCTTGCGCGCCAGCAGAGCGCTGAGCAGGAACGCGTACACGGTGCCGGCGAGAACGGTGACGCCGATGGCGCGCAGCACCGGTGTGCTGCACGCCGCAAGTGCCAGGGCAGCGCACAGGGTCGTGAGGCTGGCGGCGAGGACCGTCAGGCGCGTGAGCGCGCGCTCGGCGTCGTCGGCGGCGCGCCGGTTGAAGAACAGGGCGTAGTTGAGCCCGACGCCGATGACCAGCAGCAGCGCCACCAGGTGCACGATCGTCAGGCGCGAGCCCGCCGCGAGCAGCGTCGCCACCGTGAGCAGCGCCGCCGCGAGCGCCGGCGTCAGCACGCGCAGCGTTGCCTTGCCGTCGCGCAATCCGGCGAACACGAGGGCTGCGATGCACGCCAGGCCGAGCGCGAACAGCCGCAGCGACTCGAGGCGGTAGCCGGCCACCAGCGCATCGGCCTCACGCTTGAGGTCGATGTGCAGCACCGCATCGTCGCCGTGCGCGCGCAAGGCGGCGTCCAGCGCCTCGACGTCGCGCACTGCGGCGAGCGGCACCAGCGCCACCCAGCCTCGGGTCCCCTGCGTGAGGAGCGATTCCAGCCTGGGCGCGATCGCGGTGCCTTGCCAGATGTCGGCGTCCAGCCAGGCGGCGCGCCGCGCGCGCTCCACGTCGACGAGGAACGGCGCGAACACGCCAGGCCGGAACGGCAGTCCCTGCGTGGCTTGCTGCACACGCGCGGCCAGCGTCGCGGCTTCGGGCAGCGCGTCGCGGCGCTGCTCTTGCGCGTGGCGGCTCGGCAGGTAGCGCGCCGCCATGTCGTAGGCGCCGATCCAGCCTGCGGCGACCGCCCGCTCGAGCAACGGGGCGAGACGCTCGCTCGCCTGCAGCGCGGCCTCGCGCGTCGCAGCGCGCACCGCCAGCAGGTGGCGCAGGTCCGGCGCGCCGAGCTGGCCGCGCAGCTCGCTGTCGAGTGCCTGCAACTCCGAGGACACGGGGCTGAGGTTCGCCAGATCGTCGTCCCACAGGCGGTCGCGGTGCGCGGCGAGCACCAGCGCGGCGCCGAGCACCGCGAGCGCCACGAGCCAGGGACCGCGCTCGCGCAAGCGCGGCAACGGGCTCGCCCCGAACGGCAAGCCGCGCACTTTGGCCTGCAGAGCGTGCGCCGGCGTGAGCGCCGGCAGCACCCGCCAGACCACCAATCCGGAGACGCCGATGCCGACGATCAGCAGCGTGCCGAGCTGCGCCAGCCCGCGAAAGCTCGACAGCAGCATCGCCAGCGCGCCGCAGGCGGTCGTGAGGATCGCGAGAGCCAGTGTCGGCCAGATGCGCGCGGCGGTGCGCGTGAGCGGCTCGCCGCGCGCCGCGTGCGCGTACAGGTAGGTCGGGTAATCGACCGCTTCGCCGACGAGGATCGCCCCGAACGCGAGGGTGATGCCGTGCACCGGGCCAAAAAAAACGCTCACCGCTGCCACACCCGCCAGCATGCCCGAGGCCGCAGGCAGCGCCGACAGCAACACCGGCCACGGCGAGCGGTAGACGGCAGCGAGCACCAGCAAGACGCCCGCGAGCGAGACGAGCGTCGCGCGCAGCGCGTCGGCCTCTATCGCGGCTCGCGCAGTCACGGCCGCCAGCCCGGGCCCCGCCAGGCGCAGGCGGGCGCCGGCGGGCGCCAGTTCGGCGAAGCGAGCGTGCACGAGCGCCGCGGCGCGCGCCTGCGCTTCGAGGTCGAAGCCCGGCGCGCGCGTCTGCGCGACCAGCAGCGCGCGCTTGCCGTCGGCGCTTTGCCACACGCCGTGGCCGAGCGCCGGACCCGCCGCGCCGCCCAGCCGCGTGGCGATGCGCCGGAACTCCCCCGTCGGATCCGCGGGCAGGCTGCGCCGGGTGAGCAGGCCCAGGGGCGAGGAGAGCAGCTCGAGCTCTTCCTGCAGGGCGGTGCGCAGGCCCTGCACGCTGAAGCGCTGCGCCTGCACGCCGGGGCTGAGCGCATAGCGCAGGGCGAACAGCAGCTCGCCCTCGCGCGAGTGCCGCGACGGGTCGCCGTTGGCCACGGTTTCGAACTCGCCGCTCGCCTCCAGGCTCTGCGCCAGCCGGCGGCTCGCGCCGGCGAGCGCGGCGCTGTCGGCGCCTTCGATGCCCATGAGCATCAACCGCGCGGCGACACCGGCGCGCAGCTGGTCCACGAGGACCTCCTGCGCGGGCGTCGCCGCCGGCGGCAGGAAGCCGCTGAGGTCGGTGCTCATCGAGAGGTGGCGCAGCAGCCAGCCCCCGCATGCCAGCAGCAGGACGATCCAGAGCGCCAGCGCCACGCGCGCGCTGCGCGTCACGGCTTGAGCTCGCGGAGGGTCGTGACGGTGCGATCGCCCGCCGCTTCGTCGTACTCGATGCGCGTGATGTGCGCCGCCGAGCCCTGCAGCCGCACCTCGGGCAGCATGCCGGCCACGCCGGCGTCGCGCGGCGTGAGGCTCAGGATCCATGCCTCGCGCGCGCCCGCGAGCTTGACGTGGTAGTGGCGCTCGAGGCCGGCGAGGTCGCCCGCGAGCGTGGCGCGCAGGCTCTCGACCAGCGCGTACGCGGCGGGCAGCGACGCGAGCGCGTAGCTCCTGCGTTCGCCGCGCGCAGGGTTGTCGACGCTCACCCGGTTGCCCTCGATGAGGATGGTTTCCTCGTAAGGAGATTGCACGCGCCGCTCGAGCGTGTCCGGCCGCACGTAGCGCAAGGTGCCCTGCACCTCGAGTGGCATGCGCAGCAGCTGCAGCCGCCGCACTTCGGTGAAGCGCGCCTCCGCCGCTGGCACCGCCGCGAGCGCCTGCATCAGGGCCGGGAGGCCGAACGCCTCCTGCGCGGCGCCGGGCAGGTGGCAGGCGGCAAGCAGCAGCGCGACGGCGATGCGGCGCACGTCAGCCGTCTCGCCAGAAGTCGTAGAAGTTGAACCAGTTCCACGGCGCGGCGCGCGCATGTGCTTCCAGTTGCGCGGCATAGCCTTGCAGCGCGCTGGCGACGGCCGCGTCGCGCGCCGGACGCTCCGCCGGCAGGCGCTCGGCCAGCAGCGCAAAGTGCACGTCGTAGCGCCGCGGGGCGCGGTAGAGGCAGAAAAAGGTCACCACCGGAGCGCCGAGCAGCGCGGCCGCCAGCAGCGGCCCCGCGGGAAACCGCGCGCGGCCTGCAAAGAAATCGCAGGTGATGCTGCGCCTGCCGTGCAGCACGCGGTCGCCGAGCATCGCCACGATCTCGCCGCGTTCCAGGCACTCGCGCACGCGCAGCAGCGTGTCGGGCTGGCCGGGCGCAATGATGCGCGCGTCGAGCTCGGGCGCCAGGGCGCGCGCCCACTGGCTGGCGTGGCGGGCGTTGGCCTCGTGCATCACCAGGTTGACCACGACGCCGCGCCGCGCCTCGCCCAGCACGCGCAGCGCCTCGAAGCTGCCCAGGTGCGATCCGAGCAGCAGGCACCCGCGCCGCGCCGCCAGCGCTGCCTCGAGGGCGCCCGCGCCGTCCAGGCGCACGTCGAAGTCGGCGTGGTTCCCGCTCAGCAGGTCCACGCGGTCGAGCAGCGTGCCGGCAAAGGTGTGGAAATGGCGGTAGACGTCGCCAAGCGCCGCGCGCCGACCGAGCGCGCGGCAGAGGAACTCGCGCGAGGCCGCGCGCGCCTTGGGCGCGAAGGCGAGAAAGTACAGGCACACCGGGGCGAGCAGGGCGCGCGCCACGCCGTAGCCGAGCGAACGCGCGATCCACGTCATGGCGCGCAGGGCCGCCAGGCTGCCGCGCTCGCGCTGCTCGAGCCAGGCGCCGCTCACGGCGTCTCTTGCACGATCAGCGTGCCGTCCGCGATGCGTGCGCGCGCGGACTCCACGACGAACTCGAGCCGGTCGCCGGCGACGCGAGTGAGCTCGATGCGGTACGCTTCGCCTGGCCGCAGGATGCGGCGAAAACGCGCATCGGGCACGCCGCGCAGGCGCAGGGCCGCGCCGAACCGCTCGCGCGCCGCAGCCTCCACCAGGGACAGCAGCCACACGCCCGGGACGATCGGATCTCCCGGAAAATGGTGCGGCAGCGCCGGATGCGTATGCGGCACGCGCTGCCATCGCGCCGAGCGCTCTGCCGGGGCGCTGGCCTGGCCGTGCCGGGCAATCAATTCGCCCAGGCTCTCGCGCGTGAGCTTGCCGGCGCGGTTGCGCGGCAGCGAGGGCACGAGGATCAACGGCCGGGGAAGAAACACGGGGTCCACGCGCTTGCGCAGCTGGGCGAGCACTTGCGCGGCGCTCATCCCGGGCGCGACGGCGAACGCGGCGAGGCGCGCCTCGCCCGGTCCGTCGCGCAGCCAGAACACGCCGTCACGCACGCCGGGCAGGAGCGCGAGCTCGCTATTCAGCGCGGCGAGCGAGCCTCGCTTCCCCGCCACCTTGACGAGGTCCGCCGTGCGACCGCGCAGCTCGAAGCAAACCCGATCCTGGAGTTCCACGAAGTCGCCAAGCACCACCGGCTCATCGAGCTGTCCGCCTCGCGCCAGTGTCGTTCCGGCGCTTTCCTCAAGGGTGACGCCGTCTACGGCGCGGAACTGCGCGTCCTGCGCCGGCCGTCGCGTCGCGAGCGCTCCGGTTTCGGTGCTGCCATAGATTTCCCATAGCGGCGCGCCCCAGGACTGTTCCACGGCCTGCGCCAACTCGGCGCTCAAGGCGGCGGTCGCGCAGAGCACGCCCGCAAGCGGCGGCATCGGCTGACCGGATGCGAGGCAAGCCTGCAGGTGCAGCGGGGTTGCGACCAACCAGCGCGGCGCCGGCAGGCGCGCCAGCGCGGCGGCGATGTCCGCCGGAAGCAACGGGCAACCCGCATCCACCGCGCAGGCTGCCTGCAGCGGCAGCATCACGGTCATCTCGAATCCCCACATATGTTGTGCCGGTACCGCGCCCAGCAGCACATTGCCGGCGCCAATCTGCAGGCGTGCCTGCGCCGCCCGTGCTGCCCGCACCAGCGAGCCCCACGTCTTGGCGTGGGGCTGCGGCGCGCCGGTGCTGCCCGAGGTGAAGAGCACGGCCGCGCAATGCGTTGCGGAAATCGATGGCACGTCGGCCGGCAGGCCGGCGCCTGGCCAGTCGCGCGCGTCGAGGCGCAGGCCACCCACGTGCTCGGCATCATCGTGGTCGGCGACGGTTTGCGCGCCGCGGTACAGGCGGCGCAGTTCGTCCAGCACGCCCGGTGCCCGGTTGTGCGGCAACACCGTCGTGCTGCGCGCGATGAGCGCTGCCGCGAAGGCGACGATGAAGTTGAGGCGGTCTTCGCAGAGATTGATGCAGTGGCCGCCGCGCGGCATGTGCGCGGCAAGCGCGTGCGCGGCCTGCAGCATCCGGTGCAGCGCGACCGGGAGGCCGCCGCGCCAGCCAAGCGGCGCATCGGGCGCGAAGCTCCCGGCGAGCCGGAATTCAGCCATTGGACGTCCTAACGACGCGCGAACAGGCCGGCGCCGCGCACGTTGCGCACCAGCTCGCGCAAGCCGGCGTGCCGGTAATGCCGGAAGCGCCTGCGGCGATAGGCGTACTCGCCCGCGAACAGCGCGGCGACCAGCAGGTAACTGACCACATTCGTGAACGTCGACCAGGCCTCGAGCGATCCCCGCAGCGCCAGCGCCAGCGCGGCGCCCGCCATGGCGGCGAACAGCGCCGCCCACACCGCGGTCAAGCGGCGAGTATAGAGGCAGAGTTCGTGCGGCAGCACGGCGTGCTCCGTGCGTGCAAAGCGGGCGATGACGGGCTCGCGCGGCGGCCACAGGCTCGCCGCAAACACGGCCGCCAGTCCCGCATTGATCGCGATGGGGGGCGCATAAAGCAGCAGTGACGGCGCCGCCAGCGCCGCCCATGTCGCGAGCAGCGCAACGCCAAGGGCGCACAGCGCCGCCCCCGCGCCGCGCGCGGCGCGCGCCCACAGCATGGCGGCAATGATCAGCGCGCCCGCAGTCAGCCGCGGCACCCAGTGCGGCGCGCCCAGCAGTACTGCGCCGTGCAGCGCAAGCGGCCAGGCGCAGGCGAGCAGCAGCGCAGCCCGGGGAATCCACCACGGTGCCGCAGGCGGCATGACGCTACTTGGTGCGGTGCTGTGCGATGTGCGCGGCGAGATTGCGCAGCGATGCGAAGATGCGCTTGTTCTCCGGATCGTCGGAGCGCAGGGAGAAGCCGTAGCGCTGCGAGATCACCAGCGCGATCTCGAGCAGGTCGATGGAATCCAGGCCCAAACCTTCGTCGCCGAAGATCGGCGCCGCGGGATCGATGCGCTCGGGCGGCACCTCGAGGTTGGTGACTTCGGCGATGGCGCGCGCGAGCTCCAGCTCGAACGCCGCCTGCGCCGTGGTCGGGGAAGTTTCGGTGCGTACGCCCAAGTTTGCAGTCTCGCTTGGCATCCTCGCCGGCCCGGTTTGCCGCTCTATCGGCGTTGCTGTCCGGTGAAACGATGCTACCAGTTCGCGACAGTGCTGGCCAGCGGACGGGTGGCGCGCCGCCCGGTGTTCAGTTCGTTGCGTACGCGCGGAACGCGTCGGCGCAATCGGCCTCGGCGGTGAAGCCGGCGTGGCATCGCAGCAGCCGGAACGCGGGCTGCGCGGCGGCGCCCGGAATTTCCTCGACATGCCGGTCCCACAGGGCGAGCGCCTGCTCGTGGCGGCCGGCGGCGACTGCGCCGCTCAATCCCGCCAGCAGCAGGAATTCCCGGCCGTCGGCGCTCAGCTCGGGCGTCGTCTCCAGCAAGCCCGCCGCCAGCGTCGCCATGGCCGGCGCGTCGCGCGTGCCCACCGCCTGGAACAGGCGAATCCACTGGCGCTGGAACTCATGCAGCGCCGCGAGGCATCCCGCGCCTGCGACGCGGGCCCAAAGTGCGCGCGCCTCGTCGGGCGGCAGCGACGGGTTGACCAGCTTGGCGACGCGCAGCAGGCTGTGCAGCCACACGTCGAGCTCGCGCGGGTCGCGGCATTCCAGCAGGCGCAGCTTCACCACTTCCAGGTCCTTCTGCAGTGGCGTCGGGATGCCCTGCGGCGGCGGCGGCCGGCGCAGCAGGAAATCGCGCGCGTAGGCCGCCTGGCGCGCATTCTCGATGCGCTCGAAGGAGTAGGCGCCCTTGTGCAGAGGGTTGGCCGCGCGGCGCGCGAAGCCGGGCTCCAGCAGCTCGAGCACCGGCACGCCGAGGTTGAGCAGGGCGACCACGTCGGTGGCGCTCCTTTCGGTGAAGCGGTGCCGCGCGGCGTTCAGGTCGAGCACCGGGTAGTAGTCCGAGTTGGCGGGCATGCCGTAGCTCGCAAAGAGCGGCTCCAGCGTGGCGCGGTTGCCGAGGTAGCGGGCATCCAGGTCGCCGATGGACAGCAGGTGCACGGTCCAGAGCTCCTTCGCCACCCCGGGCTGCTCGAAGACGCGCGCCTGCGGCGCCCCCGGCGGGACGTCGCCCGCGATGATCAGCACGTCGTGGTCGCTCGGCGCGTACACCGCGTAGTGCGGGAACTCCTCGCCCAGCGCGCGCATCACCGAGGCGAGCAGCGACGCGTCGATCTCGTAGAGCTGGAACCACTGCACCAGCATGCCGCCCGGATTGAGGTGCGCGCGGATGCGCCGGTAGAACTCGCGCGTGAACAGGCTGGAGACGCCGCTCACCCAGGGATTGGAGGGCTCCGAGATCAGGATGTCGTAGCGCCGGTTGTGCGAGGAGAAGAAGGTCTTGGCGTCGTCGATCAGGATGCGGCTGCGCGGGTCGAGCGAACGTCGCGCCGTTGCGCGGCATGAAGCCGCGCGAGGCTTCGGCCATCGCCGCCTCGATTTCGACGGTCTCGACGCGCTCGATCGCCAGGCTCTGCAGCAGCGTGTGGGTGGTGAGGCCGGTGCCGATGCCGATCACCGCGGCGCTCTTCGCCTCGGGCTTGAGCGCGAGCGGCACGGCCGCGGTGAGCACCATGGTGATCTCGTCCGAGCCGCGATCGCTTGCCTCCGTCCCGGTCATGTTGATCGAGCCGTCGGACTTGCCGTTGGTGCGGATGCTGATGGCGCTGCCGTACTGCGCGAGGTGCACGGTCGCAGTCTTGCCGTCCTTCTCGTAACAGGATCTTGGCGTCGCGCGAGCTCTCCAGGTCGCCGTGCCGGAAGACCCCCGCGGTCATCTTGTTGACGTCGAGCTTGAAGGCGGCTCCGATCGGCAGGAAGAGGGCGAGGCTGGCGGCTGCCGCCAGCGCGAGGGCCCTGCGCTGCGCGGCGAAGACGTACAGCAGGGCGAGGCCGAGCCCCGCATCGACCAGGCTCCCCGCCACGATGGTGCCCTTCAGGCCGAGGCCCGGCAGCCCGATGTGCACCGCCAGCATCACGCCGGCAATCGCGCCGAGCGTGTTGGCCGCGTATACCTGGCCGATCGCGCGTTCGCCCGAGGACGCGCCGCAGCAGCGCGCCCGTGAGCAGGGGCAGGGTCATGCCGGCGCAGAAGGTCGCCGGCAGCATCACCAGGGCGGCGATCGCCTGCCCGGACAGATTGAAGAGCGCGTAGCCCGCCTCGTTGCGCGCGAGGCCCGTCATCAGGAACTCCATGAGCTCGAAGCTGCGGTCGTAGACGAGCAGCGTGAGCAGCGCGAGCAAACCCTTGGCGAGCTGCACCCAGCCGATCAGCCGCTCGGGGCTCGCCACGGCGTCCACGCGCCGGCGCACGGCATAGCCGCCCAGCGCGAGTCCCGAGGATGAACGTCGAGAGCATCAGCTCGAAGGAGTGCGTCGACGCGCCGAGCACCAGCGACAGCATGCGGATCCAGCCGATCTCGTAGATGAAGGACGCCATGCCGGTGAGGAACGCCACCGCGAGCAACAGCAGCGCGACACGCGGCTCGCCACCCGCGCGCGCGACGAGCGCCGGCGCGGCCATCGGCCGCGCCAGCAGCCACACGACCGCGGCGAGCGCCAGGTTGATGCTGCCCGCGGTGCGCAAGGTCCCGGGCAGGCCGACCCAGTCGATGAGCAGGAAGCCGCCCACCAGGACGCCGACTGCGGCGCCGAGGCTGTTGGTGAAGTACAGCATCGAGACCGACTCGCCGGAGGCGGCCGGGTGCGCGCGCACCAGGCCGGCGCTCATCAGCGGAAACGTCGCGCCCAGCAGCACCGACTGCGGCAGGATCAGCAGGCAGGAGATGGCGAGCTTCGCGCCGAGCACGAGCCACTCGGAACCCAGCCCAGGCAGCAGGCTGGCATAGGACCAGTCGGTCACGGCGACGAATACCTCGTGCAGCCCCAGCGCGCAAAGGCCGACGATCGCCTCGACCAGCGCGTAGCCGGCGAGCGGGTTGCGCAGCCGCACCGAGATGCGACTGCAATACGCGCTGCCCGCGGCCATGCCGCCCATGAATACCACCAGCACCAGCGACTGCGCGTAGGCCGCGTGGCCGAGGAAGAGCTTGAGGTAATGCGTCCAGATCGATTCGTAGATCAGCCCGGCGAACCCGGACAGCGTGAACAGCAGATAGAAGGCGGCGCGCGTGGGATGCAGGCGTGGCATGGCGCGCGTTTATAGCACGGCCGCGCGCCGGCAACGCGGAAGCCCAGCGTGACTTTCGCAGAGCTTCCCTAGGGAGCCTCTGATTTATTCCCGCGTGCGCGACGGTGGCGATTTTCGTGCAGGGCGAGACAGCGGCCGCCGCCGTGTGCTTGACGCCCACAAGGCGGCCGATGGCGATGCCATGCGCGAAGATCGCCACCGTCCCTTTAGGCGGCGAGGCCGCGAGGCGGGGTTTCAAGGCAAAGGCCTCGCCGCCCTCGGGTTGCGGCCGGAAGTCCTCGACGGTGGGCTTACGATAGCGCGATGACACGGGCGCCGGCGTTGTTGCTCGGCCTTGCGATATCGACATATCGCTGCGGCCTCGCGCCTAGCCGACGCCGCGTTCCGGCCGCAACGCGCCACCGCGCGAATAATTCAGAGGCTCCCTAGGTAAGATGCGCCGCGATGACGCCCGCGTTGCGATTGTCGGCATATTTCTTCGCCTACTTCCTGTACGCCGGCGCGCTGGTGCCGTACTTCGCGCTGTATCTCGCGGCGCGCGGCTACGGCGCGGGCGAGATCGCGGTGGTGCTGGCGATGCCGCAGCTCGCGCGCGTGGCGGCACCGGCCTTCTGGGGGTGGCTTGCCGACCGCTGCGGCGCGGCGCGCGGCATCGTGGTGTTCTCGGCCGCCGCGGTGCTGGCCGGCTTCGCTCTGCTGCAAGTGACCGGGGGATACGCGGCTGCCGTGGTGATCATGCTGGTGATGAGCCTCCTGTCGGCGGGCGCGCTGCCCCTGGTCGAGGCGCTGACGCTGGGCTCGCTTGGCGCGCGCACCGAGCGCTATGGCCCGATCCGGCTGTGGGGCTCGGTGGGTTTCATCGCCGGCGTGCTCGCCACCGGCGCGTGGCTGGACGCGCACCCGCCGCAGTCGCTGCTCAGCGTCGTCGTCCTGCTCGCCGCGCTCACGCTCGCCGTGTCGTTCCTCATGCCGACGGGCCGTGTCGCGGCTGCCGGCGGACTGGCAGATGCGCGCCTTGCCACGGTGCTGTTGCGACCCGAGGTGCTCGCCTTCTTTGCTGCGTGCCTCTGCATGAACGTGGCGCACGGTGCGTTGTACGCCTTCTATTCGATCTATCTGGAGGCGGCGGGCTACAGCAAGACGGCCATCGGCGTGCTGTGGACGCTCGGCGTGCTGGCGGAGATCGCGCTGTTCCTGGTCCTGCCGCGGCTGCTGCGGCGCTACAGCCTGCGCGCCGTGCTCGCCGCGAGTTGCGCGCTGGCCGTGCTGCGCTTCGCGCTCATCGGCTGGGGCGTGCACTCGGCGGCGCTCCTCGCCCTCGCGCAACTGCTGCACGCGGCGACCTTCGGCGCCTACCACGCCTCCTCCGTCGCGATCGTGCACCGCCTGTTCACCGGCGCGCTCGCGGCGCGCGGGCAGACGCTGCACTCGAGCGTGTCCTACGGCCTGGGCGGCAGCGCCGGTACCCTGCTGGCCGGCTGGAGCTGGGGAGCGCTCGGTCCGGAGCTCAGTTTTTCGCTCAGCTCGCTGGCCGCAGTGTTGGCTACCGCACTCGTCATCTGGCGCGTGCGCGTGTAGGCTTCCGGCATGACGTGGCGAACCGCATTAATCGCGTCGCTCGCCATTGTCGCCGGCTGCCAGACCGTGCAGACGACCCAGCCGGGGGCGGTGGGCGTCGACCGCAAGCAGTCGATGATGGTGTCCTCGGCCGACATGGACAAGGGCGCCGCGGCCGCCTACCAGAAGATCACTACGGAGGCCGGCAAGAAGGGCCAGCTCAACCACGACGCGGCGCAGACCGGGCGCGTGCGCGGCATTGCGCAGCGCCTGATTCCGCGGACCGCGGCGTTTCGCGCCGACGCTCCCGCCTGGAAATGGGAGGTGAGCGTCCTCACCTCCAAGGAAGTCAACGCCTGGTGCATGCCTGGCGGCAAGATCGCGGTCTACTCGGGGCTGATCGAGAGGCTCAACGCGACGGATGACGAAATCGCCGCCGTCATGGGGCACGAAATCGCCCACGCGCTGCGCGAGCACGGCCGCGAGCGCGCCTCCCAGGCCCAGGCGCAGGGCATTCTCATCGGCGTGATCGGCGCCGTCGCCGGCGTGCCGCAGGGCACCCTGGACCTGACGCAGCTGGCCGTCGACCTGACGTTCAACCTGCCCAATTCGCGCGAGCACGAGATGGAGGCCGACCGCATCGGCGTCGAGCTCACGGCGCGCGCGGGCTACGACCCGCGCGGCGCGATCAGCCTGTGGGAGAAGATGGGCAAGCTCGGCGGCGGACAGCCGCCAGAGTTCCTGTCCACGCATCCGTCACACGCAACTCGAATCGACGATCTCAAAGTCTATTCGGCGAAGGTGATGCCGCTCTACGAAACGGCGCGCGCCAAGCGCTGACCGGCGCGCGATTCGCGCGCATTGCTTGTGCCATAATCCACGGTTTCCGCACTGCGGCAATCGCTCGGAATAGTCATGGGACAGACGCTTTACGACAAGCTTTGGGACAGCCACTTCGTGCACGCCGAGGAGGACGGCACCTCGCTGATCTACATCGATCGTCACCTGGTGCACGAAGTGACCAGCCCTCAGGCTTTTGAAGGCCTGAAAGTCGCCGGTCGCAAGCCCTGGCGCATGGGCAGCGTGGTCGCCACTGCCGACCACAACACCCCGACCGATCATTGGGAGGAAGGCATGGCGGGCGTGCGTGATCCGTTCGCGCGCCAGCAGATCGAGACGCTCGACGCGAACATGCGCCAGCACCGGGCAAAGGCGTACTTTCCGTTCCTCGACAAGCGCCAGGGCATCGTGCACGTGATCGGGCCGGAGCAGGGCGCGACCCTGCCCGGAATGACCGTGGTCTGCGGCGATTCGCACACCAGCACGCACGGGGCGTTCGCCTGCCTGGCGCACGGCATCGGCACCTCGGAGGTCGAGCACGTGCTCGCCACGCAGTGCCTGGTGACGAAGAAGATGAAGAACATGCGCGTGACCGTGGACGGCCCGCTTGCGCGCGGGGTGACCGCAAAGGACGTGGTGCTCGCGATCATCGGCCGCATCGGCATCGGCGGCGGCACCGGGCACGCCATCGAATTCGCCGGCAGCACGATCCGCTCGCTGTCGATGGAAGGGCGCATGACCGTCTGCAACATGGCGATCGAAGCCGGCGCGCGCGCCGGCATGATCGCCGTCGACGAGGCGACCATCGATTACCTCAAGGGACGCCCGTTCGCGCCCGCCGGCCCCGAGTGGGATCAGGCGGTGGCCTACTGGCGTACGCTGAAGAGCGACCCCGATGCGAAGTTCGATCGCGAGGTGGCGCTGGATGCGCGCGCCATCAAGCCGCACGTGACCTGGGGCACGTCGCCGGAGATGGTGGTGGCGGTGGACGAGACGGTGCCCGACCCGGACCGGGAAAAGGACAGCCAGAAGCGCGAGGGCATGGAGCGCGCGCTCGTGTACATGGGCCTCAAGCCGCGGCACGCGCATCGCGGACATCAAGCTCGACAAGGTGTTCATCGGCTCGTGCACCAACTCGCGCATCGAGGACCTGCGCGTGGCGGCCGCGGTGGTCAAGGGCCGGCGCGTGGCTTCGAACGTGCGCCTGGCGATGGTCGTTCCCGGCTCGGGCCTGGTGAAGGCGCAGGCGGAGCGCGAGGGGCTGGACAAGGTGTTCAGGGACGCGGGCTTCGATTGGCGCCAGCCGGGCTGCTCGATGTGCCTCGGCATGAACGCCGATCGGCTTGCGCCGGGCGAGCGCTGTGCCTCGACCTCGAACCGCAACTTCGAGGGGCGGCAGGGCGAGGGCGGGCGCACGCACCTGGTGAGTCCCGCGATGGCGGCGGCCGCCGCCATCGCCGGCCATTTCGTCGACGTGCGGGAGTGGCGCTAGCCATGGAAAAGTTCACTGTCCTGAACGCGCTCGTCGCGCCGCTCGACCGCGCCAATGTCGACACCGACCAGATCATCCCGAAGGAGTACCTCAAGTCGATCAAGCGCACGGGCTTTGCCGACGCCCTGTTCGCCGCCTGGCGCAAGGATGCGGCCTTCGTGCTCAACCAGCCGCGCTACAAGGGCGCGCAAGTACTCCTCGCGCGCAAGAACTTCGGCTGCGGCTCCTCGCGCGAGCACGCGCCCTGGGCGCTCATGGATTTCGGCTTTCGCTGCGTGGTCGCGCCGTCGTTCGCCGACATCTTCTACAACAACTGCTTCAAGAACGGCCTGCTGCCCGTCGCGCTGACCGAGGCGGAGGTCGACCGCCTGTTCCACGAGAGCGCGGCGTTCCCGGGCTTCCGCCTGGTCGTCGACCTGGGCCAGCAGACGGTGTCGAGTGCCGACGGCGGCCAGGTGATGCGCTTCGACGTCGATCCCTTCCGAAAGTACTGCCTGCTCAACGGCCTGGATGAGATCGGCCTGACGCTGCGCCACGCCGACAAGATCCGCGCCTACGAGGACCGCCGGCGCAGCGCAGCAGCCCTGGCTGTTCCGGTGATGCCGTGAAGATCGCGGTGCTTCCCGGCGACGGGATCGGGCCGGAAATCGTCGCGCAGGCGCTCAAGGTGCTGCGCCGCCTGCAACTCCCGATGGAGATGCAGGAGGCGCCGGTCGGCGGCGCCGGCTTCGACGCGGCCGGCGACCCGCTGCCGGAGGCGACCTTGCGCCTCGCGCGCGAGGCGGACGCGATCCTCTTCGGCGCCATCGGCGGGCCGAAGTACGACGCGTTGCCGCGCGAGCAGCGCCCCGAGCGCGGCCTGCTGCGCCTGCGCAAGGAACTGGGCCTGTTCGCCAATCTGCGCCCGGCGCTCGTCTACGAGGAACTGGCGCAGGCCTCGACGCTCAAGCCCGAAGTCGTGAGCGGGCTGGACATCCTCATCGTGCGCGAGTTGACGGGCGACATCTACTTCGGCGAGCCGCGCGGCATCTCCACGCTCGCCGGCGGCGAGCGCGAAGGCGTGAACACGATGCGCTACCGCGAAAGCGAAATCCGCCGCATCGCGCGCGTCGCCTTCGAGGCGGCGCGCAAGCGCGCCAAGAGGGTCTGCTCGGTCGACAAGGCGAACGTGCTCGAAACCACCGAGCTCTGGAAGCAGGTCGTGACGGAGGAGGCCAAGGCCTACCCCGACGTGCAGCTCTCGCACATGTACGTCGACAACTGCGCGATGCAGCTGGTGCGCAACCCCAAGCAGTTCGACGTGATCGTCACCGGCAACCTGTTCGGCGACATCCTGTCGGACGAGGCGTCGATGCTGACCGGTTCGATCGGCATGCTGCCCTCGGCCTCGCTGGACGCGAAGGGGAAGGGCCTGTACGAGCCGATCCACGGGTCGGCGCCCGACATTGCGGGCAAGGGTGTGGCCAATCCGCTGGCGACCATCCTGTCGGCGGCGATGATGCTGCGCTACTCGCTTGGCCGCGCAGCCGAGGCGGGCCGGCTCGAAGCGGCGGTGCGCAAGGTGCTCCAAAGTGGCCTGCGCACGGCGGACATCTATACTGACGGTCTGAAGAAGGTCGGGACCGCCGCAATGGGCGACGCGGTGCTCGCCGCGCTATAGGAAAGCTGCAATGCTGAGAGTGGGTATCGTCGGTTGGCGGGGCATGGTGGGGTCGGTCCTGGTGCAGCGCATGCGCGAGGAGCGCGACTTCGACCACGTCGAGCCGGAGTTCTTCTCGACCTCGCAGGCTGGCGGCAAGGGCCCCGCGATCGGCAGGGAAACCGGGCCGGTGCAGGACGCCCACGACATCGACGCGCTCAAGGCGCTTCCGGTGCTCATCGCCTGCCAGGGCGGCGAATACACCAACGAGGTCTATCCGAAGTTGCGTGCCGCCGGCTGGAAGGGCTACTGGATCGACGCCGCGAGCGCACTGCGCATGAAGGACGACGCGGTGATCATCCTCGATCCGGTCAACATGCCCGTGATCGAAAAGGCGCTAGCCTCCGGCGTGCGCGACTACATCGGTGGCAACTGCACGGTCAGCCTGATGATGATGGGCCTGGCCGGGCTGTTCCGCAGCGACCTTATCGAGTGGATGACGAGCATGACCTATCAGGCCGCCTCGGGCGCCGGCGCAGCCAACATGCGCGAGTTGGCGCAGCAGATGGCGCAGGTCGGCGACGCCGCGAAGCCCGCGCTCGCCGATCCCGCCGCGACCGCGCTCGACATCGACCGCCGCGTCACCGCGGCGCTGCGCAACGGCGTGCTGTCCAAGGAGCAATTCGGCTATCCGCTGGCCGCGAGCCTGCTGCCCTGGGTGGACAAGGACCTCGGCAACGGCCAGAGCCGGGAGGAGTGGAAGGGGCAGGCCGAAACCAACAAGATCCTCGGGCGCAGCGAGCGGCCGATCCCTGTGGACGGCATCTGCGTGCGCGTGGGCGCGATGCGCTGCCACAGCCAGGCGCTGACGATCAAGCTGCGCAAGGATGTGCCGCTCGACGAAATCGAGGGCATCATCGCGGAGGGCAATGACTGGGTGCGCGTCGTGCCCAACCGCAGGGAGGAGACGCTGGCCGAGCTGACGCCCGCCGCCGTGACGGGGAAGCTCGCCGTTCCCGTGGGCCGGCTGCGAAAAATGCCGATGGGTGGCGAGTATCTCGCCGCGTTCACGGTTGGCGACCAGCTGCTTTGGGGGGCCGCCGAGCCGTTGCGGCGTATGTTGCGGATCCTGCTCGACGCCGGGGTCGGGCGGTAAAAATTCCTTGCTGAGTGCGGATCAAGGCCCAGAAACCGAGAAAAACTCTCAGCTTGCAGGCCTAACGTCATGATGTTATGGTACTCAGCCGCATAAGAACGACTCAGGGTGGTGGGGGTGATTAAACCGATCGCGGTGCTTCGGCTCGTCTTGGTTGTGGCCTTGGGCCTGCCGCTTTTCGTTCATGCGGCGGGACTGGGTCGCCTGAATGTCCAGTCCTTCCTCGGTCAGCAACTGCGCGCCGAAATCGAGATCGTTTCCCTGTTGCCCGGCGAGGAGTCGTCGCTCGAGGCGCGGCTCGCGAGCGCCAACGCCTTCGCGCAGGCCGGCATCGAGTTCAGCCCTTCGCTTTCGGGCGTGCGCTTCGTGATCGAGAAGGTCGGCGGCCGCCCGGTGCTGCGCGTCACGACGCGCCAGCCCGTCAACGACCCGTTTCTCGACATCCTGATCGAATTGCGTTGGGCGACCGGGCTTCTGGTCCGGGAGTACACGATCCTGCTGGATCCGCCGGACTATCTGCCGCAGCAGCCTGCTGCCAGGGCAGCGGCGCCGGCGGCGGCCGCGCCGATTGCCGTGCCAGCACCTGCTGCGCCCGCCGCGCCCGCCGCGCCCGCCGCGACTGCGACGCCGGCGCCTGCGCCTTCCGCTCCTGCCGCGGAGGCACCCGCCGCACCGGCAGCGCTGCCGGCCACGACGGCCGCGCCCGCGCCTACCGAGGCGCCCGCTGCGCCGATCGCCGAGGCGGCCAAGCCGGAGCCCCGCATCGAAGAGCGGCAGATTGCCGCTGCGCCGGCGCCTCCTCCCGAGACGAAGCCCGCGCCCCAGGAAGCCACGTATGAGGTGAAGAAGGGCGACACGCTGGGCCGCATCGCGCTCCAGTACAAACCCGAGGGCGTGACCTTCAACCAGATGCTGATCGCGCTCCAGCGTGCAAACGAGGACGCATTCATTCGCAACAACGTGAATCTGGTGCGCGCGGGCAAGATCCTGAACATTCCCGATCGCGACTTCGTCGTGGCGGTCGATGCCGACGACGCCAATCGCCTGGTCGGCGTGCAGATGGCCGACTTCGCGGAGTACCGCAGCCGCATGGCTGCCACCGTCGCGGCGGCGCCGGTGGCGCCGGCGCCCGCGGAGAGCGCGGCGGCCGGCCAGATCACGCCGAAGCCGGCGGAGCCCAAGCCGGCGGAGACCAAGGACCAGCTCAAGCTCTCCCGGGCGGATGCCAAGAAGCCGGGCGCGCCCGCAGCGCGTGCGGCACGCGAGGATGACCTGGCAGCGCGCGAGCGCGCGCTCAAGGAAGCGCAGTCGCGAGTCGCCGATCTCGAGAAGAACGTTTCGGACCTGCAGAAGCTGATGGCGATCAAGAACCAGCAGCTTGCGGATCTCGAGAAGAAGGCGGGCGCCAAACCGGCGCCTGCGCCTGCGGCCAAGGCGGCAGAGCCCCCAAAGCCGGCGCCGGCGCCGCAAGCGGCAAGAGCGCCGGAAGCTAAGCCCGCTGCCCCGGCTCCGGCCGCTGCCCCCGCGGAGCCTGCAAAGCCTGCCGGCGAAGCGCCGAAGCCGGCGCCTGTTGTCGAGGCGCCCAAGCCCGCGGCCGAGGCGCCGAAGCCGGTCGCGAAACCGGCGCCTGCCAAGCCAAGGCCGATGGCGCCTCCGCCGCCCGAGCCGAGCCTCGTCGATGAGTTCCTCGACAACCCGGTCGCGCTGGGCGGCCTGGGCGCAGTCCTGCTCCTGCTGGTCGGCTACGGCGCCTTCGCCTGGCAGCGTAAAAAAAAATCCGTAAATAAGTTCCAGGACAGCGTCATGGGCGCCGCCAGCGCGCCCGCGGCTGCGGCTGTGGCAGCGGTGTCCGCGCCCGCAGTCAGCGGCCCGACCAGCGTTTCCCAGACCTCCGTCAGCCAGGCCGCCGTGGGCGGAATGGATACCGACGACGTGGACCCGATCGCCGAGGCGGATGTGTACATGGCGTATGGCCGCGACGCCCAGGCCGAGGAGATCCTGAAGGAGGCGCTGCAGAGGGACGCGAACCGGATCCCGGTGCACGTCAAGCTGCTCGAGATCTACGCGAGCCGCCGCGATGCAAGGTCGTTCGAGCAATCGGCGCTCAAGCTCAAGAACCTGACCAACGGAGCCGGCCCTGACTGGGACAAGGCTGCGACGCTCGGCCGCTCGATCGATGCCGGCAACAGCCTGTACGGCGGCACTGGCGCGCAAGCGGCGGTGGCGCCTGCCGCGCCGGCTGTGCCCGCGCCTGCGCCGTCAGTGGATTTCGATATTGGCGGCCAAGCCGTAGGCAGCGGGGCGGCCGCAGCCGCGGCTCAGGCTCTGGACCTCGACCTTGGCGGTCAATCGACGCCCAGCGCGGAAAAGAGCGACTTTTCGCCCGGCGGCACGCTGATCATCGACGCCCAGGAGACCAAGGCGGCCTCCAGCGGCCTGGACTTCGATCTGGGCACCTCGGGTCCTTCGGAGAAGGTTGGCGCCGACACCACCGCCTTGAACTTCGAGTTTCCTGCCGGCGTGCCTCCCGCTGCGGCGACCCCGGGGCCGGCTGCCGGCGGCGGTCTCGACTTCGACCTCAACCTGGGCAGCGGCGAGGCACAGGCGCAGGAGAAGACGGAAGCACCCGCCATGGATCTTTCCGCGATCAGCCTCGACCTGGGTACGCCGGACGAGGCGCCCGCCGCGGCATCCGGGGGCGATCCGAAGTGGCAGGAGGTCGCCACCAAGCTCGACCTGGCCAAGGCCTACGAAGAGATGGGCGACAAGGACGGCGCGCGCGAGTTGCTGAACGAGGTGGTGAGGGAAGGCGACGCCGCCCAGCAGGGGCAGGCGAAGCAGATGCTGGCCAAACTGGGCTAAGGATCTCGCCGCAACCACGGAGCCACGGCGGCGGCGCGCAATGCGCCGTGCCCCGTGGCTTCGACATTTCAAGCGCATGAGAATCGCCCTGGGACTGGAGTACGACGGCAGCCGCTTCCTCGGCTGGCAGACGCAGCCGGGCGGCGGAACCGTGCAGGATGCCCTGCAGGCTGCGCTCGGCACCATTGCCGGCGCGGCAGGTCGGCGTGACCTGCGCGGGGCGCACCGACCGCGGCGTGCATGCCCTGCGAGCAGGTCGTGCACTTCGACGTCGGCGTGACGCGTCCCGAAAGCGCCTGGGTGCGCGGCGTGAATGCGGTCCTGCCCGAGTCGGTCGCCGTGCAGTGGGCGCGCGAAGTGCCGCCCGAGTTCCACGCGCGCTACGCGGCGCGCGCGCGCACCTACCGCTACGTCCTGCTCAATCGCGCGGTGCGCCCGGCGCTCGCCGCGCGCCACGCGGGCTGGTATCACCGCGCCGCTTGATGTCGCGGCGATGCGCGCGGGCGCGCGCCATTTCGTGGGCGAGCACGACTTCTCCGCCTTTCGCTCGGCCGAGTGCCAGGCGCCATCGCCGGTGCGCACGCTGTTGGCGCTGGAGATCGAGGCGCGCGGCGAGCGCATCGACTTTGTGCTGCGTGCCAATGCATTCCTGCATCACATGGTGCGCAACATCGTCGGCACCCTGGTGTACGTCGGCGCGGGCAGGCAGCCGCCGGCCTGGGTCGGCGAAGTGCTCCAGTCGCGAGATCGCGCGCGCGCCGCGCCGACCTTCGCCGCTGAAGGCCTCTATCTCGAGCGCGTCGAGTACGACCCGCATTGGGGACTGCCGCGGCGCGCGCAGGCCCAGCAGGCAATCCCGGTGCTGCCGTGAGGACCCGCGTCAAGATCTGCGGCATCACGCGGGCGCAGGACGGCGTGCGCGGCCGCACGCGCCGGCGCCGACGCCATCGGGCTGGTGTTCTACCCGCCGAGCCCGCGCTTTCTCAACGTGGAGCGCGCGCGGGATATCCGCGACGCGCTTGCCGCCCTTCGTGCAGGCGGTGGCCCTGTTCGTGAATCCCGATGCGGCGCAGGTCGCGCAGGTGCTCGGCCGAGTGCAGCCGTCCCTGCTGCAGTTTCACGGCGAAGAAACGCCGGCGTTCTGCGCACAGTTCGGCGTGCCCTACGTCAAGGCATGCCGCGTGGCGCCGGGGGTCGATTTGCTAAAATACCTGCGCCCGTATTCGACGCGGCCTGCGGCTGGCTGCTCGATGCGCACGTCGAGGAGTACGGCGGCGTCGGCGCGAGCTTCGACTGGTCGCTGGTCCCGGACCGAGCTGGAGCGGCCGCTCGTGCTTTCGGGCGGCCTGACGCGGGAGAACGTGGCGGCGGCGGTGCGCCGCGTGCGGCCCTGGGCGGTCGACGTGTCGAGCGGCGTGGAATCGGCGAAGGGCATCAAGGACGCGGCGAAGATCGCGGCGTTCATCGCGGAGGTCAGGAATGCGGATGTATGACTTGCCCGACGCGCGCGGGCACTTCGGCCCCTACGGCGGCGTCTTCGTCGCCGAGACGCTGACGCACGCGCTGGACGAGCTGCGCGCCGCGTACCAGCAGGCGCGCCGCGATCCCGCGTTCGAGGCCGAGTTCCGCTACGAGCTGAAGCACTACGTCGGGCGCCCGAGCCCGGTGTACCACGCCAAGCGCTGGTCGCAGATGCTCGGCGGCGCGCAGATCTACCTCAAGCGCGAAGACCTGAACCACACCGGCGCGCACAAGATCAACAACACCATCGGCCAGGCGCTGCTCGCGCGGCGCATGGGCAAGCCGCGCGTCATCGCCGAGACCGGCGCCGGCATGCACGGCGTCGCGACGGCGACCGTGGCCGCGCGCTACGGCATGGAGTGCGTGGTGTACATGGGCTCGGAGGACATCAAGCGCCAGGCGCAGAACGTCTACCGCATGAAGCTGCTCGGCGCGAGCGTGGTGCCGGTCGAGTCCGGCTCCAAGACGCTGAAGGACGCGCTGAACGAGGCGATGCGCGACTGGGTCACCAACGTCGAAGACACCTTCTACATCATCGGCACGGTGGCCGGGCCGCACCCGTATCCGATGATGGTGCGCGATTTCCAGTCGGTGATCGGCGAGGAATGCAAGCAGCAGATGCCGGAAGTCGCCGGCCGCCAGCCGGACGCGGTGATCGCCTGCGTCGGCGGCGGCTCGAACGCCATGGGCATCTTCTACCCGTACATCGACGTCGAGGGCGTGCGCCTGATCGGCGTGGAGGCAGCCGGCGAGGGGCTTGCCACCGGCCGGCATGCGGCCTCGCTGTGCGCGGGCAAGCCCGGCGTGCTGCACGGCAACCGCACCTACCTGCTGCAGGACGCCAACGGCCAGATCATCGAGACGCATTCCGTCTCGGCCGGCCTCGACTATCCCGGGCGTGGGGCCGGAGCACGCCTGGCTGAAGGACGCGGGACGCGCCGAGTACGTCGCGGTGACCGATGACGACGCGCTGCGTGCCTTCAGCGACCTGTGCCACTACGAAGGCATCATCCCGGCGCTGGAATCGGCCCACGCGGTGGCCCACGCGGTGAAGATCGCGCCGCAGATGGCGAAGGACCGCATCCTGCTGGTCAATCTCTCCGGGCGCGGCGACAAGGACATGCATACTGTCGCCGAGCGCGCCGGCTTGAAGCTCTAGCCGTGTCGCGCATCCAGGCCCGCTTCGAGATGCTGCGCAAGGCGAAGCGCAAGGCGCTGATTCCGTACATCACGGCGGGCGACCCTTCGCCGGCGCTCACGGTGCCGCTGATGCGCGCGCTGGTCGAGGCGGGAGGCGACATCCTCGAGCTCGGCGTGCCGTTCTCCGATCCGATGGCCGACGGGCCGGTGGTCCAGCGTTCCTCCGAGCGGGCGCTCAGGCAGGGCGTGAGCCTCGCCGACGTGCTGGGCATGGTGCGCGACTTCCGTCACCACAACTCGCAGACGCCGCTGGTGCTGATGGGCTACGCCAATCCGATCGAGGCGATGGGCGTGGAGAAGTTCGTGCGCGAGGCCAAGGCTGCCGGCGTGGACGGCGTGATCGTCGTCGACTATCCGCCCGAGGAGTGCGAGCAGTTCGCCGCGCTTGCAAGGCAGGCAGGCATCGACCCCATCTTCCTGCTCGCGCCCACCTCGACCGACCAGCGCATCCAGGAAGTGGCGCGCGTCGGCAGCGGTTACCTCTACTACGTCTCGCTGCGCGGCGTGACGGGCGCGGGGCACATCGACCTGGCGGACGTGGCCGCGCACATCCCGAAGATCCGCGCCGCGACGCGGCTGCCGATCGGCGTCGGCTTCGGCATCCGCGACGCGGACTCGGCGCGGCGCGTGGCGCAGACCGCGGACGCAGTGGTGATCGGCAGCCGCATCATCCAGGAAATCGAGGATGCCGGCGCTGGCCAGGCGGTGGCGCGCGTCAAGGCGCTGCTGCGCCCGATCCGCCAGGCGCTCGACGCATGAGCTGGCTGCAAAAGCTCCTGCCGCCCAAGATCCAGCGCAGCTCGGGCCCCAAGCGCGCCGTGCCGGAAGGCCTGTGGACCAAGTGCCCGGCCTGCGACGCGGTGCTCTACAGCACCGACCTCGAGAAGAACCTCAACGTCTGCCCGAAGTGCGGCTTTCACCAGAGGATCGGCGCGCGTGCGCGCCTGGACGCGATGCTCGACGCCGACGGGCGCTTCGAGATCGGCGCCGAAGTGCTGCCGGTGGACAGCCTGAAATTCAGGGATTCCAAGAAATACACCGAGCGCCTGGTCGAGGCCGAGGCGCAATCGGCCGAGTCCGAGGCGCTGATCGTGATGCAGGGGGCGATCAAGTCGATCGGCGTGGTGGTGGCGGCGCACGAGTTCGAGTTCATGGCCGGCACCATGGGCTCGGTGCTGGGCGAGCGCTTCGTGCGCGGGGTGCGCGTGGCGATCGAGCAGAAACTGCCCTTCATCGCCGTCACCGCCAGCGGCGGCGCGCGCATGCAGGAGGGCCTGCTCTCGCTCATGCAGATGGCAAAGACCACGGCGGCGCTGACCGACCTCGCCGCGCGCGGGCTGCCATTCGTGACGGTGCTCACGGATCCCACCACCGGGGGCGTATCGGCGAGCTACGCGATGATCGGCGACATCGTGATCGCCGAGCCCAAGGCGCTGGTGGGCTTCGCGGGCCCGCGCGTCATCGAGCAGACGGTGCGCCAGAAGCTCCCCGAGGGTTTCCAGCGCGCCGAGTTCCTGCTGGAGAAGGGCGCGGTGGACATGATCGTGGACCGCCGCCAGCTGCGCGACAAGCTCGCGGCGCTGCTCGGGCTGCTACAGGGGATCGCGGTCGACCAGCCTTCGTGAGCGCGCGCACGCTCGGGGACTGGCTCGAGTTCATCGGGCGGCAGCACCCCGACGCCATCGCGCTGGGCCTGGAGCGCGTGCGCGCGGTCATGGCGCGGATGGCCATCGCATTCGATTGCCCGGTGCTCACGGTGGGCGGCACCAATGGCAAGGGCTCGGTCTGCGCGTATCTCGAGGGCATCCTGCGCGCCTCGGGCCGGCGCCTCGGACTGTACGCCTCGCCGCACCTGCTGCGCTACAACGAGCGTGTACGCATCGACGGGCGCGAGGCGCCGGACGAGCGCCTGTGCGAGTCCTTCGCCGCGGTCGAGCGCGCGCGCGGCGGCGTGCCGCTCACCTACTTCGAGTTCGGCACGCTCGGCGCCTTGTGGCTGTATTCGCAGGAGCACCTGGACGCGCTGGTGCTCGAAGTCGGACTGGGCGGACGGCTCGATGCGGTCAACACGCTCGACGCCGACTGCGCCGTCCTCACCAGCGTGGCCCTCGACCATACCGAGCTGCTGGGGGACACGCGGGAGGCGATCGGGCGCGAGAAGGCTGGAATCTTTCGCGCCGGCCGTCCGGCCGTGGTCGCGGATCCGGAACCACCGCCCTCCGTGGTGCAGGAAGCGCAGCGCATTGGCGCGCGCGTGCTGCAGATCGGCCGTGATTTCGGCTATCGCGCGCAGCCTGGGCAGTGGGAATACTGGGGCCCGGGCGGGCGGCGCAGCGGCCTTGCGCACCCGGCACTGCGTGGCGCGCGCCAGCTGCGAAACGCGGCTGCAGCGCTCGCCGCGCTCGATGCGCTGCGCGAGCGGCTGCCGGTCGCGATGCAGGACGTGCGCCGCGGCCTGGCCGAGGTCACGCTGCCGGGCCGGTTCCAGGTGCTGCCAGGCCGTCCGCAGGTGATCCTCGACGTGGCGCACAATGCCGAGGCGGCGCGGGGATTGGCGGACAATCTGGCCGCCGCCGGGTACGCGCGCGAGACGATCGCAGTCTTCGGCATGTTGCGCGACAAGGACATCGCCGCCGTGGCGCGCGCGGTGGCGCCGCGCATCACGCGCTGGCACGTGGCGAGCCTGCCGGGCCCGCGTGGCGCGAGCGCGGCCGAAGTCGCAAGCCAGCTCGCGGCCGCGGGCGTCGCGCAACCTTGCACGTCGCACGCGTCGCCCGCGAGCGCGTTTTCGGCGGCGCGGGACGAGGCGCGGGAGGATGATAAAATCGTCGCATTCGGATCCTTCCTCACGGTCGCCGGCGTGATGCAAGCGCTGGCAGCCCGCGGCGGGCGCGAACCCCATGGCTGAATCCCAGGACGTCAACACGCTGAGGCGCCGCGGGCGGCGGCGGCTGGTGGGCGCGATCGCGCTGGTGCTGCTGGCGGTCATCGTACTGCCCTGGATCTTCGACCCGCAGCCGCGCCAGGCGCCGCCCGTGAGCGTGCGCATTCCCGGCGAGGCCGAGACCCCGTTCGTGCCCAAGAGCGCACCAAAGCCGCCGGCGCCGGCGGTGAAGGCCGAGAAGCCCGCTCAGGCGACGGAACCTGCGCCCGCCCCGCCCGCGACGCCTAAGACCGAAGTCAAGCCGGCGGAGAAGGCCCCCGCCGCGAAGCCCGCGCCGGCGGGCGCGCCCGCCAGCACAACGGCCGAGCGCGCGCGCGCTGAAGCGGCGCTCGCCAACGCCCAGTATTACGTGCCGGTCGGCGCGTACGCCGATCCCGCCGGCGTCATCGCCAAGCTGAAGTCGGCCAAGCTTGCGCACTTCACCGAGCCGGTGGCCACGGCCAAGGGGACGGTGACGCGGGTGCGCGCCGGGCCGTTTGCCAGCCGCGAAGCCGCGGAGAAGGCGCAAAAGCAGCTCAAAGCGCTCGGCTTTTCGCCGGGCAATATCGCATCGAGGTCCTGACATGACTTGGCTCGACTACGCTGTGCTGATCGTGCTTGCCGCCTCGGTCCTGTGGGGCGTGTGGCGCGGGCTGGTTCACGAGGTGGTGTCGGTGGCCTCGTGGGTGCTGGCGTTCCTCGCGGCCAATCTGCTGGCCGGGCCGCTGGGCGAGGCCTTGCCCAAGTCGATGCTGACGCCGGAAGCCCGTGTGCTGGTCAGCTTCGTGGTCGTGTTCATCGCGACGCTCGTGGTTTGCACCGTCGTGGGCAGCCTGTTGTCCAAGATGATGAAGGTCGCAGGGCTTGGGCCGCTGGACCGCACGCTCGGCGGTGTGTTCGGGCTGGCGCGAGCGTTGGTGATCCTGCTCGCCTTCTCGCTGCTCGCGGGCCTCACCGCGCTGCCGCGGCAGCCGGCCTGGCGTAACTCGGTTTCGGGCGATTCGCTGGCGCAGGGTGCTCTCGCGCTGCGGCCGTGGCTGCCGCGGTCCTTCGCCGAGCGCTTGCGGTATCATTGACCCTTAACGACACTGCGAGGCGGTTCCCATGTGCGGGATCCTCGGCATCGTAGCGCGCTCGCCCGTCAATCAGCTGCTCTACGACGGGCTGCTGCTCCTGCAGCACCGCGGCCAGGACGCGGCAGGCATCGTCACCTCCGAGCGCAAGAGCTTCCACATGCACAAGGGCGGCGGCATGGTGCGCGACGTGTTCCGCACGCGCAACATGCGCTCGCTGCCCGGCGACATCGGCATCGCGCACTGCCGCTACCCAACTGCCGGCTCCGCCTCCAACTCGGCGGAGTCGCAGCCGTTCTACGTCAATTCGCCCTTCGGCATCGTGCTCGGGCACAACGGCAACCTGACCAATTCCGACCAGCTGAAGGAGGAGATGTTCCGCCAGGACCTGCGGCACATCAACACCAACTCCGATTCGGAAGTGCTGCTCAACGTGCTGGCGCACGAGCTCGAGAAGGCGTCGGTCAAGCTGCGCCTGGAGCCGCAGACCATCTTTCGCGCGGTGGCCAGTGTGCACCGGCGCGTGCGGGGCGCGTACGCGGTGATCGCGATGATCGCCGGCTATGGGGTGCTCGCGTTTCGCGATCCATTCGGCATCCGCCCGGTGGTGATCGGCTACAACGAGACGGAGACGGGCACCGAGTACATGGTGGCCTCGGAGTCGGTGGCCTTGGACGCGCTCGGCTTCAAGCTGCTGCGCGACATCGCGCCGGGCGAAGCGGTGTTCATCGACGAGGACGGCAACTTCCACAGCCAGCAGTGCGCGGAGCGCACGTCGCTCAACCCGTGCATCTTCGAGTTCGTCTACCTGGCGCGCCCGGACTCGCTGATCGACGGCGCCTCGGTGTACGAGACGCGCCTGGTGCATGGGCGAGAAGCTGGCGGAGAAGATCCGCCGGCAGTACCGGCATCTCGACATCGACGTGGTGATCCCGATCCCGGATTCGAGCCGCCCCTCGGCGATGCAGCTGGCGCAGGGCCTCGGCATTGCCCTACCGCGAGGGCTTCGTCAAGAACCGCTACATCGGCCGCACCTTCATCATGCCGGGCCAGGCGGTGCGCGCGACGCTCGGTGCGCCAGAAGCTGAACACCATCGGCATGGAGTTCAAGGGCAAGAACGTGCTGCTGGTGGACGACTCCATCGTGCGCGGCACCACCAGCCGTGAGATCGTGCAGATGGCGCGCGAAGCCGGCGCGCGCAAGGTGTACTTCGCCTCCGCCGCGCCGCCGGTGCGCTTCCCCAACGTCTACGGCATCGACATGCCGACGCGCGCCGAGCTGATCGCCGCGCACCGCAGCGAGGACGAGGTGGGGCGCGAGATCGGCGCCGACGCGCTCATCTACCAGGAGCTGGAGGCGCTGAAGGACGCCGTGCGGCAGGTGAACCCCAAGCTGAAGAGTTTCGAGACCTCCTGCTTCGACGGCCATTACATCACCGGCGACATCACCAGCGACTACCTGCACACCATCGAGGTGCGGCGCGACGCGGCGCGCGATTCGGGCGACGACGGCGACGCCGCCCAGCTCGACCTGAATCTGGCCACCACGCCATGAATTTGGTATAGTGCGGCTCGCGCCGATTTGAGCCACAGCTTGCGGGCGCGTTAAAAATACAGCTAAAGCGTGCCGACGAAACCCGGTCCGCTTGGCCGGGTTTTTGTTTTTCCGGCGCCCGCAGGCAAGGACGAGGACCATGACAGACACGTTCGAGCTTGCGACCCTGAGTGTGCGTGCCGGGCAGAGACGCACCGAGTTCCAAGAGCATTCCGAGGCCCTGTTCCTCACGTCGAGCTTCGTGTTCGACAGCGCGGCGCAGGCCGCCGCGCGCTTCACCGGCGGGGAGGAGGGCTTCGTCTACTCGCGCTTCACCAATCCCACGGTATCGATGTTCCAGGACCGGCTCGCCGCGCTCGAGGGCGCCGAGGCCTGCGTCGCCACCGCGACGGGCATGTCGGCGATCCTCGCCACCGCGATGGCGCTGCTCAAGGCGGGCGACCACGTGGTGTGTTCCAGCGCGGTGTTCGGCTCCACGGTGCAGCTGTTCTCCGGGGTGCTCGCGCGCTTCGGCCTCGAGACGACCTTCGTCTCGCCGACCGACGTGCGCGAATGGGAAAAGGCGCTGCGCCCGAACACCAGGCTGCTGTTCCTCGAGACGCCGTCCAACCCGCTCACCGAGATCTCGGACATCGGCGCAATCGCCGCGGTGGCGAAGCAGGCCGGGGCGCTGCTCGCCGTGGACAACTGCTTCTGCACCCCGGCGCTGCAGCGGCCGCTGGCGCTCGGCGCAGACCTGGTGATCCATTCCGCCACCAAGTACCTGGACGGACAGGGCCGGGTGATGGGCGGCGCGGTGCTCGGCTCGAAGGCGCTGGTGATGGACGGCGTCTTCGGCTTCCTGCGCACCGCCGGCCCGTCGCTCTCGCCGTTCAACGCGTGGGTGATCCTGAAGGGGATGGAGACGCTGGAGCTGCGCATGCTGGCGCAGTCGCGAACGCGCGCTCGAACTCGCGCGGTGGCTCGAGCGCCACCCGCAGGTGGCACGGGTGTTCTATCCGGGCCTCGAGTCCCATCCGCAGCATGCTCTCGCCCGCCGGCAGCAGCGTACTGCCGGCGCTGTCGTTGCCTTCGAAGTGAAGGGCGGGCGCGAAGCGGCTTGGAAGATGATCGACTCGACGCGGCTGATCTCGATCACCGGCAACCTAGGCGACGTGAAGACCACCATCACCCATCCGGCGACCACCACGCACGGCCGCATCTCGGCCGCAGCGCGCGCCGCGGCGGGCATCACCGAGGGGCTGGTGCGGGTCGCGGTCGGTCTGGAGGCGGTGGCCGACCTGAAGACGGATCTTGCGCGGGGCCTCGCCTAGGGAAGCTCTGAACAAGTCGCGCGGTGGCGCGTTGCGGCCGGAACGCGGCGCCGGCTAGGCGCGAGGCCGCAGCGATATGTCGATATCGCAAGGCCGAGCAACAACGCCGGCGCCCGTGTCATCGCGCTATCGTAAGCCAACCGTCGAGGACTTCCGGCCGCAACCCGAGGGCGGCGAGGCCTTTGCCTTACTCCCCCGCCTCGCGGCCTCGCCGCCTGGAGGGACGGGGTCGAGCAGCGCAGCCGCTTGCGGCTGCGCTCCTCACGGGGCCCCGCGACGCCCGCAGGCGCAAGCGCCTGCGGGGTTCGTCCATGGCATCGCCATCGGCCGCCTTGTGGGCGTCCAGCACACGGCGGCGGCCGCTGTCTCGCCCTGCACGAAAATCGCCACCGTCGCGCACGCGGAACTTGTTCAGAGCTTCCCTAAAAACCGACCAGGCGCGGCCCGGTATCGTCGATGGCGAGGTAGCCGCCGCGCTCGTACCAGTCGGGCAGCACCCAGCGCTCGCAGGCACGCCCGTCCACCTCGAGGAGGTGGCGCGCGGGGCGGTGGGTGTGACCGTGCACCAGCCGCGTCAACCGGTGCTCGCGCAGCGCCTCGCGCACCGCGCCCTGGTTCACGTCCATGATTTCGGCGGGCTTGGCGCCGACCACTTCCTTGCTCTTCTCGCGCATCGCCTGCAGCAGCGTGCGGCGCTCGGGCAGCGACTTGGCGAGGAATTCGCGCTGCCACTCGCGCGAGCGGGCGGTCCTGCGCCAGGCCTGGTAATCGAGATCGTCGGTGCACAGCATGTCGCCGTGCATCAGGAGCGTCCGTGCGCCGCCGATCTTCTCCACGGCCGGGTCCTGCAGCAGGCGCGCGCCGCTCGACTCGCAGAAGCGCTTGCCGATGAGAAAGTCGCGGTTGCCGTGCATCAGGCATACGCTGACGCCCTGGCGCGCGAGCCCGGCGAAGCCTTCCGCGACCGCGCGCCCGAGCGGATCTCCATCCGCGGCGTCCAGCTCCTCGTCGCCGATCCAGTACTCGAAAAGGTCGCCGAGCACGTAGAGCGCGCTGGCGCGCGCCGCCTGCTCGCGCAGGAAGTCGAAGAAGCGCTCGTTGATCGCCGGGCGCTCGCCCGAGAGGTGCAGGTCCGAGATGAGCAGCGTGGCCGCCACGCCGGGCCAACTATTTGGCGGCGACGACTGTGGCCGACTCGATCACCACCGCCTCGCGCGGCACGTCGCTGCGGAAGGGGCCGCCCGCGCCGGTGGGCATCTTGGCGATCTTGGTGACCACGTCCAGGCCGGACACCACCTTGCCGAACACCGCGTAGCCGTGACCGTCGCTGCGCGGGTCGCCCCAGTTGAGGAATGCGTTGTCGTTGACGTTGATGAAGAACTGCGCCGTCGCCGAGTCGGGGTCGGAGGTGCGCGCCATCGCGATGGTGCCGACGTCGTTCTTGAGGCCGGCCTTGACCGCGGGCTGCGCCTCGTTGCGGATCGGCGGGCGCATCGGCTTCTGCCGGTAGCTCTGCTCGAAGCCGCCGCCCTGGATCATGAAATTGGGGATCACGCGATGGAACACCGTGCCGTTGTAGTGGCCGGCCTTCACGTACTGCAGGAAGTTCTCGACGGTCTTTGGCGCCTTGACGGGGTAGAGCTCGATCCGGATCGTGCCCACATTGGTCTTCAGGTCGACCTGCGGGTCCGCCGCCAGCGCGCCGGGGGACGCCGCCGCCGCCGAAAGCATGACCAGGGGTTGCCACAACCGCGACAGTCTGAATTTCACGCCGGTCCCTCGTAGAAGATGCGCCAGCGGCCGTCCTCCTTCTGCCAGTACTGCCGCTTGCGCATGGTGTTGGAAAGGTTGTTGGAGCGATACTCCTGCGCGAACGTCACCACGACGAAGTTCGCGCTCGGTTCGGGTAGCGCAGCATGGACACCTGCGCCAGGCCGACGCGGATCCACGACTTGCCCGCGTTGACGGCGCGCTTGTGCGCCGCCCAGGCAGCGAGGTCCTGGCCGGCGGCGTTGAAGCCGCGGCGAGTAGTGGCTGAGATAGCGCTCGGTATCGCGGCTTTCCCAGTCGACGCGCCAGCGCTCGCAGCGCCGCGGCCAGCGTCTCGCGCTCGAGCTGCACGGCGGCGGCGTCCGCCCACTCGACCTCGTCGGCGATGATCACCGGGCGTCATGCCGACCTGCATGAAGCGGCCGACCGAGAGCAGGTCCGGGTTGGCGAGCACGATGCAGCCGTCGCTCGCGCGCGGCGGCCGGCTGTAGGTGTCGGGCGGCGTGCCGTGCACCCAGATGCCGTAGCCGTTGCGCCCGAGGCTACGGTCCCATTCGTTCGGATAATTGATCGGGTAGGCGCCCGCGCCGTAGAAATCGGTCAGCTTTTGCCGCGGCAGGTTGGCGGTGACGTGATAGACGCCGATCGGCGTCTTCTGGTCGCCTTCGCGCGTCTTGTCGACGCCGCCCTTGCCGAGCGTGACGTAGTAGTCGGCGACGTACTGCGGCCTGCCGTCCGCGTTCTCGAACACGTACAGGCGCGAGCGGCGCGAGTCGACCAGCAGCGCATGCTTCTGGCCGGCGTGCAGCTGCAAGATGCTGCGCGGCAGGCGACCCGACTCGGGACGGTCGCGCAGCGCACGCAAGCGCACCAGCGCCTCGGCGCGCAGGTCGTCCACCTTCTCCTGCGGCACGGTCTTCACCACGTTGCCGAAGGTCGCGAGCGGGCGCGAGCGTGCGAGCAGCAGATCGCCGCGGATCAGGTGCGCGAGGCGGAAATTGGGGTGCGCGGCGATGAGCTCCTCCACGCGCTGCAGCGCCAGGTTCAGCTGGTTGGCTTCGATTGCGGCGACCACGCGCGAGAGCATCGGCTCGGGCGAGGCAGCCAATGCCGCGCAGGGCAGGAGCAGCGCGGCGACGGCGGCCCGCAGCAGGGCAGCCGCGCGCAGCAGCGCGGGGGCGCGCGGCGTTGCCGGAGCGCGTGTCAATTCGCCACCTGCTCCTGCTGGATCAGCCAGCGGCCGTCTTCCGATTTCACCAGCACGAGCGTCTTGGTGCTGCGCGAGCTGAGGCGGTCGGACTTGTAGTCCTGGCGGAAGGTCACGCTCGCGCGCGTGCCTTCCCGCTGATTGACGCGTGGCTCCTCCACCGTGACCGAGATGCTCTTGGGCGCCTGCAGGCGCTCGCGGCGGGCTTTCTCCCAGTCGCCGCGGGCTTCGCCCTTGGGCGTGCGGAAGTCCTTGGCGTAGAAGGCGAGGTAGGCGTCGGCGTCCTTTCGCGACCAAGCCTGCGCCCAGGCCCTCACGGCCGTGATCACCTCTTGCTGGTCCGGGGACACCCCCATCGGCGCGGTCTTCACCGCTGCCGCAGGCTTCGGCGCCGCGGGTTTCGCAGTCGCAGCCGCAACAGTTGCCGGCGCGGCCGTTGCGGCCGCCGGCTTCGCGGCTGCCGGCTTCGCCGCCGCGGGCTGCGCCGGCGGGGTCTTCGATTCGGTGGCCGCGATCTTCACCGGCGCAGGTTCGCGAGAGTTGCCGACCAGCTCGCGCACCAGCGCCAGCTTGTTCTGCGCGCCGGCGTTTGAGGAGTCGAGCTTGAGCGCCTTGTCATAGGCCTGGCTCGCCAGCTTGGCGTACACGTCGCCGAGATTCTCGTAGGCGGTGGCGTAGCTCGGATGCGTGCGGATCGACTGCTCGAGCGCCGCGCGCGCCTTGTCGTACTGTCCCTGCGAGGCGTAGATCACCGCGAGATTGTTGTAGGGCTCCGGCAGCTCGGGATAATCCTCGGTCAGCTTGCGAAACATGTCGATGGCTTCGCGCGTGTTGCCCTGCTCGGTGTAGATCAGCCCCTTGAGGAATCGCGCCTGCGGATCCTTCGGCTTTGCCGCGAGTATCTTGTTGACGCGTCGCCAGCGCCTGCTGGTGCTGACCGGCACTGCAGCAACTTGCCTGCTTCCGCGAGATCGTCGGCGCGCGCCGCGGTGGATGCAAAGACAAACGCGGCGGCCAGCGCGGCCATGCTCAAGCGCGGCAAGTTCAGAATCAACATTGTGTTATAGTTTTCAAGGCTCTACGAAGCGTTGCGCATTCTAGACTAAGCCCCGCGCCTTCACAACCGAGCCGGCGGCCGCTCCAGGTCCGACTACCTCGATGCTCAGGATCTACAACTCCCTCGCGCGCGCCAAGCAGGACTTCGTGCCGATCCGCCCCGGGCGAGGTGCGCATGTACGTCTGCGGCATGACCGTGTACGACTACTGCCACCTCGGCCACGGCCGCATGCTGGTGGTGTTCGACATGGTGCAGCGCTGGCTGCGCGCGAGCGGCTTCCGCGTGACCTATGTGCGCAATATCACGGACATCGAGGACAAGATCATCAAGCGCGCGGCGGAGAACGGCGAGACGCCGGAGGCGCTGACCGCGCGCTTCATCCGCGCCATGGACGAGGACGCCGCGGCGCTCGGCGTGCAGAAGCCCGATCACGAGCCGCGGGCCACGCAGTACGTGCCACAGATGCAGGACCTGATCGCGCGCCTCGAGCAGAACGGCCTTGCCTACCGCGCACCGGGCGGCGACGTGAACTACTCCGTGCGCAAGTTCGCCGGCTACGGACGCCTCTCCGGCAAGTCGCTCGACGAGCTGCGCGCCGGCGAGCGCGTCGAGGTGGACCAGGACAAGCAGGACCCGCTCGACTTCGTGTTGTGGAAGCACGCCAAGCCGGGCGAGCCGAAGTGGCCCTCGCCCTGGGGCGACGGGCGCCCGGGCTGGCACATCGAGTGCTCCGCCATGAGCTGCCGCCTGCTCGGGGAGCATTTCGACATCCACGGCGGCGGCCAGGACCTGCAGTTCCCGCACCACGAGAACGAGATCGCGCAATCGGTGGGCGCCACCGGCCGGCCGTTCGTGAACTACTGGATGCACAACGGCTTCGTGCGCGTCGACGAGCAGAAGATGTCCAAGTCGCTGGGCAACTTCTTCCTGATCCGCGACATCCTCAAGCGCTACGACGCGGAGGTGGTGCGGTTCTTCATCCTGCGGGCGCACTACCGCAGCCCGCTGAATCACTCGGACCAGAATCTGGACGACGCCAAACAGGCTCTGACTCGGCTCTACACAGCGCTCAGGGGATTCGACGTTGTGCCAGAACCAATCGACTGGGCCGACACCCGCGCAAAGCAGTTCCGGGAATCAATGGATGACGACTTCAATACGCCTGAGGCAGTCGCCGTACTGTTCGATCTGGCGAACGAAGTCAATAGAAGTCACTCGGAAAAGAGTGCGCGCCTGCTGAAGTCTCTCGCAGGAATACTTGGGCTATTGGGTCGTCGGGCCGAGATGTTCTTGCAGGGGATGGCCACAGCGGGAACGGGAGACGCAACGTTCGAACCGGCTACCGCTCACGGTGTCAGTACCGTGGCCCACACGCCGGAATCCATTCAGAAACTGATTGAAGCCCGACTTGCCGCCCGCAAAGCAAGAAACTTTGCGGAGGCAGACCGGATCCGCAAGGAACTGGAAGACAGCGGCGTGATCCTCGAGGACGGGCCGCAGGTCACCACTTGGCGTCTCCGCTAGGGAGCCTCTGATCTATTCCCGCGTGCGCGACGGTGGCGATTTTCGTGCAGGGCGAGACAGCGGTCGCCGCCGTGTACTTGACGTCCACAAGGCGGCCGATGGCGAAGCCATGCGCGAAAATTCGACCCCGTCCCTCCAGGCGGCGAGGCCGCGAGGCGGGAGTTCAAGGCAAAGGCCTCGCCGCCCTCGGGTTGCGGCCGGAAGTCCTCTGCGGTTGGCTTACGATAGCGCGATGACACGGGCGCCGGCGTTGTTGCTCGGCCTTGCGATATCGACATATCGCTGCGGCCTCGCGCCTAGCCGGCGCCGCGTTCCGGCCGCAACGCGCCACCGCGCGTATAGATCAGAGGCTCCCTAGTGCAGCAGCTTGCCATCGCGCCCGATCGCGACCAGTTCGATCCTCGAGCTGCCGTGGCGGTCGCCGCGGCCGTAGGCGAGCGGGTAGCCGCCCGCGTCGTAAGACGTCATGGTCTCCACCGCCTGCAGCAATGCGTCGCGTGTCAGCGCCGGCCCGGCGCGGCGCGCCGCTTCCGCGAATACCTTGGCGCCGAGGAAAGCCTCGAACGATGCGGCGGAGTACGCCTTGCCGCCAGTTTCCTTGGCGTAAGCCGCTCGATACTCCGACACCACCGGCAGGGAGGTGCGCTCCAGCGGCGGCACGACCTGCGCGATCTGCAGGCCGGCGCCGTCGGGCCCCAGCGCGTTGGCCAGCGGGCCCGCATCGGCGATCGATAGCGCCACGAACTGGGCACGGCTGCCCGAGCGCCTGAGGGAGCGCACCAAGTCCGCCGCCGCGCGCGGCGGCGCGGCAACCACCACCACTTCGGCGCCGTCGGCTGGAACGGGCGCGTCCAGGCGCAGCTTCTTGAGCGTGCGGCCAAGTGCATCGCGCCATTCGCCCGCCTCGACGCCGCTGCCAGCTTCGATCGCGAAGCGCTGCAGGCCGAGCTGTGCGTAGTGCTCGACGACGCGCTCGATCTCCTCGGCGCGGCTGGCGCGCACGGTGACGACAGTGCGATGGGGAAGCTGCACCAGCTCGGCGCCGGTCAGCGGTGCGAAGAAGGGCACGCGGCCCTGCTGCGCGGCCGCGAGTACTTCGCGCGTCACGCTCGGCTCCGGGTAGGCGAGCAGGGCGAAGACGCGCAACTGTTCCACGAGCCGCTGCGTGTTGGCGAGCGCGCGCGCTGGGTCGCCTGCGTCATCGAGGGTCGCGAGCTCGATGCGGCGGCCGTGCACGCCGCCTGCGTCGTTGAGCGCCCTCAGGTAGGCGAGGGCGCCGTTGCGGATGGCCTCGCCCGAGGCCTGCGCCGGGCCCGAGAGCGGCGCCGACTGGCCCAGCACCACGGTCTTCGCGCTGACGCCCTGCGCCTGCGCGGTGCAAGACGCCCACGCGAGCAAGCACGCGGCCACGGCGTGCCTCACCTCAACCCTCGAAGAACTCGCGCACCTTGTCCAGCCAGGTCTTGCTGCGCGGATTGTGGCGCGCCACGTCCTTCTGGCTGATCGCCTCGAACTCGCTGCAGCAGTTCCTTCTGCCGCGACGTCAGGCTGACCGGCGTCTCGACCACCACGTGGCAGAACAGGTCGCCCGGCTGCGTGGCTGCGCACGCCCTTGATGCCCTTGCCGCGCAGGCGGAAGGTCTTGCCGCTCTGCGTCTCGGCGGGCACCTTGATGCGCGCGGAGCCGTCCAGCGTGGGGATCTCGATGTCGCCGCCCAGCGCCGCAGTGGCGATCGAGATCGGCATCTCGCAGTGCAGGTCGTCGTGGTCGCGCTGGAACACCGGGTGCGGCTTGATGTGCACCTGGACGTAGAGGTCGCCCGGCGGGCCGCCGTTCACGCCCGGCTCGCCCTCGCCGGACAGGCGCACGCGGTCGCCTTCGTCCACGCCCGCCGGAATCTTCACCGACAGCGTCTTCTGATGCTTGATGCGGCCGCTGCCGCCGCAGGTGGCGCAGGGGTTCGGGATGATCTTGCCAGAGCCATGGCAGCGTGGGCAGGTCTGCGCGATCGAGAACGGGCCCTGCGAGACGCGCACCTGGCCGGCGCCGCGGCAGGTCGGGCAGGTCTGCGGATGCGCTGCCCGTCTTGGCGCCGCTGCCGTGGCAGGTCTCGCAGGTCGCCATGGTCGGAATGCGGATGCGCGTCTCGAAGCCGTGCGCCGCCTGCTCGAGCGCGATCTCGAGGTTGTAGCGCAGGTCGGCGCCGCGGAACACGTTCGAGCGCCCGCCGCGCCCGCCGCCGAAGATGTCGCCGAAGATGTCGTTGAAGATGTCGCCGAAGCCGCCCATGCCGGCCGCGCCGCCCAGCCCGCACCCATGCCGGCCTGCGGGATCGACGCCCGCGTGGCCGTACTGGTCGTAGGCGCCGCGCTTCTGGGCGTCGGAAAGCACCTCGTAGGCTTCCTTCGCCTCCTTGAAGTGCTCCTCCGCCCTGGGGTTGTCCGGATTGCGGTCCGGATGCCATTTCATGGCGAGCTTGCGGTACGACTTCTTGATGTCCTCTTCGGAGGCGTCGCGATTGACGCCGAGCACCTCGTAGTAGTCGCGCTTCGCCATTTAGCGGATCTCAGCCCCAGATGCGAAATGGCCGGATCGAACGGCACCTTCCGGCGTCCGCTCCAATCCGGCCAGATGAACCTGCGCTTTTTCAGCGCCCGGTTCCTTCTTTCTTGTCCTTGACTTCCGTGAACTCGGCGTCGACCACGTTGGCGTCGTCCTTCTTCGCCTCCGCGCCGCCGCCGGGCGCCTCGCCCGCGGCCGCACCGCCGCCTTGCGCCGCCTTCTGGCTCTCGGCGTAGACCTTTTCGCCGAGCTTCTGCGCGGCCTTGGCCAGCGCCTCGGCCTTCGCCTCGATGTCGGACTTCGCTTCCGACTTGAGGACGGCTTCCGCTTCCTTGAGCGCAACCTCGATCTTCTCCTTCTCGCCGGCTTCCAGCTTGTCGCCGTGCTCGCCCAGCGATTTCTTCACCGTATGCACCAACGCCTCGCAGGCGTTGCGCGCGTTGACCAGCTCCAGCGCCTTGCGGTCCTCCTCGGCGTGCGCCTCGGCGTCCTTCACCATGCGCTGGATCTCCGCCTCGTTGAGGCCCGAGCTCGCCTGGATCTTGATCTTGTTCTCCTTGCCGGTGGCCTTGTCCTTGGCCGTCACGTGCAGGATGCCGTTGGCGTCGATGTCGAAGGTGACCTCGATCTGCGGCATGCCGCGCGGCGCCGGCGGGATGTCGGTGAGGTTGAACTGCCCCAGCGACTTGTTGCCCGAGGCCATCTCGCGCTCGCCCTGCAGCACGTGGATGGTCACCGCGTTCTGGTTGTCGTCGGCGGTGGAGAACACCTGCTGGGCCTTGGTCGGCACGGTGGTGTTCTTGTTGATCAGCTTGGTCATCACCCCGCCCAGCGTCTCGATGCCGAGCGAAAGCGGCGTCACGTCGAGCAGCAGCACGTCCTTGACGTCGCCCTTGAGCACGCCCGCCTGGATCGCGGCGCCGACGGCCACCGCCTCGTCGGGGTTGACGTCCTTGCGCGGCTCCTGGCCGAAGAACTCGCGCACCTTGTCGATCACCTTCGGCATGCGCGTCTGGCCGCCGACCAGGATCACGTCGGCGATGTCCGCGGACTTCACGCCCGCGTCCTTGATGGCGATGCGGCACGGCTCGATGGTCCGCTCGATGAGGTCGTCCACCAGCGACTCGAACTTGGCGCGCGTGATCTTCATCGCCAGGTGCTTGGGCCCCGAGGCGTCTGCGGTGATGTAGGGCAGGTTGATCTCGGTCTGCTGCGATGACGACAGCTCGATCTTCGCCTTCTCGGCCGAGTCCTTCAGCCGCTGCAGCGCGAGCACGTCCTTCGACAGGTCGACGCCGGCCTCCTTCTTGAACTCGGTGACGATGTGGTCGATCAGGCGCTGGTCGAAGTCCTCGCCGCCCAGGAACGTGTCGCCGTTGGTCGACAGCACCTCGAACTGCTTCTCGCCCTCGACGTCCGCGATCTCGATGATCGAGATGTCGAAGGTGCCGCCGCCCAGGTCGTACACCGCGATCTTGCGGTCGCCTTTTTCCTGCTTGTCCATGCCGAAGGCGAGCGCCGCCGCCGTCGGCTCGTTGATGATGCGCTTGACGTCCAGGCCGGCGATGCGGCCGGCGTCCTTGGTGGCCTGGCGCTGCGAATCGTTGAAGTAGGCCGGCACCGTGATCACCGCCTCGGTGACTTCCTCGCCGAGGTAGTCCTCGGCGGTCTTCTTCATCTTGCGCAGGATCTCGGCGGACACCTGCTGCGGCGCCATCTTCTTGCCGCGCACCTCGACCCACGCGTCGTCGTTGTCGGCCTTGACGATGCGGTAGGGCATCAGGCCGATGTCCTTCTGCACTTCTTTTTCCTCGAAGCGGCGGCCGATCAGGCGCTTGACCGCGTAGATGGTGTTCTTGGCGTTGGTCACCGCCTGCCGCTTGGCAGACGCGCCGACCAGGATCTCGCCGTCCTCCGAATAGGCCACGACCGAGGGGGTGGTGCGCGCGCCTTCGGAGTTCTCGATCACCTTGGGCTTGCCGCCCTCCATGATCGCGACGCACGAGTTGGTCGTGCCCAGGTCGATGCCGATGATCTTTGCCATGGTGATTCCTTCAGTTCGATGCCAACTTACTGTCGGAGATGGGGTTTCCGATGCCGTTTTCAACTGCCTTCGCCTTGGCCACGCTGACCAGCGCGGGCCGCACCACCCGGTCGTGCAGGCGTGTAGCCCTTCTGCAGGACGGCGACGACCGTATTGGGCTCCTGGTCCGACTCGACGGCGGCCATGGCCTGGTGACGGTGGGGGTCGAATCGCTGGCCGCGCGCCGGGTTCAAGTCGGCGACGCCCGCCCGATCGAACGCGTTGCGCAGCTGGCGCTGCGTCAACTCGACGCCCGTGCGCAGCGCATCGGCGCTCGCGCCCGAGGCGCCCAGAGCGGCGTCCAGGCCGTCCATGACCTCGAGCAGGTCTTCGACGATGCGCTCGGCGGCGTACTTGCGCGCCTGCGCGATATCCGCCTGCGCGCGCTTGCGCGCGTTCTCCGCGTCGGCAAGTGCCCGCAGCCAGGCTTCCCTCTGCTCGTTCAGCTTGGACTGCGCCTCTGCCAGCAACTCATCGAGCGATCTGGCCTCTTCGGCCCCGCTTGGAGGAACTACGTCGCTTTGCGCTTTGGGATCGGACATCGGGCGAAAAGTGGCCTGTTCAAGGTAGCTATATTGGGAAAAAAAGGCCCACTTCAAGCTTGGGCCCGGGCGCGCCAGCGTCCGAAGTATCGCGGATTTTGATGGAGTGGAGGGCGAAGGTATCATTCCACTTTAATTGGATGCGATAACGGCCTGACGTGAAAAGGCTTATAGTGCATCCATGGCGTTGGGCAGGGGGAGAAGTCCGTGAGCGCAGCGGAGACGGGGCCGATCAAGGTCCTCGTCATCGACGACAGCAACACCATCCGGCGTAGCGCGGAGATCTTTCTGCGCCAGGCGGGCTTCGACGTGATCCTCGCCGAGGACGGCTTCGACGCGCTCGCAAAGATCAGCGACCACCATCCCAGGGTCATCTTCGTCGACATCATGATGCCGCGGCTCGACGGCTACCAGACCTGCGCGCTCATCAAGCAGCACCCGCGGCTCAAGTCCACGCCGGTCATCATGCTCTCGAGCAAGGATGGCGTGTTCGACCGTGCGCGCGGGCGGCTCGCCGGCTCCGACCGCTACCTCACCAAGCCTTTCACCAAGGAGGCGCTGATCGACGCCGTGAACGAGTACGTGAAGCCGCCTGCCGTGACCCCGTGAATCCACCCTCCAGAGGCCCAGCGCCATGCCGATCAAGAACATCCTCGTCGTCGACGACTCTCCCACCGACCGCCAGTACCTGAGCGATCTGCTCTCCAAGAGCGGCTATGCCGTGAGCACTGCGGAAAGCGCCGAGGAGGCGCTCGTCAAGGTGCGGCGGGAGCGGCCGGACCTGGTCCTGATGGACGTGGTGATGCCGGGGCAAAACGGTTTCCAGGCCACGCGCACGCTGAGCAAGGACAGCGAGACCAAGGACATCCCGGTGATCATCTGTACCACCAAGGGCCAGGAAACCGACCGCGTCTGGGGGTTGCGCCAGGGCGCACGCGACTACATCGTCAAGCCGGTGAGCCAGGCCGACCTGCTCGCCAAGATCACGGCGCTCGGCTGATGGCAGAACGCATCTCGCTGCGAGACTACCAGCGCGAGCTGTCCGCCCGCCTGCAAGGCGCCGCGGGCCGCCACGCCCTGTCCAAGCTCGGGATGCAGGTCGGCGCTGAGGCATGGCTGATCGACCTGGCCGAAGCCGGCGAGGTGATGCCGGTCCCGCCAATCACCCCCGTGCCGCTGGCGCGGCCGTGGTATCGGGGCGTGGCGAACATCCGCGGCAGTCTTTACAGCGTGGTCGATTTCTCCGCCTTTCTCGGGGGCGCGGCGGCAGTCCCGAGCGAGCAGGCGCGGCTGCTGCTTCTCGGCGAGCGCTTTCGCATGGGCTGCGCGCTGCTGGTGGACCGCTCGCTCGGCCTGCGCAATCCGGAGCAGTTGCGACCGCTTGCCCCGGAGGCGCCGCTGGCGCCGTGGGTGCGGGCGGAGTACGGCGACAAGGAGGGCGCGCGCTGGAAGGAACTGAACGTGGCGCGACTGGTGCAGCGACCCGAATTCCTGGCGGCGGGCGCATGACCGCGGCGGCGTCCGGCATCGATCAGGCAGGCAACGCTCTGCGATAGGGGAGAGACACATGGCATTCAAGCTGGCTGAGCTTCCATTCTTCGGGCGCGGCGAGGAGCCCGCGGCCAAGGTCGCCGCCACGGCGCCGGCGCCGGCTGCGCCGGCGAGCGACCTGCCGCTCATCGGGCATCTGGCCACGGCGCGCAAGCTGCAGATCCTGATCGGGCTGCTGGTCCTGTTCCTAGCGGCCGCGGCGGCCTGCGTGTACGTCAACTACCGGCTGACCTCGCAGTTCACCGTGTACCAGTCCACGGCCACCGAGATGCAGATGCTGTCGCAGCGCATTGCCAACAGCGGGCAGCAGGCGGCGCAGGGCAGCGCGGCGGCGTTCGGCCAGCTCAAGCAGGGGCAGGACCAGTTCTTCGCGGACTTGAGGCTGCTGCTGCTCGGCGGCGAGCGCTTCGGCGTGTCCGTGCCGCCGTCCCCCGACGCGGTGGGCGCGGCACTGCGCGACCTGGAGAAGCTCTGGATGCCGGTGGACAAGAACATCTCGCTCATCCTCTCCCAGGAGAAGAGCCTGGTCGAGCTGCGCCAGCGGGAGCAGCTGATCGAGCGCACGGCGCCGCAGCTCGCGCTGCGCGCGCAGGAGCTGATGGTCAGCGCCCGAGATGCGCGCGAAGCCTACGGCGTGGTGACCTTCAGCCAGCAGCTCTACCAGGATGTCGCCAACTTCGACTTCATCAACGCGGTGCGGCTGCTGTCGACCGACCGCCCCAACCCCGAGGTCGCGCGGCTGCTGGGCAACAACACCAGCCAGTTCCTGCGCGTGGTGAATGCGCTGATCGGCGAGACCAAGGTGGCGGGCATCCCGCCCGTCGCCAACGAGGCGGTGCGGCGGCGCGCCCAGGAGCTGCGCAAGCTCGTCGCGCCATTCGCCGAGGCGGTGCAGGCGATCATCGCCGAGATGCAGGCACTCGCCGCTGCCAAGCAGGCGAGCCGCGACATTTTCGGCGCCAGCGAGACGCTGCTGAAGTCCACCGTCGCGGTCGGCAATCTGCACGAGCAGTCGGCGCGGGGGCAGGCGGCGTACGCCTGGGCGGCAGTGGTGTTCGCGCTGCTCGCGCTCGGTTCCCTGCTGCTGCTCGGCCGCGTGTACCTGGCCGACAGCCGCCGCCGGGCGAGCGAGAGCGAGCGGCAGAACCGCGCGAACCAGGCGGCCATCCTGCGTCTGCTCGACGAGATCGGCAACCTCGCCGACGGCGACCTCACCGCGCGCGCGCGTGTGACCGAGGAGATCACCGGCGCCATCGCGGACTCCATCAACTTCACCGTGGACGAGCTGCGCCGCCTGGTGGCGGGCATCACCACCGCCGCGCAACAGGTGACCGCGGCGACCGCCGAAGCGCAGTCGACGTCGGCGCAACTGCTGCAGGCCGCGCAGCGGCAGGCCAGCGAGATCCAGGGCACCGGCCAGTCGGTGGTGCAGCATGGCGCAGTCGATGACCCAGGTATCGAGGCGCGCAGGCGAGTCCGTGAAGGTGGCGCAGTCCTCGCTCAGCGCCGCGGAGAAGGGCGCACAGGCGGTGCAGAACGCGATCCGCGGCATGAACGACATCCGCGAGCAGATCCAGGAGACCTCCAAGCGCATCAAGCGGCTGGGCGAGAGCTCGCAGGAGATCGGCGAGATCGTGCAGCTCATCTCGGACATCACGGAGCAGACCAACGTGCTGGCGCTGAACGCCGCCATCCAGGCGGCGTCTGCCGGCGAGGCGGGCCGCGGCTTCACCGTGGTGGCGGAGGAAGTGCAGCGGCTGGCCGAGCGCTCGGCGGAGGCGACCAAGCACATCGGCGCGATCGTCAAGTCGATCCAGCGCGACACGCAGGACGCGGTCGAGGCGATGGAGCGCAGCACCCGCGGTGTCGTCGAAGGCACGCGCACCGCCGACGAGGCCGACCGCGCCCTGCGCGAGATCGAGCAGGTGTCCAACAAGCTGGCCGAGCTGATCGGCTCGATCTCCGACTCCACGGAGAAGCAGGCCGCCTCCGCGACGCGGGTCGCCGAAGCGATGAACGAGATCCTGGCGGTCACGCAGATGACCACCGAAGGCACGCGCCGCACGGCAGCCTCGGCGCAGCGGCTGACGGCCCTGGCCGATGAGCTGAGGGCCTCGGTGGCGGGCTTCAAGCTCGCCTGAGGAAAGCCCCGGGGTGAACGCCTCCGCCACCATCCTGTCCTGGATCACCGCCGAGGTGGACCAGGCGCTGTCGCGGGTGCGCGAGCAGATCGCCAGGTTCTCGGCGGCGCCCGGCGAGGCGGCGCTGCTCAAGCCCTGTCCCGAGCACCTGCACCAGGTGAGCGGGGCGCTGCGCATGGTCGGCCTCGCGGGCGCCACGCGCTTCTGCGAGGAGATCGAGGGGGGCCTGGCTGGGCTCGACGGCGCGCGTCCGAGCGCGCAGGCGATCGGCGTGATCGACAAGGCGGTGCTCGCGCTGAAGGAGTTCGTCGACGGCCTGGAGCGCGGCCAGTCGAACGTGCCGCTGCGGCTGTTCCCTGCCTATCGCGAGCTCAAGACGCTGCAGGGCAAGTCCGATGCGGCGGAAAAGGACCTGTTCTTTCCCGACCTTACGCTCGCGGCGCCGGCGCATCCCGACGCGCAAGCCGTCCCTGCCGGGCAGCTCGCGTCCTACCTGCTCGCGCAGCGTGCGCTGTTCCAGCGCGGCCTGCTCGCGGCACTGCGCGGCCAGGCGCCGGGTATCGGGGACATGCGCAAGGCGCTCTCCGCCCTGCACCAGGTTGGCGCGCAGTTGCCTGAGCCGCGAGCCTTGTGGTGGGCGGCGGACGGCCTGCTGGATGGCTTCGCGGAGCCGCCGGATGCCGACTGGCTGGCGCGGGCGAAGGCGTTGTGCAACAAGGTGGACTTCCAGATGCGCGACCTTGCGGCCGGCGCGCAATCGGTGAACGAGGCGCTACTGCGCGACCTGCTGTTCGCGATCGCCAAGTGCAAGCCTGCCACGCCGCGCCTCAGGGAAATCAAGCAGCTCTTCCAACTCGATGGCCAGTTCCCGGACGCCGATGCCGGCGGCGTCATGGAGTACGACATGGACTGGCTGGGCCCGGCGCTGACCGACCTGCGCGCGCGCCTCGAGGCCCTGAAGGGCATGTGGCTGCAGTACGTCTCGGGCGAACCGAAGAGCGCCACGCGCTTCCGCGAGCTGGTGGGCTCGTTCAAGGCCAAGGCCGCGGAGGTGGGCAGCGCGCCGCTGGTCAAGCTGCTCGATGCCATCGCGCTGGTCACGTCGCGCCTGCCCGATCCCTATCCGCCGGATAGCCATGCCATGGTGATCGAAATGGCCTCCGCGTTCCTGCTGGCGGAGAGCCTGATCGAGAACTTCACCGCGCCCGCCGCCGACGCCGACGAGCAGATCGGCATCATGGGCGGCTGGCTGCTCGATGCCGCCAAGGGCAAGTCCACAGGCGAGCCGCCCGCGGGGCTGCGCGCAGAGCTGAACGAGCGCATCGGCGCGCTCAAGCTGCGTGCGCAGGTCGCGCGCGAGATCGTCGCCAATCTGCAGCACGTCGAGAAGGTGCTCGACGGCTTTGTGCGCGACGCGGCCACGCGCGGCGCGCTGCCGGGTCTCGCCACGCATCTTCGCCAGATGCACGGCGCCCTCATGGTGCTGGGCTTCGAGTCCGCGGCGCGCGTGGTGGCGATCTGCGAGCGCCTTGTCGCCCAATGCGCGCAGGCCGACCACGCCGGGGCCGCCGAGGACATGGACTGGATCGCCGAGGGACTGAGCAGCCTGGGCTTCTTTCTCGATCCCTGCCTGAACGGCCGCGAGCCCGCGGAGCAGGCGATCGAGCTGTTCTTCCGGCGCTACGAGAAGGCGCATACCCCGCCGGCCGAGCGCGAGTTCGACTCGACGGTCGTGTTGACGGCGGCGGCGGTCAAGGCGGCCGACGCCGCCGAAGCTGCGGTGGCTGCGGCGATCGCCGCAGCGGCTGCCGCGCCCAAGCCGAAGGTCTTGCCGGCGCGACCCGAGGTCAACCGCGAGCTGCTCGACATCTACCTGGAGGAAGCCTCCGAGGTGCTCGCGGGCATTGACGCGGCAGTACCCGCCTGCCGCGCACAGCCGCAAGACCGCGACGCGCTCACCACCATCCGCCGCGGCTTCCACACCCTCAAGGGCAGCGGCCGCATGGTGGGGCTGATGGACCTGGGCGAGGTCGCTTGGGAGATCGAACAGGTGCTGAACCTCTGGCTGGAGCAGAAATGGCCCGCCAGCGCCGAATTGCTCGAGCTCATCGCGCTGGGCAGCCGCTCCTTCGCCAGCTGGGTGGCGCGCCTGCACGACGGCAGCCTGACGCAGGAAATCGAAGCCGACGAGCTCGTCGCGCTCGCTGCCCGCCTGAAGCAGGTCGAGACGCCGGCGCCCGTGTCGGTCCCCGTGGTGCCGCCCGTGCCCGCGCTGCAGCCCGCGCCAGTGGCCGAGGCGGTGCCCGCGACGCTCGCCGAGTTCGAGCCGGCGTTCGATTTCATTCAGCGGGGACAAACAGGGTCGATGCCGGCCGTCGCCCAGGAGCCTGCGCTCGCGCCCGCGCCGGAGACGGCGCCGGACGTCGCGGCAGAGCTCACGGCGCCGCCCGTGCCGCCGGACATGCCGCCGGACGTGCTGGTCGGCGAGGTTCGCGTCGCGCCGCACCTGTTCGACATCTACCTGAAGGAGGCGCACCAGCACCTCGCCGCCCTGGAGGCGCACGCGGAGGCCTGGCGGGCGTCGTCCGGGACGGAGGTATCCCCGGAGTTCGAGCGCGCCGCACACACGCTGGCGAGCAGCTCGCGCACCGCGGGGTTCGCGCCGCTCGCCGCGCTGGCGGGCACGCTCGAGCAATGGACGCGCCATGCCCCACTGACGACCGCGGCCCAGGACATCCGGACCGTGATGGCGACGATCGAGGGACTGCGCGAGCGGGTCGAAGCGGTGGCGCGGCGCGAAGCGCCGGCGCCCACCGATGCGCTCGACGGCGCACTGCGCGCCCTTGTCGCGCGCCTGCTCTCGCCGCCGCCCCCTGCCAAGCCGCAGCCCAAGGCAGCGCCGGCACGCGAGGCGAAGGGCGGTCGAGAGCAGCGCGTGCTGCGCGACGACCTCGACGCGCAACTGCTGCCGGTCTTTCTCGAGGAGGCGCAACAGCTGCTGCCGCAGATCGGCGCCGATCTGCGCGACTGGAAGGCAAAGCCGGGCGACGCGCAGGTGAGCCGGTCGCTGCAGCGCGGGCTGCACACGCTGAAGGGCAGCGCGCGCATGGCGGGCGCGATCCGCCTGGGCGAGCTGACGCACATCATGGAGAGCCGCATCGACGCGGCGCTGGAGGCCGGCGAGCTTTCCGCGGCGCTGTTCGGCGAGCTCGAGCAGAAGCTGGACCGGCTGAGCGTGGATCTGGAGCGCATGCAGTACGCGCCGGAGACGGGCGCGGCGGCATCGGCCGAAGCGCCGCGCGCCGAGGCGCCGCTGCCCAGCCCGGCGGCGATGCTGCGGGTCAACGCTGACGTCCTCGATCAGCTGATCAACGAATCGGGCGAGGTCAGCATCGCGCGCACGCGCGTGGAAGCAGAGCTGCGCGCGGTCAAGCAGTCGATCGTCGACCTGAGCGACAGCGTGGCGCGGCTGCGCGGCCAGCTGCGCGAGATCGAGGTGCAGGCCGACAGCCAGATGCAGTCGCGCGCCACCCAGCTGGAGTCGCGCAACCGCGAGTTCGATCCGCTGGAATTCGACCGCTACACCCGGCTGCAGGAGCTCACCCGGCTGATGGCCGAAAGCCTGCACGACGCCGCCTCGATCCAGCAGACGCTCGCCAAGAGCCTGGGCGACGCCGATGGCGCGCTCGCGCACCAGTCGCGCGTCAGCCGCGACGTGCAGCAGGCGCTGATGCGCATGCGCGCGGTACCGTTCGCCAACCTGAACGAACGCCTTTACCGAATCGTGCGCCAGACCGCGCGCGAGCTGGGCAAGAGCGCGCAGCTGGACATCCAGGGCAGCCAGGTGGAACTCGACCGCAGCGTGCTCGAGCGCATCGGCGCGCCGCTCGAGCACATGCTGCGCAATGCGTTGACGCACGGCCTGGAGACGCCCGAGGCGCGGGTGGCCGCCGGCAAGCCGGAGGCGGGCCGCATCGCCGTCGGCCTGCGCCAGGAGGCCAACGAGATTGCCCTCACCGTGAGCGACGACGGCGCCGGGCTCGACCTGGAGAAGCTGCGCCGCCGCGCCCTCGAGCGCGGGCTGCTGGCGGCCGAGGCGAGCGTCAGCGACGCCGACGCCGCGCAACTGATCTTCGTCTCGGGCCTGTCCACCGCCGACGCGGTCACCGAGCTCGCCGGGCGCGGCGTGGGCATGGACGTGGTGCGCAGCGAAATCGGCGCGATCGGCGGGCGCGTGGACATCGCCACGGCGCGCGGCCAGGGCACGACCTTCACGGTCTACCTGCCGCTCACGCTGGCGGTGACGCAGGCGGTGCTGGTGCGCGCCGCCAGCTTCGTCTGCGCGGTGCCTTCGGCGATGGTCGAGCAGGTGCTGCGCCTGAAGGCCGACGCCATGGCGGCGCAATTCGCCGCCAACACCGTCAATTTCCAGGAGCGCAGCTACCCCCTGTACGATCTCGCGCGCCTGCAGGGCAACGCGGCGGAAGCGATGGCCCCGGGCTACAATTCGGTGCTGCTGCTGCGCAGCGGCGCGCAACGCATCGCGTTGCACGTGGACGAGCTGCTGGGCAACCAGGAGATCGTGGTGAAGGCGATCGGCCCGCAACTCGCGCGAGTGCCCGGTATCTCGGGCGCGACGGTGCTCGCCGACGGGCGCATCGTGCTGATCGTCAACCCGGTGCAGCTGGCGCAGCGCTCGCGCGGCGCCCCGCTGCGCGAGATGACGCAGCCGGTGCCGGCGGCGAGCGCCGCGCCGCTGATCATGGTGGTGGACGACTCGCTCACCGTGCGCAAGATCACCGGGCGCCTGCTCGAGCGCGAGGGCTATCGCGTGCTCACCGCCAAGGACGGGCTGGACGCGCTCGAGCTGATGAAGGACGTGCTGCCGGCCGTGATGCTGGTGGACATCGAGATGCCGCGCATGGACGGCTTCGACCTGACGCGCACCGTGCGCGCCGACCCGCGCACGCGCGACATCCCGATCATCATGATTTCCTCGCGCACCGCGGGGAAGCACCGTGAACAGGCGATGCAGCTCGGCGTCGACGCCTTCCTCGGCAAGCCGTACCCCGAGGTGGAGCTGCTGCGGTACCTCTCCGGATTCCTTGAGACGGCGCGCACATGAACCCACCCGTCGTCTCGCGCGGCACTAGGGGCACGCAGTTCGAGCCGCAGGCGCAGGTCGGCAAATACCCGATTCTGCGCGAGATCGGCCGCGGCGCGACCAGTCACGTCTACCTCGCGCGCGATCCGTTCGCCGATCGCGAGGTGGCGATCAAGGTATTCCTGTTCGACCAGCAGGCCGATCCGCAGACCGAGCGCATGATGCACAAGGCTTTCCTAGCGGAGGCCTCGCTCGCCGGCAAGCTCAACCACCCGCACATCGTCGACATCCTCGACGCGGTGGCCGAGCCCGACCACAGCTACGTCGTGATGGAGTACATCGCCGGCAGGACGCTGGACGCCCATGCCGACGTGACCAACCTGCTGCCGCTCGGCAAGGTGGTGGAGATCGTCTTCAAGTGCATCCGCGCGCTGGAGTACGCCTTCCAGCACGGGGTGATCCACCGCGACATCAAGCCGGGCAACATCCTGCTTTCCAGCAGCGGCGAGACCAAGGTGAGCGACTTCGGCGCCTCGTTCCAGCAGCGCCACGGCCAGGAGACCACGCAGATCACCGGCGTGGGCTCCCCCGCCTACATGTCGCCCGAGCAGGTTCGCATGGAGCACCTCACGCACCAGACCGACATCTACTCGCTCGGCGTGACCATGTACCGCATGCTCACCGGGCGGCTGCCGTTCCAGGCGACGACGCAGGCCGGGTTGACCTACGCGATCCTCAATACGGTGCCGCAGCAGCCCTCGACGCTGCGCCCCGACCTGCCGGCGCTGCTGGACCGGATCGTCATGACGGCGACTGAGCAAGGATCCGGCGCAGCGCTACCGCTCGTGGCTCGACTTCGGCAAGGACCTGAGCCAGGCCTTCACCGCGCTGCGCCTGGAGGGCGAATCGCTCTCGGATTCTGAGAAATTCAACGAGCTGCGCCATCTGCCGTTCTTCGAGGGCTTCGGCGATGTGGCGCTGTGGGAGGTGGTGCGCATCGGCAGCTGGAAGAAGATCCCGGCGGGCACCGTGATCATGCGCGAAGGCGACCACGGCGAGAGCTTCTACCTCTTGATCGCGGGCGAGGTCAGCGTGACGCTGTCGGGGACGCTGCTCAACACCATCAAGCCGGGCGGCTGCTTCGGCGAGATCCTGTATTTCACCGACCGCGCCGAGCGGCGCACCACGACCATCACCACCAACACCGAGGTGACGGTGATCGAGATCAGGGCCGCGGCGCTGCGCGCGGCGACCGACGGCTGCCAGGTCGCGTTCAACAAGTCCTTCATGCGCGTGCTGATCGAGCGCCTGATGCAGGCCAACATGCGCCTGGCGGCGCGGGGCTAGGCGCGATGCGCGCCTGGGTGCTGCTTCTGCTACTCGCCGGCACTCCGGGGCTGGCTGCCGACAATGCCGCCGAGCGCGGTGCCAAGGCCGCCGGCGGCACGCTGGACAAGGCCGCGAAGGGAATCGAACGCGGCGCCAAGAGCACGGGCAAGGCTGCCGAGCGTCCGCGCAACGCTACCCAGAGATTTTTCGAGCGCTCGGGCGAGAAGATCGACAAGGCTACGGGCGGCCGCTAGCGCCGTCGCAGGCTCCACGTGACGTTGCGAGCGGTGCTGGCGGGGTCACCCGGCGGCGGCGCGTCCCCCAGTGCCGCGAAGACCCCTCGCCTGAACGCCGCGGTCGTCGTACGGCTGCGGAACTCGCCCCTCGCTGAAGCGGCTCCGGGCTCAGACAATCCTCGCCGTGCTCCCTCCGCCCGCGTCCCGGCTCGGCGCGGCACGATGGGGACTCCTGCGCCGCTGCCGGGCGATGCCGTCTCCGCTGTCGCGGCAATTGCAGTGGCCGCAAGCAACCTTCCAGCCGTGGCGTTTGCTGGTCCAAGATTTCTGGCCTTAGGATGTCAGCGGAAAGCCCCTCGCGGGAACGCGCTGGTCCAGGGGCAAACGTCTAATGCTGCAACAGTGCTGGCTGTTGAAAGTCAGGCGCTGCACAAAGGCATCTACCGATCGTGATGAAGCTATACGCCTCGGCCGCGAGTTCATTTGCGAGAAAGATCCGCGTGCTGTTGCTCGAGAAGGGAGTCGAGCACGAGCTTGAGCTGATCAATCTATGGGAGCCGAATCGGCTGCAGGACGTCAATCCACTCGGGAAGGTCCCCGCGCTCAAACTCGACGATGGCCGGGTACTCATCAGCTCGCCATTGATTGCCGACTTCGTTGACGACAAGTATCCAAACCCGCGCTTCATTCCGAAAGACTTCGAGGGCCGCATGGAGGTCAGGCGCTGGGAGGCATTGGCGGACGGCAGCATGGACGCCGTTAGCGCAACGCTCTACGAGATGCGCTTTCACGATGAAGCAAAGCGCAGCGCGGCATGGATGGATCGTCAACGAAAGAAGTTCGAGGGCGGGTTTGACACTCTTGAGGCAATGCTCGGCGATCGAGGCTGGTGTGTAGGAGATGGGATCAGTCTTGCCGACGTTGCAATCGCCTGCCATCTTGGATTCATCAATCTGCGAGTGCCTCATTACTTCCCGCAGGATAGGTATCCCAGGCTCGCCCGCTTGTGGAAAAGCATGGAACAACGTGAGTCATTCAAGAGGACAGCGCCGCCTTCGGGCTAAGCGCATGGGAGACATCGCGCGCCGGGCGGCGCGCTTGATCCCGGCGCGCGGGGCAGAGGTGCGAAGGGCTAGCGGCCGAGCGCGATCTCGCGCAGGGCCTCGATCCATCGCGGCGACTCGTTCAGGCAGGGCAGCGCGCGGAATTCGCCGCCGCCTGCTTCCTGGAACGTGCGCTTGCCCTCGATGGCGATCTCCTCCAGCGTCTCCAGGCAATCCGCGACGAAGCCCGGGCAGATCACGTCCACGCGGCCGACGCGCGCCGCGCCGAGCTCGGCGAGCACCGCCGAGGTGTAGGGCTGCAGCCAGCGCGCGGGGCCGAAGCGGGACTGGAACGTCACGCGATATTGGGAGGGCTGAAGGCGCAGGGCGCGTGCCAGCAGTTCTGCGGTGTGCAGGCACTGCTCGCGGTAGGGGTCGCCGCGGTCCACCGCGCGTTGCGGCAGTCCGTGGAAGCTCATCACCAGCACATCGGGCCGCTCCCGTACCAGGCCGGCCAGCGCGTCGATGTAGGCGGGGTGGTCGTGGAACTGCTCCACGAAATCGACGTCGTGGCCGACCACGTCGCGTACCGACTCGGTGGTGCTGCGCGCGAACTGGGGGTAGAGCGGGATGACGCGCACGCGGCCCGGCAGCTTGCGCAACGCGGCGCCGATCCCCGGCTCGCCGTAGCGCATGGCGTACTCGACGGGCAGGCCGGTCGCCTCGCGCAGCAGCTGCGCCTGCCGGGCGCTATGCACGGCGAGCGGCGAGCCCTCGGGCATCCACACCTTGGCGTACTTGGCGGCGGATTGCGCGGGGCGGCGCCGCAGCACGACGCCGTGCAGCAGCGGCAGCCACAGCCAGCGCGGCAGCTCGACCACGCGCGGGTCGGAAAGAAACTCGGCGAGGTACGTGCGCACCGCCTCGGGCGTGGGCGCCGCCGGCGTGCCGAGGTTGACGAGGAGGATGCCGTTCAGGATTTCGACAGCGCGCTGGAGACGAGCTTCGCCGTGATGTCGACGATCGGCACCACGCGGTCGTAGGCCATGCGCGAGGGCCCGATCACGCCCACCGTGCCGACCACCTCGCCGGCGACCTGGTAGGGCGCCGTCACGACGCTCACATCCTCGGGCGCCGCGACGCCCGATTCCCCGCCGATGAAGATCTGCACGCCCTCGCCGCGCAGCGACAGGTCGAAGATGCGCAGCAGCCCGGTCTTCTGCTCGAAGAGCTCGAAGAGCTGCCGCAGCCGGCCCATGTCCTGCGACAGGTCCGCCACGGCGAGGAGGTTTCTCTCGCCGGAGATCACGTAGGGCTCGCTGCCCTCGGTCAGCGCCTGGTTGCCCGCCTCGAGCGCGGCATTCATCAGCTGCATCATGTCCTCACGGATCTCGTGCAGCTCTGCGTGCAGGCGGTGGCGCACTTCCTCGAAGCTCTGTCCCGCGTAGTTCTGGTTGATGTAGTTGGCCGCCGCCACCAGCTCGGCGGGCGAGTAATCGCGCTCGGTGAACAGCACCCGGTTCTGCACGTCGCCCTCGGGCGTCACCACGATCAGCAGCACGCGCCGCTCCGACAGGCGCAGGAACTCGATGTGGCGGAAGGCCAGCGTGCGCCGGCGCGGGGTGACCACCACGCCGGCGAAATGCGTGAGCTGCGACAGCAGCTGCGAGGCTGACTGGATCACGCGCTGCGGATTGTCCGGGTGCAGCTGGTCCTCGAGGGCGCGCTGCTCGCCGGACTCCAGCGGCCGCATCACCAGCAGGGTGTCGACGAAGAAGCGGTAGCCGGCCGGGGTCGGCACGCGGCCGGCCGAGGTGTGCGGGCTGGCGATGAAGCCCAGCTCCTCGAGGTCCGACATCACGTTGCGGATGGTGGCGGGCGAAAGATCGAGCCCGGAGTGCCTGGACAGCGTGCGCGAGCCGACCGGCTGGCCCTCGGCGATATAGCGTTCGACCAGCGTCTTCAGCAGCAGCTGCGCCCGTCTGTCGAGCATGCGGAGCATTCTACACATGCGGTTAGAATGCGGCGATGCCACAAGCCGCGTTCCGCCGCGTCGCGCTGATCGGCAAGCACACGGCGGAGATCGCCGGGCCGCTGCGCGAGCTGCGCGCGCTGCTGCGCGCGCGCGGCTGCGAGGTGCGCGTCGAGCGCGAGACGGCGGCGCGCATCGGCGACGGCGAGGGCGCGGCGAGCTTCGAGGAGATCGGCAGCTTCGCCGACCTGGCGATCGTCCTCGGCGGCGACGGCACCATGCTCTCGGCAGCGAGGAACCTCGCGCGCTACCGGGTGCCGCTGACCGGCATCAACCAGGGGCGCGTCGGCTTCATGACCGACATCGCGCTGCGGGACATGCACAGCTCCGTGGGCGCGATCCTCGAGGGCCAGTACGGCATCGAGGAGCGCGCGCTGCTCGAGGCCGAGATCACGCGCGGGGGCGCGAGCGTGCTGCGCACGTTGGCGCTCAACGAAGCGGTGGTGGGCAGGGGCTCGCAGGGACGGCTGATCGAAGTCGAGGTGCGCATCAACGGCGAGTACGTCTATGCGCTGCGCGCCGATGGCCTGATCGTCGCCACGCCGACCGGGTCCACGGCCTACGCGCTCTCGGCGCAGGGCCCGATCCTGCAGCCCGGCGTGGCTGCGCTGGCGCTGGTGCCGCTCAACCCGCACGTGCTCTCGGCGCGCCCGGTGAGCGTGAGCGACCGCAGCGTGATCGAGATCGCGCTGCTGCGCGCGGTGGACGCGCGCGCGCACTTCGACGGCTTCGCGCTCGCCGACATGGCGCAGGGCGACCGCCTGGTGCTCAAGCGCTCGCCGGACTCGGTCCGCTTCGTGCATCCGCCGGGCTACAGCTACTTCGCCATGCTGCGCGAGAAGCTCAACTGGGGCGAGTCGGCGGCGCACGGCACAGAAACGGACTAGCGCCATGCTGCGGGTTCTCTCGGTCAGCGACTTCGTCATCGCCGAGCGCGTGGAACTCGAGCTGGGCGGGGGCTTCACCGTGCTGACCGGCGAAACGGGGGCCGGCAAGTCGATCCTGGTGGACGCGCTCGAGCTGCTGGTCGGTGCGCGCGCCGAATCGAGCCTGGTGCGCGAAGGCGCCGAGCGTGCCGAGCTCTCCGCCGAGTTCGAGATCGAGGCGCGCTCGCCGCTCGCCGACTGGCTGGCCGAGCGCGAGCTGGAGGGCGATGCGGGCAGCCTGATCCTGCGCCGCACGCTGGATCGCGCGGGACGCTCGCGCTGTTTCATCAACGGCCATGCGGCGACGCTCTCGCAGCTGCGCGAGGCGGGCGAGTTCCTCGTGGACATCCACGGCCAGCACGAGCACCAGTCGCTGCTGCGGCCGGCCGCGCAGCGCGAGCTGCTCGATGCCCACGGCGGCGCGCAGGCGCTCGCGCGCGATTGCGCCGCGGCGTTTCGCGACTGGCAGCGCCTGCAGGCGCTCGCCGCGCAGGCCGAGCAGCAGTTCGCGCAGCGCGAGGCCGAGCGCGCGGAGCTCGCCGACCGGTTGGCGCTGCTCGACAAGCTCGCGCCGCGCGCCGGAGAGTGGGAGCAGCTGGCCGCCGAGCACGGTCGCCTGGCGCACGCCTCGAGCCTGCTCGCCGGCGCGCAGTCCTCGCTCGAGGCGCTGCAAGAGGGCGAGAGCGCGAGCCTGCCGCAGCTCTCGGCGGTGGCCTCGCGCCTGAAGGCGCTCGCGGCGCACGACGCGCAGCTGGCGCCGATCGTCGAGCTGCTGGCGTCGGCCGAGGCGCAGGCGAGCGAGGCGCTGCGCGAGCTGCGGCACTACGCTTCGCGCGTCGAGCTCGATCCCGAGGGGCTGCGCGAGACCGAGGCGCGCATCGAGGCCTTGCATGCCGCGGGCCGGCGCTTTCGCGTGCGTCCGGAGGCGCTGCACGCCTATGCCGAAGAGCAGCGCGCGCGGCTGAAGGACCTGCAGCTCGCCGTCGACCCGGAGGCGCTGCAGCGCGAAGTGACGGCCGCGGCCGGGCGCTACGGCGCCGCCGCGAAGAAGCTCTCCGCGAAGCGCAAGAGCGCGGCGCAGGCGTTCTCCAGGTCGGTGACGGAGGGCATGCAGCGCCTTGCGATGGGCGGCGGCCGATTCTCGGTTTCCCTGCATGCGCTCGAAGCGCCCAGCGCCGCCGGCATGGAGGCGGTCGAGTTCGAAGTGTCCTCGCATCCCAGCCTGCCGCTGCGGCCGCTCGCCAAGGTCGCCTCGGGCGGCGAGCTCTCGCGCGTGAGCCTCGCCATCCAGCTGGTGGCGAGCAAGGAATCCCCGGTCGCCACCCTGGTTTTCGACGAGGTGGACGCCGGCATCGGTGGCGCGGTCGCCGAGACCGTGGGCCGCTCGCTGCGGGAGCTCGGCAAGAACCGGCAGGTGCTGTGCGTGACGCACCTGCCGCAGGTCGCGGCGCAGGGTGACGATCAGTGGACGGTGAGCCGGTCCGGCGCGCGCGGCCGGGTCGCCTGCAGCGCCGCGAGGCTGGACCGCGGCGCGCGCATCGAGGAGCTGGCGCGCATGCTCGGCGGCGCGGAGATCACCGCCACCACGCGCAAGCATGCCGCCGAACTGTTAGGCGGAACCTAGGGCGTCTTGCGGCCGGGGCAATCCGGCTTGGTGCAATCGGCGTACAGCGCGAGCGAATGGCCCTTGAGCTCGAAGCCGCGCTTGCGCGCCACCTCGCCCTGGCGCTGCTCGATCTCGGCGTCGTAGAACTCCTCGACCCGCCCGCACTGCAGGCACACGAGGTGATCGTGATGCCCACCCTGGTTGAGCTCGAACACCGCCTTGCCGGTCTCGAAGTGCTGGCGCGAGAGCAGGCCCGCCTGCTCGAACTGCGTGAGCACCCGGTAAACCGTCGCCAGTCCGATGTCGATGCCCTCCGCCATCAGGCTCTTGTAGACGTCCTCGGCCGAGAGGTGGCGCACCTTGCTGTGCTCGAAGAGCTCCAGCACCTTGCGCCGGGGCAGAGTGGCCTTCAGGCCGATCTCCTTCAGGCTCTGCGTGGAATTCATCGCTTATCATTATATGCCTATGCATCGTGCGCTCCCGCTCGCGGCGGCGCTGCTGCTCGGCGCGTGCTCGCTGCTGCCCGAGTTCATGCAGCCCTTTCGCATCGACGTCCAGCAGGGCAACTTCGTCTCGCAGGAGATGGTGTCGCAGCTGAAGCTCGGCATGACCCGGGAGCAGGTGCGCGCGGCCCTCGGCACGCCGCTGCTGGTCGACATCTTCCATGTGGACCGCTGGGACTACGTGTACATGCTCGACCGGCGCGGGCAGCCGCGCGTGCAGCGGCATCTCTCGGTATTCTTCGAGGACGGGCGGCTGGCGCGGCTCGGCGGTGACATCGTCGCCGCGCCGGCGGACTTGAAGGGGGTGCAATGAAGGTGGCGATCGCGGGGGCGGGCGGGCGCATGGGCCGCACGCTGATCGAAGGCGTGCTGGCCGACCCGGAGCTGACGCTGGCCGCGGCGCTCGAAGCGCCGGGCGCCGCAGCGATCGGCCAGGCGGCGGGGGCGCTGCGCATCACCGCCGATCTCGCCGCGCTGGCGGCCGTGGACGTGCTCGTCGACTTCACGCGGCCCGAGGGCACGCTCGCGCACCTCGAGGCCTGCCTCAAGCTGAACCGTCGCATGGTGATCGGCACCACCGGCTTCGGCGAGGCGCAGAGCGCGCGCATTGCCGAGGCGGCCCGGCGCATCCCCATCGTGCTCTCGCCCAACTTCGCGATCGGCGTGAACGTCGTGTTCCGCCTGGCGCAGACCGCGGCCCGGGCGCTGGGCGACGCCTACGACGTGGAAATCGTGGAGGCGCACCACCGGCACAAGGTGGACGCGCCCTCGGGCACCGCCCTCAAGCTCGGGGAGCTGGTGGCGCAGGCGCTGGGGCGCGACCTGGGCAAGGTGGCGATGCACGGCCGCCACGGCGATACCGGCGAGCGGCCCGCCAGGGCGATCGGTTTCCACGCCATCCGCGGCGGCGACATTGTGGGCGAGCACACGGTGCTTTTCGCCGGCCCTGGCGAGCGGGTTGAAGTCACGGTGCGCTCGCAGAGCCGCACGACCTACGCCTCGGGGGCATTACGCGCGGCAAAATGGCTCGCGGGCCAAGGGCCGGGCCTGTACGACATGTTCGACGTGCTTGGCCTGAAGTAGCCGGCGCGGTATAATTCGTCGCTCAAATGAGCGGGAGGGGCGCGAGCCTCTTCCGCTTTTTCACATCTAAACCGGGAGTTTGACGTTGCCTGCGCTCGAATCCGCCGTACTCGTCCTCGCTGACGGGTCGGTGTTTCGGGGCCGCAGCGTGGGCGCCCCGGGCATCTCGGCTGGCGAGGTGGTGTTCAACACCGCCATGACCGGCTACCAGGAGATCCTCACCGACCCGTCCTACTGCGGGCAGATCGTCACGCTGACCTACCCGCATATCGGCAACACCGGGGTCAATGCCGAGGACGAAGAGTCCGGCCGCGTCTACGCCGCTGGACTGGTGGTGCGCGACGTGCCGGCGCAGGTGTCCAGCTGGCGCGCGCAGCAGAGCTTGCCGCAGTACCTCCTGGAAAAGAACGTGGTGGCGATCGCCGACATCGACACCCGCAAGCTCACGCGCCTCCTGCGCGAGAAGGGCGCGCAGAACGGCTGCCTGATGGCGGGTAACGTCGACCTGGACAAGGCGCTCGCCGCGGCGCGCGCGTTCCCGGGGCTCGCCGGCATGGACCTCGCCAAGGTGGTGACCACCGCCAAGCCCTACGAGTGGCGCGACGGCAAGTGGGAGCTCGGCAAGGGCTACCGCCACGTCGGCGATGCGCCCTTCCACGTCGTGGCCTACGACTACGGCATCAAGCGCAACATCCTGCGGCTGCTCGCCGAGCGCGGCGCGCGCGTCACGGTGGTGCCCGCGCAGACGCCCGCGCGCGAAGTGCTGCGCATGCAGCCCGACGGCGTGTTCCTGTCCAACGGACCGGGCGACCCCGAGCCCTGCGACTACGCCATCGAGTCGATCGGCGAGATCCTCGACGCCACGCGCGTGCCCGTCTTCGGCATCTGCCTCGGCCACCAGCTGATGGGCCTCGCCTCGGGCGCGAAGACGGTGAAGATGAAGTTCGGCCACCACGGCGCCAACCATCCCGGTGCAGGACCTCGACACCGGGCAGGTGGTGATCACCAGCCAGAACCACGGCTTCGCCGTGGACGCGACGACGCTCCCCGCCACGCTCAAGCCCACGCACGTGTCGCTGTTCGACGGCTCGCTGCAGGGCCTGGCGCGCACCGACCGGCCGGCGTTCTGCTTCCAGGGCCACCCCGAGGCGAGCCCGGGACCGCACGACATCGGCTATCTGTTCGACCGCTTCGCCAAGCTGATGATTGAAGGCCGCAAGTAGAGCCGCGCATGCCGAAACGCACCGACATCCAGAGGATCCTGATCATCGGCGCCGGGCCGATCGTCATCGGCCAGGCCTGCGAGTTCGACTATTCGGGCGCGCAGGCCTGCAAGGCGCTGCGCGACGAGGGCTACCGCGTGGTGCTGGTGAACTCCAACCCGGCCACCATCATGACCGACCCGGAGATGGCGGACGCCACCTACATCGAGCCGATCACCTGGCAGACGGTGGCGCGCATCATCGAGAAGGAGCGCCCCGACGCGCTGCTGCCCACCATGGGCGGGCAGACCGCGCTCAACTGCGCGCTCGACCTCGCGCGCGAGGGCGTGCTGGAGAAGTTCGGCGTCGAGATGATCGGCGCCTCGCGCGAGGCGATCGACAAGGCCGAGGACCGCGAGAAGTTCAAGAAGGCGATGACCCGGATCGGCCTCGCCTCGGCGAAGCTCGTCGCTCGCGCACTCGATGGAGGAGGCGCTGCAGGTGCAGGCGAGCCTCGGCTTTCCGGTGGTGATCCGGCCCTCGTTCACCCTGGGCGGCACCGGCGGCGGCATCGCCTACAACCGCGAGGAGTTCGTCGCCATCTGCGAGCGCGGCCTGGAGGCCTCGCCCACCAACGAGCTGCTGATCGAGGAGTCGGTGATCGGCTGGAAAGAGTTCGAGATGGAGGTGGTGCGCGACCGCAAGGACAACTGCATCATCGTCTGCTCGATCGAGAACCTCGACCCGATGGGCGTGCACACCGGCGACTCGATCACCGTGGCGCCGGCGCAGACGCTCACCGACAAGGAATACCAGATCATGCGCGACGCCTCGATCGCGGTGCTGCGCGAGATCGGCGTGGACACCGGCGGCTCGAACGTGCAGTTCGCCATCAACCCGAAGGACGGGCGCATGCTCGTCATCGAGATGAACCCGCGCGTGTCGCCGCTCCTCGGCGCTGGCCTCCAAGGCCACCGGCTTCCCGATCGCCAAGGTCGCGGCCAAGCTCGCCGTGGGCTACACGCTGGACGAGCTGAAGAACGAGATCACGGGCGGCGCGACGCCGGCCTCCTTCGAGCCGACCATCGACTACGTGGTCACCAAGGTGCCGCGCTTCGCCTTCGAGAAGTTCCCGCAGGCCAACGACCGCCTCACCACGCAGATGAAGTCGGTGGGCGAGGTGATGGCCATCGGCCGCACCTTCCAGGAGTCCTTCCAGAAGGCGCTGCGCGGGCTGGAAGTCGGCGTGGACGGCCTCAACCAGCGCACCACCGACCGCGAGACGCATCGAGCGCGAGCTCGGCGAGCCGGGCCCGGAGCGCATCTGGTACGTCGGCGACGCCTTCGAGAACGGCTTCACGCTGGACGAGGTGTACCGCCTCACGCACATCGATCCCTGGTTCCTCGCGCAGATCAAGGAGATCGTCGACCTGGAGATGCGCCTCGATGACCAGAAGCTCGCCGACATCGACGCGGATACCCTGCGCCTGCTCAAGAGGAAGGGCTTCTCCGACCGGCGCCTGGCGTACCTGTTCAACACGGGTGAGAACGCGGTGCGCGAAAAGCGCCACAAGCTCGGCATCCGCCCGGTATTCAAGCGCGTGGACACCTGCGCCGCCGAGTTCGCGACGAAGACCGCGTACCTCTACTCCACCTACGAGGAAGAGTGCGAGGCCGAGCCGAGCGAGCGCAGGAAGATCATGGTGCTCGGCGGCGGCCCGAACCGCATCGGGCAGGGCATCGAGTTCGACTACTGCTGCGTGCACGCGGCGCTCGCGCTGCGCGAGGACGGCTTCGAGACCATCATGGTCAACTGCAACCCGGAGACCGTCTCGACCGACTACGACACCTCCGACCGCCTGTACTTCGAGCCGCTCACGCTGGAGGACGTGCTCGAGATCGTGGACAAGGAGAAGCCCTGGGGCGTGATCGTGCAGTACGGCGGGCAGACCCCGCTCAAGCTCGCGCGCGACCTCGCCGCCGCGGGCGTGCCGATCATCGGCACCAGCGCGGATTCCATCGACGTGGCGGAGGACCGCGAGCGCTTCCAGCAGCTGCTGCACAAGCTCAAGCTCCGTCAGCCGCCCAACCGCACCGCGCGCTCGGCGCCGGAGGCGGTCAAGCACGCCGAGGCGATCGGCTACCCGGTGGTGGTGCGGCCGAGCTACGTGCTCGGCGGCCGCGCGATGGAGATCGTGCACCACCAGGCGGATCTCGAGCGCTACATGAAGAACGCGGTGAAGGTCTCGAACGATTCGCCCGTGCTGCTCGACCGCTACCTGTCGGACGCCATCGAGGTGGACGTGGATTGCATCGCGGACGGCACGGAAGTGCTGATCGGCGGCATCATGGAGCACGTCGAGCAGGCCGGCGTGCACTCGGGCGACTCCGCCTGCTGCCTGCCGCCGCATTCGCTCTCGGCGGAGCTGGTGCAGGAGTTGCGCCGGCAGACCGAGGTGATGGCGCGCGCGCTGAAGGTGTGCGGGCTGATGAACGTGCAGTTCGCCATCCAGGGAACCACCGTCTACGTGCTCGAAGTGAATCCGCGCGCCTCGCGCACCGTGCCGTATGTGTCCAAGGCCACCGGCCGTCCGCTCGCCAAGATCGCGGCGCTGTGCATGGCCGGCAAGTCCCTTGCCGCGCAGAAGGTGCACGGCGACATCACGCCGCCGTACTTCTCGGTCAAGGAGGCGGTGTTCCCGTTCGCCAAGTTCCCCGGCGTGGACACCATCCTCGGGCCGGAGATGAAGTCCACCGGCGAGGTCATGGGCGTAGGCGAGACTTTCGGCGAGGCGTTCGTGAAGTCGCAGCTGGCGGCGGGGGTGAAGCTGCCCAAGGGCGGGCGCGCCTTCATCAGCGTGCGCGACGGCGACAAGCTGGCGGCGGCAGCCGTCGCGCGCGACCTGGCGGGCCTGGGCTTCACCATCCTCGCCACGCGCGGCACGGCGGCGGTGCTGGCCGAGCACGGCGTGGCGGTGACGCCGGTCAACAAGGTGACCGAGGGACGGCCGCACATCGTGGACATGATCAAGAACGGCGAAGTGAGCTTCATCGCCAACACGGTGGAGGACACCCGGACCGCCATTTCGGATTCCCGGGCCATCCGCGTCACGGCGCTGGCCGCCCGCGTCACCTATTACACGACCATCGCCGGGGCCAAGGCGGCTTGCGCCGGCATGCAGCACATGGCGCAGCTCGAGCCGTACCGGCTGCAGGACTTGCATGCGAAACTCGGCATTCCCGCTCCCACCCGAGGGGTAATCTCACACTAATGGCCAAGACTCCCATGACCTTGCGTGGCGCGGAGCTGCTGCGCGCAGAGCTGCACCGGCTGAAGACCATCGAACGGCCCGCGAATTCCCAGGCGATCGCCGAGGCCGGGCGCACGGCGACCTGTCCGAGAACGCCGAGTACGACGCGGCGCGCAATCAGCAGGGCTTCATCGAGGGGCGGATTTCGGAGATCGAGGCGAAGCTGGGCAACGCCCAGGTCATCGATCCCAAGCTGCTGGATGCGGATGGGCGCTGCGTCTTTGGCGCCACCGTCGATCTCGAGGAGAAGGGCGGCAAGGCCATCACCTATCAGATCGTCGGCGAGGACGAAGCCGACATCAAGGCCGGGAGGATCTCGATTTCCTCGCCGATCGCAAGGGCGTTGATCGGGAAGGAGTCCGGCGACGAGGTGGACGTGGTGACGCCCGGCGGGGTGAAGAAGTACGAGATCCTGGACGTGCGCTACGAGTAGGCTTCTCCGCCGCGGGCTCCTGCGGCGGCTTCGGGCGGTAGATCACCAGCATCTTGCCGATGTGCTGGATCGCGTGCGCGCCGGTGCGCTCGCAGATGCTGGCGAGCGCCACCTCGCGCGCGTCGCGATTCAGCGGTGCGGCGCGCACCTTGATCAGCTCGTGGTGCGCAAGCGCCCGGTCGATCTCGGCGATGACCGCGTCGGTGAGACCCTTCTCGCCGATCTGCAGGATCGGGTGGAGGGTGTGGGCACGGGCTTTGAGCGACTTGAGCTCGGCAGCGGGGAGCGAGGATTCCATGAGCGCGGCATATTAGCCCAGCCGAACGAAAAGGCCCGCGATCGCTCCCGGGCCTCGGCAGGATCCGCCCTGCTTGGTGCCTAGAACGCGCAATTGACGCTCAGTGCTAGGTTGCAGCCGCTGGAGACCGGGCCGTTGAATAGGGCGGCTGAGAATGCGGCCGCCGCGCTCGCATGTGCGGTGCCGCCCGGAGGAACCGGGGATAATTCGCGGATGGCCAAGTCCAGCAAAGCCTGGCTCCGCCGCCATGTCACCGATGCCTTCGTGCGCAAGGCGAAAGTGGCGGGCTACCGCTCTCGCGCCGCCTACAAGCTGATCGAGATCGACAACAAGGACAAGCTGCTCCGGCCCGGCATGAGGGTTCTCGACCTCGGAGCCTCACCGGGCGGCTGGTCGCAATTGGCCGCGGAAAAGGTGAAGCCAGGAGGGAAGGTGGTTGCGGTCGACCTCCTGGAGACGAAGCCGATCCCGGGCGTCACGATCTTCAGGGGCGATTTCCGGGACGCGGACCTCGAAGGCGCGCTCGGCGGCAAAGCCGACCTGGTGCTCTCGGACATGATGCCCAACGTGACCGGCGTGCCGCTGGTAGACCAGGCGCGCGCCGCGGAACTGACGGCAGAGGCCATCGCGCTGTGCAGGAAGTCGCTGAAGCCCGACGGCGCGTTCCTGCTGAAGGTCTTCCACGGCAGCGCCTTCGACGAGGTGCTGAAAGCACTGAGGGATGTGTTTCAAACAGTCGAAGCGAGAAAGCCCTCGGCCTCGCGGGGGGAATCGCGCGAAAACTATTTACTGGCCCGAGGCCTGAAAAAGCATTGAACCTGGCCGCTGCGCCGCAATCTATCCAAAACGGCGTAAACTGGGTTCTTGGCGGCGCCGCTCAAAGAGGAGCAAGTCCTTGAACAACATGCTTAAAAACCTGGTCATCTGGCTCGTGATCGGGCTCGTGCTGATGACCGTGTTCAACCAGTTCAACACCCGCCAGTCGGCGCAGGCGCCGCTGGAGTACTCGCAGTTCCTGGACGAAGTGAAGGCGGGCCGCATCGCCAAGGTCACCATCGAAGGGCCGCCAGCTCAAGGCGACGACCGTCGAAGGCAAGCGCGTCACCAGCTACTCGCCCGGCGACATCTGGCTGGTGTCGGACCTGCTCAAGTACAACGTCAAGGTGGAGGCGAAGCCGGAAGAAGAGCCGTCCCTGCTGATGAACATCTTCGTCTCGTGGTTCCCGATGCTGCTGCTGATCGGCGTATGGATCTTCTTCATGCGCCAGATGCAGGGCGGCGGCCGCGGCGGTGCGTTCAGTTTCGGCAAGTCCAAGGCCAAGATGCTGGACGAGTCCACCAACACCGTGACCTTCGCCGACGTGGCCGGCTGCGAGGAAGCCAAGGAGGAAGTCTCCGAACTGGTGGACTTCCTGCGCGACCCCTCCAAGTTCCAGAAGCTCGGCGGCCGCATCCCGCGCGGCGTGCTGATGGTCGGCAATCCCGGCACCGGCAAGACGCTGCTCGCGCGCGCCATCGCCGGCGAAGCCAAGGTGCCGTTCTTCTCGATCTCGGGCTCCGACTTCGTCGAGATGTTCGTCGGCGTGGGCGCGGCGCGCGTGCGCGACATGTTCGAGCAGGCGAAGAAGCACGCCCCCTGCATCGTGTTCATCGACGAGATCGACGCGGTCGGCCGCCAGCGCGGCGCGGGCCTGGGCGGCGGCAACGACGAGCGCGAGCAGACGCTGAACCAGCTGCTCGTCGAGATGGACGGCTTCGAAGCCACCGTGGGCGTGATCGTGATCGCCGCCACCAACCGCCCCGACGTGCTCGACCCGGCGCTGCTGCGCCCGGGCCGCTTCGACCGGCAGGTGGTGGTGCCGCTGCCGGACATCCGGGGTCGCGAGGAGATCCTCAAGGTCCACATGCGGAAGGTCCCGCTCGCGCCCGACGTGAAGGCCGACATCATCGCGCGCGGCACGCCCGGCTTCTCCGGCGCGGACCTCGCCAACCTGGTGAACGAGGCGGCGCTGTTCGCCGCGCGCGGCAACAAGCGCCTGGTCGACATGGAGGACTTCGAGCGCGCCAAGGACAAGATCATGATGGGCGCCGAGCGGCGCTCGATGGTCATGCCGGAAGAGGAGCGCAGGAACACCGCGTACCACGAGTCGGGCCACACGGTGGTGGCGAAGCTGCTGCCCAAGACCGACCCGGTGCACAAGGTGACCATCATCCCGCGCGGGCGCGCGCTCGGCGTGACCATGCAGCTGCCCACCGAAGACCGCTACAGCCAGGACCGCGATCGGCTGCTCAACACCATCACGGTGCTGTTCGGCGGACGCATCGCCGAGGAACTGTTCATGCACCAGATGACCACCGGCGCCTCGAACGACTTCGAGCGCGCCACCGAGATCGCGCGCCGCATGGTCACGCATTGGGGCATGTCGGACGAGCTCGGCACCATGGTGTACGGCGAGAACGAGGGCGAAGTGTTCCTCGGCCGCTCGATCACCACGCACAAGAGCGTGTCGGAAGCCACGCTGCAGAAGGTGGACCAGGAAGTGCGCCGCATCATCGACACGCAGTACAAGCTCGCGCGCACGCTGCTGGAAGAGCAACCGCGACAAGGTCGAGGCGATGGCCAAGGCGCTGCTCGAGTGGGAAACGCTCGACGCCGAGCAGCTCAACGACATCATGGCGGGCAAGCCGCCGCGGCCGCCCAAGCCCAGTTCCACCCCGGCCAAGACTGCCGGCGGCGGCGCAGCCAACGACGGCGCCACCGGCGCTGCGGCGACGACGCCCGCCGCATAAAGAACCACGACGCGTTGCAGCGCAGACAAGACCTGCGCAGCAACGCCCTACTGCAGAAAGGGCTTGGTGAGCCTTCGCTGCGGCAGGTTCGCCCTGGCGCTCGAGCGGCCGCTCGTGATGGGCGTGGTCAACGTCACGCCCGATTCCTTTTCCGACGGCGGGCGGTTCCTCGATGCCAACGCCGCCATCGCGCATGCGCGCCGACTGATCGACGAAGGCGTGGACCTGGTGGACGTGGGCGGCGAGTCCACGCGGCCCGGGCGCGGCGCCCGTCTGCGAAGCCGAAGAGCTGGCGCGCATCCTGCCGGTGGTGACGGCGCTGCGCGATTTCCCGGTGTCGGTGGACACGCGCCACGCCAACGGTCATGCGCGAGGCCCTTGCCGCCGGCGCCGCCATGATCAACGACATCGAAGCGCTCGCCGCGCCCGGCGCGCTGGACGTGGTCGCGCAGAGCGACTGCGCGGTTTGCCTCATGCACAAGAAGGGTGATCCGGCGACGATGCAGGAAGGCCCGCGCTACGCGGACGTGGTCGCCGAGGTGCGCGACTACCTGGCTGGACGCATCGCCGATTGCGAGGCGGCGGGCATCGCGCGCGACCGCATCGTGGTCGATCCCGGCTTCGGCTTCGGCAAGACGGTCGAACACAATCTCACGCTGCTCCGGCACCTGCCCGAGCTATCCTCGCTCGGGGTGCCGCTGCTTGCCGGCTGGTCGCGCAAGTCCTCGCTCGGGGCGCATCACCGGGCGCGATGCGGGCGAGCGCCTGGCAGGCAGCCTGGCCGCGGCTTTGCTCGCGCTCCTCGGCGGCGCGAGAATACTGCGGGTGCATGACGTGAAGGAGACCCGGGACGTCGTCCTGGTCTGGGAGGCTTGGAGCAAGGCATGAATCGCAAGTACTTCGGCACCGACGGCGTGCGCGGCACGGTAGGGCAGAGCCCGATGACGCCGGACCTCGTGCTGCGGCTGGGCTATGCCGCGGGCAAGGTCCTGGCCGGCAAGGCGAGCCATCCGGCCGTGCTGATCGGCAAGGACACGCGCATCTCGGGCTACATGATCGAGGCGGCGCTGGAGGCGGGCTTCTCCGCCGCAGGCGTGGACGTGCTGCTGTGCGGTCCGCTGCCGACGCCGGGCGTGGCCTATCTCGCGCGCGCGCTGCGGCTGTCGGCGGGCGTGGTGATCAGCGCCTCGCACAATCCCTATGCCGACAACGGCATCAAGTTCTTCTCCGGCGACGGCTACAAGCTGCCCGACGCGGTGGAGTCCGACATCGAGCGCGCGCTCGAGGCGCCGATCGGCTGCAACGAATCGGCGCAGCTCGGCAAGGCGCGGCGCATGGATGACGCCGCCGGCCGCTATATCGAGTTCTGCAAGTCCAGCTTCCCGGCCGACCTCGACCTGCGCGGCCTGCGCATCGTGGTGGACTGCGCGCACGGCGCCGCCTACAACGTCGCGCCGCACGTGTTCCACGAGCTCGGCGCGGAGGTGGTGCCGATCGGCGTGTCGCCCGACGGCTTCAACATCAACGACATGTTCGGCGCGAGCAGCCCGCAGCAGCTCGAGGCCGCGGTGCGCCTGCAAAAGGCCGATTTCGGCATCGCGCTCGACGGCGACGGCGACCGGCTGCTGATGGCGGACGCCGCAGGGCACGCTCTACGACGGCGACCAGCTGCTCTACGCGATCGTCAAGCATCGCTCGGCCAGGGAAAGGGTGGCGGGCGTGGCCGGCACGCTGATGACCAATTTCGCGCTCGAGCAGGCGTTCGCGAAGCTGGGCGTTGCCTTCGCGCGCGCGAAGGTGGGCGACCGCTACGTGCTGGAACTGCTGCGCGAGAAGGGCTGGCTGCTCGGCGGCGAGAACTCCGGGCACCTGCTGTGCCTGGACAAGCACACCACGGGCGACGGCATCGTCTCCGCGCTGCAGGTGCTGGGCGCGCTGCGCGCAGACGGGGAAGACGCTCGCGCAGATCACCGCCGACCTCGTCATGTATCCGCAGGTGCTGGTGAACGTGCAGGTGCCGAAGGGCTTCGAGTGGCAGAAGGACCGGGCCATCGCCGCGGCACAGGCGGAGGCCGAGAAATCGCTCAGCGGCAGGGGGCGAGTGCTGCTGCGGCCCTCCGGGACCGAGCCCCTCCTGCGCGTGATGGTGGAGGGCGAGCCGAAACAACTCGTTGAGCAGGCAGCGAATTCCATCGCCGCTGCCGTGAGGCGCGCGGCGGCGGGCTAGGCCGGCTTGCCATTTGTGCTTCATTTCCATAATATTGGAAATATGGAAACGAAGCAGGCCGTCGAATCGCTGGGGGCGCTGGCACAGGACACGCGCCTCGCCATCTTTCGGCTGTTGGTGCAGGCGGGCGCCGACGGGCAGGGCAGCAGGGCAGATCGCGGAAGCACTCGAGTTGCCGCCCGCGACGCTGTCGTTCCACCTCGCGGGCCTCACGCGCGCCGGACTGGCGCAGAGCCGGCAGGAAGGCCGCTTCGTCATCTACGCCGCCAATTTCGAAAACATGAACGCGCTGGTCGCCTTCCTCACCGAGAACTGCTGCAGCGGGGCTGCGTGCGCACCGGCGTCATGCCAACCCACCAGCCCGAAAGGAGAGAGCCATGAAGCGCTTCCACGTGCACGTCGCCGTGCATGACCTCGAAAAGAGCATCCGCTTCTACAAGGCGATGTTCGACGCCGAGCCGACCGTGAGGCGCTCCGACTACGCCAAGTGGCAGCTGGATGACCCGCGCATCAATTTCGCCATCTCGCAGCGCGGCGCGAAGACGGGCGTCGACCATCTCGGCATCCAGGCGGAGAACGCGGCGGAGCTCGAGGGGCTGCGCTTGCAGCTGGCGCAGGCGGACGTGTCCATCATGGACCAGAAGAACGCCACCTGCTGCTACGCGAAGAGCGACAAGCACTGGACCATCGACCCGCAGGGCATCGCGTGGGAATCGTTCCACACACTCGAGGGCGCGCCGCGCTACGGCGAGGACACGCGCGTCGAGGTGCGCCAAGCCAAGTCGGCCTGCTGCGCGCCCGCGGGGGCGTGAATGAGCCTGTTCGAGCGCTGGCTGACGCTCTGGGTGTTCCTGTGCATCGTCGCCGGAATCGCCCTGGGGCAGTGGCTGCCGGCGCCCTTCGAGGCGCTCGGGCGCATGGAGGTGGCGCAAGTCAACCTCCCGGTCGGCCTGCTCATCTGGGTGATGATCATCCCGATGCTGCTGCGTATCGACTTCGCGGCGATGGGGCAAGTGCGGGAGCATTGGCGCGGCATCGGCGTAACGCTGAGCATCAACTGGCTGGTGAAGCCGTTCTCGATGGCCCTGCTAGGCTGGTTCTTCCTGCGACAAGTATTCGCGCCTTACCTGCCGGCGGAGCAGCTGGATGGCTATGTCGCGGGCCTGATTCTGCTCGCCGCGGCGCCTTGTACCGCCATGGTGTTCGTCTGGAGCCGCCTGACGCAGGGCGACCCGTACTTCACGTTGAGCCAGGTGGCGTTGAACGACGCAATCATGATCGTCGCCTTCGCGCCGATCGTTGCGCTGCTGCTCGGGCTGTCGGCGATCGTGGTGCCTTGGGAAACGCTATTCACGTCGGTGCTCCTCTACATCGTCTTGCCGGTTGCCATTGCGCAAGCATGGCGCGCGATGCTGCTCAAGGGCGGCGAGGCGCGGCTGCAGGCAACTCTCGCGCGCATCCAGCCATATTCGACAGCCGCGCTGCTCGCGACCATCGTGCTGCTGTTCGCGTTCCAGGGTCGGCAGATCCTCGCGCAGCCGCTGATCATCGCCATGCTGGCGGTGCCGATCGTGATCCAGGTGTATTTCAACTCGGCGCTCGCCTATTGGCTCAACCGTCGGCTGGGCGTCGCGCACCGCGTGGCGGGCCCGTCGGCGCTGATCGGTGCGAGCAACTTCTTCGAGTTGGCGGTGGCCGCGGCGATCACCTTGTTCGGCTTCGATTCCGGCGCCGCGCTGGCCACGGTGGTTGGGGTGCTGGTCGAGGTGCCGGTCATGCTCTCGGTAGTGCACGTCGTCAACCGGTCGCAGGGCTGGTATGAGCGGGGCGCAGCGTGATCGAAACGCTGAATAGCGATTGTTTCTGCGTCAGCCTCGACAAGGACGCGCTGCGGGGCGCGCTCGAGGCGGACCCGGCAGCGCACGGGTTGCACGGGATGATCGAGGAGCGTTGCCCGAACTTATTCGCTACGCTGCCGGTATTCGTGTCGCGCCGGCACGTGGATGAGATGGCAGGCATCATCCGGGCCGTCGAGGAGGTGGTGGCGCTTCCCGCCTACCATGAAGCCGCACTGGCCTGGGCGCCCGGCATCGCGCGCCATGATCCCGGCGCGTTGGGAGCCTTCATCGGCTACGACTTCCACGTCGGCGCCGACGGGCCGCGCCTCATCGAGATCAACACCAACGCGGGCGGTGCGCTGCTCAACGCAATCCTGGCGCGCGCGCAGCGCGCATGCTGCAAGGAGATCGAAGCCCTGGTGAGCGGGCCGGTGCCCACGGAGGACCTGGAGCGCACGCTGTTCGACATGTTTGCCGCGGAGTGGCGGCGCAGCGGCCGCGCAGGGCTGCCGAAGCGTGTCGCCATCGTGGACGAGGCGCCCGAGACGCAGTTCATGTACCCCGAGTTCCTGCTCTTCGCGCAGCTGTTCCGCCGTTTCGGCATCGAGGCGGAGGTGCGTGGGCCGGAGGAATTGTCCTTCGCGAACAGCGCCCTGCGCGATGTGCAGGGACCGCTGGATCTCGTTTACAACCGGCTGACAGATTTCGCGTTCCAGGCAACGCAGAATGCGCCGCTGCGCGCTGCCTATCTCGCGGACGCTGCGGTGGTCACGCCGCATCCGCGCGCGCATGCGCTGTACGCGGACAAGCGCAACCTGAGCCTGCTCACCGACGCCGATCGGCTGCGTTCCTGGGGCGTGCGCGAGTCGGTGATTGCCGAGTTGCAGCGGGGCATTCCGCGCACGCAGATCGTTGCCGCGTCGGATGGCGAGCGTCTGTGGGCCGAGCGGCGCAAGCTGTTCTTCAAGCCGGCGGCGGGCCACGGCAGCCGCGCCGCCTACCGCGGCGACAAGATTACGCGCCGCGTCTGGGGCGAAATCCTCGCCGGGGCCTATGTCGCTCAGGAGCTCGTGCTTCCCAGCGAACGCAAGATCGGGCCGGAAACGACCCTCAAAGTGGACGTGCGCAACTATGTTTATGAAGGGAACGTGCAATTGCTCGCCGCGCGCCTCTATCAAGGACAGACCACCAACATGCGCACCGCGGGAGGAGGCTTCGCGCCGGTGTTGACTACCCCTTCCTCCGTCGCGGCTCGGGAACCGGAACCCGTACCGCAGGCGCACCAGGAGGCTCCGGTTGCAGCGTGACGTGCTCGATGCCGAAGCGCTTGCGCAGGAGGTCCTGCAATTGGTAAAGCGTCCGGTCCCAGCGCGAGAGGTCACGTACGATCACATGCGCCGAGAGCGCAATCCGGCTTCCAGATAGCGTCCAGATATGCAGGTCGTGCACGGACACGACCGCTTCGTGTTTGGCCATCTCCAAGCCGATGGTTTCCACCGACAACCGCAAGGGCACACCTTCCATGAGCGCATGCACGCCTTCGCGGAGCAGGCGCAGGCTGGAAAGCACGATCAGCAAGCAGATTGCCAGCGAGGCAATGGCGTCGATCGGCGTCCAACCGGTGAGCACGATGACGATGCCGGACACCAGCGCGCCGATCGAGCCGAGCGTATCGCCCAGCACATGAAGGGCGGCGGCTCGGGCGTTCATGTCGTGTTTGTGCGGCGCCAGCCACTTCATGATGCCGAGATTGAGCACCAGGCCGGTCAGCGCGATCGCGGCCGCCATCCCGCCCTGGATCTCGCGGGCCTGCCCGAGCCTGACGAAAGCCTCGTAGGCGATTGCCGCGACAATGACGAGCATGGTGCTCGCGTTGATAACGGCGGCGAAGATCTCGGCGCGGCCGAAGCCGTAGGAGTGGAGTAGCGAAGGCGGGCGCCTGGCCAGCCATCCGGCGAGCGCGCCCAGCAGGAGCGCAGCGGCGTCGGTCAACATGTGGCCGGCATCGGAAACAAGCGCGAGCGAGCCGGTCCACCAGCCGCCCAGGGCTTCCAGCACGGCGAACGCGAACGTGAGCGCCGCCGCACCCCAGAGGGCCGTATCGGCGTGCACTTGATCTGGCGCAACCGGCGGATGGGAGTGGGCCATAGAGTACGTATGTCGAGGCTAAGAGCAGATTAACCTAGTACAGGCCCTTCGATTCGGCTGTCCATGAGCTTTGTCCTGCAATTGTTGAATGGTGGCGCCGGCAACCTAGCCGCGTACTTGGCTGCCCATGTGCTTCTTTGCCTGCTACCGGCGTTTTTCATCGCGGGCGCCATGGCGGCACTCATTCCGAAGGCCAGCATCACGCGCTGGCTCGGACGCACCACACCACGTCATGTCTCGTATCCGGCTGCTGCCGCTGCAGGCTCGCTGCTGGCGGTCTGCTCCTGCACGATCGTGCCGCTCTTCGCAGGCATCTATCGCAAGGGCGCCGGCATCGGACCAGCCATGACGTTTCTGTTCTTCGCGCCAGCGGGCAACATCATGGCGCTGGCCTACACCGGCAGCATCCTGGGAGCGGATTTCGCCATCGCGCGCTTTGTGCTGTGCCTCTTGTTCGGCATCGGCATCGGCCTGCTGATGGCCCTGCTGTTCTGGCGCGACGATGCCAGCCACGATGCGCAGACCGATGCACTGTTTGCCGACAAGGCGAGCATCGGCGCCGCCGCCATCGGCGTCCTGCTGTCGCTGGTCGCTCTGCTGATCGCTGGCACCCTGAAGCTTTGGCCGCTGACCGCAACTGTGACCGTTGCCAATTTGCCGCTGACATGGGCCGAGGCATGGCAAGCCACGCTATTTCACTGGGTGCCTTTCGACGTCGCCAAAGGCGAGGAAGGCGTGAGTGTGCAGGGTTCGCTGCTGGTCGCTTTGCTCGTGCTGATCGGCTTGACCGCATACAAGGGCATGGAGAACATTGTCGAAGGCCCCAACCGCTGGACCTGGATTGCCTTGGGCCTGGCAGCTACCACGTTGCTGGTGGCCGCACTTCGGTTCACCCCGCACGCTGGTGGCCTGGAGGTCGCCTTCACTGGCCGCGTGTTCGCGATCGGCCTGGCGCTGTGGGCAGTGACTCGCTATGCCCGGCGCCTGAATCCTGAGAATTGGCAGGCCTGGCTGTGGGAGTCCTGGCGGTTTGTGAAGCAGATATTTCCGTTGCTGGTCGTGGGCGTATTTGCCGTCGGCGTTATCCGCCAGTTGATCCAGCCCGAGTGGATTCAGGCCTTGGCTGGCCGCAACAGCCTGCTGGCCAATACCGTGGGCGTGGCCTTTGGCGTGTTCATGTATTTCCCCACCCTGGTGGAAGTGCCGGTGGCTCGGATGTTCCTGGATCTGGGCATGCACCGCGGGCCGCTACTGGCTTACCTGATGGCCGACCCGGAGTTGAGCCTGCAAAGTATTTTGATGATTGCGGCGGTCATCGGCCGGCCCAAGACCTTTGCGTACGTGGGCTGGGTGGCGATCTTCAGCATTACCGCGGGCCTGCTGTATGGTGCCTGGGTGGATGGCGTGGGCCTTGGTTGGTTGGCTTTGGGCATGGCCACCTTCATTGCCGTGCTCGCAGGTGCCCTGGCTTGGCTCCATCACCGCCAGGTCAATGCGATTCAACCCTCCTGATCACGCATAGGAGTAGTCCACCATGTTGACCGTCAAGATTCTTGGGTTCCGGCTGCGCCAACTGCAAGAAGCTCGAAGCCGTGGCGCGAGCAGCCGCCGCCAGCGCCGGTTTGGAGGCCGAGTTCGTCAAGGTCACCGACATGAAAGCCATCATGGCTTTCGACCTGCTTGCCACGCCTGGGCTGGTCATCAATGAGAAGCTGGTCAGTAGCGGCCGCATCCCGACTCAGGCCGAGGTCCGGCAGTGGTTGACTGCTTGAGTCGGGGCCGGCGCAACGTTGGTCCTTTAGCGACACGGGCACAGGCGCGCCAGACCTACTAGTCTGCAACAAACCTGTAACTTGTCGGTGACGTGCGGATGATGGATCATTTGCGCCGGTTTCCGCAGCCTCATTCGCATGTCTAGCGCACCATTCAACGTCCTTTTTCTCTGCACCGGAAACTCGGCCCGCTCGATCCTGGCTGAGGCCTACCTCAACGCCGCAGCCAATGGCCGCTTCGTCGCCTTTAGCGCTGGCAGCCACCCCGGTGGCAAGGTCAATCCTCTTGCCCTGGAGCTGCTGCAGAAGAACCGCATCGACACGGCGGGCCTGCGCTCCAAGAGCTGGGACCAATTCGCGCGGCCCGGCGCGCCGGCGCTCGACTTCGTGTTCACCGTTTGCGACAACGCCGCCGGCGAGGTCTGCCCGATCTGGCCGGGCCAGCCGATCAGCGCGCACTGGGGCATCCAGGACCCGGCGGCCGTGCAGGGCACCGACGAGCAGAAGCGCAAGGCGTTCCTGCGCGCCTTTGGCGATCTCTCCACGCGCATCAACCTGTTCATGAGCCTGCCGATCGGCAAGCTGGACCGGCTGGTGCTGAGGAAGAAGCTGGAGGAGATCGGTCGTGCGGGCAGCGAGGTGAAGCTGTAACGACCCTGTCACATCCGGCGCCTAGACTCGCTCCCGCCATGCAAACCAGGAGCGAATATATGAGAACCCTTGCACTCGCGGCCGCCGTCCTTGCCGCGGCGCCCGCTTTCGCGCAGCAGATCGTCAAGATCGACGGCTCGAGCACCGTGTACCCGGTCACCGAGGCGGTGGCCGAGGAGTTCCAGAAGGCGAAGAAGAACGCAGATCAAGGTCACCGTCGGCATCTCCGGCACCGGCGGCGGCTTCAAGAAGTTCTGCCGCGACGAGACCGACATCTCCGACGCCTCGCGCCCGATCCTGAAGAAGGAAATGGACGACTGCAAGGCGGCCGGCGTCGAGTACTTCGAGCTGCCGGTGGCCTTTGACGCGCTGACGGTGGTGATCCACCCGAAGAACGCGTTCATCAAGCAACTGACAGTCGCCGAGATGAAGAAGATGTGGGAGCCGGCGGCGCAGGGCAAGGTGACGACGTGGAACCAGGTGAACCCCGCCTGGCCGGACGCAACCGCTGAAGCTGTTCGGTCCGGGCGCCGACTCGGGCACCTTCGACTACTTCACCGAAGCGGTGGTCGGCAAGTCCAAGTCCTCGCGCGGCGACTTCACCGCGTCGGAGGACGACAACGTCCTGGTGCAGGGCGTATCGCGCGACGTGAACGGCCTGGGCTACTTCGGCTTCGCCTACTACGTGGAGAACAAGGACAAGCTGAAGGCGGTGCCGATCGTCAACGAGAAGGGCCAGCCCGTGCTGCCCTCGCTCGAAGCGGTGATCGCCGGCACCTACTCGCCGCTCGCGCGGCCGATCTTCATCTACGTGAACGCCAAGTCGCTAGGCAAGCCCGAGGTGAAGGAGTTCGTCGAGTACTACATGAAGCACGGTGCGAAGCTGGCCAAGGAAGTGAAGTACGTGCCGCTGCCGGACTCGGCCTACAAGGCGGCATGGGAACACGTGACCAAGGGCAAGAAGGGCACGGTGTTCGGCGGCGTTGCCGAGGTGGGCATCACGATCGAAGAGCTGCTGCGGCGCGAAGCGAAGCTGTAAGCGCAAACCAGGGCCCGCCCGCATGCCGCGGGCGGGCTTTTTGCATCTAGAATCGGGACTTCTCCACCATGTCGGCCGTTCCCGGCCTGGCCTCGAGCACCATGCCGCAGTCAGACGCGGGTGCAAGACTGAAGCAGAGGCGCAGCCGCATCCTGCGCGAGCGCGCCATCGAGGCGGTCCTGTTTCTCGCTGCGCTGGTTTCCGTGTTCACCACCATCGGCATCGTCTACGTGCTGGTGAAGGAATCGGTGGTGTTTTTCACACACGTGTCGCTGTGGGACTTCCTCACCGACACGCAGTGGACGCCGCTGTTCGACGACGCGCACTTCGGCATCATGGTGCTGCTCTCGGGCACGCTCACCAGCTCGCTCGTCGCCCTGGCGATCGCCATCCCGCTGGGTACCATCATCGCCATCTACCTGTCCGAGTTCGCGCCGTTCAGCGTGCGCGAGATCGCCAAGCCGTTCCTCGAGCTGCTCGGCGGCGTGCCGACCATCGTCTACGGCTACTTTGCGCTGCTGTTCGTCACGCCGATCCTGCAGTGGTTCTACCCGGACCTGCCGGGCTTCAACATCCTGTCGGCGGGCATCGTCATGGGGATCATGATCATTCCCTACGTCAGCTCGATCTCCGAGGACGCGATGCGCGCGGTGCCGATGAGCCTGCGCGAGGGTTCCTACGCCATGGGCGCGACGCGCTTCCAGACGTCGACGCGGGTGGTGGTGCCGGCCGCGTTCTCCGGCATCGCCTCGGCCTACATCCTCGGCATCTCGCGCGCGGTGGGCGAGACCATGATCCTCGCGGTGGCGGCGGGCATGCAGCCCAACCTGACCTTCAATCCGCTCGAGCCCGCGGCCACCATCACCGCCTACATCGTGCAGGTGGCCCTCGGCGACCTGCCGCACGGCTCCATCGGTTACCAGACGATCTTCGCCGCCGGCCTCACGCTGATGCTGCTCACGCTGTTCTTCAACATCGCGGGCCACATGTTGCGCAAGCATTACCGCGAGGCCTACTGATGGCCTACGCCAGGAATCTCGAGGAAATCCGGGCACTCATCGCCAGCCACAAGCGCTGGGACCTGGTGTTCGCCTGCATCGGCGTATTGGCGCTGATGATCGGCGTGCTGACCTTCGTCGACGCTGTTCGCCGACATGGCGATCAAGGGCGTGCCGCGGCTGGACTGGGATTTCTTCACCAATTTCCCGTCGCGCCGCGCGGGCCAGGCAGGCATCCTCTCGGCATGGGTGGGCTCCTGCCTGGTGATGCTCACCACCGCGTTCTTCGCCGTCCCCCTGGGCGTAGCGGCGGGCCTGTACCTGGAAGAGTACGCGCCCAAGAACTGGGTCACCGACATCATCGAGATCAACATCACCAACCTGGCCGGCGTGCCCTCGATCGTGTACGGCCTGCTGGCGCTGGGCCTGTTCGTCTACCAGTTCGGCTTCGGCCAATCCATCCTGTCCGCCGGGCCTGACGCTCGCGCTGCTCATCCTGCCGGTGGTGATCGTCGCCACGCGCGAGGCGATCCGCTCGATTCCGCAGGGCATCCGCGAGGGTGCCTACGCACTCGGCGCGACGCAGTGGCAGGTGTGCAAGGACCACATCGTCCCGTATTCCTCCGCCGGCATTCTCACCGGCGTGATCATCGGCATGGCGCGCGCCATCGGCGAGACCGCGCCCATCATCACCATCGGCGCACTCACCTTCATCGCTTTCCTGCCGCCGTCGCCCATCAAGGCCGAGCCGCCGTTCGTGTCCTTCGAGTGGCTGACTTCGCCGTTCACGGTGATGCCGATCCAGATGTTCAACTGGACGTCGCGCCCCGAGGCGGCGTTCCTGGTCAACGCGGCCGCCGCGGGGTTCGTGCTGGTGCTGATGACGCTCGCCATGAACGCTCTGGCGATCTACCTACGATATCGACTGAGGAAGCGAATCAAATGGTAGCGGTCCCCGCGCAGGAAGCCGCCCCGGCGGTGCTCAAGGCCGAGGTGAAGGGCCTCAACTTCTACTACGGCGACTTTCAGGCGCTCAAGCGCCTGAACATGCCGGTGTACGAGAAGCAGGTCACGGCGCTGATCGGGCCCTCGGGCTGCGGCAAGTCGACCTTCCTGCGCAGCTTCAACCGCATGCACGACCTGTATCCCGGCAACCGCTACGAGGGCGAGATCCGCTTGTACCCGGACAACGTCAACGTGCTCGCCGCCGGCGTGGACCCGATCGAGGTGCGCATGCGCATCTCGATGGTGTTCCAGAAGCCCAACCCGTTCCCGAAGTCGATCTACGAGAACGTGGCCTACGGGTTGCGCGTGCGCGGCGAAAGCCGCCGCGTCAGCCTGAACGAGAAGGTGGAGGAGGCGCTGCGCAACGCCGCGCTATGGGACGAAGTGAAGGAACGCATGGACGAGCCCGCCTACAACCTGTCGGGCGGCCAGCAGCAGCGCCTGTGCATCGCACGCGCGCTCGCGACCGATCCCGAGATGCTGCTCTTCGACGAGCCGACCTCGGCGCTCGACCCCATCGCCACCGCCTCGATCGAGGAGCTGATCCACGACCTGAAGAAGAAGGTGACCATCGTCATCGTCACCCACAACATGCAGCAGGCGGCCCGCGTCTCCGACTACACCGCCTACATGTACCTCGGCGAGCTGATCGAGTACGGCGTCACCGACGAGATCTTCATCAAGCCGAAGAAGAAGCAGACGGAAGATTACATCACGGGTCGCTTCGGGTAGCGAAGTTCGGCTGGGGGTCTGACCCCGATTTGGTAGACTCCGGCGGCCTTGACGCCGCCCGAGTCCCGCGTACTCCAGCTCTACCGCACGATGGCGCGCATCCGCGCCTTCGAGAACGCCGCCGAGGAGGCTTCCAAGGGCGGCGTTGCTGCGTTCGGCGCCGACCTCGCTGACGCGAAGGTGCGTGGCCCGCTGCACCTCTCTACAGGCCAGGAAGCGGTCGCCGCCGGCGTCTGCATCCACCTGTCCAAGGACGATCTCCTCACCTCGACGCACCGCGGCCATGGACACACCCTGGCGAAGGGCGCGTCGATGGAGAAGATGATGGGCGAGCTGTTCGGTCGCGCCACCGGATTCAACGGCGGCAAGGGCGGCTCGATGCACATCGCAGACTTCTCGGTAGGCATGCTGGGTGCGAACGGCGTGGTCGCCGCGGGCATCCCCATCGCCGTGGGCGCGGCGCACGCGCTGAAGGTTCAGGGGAACAAGGCGTTGGTGACCTGTTTTTTCGGCGACGGGGCGATCAACCGCGGCCCATTTCTCGAGGGACTCAACTGGGCGGCGATCCACGCGCTGCCGGTGTTGTTCGTGTGCGAGGACAACCGCTGGTCGGCGACGACCGCAACCGAGGCGATGACCGCAGGCGAAGGCGCGCTCGCCCGCGCCCAGGCCATCGGCGTCCAGGGCGAAGAGGTGGACGGCAACGACGTGCTCGCCGTGGACGCAGCGGCCGGCCGCCTGATCGACGACATTCGCGCAGGCAAGGGCCCGCGCTTTCTTCACGCCATCACTTACCGCTTCAAGGGCCATGTGTCGGTGGATCCCGCCAGCTACCGCGACGGCGAAGAAGTCGCGCGGGCGCTGGAAGACGATCCGCTCAAGCGCGCCGCGCAAGGCTTGCCGCAGGCCGAGCTCGCGCGCATCCACCGCGAGGCGGAAGACGAAGTGCGCAAGGCCGTTGCAGCGGCGAATGCCGCTCCCTGGCCCGCGCCGCAAGCCGCTTACACCGACATCCAGGACACGGGAAGCGGCCGATGGCGCGCATGAGCTACGCGCAGGCCGCTTGCGCCGCGCTCGCGCGCGCGATGCGCGCAGATCCACTTGTGGTGACGCTGGGCGAGGACGTCGGCCGGGGCGGCATCTTCCAGCAGTACAAGGACCTGCAGCGGGAATTCGGTGCCGCGCGCGTCATCGACACGCCGATCTCCGAATCCACCATCATGGGCGCGGCGGTCGGCATGGCGCTCGCGGGCCTGAAGCCCGTGGTCGAGATGCGCGTGGTGGACTTTGCGCTGTGCGCCATGGACGAGCTCGTCAACCAGGCGGCCAAGGCGCGCTACATGTTCGGGGGCCAGGGCCGCGTGCCGCTCGTGGCGCGCATGCCGGGCGGCATCTGGAGCGGCTCGGCCGCGCAGCACTCGCAGAGCCTCGAGGCCTGGTTCGCGCACATCCCGGGGCTCGTGGTGGTGGCGCCGGGCACGCCGCAAGACAACTACGCGCTCCTTGGCACCGCGATCGCGTGCGGCGATCCGGTGTGCTATCTGGAGCACAAGGAGCTCTGGGGCGAGCAGGGCGACGTGGATGAGGCCCTGCAGGTGCCGCTGGGCAAGGCACGCGTCGCGCGCCAGGGCAGCGACGTGACCCTGGTGACCTGGTCGCGCACGCTCGCGCCCGCGCTGGCGGCGGCCGAGGCGAGCCGGCTCTCGGTCGAAGTGATCGACCTACGCACCATCTGGCCGTGGGACCGCGACACGGTACTCGCTTCCGCGGCCAAGACCCGGTGCCTGCTCGTCGCGCACGAAGCCGTGCAGGTGGCGGGATTCGGCGCGGAGATCGCAGCCACGGTTGCCGAAGAGCTCGGCATTCGGGTAAAACGACTCGGTGGGCCGCGCATCCCGGTCGGCTATTCCAAGCCGCTGGAAGACGAGGCGCGCATGACCAGTGAGCGCATCATGGAGGCGCTTGCGCAAATCGACAGGAGACGTATATGACAAGACCCATTCTCATCGCCGCATTCGCAGCCGCGGGCCTTGCGCTCGCTGCGCAGCCCGCGCTCGCGCAGTCCAAGTACCAGACCGAATACCGCCTGTCGACCGTCGTCGGCACCGCGTTCCCGTGGGGCAAGGCGGGCGAGCGCTGGGGCGAAATCGTGCGGACGAAGACGAACGGCAGGATCAATATCAAGATGTACCCCGGCACCTCGCTCGTCGCGGGCGACCAGACGCGCGAGTTCACCGCCATCCGCCAGGGCGTGATCGACCTCGCGATCGGCTCGACCATCAACTGGTCGCCGCAGATCAAGGAGCTGAACCTCTTCTCGCTGCCCTTCCTCATGCCGGACTACGCGGCTCTCGATGCGCTGACGCAGGGGCCGGTGGGCAAGGACATCTTCACGCGCCTGGAGCGCGCGGGCGTGGTGCCGCTCGCATGGGGCGAGAACGGCTTTCGCGAGGTGACCAACTCCAAGCGCGCGCTGCGCAAGCCCGAGGACTTCAAGGGGCTGAAGTTCCGCGTGGTCGGTTCGCCGCTGTTCCTCGACACCTTCAACGCGCTCGGCGCCAACCCGACGCAGATGAGCTGGGCGGACGCGCAGCCCGCGCTGGCCAGCGGCGCGGTGGACGGGCAGGAGAACCCGCTCACCATCTTCACCGCGGCCAAGCTGCACACGGTGGGGCAGAAGAACGTGACGCTGTGGGGCTACGTCGCCGATCCGCTGATCTTCGTGGCGAACAAGGAGGTCTGGGAAAGCTGGTCGACGGAGGACCGCAAGATCGTGCGCGAAGCCGCCGTCGAGGCGGGCAAGTACTGCATCCAGCTCGCGCGCGAGGGCATGACCGGCGCCGATCCCGCGATCCACAAGACCATCGCCGGCTTCGGCGTGAACATCGTCAAGCTCACGCCGCAGGAGCGCGCGGCATTCCAGAAAGCCACCAAGCCGGTGTACGACAAGTGGTCCAAGCAGATCGGAGCCGAACTGGTGAAGAAGGCCGAAGCCTCGGTCGCCAGCCGCAAGAAGAACTGATTGTCCTGGCAGAACGGGGGGCCGGCGCCGACGCTGCCCCCTAGGGAAGCTCTGCGCAAGTCCCGCGTGCGCGACGGTGGCGATTTTCGTGCAGGGCGAGACAGCGGACGCCGCCGTGTACTGGACGTCCACAAGGCGGCCGATGGCGAAGCCATGCGCGAAAATCACCCCGTCCCTCCAGGCGGCGAGGCCGCGTGGCGGGGGCTCAAGGCAAAGGCCTCGCCGCCCTCGGGTTGCGGCCGGAAGTCCTCGACGGTTGGCTTACGATAGCGCGATGACACGGGCGTCGGCGTTGTTGCTCGACCTTGCGATATCGACATATCGCTGCAGCCTCGCGCCTAGCCGGCGCCGCGTTCCGGCCGCAACGCGCCACCGCGCGACTTGTGCAGAGCTTCCCTAAGGCCGGCTTCAAGGCCGAGCGGTTCCTGGGCGCCGCCGCCATGGCGACGATCGTGCTCATCACGCTCGGCAACGTGCTGGCGCGCTACCTCACCGACATTTCCTTTGCCTTCACGGAAGAGATCTCGGTGTTCCTGCTGGTGTTCCTCACCTTCATCGGCTCCGCCAAGGCGTTCCTCGACGGCAACCAGATGGCGGTGACCTATTTCGTCGACCAGCTCGCGTGGCCCTGGCGCCGCCGCTGGCTGCTGTTCGGCCTGGCGATGAGCGCACTGATGCTGGGGCTGCTCGCCTGGTACGGCGCGCGCATGGCCTGGGACGATTTCGACCTCGAGGTGACTTCGCCCGGCCTGGGCTGGCCGCAGTGGATCTATACCGTGTGGCTGCCGCTGCTCGCGCTGCTGGTGATCGCGCGCATCGCGCAGGGCTTCGTGCACGTGTGGAAGACCCGATGAGCTGGCTTCTCTTCGGCACTTTCGTCGTCCTGATGTGCGCGGCGGTGCCGCTGGCGGTGGCGCTAGGGCTATCCGGCGTCGCGGTGATCCTCGCCGCCAAGATGGGCATCATGTCGGTGCCGAACACGGTCTACGGCGGCATCGCCAAGTACCCGCTGATCGCCATCCCCGTCTTCATCCTCGCCGGCATGATCTTCGAGCGCTCGGGAGTCGCCGGCCGCCTGGTGCGGTTGGCGGAGGCGCTGGTCGGCAAGCGGGCAGGGGGCCTGGCCATCGCCGCGGTGCTGGTGTGCATGGTGCTGGGCGGCATCTCCGGCTCGGGTCCCGCCGATGCGGCCGCGGTCGGCGCGATCCTGATCCCGGCGATGACGCGCGTCGGCTATCCGAAGGCGTTCTCGGCGAGCCTGATCGCGGCGGGCGGCTCGACCGCCATCGTCATCCCGCCCTCCATCGCGCTGATCATCTACTCGGTGCTGGTGCCGCAGGCGAGCGTGCCCGCGCTGTTCGCGGCCGGCCTGATTCCCGGGTTGCTGTGCGGCGTGACGCTGATGCTGGCGGCACTGGTGTTCTCGAAAATGAACGGCTGGGGCGCGAACGATCCGGAGCCCGCGCCGCCGTTGTGGCAGAGCTTCAAGGAGGCGGGCTGGGGGCTGCTTGCGCCGGTGATCATCCTCGGTGGCATGCGCTCGGGCGCCTTCACGCCGACCGAGGCCGCAGTGGTCGCCGTGGCCTACGGGTTGATCGTCGGCCTCGCGATCTACCGGTCGATGAACTGGCGGCAGGTCTGGGACCTTCTGGCGGACGCCGCCGAGATCTCCGCGGTGATCCTGTTCATGGTGGGACTGGCGGCGCTGTTCGGCTGGGCGGTGGATACCATCGGCGTGTTCAACCAGTTCGCGAAATGGCTCACCTCGACCGGCACCAGCGAAACGACGGTGCTCCTTGCCATCACTTTCATGCTCCTCGTCGCCGGCACCGCGCTCGACGCCACCGCGACCTATTTCGTGTTCCTGCCGTTCCTGCTGCCCGTGGCGCAAGTCTATCAATGGGACCTGGTATGGCTGGGGATCATCATGACGATCAATGTCGCCATCGGGCAGTTCACACCGCCCACGGCCGTGAACCTGATGGTGACCTGTCGCCTCGCGGGAATTCCGATCGAGGCTACGCTCAAATGGTGCGGCTGGCTGGTGGCGGCGATGACGGCCACCCTGCTGGTCCTCACGTTCGTCCCGCAAATCGTGCTATTCCTGCCGAGGTGGCTGGGGTACCTGTAACGCGATTTGATTGATATCAATCGCCGGGGCGATGTTTGAGGCAATATCGGGCCCAAGTGGAAACAATCCGTACGGACGTTGCGATCATCGGGGCGGGGGGCGCGGGGCTGCGCGCGGCGATCGCGCTTGCCGAGGCCGGCTCGAAGCTGCGCATCGCGCTGATTTCCAAGGTTTATCCGATGCGCAGCCACACCTGTGCGGCGGAGGGTGGCGCGGCCGGCGTGATCAAGCCGGACGACAGCCTCGAGCACCACTTCAACGACACCGTCGGCGGTGGCGACTGGCTGAGCGACCAGGATGCCGTGCAGTACCTGGTCGAGGAAGCGCCCAAGGAGCTCATCCAGCTCGAGCACTGGGGTTGCCCCTGGAGCCGCGAGCCGAACGGGTCGGTGGCGGTGCGGCCGTTCGGCGGCATGAAGAAGCAGCGTACCTGGTTCGCCGCCGACAAGTCGGGCTTCCACATCCTGCACACGCTGTTCCAGACTTCCCTCCAGTTCGACTCGATCAAGCGCTTCGACGAGTATTACGTCACCGAATTGCTGGTGGACGAGGGCCGCTGCGCGGGCCTGGTGGCGATCGAGATGCGCAGCGGCCAGATGCGGCGCTTCGACGCAAAGGCCGTGATCATCGCGGGCGGCGGCGCGGGGCGCATGTTCCCGTTCACCACCAACGGCGCGATCAAGACCGGCGACGGCATGGCGCTCGCCTACCGCGCCGGCGTGCCGCTGAAGGACATGGAGTTCGTGCAGTACCACCCGACGGGCCTGCCCAGCACCGGCACGCTGCTCACCGAGGCCTGTCGCGGCGAGGGTGGCGTGCTGTTGAACAAGAACGGCCGCCGCTTCCTGCAGGACTACGGCATGGGCCCGGAGACGCCGCTCGGCAAGCCGGTGCTCAAGACCATGGAACTCGGTCCGCGCGACCGCGTCAGCCAGGCGTTCTGGCACGAGCAGAAGAAGGGCAACGCCGTCCCGACCCAGTGGGGCGATGCCATGCTGCTCGACATGCGGCACCTGGGCGAGAAGACGATCAACGAGCGCCTGCCGCTGGTGCGCGACATGTCCATCAGTTATATGGGCGTCGATCCGGTGACCGATCCGGTGCCGGTGCGCCCGGTTGTCCATTACATGATGGGCGGCATCCATACCGACATCAAATCGGCGACACCCCTGCCGGGGCTGTTCGCGGCGGGCGAGTGCGCCTGCGTGAGCATCAACGGCGCCAACCGGCTCGGCTCGAACTCGCTCACCGAGCTGCTGGTATTCGGCCGGCGTGCGGCCCTGAGCGCGATGGCGTATGTCGCCGCCGGGGCGCCGGCGTCGCGCGATGCGGCGCGCGAGTCGCTCGGCGCCGCCGCGCAGGGGCGCGTGCGCGAACTCATGCAGCGCTCGGGCGGTACCGAGACGGTGGCCGGGCTGCGCAAGGAGATGATGCAGACCATGGAAGAGAACGCCGGCATCTACCGCACCGGCGAGGGTCTCGCCGCAGCATGCGCGAAGCTCGCCGACCTGCGCCGCCGCTACCGCGCAATCGAGCTGCACGACAAGACCAACGTCTACAACACCGACCTGCTGCAGGCGCTCGAGCTCGGCTCGATGCTCGACTGCGCCGAGGCGGTCGCGCAGAGCGCGCTGGCGCGCAAGGAGTCGCGCGGTGCGCACCAGCGCCTCGACTTCGTCGAGCGCGACGACAAGAACTTCCTGCGCCATTCCCTCGCGGTGTACCACCCGAGCCAGGCGCCGCGCGTCGATTATTGCGACGTGGTGATCACCAAGTCGCAGCCCGGCGTGCGCGATTACTCGGGAGGCCACGAGTAATGGGCGAGCGCACCCTCGAGCTGGAAGTCCTGCGCTACAACCCGGAAACGGACAGCGAACCGCGCTTCCAGCGCTATACGGTCACCTGCAGGGAGGAGTGGGTCGTCCTTGACGCCCTGAACCACATCAAGGAAACGATCGACCCGACCCTCACCTATCGCTGGTCCTGCCACATGGCGGTGTGCGGGAGCTGCGGCATGATGATCAACAAGGAGCCGAAGCTCGCCTGCAAGGCGTTCATTCGCAATTACCAGGGCGTCGTCCGCGTCGAGCCGCTCGCGCATTTCCCGATCGAGCGCGACCTGGTGACGGTGATCGACGACTTCATGGACAAGCTCAAGCGCGTCCGGCCGTACCTCATCCCGAAGCAGGTGAAGGCGGTCGCCGACGGCGAGTACCTGCAGACGCCCGCCGAACTCAACAAGTTCAAGCAGTACAGCATGTGCATCAATTGCATGCTGTGCTACGCGGCCTGCCCGGAATACGGCTTGATCCCGAAGTACGTCGGCCCGGCGGCGATCGCGCTCGCGCACCGCTACAACCAGGATTCGCGCGACGGCGGCCGCGACCAGCGGCAGCAGGAGATCGCGGCGACCGAGGGCGCCTGGGAATGCTCGTTCGTAGGCGCCTGTTCGGAGGTCTGTCCCGAGCACGTCGATCCGGCGGGCGCGATCCAGCAGGTCAAGATCAAGAGCACGGTGGACTGGTACACGGAGCACCTGATGCCATGGCTGAAGAAATGAGCCGCAAGCCCTACGTGCGCGAGATGACGTCGGAGTGGATCTTCCGGCACCCGCGCTACCTGCGCTACATGACGCGCGAGTTCTCGTGCCTGTTCATCGGCGCCTGGACACTGATGCTGGTGTGCGCGCTCGCGCGACTGTCGGAGGGGCCGGAGGCCTGGGCCGCGTTCCTGGAAGGCCTGAAAAGCCCGCTGATCGTCGCGTTTCACGTCGTTGCGCTGGCGTTCGCGGTCTACCACAGCGTCACCTGGTTCAACCTGACCCCGAAAGCGCTGCCGCTGCAGCTTGGCGAGGCGTTCGTCCCTGATGGCGTCATTTCAGGCGCGCATTTCGGCGCCTGGGCGGTGCTGTCCATCGCAATTCTCTATCTGGCGGGAGCGTTCTGAGCATGGCGATATCCAACAAGCCGATCGTCTGGGGCCCGTTTGCCGCGGGCGGCACCCTCACTGCGTTCCTCACCCCGGTGCTGATCCTGCTCACGCTGCTGGCCGCGCTCGGCCACGCGCCCGACCTGCTGTCCTACGACCGCCTGCATGCCTTTGCCGGGCACTGGCTCGCCAAGCTGGCGATCGCCGGCACCGTGTTCCTGTCGCTCTGGAGCGCCGCCCACCGCCTGCGCATCACCTGCTACGACCTCGGCATACGGGCCGACATCCTGGTCGCGACGATCGTCTACGCCGTGGCCCTTGCCGGAACGGGGGCGTCGGTGCTTTACTTGATGCGGATCTGAAGGGAGGAGGCCCGATGAATCCGCCGCCTGTCGCCACGCGCGAGATCGCCAGGGAAGAGCGCTTCAATAACGTCTGGACCCGCGAGCTGAACGACGTGTTCGCCGACGTCGCCCCGTATTACGACCGGGCGAACTACATCGCCAGCCTGGGACTGTGGGGCTGGTTCCTGCGCAAGTTCATGGCGACGGTGGACATCAAGCCCGGCGAGCGGGTGCTCGACGTCTGCGCCGGCACCAACGCCATCGGCATCGCGCTGCTCAAGCGCGAGCCGACGCTCGAGGTGCACGCCATCGACCGCAGCGCCGCGATGCAGGAGGTCGGGCGCCGCCAGGCGGAAAGCCTCGGATTCCGCATCCGCAGCGTCATCGACGACGTGCACACGCTGCCGTACCCGGACAACACGTTCGACGTGGTCACCCTGCAATTCGCCTCACGGCACCTGCGCATCCGGCGCGTGGCCGCCGAGATCCGGCGCGTGCTCAAGCCCGGCGGCCGCTTCTACCACAGCGACATGCTGCGGCCGGGCAACCCGATCGTGGAAAAGCTGTACTACACCTATCTGCGCTTCTGCCTGTGGTTCACGGGATTCCTGTTCCGCAGCGGGCCAGCCGCGCTCAACTGCAAGAAATATTTCATCCAGGCACTGCAGATGTTCTATTCCGCCCGGGAATTGAGCGACATGCTGGAGGACGTCGGTTTCCGGGACGTAACCGCGACGACGGTGTTCTTGGGCATGCTCGGCTTTCACCGCGCCGTGAAGCCGCCGTCGGCCTGAATCGGGAACGCGCACTCGCCGCACTGAACGGCCGACTGCTGCGTGAGTTCAGCCGGCGCACCACCGAGGAGCTGCGCGCGGCGCTGCCGCTGCGGCTCGCGCTGCCGGCGCTGGAGCCGTTCCTCGCCGAGAACGTGGCCAAAGAAGTGCGCAAGGACGCACTGGTGATCCGGCGCGCGGCTACGGCGCTGGCGGCGGGCGCGGCGCCCGGCCCCGATGCGGCGCGCGAGCTCCTTGCTGCCGCGCGCGGCATCGACCGGGAGTTCCTCGAGCGCGCCGGCGCCTTCCCGGTGCGCATCGACATCCGCTACGACGGCATCGAGCCGCTGCGCCTGCAGCGCATGGCGCTGGGCCTGGACACGGCCTACCGGATACTCGACGCCTGGCAGCGCCGTCGCCGGCTGCGCGAGACCTTCGCACCGGAGGAAATCGAGCGCCGGCTTCTCGCGATGCTGCGCCTGTACGCGGATGAAACGCAGGCGCTGAGCCATGGCGTGCAGCTGCCGCGCATCTTCGCGCCGGTGCGCGAGCGCATCGCGCGGCGCCTGCAGGACGCCATGACGCGCGCGGCGAAATCCCTCGCGCGCGCCGCGGCGGTTGCAGTGCAAAAAGGGTAGAATCCGCCCTTTCCGCAGGCGGTTACGGGATGCGCGCTCGGCTCGTTGCCGGCAACTGGAAGATGCATGGCAGCCTGGCGGCCAACCGGGCGCTGCTCGATGCGGTGGTCGCCGGCGTGCAAGGCGTGGAATGCGCGGTGTGCGTGCCGTTTCCCTACCTGGCGCAGGTCGCGGAGCGGTTGAAGGGCACGGCCATCGCATGGGGCGCGCAGAACCTGAGCGAGCACGCGCAGGGCGCCTACACGGGCGAGGTTTCGGCGGCGATGCTGGCGGAATTCGGCTGCCGCTATGTGCTGGTGGGGCACTCGGAGCGCCGCCAGCTCTACGGCGAGAACGACGCGCAGGCCGCGGCGAAATTCGCCGCGGCGCAGGGCGCGGGGCTGCGGCCGATCTTCTGCGTGGGCGAAACGCTCGCGGAGCGCGATGCGGGACGTACGGAGGAAGTGGTGGCACGGCAGCTCGACGCCGTGCTCGGGCGTGGCAGGTTCGCCGATGCGGTGCTCGCCTACGAGCCGGTCTGGGCGATCGGCACCGGGCGCACGGCAACGCCGGAGCAGGCGCAGGCAGTGCACAGTGTGTTGAGGAAGCGCGTGGGCGAGGCGACACGCATCCTCTATGGCGGCAGCGTGAAGGCGCAGAACGCGGCGGCGATTTTCTCCATGCCGGATGTCGACGGCGGATTGATCGGCGGCGCTTCGCTGGTGGCGGCGGATTTCCTCGCCATCTGCGCGGCGGCGCGAATGAAAGGTTGAGGACATGGACAAGTGGTTGACGTTCATCATCGTGTTTCACGTGCTGATCGCGCTGGCGATCATCGGGCTGGTGCTGCTCCAGCACGGCAAGGGCGCCGACATGGGCTCGGGCTTCGGCGGCGGCGCCTCGGGGAGCCTGTTCGGCGCCACCGGCTCGGCAAACTTCCTGTCACGCGCCACGGCCGCGCTGGCGACGGTGTTCTTCCTCACCAGCCTCGGCCTGGCCTACCTGGCGACCAACCGGCCCAAGGTGGAAACCGGCACGGTGATGGACGCGGTGAAGACCGCGCCGGCCAAGCCCGCGGCCGAGGTGCCCAAGCCGGCCGCGACGGAGGCGCCCGGTTCGAAGGCGCGGGACGTGCCGCAATGATTTTTGGGCGATAATCCGGACCGCGCCCACGTGGTGAAATTGGTAGACACGCTAGCTTGAGGGGCTAGTGGCCTAATCAGCCGTAGCAGTTCGAGTCTGCTCGTGGGCACCAACTATGCTGGCTGAGTACTTTCCGATCCTGCTGTTCATCCTCGTCGGCCTGGCGGTCGGCGTGGTGCCCATGGCGCTGGGCGCGCTGCTCGGCCCGCACCGGCCCGACCCGCGAGAAGCTCTCGCCCTACGAGTGCGGCTTCGAGGCCTTCGAGGACGCGCGCATGAAGTTCGACGTGCGCTACTACCTGGTGGCGATCCTGTTCATCCTGTTCGACCTGGAGATCGCGTTCCTGTTTCCGTGGGCGGTGGTGATCAACGACATCGGCCTGGCCGGGTTTCGTCTCGATGATGGTGTTCCTCGGCATCCTGGTCGTCGGCTTCGTCTACGAGTGGATGAAGGGCGCGCTGGAATGGGAGTAAGCCATGGCGATTGAAGGCGTCCTGCGCGAGGGCTTTGCCACCGCCAGGCTCGATGACCTGATCAACTGGACGCGCACCGGGTCGCTGTGGCCGGTGACGTTCGGCCTGGCCTGCTGCGCCATCGAGATGATGCACGCGGGCGCCGCGCGCTACGACCTCGACCGCTTCGGCATCGTGTTCCGGCCGAGTCCGCGGCAGTCGGACGTCATGATCATCGCCGGGACGCTGTGCAACAAGATGGCGCCGGCGCTGCGCAAGGTCTACGACCAGATGGCCGAGCCGCGCTGGGTGATCTCGATGGGCTCCTGCGCCAACGGCGGCGGCTACTACCACTACGCCTACTCGGTGGTGCGCGGCGCCGACCGCATCGTGCCGGTGGACATCTACGTGCCGGGCTGCCCGCCGACCGCCGAGGCGCTGCTCTACGGCATCGTGCAGCTGCAGAACAAGATCAAGCGCACCAACACGATCGCTCGCTGATGCCCGTTCAGACGATCTCCCGCTGATGCCCGCGCAGACAATCGCCCGATGACGCCACGGCTGCAGAAGCTGTTCGATCTGTTGCAGCAGGCGGGCCTCGCGCCGGTGGAGCGGCTCGGCGAGGTGACCATCGAGGTGCCGCCCGCCGCGTATCTCCCGACCTGCCTCAGGCTGCGCGATGCCCCGGAGCTGCGCTTCGAGCAGGCGATCGACCTGTGCGGCGTGGACTATTCGACCTACGGCGGGGCGCGCGTGCCGCGGGGCGGGCGCTTCGCCGTGGTGCTGCACCTGCTGTCCATCAGCCACAACTGGCGGCTGCGCGTGCGCTGCGTGATCGCCGAGGCGGAGGTTCCGCTGCTGCCGTCGCTCGTCGAGGTCTGGCCGAACGTGAACTGGTTCGAGCGCGAGGCGTTCGACCTGTTCGGCATCGTCTTCGAGGGCCATCCCGATCTGCGCCGCATCCTGACCGACTACGGGTTCGTCGGCCACCCGTTCCGCAAGGACTTCCCCATCAGCGGCCACGTCGAGATGCGCTACGACCCGGAACAGAAGCGCGTCGTCTACCAGCCGGTGACGATCGAGCCGCGCGAGGTCACGCCGCGCATCGTGCGCGAGCCGAAGTACGGCGAGGAATAGCGCGCGTGCCGGACATCAGGAACTACACGGTGAATTTTGGGCCCCAGCACCCGGCCGCGCACGGCGTGCTCCGGCTGGTGCTCGAACTGGACGGCGAAGTGGTGCAGCGCGCCGATCCGCACATCGGCCTGCTGCACCGCGCGACCGAAAAGCTCGCCGAGTCGCGCACCTACCTGCAGTCGCTGCCGTACATGGACCGGCTCGACTACATCTCGATGATGTGCAGCGAGCACGCGTACGTGATGGCGGTCGAGAAGCTCGCTCGGCATCGAGGTGCCGATCCGCGCGCAGTACATCCGGGTCATGTTCGACGAGATCACCCGCATCCTCAATCACCTGTTCGGCGTCGCCACGCTGGGGCTGGACCTCGGCGCGATGACCGTGTTCCTGTACGGCTTCCGCGAGCGCGAGGACCTGCTCGACTGCTACGAGGCGGTGTCCGGGGCGCGCATGCATGCGGCGTACTACCGGCCCGGCGGCGTCTACCGCGATCTGCCGGACGCGATGCCGCAGTACCAGGCGCAGCACACGCGCAACGCGCGCGCGCTCGGCGAGATGAACGCCAACCGCCAGGGCTCGCTGCTCGATTTCATCGAGGATTTCACCCGGCGCTTCCCCAAGTGCGTGGACGACTACGAAACGCTGCTCACCGACAACCGCATCTGGAAGCAGCGCACGGTGGGCATCGGCGTGGTGTCGCCGGAGCGGGCGCTGGCGCTCGGCTTCACCGGGCCGATGCTGCGCGGCTCGGGCGTCGAGTGGGACCTGCGCAAGAAGCAGCCCTACGAGGTCTACGACCAGCTCGATTTCGACGTCGTGGTCGGCACCAACGGCGACACCTACGACCGCTACCTGGTGCGCATCGAGGAGATGAGGCAATCCAACCGGATCATCAAGCAGTGCGTGGACTGGCTGCGCAGGAACCCGGGGCCGGTGATCACCGACAATCACAAGGTGGCGCCGCCCTCGCGCGAGCAGATGAAGTCGAACATGGAAGAGCTGATCCATCATTTCAAGCTGTTCACCGAGGGCATGCATGTACCCGAAGGCGAGGCCTACGCCGGCGTCGAGGGCCCGAAGGGCGAGTTCGGGGTGTACTTCATCTCTGACGGCGCCAACAAGCCGTACCGCATGAAGCTGCGCTCGCCGGCCTTCACCCACCTGTCAGCGATGGACGAGATGGCGCGCGGGCACATGCTGGCCGACGCGGTCGCCATCATCAGCACGCTGGACATCGTGTTCGGCGAAATCGACCGGTAGCGCGCATGCTTTCGGCTGAATCCCTGAAGAAGATCGACCGCGAGGTCGCCAAGTACCCGCCCGAGCAGAAGCAGTCGACGGTAATGAGCGCGCTGATCATCGCGCAGGACGAGAAGGGCTGGCTCTCGACCGAGACCATGGATGACGTCGCCAAGATCCTGGGCATGGCGCCGGTCGCGGTGTACGAGGTGGCGAGCTTCTACGGCATGTACAACCTCGCGCCCACCGGCACGCACAAGCTCACGGTCTGCACCTGCTTGCCTTGCGGCCTGCAGGGCTCGCTGGAGGCGGCCGACCACCTGAAGAAGAAGCTCGGCATCGGCTTTGGCGAGACCACGGCCGACGGCTGGTTCACCCTGAAGGAGGGCGAGTGCATGGGCGCCTGCGCCATGGCGCCGGTGGTGCTCGTCAACAACAAGACGCATGTGCGATTACATGACGAACGAGAAGCTCGACGCGCTGGTCGACGAGCTCTCCAAGAAGAGCTGAGCATGCTCGACTACGGACCCGACGCGATCCTGATGGCCGGCCTCGATGGCGCCAACTGGCGCCTGAAGGACTACGAGAAGCGCGAGGGCTACGCCGCGCTGCGCAAGGTCCTCGGCGAGAAGATGATGCCCGACGCGGTGATCGCCGAAGTGAAGAAGTCGGCGCTGCGCGGGCGCGGCGGCGCGGGCTTTCCGACGGGCCTGAAGTGGTCCTTCATGCCGAAGCAGTACACGGGCCCCAAGTACCTGGTGTGCAATTCGGACGAGGGCGAGCCGGGCACCTGCAAGGACCGCGACCTGCTGCGCTACAACCCGCACTCGGTGATCGAGGGCATGATCATCGCCGGCTACGCCATGGGCGCGACCGTGGGCTACAACTACATCCACGGCGAAATCTGGGCGATCTACGAGCAGTTCGAGCAGGCGCTCGAGGAAGCGCGCGCCGCGGGCTATCTCGGCAGGAACATCCTCGGCTCGGGATTCGACTTCGAGCTCCACGCGCACCCCGGCTACGGCGCCTACATCTGCGGCGAGGAGACGGCGCTGCTCGAGTCGCTCGAAGGCAAGAAGGGCCAGCCGCGCTTCAAGCCGCCGTTTCCGGCGAGCTTCGGCCTGTACGGCAAGCCCACCACCATCAACAACACCGAGACCTTCGCCGCGGTGCCCTGGATCATGAGCAAGGGCGGCGACGCCTTCCTCGCGCTGGGCCGGCCGAACAACGGCGGCACCAAGCTCTTCTCGGTGACCGGCCACGTGGCGAAGCCGGGCAACTACGAGGTGAAGCTCGGCACGCCGTTCGCAAGGCTCCTGGAGATGGCGGGCGGCATGCGCGCCGGCAGGAAGCTCAAGGCCGTGATTCCGGGCGGCTCCTCGATGCCCGTGCTGCCCGCGGACATCATGATGGAGACCGACATGGACTACGACTCCATCGCCAAGGCGGGCTCGATGCTCGGCTCGGGCGCGGTGATCGTCATGGACGAGACCACCTGCATGGTGCGGGCGCTCGAGCGCCTGTCCTACTTCTACTACGAGGAGTCCTGCGGCCAGTGCACGCCCTGCCGCGAGGGCACCGGGTGGCTGTACCGCGTGGTGAACCGCATCGAGAACGGGCAAGGGCGCATGGAAGACCTGGCGCTCCTCGACAACGTCTCCGACAACATCGCGGGACGCACCATCTGCGCCCTCGGCGATGCCGCTGCGCTGCCGGTGAAGAGCTTCCTCAAGCACTTCCGCGCGGAGTTCGAGCACCACATCCAGCACAAGCAATGCCTGGTGCAGGGTGCAGACACCGAGCCCAAGTGGGGGCGCTCCGGCGCGCACGCGATCCACGCGGTGAAGGCGGCGGCGTAGATGGCCAAGCTCGAGATCGACGGGCGCGAAGTCGAGGTGCCGAACGGCGCGACCGTGATGGACGCGGCGACCAAGCTCGGCATCTACGTGCCGCACTTCTGCTACCACAAGAAGCTCTCCATCGCCGCCAACTGCCGCATGTGCCTGGTGGAGATCGAGAAGGCGCCCAAGCCCATGCCGGCCTGCGCCACGCCGGTCGCCGAGGGCATGAAGGTGCAGACGCACTCGGACACGGCGAAGAACGCGCAGAACGGGGTGATGGAGTTCCTGCTCATCAACCACCCGCTCGACTGCCCGATCTGCGACCAGGGCGGCGAGTGCCAGCTGCAGGACCTGGCGGTGGGCTACGGCGGCTCGGCTTCGCGCTACCAGGAAGAAAAGCGCGTCGTGCTGGCGAAGGACGTCGGGCCGCTGGTCGCCGCGGAGGAGATGAGCCGCTGCATCCAGTGCACGCGCTGCGTGCGCTTCGGCCAGGAAGTGGCCGGCGTGATGGAGCTCGGCATGGTCGGCCGCGGCGAGCATTCCGAGATCGTCGCCTTCGTCGGCAGGACGGTGGATTCCGAGCTCTCCGGCAACATGATCGACCTGTGCCCGGTGGGCGCGCTGACCTCGAAGCCTTTCCGCTACAGCGCGCGCACCTGGGAGCTCGCGCGGCGCAAGAGCGTGTCGCCGCACGACGGCCTGGGCTCGAACCTCGTGGTGCAGGTGAAGCAGGGCAAGAGGGTGATGCGCGTGCTGCCGCTGGAGAACGAGGCCATCAACGAGTGCTGGCTCTCGGACAAGGACCGCTTCTCCTACGAAGGCCTGAACGCCCCCGACCGCCTGCACGCGACCCGATGGTCAGGAACCAGGGCAGGCTGGCGAGGAAGTGGACTGGGAGGTGGCGCTCGAGCGCGCCGCGGCCGGGCTCAAGGACGCGGGCGTGCTCGCCTCGCCGCACGCGACGCTGGAGGAACTGTTCCTTGCCGGCAAGCTCGGCGCGGCGGATTTCCGCCTGCGCCACAGCGATTTCTCCGGCGACGGCAGGCGCGCGGGCATCCCCTGGCTCGGCATGCCGATCGCGGAACTCGGCAGCCTCGACCGCGTGCTGGTGATCGGCTCGTTCCTGCGCAAGGACCATCCGCTGATCGCCCAGCGCCTGCGCCAGGCCGCGAAGCGCGGCGCGCAGATCCACGTGCTGCACTCGGTGGACGACGACTGGCTGATGCCGGTCGCGAGCAAGACCATCGTCGCGCCCTCGGCGATTCCGGCGGCCATCGCCGCGTTCAAGGACAAGCTCGCCGGCGCCAGGAACGCCGCAGTGCTGCTTGGCAACTTCGCGCAGCAGCATCCGCAGGCGGCGCAGATCCACGCCGCAGCCCAGGCGCTAGGCGTGAAGCTCGGCTTTCTCGGCGAGGCGGCCAATTCGGTCGGCGGCTACGTGGCCGGGCTGCCAACGAGGGGCGGTCTGCCGGCAGCACGCCAGAAGAAGGCGCTGTTGCTGCTCAACGTAGAGCCGCGCCTGGACTGCGCCGACCCGCTCGCGGCGGAGAGCGCCGGGTTCATCGTCAATCTGACGGCTTGGAAGTCGGACACCGGCGACGTCCTGCTGCCGATCGCGCCGTTCACCGAGACCGCGGGCACCTTCATCAGCACCGAGGGGCGGGTGCAGAGCTTCCACGCGGCGGTGCCGCCGCTGGGCGAGGCGCGGCCGGCCTGGAAGGTGCTGCGCGTGCTGGGCACGCTGCTGGGCAAGCCGGATTGCGCGTTCGACACCATCGAGGAGGTTCGCCAGGCGTGCCTCGGCGGCCGCGAAGTCGCTGCGCTTCTCTCGAACCGCATCGAAGGCGCCCCCACGGCAACCCCCGCCGCGAGCGGCCTGCAGCGCATCGCCGACGTGCCGATCTACGTCGCCGATCCGCTGGTGCGGCGCGCGCCCGCCTTGCAGAAGACGCGGGACGCGCAGGCGCCCAAGGCATGGATGAACGGCAAGCTCCTGAAGAAGCTCGGCCTCGCCGACGGCCAGCCCGTGCTCGCGCGCATGAACGCGCAACCGGCCCGGCTCCTGGCCGCGCTGGACGAGCGCCTGCCCGACGATTGCGTGCGCATCGCCGCGGCGCACCCCGCAACCGCCGAGCTCGGCGCCATGTTCGGCAGCCTGAGCCTGGAGAAGGCGCCCGTGGAGAAGGTGGCCTAGCTCATGGAGATCGCCCGCTAAATGGACTGGCGCACCGCCCTCATCGACACGGGCTGGACCCTGGCCGGCATCGTCGCCATCGTGGTGCCGCTGATCGTCGCGGTCGCCTATCTGACGCTCTGGGAGCGCAAGCTCATCGGCTGGATGCAGATCCGCATCGGCCCCAACCGCGTCGGGCCGCTGGGGCTGCTGCAGCCGATCGCCGACGGCGTGAAGCTGCTGTTCAAGGAAGTCATCGTTCCCGACCAACGCCAGCAAGGGCCTGTTCATCCTGGCGCCGATCCTGATGCTGATGCCGGCGCTCGCCGCCTGGGCGGTGATCCCGTTCGCGCCGGAAGTCGTGCTCGCCGACATCAACGCCGGACTGCTCTACGTGATGGCGCTCACCTCGATGGGCGTGTACGGCGTGATCGTCGCCGGCTGGGCCTCGAACTCGAAGTACGCGTTCCTCGGCGCGATGCGCTCCGCGGCGCAGATGGTGTCCTACGAGCTGGCGATGGGCTTCGCGCTGGTGGTGGTGCTGATGGTGTCGGGCAGCCTGAACCTCTCGGACATCGTCGCGGGCGCAGGGCAGGGGCTATTTCGCCGGCATGGGCCTCGACTTTCCTGTCCTGGAACTGGCTGCCGCTGCTGCCGATGCTGGTGGTGTACTTCGTCTCGGGCGTCGCCGAGACCAACCGCGCGCCCTTCGACGTGGTCGAGGGCGAATCCGAGATCGTCGCCGGCCACATGATCGAGTACTCGGGCATGACCTTCGCCCTGTTCTTCATGGCCGAGTACATGAACATGATCCTGATCTCGACGCTGACGGTGGTCATGTTCTTCGGCGGCTGGCAGCCGCCGGTCGTCCAGCGCGCTGTTCGACTGGGTGCCGCCGTTCGTCTGGCTGCTCGCCAAGGTGTTCGTCGTCGTGTCGATGTTCCTGTGGATCCGCGCCACCTTCCCGCGCTACCGCTACGACCAGATCATGCGCCTGGGCTGGAAGGTGTTCATCCCGCTGACGCTGGTGTGGATCGCGGTGGTCGGGCTGTGGATGCAGACGCCCTGGAGCCTGTGGAAATGATCGCGCGCATCGCCGACTTCCTGCGCGCGTTCCTCCTGCTCGAGCTGCTGCGCGGCCTGCAGCTCACCGGGCGGCACCTGTTCGCGCGCAAGATCACGGTGCAGTTCCCCGAGGAGAAGACGCCGCAGAGCCCGCGCTTCCGCGGCCTGCACGCGCTGCGCCGCTATCCGAACGGCGAAGAGCGCTGCATCGCCTGCAAGCTGTGCGAGGCGGTGTGCCCGGCGCTCGCCATCCACATCGAGTCCGAGCAGCGCGCCGACGGCACGCGCCGCACCACGCGCTACGACATCGACCTGGTGAAGTGCATCTTCTGCGGCTTCTGCGAGGAAGCCTGCCCGGTGGACGCCATCGTCGAGACGCGCATCCTCGAGTACCACGGCGAGAAGCGCGGGGACCTCTACTACACCAAGCCGATGCTGCTCGCGGTGGGCGACCGCTACGAGGAGCAGATCGCCAAGGACCGCGCGGCCGACGCCGCCTACCGCTGACCCGCACAACAACAACAGACAGCGAATGTTCGAGACCGTAGTCTTCTACGTCTTTGCCGCAGTGCTGCTCGTCGCCGCGCTGCGCGTGATCACCGCGCGCAACCCGGTGCACTGCGGCGCTGTTCCTGGTGCTCGCCTTCTTCACCGCCGCGGCCATCTGGCTGCTGCTGCGCGCCGAGTTCCTCGCCATCACGCTGGTGGTGGTGTACGTCGGCGCGGTGATGGTGCTGTTCCTGTTCGTGGTGATGATGCTCGACATCAACCTGGAGCGCCTGCGCGAGGGCTTCTGGCAGCAACCTGCCGCTGGCGATCGTGGTGGGCGGGGTGATGGCGTTCGAGATGGTGGCGGTGCTGGCGCAGCGCACCATCGGCGCGGCGCCGCGCACGCGGCCGGTGCCGGCCGACTACAGCAACACCAAGGAGCTCGGCCGCGTCCTGTACACGCAGTACGCCTACGCCTTCGAGATCGCCGCGGTGATCCTGCTGGTGGCGATCGTCGCCGCGATCGCGCTGACGCTGCGCCAGCGCAAGGACATCCAAGTCGCAGGACCGTCGCGCAGCAGATGGCGGCGCGAAAAGGCGAGCGCGTGCGCCTGGTGTCGATGGCGCCGGAGAGGGACCGCTGATGGGCCCGCTGACGCTCAACCACTTCCTGGTGCTGGGCGCGCTCCTGTTCGCCATCAGCGTGGTGGGCATCTTCCTCAACCGCCGCAACCTCATCGTGCTGCTGATGGCGATCGAGCTGATGCTGCTCGCGGTGAACCTCAACTTCATCGCCTTCTCGCACTTCCTCGGCGACCTCGCCGGGCAGGTGTTCGTGTTCTTCATCCTGACGGTGGCCGCCGCCGAGTCGGCGATCGGCCTGGCGATCCTGGTGGTGCTGTTCCGCAACCTCTCTACGATCAACGTCGAAGACCTGGACTCGCTCAAGGGCTAGCGTGAAGTCCATCTACCTCCTGGTGCCGCTCGCGCCGCTCGCCGGGGCGATCCTCGCGGGCCTGTTCGGCCGCGCGCTCGGCCGCGCCGGCGCGCACACGGTGACCATCCTCGGCGTGCTGGTGTCGTTCGTCGCCTCGTGCTGGATCTTCGCCGATGTCCTGCAGGGCCACACCTTCAACGGCAGCGTCTACACCTGGCTCACCAGCGGCGGGGTGAAGCTGGAGATCGGCTTCCTCATCGACCGGCTCACCGCGCTGATGATGGTGGTGGTGACCTTCGTGTCGCTGATGGTGCACGTCTACACCATCGGCTACATGGCCGAGGACCCGGGCTACCAGCGGTTCTTCGCCTACATCTCGCTGTTCACCTTCTCGATGCTGATGCTGGTGATGGCGAACAACTTCCTGCAGCTGTTCTTCGGCTGGGAGGCGGTGGGCCTGGTGTCCTACCTGCTGATCGGCTTCTGGTACACGCGGCCCGACGCGCGATCCACGCGAACCTGAAGGCCTTCCTCGTCAACCGGGTGGGCGACTTCGGCTTCCTCCTCGGCATCGGCCTGGTGCTGGCGTACTTCGGCACGCTCGACTACGCGCAGGTGTTCGCGCAGGCGCCCTCGCTCGCGGCGCCGATGACGCTGATCTGCTCTGTGCCTGTTCGTCGGCGCGATGGGCAAGAGCGCGCAGTTCCCGCTGCACGTCTGGCTGCCCGACTCGATGGAAGGCCCGACGCCGATCTCCGCGCTGATCCACGCCGCCACCATGGTGACCGCGGGCATCTTCATGGTGGCGCGCATGTCGCCGCTGTACGAGCTCTCGCGCGACGGCGCGCTCGGTGGTGCTGGTGATCGGCGCGATCACGGCCCTGTTCATGGGCCTGGTGGCGCTCACCCAGTTCGACATCAAGCGCGTGGTCGCCTACTCGACGCTCTCGCAGCTCGGCTACATGACGGTGGCGCTCGGCGCCTCGGCCTACTCGGCGGCGATCTTCCACCTGATGACGCACGCCTTCTTCAAGGCGGTGCTGTTCCTCGGCGCGGGCTCGGTGATCATCGCGCTGCACCACGAGCAGGACATGCGCCGCATGGGCGGCCTGAAGCAGCACATGCCGGTCACCTACTGGACGGTGCTCGTCGGCGCCATCGCCTCGGCCGGCATCCCGCCGCTTCGCCGGCTTCTTCTCCAAGGACGCGATCATCGAGGCGGCGCAGCTCTCGGCGACGCCGGGGGCGGGGTTCGCCTATGCCTGCGTGCTCGCCTGCGTGTTCGTCACTGCCACCTACACCTTCCGCATGGTGTTCATGGCCTTCCACGGCGCACCCCGGTTCGATGCCGCGCACACGCCGCACGAATCGCCCAAGGTGGTCACCGTGCCGCTGGTGCTGCTGGCCATCCCGTCGTTCGCCTCGGGCTGGTGGATCGGCAGCGTGGTCTACAGCGACTTCATCCGCAACCCGGGCGTGGAGTACCACGGGCTGTGGAGCTTCATGCTGCACGGCGTCTCTGCGCCGCCGTTCTGGCTGGCGCTCGCCGGCATCGCCACCGCGTGGTGGCTGTACCGGGTGCGCACCGACCTGCCCAAGAAGATCGCGATGCGCCTCGGCCCCCTGTACGCCGTGGTGGAACGCAAGTACGGCTTCGACGAACTCTATGCGTGGCTGTTCGGCGCCGGTGCGCGCGTCGTGGGCACCGGCCTGTGGAAGGCGGGCGACCAGACCTTCATCGACGGGCTCGCGGTCAACGGCTCGGCGCGCCTGGTGGGCTGGTTCGCCTCCGTGGTGCGCCTGTTCCAGACCGGCCTGATGAACCAGTACGCCTTCACCATGATCCTCGGCGTCTTCCTGCTGCTGACCCTGTGGTTCGCGCGCACATGAGCGGCGCACGCCTCGCCGGACGCCGCTGATGCCGCTGCTTTCGCTCGCCATCTGGGTGCCGATCGCCGCCGCGCTGCTGGTGCTGGCCGCGGGCGGCGACCGCAACGCGCCGCTGCAGCGCACGCTCGCGCTCGCCGGCGCGGTGGCCGGCTTCCTGGTGACCATTCCGCTCTACGTCGGCTTCAAGCCCGAGCTTGCCGGCATGCAGTTCGTCGAGCTCACGCCCTGGATCGCGCGCTTCAACGTCAACTACCACCTCGGCGTGGACGGCATCTCGGTGCTGTTCGTGCTGCTCAATTCCTTCATCACGGTGCTGGTGGTGATCGCGGGCTGGACGGTGATCGAGAGCCGGGTGGGGCAGTACTACGCCTCGTTCCTCATCGCTCTCCGGGGCTGATGAACGGCGTGTTCGCGGCGCTGGACGGCGTGCTGTTCTACGTGTTCTTCGAGGCCACGCTGATCCCGATGTTCATCATCATCGGCGTCTGGGGCGGCCCGAACCGCGTCTACGCGGCGGTCAAGTTCTTCCTCTACACGCTGCTCGGGTCGCTGCTGATGCTGGTGGCGCTGCTCTACCTCTACGGCAAGTCGGGCAGCTTCGCGATCCTCGACTGGCACAAGCTGCCGCTCGCCGCTCGGGCCGCAGCAATGGCTCTTCTTCGGCTTCCTGCTCGCCTTCGCGGTGAAGGTGCCGATGTGGCCGGTGCACACCTGGCTGCCCGACGCGCACGTCGAGGCGCCCACCGGCGGCTCGGTGGTGCTGGCGGCGATCATGCTCAAGCTCGGCGCCTACGGCTTCGTGCGCTTCACGCTGCCGATCCTGCCCGACGCCTCGCGCGAGCTCGCCTGGCTGATGATCGCGCTGTCGCTGATCGCGGTGGTCTACATCGGCCTGGTGGCGCTGGTGCAGACCGACATGAAGAAGCTGATCGCCTATTCGTCGATCTCGCACATGGGCTTCGTGACGCTGGGCTTCTTCATCTTCAACGCCTAGGGCGTCGAAGGGCGCGCTGGTGCAGATGATCTCGCACGGCTTCGTCTCCGCGGCGCTGTTCCTGTGCGTGGGCGTGCTCTACGACCGCATGCACAGCCGCATGATCGCGGACTACGGCGGGGTGGTGAACACCATGCCGAAATTCGCCGCGCTGATGATGCTGTTCGCCATGGCCAACTGCGGGCTGCCCGGCACCAGCGGCTTCGTCGGCGAGTTCATGGTCATCATGGGCGCGATGCAGAGCGAACTTCTGGCTGGCCTTCGCCGCCGGCACCACGCTGGTCTTCGGCGCCGCCTACACGCTGTGGATGTACAAGCGCGTCATCTTCGGCGCGGTGGCCAACGAGCACGTGGCCGCGCTCGCCGACCTCAACCCGCGCGAGATGCTGGTCCTCGGCCTGCTCGCGGCCGCGGTCCTCGCCATGGGCGTCTACCCGCTGCCGTTCACCGAGGTGATGCACGCCTCGGTGAGCGAGCTGCTGCGCCACGTCGCCCAGCCCAAGCTATGAGCGCACGCCTGCTGATCGACTACATCCCGGCGCTGCCGGAGGTGCTGCTGCTCGTCGGGCGCCTGCGTGCTGATGATCGTGGACCTGTTCGTCAGGCAGGAGCGCCGCGGCCTCACCTACGCGCTGGCGCAGGCGCTGCTGGCCGCCTGCGCGCTGGTGACGCTGTTCATCCTGTGGGTGAACGGCGGCACGCGGCTCTACCTCTTCGACCGCATGTTCGTCTCCGACGTGATGTCCAACGTGCTCAAGCTCGCGGCCTACGTCGCGGTCTCGGCGGCGCTCGCCTATTCGCGCCAGTACCTGCAGGACCGCGGCCTGCTGCGCGGCGAGTTCTTCACGCTGCTGCTGTTCGCGCTGCTCGGCATGATGATCATGATCAGCGCCAACAGCCTGCTCGCCGTGTACCTCGGCCTGGAGCTGCTGTCGCTGTGCCTGTACGCGATGGTGGCGCTCAACCGCGACTCGGCGGCGTCGGTCGAGGCGGCGATGAAGTACTTCGTGCTCGGCGCGCTCGCCTCGGGGCTGCTGCTGTACGGCATGTCGATGATCTACGGCGCCACCGGCACGCTGAACCTCGGCGAGATCTCGATGCACGTGCGCGGCCTGGTCGCGTCCGGCAGCAGCGCGCGCACGCTGCTGGTGTTCGGCCTGGTGTTCGTGGTGGCGGGCCTCGCCTTCAAGCTCGGCGTGGTGCCGTTCCACATGTGGATCCCGGACGTGTATCACGGCGCGCCCACCGCGGTGACGCTGCTGATCGGCACGGCGCCCAAGCTCGCCGCCTTCGCCATGGCGATGCGCCTGCTGGTGAACGGGCTGCTCGACCTCGCCGCGGACTGGCAGCAGATGCTGGCGATCCTCGCGGTGGCGTCGATGGCGATCGGCAATCTCGCGGCCATCGCGCAGACCAACCTGAAGCGCATGCTCGCGTATTCGACGATCGCGCACATGGGCTTCATGCTGCTCGGGCTGCTCTCGGGCGTGGTGGGCGGCAACCGCCTGAACGCGCCGGACGCCTACAGCGCGGCGATGTTCTACACGCTGGTCTACGTGCTGATGTCGCTGGGCGCCTTCGGCATGCTGCTGCACCGCTCGCGCGCCGGGCTTGGAATGCGAGCGGCTCGACGACCTGAAGGGCCTGAACCGCAGCGATCCGTGGGCCGCCTTCCTCATGCTGGTGCTGATGTTCTCGCTCGCCGGCGTGCCGCCCACGGCCGGCTTCTACGCCAAGTTCGCGGTGCTGTCGGCCGCCGTGCAGGCGGGCCAGATCTGGCTGGCGGTGGTCGCGGTGATCTTTTCGCTCATCGGCGCCTTCTACTACCTGCGCATCGTCAAGCTCATGTACTTCGACGAGCCGCTGCAGGCAGCGGCGGCGACTCGCCGCCGCAGGCGGTGGCGGGCGCCGCGCCCGCCAGCTACGCCGCGGGCGGCTCCGCGGCCGTCCTGGCGGCCGAGGGCCCGGGCCCGGCGCGCGCGCTTTTGACCGTCAACAGCCTCGCGGTCCTGCTGCTCGGCATCCTGCCGCAGCCGCTGATGGCGGTGTGCTACTTCGCCATCAAGTCCCTCTAGACCCTTGGCCGCCAAGGACCTGAGCGAGACGTTCCTGGAAGGCGAGGAAGTCTTCTCCGGCCGGCTGCTGAAGGTGCATCGCGACCGCGTGCGCCTGCCCGATGGCAACGTCGCGGTGCGCGAGTACATCCGCCATCCGGGCGCGGTGGCCATCGTCGCGCTGTTCGAGGACGGCCGGGTGCTGCTCGAGCGCCAGTACCGCTACCCGCACCGGCGCGACTTCATCGAGATCCCGGCGGGCAAGCTCGATCCCGGCGAGGCGCACCTCGAGACCGCGAAGCGTGAACTGCGCGAAGAGACCGGCTACGTCGCCGCCGAATGGCAGCGGCTGGGGATCATCCACAACGCCATCGGCTACAGCGACGAGGGCATCGAGTTGTGGCTCGCGCGCGGGCTTGAGCAGCGCACCCAGAACCTTGAACCAGGGGAGTTCCTGGAGGTCTTCACCTTGCCGCTCGCGGAAGCGCAGGCGATGGTGCGCGACGGGCGCATCACGGATGCCAAGACCATCGCGGGACTGTTGTGGGTGGCCCGCTGGGGCGAAGGAGCGCAGAGCCGATGAAAGTCCTGCTCGTCGTGACTGCAGCGAGTGAGGCGGTAACGGGACTGGCTCTGCTGTTGTTGCCGTCGATGGTGGTGTCGCTGCTGCTCGGCGCAACTCTCGACACGCCCAGCGGGCTGGTGGTGGCGCGTGTCGCCGGCGCGGCGCTGCTCGCCTTGGGGACCGCCTGTTGGCTGGCGCGCAACGACTTGCAGAGCCGCGCAGCGAAAGGGTTGATCGCTGCCCTGTTGCTCTACAATGCCGCAGCCGTCACGGTCATCGTTTATGCGGCCTTGGGCTTGGCGCTGTCCGGCATCGGCCTTTGGCCGGCGGTCGTTCTTCACGTGGCGCTGGCGGTTTGGTGCGTCGCGTGTCTGCGGATGAAGAAGTGACTCGGGAATAGGAAACCATGAGATCGGCATTGTTTCGGCAGGTGTCCGTAGCACTATTAATGCTGTGGTGTGTCGCCTCGGCGCTTGCGCAGACGAAGAGTGCCGTGCTCGACCGCACCGTACTGCCGATTCCGGAGCCGACCTACAAGCCGATCACCGAGCTGGACGCGCGCAAGGCGAAGGCGCCGGCCCGCTTCGAGGTGAAAGCCCCGCAAGGCGCGCCCAACGTCGTGATCGTGCTGATCGACGACATCGGCTTCGGCCACAGCAGCGCCTTCGGCGGGCCGATCAGCATGCCCACGGTGGAGAAGCTGGCGGCCGGCGGCCTCAAGTACAACCGCTTCCACACCACCGCGCTCTGCAGCCCCACGCGCACGGCGCTGCTGACCGGCCACAACCACCATGCCAACAACGCCGGCGCGGTCATGGAGCTCGCCACCGCCTTTCCCGGCAACACCGGTATTCGCCCACGGACGCATCACGACCCTGGCCGAGATCCTGCGCCAGAACGGCTACAGCACCGCCGCCTTCGGCAAGTACCACGAAACCCCGCCCTGGGAGGTCTCGGTCTCCGGGCCGTACGACCGCTGGCCCACGGGCTCCGGCTTCGACAAGTTCTACGGCTTCATCGGCGGCGAGACCAACCAGTGGGCCCCGGCGATCTACGACGGCACGGTGCGCGTCGAGCACAAGCAAAGCCCCGACTACCACTTCACCGTGGACATGACCGACCAGGCGATCAACTGGGTCAGCGCGCAGCAGGCCCTCACGCCGGACAAGCCCTTCTACCTGTACTTCGCCACCGGCGCGACGCACGCCCCGCACCACGCGCCCAAGGAATGGATCGCCAAGTACAAGGGGCAGTTCAGCGGCGGCTGGGACAAGCTGCGCGAGGAAACCTTTGCCCGCCAGAAGAAGCTGGGCGTGATCCCGGCCGACGCCAAGCTCACCCCGCGGCCCAAGGAAATCCCCGCCTGGGCGGACATGAGCGCCGAGCAGAAGCGGCTGTTCGAGCGCCAGATGGAAACCTTCGCCGGCTTCGCCGCGCACACCGACCATGAAGTGGGACGGCTGGTGGCGCAACTCGAGGCGATCGGTGCGCTGGACAACACGGTCTTCTACTACATCGTGGGCGACAACGGCGCCAGCGCCGAAGGCGGGCCGGAAGGCACTTTCAACGAGATGATGGCGCTGAACGGCATCATCGGCAAAGCCGACCAGATGATGCAGCACATCGACACCTGGGGCGGCCCCACCACGTTCCCGCACTTCGCCATCGGCTGGGCCTGGGCGGGCAACACGCCCTTCCAGTGGACCAAGCAGGTGGCCAGCCACTTCGGCGGCACGCGCAACGGCATGGTGCTGCACTGGCCCAAGGGCATCAAGGCCAAGGGCGAGCTGCGCAGCCAGTTCCACCACGTGGTCGACGTGGCCCCCACCGTACTGGAAGCCGCGAAACTGCCGCAGCCCAAGGTAGTGAACGGCATCAAGCAGCGGCCCATGGATGGCGTCTCGATGCTGTACTCGGCCGACAACGCCAAGGCCGCCGACCGGCGCAAGACCCAGTACTTCGAGATGTTCGGCAACCGCGGCATCTACCATGAGGGCTGGATGGCCAGCACCCGGCATTCCATCCCCTGGGACATGGCCGCGAAAATACCCCCGCTGAAGGACGACGTGTGGGAGCTCTACAACGTGAACGAGGACTTCAGCCAGGCGAACAACCTCGCCAAGCAGCATCCCGGACAAGCTCAAGGAGCTGCAGGACGGTCTTCATGAAGGAGGCCATCCGGAACCACGTGTTCCCGATCGACGACCGGCGCGCCGAGCGCTTCAATCCGGCCATCGCCGGGCGTCCCGACCTGCTGGGCGGCCGGAAATCGCTGACGGTCTACCCGGGCATGACGGGCATGATGGAGAACGCCTTCATCAACGTGAAAGGGGTGCACCACACCATCACCGCCGAGGTGGAGGTGAAGGACGCCAAGACGCAGGGCGTGATCATCGCCCAGGCCGGCTACCTTCGGCGGCTGGGTCCTGTACATGAAGGACGGCAAGGTGCACCACGAGTACAACTGGTTCGGCCTGGAACGCACCAACGTCGCGGGCGCCACGGCCCTTGCGCCCGGGAAGCACACGATCGTCGTACGAGTTCATCCCTGATGCGGCCAAGCCGGGCACGGGCGGCAAGTCGATCCTGAGCGTCGGCGGCAAGAAGCTCGCCGAAGGGCAAATTCCGAAGACGCAGCCGTTCGCGTTCTCCGGGGATGAAGGTGCGGACGTGGGGCTCGACGGCGAGACCAACGTGTCCAACGACTACCAGCAGGGCAATAATGCCTTTACCGGCAGGATCGACAAAGTGCGGGTCGAGGTACGATAGCCGGCGAGAGCATCGTGCTCCGGCTCACGCGCGGGCTGCAGCGCCGCGTGCAGAAGATCGCCGGCCTTCTCTGGCTGGAATAGGAGGTCATCATGCTTCGCTGCTTCACGTTTTGCATGCTGTTCCTGGCTGCGGGAGCGGCCTTCGCACAGGGGGAGAAGGAGCGCCTGGTCGCGACCATCGACGCGGACGGCGTGCAGCGCGTGCGCATCGTGGGCGGCAGCTACTTCTTCAAGCCGGGCCACATCGTGGTGAAGGTCAACGTGCCGGTCGAGCTCACGGCAAGCCGCGAGTCCGGCATCACGCCGCACAACCTCCTCATCAAGGCGCCGGAGGCCGGGCTCGACGTACAGGCCGACCTTGGCACCGAGCCCAAGAAGATCGCCTTCAAGCCGACGGCCGTCGGCAAGTACCCGATCTATTGCAGCAAGAAGCTGCCCTTCATGGCGAGCCACCGCGAGAAAGGCATGGAGGGCGTGCTCGAGGTGGTTCCCTAGGAAAGCACCGCAAGTCCCGCGTGCGCCTGCCCGCCGGCAGCGAGGCGGTGCGCGAGTACATCCGGCACCCCGGCGGGATTACCGGATCGTGCGGGTCGTGGTGATGGAAGTGGGGCGGGTCGCCGCCGCCACCGCTGCGCCGATGCTGGTGAGTGCCCCGTTCACGGGGTCGATGGCGAAGGCCGAGATGGTGTTGCCGCCGCGATTCGCCACGTAGGCGAACTTGCCCGAGGGGTCGACGGTGACGGCGTAGGGGCTGGCCCCCGCCGCGAACGCGCCGATGCCGGTGAGCGCCCCGGTTGCGGCGTTGATGGTGTAGGCCGAGACGCTGCTGCCCGTCGCGACGTAGGCGAACCTGCCGGACGGGTCGACGAACAGCTGAATGCCCCCTGCAAACGGACTGCCCGCGATTTCCGACAACGCCCCGGTGCCGGCATCGATGGCGTAGGCCGAGACGTCCGCGGATTGTCGGTTCGCCACATAGGCGAACCTGCCCGTGGGGTCGACGGTGACGGATTGGGGATCGAGCCCCGCCGCAAATGGACTGCCCGCGACATCGGACAGCGCCCCGGTGGCGGCGTCGATGGCGTAGGCCGAGACATTGCCGGAGAAGTCGCCGATGAAATTGGCCACGTAGGCGAACCTGCCCGCGGGGTCGACGGTGATGGAGGTGGGACGGAACCCCGCCGCCACGGCCGCGCCGATGCTGCTCAGCGCCCCGGTCGTGGCGTCGATGCGGTAGGCCGAGATGTCGCCGGAGACGTTATTCGCCACGTAGGCGAACCTGCCGGAGGGCTCGACTGCGACGGAGACGGGCAGGGTCCCCGCCGCGAATGGACTGCCCGCGACTTCCGACAATGCCCCGGTGCCGGCGTCGATGGCGTACGCCGAGACGTTGCCCGGGACGATGTCGGAGCCGAAATTCGCGACGTAGGCGAACTTGCCGGAGGGGTCTACGCGGATGGATTCCGGACTGGTCCCCGCCGCAAACGGACTGCCTGCGACTTCCGACAACGCTCCGGTCGCGGCGTCGATGGCGTAGGCCGAGACGTTGTCGGAGCCTTGATTCGCCACGTAGGCGAAGCCTGCCACGCTGCTGGGCGGCTGCGCGGCCGCTGTCAGGTTTTCGGGCGACGACGCGGCGGCTGGGCCGTCCCCGCTTCCACCTGCACCGCACGCGGCAAGCGTCGCAAGCACAAACAGGACGGCAACACCGGCCGCGCCGGGTCCGCAATTCACGGCCTTGCTCTTTCAAGGGAACGACCCACGCAGGGACTATGACCCTGAGTCCCAGCAGACTCTGTGCGCTAGCGGACTAAAACGCCTACCCGCAGGCCCCCGTATAGCCGCAGGTGCTGCACCAGTCGCAGCCATCCTTGCGGATCAGCGTGTGGCTGCCGCACTCCGGGCACTTGGCGCCCTGCATGACCGGGGCGCGCCCCCGCGCAGGTGCCGCGAGCACGCCCATCTTCTGCAGCGGCACGCCTTCCTCGTCGAGGAGGCCGAGCATCGCATAGCGGTGCAGCACCAGCGCCGCCACGTAGGACACGGTCGAGGGCCAGGTCCGCTGCTTCCTGGAGCCCGGCACGAAGGCCAGGAAGTCGCCGAGCGGCTCGGGGAAATCCAGGAGCTTCTTCAGCTTCATGCCGATCCAGGCCGGGTCGACCACGCGCATGTCCAGCGACAGCAGCTTGCACAGGCCGTCGAGCGCGCGCGGGTATTCGCCCGAGAGCCACATCGAGTAGGGGCGCGTGGTGCCGTCGGGCAGGGCGATTTCCTTGAGCCCCAGCACGAAGTCGTCGCCGGCGCGCGGGTTGTGCACGTCCACCGTCCAGGACATGGTGCCGTCGGCGCCGGTCTTGGGCTCCTTCAGGCTGAACATCGCGTCGAGCACCGGCGTGACGCTGTCGGCGAAGGCGTCGGCCTGGCGCTCGCCGGCGAGGCCGCCCAGCTGCTCGACCCGCCAGCGCACCAGCTGCGCGAGCGCGGAGACCACCGAGGGCATGTGCTTCCTCTCGCCGTGCGGCGGGAACGGCATGTCGAAGGCGTCGTCGCCCGCGGTCTTGGCGAGCGTGTCGAGCTTGAGGCGCAGCCAGCCGGCGTCGTTGGCGCGCATGTCCATCGAAAGCGTCTTCGCGATCGCGCCCAGGCCGCGCGGCTGCTCGCTGCCGTTCACCCAGACCTCGAAGGCGTGCGGAATGCCGTTCTCGACGTGGCCGACGAACACCGCGAAGTGGTGCTGCGGGTGCTCGATCATGTAGGTCCAGGAGAGATTGCCGGCGACGAATTCCGGGCGCCCGGGCCAGCGCAGGCTGGCGAGCACGGGCTCCGGCACCGACTTGATGCGGATGCGGCGGTTGACGTCGTCGTCGACGAAGTCCTGCGGGCTGGTCCACCGACAGCACCGAGCCGATGCACCTTGTTCGGGCGATAGGTGGCAAGGCCCTTGAGGCCGGACTTCCAGGCCGTCGAAATACAGGTCCTTGAAGTCGCCATAGGGGTAGTCCTCCGGCACGTTCACCGTCTTCGAGATGCTGATGTCGACGTAGGGCGCGACCGCCGCGACCATCTGCTCGTGCGCCGCCGCGGAGAGCTCGAGCGCGGTGACGAAGTAGGCGGAAGTCTCTGCACGTCGCCGCCCGCCGCCTTGTAGCGGCGCCAGGCGTGGTCCTCGACCTCGAACTCCTTCAGCGTGCCGTCGGCCATGCGCTTCTTGCGCGTGTAGGTCCACGAGAACGGCGGCTCGATGCCGTTGGAGGCGTTGTCGGCGAACGCGAGGCTGATGGTGCCGGTCGGCGCGATGGACAGCAGGTGGCTGTTGCGCATGCCGTGCCGGCGCACCAGCGCCTTCACCTCCTCGGGCAGGCGCGCGGCGAAGCTCGTGCCGGAGAGGTAGAGGTCGGCGTTGAACAGCGGGAACGCGCCCTTTTCCTGGGCCAGCTCCGCGGAGGCGCGGTAGGCGGCGTCGCGCATGGCCTCGGCGATGCGCGCCGCCATGTCGCGCGCACCTTCAGTGTCGTAGCGCAGGCGCAGCATGATGAGCGCGTCGCCCAGGCCGGTGAAGCCCAGCCCCACGCGGCGCTTGGCCATGGCCTCGCGCCGCTGCGCTTCCAGCGGCCAGGCGGTGACCTCGAGCACGTTGTCGAGCATGCGCACGGCAACGCCCACCACCTTGGCGAAGGCCTGGAAATCGAACGCCGCATCCTCCGCAAAGGCCGCGCGCACGAAGCGCGTCAGGTCGATCGAGCCCAGGCAGCAGCAGCCGTAGGCGGGCAGCGGCTGCTCGGCGCAGTTGTGCACGTAAAGGCCGTTTGCGTCGAACGCATGCACGTTGGCGACGGTCACGTCGAAGACCGGCTCCAGGCCGTCCTCGAAAACGCTCTCCACGGTGGCCGTGAACGATTCCGTGTTGAGGGCGCGCCGATAGTCTGCGAGAAGTCCCGCAAGCCGCTGGGACTTCTCGATGTCGGCAAATCCAATTCGCTCGGCATAGCGGGCGAGATTGCCGCCGCTGATACTGAGCTCGTGAAGCGCCGCGCACGGATACGCACGCCGGCCGCCCTTGCCGTCCGGCAGTTCCCGCTGTCCCGCCGGATGCCGGTCGCGATAGAGGGTGGACGCGATCCCAAGGCGCGCCAGCATGCGCTGGACGGCTTCGAGCGTGCTCACGCTCGCCTGCGTCAGCCTGACCGAAACGCCCTTGCGCTGGTCGCCCTGGACCGAGCCGTCGGCGTCGAACAAGCCGCGCAGGAAGCCGCGATAGAAGTCCGAGGAGCAATGCTCGAGCGCGGGCGTGATCTCCTTGCTGCCCGGGCGCATGCCGAGTTCGACGGCGAGATCGCGCAGCGCGGTGAGCGCGAGGCGGAAATGGCCGCGCTGGCCCGCCACTTCCGACTGCCAGCCCTGGAAATCGGCTCGGTGCGGAAGCGTCTGCGCAGCCTCGAGAGCGGCTTGCATGATGCCCTGGACGCCAGGAGACAGGCGCAACCCGCCGTTGGCCTCGCGCTGGAGGTCCGGGTCCCACACGCCGAGCACGGCCTTGTCTTCCTTGAGATGGCCGTCGCCGAGCAACAGGCCCATCAAGTAGCCTTGCGCCTCGCCGTGGGCACCCGCCCAGCCTTGGAGTTCCCGATGGTCGTGGAGCGCGATCTCGTCGCCGGGCGAGAGTTCGCCAGCCTTTGCCCATTCCGTCTCCCGCGTGTAGCGCGTCGAGCGCCAGACACGAAGGACGGGATGCTCCGCAGTGAGCCTCAGTTCATGGCCCTCGCGCGTGCGCAAGCGCAGCACCGGCTTGATGCCGGTAGGGAAGAAGCCCTCGGATTCGGTCGCATAGGCCTTGCCGGAAACGATCGCCTCGAACCGCTTGGCGACGAGTTCCACCACCTGGCGAGGCCCCTCACGCGTCATCACCCACGTGTCGGCGGTCACGCAGGGGTTGGTGGCCTCGATCGTCTCGCAATAATTGAGGTTGTTGTCGCGGTTCATGCGGTCGAGGAACAGGATCCCCGGCTCGGCGTGATCGTAGGTCGAGCGCATGATCTGGTCCCACAGCGCGCGCGCCGCCACCTTGCGGTACACCCACAGGCCGTCAGCACGCTGCGTGACCTCCGGCGAAGGCCAGGGCTTCGCCTTGTGCACCAGCTCCACTTCCGCGTCGGCTTCGACGGCCTGCATGAAGGCGTCGGTGACGCCGACGGAAATGTTGAAGTTCGCCAGGTCGCCGCGGTCCTTGGCGTGGATGAACTCCTCGACGTCGGGGTGGTCGCAGCGCAACACGCCCATCTGCGCGCCGCGGCGCGCGCCCGCCGATTCCACCGTCTCGCAGGAGCGGTCGAACACGCGCATGTACGACACGGGGCCGCTCGCGCGCGACTGCGTGCCGCTGCACCTCCGCCCCCTTGGGCCGGATGGAGGAAAAGTCGTAGCCCACGCCGCCGCCGCGGCGCATGGTCTCGGCGGCCTCCGCGAGCGCCGTGTAGATGCCCGGCTTGCCGTCCACCATCTCGGAAATCGAATCGCCCACCGGCTGCACGAAGCAGTTGATGAGCGTCGCCTGCAGCTGCACGCCGGCGGCCGAGTTGATGCGGCCGGCGGGGATGAAGCCCGCCTGCAGCGCCTCGAGGAAGCGCCGCTCCCAATGGGCGCGCTTCGCCTCGGGCTCGGCCAGGGCGAGCGCGTGCGCCACGCGCCGGCGCACCTCCTCGACGGTCGATTCGGTGCCCTTGGCGTACTTCTCGAGCAGGGCGTCGCGGCAGATGGCCTGCGGCGCGGCCCCGGTGGCGACAGGCGCCTCGCTCATGTCGGCAGGGGATGCATCAGACTGCATATATATACAGCATTCTGGCCCCGAACCGCGCTGCCCGCAAGCGGCCGGATCGCAAGGCGCGGAAGCTAGGGAAGCTCTGAACAAGTCGCGCGGTGGCGCGTTGCGGCCGGAACGTGGCGCCGGCTAGGCACGAGGCCGCAGCGATATGTCGATATCGCAAGGCCGAGCAACAACGCCGGCGCCCGTGTCATGGCGCTATCGTAAGCCAAGCGTCGAGGACTTCCGGCCGCAACCCGAGGGCGGCGAGGCCTTTGCCTTGAACCCCCGCCTCGCGGCCTCGCCGCCTGGAGGGACGGGGAGATTTTCGCGCATGGCATCGCCATCGGCCACCTTGTGGACGTCCAGTACACGGCGGCGTCCGCTGTCTCGCCCTGCACGAAAATCGCCACCGTCGCGCACGCGGGACTTGTTCAGAGCTTCCCTAGGCCTGCGCCTGGGTGACGGGCTCGGCTTCGCGCGCATCCAGCTCCTGCCGCGCGCGCTTGAGCGTGTCCGCCACCTCGGTGTGCCCCATGCGCAGCGCCAGTTCCACGGCGGTGTCGCCCTCCCGCGTGGTCATGGTCGGATCCGCCCCGTGCCGCACGAACTGTTCCACCATCAGCGGATTGCCCTTCATGGCCGCATAGGCGAGCGGGGTATAGCCGTTGTCGTGGCGCAGGTTGGGGTCGAAATTCATCTGCAGCACCTTCTGCACGTAGGGCACGTTGTTCTTCTCGATGGCGTAGAACATGGCGCGCACGCCCTCGGGGCTCTTCTCCTTGGGCCGCGGCTCCAGCCCCGTCGGCATGAGCTTGACCACGTAGTTGATCAGCGAAATCCCGATCATCGCCGCCAGCGCGAGCAGCAGCGGGATCTTGGAGATGCCGAAGCGTTCGGCGACCTGTTCGGGCATGTTGGCGCCGACGATCAGCAGCACGACGGCGAGAAAGAAGAAGAACCGCAGGTACAGGAACAGCCCGATCACCACCGAGCAGGCGAGCGCCGCGACGAGATAATTGGGATTGATGCCCAGTTCCGCGACGGTTTCCTCGGGCAGGTTGGCGAACACCGCGGTCAGCGCGATCAGCCCGAACAGCAACACCTCGCGGATGCGGATGCGGGTGAGCAGGTCGTCCTTGTCCACGGTTCTCTGGAACACGGGCACTCACGTCTCCCTGGCTGCGCGCTGCGCTGGAGGCGGGATTCTCGGCGAGGCCCAGCGGCCTTGCAAGTTGCATCGAGGGTAGAATCGCCCAGCCATGTCGAAGGCCTTTGTCAAGGAAGCCGAGCTCGAAGAAGAGCTGCCGCCCGCTGCCCAGGCCGAGCCGCCGGGCGCGAAGAACTACATTTCGCCGGCGGGCTACGCGCGCCTCAAGGCGGAGCTCAAGCACCTGGTCGAAGCCGAGCGCCCGGAGGTCGTGCGCACCGTTTCGTGGGCGGCCTCCAACGGCGACCGCTCCGAGAACGGCGACTACATCTACGGCAAGAAGCGCCTGCGCGAGATCGACCGCCGCGTGCGCTTCCTCATCAAGCGGCTGGAGAACGCCGAGGTGGTGGATGCGAGCGCGCGCGACACCGAGCAGGTGTTCTTCGGCGCCACCGTCAGGATGCGCTCGGCAGCCGGCACCGAGCGCACGCTCACCATCGTCGGCGCCGACGAGGTGGAACCCGCGCGCGGCCGCGTGTCCTGGCATTCACCCGTCGCGCGCGCGCTGCTCAAGGCGCGCAATGGCGACACGGTGACGCTGCGCACGCCGGCGGGCGCCGAATCACTCGAGATTCTCGACGTCCAGTACCTTCCAATCGACTGACCCAAGAGGAGACGCGCATGAGCATGCTGCAGGAGTTCAAGAGCTTCGCGATGAAGGGCAACGTCGTCGACCTCGCGGTCGGCGTGATCATCGGCGTTGCCTTCGGCAAGATCGTCACCTCGCTGGTCGAGGACGTGATCATGCCGATCGTCGGAACCCTGATCGGCGGGGTGAACTTCTCGGGGCTCGCGATGACGGTCGGCGCGGCGACGCTCAAGTACGGCAAGTTCCTCCAGGCCTGCCTGGACTTCCTGATCATCGCCTGGGTGATCTTCGTCGCCGTGAAGCTGATCAACCGCCTGCGCCGCGAGGAGCCGGCACCCGCGCCGGCCGCGCCGCCCAGGCAGGAAGTGCTGCTCGGGGAAATCCGCGACCTGCTGAAGCAGCGCTAGCGCAAGCAGGAATCGCAAAGCGCATTGTCGGGAGGGCCGCGTCGCCGGGCGGCGCCTGGCCTGTCGCGATCGCGGTTGGACGTCGCGCGTGGTTGACTGCCGACGAGATTCGTAACGACGGTAAGATTCGGGGACAGCATGGAATCGCGCACGTTGAGAAGGAATTTCGTTGCCGGGCTGCTCACCGGGTTGCGCGTGGTGTGGCCAATCCTGTCGGTTCTGCTCGCATTGATCGTCGCGCTCGGACTCGTTGTCGGCCTGCTCGAGGACTGGTCGATCCACGAGTCGATCTACTTCGCCTTTGTATCCGGGCTGACGATCGGCTACGGTGATCTTGCGCCCCAGTCACTGCTCACGCGCGCACTGGCGATTGCGATAGGGGTGTGCGGTGTGCTGTTGACTGCGCTGGTGGCTGCGATCGCCGTGAAGGCGTTGACAGCGGCGTCTGATGACGGCAAGTGATGAGTGAGTGAGCCGGCTCATGGTCATCCGCACTGCATCCGCTGCTCTCGTTGTTGTGCTGGGGGTCTCCTGGTCTCCCTTCGTTGCCGCTCTCGACAGGGTGGGGGCAATCGACGCGGCCAGGAAACAGGTGAAGCACAAGTGCACTGACGCGACTCCGTGCGAGTTCACGGCGACGCAAGAGGGCAACAAGTGGCAGGTACGCGTGGAGTTCACCAGGCGCGCTTCGCCCGAGGACAAGCCGATGCCGTACAAGGGCGGGCACGCGATCTTCGTGTTCGACCAGGGCGGCAGGGTGGTCGGGCGGATAGAAGGGCAGTGATGGCTGACGCCAGCTGGCATGTTGAAGACCTATAAGGGCAAATGCCACTGCGGAGCGGTGAGTTTCGAGGCGCATCTCGACCTCGCGCAGAGCACCTATCGCTGCAACTGCTCCATCTGCCGGAGGAATCGTTTCTGGGTCGCAGTCGCCAAGCCCGAAGGCTTTCGCTTGATCGCAGGCGAGAAGGACCTTACCGAGTACCTCTTCAATACTCGCAAGAACCAGCACTTCTTCTGCAGACACTGCGGCGTGCGCCCCTTCGGGGTCGGCAACGAGACGCCGATCGGCAAGATGTACGGCATCAACATTGGCTGCCTGGAAGGCATCTCCGAGGAAGAGCTGTCCAAGCTTCGCATCACCTACGTGGACGGGCTGAACGACAGGTGGCAGGACGCCCCCGAGTACTTCTCCCACCTCTAAGCAAGGGGCTGACTACTTGAAGTCGCCGGCCTTGCTGACGGCGAGCTTCGCCGGATCGATGTGGCGCTTGAGCGCCGCCTGCACCTCGGCGGGCGTGAGCGCGGCGATGCGGCGCTCGAAGTCCACGTCCCAGGCGAAGGTGCGATCAAGGAAGAGGTAGATGGCGAGCCTTCCGGTGAGCGAACCGTCATTGGTGCGAGCCAGGCGCCGCGCTTCCAGAAGTCCACGCTTGGCGGTCTCCACTTCCTCAGCGGTGAAGCCTTCCTTGAGCGCGCGCGCGAGTTCCTCCCGCATTGCGCTTTCGACGCGCGCCTTGTTCTGCGGCGCGAAGATCGCCGACACGTTGAAGCTCGCCGCCTCGTCGAGCTGGCTGGCGCTGAACCAGCTGTAGGTGCTGTAGGAGAGGCCTTCCTTCTCGCGGATGCGCTGGGGCAGGCGCGCGCTCGAGGCGCCGCCGAGCAGGTGGTTGGCGAGCACCATGGCGGGGAAGTCCGGATGGTCGTCGCGCATCTTCAGGCTGAGGCCCGCGCGCAGCACGGCATTGGCCTTGTCGGGGGTTCGCACCTCGCGCTCCAGCGCCGGGCGCTCGAAATACCGCGTCGGGATGCGGGCGTAAGGCGAAGGATTGCGCCAGTCGCCGAACAGTTGCTCGACCAATGCGGCGAGCGCCTTGGCGTCGAAGTCGCCGACGGCGGCGAAATCGGCGCCCGTGGCGCCGATCAGCTCCGCATGGCAGCGCTTGGCATCGGCGAGCGTCGCGGATTTGAGCGCGGCGATGCGCTCCTCTACCGACTGCACGTAGAGCCAGTGGCCCTTCGGGTAGGGCGTCAGGTAGCGCTGCAAGCTGCTCGGCGGCGATCGCGGAGGGGTCGCTGCGCTGCGTTTCCGCGCTGCTGAGCGAGGCGCGCTTGAGTTCCTCGAACTCGGCGGCCGGGAAGGAGGGACGTCGCAGCGCCTCGGCCACCAGCCGCAACGTCTCGTCGAGGTACTGGCGCTGCGTCTCGATCGAAGCGCCATCGGCGGTGACCGACACGGTGGCCTTGAGGCGGTCGAACGCGTCGCGCAACTCGGCGCGCGAGCGCTTCTCGGTGCCGCGCAGCAGCATGCCGCCCGCGAGCGCGCAGGCCGTGCTGCGGCCCGCCTTGCTCTTCTCGTCGCCCCAATTCAGGCTGAGGTGCGCCACGACCTTGCCACCGCGCGTGCTCTTGGGGAGCAGGGCGGTGCGGATGCCGTTGGCAAGCGTGCGCCGCTCGACGCGCGCGTCGATGTTCTTCGGCGAGGGATCGAATGCCTCGCCGGCCGCCAGCGCGGCGGCTCCCTTGTAGCCCGAGAGCGTCGCCTGCAGGTCGGGTGTCGCGGGGATTTCAGCCCGCTCCGGCTGCGGCGTCGGCAGGAAGGTGCCGACCACGCGGTTCGCCGGGCGCAGGTAGGCCTCGGCCACGCGCTGCACGTCGGCGAGGCTCACCTCGCGCAGGCGGTCGCGGTAGAGGAAGAACAGCCGCCAGTCGCCGACCGCCTCGAACTCGGAAAGCGCGCTCACCAGCTGGCGCCCGTCGAGCTGCATCTTCTCCATCTGGTTGAGGAGCGACGTGCGCGCGCGCTCCATCTCGTCGGCACGCAACGGCTCGCGTGCGCACGCCGTCCAGGACCGTGAGCAGCGCCGAGCGCGCGGCCTCGGGCGCGCCGTCCTTGGGCAGGGCGGCGCCGAAATACATCACGCCCGGATCGCGCAGGGCGCGCTCGCCGGCCCAGCTCTGGCTGGCGAGTCCCTTTTGCACCAGCGCCTGGTGCAGCCGGCCCTGCGGGCGCGACGCGCAGCGCCTCGACGAGCACATCCACCGCCGGATAGTCCGGGTGCGCGCCGGCACGGCACGCGATACATCGCCGCCACGAGCGGCGTGTCGCCGACGCGGCGCAGCGTCACCGAGCGCTCGCCGTCCTGCATCGGCTCCGCGGTGTACAGCGCCGGCAGGGCGCGCGCCGGCTTCGGAATCGGCGCGAAATGCCGCTCCACCAGCGCAAGCGCGCGCGCCGCGTCGAAGCGGCCGCCGACGATCAGCAGCGCGTTGTCCGGCTGGTACCAGGTGCGGTAGAACGCCTGCAGGCGGTCGATCGGCACCGCCTCGATGTCCGAGCGCGCGCCGATGATCGCGTTGCCGTAGTTGTGCCAGGCATAGGCGAGCCGCTGCATGCGCTGGAACAGCACGCCGCCGGCGCTGTTCTCGCCCATCTCGAACTCGTTGCGCACCACGCGTCATCTCGCTGTCGAGGTCCTCCTTGCGCACGAACGAGTTGACCATGCGGTCGGCTTCCATGCCGAGCGCCCAGTCGAGGTTGTCCTCGGTGGCGGGCAGCGTCTCGAAGTAGTTGGTGCGGTCGTAGGAGGTGGTGCCGTTCCAGCGCGCGCCGCGGCGCGTGAACTCCTGCTTCACGTCGGGATGGCGCTTCGAGCCCTTGAACAGCATGTGCTCGAGCAGGTGCGCCATGCCCTTCTCGCCGTAGCCCTCGTGGCGCGAGCCGACGAGGTAGGTGATGTGCACGGTGACGGTGTCGGCGCTCGCGTCGGGCGCGAGCAGCACGCGCAGGCCGTTCGCCAGGCGATATTCGGTGACGCCCTCGAGCTCGGCAACTTTGGGCGGCGCCGCCACCAGCGCGGGCGCCAGGAATCCGAGCAGCAGGAGGACAAGGAGTTTCTTCATCGGGCAGTGGGGAGAATACCGCCTTTGGAGCGGCGCAACGCCGATTGGTTCAGGCCCGGTTCAGCGCTGTTTCAAACCAGCCATGCGAGCAGGTGCAGCGCCGCCAGCCCCGCGAGCAGCTTCTCGTTGTGCAGGCCGATCTGCAATTCGCCCTGCTGCAGGAACAGCTCGGGCGCGTAGATCGCCGTGAGTACGGCGGCAGGGACAAAGCGCAGCGAGCGCCGCAGCAGTTCGGGCAGGCGCACGCGCTCGGGCAGCACCAGGAGCGAGATGCGCAGCGCGAAGGTCACCAGCCCGAAGGGCGCGACCCCGAGCAGGATCGGCAGGCTGGCGCGGAATCCCGCGGCGAGGGCGGGGCGATCCAGGGACGGCAGGGCGCTACTTGAGGGGCGGGAGCTTCTTGTATTCCTCGCGCATGCACTGCTGCAGGACATTGCCCTGCTTGCCCTTGCACGCCTCGAGCACCTTGTCGCGCCGTTCGGCGTTCTTGCGCGCGTTGTCCTCGCAGCGCGCCGGATCCCTGGCCTCGCGGCACATCTCGGACTGCATGCACTCGCGCTGCTCGGGCGACGGGCGCGTCTTGCACACCTCGGCGGCCCTGCGGTGCATGTCGCGCAGCCTGTCCGCGCGCTCCTTGCGCACGCGTTCGCGCTCTTCGCAGGCGGCCGGATTGGCGGCCTGGCTGCAGTCCGGGCGCTTGGCGGCCTGCGCCTGCAGGCCGGACGCAGCGCACAGCAGCAGCGCGCCAACGGCGGGGATCATCGACTTGAACATGCTTCTTCTCCTGTAGGTCGAGGGGACACGGCGGAACAACGCGCGGCGTTCCCGCCCGCCGACTGCGATCTTGTAACGCTTTGTTTCAGCCCAGCTGCTTCAGCAGGGTATCGGCGTCGCTCACCTCGAACTTGCCGGGCTGCTCGACGTTGAGCTGCTTCACCACGCCGTTCTCGACCAGCATCGAGAAGCGCTGCATGCGCACGCCCATGCCGCGCGGCGGTGCGGTCGATGCTCGAGGCCCAGCGCCTTGGTCCACAGCGCGCTGCCGTCGCCGAGGAAGCGGATCTTGCCGAGCGCATGCTGGTCGCGGCCCCAGTGCGCCATGACGAACGCGTCGTTCACGGCGACGCACCAGATCTCGTCCACCCGCTTCGCCTTGAGCTTGTCGAGGTTCGCCAGGTAGCCGGGCACGTGCTTCGCCGAGCAGGTGGGCGTATAGGCCCCGGGCAGGCCGAAGATCACCACCTTCTTGCCGGCGAGGGCCGCGGCCACCTCCAGCGGCTTGGGCGGCAGCGCGCACTGCGTCGCGGTATCGAAATCCGTGGACTCGAGCAGCTTGCCATCGGGCACCCGGTCGCCGACCTTGATCGTCATAGGGTCTTCCTTTGCCGTGTCGAGATTGCAGGAGAGCGCGGATAATAACTCGGCGCAGTTCAATTCTTCAAAGGGAGGCTCGCATGCAGCGCAAGGGTTCGGCAGTGTGGAAGGGCGGATTGAAGGACGGCAACGGCCAGGTGTCGACGGGCAGCGGCGGCCTGAGTGCGGCGCCTTACACCTTCGCCAGCCGCTTCGAGTCCGGCGGCAAGACCGATCCCGAAGAGCTGATCGCCGCCGCGCACGCGGCCTGCTTTTCGATGGCGCTTTCCGGCCAGCTCGGCGCGGCCAACCTCAAGGCCGAGAGCATCGCCACCACGGCGAACCTGACGTTGGAAAAGACCGACGCGGGGATGACGGTGACGGCGATTCACCTCGTGGTGAAAGCGAAGGTGCCCGGCGCCGATCGCGCCGCCTTCGACAAGGCGGCGGGGAACGCCAAGGCGGGCTGCCCGATCTCGCGCCTGCTCAACGCCAAGATCACGATGGACGCGACCCTGGAGTAGAACGAGCAGGGGCCTCAGCGTACGCTGCTCGGCGAGGCGGAGAGGTGGCGGCGAGGCGCCCGCGCTCGACGTCGAGGCCGGCGAGGAGCGCGAGGCCGACGATGAAGTACGCGCCGACCGCCAGGATGCCGAGGCGGTGGTCGCCGTGGAAGATCCACGTCACCGCGCCGTAGGTGAGCGGGCCGAAGATCGAGGCGGTTTTCGTCGCCAGTCCCCACAGGCCGAAGAACTCCGCCTCGCGGTCGCGCGGCGTGAGATAGCCGACGATGGCGCGACCCGCCGCCTGCGCGGAGCCCATGCACAGGCCGGCGAGGTTGGCGGCGACCCAGAAGGTAGGCGCGTCGGTCGCGAAATAGGCGGTGGCGATCATCACGATCCAGCCGGCCAGGATCAGCGCCATGGCGCGCACGTGGCCGATGGCGTCCTGCAGGTAGCCGAAGCCGAAGGCGCCTGACCGCCGCCGTCACGTTCACCACGAGGATCAGCACGATGGTCTGCTGCATGGTGAACTTCATCGCTTCCTGCGCGTAGATCGCGGCGAGCGCGATCACCGCCTTGATGCCCGCCTGGTAGAACACGATGCACACCAGGAAGCGGCGCAGGTCGCGAAAGCGCGTGGATTCGTGCACCGTGCGCATGACGCGGGCCCAGGGCCGGCCCATGCCGGGCTGCGGCTGCGCACGCTCCTTGAGCAGCAGGAAGGTGGGCGTCGCCGCGAACGCGAAAACGAGCGCGGTGATCAGCATGGCGGCGGGCACGTATTGGCCCGCTGCCTGGCCCTGGTTGCCCGCCCAGGTGATGTAGGCGAGGCAGATGGCGAGCGACGCGAGGCCGCCGAGATAGCCGAAGGCCCACCCCCAGCCCGAGACGCGCCCCATGGCCTGCGAATCCGCCAATTCGGGGAGAAACGCCGCGATCAGGTTCTCGCCCGCGCCGAAGAAGTAGTTGGACACCACGATGAGCACGAGCGCGAGCGCCACTGCGCCAGGCGCGACGAACCACAGCGAGGCGGTGGACAGCACGCAGCCGACGGTGCTGTAGAGCAGCAAGCGCTTCTTTGCCGCGTGCGCATCGGCCCAGGCGCCCAGGAGCGGCGCCGTCACCAGGATGAGGAGATAGGACACCGACAGCGCGGCGGTCCAGGCGAAAGTGGCCCAGGGCGCCTTCTCCGCGACCGCGCCGACGAAATAGGCGCTGAACACAGCGGTGATCACCACCGTGGTGTAGCCCGAGTTGGCGAAGTCGTACATGCTCCACGCCCAGACTTCGCGCAGTCGGACGTCGGGCGCCAGGGCGGGGCCGCGGGGCATGGCGCATTCTAGCGGCAGGACCCAGCGTTATCGTGTGCGCCGCCACGGCGTGCGCCTCGTGGCGTCGTTCCCTTTCTGACAACGGCCCGCGGCGTCTAGCGGTATAGTGTCCGCGCCCATGGCCCAGATCGCCGCCAAGCCCGCCGCCGAGCGCCGGTTGACGCTGGCCGAGATCGTCGACTGGCTGGTCGAGGACGGCGCGCTCGCGCGCGAGCCGGCGGAAGTCCTGAAGAAGGAGCGGCGCTACTGGCGCGGCACGCAGCACCCGCTCACGCTGGTGGCGGAGGAGAACTGGAAGGACCTGCGCGCGCCGCACAAGCCGCTCACGCTCGACTGGCTCGCCGAGTGGCTCGCCGCGCGCTTCAGGCTCGAATACCTGCACATCGATCCGCTGAAGATCAATTTCTCCGTGGTCACGGAGGTGATGTCGAGCGCCTACGCCACGCGCTTCCGCATCCTGCCGGTCGCCCTCACCGCCAAGGAAGTGGTGGTGGCGACCGCCGAGCCCTACGTGCGCGAGTGGGAGCCGGAGATCGCGCGCCTCACGCGCCGCGAGATCCGCCGCGTGATCGGCAATCCCGTGTCGCATCGAGCGCTGCCAGGTCGAGTTCTACAACCTCGCCAAGTCGATCAAGGGCGCCGACCGCGGCGCCGGCCGGCGTCTCGGGCCTGTCCAACCTCGAGCAGCTGGTCGAGCTGGGCAGCGCCAACAAGACCGCTCGACGCCAACGACGCGCACATCGTCAAGGTGGTGGACTGGCTGTGGCAGTACGCCTTCGAGCAGCGCGCGAGCGACATCCACATCGAGCCGCGCCGCGAGGCCGGGCCTGGTGCGCTTCCGCATCGACGGCGTGCTGCACCAGGTGTACCAGATCCCGGCCTCGGTGCTCGCGGCGATGACCAGCCGCATCAAGATCCTCGGCGCGCATGGACGTGGTGGAGAAGCGCCGGCCGCAGGACGGGCGCATCAAGACGCGCACCGCCGACGGCGGCGAAGTCGAGCTGCGCCTGTCGACGCTGCCGACCGCTTTCGGCGAGAAGCTGGTGATGCGCATCTTCGACCCGGAAGTGCTGGTGCGCGATTTCCGGGAGCTCGGCTTCTCCGAGGAGGACCACAGGCGCTGGAAGGACATGACCGACCGGCCCGAACGGCATCGTGCTGGTCACCGGGCCGACCGGCTCGGGCAAGACGACGACGCTCTACTCGACGCTGAAGACCCTCGCCACGCCCGAGGTCAACGTCTGCACCATCGAGGACCCGATCGAGATGGTCGAGCCCGCCTTCAACCAGATGCAGGTGCACCAGGCGATCGACCTGGGCTTCGCCGAGGGCGTGCGCGCGCTGATGCGCCAGGACCCCGACATCATCATGGTGGGCGAGATCCGCGACCTCGAAACGGCGGAGATGGCGGTGCAGGCGGCGCTCACCGGGCCACCTGGTGCTCTCCACGCTGCACACCAACGACGCGCCGAGCGCGGTGACGCGGCTGCTCGAGCTCGGCATCGCGCCCTACCTGCTCAACGCCACGCTGAACGGCGTCATGGCGCAGCGCCTGCTGCGCACGCTGTGCCCGCACTGCAAGCAGAACGTCGGAGCTGCAACCGCGCCGAGGACCAGGCGGCGTGGGACGCGCTGGTGGCGCCGTGGAAGTCCAACGCGCCCGGCGCAGGTCTACAAGCCGGTCGGCTGCCTGGAGTGCCGCATGACCGGCTTCATGGGCCGCGTCGGCATCTACGAGACGCTGCTGTGCAGTCCCGCGGTGAAGCAGCTGATCGCCGCGGGCGCGGACCTCGCGCGCGTGCGCGACCAGGCGTTCAAGGAAGGCATGAAGCCGCTGCGCATCAGCGGCGCGATGAAGATCGGCGCCGGGCTCACCACGATCGACGAAGTGCTCAAGGTGGCGCCGCCGGTGCGCGACCTGGCGGGCTAGAGGCTCCCGGCATGGCCTGGTCGCTGTTCATCGAGGCGTCGCTGCTGTTCACGGCAGCGGCGATCATCTTCGCCGCCTGGATGCACGCGCGCGTGCGCGACCGGCGCGCCCACCGGGCGCTGGCGCAGAGCGAGGATCGCTTCCGCAATCTCACCGCGCTCTCGGCCGACTGGTTCTGGGAGACCGACGCCGAGCACCGCATCACCTGGCTGACCGGCGGCCCCGCGGTGCTCGACGTTCTTCGGCTCGGGCCTCGCCTTCGGCCGGCGGCTCTGGGAACTGCCGGGCGTCGAGCTCGACGGGCGCGCGTTCACCGAGCACCTGGAGAAGCTGCGCCTGCGGCTGCCGTTCTTCGACCTCGAGATCACGCGCCAGGACGGCGCCGGCGCGCGCCAGAGCCACCTGGTGTCGGGGCAGCCGCGCTACGACGCGCGCGGCGCCTTCCTCGGCTACCGCGGCGTCGGGCGCGACGTCACCGAGCGGCGCCGCAGCGAGCGCGAGCTGGCGGCGGCCAAGGAGCGGCTGGAGCTGGCGCTGGAGGGCTCCAACGCGAGCCTGTGGGACACGGACCTGCGCACCGGCAAGGTCTACCTGAGCGAGGGCTGGGCGGCGTTCCTCGGCAAGCCGCGCGCGCCGACCGCCACGACGGTCGATGAGCTGATGCAGGGCGTGCATCCGATGGACCTGCCGCGCGCGGTGCGGCTGTCGATGGAAGTGGTGAAGGGCGAGCGCGAGGACTACGCGGAGGAGTACCGCTATCGCACCGCCAGCCGGCGACTGGAAATGGCTGCTGTCGCGCGGCAAGGTCAGCGAGCGCGATGCCGAAGGCCGCGCGCGGCGCATGACCGGCATCAACATCGACATCACCGGCCGCAAGCGCGCCGAGCAGGCGTTGCGCGAGGCCGAGGAGCGCTACCGCTCGCTGATCGAGCTGGCGCCCGACGCGGTCGTGGTGTACGCCGGCGGCGTCATCGAGTACGCCAACCCGGCGGCGGCGCGGCTGGTGCGCGTCGCCTCGCCCAGAGAGCTGCTGGGCCGCCGCGTCGAGGACTTCGTGCATCCCGACGACCTGGAGCGCTTCCGCGAGCGCCTGCGCTACCTCGACGCCGGGCCGGGCACGGTGGGGTTCGAAGAGCGCCGGCTGCGGCGTCCCGACGGCAGCGAGCTGGTCGTGGAGACCGCGAGTGCTTCCTACCTGGAGCGCGGGCGCCTGGTGATGCAGTCGGTGGTGCGCGACGTCACCGAGCAGCGCAAGGCGCGCGAGGCGCTCGCCGAGCGCGAGCAGCGCTTCCGCGACGTCGTCGAGGCCTCGGGCGAGTACGTCTGGGAGACCGACGCGCAGTGGCGCTACACCTACCTGTCGGCGCGCGTCGAGGCGGTGCTCGGCTACCTGCGCACCGACCTGATCGGCCGCCGGCCGCGCGAGTTCATGCCGCTGGGCGAGGCGCGCATGCTGGACGCGTTCTTCGACCGCAACGGGCGCGAAGGCCAGCCGTTCCGCGACCTGACGCACCGCTCGCTCACCAAGTCGGGCAAGCTGATCTGGCAGCAGGTGAGCGGCGTGCCGGTGCGCGACGCGCAAGGGCAGCTGATCGGCTACCGCGGCACCGGCGCCGACATCACGGCGCGCAAGCAGGCCGAGGAGCGCATCCAGTATCTGGCCACGCGCGACGCGTTGACCGGCCTGCCCAACCGGGCGCTGCTCGCCGACCGCGCCGGGCAGGCGATCCTCGCCGCGGCGCGCAGCCGCGGGCAGCTCGCGCTGCTGCTCTTTGACCTGGACCGCTTCAGCCTGGTCAACGACTCCCTCGGCCACCAGGCGGGGGACGCGCTGCTGCGCGCGGTCGCCGAGCGGCTGCAGAACACGCTGCGGCGCGAGGACACGCTGGCGCGCCTGGGTGGCGACGAGTTCGTGCTGCTGTGGGACGGCCTGAAGAGCGTGCAGGAGGCCGCGCTGGTGGCGCAGCGCATCCAGGATACCTTGCAGCGGCCGTTCACCATCGAAGGCCGCGCGCTCAACGTCGGCGCCTCGATCGGCATCGCCATCTACCCGGAGGACGGCCGCGACTTCAGCGCGCTCCTGAAGAGCGCCGATACCGCCATGGTCCACGCCAAGGAAACCGGCCGCGGCGGCTTTCGCCTATTCTCGCCGGCGCTCAACGCGCGCGCCGTCGAGCGCCTGGCGCTGGACGAGCGACCTGCGCGCCGCGCTCGCGCGTGGCGAGCTGCTGCTGCACTGGCAGCCCGTCGTGCGCCACGGCGTGCTCGCGGGCGCCGAGGCGCTGGTGCGCTGGAACCACCCCGAGCGCGGGCTGCTCCCGCCCGACGACTTCATCCCGGCGGCGGAGCAAAGCGGCCTGATCCGCGCGGTCGGCGAATGGACCCTCGAGCGCGCCCTGTCGCAGATCGGCGCCTGGCAGCGCACGCTGCCGGGCGCGCCGTGGTTCGCGCTCAACGTCTCCTCGCTGGAGCTCGCGCAGGGCGAGGCCTACGTCGCGCGGCTGCGCGACGCGCTCGCCGCGCACGGCGTGCCGGGCGAGCGCCTGGAGCTCGAGGTGACCGAGCGCGTGCTGATGGCGAACCTGGCGGAGAACATCGAGACGCTCGAGCGCATCGGCCAGCTCGGCGTGCGCCTGGCGATCGACGACTTCGGCACCGGCTACTCGAGCCTGGCCTACCTGCGGCGCCTGCCGATCGACAAGCTGAAGATCGACCGCAGCTTCCTCAGGGAGCTCGACTCGAACAGCGGCGATGCGGCGATCGTCGAGACCGTCGCCGCGATGGCGCGCAGCCTGGGCTTGCAGGTGGCCGCCGAGGGCGTCGAGACCGAGGCGCAGCTCGCGCGCCTGCTCGCAATCGGCTGCCACGAGTGGCAGGGACACTTCTTCAGCCCGCCGCTCGAAGCCGCCGCCTTCGAGCGCCTGGCGCTCGAGCAGCGCTCGGCCGCGGCCGGCTGAGAGCCGCGTGCGCGCGGCCCAGACCCGGCCGGCAGTCGCGGGCGCGGCCCGCACGACCCTCGCGACGATCGGCCAGATCATCACGCGGCTGCTGGAGATGCACGGCCTGGATGCGGCGGCGCTGCTGCGCGAGCAGGGCATCGACGCGCGCGCGATCGCCGACCCCGGCCTGAGGATTCCGACGGCACAGTGGGATGCCGTGGTGCGGCGCGCGGCGCCGCAGATCGACGACCCCGCCTTCGGGCTGCGCGCGGCGCGTTGCTGGCATCCGTCGAACCTCGGGGCGCTGGGGCATGCGTGGCTCACGGCGCCGTCGCTGCGCGCCGGCCTGGAGCTGCTGGTGCGCTACTGGCGGATCATCGGCGGCCGCTGGGTGCCCGTCCTGGAGGAGACGCGCGACGAGGTGGGCTTCGTGCTCAATGATCCGTACCGTGACGACGTGGTCGCGCCGGTCTCCACCGACGTCACCTTCGCCGTCGTGATGGACATGTGCCGCATGAACTTCGGCGCCGCGCTGCGTCCGCTGCGCGTCGACCTGGTGCGCGAGCGGCCGCCGCACCATGCCGCCTATCCGGCGTTCTACGGCTGCCCGGTGCACTTCGCCGCAGGCCGGCGTGCCCTGGTCCTGCGGCGCGGCGATGCCGAGCGCGCGCTGCCGAGCGCCAACCGGCGCATCGCGCAGGTGCTCGACCGCGTGATCACCGAGGAACTCGCGCGCCTGGACCGCGATGACCTGCTGGCGCGCTGCAAGGCGATCCTGCTGGAGACGCTGCCCGCCGGTGCGTCCTCCGAGGCGGGCATGGCGGCGCGGCTGCACATGAGCCGGCGCACCCTGCAGCGCAAGCTCGCCGGGCGCAGCACGGCCTACAAGAAGCTGGTGGACGACACGCGCCGCGAGCTCGCGCTGCGCTTCATCGAGGATCCGCAGCGCTCGCTGGCGGACATCACCTTCGAGCTGGGCTTCTCGCAGCAAAGCGCGCTCACGCGCGCGTTTCGCCGCTGGACCGGCACTGCGCCCAGCGATTGGCGCGAGCGCCGTGCCGCGAGCGCAGCGCAGCCTGCGCCGGCGTCCCCCGCGCCGTAGCGCGCGCCGGCGCCGCATGCCGGACATTGGCGCACCGGGTCAAGCGTTTGGCATGACGCGGGAAGCGCCCCGACGGGAAGCCATGGATAGTCGCAGCCCGTGGATCCGTCCTCATCATGCGCGCGCCCGAAATGAGCAAGGAGCACAAGCCCGGCGGGCCGTCCGAGCCTTCTGCGCCCGCGGAGGCATTGAAGCCGCACCAGACTCTGTCCGATGTCCTTGCGCGCCTTTACGGGAGCGCAGGCGGGGTCCAGGAGGCGCCCGGTGCGCTCGGCGAGTTCGGCCATTCGCGCACCAACCCGGTGCCGACCGTCTCCCTCGAGGAAGCCCGGCGCTACCTCAGCCGCCTGCGGCTCCTGGGCGGTGAGCGCGTGGTCTGGACGCACAGCGCGACGATCGCTGTGGGGCTGAACGGCAAGCCGGTGCTCCAATACGCGATCCTGAGCCTGCACGGCAAGTCCCTGGCGACGCTGCATCTGTCACCGGGTTACGACGGCAATTCGACCAGGGCACCGCGCGGCTTCGAGCTCCAGCCGGAGGCGCCCGGCCGCTGAGCGGGTGCGGCAGGCCGCACCGGCCTGACACAGCCTTACGCCCGCGCAGCCTGACGTCTGACAGGGCCTGACGCGGCTGGCGGCCGCGCCGCGTAACATCGCGCGAATGGATCGCAAGCTCCCCGGCGTGCTCAGGATGCTGCGCCTGTCGGTGCTGCTGGGCCTCGCGGTGCTGGTGGTTGGCGCGACGGGGCTGACGCTTCTCTACCGCGGCCTGGTGTTCGACGCGCTGCTCGAGAGCGAGGAGCAGTCCAACGTCGCGCTGACACGCACCTTCACCAACGCCATCTGGCCCGCGCACGCCGCGTTCGTGCGCGGCGCGCGCGACATCGCGCCGCCGGCGCTCGCCGGCCGCGAGGAGGTGCGCGAGCTGGGTCGTGCGCTGCGCGCGCTCGCCGCCGGCACCAGCGTGGTGAAGGTGAAGATCTACGACACGCGCGGCGTCACCGTGTTCTCCACCGACGCGCGCCAGATCGGCGAGGACAAGTCCGGCAACCCGGGCGTGCAGCGCGCGCTGGCCGGGACCGCGGCGAGCGACATCACCTTCCGGCAGCGCTTCGACGCCTGGGAAGGCGCGATTTCCGACCGCAACATCATCGCCAGCTACGTGCCGGTGCGCCTGCGCGCGGGCGCGCCGGTCGAGGCGGTGATGGAGATCTACAGCGACGTCACGCCGCTGGTGGAGCGCATGGAGCGCAGCCTGTGGCGCATCCTGGCGGGCGTGCTGGCGGTGCTGGCGCTGGTGCTGCTCGCCGGCGTGTGGATCCTGCGGCGCTACCACCGGCTGCTCAAGGCGCAGGAGGCCGAGCGCCTCGCGCAGGAGGAGCGCATCCGCCACCAGGCCTATCACGACACGCTCACCGGGCTGCCGAACCGCGCCAGCTTCACCGAGCACCTGGACGAGGCGTTGCGGCGCGCCAGGCGCGCGCAGCGGCCGCTCGCGCTGATGTTCGTCGACCTCGACCAGTTCAAGCGGGTCAACGACAGCCTCGGCCACGAGGCCGGCGACCGGCTGCTGCGCGTGATCGCCGGGCGCATCCAGGGCTGCGTGCGCGAGACGGACCTGCTGTTCCGCATGGGGGGCGACGAGTTCACCGTGATTCTCGAGGATGTGCGCGGGCCGGAAGAGGTCGCGATGGTGGCGCAGCGCGTCATCGAGGCGGCGCGCGATCCGCTGCAGCTGCTGCACCACGAGCTGTCGGTGAGCGTGAGCGTGGGCATCGCCATGTATCCGCGGGACGACGCCGGCGGCGGACGCCTGGTGAAGAGCGCGGATACGGCGATGTACCGCGCGAAGGAGCTCGGCCGCAACCGCTTCCTGTTCTTCGCGCCCGAGATGAACGAGCGCGTGGAGAGCCAGCTGGTGATGGAGGCGGCGCTGCGGCGCGCGCTGAAGAACGCGGAGTTCCGGCTGCACTACCAGCCGCGGGTTTCGGCGGCCACCGGCAAGGTCACGGGTGTGGAGGCATTGCTGCGCTGGGCGCGGCCGGAATCGGACCTCGTCGAGCCGGCGCACTTCATTCCGGCGCTGGAGGAAAGCGGCTTGATCGTGCCGGTCGGCGCCTGGGTGCTGGCCGAGGCCTGCCGCCAGGCGGCGGACTGGCAGCGCGCGGGCCTCGGACCGCTGCGCGTCTCGGTGAACCTGTCTTCGCGGCAGTTTCGCAGCGACACGCTCGCCGGGACCGTGAGCGGAGCGCTGCAGGCGAGCGGCCTGGCTGCCCAGCTGCTCGAAGTGGAGCTGACCGAGAGCCTGCTGGTCGAGAACACCGACCAGGCGATGGAGGTGATGGGCCGGCTGAAGGCGATCGGCGTGGCGATCTCGATCGACGATTTCGGCACGGGCTATTCCTCGCTCGGCTACCTCAAGCGCTTTCCCATCGACAGCCTGAAGATCGACCGCGCGTTCGTGCGCGACCTGGCGACCAGCCGCAAGGACGCGGCAATCGTCGAGGCGATCGCCGCGCTCGCCCGCAGCCTGGGCCTCGGGCTGGTGGCCGAAGGCGTGGAGGAGCCGTTCCAGGCAGAGTTCCTGCGCACGCTCCATTGCACCGAGCTGCAGGGCTACCTGTTCAGCCGGCCATTGCCGGCCGAGCAGGTGGCGGACTACCTGCAGCGGCCGGCGCCGGCCGCGCTGCGCCTCGTCAAGCCGGGCTAGGGCTGCACGCCCGGAGCGTCCCTAGGCGGGCGGCTGCATCAGCCGCGCGCGCAGGCCCGGGTCGTCGAGCGGGGCGTTGGAGTAGCGCTCGGCGAGGTCCTTGCGCAGCACGATCAGGTTGTGGTGGAAGGCGATGCTCGCCAGCGCGGCGTCGAGGCCTGGGGGCGGCGGCTGCAGGAATTCCGGCTGGTTGACGCTGTCGGCGAAGTTCTTGAACCACTGCATGCAGGACTTCTGGTAGCCGGGCGTGCCGAGCGGCCCGCCGCCGTAGGACGGCCAGTAGGAAGTCTGCACGTCCTCGATGACGTAGGCGCCGCCGTCCTTCACGAACGGCCACAGGATGCCGAAGGTCTCGATCTGGTGGGCGTTTTCGTGGCTGCCGTCGTCGATGATGAAGTCGAACGGCCCGGCGCCGCGCGCAATCTCCGCGAGCTTCGGCGCATCCACCTGCGAGCACTGGAACACCTGCACGCGCCCGCCGCTGAGCGCAGTCTTGTCGTACAGGTCGATGCCGGTGATGCGGCCCTTGGGAAAGTAGCTCGCCCACATGCGCAGCGACTCCCCGCCCAGCGCCGCGCCATAGCCGCCGACGCCGATCTCGAGCAGGCGCACGGGCTTGCGGCGCCAGGTGCGCATCAGTTCTTCGTACACGGGCGTGTACTCGTGCTCGCCGAACTTGTCGGTGCCGTAGAGCGCGGCGAGCAGGTCGAGATCCGCGCCGAGTGGCCCGGCGAGCACGGCGAAGCGGCGCAGCAGGCGATCGAGCGGGGCGCCGGCGCCGAGGTTGCGCCGCAGCTGCAGCACCAGGCGCGCGAGCCGGCCGCTCACCGACGAATCCTGCCCGGCAGCCTCGCGAACGCAGCGTGCTCACACACAGCAGGCATGCCTACCCAGTTCCATTGTTCCGAGTGTCCGATGAAGGTGCCGGCCGGTATCCTACAAATGTCGCCGGGTGCGCGGCGAATGTTACCGCAGCCCCCCGGTGTCCCGCGTCGTCACCCGCGCGGGGCATTGCGCACGGATTCCGGCGGCGTTAGCCTTTGCACAATAGCTAGGGGGGCCAATGCCGATTTTCCGCCTGATACGCGGCGCGCTTGCCGCCAGTTCGCTGGTGTTGCTCTTTTCCTGCGGCGGCGGGGGCGGGGGCGGGGACGGCGGCGGCGGAGGAACGTTGCCGCCTCTCCCCTACAGCGGGAACACGAACGCGGCGGTCGTCACGACCTCCAACGCTTCCGGGCTGGTGTCCGGCGTCTTCGGCAGCAGCAGCACCGCCGATGCCGTCGCCGGCATCTCCACTTCGGGGCAGGCGGGCGTGCAGGTCTTCGACGCGGGGCAGATCGAGCGTGGCCGTCGTCTCGGAAGCAGCGCGCGCGATGCTTTGCGGCATGCGCTAGGCGCGGCATCGAAGACACGGCCGCTGACGGCGGTTCCAGTTCCGTTCGACGATACGTTGCCGTGCGCGAGCGGCTCAATTCGTATCTTCGGCACGATTGACGACATGACGGGCACGGGCACGCTGACCATCCAGTACAACAGCTGCACGGAGGATGGCGAGACCATCAATGGCCAGGGAACCTTGCGCGTCGATGCGTTCGATCTCGGGATGTTCGCGCCGAGCGACTTCACCATCAGCTTCCCGCGCCTGCAGTTCCGTGCAACCGGCATCAGCCGCGATGTCGGCGGATCGCTTCGAGTGCAAGTGATGGGCGTTACCGAGACGCTGACGCAGAACCTGGTGACGCTGAACAACCTGACAAACAGGATGACGAGGACCGACAACTTCGTCGCCGTCACGATCTACGACAACCTCTTCAACCCGACGTCCATCGACAGCACCTTCACGGGCCGGCATGCTTCGACAGCGTGCACGGCTTCGTGGACGTTGCCACGCCCGTTCCCCTCCACCTCACTTCGATCACGCAGCGGTTCCCCCAGAGCGGGCAGATGACCCTTACGGGGTCGGCCGGCCGCGCCATCCGCGCGACCGCGGTCTCGTCCACCGTGGCGACGCTTGCGCTCGACCTCGACGGCAACGGCAGCTTCGAGCGCAGTGCGACGCTCGCCTGGCTCGAGCTTTCCACGACATCCGGCGCCGATCTGGCGGACGACGACAACGACGGCATGCACAACGGCTGGGAGGACGCGAAGGGGCTGAATCGGAACGATGCCGCCGACGCGGCGCTCGATCCAGATGGCGACACCTTTACCAACCTGCAGGAGTACCAGGCGGGAACCCTTCCCAATGACGCGGCGTCATTTCCGCTGACGGGACCGGGGCCCGGCTCGGGCTCGGATCCCGCGCCGATCGCCTTCTCGGGCCTCGAAATTCCGCTGGCCGGCGTGAGCGACCTCGTCTATGACGCTGTGTCGCAGAAGACTGTACGCAGCGGTGCGCGCAGGTGTGGGCAACTCCGGGCAGCGTCGTGCCGATCAACCCGGTCAACGGCGCTCTCGGCACCTCGATCCCGTAGGAACATGCAGCCGAGCTCGAAGATCGCAGTTTCGGACGACGGCCAGTACCTGTATGTATCGCGACGGTTCGACGGGTCAGGCCGTCCGTGCAGCGCATCGACCTCACGCTTGCCACCCCCGCGGTCGATCTGACGATTGTGCTTGGCAATGGAACGGTACGCGCGACTACTTGCGCAGAAGATGTTGCCGTACTTCCGGGCAGCCCGCATGTCAATCGCCGTTTCCCTGAAGTACAAGCTCTGCAGTCCCCGCCACGCAGGCGTGGCAATTTTCGACGGTGCGGCACGGCGCGCCACGATCACACCGAAGCACACTGGTAGCAACGTCATCGAGTTCTCCGCGTCTGCGGGCTATGCTCTACGGCTACAACAACGAGACGACCGAATTCGGCTTCCGGCGCATGGCAGTTAACGCTTCGGGGGTAACAGTGTCCGACGTACACGACTCGTTCAATCCGGCGGGCGCACTCATCGACGGCTTCGACGTGGACATGCGTTTCCACGCCGGCCGGATCTACACCACCACGGGCCGAGTCATCGACCCGGTCAATCGCACGATTCTCGGGACCTTCGTGCTCCCGTCGCCGTTTGGAAACTCGGTGGCCGCGGATGCGTCCGTCGGGCGCGTCTTCTTCCTCTCCAACTCCTCGGGATGGACCATCCGCGCCTATTCGGAGACCTCCGTGCAGCCGCCCGCCGCGATCATGTCCGTGCCGACGGCGACGGGAGACGCATCCGCGCTGCTGCGCTGGGGAACCAACGGGCTCGCATTCCGCACGAGCAGCGGCCAAGTCTTCGTGACCCAATCCGCCGCGCTGGTGCCATAGTCCGGCAGCCGCGCGGGCGCGCGGCTCACTCCGGGATCTGGTTCAGCACGAACATCGCCTGCACCAGCGGCGGCACCGGGCCGAAGCGCCCCAGCCAGCGCCCGTACACGTCCTCGATCTGGCGCGAGCGGTAGATCCCGGCGAGCGCGCGGTTGACCGCCAGGCGCAGGGCAGGGTCACCGCGCGGCATGGCGAAGGCGTACGGCTCGTAGGAGAACTGCACGTCGAGCAGGGTCCACTCCGGCGTGCGCGTCTTCGTGGACATCGCCTGGCCGATCAGCACGCCGCGGTCGCCGGCATAAGCCATCACCTCGCCGCGGTCGAGCATTTCCATGGCGCTCTTGCGGTCCTCGGCCAGCACCACCTCGGCCGTCGCGCTACGCTTCTTGAGCGCCTCCTGGAGGTGTCCCGCCGTCGTGGTGCCGCGCACGACAACTATCTTGCGGCCATCGAGGCCGGGCATGCCGACGATCGGCGAGCCTTTTGGGACCAGCACGCCACCGCCATCGACGAACACCGGCAGGCTGAACTCCACCTGCTCCTGGCGCCGCAGCGTGTGCGTCGTGATGCCGCATTCCAGATCGACCTTGCCGGCCGCCACCTGCTTGAGCCGCTCGGGCGTCGAGGCGCCGACCCAGTTGATCTTCAGCTCCTCGAGCTTGAGCTGTGCCTTGATCCCCGCGACCACGCGCTGGCACAGGTCGACCGAGTAGCCGGCGGGCTGGCCACCCTCGCCGCGGAACGAGAAGGGCGCCGCATCCTCGGCAAAGGCGATCGTGATGGTGCGCGTCGACTTGATGCGCTCGAGGCGGCTCGCGCTTTGCGCCTGCCGCGGCAACGGGCAGCAGCAGGCCGGCGATGAGCACTGCGTGGAGGGCGAGGCGTCCAGGGGTGCGGCGCGTGGCGCCGATGCGGCCGACGTTTGTGAAGGTCATGGTGTCGCGCAGTATAGCGGCCCCGGCGCCCGGGCCCACGCGCCTTGCGGCTATGGGGCTGGATGCGGCCTCGGCGCGCTGCCCTCGCGCGGCAGCACGATGGTCGCGATGAGCCCTCCGCCGGTCGCATTGCCCAGTTCGATGTCGCCGCCATGCCAGCGCGCGATGTTGCGCGCGATGCTCAGTCCCAGCCCGACGCCGCCGCTGTCGGGATTGCGCGAGGATTCCAGACGGTAGAAGGGCTCGAAGACGCGCTGCAGCTCCGCGGCGGGTATGCCCGGGCCGTGATCGCGCACGGCGATGCGCAGCCTCTCGGCGGTATCGTCCAGCTCGATCTCCGCCGAGCCGCCGTAGCGCACGGCGTTCTCGATGAGGTTGTCCAGGCAGCGGCGCAGCGCCTGCGGATGCCCGGCGTAGGGCGCGTGCGCTGCGCCGTGCACGACGAGCGCCTGGCCGATGTCGCGGCGATCCTCTGCGACGCTGCCCACCAGGGCGTCCACGTCGATCGGCTGGCGCCGCGGCTCGGCATCGAGTCCGCGGAAGAACTCCAGCGTGGCGTTCACCATGGCCTCCATCTCCCCCAGGTCGCGCTGCATCTTGGCGCCGACCTCGCGGTCGGCCAGCATCTCGGTGCGCAGGCGCAGCCGCGTGATCGGCGTCTTGAGGTCGTGCGAGATCGCGCCGAGCAGCTGCGTGCGCTCGCGCAGGTGCTCGCGCACCCGCCGCTGCATGCGGTTGAACGCCCCGATCACCCTGCGGATCTCGCTGGGGCCGGTCTCGGCGATGTCCGGCCCATCCGGGTTCCTGCCGATCTGCGTCCGCGGCGCGCGCCAGGTGCCCGAGCGGGCGCGTGGTCATGTAGACGAGCAGCCCCGCGAGGGCGAAGCACACCACGACGAGCAGGAACAGTTGCGGCACCAGCGACTCGAGGCGGCTGAGAGGCTCCTGCGGCACCGCCGCCGAGAACACCGCCACGCTGCCGTCCTCCAGCACCAGCTGGGCGACCAGGTGGGACGAGGCCGGCAACAGGTAGTAGATAGTGCCGCGCCAGCCAGGTTTCCAGCGCGTTTGCCGGCGAGCGCACGCCCGGCGCGCCGCGCGGCTGCGGCGCCGGTCGTGATCTCCACGCTCACCGTCCAGGGCGCGCCGAGCTGCGCGCGCAGCGCTTCCAGGAACAGGGTCTCGTAGGGGTCGTGCTCCGCGTAGCCCTTGCTGAGCGGCTCGAGCCGCTCGGCCAGGTGCACGCGCAGGTGGCGGCCGTCGACGGCCTCGAGCACGTGATGCCGGTCGCCCGGCGGCAGGCGATTGAGGATGCGCGCGTTCTGCGCGATGCGCGCCGCGATCTGCGTCGCCGTCAGGCGGTAGACCGCGCTGCCGCGGTCGAACAGGTTGAGCACCACGCTGGCGGCCTGCGCGAGCAGCAGCCCCGCCGCCAGCACCAGCAGCGTGCGCCCGAAGAGCGTCCGGGGCACCAGGCGCATCAGTCCAGCCGTTCGACGGCCGCGGCGAGCACGTAGCCCTCGTTGCGCACGGTCTTGATGATGCGCGGCTCGCGCCCTTCGTCGCGCAGCCGCGCGCGCAGGCGGCTCACCTGGACGTCGATGGAGCGATCGAACGGCGCGCTCTCGCGGCCCAGCGTCAGCTCCATGAGCTGATCGCGGTCGAGCACGCGGTTGGGATGCTCGACGAATACCGAGAGCAGCCTGAACTCCGTTCCGCTGAGGCTCACCAGCACGCCGTCCGGTGCGGTCAGCTGGCGGGCAGCGAGGTCGAGGGTCCACCCGGCGAAGCGCACGCGGTGCGCGGGCCCCTGCTCGGGCGGCAGGGCGCGCGCGCGGCGCAGCACGCTGTTGATGCGCGCCAGCAGCTCGCGCGGGTTGAACGGCTTGGCGAGGTAGTCGTCCGCGCCCATCTCCAGGCCGATGATGCGGTCGAGCTCGTCGCCGCGCGCCGTGAGCATGATGACCGGCAGCCTGGAGCGCGCGCGCAGGTCGCGGCAAAGGGATAGCCCGTCCTCGCCCGGCAGCATGACGTCGAGCACGACGAGATCGGGCCGGCTTGCCTCGAGGATGCGCCGCATCTCGCGGCCGTCCGTGGCGCGCGAGACGCGAAAGCCGTTGCGCTCGAGGTAATCACCCAGCAGGCCGCGGATCTCAGGGTCGTCGTCCACGACGAGGACGTGCGCAGGGCGCTCCATGGGCGCGCTATTTGGCATGCCGCCGCGCACGCCGTCAAGGCGGCGTGTAACGCGATGTAACAGGCAGGGCGCCCTGCAATACGGCGCAACGTGAAGCGCCCGCGGTGATACAAAAAGCCGCGCCGGCGACATGCGCCGCTTACATGCCTGCGCTGCAATGACCCCCGCAAGTCGCGCATTCGCGCAACCCCTTCCACACACGAAAGGACCGACATGAAAGCGCTCTTCGCAAGCCTGCTTGCAGCCCTGTTCGCGTTCGCCTCCGTCGCCGGCTATGCCGCCACCCCGGCAGGCGGCACCGCGATCTACAACAGCGGCGACTCCAAGGACGAAGCCAAGACCCCGCCGCCGACCACCGATCAGAAGGGCGACGAGGACAAGGATAAGGACAAGGACAAGGACGACAAGAAATCCTGATAGGAGTGGGCGCAGTGCCCCGGGGGCGGGCTCGCATCTCCCTTCCGCTCCCGGGTTTGCCCCCTAGCTCCAATAGCCCGGCGCGGGCAGCTCGTTGAACACCTTGCGCAACTGCTGGGCCCAGCGCTCGCGGATCGAGGCGAAGTACGCGTCCTTGCCGTCGATCAGCTTGTGGCGCGTCACGCGCAGCGAATCGCGCTCGTAGCACAGCAGGTCGAGCGGCAGGCCGACGGACAGGTTCGACTTCATGGTCGAGTCCATCGAGATGAGGCAGCACTTCGCCACCTCGTCGAGCGACAGTCCGCTGGCGATGACGCGGTCGAGAATCGGCTTGCCGTACTTCGACTCGCCGAGCTGGAAGTAGGGCGTCTCGGCGGTCGCCTCGACGAAATTGCCCGCCGCGTAGATGTGGAACAGGCGCGGCTCCTCGCCTTTCACCTGCCCGCCGAAGATGAAGCTGACGTTGAACTCGATGTCGAAGGTCTTGAGCGACTCCGCATCGCGCTGGTAGGTGCGGCGCACCGCGTCGCCCACCGCCTTGGCGGCGGAGAACATGTTGGGCGCCGAGGCGAGGCTGCGATCGCCGGGCTTCGCCATGTGCGCGCGCAGGCCGCTGGCGATCGACTGGCTGATGCCGAGGTTGCCCGCGGTGAGCAGCACCATCACCCGCTCGCCGGGCACCTCGAAGACGTGCATCTTGCGGAACGTGCCGACCTGGTCCACGCCGGCATTGGTGCGCGAATCCGACAGGAACACCAGCCCGTGCTCGTTCCTGACCGCGATGCAGTAGGTCATTGCAGTGCTCCTGCTCCGAAATGCAGGCGCGCGTTGTTGCGCGCAGCGCGCGGGGCGCGGCGGCTCACTGGTCGGCCTCGGCCGGAGCCCCGGGTTCCGTGCCCACCACGGCGACGCGCACGTGCAGCTCTTCGCCGCCGCCGCCGACATGCATGCCGCGCACCGGGCTCGCGTCGGCGTAGTCGCGCCCGACCGCCAGGCGGCACAGCTCCGGGCCCGCCAGCCGGTTGTGGGTCACGTCCAGGCCCAGCCACGCGCCGGCGCCGTCGCGCGAGCGCGGCAGCCAGCCTTCCACCCAGGCGTGCGAGGCCGCGTGCTTCGCGTCGGTCAGGATGTAGCCGCTCACGTAGCGCGCCGGGATGCCGCGCGCGCGGCAGCAGGCGAGGAACACATGCGCCATGTCCTGGCACACGCCCTCGCCCTGCTCGAGCGCCTCGTGCGCGGTCGCGTGCACGTCGGTCGCGCCCGGGACGTAGGCCACCCGCTCGAAGACCGCCTGCATCAGCGCCTCGAGCGACTCGCGGCTGGCGAGCTCGGGCCCGTGGCGCTTGCCGAGCGCCGCGGCGGCGAGGCCCTCCAGGGAAGGCGCACCCGCGGTGAGCCGCGTGGCGAGGGTGAAGGCGAGCGGCGGCACCGCGCTGTCGTGCGCGCGCAGCAGGCCGCGGCGGCCCTGCGTCTCGACCTGGCCCCGCGCCACGGCGCGGATCTCGTCGTGGGGCTCGACCAGCGAGGTCATGGTGACGACGTTGCCGAAGGCGTCGACCTGGGACCAGCGCCGCCCCGGCGCCTCGAGCGACCAGTGCAGCACGTGCTGGCCGGCATCCGCGCGCGGCCACAGCCGCATCACCTGCAGGCTGTAGCTCGCCGGCACCGTGTAGCGGTAGACGGTTTCGTGGACGATGTCGATCTTCACGGCGCGCCCTCCGGCGCGGCGATCGGCACCAGGAAGTCCTGCGCGATGCGGTTGCCCAGGTCGGCGGTGCGCTCGAGGAACTCGGTGAGGAAGCGGTGCAGCCCGAGCTGCAGGATGTCCTCGAGGCGGGCGTAGCGCAGCCGCGCGTGCATCTCGCCCGCGCGGCGCTGCGTGTCCTTGGAGCGCGCGTTCGCCACCAGCCCGAGGATCTGGTCCACCTCGCGCATGCAGGCGAGCAGCGATCGGGGCATCGCCTCGCGCAGGATCAGCAGCTCCGCGACGCGCTGCGGCGTGATGAGGTCGCGGTACACCTTGCGGTAGATCTCGAACGCGGAGACCGAGCGCAGCAGCGCGCCCCACTCGTAGTACTCGTCGCCGGGGGCGCCGGCCGGCGCGAGCTCGTCGAATTTCACGTCGAGCAGGCGCGCGGTGTTGTCGGCGCGCTCGAGGAAGGTGCCCAGCCGGATGAAGTGCAAGCCCTCGTCCTGCAGCATGGTGCCGACCGTCACGCCGCGCGAGAGGTGCGAGCGGAACTTCACCCATTCGCAGAAGCGCGTGAGCTCGCTGCCCTGCAGCGCGCCGCGCTGCAGGGCGGCGGCCGCCTCGGCGGCCTCGAGCCAGGTGGTGTTGATCGTCTCCCACACTTCGGAGGTGACCGTGCCGCGCACCGCGTGGCAGTTCTCGCGCGCGGCGTGCAGGCAGGCGAGGATCGAGGCCGGGTTGTCCGCGTCCACCGCCAGGAAGCGCAGCACGCGGGCGGCCGTGATGGCGCCGTGCTTCGCCTTGTAGGCGGCTTCGAGACCCGTGATGCCGAGCGCGGCGCCCCAGTAGCCCTCGCGCGCCACCTGCCGCTGCAGCGACATGCGGTAGCTCACGTCGAGCAGGCGCGCGGTGTTCTCGGCGCGCTCGGTGTAGCGCGCCATCCAGTACAGGGCGTCTGCGGTGCGCGAAAGCATGCCTCAGTCCTCCAGCACCCAGGTGTCCTTGGTGCCGCCGCCCTGGGAGGAGTTCACCACCAGCGAGCCTTCCTTGAGCGCGACGCGCGTCAGGCCGCCGGGCGCCATGCGCACTTTCTTGCCGGAGAGCACGAACGGCCGCAGGTCGATGTGGCGCGGCGCGATGCCCGAGGCGACGAAGGTCGGGCAGGCGGACAGCGCGAGCGTGGGCTGGGCGATGTAGCGTTCGGGCGACGCCTGCACGCGGTCGCGGAACGCCTCGATCTCCGCGCGGCTCGCCGCCGGGCCCACCAGCATGCCGTAGCCCCCCGCGCTGTGGCATTCCTTGACCACCAGCTCCTCCAGATGGGCGAGGACGTGCGCGCGCTCGCGCGCATTGCGACACTGGAACGTCGGCACGTTGGCGATCAGCGGTTCCTCATCGAGGTAGAAGCGGATCATCGCCGGCACGTACGGGTAGATCGACTTGTCGTCGGCGACGCCGGTGCCGATGGCATTGGCGAGGCTCACGCGGCCGGCGCGGACCACCGACAGCAGCCCCGCGACGCCCAGCGCCGAGTCGGGCCGGAAGGCGAGCGGGTCGAGGAAATCATCGTCGATGCGCCGGTAGATCACGTCGACGCGGCGCGGGCCCTGCGTGGTACGCATGTACAGCGTCTCGTCGTGCACGTACAGGTCCTTGCCCTCGACGAGCTCCACGCCCATCTGCTGCGCGAGGAAGGCATGCTCGAAGTAGGCGCTGTTGTAGGCGCCGGGCGTGAGCACCACCGCGGTCGGGTCGTCCGCGCCCGCCGGCGCCGCCTGGCGCAGCGTGTCGAGCAACAGGTCGGGGTAGTGCTCCACCGGCTGCACGCGATAGCGCGCGAACAGCTCCGGAAACAGGCGCAGCATCATGCGCCGGTTCTCCAGCATGTAGGACACGCCCGAGGGCACGCGCAGGTTGTCCTCGAGCACGTAGTACTCGGCGTCGCTGCCGGGCTGCGCCGCGCGCACGACGTCGATGCCGGCGATGTGCGCGTAGAGCCCGTTGGGCACCACCACGTTCTGCATCTCGGGCCGGTACTGCGCATTGCAGAACACCTGCGCGGCCGGCACCAGGCCCGCCTGCACGATGCGCTGGCCGGCGTAGATGTCGCGGACGAACGCGTTGAGCGCCGTGACGCGCTGGATGAGGCCGCGCTCCAGGCGCTGCCACTCGGCGCGCGGGATGATGCGCGGCACGATGTCGAAGGGGATGAGCCGTTCCTTGCCCGTCTCCTCGCCGTACACGGCGAAGGTGATCCCGGTGCGGTGGAACGCCGAATCGGCCTCCAGGCGCTTGCGGGCGATGTGCGCCGGCGGCGTCTGCGACAGCCATTCCTGGTACGGCCCGTAATGGCTCCGGACGCCCCCTTGCGGGGTGCGCATCTCGTCGAAGACGCCGCTCAGGGACGCACCACGGGCCATGGTGGAGCCAGGAGCAAGCGGCGTGCCTGGGCGGGCGCGCAAGCTACTTCGCGAGCTGCCGCATGGCCCGCTCCAGCCCCTCGAGCGTCGTCGGGTACATGCGGCCGTTCATCAGCTCCTTGAGGATCGAGATCGACTGGCGGTAGCCCCAGATCTCCTCGGGCTCGGGATTGAGCCAGATGCACTTCGCGTACACCTCGGTGACGCGCTTCACCCACACCGCGCCGGGCTCCTCGTTGAAGTACTCGATCGAGCCGCCGGGCTGCAGGATCTCGTAGGGGCTCATGGTGCCGTCGCCCACGAAGATCACTTTGTAGTCGTGCCCGTACTTGTGCAGGATGTCCCAGGTGCGCGTGCGCTCGGAGTGGCGGCGCCGGTTGTCCTTCCACACGAAGTCGTACAGGCAGTTGTGGAAGTAGTAGAACTCCAGGTGCTTGAACTCGGTCTTGGAGGCCGAGAACAGCTCCTCGGCGAGCTTGATGTGGTCGTCCATGGTGCCGCCGATGTCCATGAACATCAGCACCTTGACCGTGTTGTGGCGCTCGGGCCGCATGTGGATGTCGAGGTAGGCCTTGCGCGCGGTGGCGTCGATGGTGTGCTCGAGGTCGAACTCCTCGGGCGCGCCCTCGCGCGCGAACTTGCGCAGGCGCCGCAGCGCCACCTTGATGTTGCGCGTGCCCAGCTCCACCGCGTTGTCCAGGTTGCGGTACTCGCGCTGGTCCCAGACCTTCACCGCGCTGCGGTTGCGGCCCTTGTCCTGGCCGATGCGGATGCCCTCCGGGTTGTAGCCGTAGGCGCCGAAAGGCGAGGTGCCGCCGGTGCCGATCCACTTCGAGCCGCCCTGGTGGCGCCCCTTCTGCTCTTCGAGCCGCTGCTTGAGCGTCTCCATGAGCTTGTCCCAGCCGCCGAGGGCCTGGATCTGCTTCTTTTCCTCCTCCGAGAGCGTGAGCTCGACCTGCTTGAGCAGCCACTCCAGCGGGATCTGCGCCTCGATGCCGGGAATCGTCTCCACGCCCTGCCAGAACTCGGAGAAGGCGCGGTCGAACTTGTCGAAGTTCGCCTCGTCCTTCACCAGCGCCGTGCGCGAGAGGTAGTAGAAGTCGTCCACCGACGGGCCGATCACGCCCTTGCCCATGGCCTCCAGCAGCGTCAGGTACTCCTTGATGGAGACCGGCAGCTTGTGGCTTTTCAGCTTGAGGAAGAAGTCGATCAGCATGGCGCGTGCTTCAGACGGGGTATTGTAATTCCAAGGCGCGCGCGTTGCCGCGGCGGCGCGCCGCCGCCTAGAAGCCGCGCGACAGGCCGAGCTCCACGCGCGTATCGTAGGTGGCCGGGATGCCCTCCGGCCCCCAGACGCGGCGGCCCAGCATCAGCCATGTCCGCCAGTGCTGCGCGAAGAGCAGGCCGCCCTCGATTTCAGCGACCGCGCCGGTCTTGCCGTCCTGGACCCAGTCGATGTTGGGCTTGAGCTTCAGCTTCGTCGTGTAGCGACCCTGCCAGATGTCATTGAGGGTGATCTCGATCTTGGTGACGTTGATGTCCTTGCGCTCCGGGTCTCCGGCCACCGACACGACCTGCTGCAGCTGCGCCTCGAAACCCGTCCGGTGAGCGGATGTGTCCAGGAACGGCACCTCAATGGGGGCCAGCATGCGCATTGCGGCGCCCAACTGGTACTTGCCGGTGCCGAGCGTCTCGGGATCGGCGGTCGGAAACGTGACCTCCACGAAGGAGGGGAACAACACCTTGCCCGGACTTCAGCGCGCGGAAGCCGACACGGGCCTTGATGTCGCCGAGCCGCGGATTGAACGGGTCGCCGTTGAAATCTGTGGCCTCGTCCGGGAAGGACACATCCAGCCGCAGCAGGGCCACCGGGCCGTCGAGCAATCGATCCACACGCACGATGGTCCTGGTGGACTCGTCCGGCGTGCCGCGCGAGGTCAGCCACCGCTTGAGCTCGATCCGGGTATGGTGGTCTCGCGCGATGCTGCGCAACTCGGAATCCTGCGGGCCGGCGTCTTCCGGCCCGGGCTTCGCGGCCTGCTGCGGCAGGGCCACGGTGGCGGCGGCGCCGGCCGCGAGCGCAAGCAGCGCGGCGCTCGCGCGCTTCACAGGGGAATTCAGCCGCCCTTGGCGCGGGTCATGAACACCAGCCGCTCGAACAGGTGCACGTCCTGCTCGTTCTTGAGCAGCGCGCCGTGCAGCGGCGGGATGATGGTCTTGCGGTCCTTCGACCTGCAGCGCCTCCGGCGGGATGTCCTCGGCGAGCAGCAGCTTCAGCCAGTCGAGCAGCTCCGAGGTCGAGGGCTTCTTCTTCAGCCCGGGCACCTCGCGCACCTCGAAGAACACTTCCATCGCCTCGCGCAGCAGCGACTTCTTCAGGCTCGGGAAGTGCACCTCGACGATCTTCTCCATCGTCTCCTTGTCGGGGAAGCGGATGTAGTGGAAGAAGCAGCGGCGCAGGAAGGCGTCGGGCAGCTCCTTCTCGTTGTTCGAGGTGATGAACACGATCGGCCGGTGCTTCGCCTTGACCAGCTCGCGCGTCTCGTAGACGTAGAACTCCATGCGGTCGAGCTCGCGCAGCAGGTCGTTCGGGAACTCGATGTCGGCCTTGTCGATCTCGTCGATCAGCAGCACCACGGGCTTGTCGGCGGTGAACGCCTGCCACAGCATGCCCTTGACGATGTAGTTGTGGATGTCGTGCACGCGCGCGTCGCCGAGCTGCGAGTCGCGCAGCCGGCTGACCGCGTCGTACTCGTACAGGCCCTGCTGCGCCTTGGTGGTGGACTTGATGTGCCACTCGAGCAGCGGCACGCCGAGCGCTTTCGCCACCTCGCACCGCGAGCATGGTCTTGCCGGTGCCCGGCTCGCCCTTCACCAGCAGCGGCCGCTGCAGCGTGATCGCCGCGTTGACCGCGAGCGTGAGGTCCTCGGTGGAGACGTAGTCGGCCGAACCCGTGAATCGCATTGCCGCTCCCGGATGAAAATCGCATTATAATCGCGCGGACTTTTTTGAACCCCGGACCATGCACACACTTGCCCGAACCGCTCTCGCCGCCGCGCTCGCCGCCCTGAGCGGCGCGGCGCTGGCACAGCAGCCCGCTGCCAGCGCGCTGAAGAACAACCTGTCCATGTGCGCGGGCTGCCACGGCATCCCCGGCTACAAGACCGCGTATCCCGAGGTCTATCACGTGCCCAAGCTCGGCGGGCAGAGCCCGGCGTACCTCGTCAACGCGCTCAAGGCCTACCGGTCCGGCGAGCGCATCCACCCCTCGATGCGCGGCATCGCGGCGGGGCTGAGCGACAAGGACATGGAAGAGCTTGCGGCCTACTACGGCGGGGGCGGCAAATGAACCGCGCGCTCCTGACCCTCTTCGCGCTGGCGTTCGCCGGCGCTGCGCAAGCGGCGGGGAACGCCGACGCCGGCAAGGCGAAGGCAGCACAGGTCTGCGCGGCCTGCCATGGGCCGGAGGGCAACAAGCCCGTCGCGCCCGAGAATCCCATCCTCGCGGGCCAGCACCAGGACTACCTGGCCAAGGCGCTGAAGGACTACAAGTCGGGCAAGCGCAACAACGCGATCATGAAGGGCTTCGCCGCTTCGCTGAGCAACCAGGACATCGCTGACCTCGCGGCCTGGTTCGCGAGCCAGCCTTCCAGCCTGCACTTCCAGCGCTAGGGAGCCTCTGATCTATTCGCGCGGTGGCGCGTTGCGGCCGGAACGCGGCGCCGGCTAGGCGCAAGGCCGCAGCGATATGTCGATATCGCAAGGCCGAGCAACAACGCCGGCGCCCGTGTCATCGCGCTAGCCTAGGCCAACCGTCGAGGACTTCCGGCCGCAACCCGAAGGCGGCGAGGCCTCTTCCCTGAACACCTGCCTCGCGGCCTCGCCGCCTGGAGGGACGCGGGCGAGCAGCGCAGCCGCTTGCGGCTGCGCTCCTCCCGGGCGCCACGCGACGCCCGCAGGCGCAAGCGCCTGCGGGGTTCGCACATGGCTTCGCCATCGGCCGCCTTGTGGGCGTCGAGCACACGGCGGCGTCCGCTGTCTCGCCCTGCACGAAAATCGCCACCGTCGCGCACGCGGGAATAGATCAGAGGCTCCCTAGCTCGCCGGGACCGACCTGCGGCGCGCCAGGCGCCGCACACCCGGCAGGCGTTGGCCGCCCGCCTCGCGCAGCGTCATCGCCATTCGCTTCCCATGTTGTCGTCCGTGATGGGCGCGGCACGGGCCACGCGCGCGCGCAGCCGGGCCTCCGGCTCGATCGCGGCCTCGATGCGGGCGAGCGCATCGCGCTCCGTGGCGGCGCCTGCTTCGAGGACGGGGCGCCCGCCCACTGCTGCCAAACGCATGGCGCGGCTCCACGTCTCGCGGTCGAAGGCGAACGGGGCGTCGCTCGCGGCGATGCAGTTGCTCAGCCGCAGGACGTGGCGGAAGGCGTCGCCCGCCGTGCGCGCCGCCCGATCCGAGCCCGTCGCGTTGAAGTAGTACAGCCCGCCTTTGCGCAGGCGCGAGCGCACCAGCGCCGTGAACTCCGCCGACAGCAGGTTGGTCGCATGCGCGCGCCAGTGCAGGGTGCCGTTCACCACGATCGCGTCGAAGCGCAGCTCGGGGTGGCGTACCAGCCAGCGCCGGCCGTCGTCGATCTCGATGCGCACGCGCGGGTCGCGCAGCAGGCCGGCCACCTGCGGGTAGCGCGCGAGCAGCTGCAGGTAGCCGGGATTGATCTCCACGATGGTCAGCCGCTCGATCAGAGGGTGGGCGGCGAGCGCCGCGGCCCAGGAGCCCGAGGACAGGCCGATCATCAGCACCTCGCGCGGCGCCGGGTGCAGGCCGGCCACAGCGTAGGCGCGCAGTACGCCATTGGTGTCGCTCACGAGCGAGGTGTTGTAGCCGCCGTCGTAGGCGCCGCCGCCGAATATGGTGCCGCTTGCGGTCACGGCGATGACCCCGCTTTTGTTCTCCACGACGTGGGCGAAGGGCTCGCCGGGCTTGTAGCCGGTGCGGAATTGCAGCTTCTCGTAGAGCGCGCCGTACAGCAGCGGGCCGAGGACCTGCAGCGCCACCGCGCCCAGCGCGCAGCTGGCCAGCGCCCCGGCCAGCGCCATGCCGCGCACGCCGCGGGCCACGGCGAGCGCCGCCGCGCAGGCGAGGCTCGCGCAGGCGAGCAGCCAGGCCACCGTGGCGAGCGGCCAGTGGTCGAGCAGCACGAAGCCCGTGCAGAGGCTTCCCGCGACCGAACCGAGGATGTTGGCGACATAGAGGTAGGAGATGCGGCTGCCCGAACGCGCGTCGGGCGCGATGAAGGCGTGGCCCACGAGCGGGAATACCGCGCCCAGCAGCGCGGACGCCACGGCCACCGCCGGCAGCGTGAGCTCCCAGGAGTCCATCACGACCACCCCGCTCGCGACGAGGGGCGGCAGGAAGTACGCGGAGGCGCTGGCCGCCAGGAGCCACGTTACCGCGCGCAGTGGCAACGCGGCGTCGCGGCACAGCATTCGCGCGCCGTAGCTGCCGAAGGCGATGCCCGCGAGATAGGCGCCGAGCATCAACGCGAAGGCCTCGGCACCGCCCTGCGACGTATAGGAATACACGCGGTACCACAGGATCTCGTGCGACAGCGCGATGAACCCCGAGGCGAATGCGAGCAGGTAGGCGAGGCTCATGCGTTGCTCCGGGCGCGGTGAGCGGCGGCCAGCACCCATGCCGCAGCGGCGAAGTTGGCCGCCGCCGCGAGCTGCACGCTGCCCGACTGGCCGAGCGCGCCGAAGGCATACGCCGCCGCGGCGACGCAACCGGCCGCGGAGCCGAGCGTGTTCACGAAGTACAGCATGCCGAGCGCGCGGCCTACGCTGTGCAGGCGCGCGATGGCGTAGGCGGCGAGCAGCGGCAGCGTAGCGCCCATGCACAGCGTCGGCACGAGCAGCAGCGCGAAGGCGGGCAGGCCCACCTCCATCCCCGCGGCGGCCGGCGTGAGCGAGGCCACCCAGCGGAACAGCGGCAGCGACGCGAGTCCAAACGCGCCGATCGCGACCTCGGCGAGCGCGAACAGCACCGGCAGCGGCAGACGCGGGTGGCGCGATAGTGCGCCGCCCGCCAGGCTGCCCAGTCCCAGCCCCAGCATGAACACGGTGACGACGACGGTCACCGATTCGGAGCTGGTGCCGTAGAGGGTGAACAGGGCCCGCTGCCAGATGAGCTGGTAGAGGATCGCCGCGAAGCCGGAGACGAAGAAGATGGCATAGAGCTGCGCTTCGGGCAGAACGCGGCGCTCGGCGTGCGCGGGCGTCATGCCACGTTCGCCTTCACGGCGGCTTGCGGCCGCACTTCGCCCGCGCCGGCGCCAATGCGCTCCCACTCGCGCAGCAGTGCCCGCAGCCAGTAGACCCCCGCGGCAACGTTGAGCGCGCACCAGGCCGGAAGGATGAGCGGCCAGGCCGAGACCGCATGCGCCCAAGTCGGTCGCAGCAGCGCAACCCAAACCAGGTAAACAATGATTCCACCGGCAAGCGCCTGGCGTCGCACCGGCGAGCGCCAGCTCACTTGCTCGATGCACAGGGCGGCGATCGCCGCCAGGACGGGCAAGGCGGCGACCAGGTCGATCAGATAGTGCTCGCCGAGCGCCATGGTCGCCGCCGCGATGAGCAGCGCATACAGGCCGAAGCCGGCGCGCGCCGGCCAGCCGAAGCGCCAGGCGAGCAGCAGCGCGACGAGCGCCCAGGTGAGGTGAAAGGACGGAAAGGCATTGCGCGGCGCAAACATGCCGGCCGGCGTGCCGAGCAGGGCCGGCGCGCGCTCCAGGAGCGGCGCGAGCGCGTTGGGAAACGCCGCGCCGAGCGCATAGACGGGGCCCGTCACTGGCGTGATGGCGTACAGGAGCGCGGCGGCGAAGCCGCAGGCGAACAGGCCGCGGAACAGGCCGAACGGCAGCCGGCGCGGGTCGCGCACTTCCAGCGCCAGGACCACGATCATCGCGAGCGGCAGCAGCTCGTAGGCGATGGCGAGCGCGACCCGCAGCACAGAGCCCTGCGCCATCGCCTGCACCGCCCAGGCGCTCGGCGAGAAGCCGAACGCGGCCGCATCGAGCCTGAGGGCGCTCCAGTCGAGCGCAGGCACGGCTTGCACGGAGGAGTGGATGAGGTAAGTCTTGGTCACGATGCCGAACGCGGCGAACACCACCACGCTGGCGAGGAGGTAGGCCGCGTGCCGGCGCTCGCCGCCGCGCAGCGCTTCCCGCGCAAGGAAGCCAGCGGCCACCAGGCCCGCGCCGGCGAGGAAGGCATAGGTGTACAGCCACCACTGCGGCCTGCCGATCGCGACCTGGTAGAGCGCCGCCAGCCCCACGCCGGCGGCGAGCAGCGCGAGCCGCTGGCGCGCAGGCCAGCGCGGCACGATGGCGAGCATGATCGCCGCGCCCTGCCAGAGTCCGGCGAAGCTCTCGAGCCAAACCACCGACGGAAAGCTGCGCAAGTCGAGCAGCTCGCCGAGCACGTGGTGCGGTGCGACCGGGGCGCGGCCGGCGAACCACAGCAGGTAGAGCAGGCCGAGGGCGAGCGCGAGCGCGGCGAGCGGCTCGCGCAGGCTGCGCAGCGGCGCGGCGGCGCTCGCGCTCACGCCTTTGCCTCGCGCGCCTTGGTCTTCGCCCTGAACTCGCAGAGGTCGCGGATCGCGCAGTCGGGGCACCTGGGCTTGCGCGCGGTGCAGACGTAGCGCCCGTGCAGGATCAGCCAGTGATGCGCGTGCATGCGGAATTCCTCCGGCGTGAACTTGAGAAGCTTATCTTCCACGGCCTGCGGGTCCTTGCCCGGCGCGAGGCCGGTGCGGTTGGCGACGCGGAAGATGTGCGTGTCCACCGCGATGGTGGGCTCGCCGAAGGCGATGTTGAGCACCACGTTGGCGGTCTTGCGCCCGACGCCGGGCAGCGCCTCGAGCGCCTCGCGGTGGGCGGGCACCTCGCCGCCGTGGCGCTCCAGGAGCAGGCGCGAGAGCGCGATCACGTTCTTCGCCTTGGTGCGGTACAGGCCGATGGTGCGAATCAGCTCCGCGAGGCGCGCCTCGCCGAGCGCCACCATCGCCTGCGGCGTGCGCGCGAGCGGGAAGAGCTTCGCGGTCGCAAGGTTGACCGACTTGTCGGTGGCCTGCGCCGACAGCACCACGGCGACCAGCAGCTCGTAGGGGCGTCGCGTAGTCGAGCTCGCTCTTCGGCCGCGGGTTCTGCTCGCGCAGGCGGCTGTAGACCTGGTGGCGCTTGGCGGGATTCATCGGCGTCGGGCGCGCGCGAGCGCGTCGGCGAGGATCTCGCGGCGGCGCGCCGGATCCGCCTGGGTGCGCGGCGCGAGCCGCTCGAGCCGGCGCTTGCGCTGCGCGGCGCGGCGCTTGGCCGCGCGCGCATCGGCAGCGGTCCAGGGCTCGAGGGCAGGCACCATTGCGATGCAGTCCACCGGGCAGGGCGGCACGCACAGGCGGCAGCCCGGTGCACAGCGGCGCGAGCACCGTGTGCATCAGGCCGCGCGCGCCGACGATCGCGTCCACCGGGCAGGCTTCGATGCAGCGCACGCAGCCGATGCAGCGCGCCTCGTCGATCAGAGCGACGTGCGCGCGCTTCACAGCGTCTCGCAAGGTCGGCCGGTGTCGCGCGCGAGCTGCGGATGCACGATCGCGCCCGCGCGCACCTGGAACGCCGTGCGCAGCGCGGGCGGAATCCTGCCGGCGGCAAGCTCGAGCACCCAGGGCAGCGCGCGCCTCCGAAAGCGCGAGGCTCGCAGTGCGCGCACAAGCCGAGGGCATGTTCGGCACGCAGTAGTGCACCACGCCCTCCTCGACGAAGATGGGCGCGCTGTGGCGCGTGGGCCGCGAGCTCTCGGCGCAGCCGCCCTGGTCGATGGCCACGTCCACCAGGACCGAGCCACGGCGCATGCGCGCGAGCATGGCGCGCGTGAAGATCTTCGGCGAGAGGCCGCCCGGGACGAGAACCGCGCCGATGACGAGGTCGGCTTCGGCCACCGCCTCGGCGAGGAGTGCCGCCGCCGTCTCGAAGCGCACGCGCGGGTAGCGCGCCTGCAGCTCGGGGAAGCGCCGCGGGCTGCGGTCGAGCACGCGTACCTGCGCGCCGATGCCGCTTGCGATCGCGAGCGCGTTGGCGCCGACGTTGCCGGCGCCTAGCGATCAGCACGCGTCCGGGCGGCACGTTGGCGACGCCAGGCAGCAGCACGCCGGAGCCGCCGTTGTGCTTCTGCAGGAACCAGGCGCCGACCTGCACCGCGAGGCGCCCCGCGATCGCGGACATCGGCGCGAGGATCGGCAGGCTGCGATCGGCCTCGCCCACGGTCTCGAAAGCGACGAAGGTCGCGCCGCGAGGCGAGCGCCGCCTCGAGCTGCGCCGGATCGGGCCCGAAGTGGTGGAAGCCGAAATACGGTCTGCCCCGGCACGGCGTGCCCGTACTCCGAGGCCTGCAGTTCCTTCACCTTGACCACGAGCGCCGCGACCCAGGCATCGCCGAGCTGCGCGCCGGCGGCGGCGTATTGCGCGTCGGCAAAGCCCGCGCCGGCGCCCGCGCCCGGCTGCACCGTGACGTCGTGGCCTGCGCGCACGAGCGCGCCCGCGGCCACGGGCGTCAGCGCGACGCGGTACTCGCCGTCCTTGATCTCTTTCGGCAGTCCGATATGCATTCGCTGACCAGGTCGGGGCCGCGATAGACGAGGCCCGTGTACAACTGCACCAGTGTAGCGCCGGCGTCGAGCTTCTCCGTGGCGTCGAGCGCCGCGCAGGATGCCGCCGGCGCCGATGAGCAGCGACTTCGCCCTTGAGCGCGCCGGCGAGCGCAGCGAGCGTCGCCGTGGCGCGCGCGCGGATCGGCGCACCCGACAGGCCGCCGGCTTCATCGGCGTGCGGCAGGCCTTCGACGCCTTCGCGCGAAACCGAGGTGTTGGTGGCGATCACCGCCTCGATGCCGTGGCGGCGCACGGCGTCGGCGATGGCGCCGACCTGGCCGGCATCCAGGTCGGGCGCCACCTTCAGCGCGAGCGGCACGCGCCGGCCGTGCCGGTCCGCGAGCCGCCGCCGCAGCCCGGCGAGGCGCGCGAGCAGTGCATCGAGCGCGCGGTCTTCCTGCAGCTCGCGCAGGTTCTTCGTGTTGGGCGAGGACACGTTCACCGTGACGTAGCTGGCGCGCGCGTAGACGCGCTCCAGGCACGCAGCGTAGTCGTCGGCCGCGCGCTCGATCGGCGTGTCCGCGTTCTTGCCGATGTTGATGCCGAGCACGCCGCGCCAGCTCGCGCGGCGCGAGATTCTCCATGAACGCGTCGAGGCCGACGCTGTTGAAGCCCATGCGGTTGACCAGCGCCTGCGCCGCGGGCAGGCGGAACAGGCGCGGCTGCGGGTTGCCCGGCTGCGGCCGCGGCGTCACGGTGCCGACCTCGATGAAGCCGAAGCCGAGCTTGGCGAGCGCGTCGACGTGCGCGGCGTTCTTGTCCAGGCCCGCGGCGAGGCCGACCGGGTTGGGGAAATCGATCCCCATGGCGCGCACCGGCGCGCCGGGCACGCGCGCGACGCGCAGCAGGCCGAAGCGCAGCGGCGCGTCGGCCAGCTCGAGCGTCAGCGTATGGGCGGTTTCGGGATCGAGCGCGAAGAGGAAGGGCCGCGCGAGCGCGTAGAGCAACTCGGCTGTTCCTAGAACCGCATGCGCGCGAGGTCGCTCTCGCTCAAGCGCCGCCAGCCGCCGCCGGTGAAGCCCTCGATCGGCATGAAGCGCGACTTGTAGGCCATCTTCGGGCTCTCGCGGATCCAGTAGCCGAGGTACAGGTACGGCAGCCCGCGCCGCGCGGCAGGCGTCGATCTGCCAGAGCACGTTGTAGGTGCCGAAGCTCGCGCCGCGCCGGTCGGGCTCGAAGAAGGTGTAGACCGAGGACAGGCCGTCGGGCAGGAAGTCGACGATCGACACCATGACGAGCTGGCCCTGGTCGCGGAACTCCACCAGCCGCGTGTCGACCCGGCTCTGCAGCAGGAAGTGCGAGTACTGGTCGCGGCTGTCGTTGTCCATGCCGCCGCCGGAGTGGCGGCGCGACTGGTAGCGCAGGTAGAGCGCGTAGTGCTCGAGGCGGAACTTGAGCGGCTGCACGTGCGCGGTGAGCCCCGCGTGCTCCTTCCACGCGCGGCGCTGCGAGCGGTTGGCGTCGAATTCCGCGACCGGGATGCGCACCGGCACGCAGGCGCGGCAGCTGTCGCAGTGCGGCCGGTAGGTGAAGATGCCGCTGCGGCGGAAGCCCGGACTTGACCAGGTCGCCGTACAGCTCGGTGTTGATCAGGTGGCTGGGCGTCGCGACCTGCGAGCGCGCCATGCGGTCCGGCAGGTAGCTGCACGGATAGGGCGCGGTGACATAGAACTGCAGTACCGCATGCGGCAGGTCATTCAGCCGCGACATTGGGTTCCGTTTGACGAGTCCATTTCCCGGGAGCCTCGTCGTAGTGTACCAACGCTGCGATTTCGCGCAAAAACGCCCGCCGCGGGATCTCGCGCGCCCCCAGCGACGCCAGCAGCGGCGTGCGCACCTGGCAGTCGATCAGCGGGAAGCCGCGCGCGCGCAGCTCCTCGACGAGCGCGACCAGCGCGACCTTGGAGGCGTCGGTGGCGCGCGAGAACATCGATTCGCCGTAGAACATTCGTCCGAGCGCCACGCCGTACAGCCCGCCGACCAGCTCGCCCTTGCGCCAGGTCTCGAAGCAGTGCGCGTATCCCGCCCGGTGCAGGGCGAAATAGGCCTTGCGCATGTCCTCGCTGAGCCAGGTGCCGCCGCCGTCGCGGCGCGCGCCGGCGCAGCCGGTGAGCACCTCGCGGAACGCCGTATCGACGCGGACCTCGTAGCCCTTGTTGCGCGCGCTCTTGGCCAGGGACCGGCTCACTTTCAGCTCCGCGCAGTACAGCACCATGCGCGGGTCGGGCGACCACCACAGGAGCGGCTCGTCGCCCGTGTACCAGGGAAAGATGCCGCGGCGGTAGGCGGCCAGCAGGCGTTCGCTCGAGAGCTCGCCGCCCGCGGCAAGCAGGCCGTTCGGCTCCTTCAAGGCTTTCTCGACCGGCGGGAACGGCTCGCCGGGACCGAGCCACTTCAGCACTTCACCTGCTGCCGGCAGTAATTCTCCAGCGCGGTGACCGCGGTGGTGCCGGAGACGGCGCGCTTTACCTGCCCGCCGTTGTCCAGCGCGAGCCGGAACTGGTACTTGGCGAAGAACTCGTTGAACATCTCGCCGCCGAGCGTGCCGACGGCGGCGAGTTCGTCAGTGGCGGCGTCGTGCTCGAGCAGGATCGCCGCCAGCGGCTGCGGCGCCGGGCCGGCGAGCACGCGGCCGCCCTCGGCGGGGTCGTACTGGCTGTGCTCGGAGCAGCAGTGGATCACGTTGGCGTGCCGGTTGCGCGCGCTGGTCTCGGCGCGGAAGCTGATGAAGCTGATGTCGCGCGTCGGGTAGCTGAGCTTGTGCGCGCAGATCGCCGAGTAGGCGACGATCGAGCGCTGCGCGCCGACCCCGCCGCGCCATTCGTAAGGGCGGTTGTCCACCGTCTTCAGCACCGCCGAGGCCTTGGCCGGCCGCCCCAGGTTGAGCAGGAAGCAGGGCGTCGAGGCGTAGGGGTAATGGAAGATCAGGTTGCGGTGCGCGGGAATGGCCTTCGCGCGCAGCGGCGCGCCGTCGGCCCCCACCAGCTTCACCTTGCCGTAGAAATGCGGGCTCGCGTCGGCGGCGAAGGCAGGGCTGCCGGACGCAGCGCTTGCCGCCGCTGAGGCGGCGCAGAAGCGGAGGAACTCGCGGCGCTCCATGCGGCGGATTCTAGCGTCAACCGGCGCAGGCTTCCCGCTGCGGACCCCGGCGGCGGCGCCTTCCCAGAAAAATGGGGTCATGGCCGCATTTCCCTTGCGAGCGGAAATGCATCCCTGACCCCATTTTTCCTCGGGCAGTCCTCGGCCTGCTCCCTCCGCCCTCGGCCCGTCTCGGCGCGTCGCGATGGGGGCCCCTTGCGCCGCCGTCGGGCTCCGCCCCGGAGCCGCCGCGCCGCGCGTGCATTCGATGCCGCGCACCGAGATGCAAGCATGGCCTGGGCGCTACGTCTGCGCGAGTGCGCGCTGGGCATGGCTTAACGGTTAAGCTCAGCGCGCCCAGCACGGCTTCGCGATGTGCGCTTTGTGGTTCCAGGCTAGTTAGCCAGCTGCTTGGAGAGGAATTCCTCAATAACCGCGCCCAGCCTCGCGTGAACAGCCGCACGATCCACTCCTGGACGATCGGTACAAAGTGAGATTCCCATGACATTGATGTTTGCTGCGCAGGTATCGATATAGACAAAGTGGCCCTCACCACGATCAAGCCGAAGGACCTCGGCATCACGTTTGGCCTTTGCTATGCGCCCCGCATGAGCTTCGTAGGGCAGAAAGTCGTTCTCTACAGAACCTACTACCAACAAGGCGCTCTTCAGATTCCGCAAAGAGTCCTCGACAAATCCTGGACCCACTGCCGGATCGAGAGCAACGACAGCGCGAATGGGTCGAGACGCCGGCTCTGGCAATTGGCTCGCTGCCGAATCCGCGCTCGGAGTTCCGTACCAGCAGCCCTTATCCACTCTTGCCGCGCCCGAAGCACAGTATTCGGAAATCTGCGAAAAGGAGAATCTTGCGCCTGCCAACATTAGAGCCGTTGCCCCTCCGGATGAGTGGCCTATCGCGCTTATTCGCGATGCATCCACGGAGCTGGCAAGGCGGGACTTGGTAAGAAGCCAGTCAAGCGCGACGTTCAGATCGTGCGTGCGGTCGCGAAACCTGGCTACCGTGGCCGGATTGACGGATTGCGCCCCAAAAACCGGGGACTCGCCGAAGTGTGAAACGCCAAGGACAACATACCGGCGCCGTGCCAATGACTCCGCAATCCATGAGTAGTTGGACGCAGCACCCATGGCGCCGTGCGACAGCAGAACGATGGGGAGCCGGTCTCCAACCGGTTTGGCGCCAGTTGCGGCGCTGCCAGCACTGATGCCGTAGTTGACTGGAGATTCCTTCTGATCAGTGGGATACCACAAGCTCAGATGAATCGGCCGGTTGCCATCATGGATACGACTCGCTTCATACCCAGCCGACTGCTGCGTCACGACGGACTTGCACCCGAGGAGTGTTCCGACAAGCGCGATCAACAGATATTTATGGCGCACGAGGCATTTCCTTAAGCTGGCTAACTAGTGATTAGGCGGCAAAGCAATGCGGGAGAAACCATCCATGCATAGATTGAACCATCTAGTAATGGATGGCGCCATATGCCGGCACATATCTGCATTTGGATAGGTGCCACTACCGCCCTTCATGCGCGCCGCAGGGTAAGGCTGGCCTCCATGAGGGGGCTGGACGCCGCATGGGCGGCGGCGTTGACGCGCGCGCGGGACGGCGGAAGCCCGGCGGCGGCGCCGGGGCCCCATCGCGACGCGCCGAGCCGGGCCGCGGGCGGAGGGAGAAGGCCGAGCACTGTTCGAGCCCGCAAATGCAGGAAGGGCGAGTTGCGCAGGCCTCCGACGCCCGAGGAAATAAGGCGAGGGGAAAGAAAATCGGGGTCAGGGCCGCAAAATCGGGGTCAGACCCCAAGCGAAGAAAAACCGGGGTCTGACCCCAAGAAATCCGGCCCTGACCCAGATTTTCTTCGCGTCGCTGGGGAAAGCGCCGCCGCCGGGCTTCCGCCCAGTTCTGCAGGCGCGGCTAGAGGTTGTAGCCCTTCTCGTTGTGCAGGACCGTGTCGAGGCCCTCGGTCTCCTCGTCGCTGTCCACGCGCATGCCGACCACCGTATCGGTGAGCTTGAGCAGGATCCAGGTGAGCACGCCGGACCACGCAGCCACCGCCAGCACGCCGATGAGCTGCACGCCGAGCTGGCCGCTCATCGTCACCTTCTCGGGATAGCCGATGCCGCCGAGCGCCGCAGAGACGAATACCCCGGTGAGCAGCGTGCCGAGCGTGCCGCCGACCCCGTGCACCGGGAACACGTCGAGCGAATCGTCCACACCCATCTGGCGCTTGAGGAAGCTTGTGGCGAAGAAGCAGATCACGCCCGCCGCGCCGCCGATGGCAAGCGCGCCGAGCGGCCCGACGAAGCCCGAAGCCGGCGTGATGGTGCCGAGCCCCGCCACCATGCCCGTCACGACGCCGAGAACCGAAGGCTTGCCGTAACGCAGCGTCTCGCACACGAGCCAGGCGAGCGCGCCGGTGGCTGCGCCGATGTGCGTGACCAGCATCGCCATGCCGGCTGCCCCGTCCGCGGCGAGCGCGCTGCCGGCGTTGAAGCCGAACCAGCCGACCCACAGCATGCACGCGCCGGTGACCGTCATGGTCATGTTGTGCGGCGGCATCGCCGTATCGGGGAAGCCCCTGCGCTTGCCGAGCACCAGCGCGCAGACCAGCGCCGCCATGCCGGCATTCAGGTGCACCACCAGGCCGCCGGCGAAGTCCATCACGCCCATCTTCTGCAGCCAGCCGTCGCCCCACACCCAGTGCGCGATCGGGCAGTAGACGAGCAGCAGCCACAGGAGGCTGAACACGAGCATTCCGCCGAAGCGCACGCGCTCGGCGTAGGCGCCGATCACCAGCGCCGGCGTGATGATGGCGAAGGTGAGCTGGAACATGGCGAACACGGTTTCGGGGATGCTGCCCTTCACGGCCTTCACGTCCATGCCGGCGAGGAACGCCCTGCCGAAGCCGCCGAACCAGGCATTCGCGCCGCCGCCGTCGCCGAAGGCGATGCTGTAGCCCACGACGACCCAGGCGAGTGTCACCATGCAGGTGATCGCAAAGCACTGCATCAGCACGCGAGAGCACGTTCTTCGCGCGCACCAGGCCCGCGTAGAACAGCGCCAGCCCCGGCAGCGTCATGAACAGCACCAGCACCGAGGCGCTGATCATCCAGGCGGTGTTCGCGGCGTCCAGCTTGGGCGGCTCGGCCGCACCGGCGCAGGGCGCGAAGAGCAGGAACAGTGCAGGCAGCACGGCTGTCAGCGTACGAGCGATCATGCGGACCCCTCCCAAGGTTGGTGCGGGCGCACCAAGGGAAAGCATACCTTTTATCGGGGCGCGATGTCTTCCGCGTGGAAGCCGAAGGCGCCCGCCTTGCGGTCGGCGAACCAGTGCTTCAGCGTCAGCCCGACCGTGCGGAAGGCGATGTCCTTCCACGGCACCTGCGCTTCCTCGAGCAGCGCCACCTCCAGGCTCTCCTCGCCGGGCCTGAACTCCAGGTCGAGCAGGCGCGCGCGGTAGAAGAGGTGCACCTGGTTCACGTAGGGCACCGAGATGAGGGAGAAGGGCGGCCAGCAGCTCGATGCGCGCGCCGGCTTCCTCCAGCGTCTCGCGCAGCGCGGCCTGCGCCGGCGGTCTCGTCGTTCTCCATGAAGCCGGCGGGCAGCGTCCAGTAGCCATAGCGCGGCTCGATGGCGCGCCGGCACAGCAGCAGGCGCCCCTCCCACTCGGGCACGGCGCCGACCACCAGCTTCGGGTTCTGGTAATGGATCTCGCCGCAGGCATCGCACACCCAGCGCGGCAGGCTGTCCCCCGGGCGGCACGCGCTTGACGACCGGCGCGGCGCAGTTAGAGCAGAACTTCATGCGCGCCCTGCACGATGCGGTCCGGCTGGAAGCCGAGCGCGTCCACCGGCGCCTTCAGCCGGTTGATCCAGTAGACCCGGAAGCCGAAGGACTTGGCGCCGAGCGCGTCCCAGCAGTTGGAGGAGACGAAGCCGATGTCTTCCTTTCCCACGCCGAGGCGGTCCACCGCGAGCTGGTACACCTCGGGCGCCGGCTTGAAGATCTTCAGCTTCGTCGACGCTCAGCACGGCATCGAGCGCGAGGCCCGAATGCGCCACCAGCGGCGCGAGCATGTCGGGCGAGCCGTTGGACAGGATGGCCTTGCGCACGCGCAGTGCCGCCAGCGCGGCCGGCACTTCCGGATACGTGGCGAGACGCAGGTACTCCTGCATCAGGGCGTCCGAGCGGCCATCGTCCAGCGCGAGTTGCAGCGCGTCGCAGGCGTAGGCCAGCGCCTCGCGCGTGACCTGCGAGAAGGGGACGTAGCGCCGCATCAGGCTGCGCTGCCACGTGTACTCCAGCTGCTTCGCGCGCCAGAGCTGCGAGAGCGCTGCGCCCTTGCCCGGCCAGAAGTCCTCGCTGCGCCGCACCACGCTGTGCACGTCGTAGAGCGTGCCGTACGCGTCGAACACCAGGGCCTGGAGCGCCATGAGCGAAGTATAGAATGCGCGCGATGGCCGACCGGTACGACGAGCTCTACCGCCAGTTCCGCTGGAACGTCCCGGTCCGCTACAACATCGCGCAGGCCTGCTGCGGGCAATGGGCCGCCGACCGCTCGCGCTTCGCCCTGTACTGGGAGGACGAGTCCGGCGCCGCGGCGGCCTTCAGCTTCTGGGACATCCAGCAGCAGGCGAACCGCCTGTCGAACGCGCTCGCGGCGCTTGGGGTGAAGAGCGGCGACCGCGTGGCGCTGCTCCTGCCGCAGCGCCCCGAGTCGGCGATCGCCTACATGGCGATCTTCCAGATGGGCGCGGTGGCGCTGCCGCTGTCGCACCTGTTCGGCCCCGATGCGCTCGAATACCGCATGGAGCACGCGGGCGCGAGCGTCGCCATCGTGGAGCCCACGACCATCGCCAACCTCTGGGCGGTGCGCGGCAAGCTTTCGCAGCTGCGCCACGTGATCGGCGTGGGCGGCGCGCGCGAGGCGGGCGTGCATCCCTGGGAAACGCTGCTCGCGAAGGCCAGCGCGCATTTCCCGCTCGTCGACACCGCGGCAGACGACCCCGCGCTCATCATCTACACCAGCGGCACGACGGGTGCCGCCCAAGGGCGCCTACGAGGCGCATCGCCTGCTCATCGGCAATCTCAGCGGCTTCGTGCACTCGCACGACTTCTTTCCGCAGCCCGGAGATATCTTCTGGTCGCCGGCGGACTGGGCCTGGGCGGGCGGGCTCTTCGACGCGCTGCTGCCTTCCTGGGCCTTCGGCATCCCGATCCTCGGTTACCGCGGCAAGTTCGACGCGGAAAAGGCCTATTACCTGCTGGAACAAGTACGGCGTGCGCAACTCGTTCCTGTTTCCCACCGCGCTCAAGCTGATGATGAAGGCGGTGCCGGAGCCGCGCCGGAAGTACAACCTGGACCTGCGCTCGATCATGAGCGCGGGCGAGTCGGTGGGCGTCACGGTGCTCGAGTGGGCCAAGGAGCAGCTCGGCGTCACCATCAACGAGATGTTCGGCCAGACCGAGATCAACTACGTGGTCGGCAACTGCCAGGCGGCCTGGCCGGTGAAGCCTGGCTCGATCGGCCGGCCCTACCCGGGGCACCGCGTGGCGGTGATCGACGAGCAGGGCCGCGAGCGGCCGCGCGGCGAACTCGGCGAGATCGCGGTCAATCGCGCCTGCAACGGCGAGGCCGACCCGGTGTTCTTCCTCGAGTACTGGAAGAACCCGCAGGCGACGAAGGACAAGTTCATCGGCGACTGGGGCCTGCACCGGCGACCAGGGGAAGATGGACGAGGACGGCTACCTCTGGTACCAGGGCCGCTCCGACGACGTCATCAAGAGCGCGGGCTACCGCATCGGGCCGGCGGAGATCGAGAGCTGCCTCGTCAAGCACCCCGCGGTCGCGAACGCCGCGGTGATCGGCAAGCCCGACGCGACGCGCGGCGCGATCGTGAAGGCGTTCATCGTGCTGCAGCCCGGCGAGCGGCCCTCGAAGCAGCTCGAGGAGGACATCCAGCGGCACGTGCGCGGGCGCCTTGCGCCCTACGAGTACCCGAAGGAGATCGAGTTCATCGACGCGCTGCCCATGACCACCACGGGCAAGGTGCAGAGAAAGGAACTGCGCAAGCGCGAAGCAGCGCGCGGCTGATGCGCCTGCTGCTCCTGGGCGGCGGGCATGCGCACGCCGCTGTGCTGTGCGAGTGGGCCGCGGCGAAGCCGCAGTTCTCCCGGCTTACGCTGGTGACGCCTTATCCGTACCACACCTATTCGGGGATGCTGCCGGGATACGTTGCCGGCCATTACCGGCTCGAGGAGATCCGCATCGACCTCGCCGCGCTTGCCGCTCGCGCCGGGGCGGAGCTGGTGCTGGGACGCGTCGCGGCGCTCGACGCCGCGAGGCGCGTGGCGCAGCTTGAGGACGGCACGCAGATCTCCTACGACGTCGCCTCGCTCAACCTGGGTTCGGAGTCCAACGCGCCGCCGTACGCGCTGGCGGTGAAACCTTTCGAGACTTTCCTCGAGCGCTGGCAGGAGTTGAAGGACCGGGTGAAGTCGGTGGCCGTGGTCGGCGGCGGCGCTGCAGGGGTGGAGGTGGCGATGGCGGCGGCGCACCGCACAGGAGCGCGCGTCACGCTGTACTCGGATCGGCCCATGTTCCGGCCCGCGCTCGCGCGGCGCATCGCGCGCCAGCTCGGGCGAAATGGCGTGGAGCTGCGCGCCGGCGTGGCGTTCACGGACGGACGCGCGCGCATCCTTCGACCTCGTGATCTGGACCGCCGGTGCCTCGGCGCTGCCGTGGCTGCGCGAGAGCGGCCTCGCCACCGACGCGCAGGGCTTCGTGCTGGTGGACGACAAGCTGCGCAGCGTCTCGCACCCCGAAGTGTTCGCCGTGGGCGACTGCGCCACGCTGCGCGACGCGCCGCACCCGAAATCGGGTGTGTACGCGGTGCGGCACGCAGAGGTGCTCGCGCAGAACCTGCGTGGTGGCGAACTGCGCCGCTACGTACCGCAGCGCCGCGCGCTCGCGCTGCTCAGCTGCGGCGATCGCTACGCGATCGCGGACTGGGGCGGCGTGAGCTGGGAGGGCGCCTGGGTGTGGCGCTGGAAGGACCGCATCGACCGGCGCTGGATCGAAGGCTTCAGGGTGCCGGCCGGCTCGCGACGAGCAGCTTGCCGTCGGCCTCGACGGCGATTTCGCCGTCCTGTTTCTTGGATACGCAGCGCAGCACGACGATTCCGCCCTTGTGCTTGGGCTTGTCGAGCTTTTCCACGACCGTCCATTCCGAGGTCAGCGTGTCGCCTGGCCGCACCGGCGACTTGAAGCGGCAGGCGTGCTCCAGATAGGCGAGGGCGGTGCCGGCGAAGTAATTGCCGATCGGCGCCGCGACCAGCGCGCTGGTGAAGGGGCCGTGCAGGACGCGCGTGCCGAACCTGGACTTCCTGGCGAATTCCTCGTTCACGTGCAGTGGGTTGAAGTCACCGAACATCCCCGAGCCGAGCACCAGGTGGGCCTCGGTCACGGTGACCCCGGTGCCGAAGCGATCGCCGATCGAAACTTCGTCGTACCACTTTCCCTGGAACATGACTTATTATCGCTTTTCCTTGGAGGAGGAGTTCACGATGAAAAAGCTTGCCGCAGGACTCGCCATTGCGCTGCTGCCCGTCGCCGCGCTCGCCCAGTATCCCGACCGTCCGATCAAGCTGATCGTGCCCTGGCCGGCGGGCGGCGACACCGACAACATCTTCCGTCCCTATGCGCCGCTGATGCAGAAGCACATCGGCCAGGCCGTGGTGATCGCCAACGTCGGCGGCGCCTCGGGCACCAAGGGCGCGAAGGAGGCGAAGGATTCGCCGCCGGACGGCTACACCATCTACGGCGTGCACGACTACATCCACTCGACTTACTACACCGGCGTCGCGGACGTGGCGTACACCGATTTCGAGCCGGTGTGCCTGGTGTCCTCGACGCCCTCGGTGCTCACCGCGAGCCCGAAGACGCCGTGGAACGACTGGAAGGGTCTCGTCGCCGACGCCAAGGCGCGCCCGGGGCAGATCTCGGTGGGCGCCACGCTCGGCTCGACCAGCCATTTCTTCCCGGCGCTGATCGAGAAGGCGGCCGGCATCAAGTTCAAGTACGTGTCCTATGAGGGCCTCGCGCCGCGCATGAACGCGATCCTCGGCGGGCACATCGACCTCACCGACTCCAACCTCACGCAAAAGGGCAAGGTGGAGGCCGGGCAGCTCAAGTTCATCGCCATCGGCACCGACAAGCGCAGCGCCGAGATGCCCAACGTGCCGACCCTGAAGGAGCTGGGCGTGAACGTGAGCTACACCGTGAGCCGCGGCATCTTTGCGCCCAAGGGCACGCCTGAGGCGGTGCTGGCGAAGCTGGAGTCGGCCTGCGCGGCGACGGTGAAGGAGCCGGCCTTCGAGGATTCGATGAAGAAGCAGGCGACCGAGGTGCGCTACCTGGACCGCAAGAGCTACGCGGCCTGGCTGAAGCAGAACGACGAGCTCAACAAAGGCTTGGCGAAGGACCTCGGGCTGCTGAAGCGTTGAAACTGGGCAGGGACGGCTGGGCGGGGCTCGCGGTCCTCATCGCGAGCCTCGTTCTTTTCTGGCTCACCCTCGGGCTCAAGGACAGCCCGCTGGTGCCGATCGGGCCGGGGTACTACCCGAGGATCGTGCTGGGCGTGACCGCGGTGCTTTCCGCGTGGCTGGTGGTGGGCGACTGGCTGGCGAAGAAGCGCCCGCCCGAAAAGCAGTCCCTGCATTACGGCATGGTGATCGTGATGTTCGCGGTGTTCGGGCTATACGTCGGCGCGCTGCAATTCCTCGGTTTTCGCATTGCCACTTTCGTGTACGTCGCGGCGGCTAACGCGATCCTCGACCCGCCGCGCGGCGTGAAAGGTTGGGCCCGGGTCGCCGCAGTGGCGCTGGTCAGCGCTACCGCCACCTATTACGTATTCGAGCATTACCTCACGGTGCTGCTGCCGCGCGGCCGCTGGACGGATTTCTAGCCCATGCTCGAGCTGCTCGGCGCGGGTCTCGCCAATCTCACGCAGGTGAAGTACCTGGTGCCGCTCGCCTTGGGCACTTTGGCCGGCATCGTCGGCGGGGCACTGCCGGGCGTCACCATCACCATGACCATCATCGTGGTGCTGCCTTTCACCTTCGCCCTGGACCCGCTGCAGGGCCTGTCGGCCATGACCGGCGTGTACGTCGGCGGTTCGGCGGGCGGCCTCGTGACTGCGGTGCTGCTCGGCATCCCGGGCACACCGTCGGCGATTGCGACCACATTCGACGGCCATCCCCTGTCGCGCATGGGGCAGTCCGGCCGCGCCATCTGGCTCGGGATCTGGTCGTCGTTTTTCGGCGGGCTACTCGGCGGCGTGTTCCTCATCGCCGCCACCGGGCCGCTCGCGAGCATCGCGCTGCGGTTCGGGCCCTGGGAGTTCTTCTCGCTGTTCATCCTCGCGCTGTCGATGGTGGCCGGGCTGGTGGAAGCGTCCCTGCTGAAGGGACTGATCTCGGGCGCGCTCGGCTGCATCGTCACCATCCTGGGCAGCGACCCGGTGATGGGGCAGGAGCGGCTCTCGCTCGGCATCCCGTTCCTGCGGGGCGGGATCGATTTCCTGCCGGTGCTGATCGGCGTGTTCGCCTTCGCGCAGATCATGACCGAGCTCGAGCGCGGGTCGGGCAAGCCGGCGGCGGCGCTCGATAGCGCGGCGAACCTCGCGGTGCGGCACCTCAAGGTGCTGTGGGAAGTCCTGTCGCGGCCGTTCCAGCTGCTGTGGTTCTCGTTCATCGGCGTGCTGATCGGCGTGCTGCCGGCGATCGGCGGCAGTGCAGCCAGCATGATGGCTTACGACCAGGCGAAGAAACTGTCGAAACACCCCGAGCGTTTCGGCAAGGGCACGCCGGAAGGCATCATCGCCTCGGAGTCCTCGAACAACGCCAACGTCGGCGGGTCGCTGGTCACCATCATGGCCTTCGGCATTCCGGGCGATGCCGTCACCGCGGTGATGCTCGGCGCCCTCACGATCCACGGCATCCAGTCGGGGCCCCTGTTCATTTCGCAAAACGCGCAGCTGGCCTATGGCATCTTTGCCGCCTACCTCGTCGCGCACCCGATCATGGTCGCGATCATGTGGGTGGGCTCGCGCTGGATGCTGCGCGTGACCACGGTGCCCAAGGCAGTGCTGTTCCCGGTGGTGCTGGTGTTGTGCGTGATCGGCGCCTACGCGCTCAACAACACCATGGCCAACGTCTACATCCTTCTGGTCTTCGGCGTATTCGGCTACGCCATGGTGAAATTCGGCTTTCCGCTCGCGCCGTTCATCCTCGGCGTGATCCTCGGTGACCAGATCGAGATCAACCTGATCCGCGCCATCATGACCGACCCGGACCCGTGGCTGTTCCTCACGCGGCCGATCTCCGGGGTGCTGATCGCGCTGGCGGTGGGATCGGTGCTGCTTGCGCTGTGGCAGCACCGGCGGCAGCAAAAGCGCCTCGCCGACGTCGGCGAGAACGCCGACTTCTAGCGGCTATACTTGGCGCCCCAGACACGAATCGAACGTGCGACCTGCCCCTTAGGAGGGGGCTGCTCTATCCACTGAGCTACCGGGGCGCGAGACGGGATTTTACCTTCTTGAGAATTCTCCTTTCCTTGCTTCTGGCCTGTGCCGCGCCGGCCGCGTTCGCCCAGGCCTGGGCCTGGGACGACGGCACGGTGCCCTTCGTCGTCACGCCGCGCGAGATCGTCGAGCGCATGCTGCGCATGGCGGAGGTGGGCAAGGATGACTTTCTGATCGACCTCGGCTCGGGCGACGGGCGCATCGTCATCGGCGCGGCGCAGCGCGGCGCGAAGGGCCTGGGCGTGGACATCGACCCGAGCCTGGTGCGCCTGGCGACGGAGAACGCGCAGAAGGCCGGCGTGGCGGCGCGCGCGCGCTTCGAGACGCGCGACATCTTCGACACCGACCTGTCGCGTGCGAGCGTGGTGGCCTTCTACCTGCTGCCCGAGTTCAACGCCAAGCTCCTGCCGCGCCTGCTTGCGCTCAAGCCGGGCACGCGCATCGTGTCGCACGACGGCGGCATCGGCGACTGGCCTCCGGACGAGCGGCTGGAAATGCGCGCCCCGGAAAAGGCGGTCGGGCGTGGGCGGCGTGTCGCGCGTGGACCTGTGGATCGTGCCTGCGGACGCGCGCGGCCGGTGGCACGCCGAGGTGCCGCAGCACGGCGGGCGCTGGAGCTTCGACATCGGCCAGCGCTTCCAGGAGCTCGACATCAAGGTCGGCAGCGACGGGCGCGACCTGTTCGTGCGCACGAGCCGCCTGCGCGGCACCGAGATCAAGATGGTGGTCACCGGCATCGTCGGCGGCCGCGCGTGGAACCACCTGTTCGAGGGAGACATCGAAGGCGGCCGCATCACGGGCCACCTGAGGATTTCCGACGGCAACCAGACGAGGACCTATCCATGGACGGCAACAAGAGCTCCGTAGCGGCGGCGCCGAAGGCGCTGATGACGGTGCCCGACGGCGTGCTGTTGATCGTCGGCATGGTAGTCGGCGCGGGCATCTTCAAGGCGCCGTCGATCGTCGCGGGCAACGTGTCGGACGGCATGCAATTCGCACTGCTGTGGATCGCCGGCGGCGTCGCCTCGCTGTGCGGCGCGCTGGTGTACGCCGAGCTCTCGGGGCGCTTCCCGGAGACGGGCGGCGAGTACCGTTTCCTGCAGCGCGCCTACGGCGACGGCGCTTCCTTCGTCTTCGCCTGGGCGCGCATGACGGTGGTGCAGACGGGCGCCATCGCGGCGGTGGCGTTCGTGTTCGGCGATTACGCGCAGCAGATCCTGCCGCTCGGCGCGCAGGGCGCGGCGATCTACGCCGCGCTCGGGGTCGCGGCGCTGACCGCGATCAACCTGGTGGGCACGCCGCACAGCAAAGGCCTGCAGAAGGTGCTGAGCGCCGCGCTGTTCATCGCGCTCGCGGCGATCGCCGTGGCGGGCATTCTCGGGCCGGCGGCGGCGCCGGTGGCGGCCAAGGCGAATGCGGGCGACCTCGGGCTCGCCATGATCTTCGTGCTGCTCACCTACGGCGGCTGGAACGAGGCCGCATACATCGCGGGTGAGGTCCACCAGCCGCGCCGCAACATGGTGCGCATCCTGGTGGGCGGCATCCTCGCCATCACCGCGCTATATCTCGTGGTGAATCTCGGCTACTACAGCGCGCTCGGCCTGCAGGGCATGCGCGACTCGAAGGCGGTCGCGGTGGACGTCATGCGCCTGGTCGCGGGGGGCGGCGGCGCGGTGGCCATCGCGCTGCTGGTCTGCGTGTCCGCGCTGACGACAATGAACGCCGCCATCCTCACTGGCGCGCGCACCAACTACGCGTTCGGCCGCGATGTGCCGATGCTCGGCTTCCTCGGCACGTGGCGCGAGGCCGGCAGCACGCCGGCCAACGCGCTGCTGCTCCAGGGCGCGCTCACGCTCGTGCTGGTGCTGGCCGGCTCGTTCACGCCGGACGGCTTCTCCTCCATGGTCGCGTACACGACGCCGGTGTTCTGGACGTTCTTCCTGCTGTGCGGCATTGCGCTGTTCGTGTTTCGCGCGCGCGAAGGGCGGCCCGAGGCGCTTCCGCGTGCCGCTGTTCCCGCTGGTGCCGCTGGTGTTCTGCGCGACCTGCGCGTACATGCTCTACTCGAGCGTCGAACTACGTGCGCTTCGCCGTGAGCTTCGGCAACGCGGTGCTCGCCGGCATCGTCGTCATGATGGTGGGCATCCCGCTCTACTTCCTCGCCCGGCGCAAGTGACGCTCACGGAACTGCGCTACATCGTGGCGGTGGCGCGCGAGCGCCACTTCGGCCACGCGGCGCAGTCCTGCTTCGTGTCGCAGCCCACCCTGTCGGTGGCGATCAAGAAGCTGGAGGAGGAGCTCGGCGTGACGCTGTTCGAGCGCGGCCCCGGCGAAGTGAGCGTGACGCCGGTGGGCACGCGCGTGGTCGAGCAGGCGCAGCGCGTGCTGGAGGAGGCCGCGCGCGTCAAGGAGATCGCGGTGGCGGGCCACGACCCGCTGGCGGGCACGCTGCGGCTGGGCGCGATCTACACCATCGGGCCCTACCTGCTGCCCAAGCTGATCCCGGTGCTGCGGCGCCTGGCGCCCGGCATGCAGCTGATGATCCAGGAGAACTTCACGCACCGACTCGCGGAAATGCTCAAGCAGGGCGAGGTGGACGCCATCCTCGTCGCGCTGCCGTTCGCGGAGTCGGGCGTGGCGACGCGCGCGCTGTACGACGAGCCGTTCCTGGTGGCGGTGCCGCAAGGCCATCCGCTGGAGAAGAAGAAGCACATCTCGTCGGACGAGCTGGCGAAAGAGAGCCTGCTGCTGCTCGGCTCCGGGCACTGCTTCCGCGACCAGGTGCTCGACCTGTGCGCGAGCGCGCAGCGCTCCCATCGCGGCGCGCTCGCGCGCACGCTGGAGGGCGGCTCGCTCGAGACCATCCGCCAGATGGTGGCGAGCGGCGTAGGCGTCACGGTGCTGCCCTCGACCTCGGTGGCGCCGGGCGAGGGCAGCGGCAGCGACCTCATTCGCGTGCGGCCCTTCACGCGCCCGGTGCCCGACCGGCGCGTGGTGCTGGCGTGGCGCAAGAGCTTTCCGCGCCCGGAGGCGATCGAGGTGCTGCGCCAGGCGATCCTCGCCTGCGACCTGCCGCCGGTGACGAAGATCCACTGAAAACCGGGGTCAGGGCCGAATTTCTCGCGCGGAAAATAATTCGGCCCTGACCCCGATTTCTCCGCCATCCGCCTGGGTCGAGCGCTGGGCGGCGCTGATTCCGCCGGGCAGCGTGCTCGACCTCGCCTGCGGCTCCGGGCGGCATTCCCGCTTGCTCCTCGCGCGCGGCCATCGAGGTGGTCGCGGTGGATCGCGAGCCACAATCGATCCCGGGCGTGCGCTTCGTCCAGGCCGATCTCGAGGACGGCAGCCCCTGGCCCCTGCCGGGCGAGCGCTTCCAGGGCATCGTCGTCGCCAACTACCTGCACCGGCCGCTGCTGCCCGTGCTCGAGCGCTCGCTCGCCCCGGGCGGCATCCTGATCTACGAGACCTTCATGCTGGGCAACGAGCGCTACGGCAAGCCCTCCAACCCCGCGTTTCTGCTGCAGCCCGGGGAACTGTGGCAGGCTTTCGGTGGTCTGCACGTCATCGCGTTCGAGCAGGGCCGCGCGCTGGAGCCAAAACCGGCAATGATTCAACGGCTTTGCGCGACGCGGGCCTGAAAAGCGATAAAATCGCGGCCACTTCGCCGCAAGGAGCCACGCACATGATCACCGGCAGCCTGGTCGCCATCGTCACGCCGATGTTCGAGGACGGACGCCTCGACATGGCGCGCTTCCGCGAGCTCATCGACTGGCACGTCGCCGAGGGCACCGACGGCATCGTCGTCGTCGGCACCACGGGCGAGTCGCCGACGGTGGACTTCGACGAGCACAAGGAGCTGATCCGCGTCGCGGTGGAGCACGCCAAGGGCCGCATCCCGATCATCGCCGGCACCGGCGGCAACTCCACCGCCGAGGCGATCGAGCTGACCGAGTCGGCGAAGAAGGCCGGCGCGACCGCCTGCCTGTCGGTGGTGCCCTACTACAACAAGCCGACGCAGGAAGGCCTGTACCGGCACTTCCGCAAGATCGCCGAGACGGTGGACCTGCCGATGATCGTCTACAACGTGCCGGGCCGCACGGTGGCCGACCTGCAGAACGACACGGTGCTGCGCCTCGCGCAGGTGCCGGGCATCATCGGCATCAAGGACGCCACCGCCAACATCGAGCGCGGCACCGACCTGGTCAAGCGCGCGCCGCGCGGCTTCGCCATCTACAGCGGCGAGGACGCCACCGCGCTCGCGCTGATCCTGCTCGGCGGCCACGGCGTGATCTCGGTCACCGCCAACGTCGCGCCGCGCCTGATGCACGAGATGTGCGCCGCGGCGCTGGTCGGCGACGTGAAGAAGGCGCGCGAGCTCAACCTGAAGCTGCTCGGCCTGCACCAGAAGCTGTTCGTCGAGGCGAACCCGATTCCCGGTCAAATGGGCGCTCGCCCAGATGGGGCGGATCGAGGCCGGGCTGCGCCTGCCGCTGACGCCGCTCTCGGAGCGTTGCCACGACACGGTGCGCGAGGCGCTGCCGAGGCCGGCATCAACCTGCCCGGCCTGCGCGTGGTGGAGAAGCGCGCTTGAGGATTGCGCTGGCCCTCGCGGTACTCGCTGCTGGCAGGCGCTTGCAGCATGGACGGCGTCTCGCAGGGCGGTAAGGCGGATTACAAGACGGCGAAGCACGCTGCCGCCGCTCGATGTCCCGCCCGACCTGAGCGCGCCCGCGCCCGACGGCCGCTACGCGGTGCCCGAAGGCGCGAAATCTGCCACGACGCTCTCGGGATACCAGGCGGGCCGCGCATCGGCGCCAGCCGCCGGCGCGAGCTCGGTGCTGCCCGCCGCGCAAGGCATGCGCGTGGAGCGCGACGGCAGCCAGCGCTGGCTGGTCGTGAGCGAACCGCCCGAGAAGCTCTGGCCGCTGCTGCGCGAATTCTGGCAGGAGAACGGTTTCCTCCTGCGCCAGGAGCAGGCGGAGGTCGGCATCATGGAAACCGACTGGGCCGAGAACCGCGCGACCATCACCGAGTCCTGGCTGACGCGCTCGCTGGGCGGGTTGCTCAAGTCGGCGCACGGCACCTCCGAGCGCGACAAGTACCGCACGCGGCTGGAGCGCACGCCCACCGGCGGCACCGAGGTCTACATCAGCCATCGCGGCATGGAGCAGGTCTACAGCGATAGCGGCTCGCGGACGGACGGCCCGCTCAGCCCCACCTGGCAGCCGCGTCCGGCGGATCCCGAGCTGGAGGTCGAGTTCCTGCGCCGCCTGATGGTGCGCCTGGGCACGCCCACCGAAAAGGCGCAGGCGCTGCTCGCGACGGCGCAGCCGCCGCAGCGCGCGGTGCTGAAGAAAGGGCTCGACGGCAACGAGCTGCTCGAAGTGTTCGAACCCTTCGACCGCGCCTGGCGCCGCGTGGGGCTGGCGCTGGACCGCGTCGGTTTCACCGTAGAGGACCGCGACCGGCAGAAGGGGGTGTACTTCGTGCGCTACGCCGACCCGGAGTCGGAGATGGCGCGCAAGAACGCCGAAAAGGGCATGTTCTCCTGGCTTGCGTTCTGGCGCGAAGACGGGCCGAAGGTCAAGGCCGAGCAGTACCGCGTCGCCGTCGTCGCGGAAACCGACAACAGCCGCGTCCAGGTGCTCGACAAGAACGGCTCGGCGGAATCCTCGGCGACCTCGCGCCGCATCCTCACGCTCCTGCACGAGCAGCTGAAGTAGCAGCCTCTCTCGCTGCGCTTCGCCTCGCTCGGCAGCGGCAGCAAGGGAAACTGCCTGGTCGCCGAAGCCGCGGGCAGCCGCGTGCTGCTCGATTGCGGGCTCGCCCCGCGCGAGACGGTGCGCCGGCTCGAGCGCCTCGGTCTCGCGCCGTCCGGCATCCACGGCATCCTGGTGACGCACGAGCACGACGACCATGCCGGGCACGCCTACGCCTTCGCCGCGCAGCACGGCATCCCGGTGCACCTCACGCACGGCACGCGCCGGGCGCAGGAGGCCGCGGGCAAGACCGGCGCGGATCTCGCCCTGAACGAAGTTCGCGGCGGCGAGCCCTTCGCCGTGGGCGCAATCCGCGTCGAGCCGTTCACCGTGCCGCACGATGCGCGCGAGCCGGTGCAGTTCGTGCTCGGCGACGGCGCGCGGCGCCTGGGCGTGCTGACCGACCTGGGCGCCTCCACCGCGCACGTCGAGGCGATGCTCTCGGGCTGCGACGCGCTGGTGCTCGAGACCAACCACGACCTGGATCTGCTGTGGGGCGGCGACTACCCGAAGTGGCTCAAGGAGCGCATCGCCGGCCCTTTCGGCCATCTGGACAACGCCGCTTCGGGGCGGCTGCTCGCGGCGCTCGAGCGCTCGCGCCTCAAGCACGTGATCGCAGCGCACCTTTCGCAGCAGAACAACACCGTGGAACGCGCGCGCGCTGCGCTGGCGGGCGCTCTCGGCTGCGAGGAAGGCTGGATCGGCGTCGCGACCCAGGAGCAGGGCTTCGACTGGAGAGAGATCTAGCGCCAGCGTCGTCGGTACACGCCGGCATCACGCGCGCCGGGCGGCGACGCGCTCCCCAGCGCCGCGCAAGTCCCTCGCCTCATCGCCGCGGGCGTCGGAGGCCTGCGGAACTCGCCCTCCTTCACCTACGGGCTTCGAGCAGTCCTCGGCCTGCTCCCTCCGCCCGCGGCCCAGCTCGGCGCGTCGCCATGGGGCCCCTCGCGCCGCCGTCCGACGCGCCTGCCAGCCGGCTACCCATTCGCGGTGCGGGCCTGCTCTCGCCGCCAGACAGACAGACCCTGCTCGTTAGGTCGAGGTGTCCACTTTATCGAATGACGTTCCGCGTCCGAGTGGGGCGTGCTGTTAGACGCCGTGCGCGCCTGGACTTAAGCACGGACCGCAAGGCTTCATTGACGGACTCCGAACTCGGAAACGCCTTCGCGACATCGCGTTCCAGAACAACGACGTTTGAGCCCTCTTTGAGCAGTCGCTTGTAGTACTTTCCGCGTACGGCCTTCGAATAGTCAAAGTCGTACTCGGGCCTGAGGTCGTCAGTGGGCTTAGGTTTCATGGCGTTTACGCTCTGCGGCGGTGGCTGGTCTTGCGCTAATGATCCGGATTGTCTCACCACTTTCCACGTGAGACACGATGAGTAGGCGGTCGAGTGACGAATAGCCTACGGTGATAAGGCGGCGTTCGCCAGTGGAGTGGTCTGGGTCGTCGAACGTGGCGGATAGCGGGTCGTGAAATATCGTCACTGCTTCATCGAACGTGACGCCGTGTTTCCTACGATTGCGTTCGGCTTTCGCGCCATCCCATTCGAAATGCATTCGCTAGGCGATGCTCATATGTCGGCGCCTAACTGGTGGTTAGGCGGCAAGAAGCACATAGCGGAAACATCCATGGGTATATGAAAGCATCTATTTGTGGAGGGCGCCATATGGCCAGCAGGCGCTTGGCGCGCGTGCGGGACGGCGGACGCTCGGCGGCGGCGCGAGGGGCCCCATTGCGACGCGCCGAGCCGGGCCGCGGGCGGAGGGAGCAGGCCGAGGACTGCTCGAAGCCCGTAGGTGAAGGAGGGCGAGTTCCGCAGGCCTCCGACGCCCGCGACTAGAAGGCGAGGGAGTTTCGCGGCGCTGGGGAACGCGCCGCCGCCGAGCGTCCGGGCCGTCGTTTCCCCGCTCACCGCGCGGCGCGGCTCCTGGCTAAAGCCCGAGGGTGCTCGCGGAGACGCCGGGGAAGGAAGCCGACCAGATCTCCATGAAGCGGCCGCGCATCGCGAGCGCCTCGGTCTCGTCGTGCAGACCGAGCGCACCGCGGAACAATTGCGCCACCGGCCGGCGCAGGTAGTGGTCCTGGTCGATCACCAGGAAGCTGTCCTGGATGCTGCGGATCTCCTCGTGCGTGCAGTGGACCTGGATGGCGTGCGCGTAGCGCGCGAGCAGGGCCATCATGCGCGGGCACTCGCGCGTGAGGTGCCCCGGGTCGTGCACGGCGATGTAGAGGCGTCGCGTGCGGCTCGCGGCCAGGAACTGCCGCAGCTGCTCGACGCGCGGCGACGCGTTGAGCCTCAGGGCCGAAAGGTCGGGATCGAAAATGCGCAGCTCGCGCCCCGGGGCGGCCAGCAGCCGGTCCGCGGCGCGCTGGAAATCGGCTTCGGTGTCGAACTGCAGGTACTCTGTTTGCGGAATCTGCTCGTTCACGCGCCTCGCTCCAGGTGCAGGTAGCCGGCCTGGTACCACTCGTAGATTAGATCGGCACGGTACGCCGGCACAAGTGCACGCCGCCGGTCGGCGAGCAGCCGCAGGCCGCGCGCCGGAACCGGCGGCTCGCCATTGACGTAAAGCTGCGCGCCCCGATACAGCATCTGCGTCCGCGAATCGAGCTCGACGCAAGCGCGGCGCAGGCGACGCGCGAACGCCGCGCGCGCGAGCGGCCGTCGTGGCGGCGCGAACGTCACGTGCGGCTTCGGCGTGGTGAGGTAGCGGCCGAGGAAGCGCTCGACGTCGCCCCGCCGCCAGCGGATGCGCGCCAGCGTCGCGGCAGCGTGCGCGAGCATGGCGCGCGGCACCTCGGCGCCGCGCCGCGCCGCGCGCAGCCCGGGATCGCGATAGTGCGCCTGCGGCAGGCCGCGCTCGTGCAGGTAGTCGAGGAACGCCGCCGCGAGCTCTTCGCCCTGCGGTGCGCGCAAGCCGACCGAACAGGTGATGCAATCGTCGAGCGCCACGCCGTCATGGCCCCATCCGGGCGGCACGTAGAGCAGGTCGCCGGGCTCCACGAGGACCTCCTCTTCGGGCGCGAAGCCCTCGATCAGCTTGAGCGGGGCGCCGGCCACGAGCGGCCAGCGGCGCGGCCGCGCAAGGCGCCAGACGCGGCGGCCGGCCGCCTGCACGAGAAACACGTCGTAGGAGTCAAAGTGCGGGCCGACGCCGCCGCCGGGCGCCGCCCAGCTGACCATGACGTCGTCCAGGCGCGCCTGCGGCAGGAAGGAGAAAGCGCGCAACAGCCGGTCGGCGGCCGCCAGGTGCAGGTTGACGCCGTTTACCAGCAGCGTCGAGTTGCGCTGCAGCGCGAGGCGCGCGAACGGGCCCTGCTCGGCGCTCCAGCGCGCGCCCGCGCGGCGCACGAAGCGCGACTCGACATCCGGGCGCGACGCCAGCCGCAGCAGCTGCGCGCGCGAGGCGACCCCGCGCCACCGGCGGAACGCGCCGCGCACGAGCAGCGGCCGCTTCTGCCAGTGGCGGCGCAGGAACTCCTGCGCGCTCAACCCTCCCAGCAGCGGTGTCTTCATCGTTGGATTATAGGTGTCGAGGCTGTGGCGCTCGCGCGACGACGCGCGCGCGGCGCTTGCCACCCGGCAAACGATGTGATTTAGAATCAGCCGCGAAGATCGATGCCATGCTGCAGCCGGGACAAGCCGCGCCAACCTTCGTGCTTCCGGACGCCGACATGCAGAACGTCAGCCTGTCGGAGTTCAAGGGTCGCAAGCACGTGGTGCTGTATTTCTATCCGCGCGACGGCACGCCGGGCTGCATCCTGGAGGCCTCCGACTTCTCCGACCACGAGGACCAGTTCATCAAGCGCGACTGCGTGATCCTCGGCATCTCGCGCGACGACTGCCTGTCGCACGCCGAGTTCCGCGACAAGCACGGACTGTCGATCGGCCTGCTCTCCGACCCCGAGGGCGAGGTGTGCCGCCGCTACGGCGTGCTGCAGGAGAAGGAGACCGAGGGCGTGCGCCGCGAATGCCTGGTGCGCTCCACCTTCGTCATCGACAAGCAGGGCGTCATTCGCCACGCGGCCTACGGCGTCGCGCCGCGCGGCCACGCCAACGAGATCTACGACGTCGTCAGGCGCCTGAAGTCCTGACGGGCTATCATCGGGCCGGGGAGGTGCCGGTTCGTGGCCGCACGCATGCGCCGGCGGCCCCATCCGCAACGAGGGCTGCCAGATGATGGAAGCGCTGTCCTACGGCATCGGCACGCTGATCGCGTTCGCGATCATCCTCGCCGTCGCTTTCGTCTTCGTCAGCGACATCACGCAGAAGAAGCACGGGGTGCTGCGCAACTACCCCGTGGTCGGCCACCTGCGCTACTTCTTCGAGGAGATGGGCGAGTACTTCCGCCAGTACTTCTTCTCCGGCGATCGCGAGGAGATGCCGTTCAACCGCGCCACGCGCGCCTGGGTCTACCGCCTGGCGAAGAACGAGGGCGGCATGATCGGCTTCGGCTCGACCTACGACCTGCACCAGCCCGGCGCGCTGATCTTCGTCAACCATCCGTTCCCGGTGCTCGACGAGGAGCGCCTGCCGACGCCGGCGCTCACGCTGGGCGAGGGCTACTGCAAGGAGCCGTTCGTCGCGCGGTCGATCGTCAACGTGAGCGGCATGAGCTACGGCGCGATCTCGGCGCCGGCGGTGCGGTCGCTGTCGCGCGGCGCCGCGATTGCGGGCTGCTGGATGGACACCGGCGAGGGCGGCCTGTCGCCCTACCACCTCGAGGGCGGCTGCGACATCGTCATGCAGATCGGCACCGCGAAGTACGGCGTGCGCGATGCGCAGGGCAATCTCTCGGCGGAGCGCCTGCTCGAGCTCGCCAAGGTGGTGAAGGCGTTCGAGATCAAGCTGTCGCAGGGCGCGAAGCCCGGCAAGGGCGGCGTGCTGCCGGGCAAGAAGGTCACCGAGGAGATCGCGCAGATCCGCGGCATCCCCGAGGGGCGCGACTCGATCAGCCCGAACCGCCACCGCGACATCTCCAACATGAACGAGCTGCTGGAGAGAATCGCCTGGATCCGCGACCTCACCGGGCGCCCGGTGGGCGTGAAGACCGCGATCGGCGGCTGGCGCTTCATGAACGAACTGGGCGAGACGGTGCAGCGCAGGGGCCTGGAGTTCGCGCCGGACTTCCTGGTGATCGACGGCGGCGAGGGCGGCTCGGGCGCGGCGCCGCAGGCGCTCGCCGACCACATGAGCCTGTCGATCGACGAGGCGCTGCCGCGCGTGATCGACGCGCTGATCGAGACCGGGCTGCGCAACCGTGTGCGCGTGATCGCTTCGGGCAAGATCATCACCTCGGCGCGCGCCGCATGGGCCCTGTGCGTCGGCGCGGATTTCATCAACACCGCGCGCGGCTTCATGTTCTCGCTGGGCTGCATCCAGGCGCTGCGCTGCCACCAGAACACCTGCCCGACCGGCGTCACCACGCACAACAAGCGCCTGCAGCGCGCGCTGGTGGTGGAGGAGAAGTACCAGCGCGTGGCCAACTACGCCATCAACATGAACCGCGAGATCGACATGATCGCGCACTCCTGCGGCGTGCGGCATGCGCGCGAGCTCAAGCGCGAGCACGTGCGCATCGTGCAGGCGAACCACCAGTCGATCGCGCTCAGCATGCTGTACCCCTATCCCGAGCCGAAAGCGCGGGTCAAGGCGGCGTGAGGCTGTTGCTCCTGCTGGCGCTTGTACCGTTGCATGCGCTCGCGCTCTCGCCCGAGGCGCAGGAGTGGCTGGCGATTTCCGCCAAGCTGGAGCCCGTGCAATGCGAGAAGCGCCAGTTGCGCCGGCAGATGGCGATGGCGCAGGCCGAGGAGCGCGGCGAGGACCTCAAGAAGCTGCGCGCGCGCGCCGCCGCGCTCGACCGCAACAAGGAAACCGCGCGCCTGGAGAAGCGCCTGGCGGTGCTCGCGGCGCGCATCCTCGACAGCCAGGGTCGGCCGCGGCACCCAGAGGACCTCGACGCCATCAGCCTGCAGCAGCGCGAGGCGTTCTACCGCTGCGAATAGAAAATTGGGGTCAGGGCCGAATTCTTTCTCGCTAGAAAAACTCGGCCCTGACCCCAATTTATTGGTGAGGTCCCGCGCCTGCCCGGGCCCCCAGCCAGGAGTTCCACAGCTTGCGCGCGGGATCGATCAGCTCGGAGGCGGTGAGGCCCACGCCGTGGCCGGCCGCGTCGGCCGCCGCGCCATGCAGGTGCACGCCGAGCACCAGCGCCGCCTCGCCCGAGACCTTCTGCGCGAGCAGCGCGCCGAGGATGCCGGAGAGCACGTCGCCCATGCCCGCGGAGGCCATGCCCGGATTGCCGGTGGTGTTGACGAACCAGTGACCGTCGCGCGCCACGAGCACGCTGCCGTTGCCCTTCAGGCCGACGTGCGCGTTCAGCTCGAGCGAGAGGCGCTGCGCGGCCGCGACGCGATCCTTCTGCACCTCCGGAATCGTAGAGCCGAGCAGGCGCGCCGCCTCGCCGGGGTGCGGCGAGAGCAGAGTCTCGGCCCTGCGATTGGCGCAGGCGGCGCGCAAGTCCTTGCTGTCGGCGATCAGGTTGAGCGCATCGGCATCCAGCACGCACGGCATGTCGCTCGCGAGCACGGCGCCGACGAGCGCCTCCGCGCGCCCGCTCTGCCCGAGCCCGGGCCCGATGACGATCGCATCGAGGTCCTGGCCGAGCGCGTCGTCGGGATGGCGCAGCATGAGTTCGGGCGTGACCGGGTCGAGGTTCGTCTCCTCGAGCATGCCCACGTAGACGCGCCCGGCGCCGAGCTTGAGCGCCGCGCGCCCGGCGAGGAGCGCCGCGCCGGTCATGCCGGTGGCGCCACCGAGGACGGCGAGCGAGCCGGCCTTGCCCTTGTGGAAATTCCTCGGGCGCCGCTTGAGCGCCTCCGCGAACAGCGCATGGCTGGCGACCCAGGCGTTCGGCCGCAGGAGCTTTCGCACGTCGAGGCCGAGATTGGCGACCGTGAGCGCCCCGCAGTGGTCCGGGCCGTCGAGCGTCAGCAGGCCGGGCTTGAGCGCGATGAACGCGAGGGTGTGCGTGGCGCGCACGGCACGGCCCAGAACGCGGCCGGTGTCGGCGTCGATGCCGCTCGGGATGTCGAGCGCGAGGCGCGCGCATTCCTGGGCATTGGCGTAGTCCACCAGCTTGGCGAACTCGCCCTCGAGCGGGCGCGCGAGGCCGATGCCGAAGAGCCCGTCCACCACCAGGCCCCAGTGCTTGTTCACCGGCAGCGCCGACACCTCCGCCAGGCCGGCCAGCGTGACGCGGAAGAACCTCTGCTGCAGCAGCTCGGCGACGATCCTGGCGTCGCCGCCGTTGTCGCCGGGCCCGGCCAGGACCAGCACGTCCTTGGCATCGTCGGCGCACAGCCGCGCCGCGAGCTCGGCCGCCGCCGCTCCCGCGCGCTGCATGAGCGGCGCGTCCTTCGCGGCTTGTTCGATGCGACGGATATCTTTCGTCAGGTAGATGGGTTCTGACATACTAGGTCGGTGCCGTCATGCGGGCGGACTCGAGGGTTGATTATGCCGTGCCGGCGCCCGGAATGAATCCCGCACTGCGGCTGTTTACGGCCTGATCGCCACCCCACGGGAGAAGATCCATGAAAAAGCTGCTCGCTTTGTCCGTCGCCTTCGCATTCACGCCCGCCCTTCAGGCCGCCGACGCTGCCGCCGGCAAGGCCAAGGCAGAGGCCGTATGCGCCGCCTGCCATGGGGCTGCCGGGGTGAGCGTGAGCGACGGCATTCCGCACTTGGCCGCGCAACGCGCCGGCTACCTCGAGGGGCAGCTCAAGGCATTCAAGGAGGGCACGCGCAAGAACCCCATCATGAATGCGATCGCGGCGCAGCTGGGCACCGAGGACATCGCCAACGTCGCGGCGCATTTCTCCGCCCAGGCAGGTGCCGGCGCGGGCGCCAGGTCCGCGCTGCTGGCGAATGTGGCCAAGTCCAACGTCAGCTTCCCCGAAGGCTACCGCGAGACCTTCACCAAGTACCACGTCATCAATTTCCCGGCGACACGGCAGGTCCGCTACTACTACGCCAACAGCGCTGCCGTGCAGGCGGCGAAGGCGGGCAAGCCCCTGCCTGACGGCTCGGTGCTGTTCGCCGAGGTCTACGCGGCGAAGCTCGACGACGCGAAGAACCCAGTCAAGGGCGCCGACGGCTTCTTCGTCGCAGAGAAGCTGCTCTTCTATACGGCGATGGCCAGCGGTGCCGGCTGGGGAAGCGAGATTCCCGACATGCTGCGCAACGGCAACTGGCACTACGCGGTATTCACCCTCGACAAGAAGCCGCGCCCCGGCGTCAACCAGGCCGAGTGCCTCGCTTGCCACAAGCCGCTGGACAACGTGAGCTACACCTTCACGCTCAAGGAGCTCGCCGCCGCGAAGTGAGCGGCGCGGCCTCTATTTCTTCGTCACGCCAAGCAGCACGTCGGGCAGCCAGGTGGCGATCTGCGGGAAGGCAATGACGATCACCAGCGCCACCACCATCATGGCGAAGAAGGGGATCGAGGCGAGCGCGACGTAGTTGGAGTCGCGGCCGCTCATCGTCTGCAGCACGAACAGGTTGAAGCCGAGCGGCGGGGTGAGCTCGGCGATCTCGACCAGGATGACGATGAAGATGCCGAACCAGATGAGGTTGAAGCCCGCCGCCTCCACCATGGGCAGCACGATCGAAGTGGTGAGCACGATCATCGAGATGCCATCCAGCGCGGTGCCGAGCACCAGGTAGATGAGCGCCAGCACGGCGATCAGGCCGACGGGGGTCACGCCCAGCGACACCACCCACTCGGCGAGCGCGCGCGGAATGCCGGTGAAGGCCATTGCCGAGCTGAGGAATGCCGCGCCGGCGAGGATGAACAGGATCATGCACGACAGGCGCGTCGCGCCCATCAGGCTCGCCCAGAAATTCGCGCGCGTGAGCGAGCGGCTCCACGCGGCGATGGCGAGCGCGCCCAGCACGCCGAAGGAGGCGGCCTCGGTGGCGGTGGCGTAGCCGGTGAACATCACGGCCATCACGAAGACGATCAGGGTGAGGCAGGGGATCAGGCTGCGCGCGCGCCGGATGCGCTCCATGAAGGTCAGCTCGTCCACGTGCTTGGGCGTCTTCTCGGGGTTGAGCAGCGCCCAGACGATGATGTAGCCGGAGAACAGGCCGATCAGCAGGATGCCGGGCAGCACGCCGGCGACGAACATCTTGAGGATCGACACCTCGGCGGCGACCGCGTACACGATCATGATGATCGAGGGCGGAATCAGCAGCCCGAGCGTGCCGGCTCCGCACAGCGAGCCCAGGCAGGTCTTCTCGTCGTAGCCCCGCCGGATCAGCTCGGGCAGCGCCACCTTGGCGATGGTCGCGCAAGTCGCCGAGGAGGAGCCGGAAACCGCGGCGAAGATGCCGCAGCCGAAGACGTTGACGTGCATCAGGCGCCCGGGGAGCCACCCCAGCCACGGCGCAAGGCCCTCGAACATCTCGTCCGAGAGCCGGGTGCGGAACAGGATCTCGCCCATCCACACGAACAGCGGCAGCGCGGCGAGCGTCCAGGAGGCGTTCGAGCCCCAGAACGCCTGGAACAGGTTCACTTCCGGCGGGCTGGTGGTGAAGAACTGCAGCCCAAGCCAGGCCACCGCGCCCATGGCGATGGCGATCCACACGCCGCCCGCGAGCAGCACCAGCAGCACGGCAAAGAGGACCACCGAGACGGCGACGGCGCTCACAGCGTCTCGCTGAAATCCTTGCTGGCGCGGCGCTCGTCCTCGGCCGCCTGGTAGGCCGGCGTGCCGCCGCGCACCAGCACCACGAACTCGTCCAGCACCGCGACGAACAGGATCACCGCACCGGCGGCGAAGCTCATTTGCGGGATCCAGATCGGGATCTGGATCAGCCCCTGGGCGACCTCGTTGAATTTCCAGCTCTCGTAGACGAAGTGCAGCACGGCGTACACCATGTAGCCGCAAAAGAGCACGGTGAAGCCGAGTGCGGCGAGCGCGAACTGCCGGCGCGCCCCGGAGGGCAGCCGCTCGATGAGCAGCCCCACGCGCACCAGCTCGCCCGCGGCGGAAAGTGTGGCCGAGCGCGAGAAACGCGCTTGCCGCACACAGCCAGGCCACGATGTCGTCCGCTCCGCGCAGCAGGAAGCCTGCCTCGCGCATGCCGGCCTGCGCCAGCATCACGACCGCGATCGAGGCAAGGCAGACCGCCGCGAGCGCGCCGCTCGCGGCGTACAGGCGGTCGAGGAACCGCCGCAAGCTATTTTCTATAGGCGTTGAGGATCGCCTGGCCGTCGGCGCCGGCGGTCTTCTCCCACTCCTGCGCCATCTGCGCGCCGACCTTGGCGAATGCGTCCTTCATGCCCTGGTCGGGTGCGCGCACCGTCATGCCGTTCTTGGCGAGCAGCTCGTCGCCTTCCTTCTCGCGCGCCTTGGACATGTCCCAGCCGCGCGGCTCGGCCGACTTGGCCGCGGCGAGCACCGCGTCCTGCTGTGCCTTGGGCAGGCGAGAGAAGCCGCGCGCGTTCACCACCACCACGTTCTTGGGGTGAAAGGCGCTCGTCGTGTAGTAGTTCTTGACGAACTCCCAGGCCTTGGTCGAGGTGCCGGTGGCCGACGAGGTGATCATCGCCTGCACCGCGCCGGTGGCGAACATCTGCGGGATCTCGGGCACCTGGATCACCGTGGGGCTCGCGCCCAACAACTCGGCGAGGCGCGCGGTGAGCGGCGAGTAGGTGCGGAACTTGGTGCCTTTCAGATCGGCAACCGACTTGAGCGGCTCCTTGGTGTAGATCCCCTGGCCCGGCCAGGGCACGGAGAAGAGCAGCGTCAGCCCGCGGCCTTCGAGCTTCTTCGCGCAGCAGCGGCTTCTGCGCCTGGTAGAACTTCCAGGCATTGTCGTAGCCGGTGGCGACGAAGGGCACGTTGTCGGCGGCGAACACCGGATCCTCGTTGCCGAACTGGCCGAGGAGGAACTCGGCGATGTTCACCTGGCCGGTGGAGACCGCGCGCAGGATGTCCGGGTGCTTGATGAGCGAGCCCGAGGTGTGCAGCGTGATGTCGAGGCCGCCGTTGGTGCGCCCTCTTCACGTCCTCGGTGAATTGCTTGATGTTGCGCGTGTGGAACTCGCCGTCGGCGTAGGGCGTCGGCATGTCCCATTTGGTCTGCGCCTGCACCGTGCCGAATGCGCACGACGCGGCGAGCAGCACTGCGATTCTGGATTTCATTCTTTCCCCTGAAGTGGATCGTTGAGAATGGCCGCGACATGATCGGCCAGCGCGAGCGACGCTGTCAATCCCGGCGACTCGATGCCGAACAGGTGGACCAGCCCCGGCACGCCGTGCGCGCGCGGGCCCTGCACGACGAAGTCCGCCGCGGGCGTGCCCTTGCCCGAGAGCTTCGGCCGGATGCCGGCGTACCCCGGCTCGAGCGCGCCGTCGGGCAACCCGGGCCAGTAGCGCCGGATCGCCGCGTAGAAGCGCTCGGCGCGCCGCGGATCCACCGTGTAGTCGATGCGGTCCACCCATTCCACGTCGGGGCCGAAGCGCGCGCGCCCGCCGAGGTCGAGCGTCACGTGCACGCCCAGGCCTCCCGGCTCGGGCACGGGGTAGACGAGGCGCGAGAAGGGCGAGCGCTTGGCCAGCGTGTAGTAGTTGCCCTTGGCGTAGAACTCGGGTGGCGCGAGCTCGGCGGGATAGCCTTCGATGCGCCGCGCGAGGCTGGGGGCCCTCAGCCCGGCGCTGTTCACCACCTGCGCGGCGAGGATCGGTTCGGCGCCCGCGGCGTGCAGCTCGATGCCGCCGGGGCGCACAACGGCCTTCGCGAGCGGGCTCTTCAGCGCGAGCATGGCGCCCGCGTTCTCCGCGTCGCCGAGATAGGCGAGCATCAGGGCGTGGCTGTCGACGATCCCGGTGGAGGGCGAGTGCAGCGCCGCCACGCAATGAAGCTCGGGTTCCATGGCGCGCACCTCGGCAAGGCTCACCGGCACCACGTCGGTGACGCCGTTGGCGTGCGCCTTGCGCCGGATGCCCTCCAGCTCGTCGAGCTGCGCGCGATCGGTGGCGACGATCAGCTTGCCGCAGCGCCGGTGCGGCACCCCGCGCCCGGCGCAGTACGCATAGAGGCGCAGCCGGCCCTCCACGCAGGCGCGCGCCTTGAGCGAGCCCTGCGCATAGTAGATGCCGGCGTGGATCACTTCGGAATTGCGCGAGCTGGTATGCGTGCCGATGGCGTCCTCGGCCTCGAGGATCACGACCTCGCGCCCCGCGAGGGCGAGCGCGCGCGCAACCGCGAGGCCCACCAGCCCCGCGCCAATCACGACGGCGTCAACGCGATCCACGCAGGAAACTCCGCTCGATGAGGAAGGCGCCCAGGCCCGCGGCCGCGGCGGCCGTGGCCATCGGTCGCGCGCTGCCGTCGAACATGGCGCCAAGCACGGTGCTCACGACCGCTCCCACGGCGAACTGCGCGGCGCCCATGATGGAGGAAGCCGCGCCCGCGGTGCGCGGGAAGGGCTGCAGCGCGAGCGCGGTGGCGTTGGGGATGATGAGCGCCGTGCCGAAGAGGAATGCCGTGAACGGCGCCACCACGGCGGCGGGGTGCGCGAGACCCGCCCAGGCGGCCGCCGCGGCGGCTGCGCCCGAGGCGAAGACCAGGAAGATCCCGGCGCGCAGCAGGCGCGTCATGCCGGTGCGCATCACCAGGCGGCTGGAGAGCCAGGCGCCGGCGATCTGGCCGACCATCACCAGCGCGAACAGCAGCGCGAAAGTGCCGGGCGAGACGCCGAGGCCGCTGACCAGGGTGAACGCCGAATTGGACACGAACGCGAAGATGCCGACCTGCGCGCAGAGCATGGCGCCGTAGGGCGCGAGGAACTTCGGCTCCGCAACGATGGCGGCGAAGCTGCGCGCGATCTGCAGGGGATGAGCGGAAGCGCGCTCCGTGGGCGCCGTCTCGGCAAAGCGCATCGCGACCGCCACGAGGAGCAGCGCGGGCACGGCGCCCAGGAGCCAGAACACGGCGCGCCAGCCGCCCAGCGCGAGCATCAGCCCGCCCGCGAGCGGTGCGGCGATCGGGATCACGCTGAAGACGATGATCATGCGCGCGAGCAGCCGCGCGGCCTGCTCCTGGCCATGCAGGTCGCGCACGATGGTGCGCGCCATCACCGGGCCTGCCGACATGCCGAAGCCCTGCGCGAGGCGCGCAACCACGAGCGCGGTGGCCGAGCCTGCGAGCGCGCAGACGGCGGAGGCCGCGAGCGCGAGCGCGAGCCCGGCGAGCAGCACCGGTTTCCTGCCGTAGCGGTCCGACACCGGGCCCCACACGAGCTGGCCCGCGGCGAGGCCAAGGAAGTAGGTCGTCACCGTGAGCTGCATGCCGGCCACCGGTGCGCCGAACTCGCGCGCGGCCACCGGCAGCGCGGGCAGCCAGGCGTCGGTGCCGAGCGCGGTCAGCGCGAACAGCACGCCGAGCAGCACCGTGAACGACAGCGAAGCGGAACGGGATTCCAAGATAGGATGCGATCTAGGACGCGATTGTAATGGCACGCTACGACACCGTCGTTCTGGGTGCGGGTATCGTCGGCATCTGCACCGCGCTGCACCTGCAGAAGCGGGGGCGCGCCACGGCGCTCGTGGACCGGCGCGGCGCGGCGGAGGAGACGTCCTTCGGCAACGCCGGCCTCATCCAGCGCGAAGGCGTCTACCCGTACGGCTTCCCCCACGACTTCGGCGCGCTCCTGCGCTACGGCCTGAATCGCACCATCGACGCGCATTACCACCCCTCGGCGCTGCCGCGACTCGCGCCGTTCCTCTGGAAGTACTGGCACTACTCGCGCCCCGCGCGCCACGCCGAGGTGGCGCGCCGCTACGCCAAGCTGATCGAGCACTGCGTCGCCGAGCACGATGCGCTCGCCGCTGAAGCGGGCGCCGCCGACCTCATCGTGCGCGGCGGCTGGATGAAGATCTTCCGCACCGAGCGCGAGCGCGATACGCGCTTCGCCGAGGCCGAGCGCTGGCGGCGCGATTTCGGCGTGGAGCACCGGCAGCTCGACGCGAAGATGCTGCAGGAGGCGGAGCCCTACCTGGCGCCGGTGCTCGCGGGCGCGCTGCACTGGACGCAGCCCACGCGCACGCTCGACCCGCAGGCGCTGGGGCAGGCCTACGTGCGCCGCTTCGAGGCGCTGGGCGGCACCTTCCTGCAGGGCAACGCGGCCACGCTGGAGGCTGAGGGGCAGGGGTGGCGCATGCGCACGGCCACCGGGCCGCTCGCGGCGGGCGCCGCGGTGGTCGCGCTTGGGCCCTGGGCGGACGTGCTGACGCGCGCGCTGGGCTACGAACTGCCGCTGGCGGTGAAGCGCGGCTACCACATGCACTACCGCGCTGCGGGCGAGGCGAAGCTCAACCACCCGGTGCTCGACGTCGAGCGCGGCTACTTCATGGGCCCGGTGCGCCGCGGCATCCGGCTCACGACCGGCGCGGAGTTCGCGCGGCGCGACGCGATCCGCACGCCGGTGCAGCTCGGGCGCGCGGAGCCCATCGCGAGGGATCTGTTTCCGCTCGCCGAGCGCCTGGACACCGAGCCCTGGATGGGCGCGCGGCCCTGCACGCCCGACATGCTTCCCGTCATCGGCCCGGCGCCCCTGCACCGGAACCTGTGGTTTGCCTTCGGCCACGCGCACCACGGCCTCACGCTCGGCGCAGTGACCGGGCGCCTCGTCGCGGAGATGATCACCGGAGAGGCGCCCTTCGTGGACCCGGCGCCCTACGCAGCCACTCGCTTTGCATGACGACGGACGCGTCAAAGCGCGACGGGGGGTACGGGGGGGCCGGGAGGGCCCCACGCGCCTATAGTGGAAGGGGCCCGGCCCCCCTGTTCCAATTTTGCATGCAGCCGGTGCTCGGATGAGTTCAGGCTGGCAGTTCTGGATTGACCGCGGCGGCACCTTCACCGACATCGTCGCGCGCCGGCCCGACGGCTCGCTTCTCACGCACAAGCTTCTTTCGGAGAACCCCGAGCGCTACCCGGACGCGGCGCTCGCGGGCATTCGCGCGCTCCTCGGGCTGTCACCGGCGCAGACGATCCCCGGCGATCTCATCGAGGCGGTGAAGATGGGCACCACGGTCGCCACCAACGCGCTCCTCGAGCGCAAGGGCGAGCGCACGGTGCTGTTCATCACGCGCGGCTTCAGGGACGCCCTGCGCATCGCCTACCAGAACCGGCCGAAGATCTTCGAGCGGCACATCGTGTTGCCGGAGCTCCTGTACGCGGACGTGGTCGAGGTCGACGAGCGCATTGGCGCGCGCGGCGAAGTCCACTTCGCACTGGACGAGGCGAAGGCGCGCACCGATCTCGAGAAACGCGCGCAGGACGGCTATCGCTCCATCGCCATCGTGCTGATGCACGGCTACCGCTATCCGCAGCACGAGGCGCGTCTCGCGGCGCTCGCCAGGGAGGCCGGCTTCACGCAGATCTCGGTGTCGCATCAGGTGAGCCCGCTGATGAAGCTGATCGGGCGCGGCGATACCACGGTGGTGGACGCGTATCTCTCGCCGATCCTGCGGCGCTACGTCGACCGAGTCGCCGCAGAGCTCGAGGGCGTGCGCCTGCTGTTCATGCAGTCCAACGGCGGCCTCACCGACGCGCGGCGCTTCCAGGGCAAGGACTCGATCCTTTCCGGCCCCGCGGGCGGCATCGTCGGCGCGGTGCGCACCTCGCTCTCGGCAGGCTTCGGCAAGATCATCGGCTTCGACATGGGCGGCACCTCCACCGACGTCTCGCACTACGCGGGCGAGTTCGAGCGGGAATTCGAGACCAAGGTGGCCGGCGTGAGGATGCGCGCGCCGATGATGAGCATCCATACCGTCGCCGCGGGCGGCGGCTCGATCCTGCATTTCGACGGCGCGCGCTACCGCGTGGGGCCCGATTCCGCGGGGGCCAATCCGGGCCCTGCGAGCTACCGGCGCGGCGGGCCGCTCGCCGTGACCGACGCCAACGTGATGCTGGGCAAGATCCAGCCCGAGTACTTTCCGCGCGTCTTCGGCGCGGATGGCAGGCAGGCGCTCGACGCCGCCGTGGTGCGGGACAAGTTCGCCGCGCTGGCGAAGACGATCGGCGACGCCCGCTCGCCCGAGCAGGTCGCGGAAGGCTTTATCCAGATCGCCGTCGGCAACATGGCGAACGCCATCAAGCACATCTCGGTCCAGCGCGGCCACGACGTCACCGAGTACACGCTGTGCTGTTTTGGCGGCGCGGCGGGGCAGCATGCCTGCCTCGTGGCGGACGCGCTCGCCATGACGCGGGTCTTCATCCATCCCTTCGCGGGCGTGCTCTCGGCCTACGGCATGGGCCTGGCCGACCAGGCGGCGCTCAGGGAGAAGGCGGTCGAGGCAAAGCTGGGTGAAGCGGCGCTGGAAAAGGATCTGGAGGGCCTGGCGGCAGCGGCACGCGAGGAGCTGGCGCGCCAGGGGGTGGATGGAGCCGGCATCCGCGTGCTGCGCCGCGTGCACCTGAAGTACGAAGGCACGGATACCGCACTGATCGTGGCCTTCGGCAGCGCTGAAGAGATGAAGCAGCAGTTCGAGCTCGCCTACCAGAAGCAGTTCTCGTTCCTCATGCCGGGCAAGGCGCTGGTCGTGGAGGCGGTATCGGTCGAGGCGCTGGCGTCGGGCATGTCCGATCGTCCGGCTGCGGCCGCCGCGAGCGGGGCAAAACCCGACGCGCAGCCCGTGGCGAGCGTGCGCATGTTCACCGGCGGCCGATGGCACGCCACGCCGCTCTTCCGGCGCGAAGACCTGGCAATCGGGCAGAAGGTGGCGGGCCCGGCGATCATCGCGGAGGCGAACGCGACCACCGTCGTGGAGCCGGGGTGGCGGGCGCAAGTGACCCGGCTCGACCACCTGCTGCTGGAAAGAGTCGTGCCGCGGGACAAGCGCGTGGCCCTGGGCACCGAAGCCGACCCGGTGATGCTCGAGATTTTCAACAACCTTTATATGTCGATCGCCGAGCAGATGGGGTTGCGCCTGCAGAACACCGCCTACTCGGTGAACATCAAGGAGCGGCTGGACTTCTCCTGCGCGCTGTTCGACGCCGAGGGCCACCTGATCGCCAACGCGCCGCACATGCCGGTGCACTTGGGATCGATGGGGGAGTCGATCAAGACGGTGATCCGCGAGAACGCGGGCGGCATGAAGCCGGGAAATGTGTACGTGCTCAATGCCCCCTATAACGGCGGCACGCACCTGCCCGACGTCACCGTGATCACGCCCGTATTCGATGAAGTGGGCAGGGAGATCCTCTTCTACGTCGGCTCGCGCGGCCACCACGCCGACATCGGCGGCATCACCCCGGGATCGATGCCGCCCGATTCGAAGACGGTGGAGGAGGAGGGCGTCCTGATCGACAACTTCCTGCTGGTCGAGGAGGGGCGCTTCCGCGAGAAGGAGACCGTCGCGCTGCTCTCGTCCGGCAAATACCCGGTGCGCAACGTGCAGCAGAACCTCGCCGACCTGCACGCGCAGATCGCCGCGAACGAAAAGGGCGTGCAGGCGTTGCGCGAGATGGTGGCGCACTTCGGCCTGGAGGTGGTGCGCGCCTACATGCGCCACGTGCAGGCGAATGCCGAGGAATCGGTGCGCCGCGTGATCGGCGTGCTGAAGGACGGCGCTTTCGAGCTGCCGCTCGACAACGGCGCGCGCATCTGCGTGAGGATCGCCATCGGCGAGGACCGGCGCAGCGCGCGCATCGACTTCACCGGCACCTCGGCGCAGTTGCCGAGCAACTTCAACGCGCCGTCCGCCGTCAGCATGGCCGCGGTGCTCTACGTGTTCCGCACGCTCGTGGACGACGAGATTCCGCTGAACGCGGGCTGCCTGAAGCCCCTCGAGGTGGTGATCCCGGAGCGCTCGATGCTCAACCCGCGCTACCCGGCGGCAGTGGTGGCGGGAAACGTCGAGACCTCGCAATGCGTCACGGATGCGCTCTACGGTGCGCTCGGCGTGCTGGCGGCGTCGCAGGGGACGATGAACAATTTCACGTTCGGCAACGACCGCTACCAGTACTATGAAACCATCGCCGGTGGCTCGGGCGCGGGGCCCGGCTTCGACGGCACCGACGTCGTCCAGACGCACATGACGAACTCGCGCCTCACGGACCCGGAAGTCCTGGAATGGCGCTTTCCCGTCCTGCTGGAAAGCTTCGAGATCCGGCGTGGCTCGGGCGGCGCCGGACGGCACCGCGGCGGTCATGGCGCGGTGCGGCGCGTGCGTTTTCTCGAGCCGATGACCGCAGCGATCCTCTCCAACCACCGACGCGTGCCGCCGCATGGCATGGCGGGCGGCAAGCCGGGCACGCCGGGGCTCAACTACGTGATGCGCGCTGACGGCAGCCGCGTGGAACTCGGGCCCACCGATCGCATCGAGATGGGGGCGGGCGACGTCTTCGTGGTCGAGACTCCGGGCGGCGGCGGCTACGGCGCCGCGTGACGCGCGCAAAAGCGAAAGTTCTTCAGGGCGCCTTTTTGGGGGTGCTTATCCGGGCGTCTGCTTATAGAATACGGCGCTGTCCCCGCAGCATGACGTCATGAATCCAAGCGCGATCTACTCCAAGACTGGCAAGGGTGTGCAGGAGGCTTCCGGCAAGACGAGCCACCTGTCGCGCGGCGACCGCGCGATCCTCTCCGCCATCGACGGCAAGATCAACCTCAAGGATCTGGCCACCAAGTTCGATCGCGCGCCGGATGAGCGGTTCCTGGCGCTGATCAGGAAGATGGACCAGGAAGGGTTCATCCGCGAGGTCTCGCCAGGCACGATGCAACGAGGCGCGGCGAACGCGCCCCGCCCCTCGGTCACGAAGCCGTCGGTGCCGACGCCATCGACCGCTTCGGGCGGCGGCGACGAGCTCGATTTCACGCAGATCTTCAGCGCGCCGCCCAGGATCGAGAAGCCTTCCGCCGCGCCGTCGAAGCCCGCCGCCCCGCCGTCGAGGCCCTCGGCGCCCCCGTCGGACCCGATGGCGGCCGCGCGCCAGGAGGCGGAGATGCGGGCACGTGCCGAGCGCGAGGCCAAGACGAAGGCCGAGGCCGCCGCCAAGGCCATCTCCGACGAGGCGATGAAGGAGCGGCTGGATGCGGAAGCGCGCGCCAAGTCCGCGCGCGAGCTGACGATGCAAGCCGCCGCCGAAGGCACCACCACCGCCGAGATCAAGGCGCGCACGCGTGCCGAGGCCGAAGCGAAAGCGCGCGCGGTGGTCGAGGCGAAGGAGCGCGCGGAAGCTGAAGCGCGGGACAAGGTCCTCGCCGAGCACAGGGCGCAGCTGGAGGCGAAGCGCAAGGCCGAGGAAGCCGAGCGAGCGGCGCAGGAGCGCGCCGAACGCGAGGCGCGCGAGGCGAAGGCGCGGGCAGAGCGTGAGCTGCACGACAAGGCGGAATCCGCGGAGCGCGCTCGCTTCGAAGCGGCGGAGCGCGCGCGGCGCGAGGCCGAGGAGCTGCGCCTCAAGGTGGAGGCGGAGCGGCGCGCGCGCGAGGAAGCCGAGCGGCGCGCGCGCGAGGAAGCCGAGCGCACCCGGCGCGAAGCCGCGGAACGGGCGCGGCGCGAGGCCGAGGAGAAGAAGGCGCGCGAGGAGGCCGAGACGCTGCGCAAGAGGCTCGAGGAGGAGCGCAAGGCGCGCGAGGAAGCCGAGCGCAAGGCGCAGGAAGAGCGCGAGCGGCGCGAGCGCCAGCGCCTGGAGGAGCTGAAGAAGCTGGAGGAGGAAGAGGCGAAGCGCCAGGCGCAGAACGAGGCCGAGCGCCAGGCGCGCGAGGCCCAGGAGCGCCGCGAGGCGGAGGAGCACCAGCGCCAGATCCGCATGGCGCGAGAGGCCGAGGACAAGAAGCGCCGCGACGCCGACGCACGCAAGCGCAAGGAAGAGGAGGCGCGGCGCTGGGAGGCGGAGGATGCGCGGCGCAAGTCCGACGACGCCTATCGCGTGCGCGCGGAGCAGGAGGACCGCGAGCGCGCCGAGCGCGAGGTCGTCGAAGCAGCGGAGCGCGCGGAGGCGGCGAAGATGGCGGCCGAGGCCGCCGACGCCCTGAGCAACTCGCTGTTCGCCGACCTGGATTCGTTCGCCAAGCGCGAGGAGGACGAGCGCAAGGAGAAGGAGGCGCAGGACAAGCGCGAGCGCGAAGAGCGGCAGCGCATGGCGAAGGAGGAGGAGGAGCAGCGGGCGCGCGAGGAGGCCGAGCGCAAGGCGCGCAAGGAAGAGGACAAGCGCCGCCAGGAGGAGGAGGAGCAGCGCCAGAAGGAGGAGGAGGAGCGCCTCGCCAAGGAGCTCGAGGCGCGCCGCAAGGAAGACGAGGCCGAGCGCAAGAAGAAGGAGCGCGAGGCCGATGCGCGCAAGGCGGCCGAGACCGACATCCCGATCTCCCGCGCCGACCTCGGCATGGGCGACGTGCAGGAAGACGCGCGCAAGCTCACGCCGGAGGCGCGCAAGGCGCTGCGCGACCGCGAGCGCGAGGTGGAGCGCGCGCGCAAGCGCGGCGACCAGCCCGCCGCCAAGGCGGCGAGCGCCTACCGGCGCAAGCAGCCGGTGAAGTGGGGCAAGCCGGTGACGATGGCGCTGTTCGTGTTGCTGGCGGTGGGCATGGCGGTGGTGAATCTCATGCCGCTGTCCACTGCGGAGTACGCGAAGCTCGCCTCCGACGCGCTCGGCCAGCCGGTGAAGATCGGCTCGGCGCGCATGTGGGTGCTGGCGGGCGTGCAGATGCGCTTCGAGAACGTCGCCATCGGCGAGACGGTCAAGATCGCGCAGGTGCGCGCCGTGCCCGAGCTCGGCTCGGTGCTCGGCGACCGCAAGGTGTTCAGCCGCATCGAGCTGGACAAGGTGACGCTCGCGCAGGAGTCCCTCGGCGACGCCCTGTTCGGCGCCCTTCACGGCACGCAGCTCTACGCCCGGCGCGTGGTGGCGACGGACATCAAGCTGGAGGGCCCGCTCGCGCTGCCGCTGCTCAATGCCGATGCCGCCATGGGCAGCGATGGCAGGCTGGCCGAGGTGAAGCTCTCGGGGGAGCGCATCACGGGCCTGATCTCGCCGCGCGGCGACGGCGTCGCCTTCGAGGCCACCGCCGCCACCTTCGTGCTGCCGTTCCTCAACAAGTTCACGCTGACGGAGTTCGGCGCGAAGGGCACGGCCAACGGCCAGGGCATGACGGTGAGCGAATTCGACGGACGCGTATTCGACGGCCTGATGGCGGGCAACGCGCGCATCCAGTGGGGTGCGACGTGGAGCGTGAGCGGCGACGTGCGCGGCGGCGGCATGAACGCAGGGGTGTTCGCCCCGTCGCTCATCTCCGACGGTCGCTTCGAGGGCAAGGGACGCTACGTGATGGCGGGGCGCGAGCCCGAGCGCCTGTACGAGACGGCGCGGCTGGACGGCAGCTTCAGGGTGGCGAAAGGCACGCTGTCCAGCTTCGACCTGTCGCGCGCGCTGCAGACCACGAGCGCGCAGGCGAGCGGCCGCACCCAGTTCACCGAGCTCACCGGCCAGGCTTCGCTCGCCAGCGGCGCGCTCGCCCTGCGCGACATGCGTCTCACCGCGGGACTGCTGAACGCCACCGGAACGCTGGACGTCGAGCCCGCGGGCGGCATCTCGGGGCGCGTCAACGCCGAGCTGCGCAACCTCCGTGGCACCTACTACATCGGCGGCAAGCTCACCGAGCCTCAGCTGCGCAAGTAAGCAGTCGCGGGGCGCCCGCGACCGGTTCGCACGGCGCGCTCTTTCGAGGCTTCACACCTACTCACCGGCGGGTAGCCCGGCGGCGGCGCCTTCCCCAGCGACGCGAAGGCTCCTCGCCGTCAGTCCTCGGGCGTCGGAGGCCTGCGCAACTCGCCCTTCCTGCATTTACGGGCTCAAACAGTGCTCGGCCTTCTCCCTCCGCCCTCGGCCCGGCTCGGCGCGTCGCGATGGGGGCCCCTGGCGCCGCCGCCGGGCTACGCGCCGTTGCCTTTACGCTTCGCATTGCGCTCTCGACGTCGCGCATCGCAATGAAGGCGTGGTCGGGGAGCTGAGGCCGAATCCGAGCGCGTGTTCGGTATGGCTAACGTCATGGTCAGCGGCGCGAAGCTAGCGACTGCTGGCGAAGGGTCCGCTGCGCCTAAAGTTGGGGGTCAATCGCCATGGCATAACGTTCGAGGGTGCGGCGCTACTCTTCCTGAGTATCCCGAGTCCGGGTATTCAGAGCGAAATTCGTGGGGACGGGCGCGGCCTCGGTTGGCAAAGAGAACGCAGCTCCACTGGCTTCGACGATATCCATGATCCGCAGCAGAAGGTCTTCCTGAATCTCGAGGAAGACACCCTCATCGCGAGTCGGCACATACGCGAAGGCCTCCAGCTCGAGGGAGGCGTCGCCAAACCGGATCAACCGGGTCCTGACGGTTGCAGGCTCAAGCTTGGCTTCTGCCAGCATCATTGCTCTGATCTCCGTGAGGACATGGCGAAGCTGGTCGGCCGTGGTTGCGTAGCCCAACCGAATGTTGTGGCGGAAGAGAAATTTGTCGCGCCGGGCCAGATTTCCAATACTCGTCGCGGCGAGCTGCCCGTTCGGAACGCTGACCAAGGCCCGATCGAGGGTGCGAATCTGCGTGGAGCGCAGACCGATGCTTTCGATGCGGCCCTCAATAGTCCCTACCTGGCAGTAGTCACCGACCTGGATGGCTTCATCAGCAACGACCGTTACCGTGCCGAAAAGGTTCTCGATCGTCTTCTGGGCGGCGAACGCAAACGCGATTCCGCCAATGCCGAGTCCGGCAACGACGGCCGTAAGCTCGATGCCCAGACTGCGCAGGATCAGGAATAGACCGGCAGTGAACCAGACACACACAAGCAGCCAGTTGGATAGTTCGACTGTCGCGATCTTGCCCGGCAACCCAACCTGTCGCAGGTGCTGAGTCTTCAATTGAGCCACTAGCTTCGTCAACCGAACCAATATCCAGCCGGCAGCCACGATGATGAACACGTTGGCAATAGAGGTGACGAAAATGCGCCCCTCCGCTGTGGCGGCTTGCGTGGCGACGATGCGCGCCAGGAGAGCCAAGATCAAAAGGAACAGCAGCCATTTGATCCGGGCCAGCACGCGCCCGCCGCCATGGCGCAGGTCCAAAGGGTGAAGAAATCTGAGAAGGCCGCGGGTGAGGGGCCAGGCAATCCCTACCAGGAGCGGAATGCCCACGAGCACGTTGAGCCACGTGAAAAGCGGGTAAGACAGGAAGCGGATTTCTCTGAACGATTCCGGCCAGATCGCTTCGGCCCACGGGACATCGAGTTGGTTGGCTGCAGCAGTCACGCCAAGCAGGGTTTCAGCGGAGAAGAGCCAGATTGGCGGGGTATCGGGTGTCTTCGTGAGGCGAAGCACGATGTCCAGGCTTTCGCTCGCAAAGGATGCCGTGCCTACTTTTTCCAGATTCGCGGGGAGACCGTCGTCCAGGCTTCCCGCAGGTGCTTTGCTCAAATCATCCGGGCCGGTCTTTACGCCCCGGTTCAAGACCACATGGAGGCTGCGCGCGAGTTCTGCTTTTCTCTTGGCGGCTTGCTTGCCCTCCAGATAATTGGAGGCAAGTTCATAGTCCGTCTTGTTCGCCGCCTGCAGAAACCCGATCACCGCGCCGTAGGGCGTGCTCCGGCCCAGCGGATCTTCCGGCAATGGCTGTGACTCGGCAGGCTTCGCGGGTGGTGCGCCGACCGCCGGGAAAGACAAGGCAACGAACGTCAGGGTGCAGCAAAGGAGCAGAACGACCGCACAGCGATATCCAGAGATCTTCATAGTTCTTCACCCGCCTTAACCGTCCGGTTTCGTCACCGTCACAACATAGGCGCTGAGAAAGACTATACCCGCTCTGCTGCTGTAGCCTGGGCGTCGAGTGATTGCCCCGCGGATCAGTCCGTCGCCTCCACCTGGTCTTCTGCCATCCAGTTTTCACGCCAAAACCGGAGCGTGCCAAGGCTAAGCGGTACCGTCGGTCGATCATCATGCAGGACTAGGAACACACTGCCCGAATCACGCCTCAAGCGCGGGCATTTGGCGGCGCGAAGTCCGGTGGCGGCGCAAGGGGTCCCCATCGCGACGCGCCGCGCCGGGCCGTGGCTGTGCTTCGCCTCGCCGACCGGTATAATTCCGCTTTACCGGCTCCGCTTGATGCAAAAGCTCCTTCAGTTCCGCGGCGCGCGCGCGCTGCAGGAATTCCGGCTCGCCAAGCTCCTCCCCCAGCTGCAGTCCGCCCAGGCCGGCATCCGCGGCCTCGCGGCCGAGTTCCGCCACTTCGTAGAGCTCGGGGCGCCGCTCGAGGCTGCCGAGCAGCGCGTGCTCGTGCGGCTGCTGCATTACGGAGCGCCGCCGCAGCCCGCGCAGGCGGGCGACACGCTTTACCTGGTCGTGCCGCGCATCGGCACCATCTCGCCGTGGTCGTCGAAGGCCACCGACATCGCGCACAACTGCGGCCTCGCGAAGGTGAAGCGCATCGAGCGCGGCATCGCCTACTTCGTGCGCGGCGGCGCGCGCGCGGACGCGGTGGCTGCGCTGCTGCACGACCGCATGACCGAGACGGTGCTCGGCTCGCTCGAGGACGCGGAACGGCTTTTCCAGCATGTGCCGCCGCGCTCCCTTGAGCACGTGCCGCTCGGCGCGCTGGAAGAGGCCAACCGCAGCCTTGGGCTCGCACTGTCGGCGGACGAGATCGCGTACCTGCGCGCGGCCTACGGCGCGATGGGGCGCGACCCGACCGACGCCGAGCTCACCATGTTCGCGCAGGCGAACTCCGAGCATTGCCGGCACAAGATCTTCAACGCCGAGTGGATCGTGGACGGCGAGAAGCGCGCGCAGTCGCTGTTCGCCATGATCAAGCACACGCATGCGGTCAGTCCGCGCGGCACGGTGCTCGCCTACGCCGACAACGCTGCGATCATGGAAGGGCGCATCGCGCGGCGCTTCTACCCGGATGCGGGCGGCGTGTATGCGCCGCGCCCGGAGCGCACGCACACGGTGATGAAGGTGGAGACGCACAACCACCCTACGGCGATCGCGCCCTTTCCCGGTGCGGCGACCGGCGCGGGCGGCGAGATCCGCGACGAGGGCGCGACCGGCCGCGGCGCCAAGCCCAAGGCGGGGCTGGTGGGCTACTCGGTATCGAACCTGCGCATCCCTGGCGCAGTGCAGCCCTGGGAGGCGGACTTCGGCAAGCCGGGCCGCATCGTGAGCGGGCTCGCCATCATGCTGGAAGGTCCCATCGGCGCGGCCGGCTTCAACAACGAGTTCGGGCGGCCCAACCTCGCGGGTTACTTCCGCACCTTCGAGGCGGAGGTCGGCGGCGTGCGCCGCGGCTATCACAAGCCCATCATGGTCGCGGGCGGCATCGGCAACATCGCGGCGCGCGATTCGGCCAAGGCGGCGCTGCCCGAGGGCGCGCTGCTGATTCAGCTCGGCGGGCCGGGCATGCTGATCGGCATGGGCGGCGGCGCGGCGTCTTCCATGGGCGCGGGCGCGAACACGGAGGACCTGGATTTCGATTCGGTGCAGCGGGGCAACGCGGAGATCCAGCGCCGGGCGCAGGAGGTGATCGACCGCTGCTGGGGGCTGGGCGAGGCGAATCCCATCCTTTCCATCCACGACGTGGGGGCGGGAGGTCTGTCGAACGCCGTGCCGGAAATTGCGCACGGCGCGGGGCGCGGGGCGTACCTGGACCTGCGCGCCGCGCCTTCGGAGGATTCGGGCATGTCGCCGCGCGAGATCTGGTGCAACGAGGCGCAGGAGCGCTACGTGCTCGCCATCGCGCCTGCGTCGCTCGGGCTGTTCCGCGCGTTGTGCGAGCGCGAGCGCTGCCCGTTCGCGGTGCTGGGGAAGGCGACGGCGGACGGGCGGCTGAAGGTCAAGGATCCGCGGCTCGGGGACACGCCGGTGGACGTGGACCTGCAGATGGTCCTCGGCAAGCCGCCGAAGATGCTGCGCGACGTGAAGCGCCTTGCGCGCGCGGGAGATGCGTTCGCGCTCGATGGAGTCGAGTCTGAAGGAGGCCGCCTACCGCGTGCTGCGCCATCCGGCGGTGGCGGACAAGACCTTTCTGATCGCCATCGGCGATCGCACGGTGGGCGGGCTGTGCTCGCGCGATCCATTCGTGGGGCCCTGGCAGGTGCCGGTGGCGGATTGCGCGGTGACATTGATCGACTTCGAAAACGTGGCGGGTGAGGCCTTCGCCATCGGCGAGCGCACGCCGCTTGGCTTCGGTCAATGCGCCGGCCTCGGGACGCATGGCGGTGGGCGAGGCGATCACCAACATCGCCGCGGCGCGCATCTCGTCGCTCGATCGCGTGAAGCTGTCGGCCAACTGGATGGCGGCGGCCGGCTCGCCGGGCGAGGACGCTGCGCTCTTCGACACGGTGCAGGCGGTGGCGATCGAGCTGTGTCCCGCGCTCGGCGTGTCGATCCCGGTCGGCAAGGATTCGCTGTCCATGCGCACGGCGTGGGCGGACAAGGAGGTGGTGGCGCCGGTGTCGCTCATCGTGTCCGCGTTCGCGCCGGTGGAGGATGCGCGCGGCACGCTGACGCCGCGGCTGCGCACCGATGCAGGCGAGACGGAGCTGGTGCTGGTGGATTTGGGCCAGGGCAGGAACCGCCTGGGCGGGTCGATCCTCGCGCAGGTGCATTCGAAGTTCGGCACTGAGGTGCCGGACCTGGAGGATGCAGAGCTGGTTAAAGGCTTCTTCGGCGCGGTGCAGAAGCTGGCGCAGGAGAACCTGCTGCTCGCGTACCACGACCGCTCGGACGGCGGGCTTGTTCGCTACCGTCTGCGAGATGGCCTTCGCCGGGCATTGCGGAGTGACGCTCAACCTCGACGCCATCGCCTTCGACGCGCTGACCGAGGACGTGGACGGGTTCAAGCGCGAACGCCGAAGAGCAGCTCTCCGGCCGGGTGCGAGAGCAGATCGCTGAAGGCGCTCTTTGCCGAGGAACTGGGCGCCGTGTTCCAGATCCGCGCGGCGGATCGCACGCAGGGTGATGGACGCGCTGCGCGCCGCCGGTCTTGGGGAGGTCTCGCACCTCATCGGCACGCTGAACGCGCGCGACGAGGTCCGCTTCACGCGCAACGCGAAGCCGGTGTTCGTGGAGAAGCGCGTGGACCTGCAGCGCGCGTGGTCGGAGACCACCTACCAGATGCAGAGGCTGCGCGACAACCCGGACTGCGCGCAGGAAGAGTACGACCGCATCCTCGATGCGGCCGATCCGGGCCTGCACGTTGCGTTGAGCTTCGACCCCAGGGAAGACATTGCGGCGCCCTTCGTCGCGGCCAAGGCGAGGCCGCGCGTCGCCATCCTGCGCGAGCAGGGCGTGAACGGCCAGGTGGAGATGGCGCGCGGCGTTCCACCGCGCGGGGTTCGAGGCGGTGGACGTGCACATGTCCGACCTCATTTCCGGGCGCGTGTCGCTGTCGTCCTTCAAGGGCTACGCCGCCTGCGGCGGGTTTTCCTACGGCGACGTGCTGGGCGGCGGGCAGGGCTGGGCCAAGTCGATCCTCTTCAACTCACGGGCGCGCAAGGAGTTCGAAGCCTTCTTCGCGCGTTCCGACACCTTTGCGCTGGGCATCTGCAACGGCTGCCAGATGATGGCGGCACTCAAGGAGATCGTGCCCGGCGCGCAGCACTGGCCCTCTTTCGAGCGCAACCGCTCCGAGCAGTTCGAGGCGCGCCTGGTGATGGTCGAGATCGCTGGAGAGCCCGTCGATCGTCTTCCGCGGCATGGCGGGCAGCCGCATTCCGGGCGTGACGGCGCACGGCGAAGGGCGGGCGCAGTTTGCTCGGAGGCCGACCGCAAGAAGCGCGATCGTCGCTGCGCGCTTCGTGGACAACCGCGGCAAGCCTGACGGAGACCTATCCGCTGCAACCCGAACGGCTCGCCGGAGGGCATCACCGGCCTCACGACGGCGGATGGCCGCTTCACCATCCTCATGGAACATCCCGAGCGCGTGTTCCGCACCGTGCAGATGTCCTGGGCGCCGGACGGCGCCGGCGAGGACTCGCCGTGGATGCGCATGTTCAGGAACGCGAGGGTGTGGGTCGGATAGATGGATCGCCACACGAACGACGCCGTCAAGACGTTTCTGCAGATCGCTGCGATCTGCGTAGGCACTGTCGTCGTATCGATGGTCCTGCACAAAGCGTTCGTCGACATCACGGCACTCGCGCACAAGCACGCGCAGGAGGGGTTCTGGGTGGCCCTCGTGCAGTACCTCCTGCGCAACCTCGCGGGCGGCGGATAGCTGCGGGCGCGGAGGCGGTGTCCTACATCCATGGAGTCCTGAGAAAGCCGCCCTTAAGTGTGCCACCCTGTCCCAGGACCGACTATTCTGTCGCCCAGGAATGCGAAGCGAAGGAGGCATGCATGATCGAACACACCCTCGATGCCGCGCAACTCGATCCTGTACCTGCGGCCGAAGTCCGCGCTCGAACAGGGCGATTTTGCGCAACTTGCGAAGACGGTCGATCCCCACATCGAAAAAACCGGAGGCCTCGCCGGACTCATCATCGAGGCCCCCAGATTTCCGGGATGGGAAAGCTTCGGCGCCATGGCCGCCCACTTCCGTTTCGTGCGGGATCACCACAAGCGCATCAGGAAAGTTGCCCTCGTGACCGATTCGGCGATAGGAAATGTCGCGCAGCACCTGGCGTCGCACTTCGTGTCGGCCGAGATCAGGCACTTTGCTGCGGGCGAACTGGAAGCAGCGAAGCAATGGGTCATGAACCGCCCTTGATCCGGCTGACGCGGTGCTCTACGCGACCGGCATGATCCATCTTCGCGACATCCGCTACGTCCGCCTCGGCACGCGCGATCTCGACGCTGCCGCGCGCTTCGCTCGCGACATCCTCGGCCTGGAACCCGCGGGCTGCGACACCGGCGCGCGCTACTTTCGCAGCGACAGCCGTGATCACACGCTGGTGTATCTCAAAGGCGATCCGAAGGACCACGCGACGGCCTTCGAGGTGGAATCAAAGCAGGCGCTCGAGGCGGCAGCGGAAGTGCTGGAGGGAATGAAGCGGGACGTGAAGTGGGGAACCAGGGACGGCTGCGCGCAGCGCAGGGTGGAGGCTTACATCTCCTTCAAGGACCCGAGCGGCAACCAGATCGAGCTGGTGGTGCGCCCGCACCACAGCGGCAAGGACTACTTTCCGCAGCGCGCGGCGGGCATCACGGGCTTCTCTCACATCGGCCTGCGCACCACCGACCCCGTGCGCGACGAGGCGTTCTGGACCCAGGTGATGAATGCGCGCGTCTCGGACCGCATCGGCCCGGCGCCGCTTCTGCGCATCGACGAGGTGCATCACCGCATGGCGCTCTTTCCCTCGACCTACGCCGGGGTGCAGCACGTGAATCACCAGGTAGAGGGGATCGACGACATCATGCGCTCGTACTACTTTCTGAAAGAGCAGGGCGTGAAGATCGTCTTCGGCCCGGGCCGGCACCCGACTTCGGGCGCGATGTTCCTCTACTTCGAGGGCCCCGACGGGATGGTGTACGAGTATTCGAGCGGGGTGCGGCTCATCAAGCCCGAGGAGGAAGCGGGCTATCGTCCCCGCCAGTTCCCCTTCGAGCCCAGTTCCTTCTGCATGTGGGGCTCGCGCCCGGACATTGCCGAGTTCCGGGAGAAGGCCGCCACGGACACGAAGGCGGCGTAGCGCAAACCCGCCCGTAGCCTTAGCGCTGCTTCCATTCGCACAAGGACGTGACCAGGACCTTCCTTTCTGCGTTATTCGTGTTCGCCGCGATGGCTGCGCACGGCGGTGCATCCGCCGGACTCGATCCGGAGGAATGGCTCAGGGAGACCGAGGCCGCCTACGACAGGGTGACCAGCTACACCGCGGTCTTCTACAAACAGCAGCGCGTTGCCGGCAAGCTCCTTCCCGAGGAAACCATCCTCCTGAAGTGCAGGAGAGCGCCCTTCAGCCTGTACATGAAATGGATAAGAGCGCCCTACAAGGGAAGCGAGCTGATCTATGTGGCAGGGTGGAACGAGGACCGGGCCAGGGCTCACAGAGGCGGAATACTGCGTTTCATCACGTTCAATCTCGATCCGAGGCACCCGGGGCTCATGGTGGACAATCTTCGTCCGGTCACCAGCACGGGGATCGGCTTCCTGCTGGAATCCGTGGCCACGAACATCCGCAAGGCCGCCAAGGCCGGCGAGCTCGCCTTCTCCGAGAAGGGCGCCGAGACGGTCTACGGCAGGAAGACGCAGGTGCTGGAAGCGATCTTCCCCAAGGAAAAAGCCAGGCACTACGACGGCTACCGGTTTGTCATCAACCAGGATGTCGAGAGCAAGATTCCCCTGAGGATCAGGGTTTATGACCGGGATGCGCATCTCGTCGAAAACTACGGCTACGAGAACCTCGTCCTCAACGCGCCGCTCGCGGACGCCGACTTCGATCCGAAGAACCCCGCGTATCAATTCTGAAAGGCTTCAGTCCCCCGCCGGCGGCGTCGCGCAAACCTGCTCGTAGCGATAGCGCTGCTTCAACTGGCCGTTGTACTCGAAGATATCCAGCGTCTTCTCGTAGGCCGCACGCGTGATGTCCGCATGCGGCGTCCAGCAGCCGAGCTTCTGGTACGTCGCGATGCAATCGGCGAGCACCTTTTCGTCGATCCTGGGGAAGTAGGGCTTCTCCGCCCTGGCAATCTCGGCGGCGGGCGCCGCGGTCATGTAGACCCGGGTCTTCCTGTAGGCGCGCATGAACGCCTTCGCCATGTCCGTCTTCAGCCACTCGCGTGTCGCCGCCAGGCTGGAGAACCCGCATGGCCCGATCTGCTTGCCGACCTGGGCCACGATGTGTCCGATGCGGTCGGCCTGCAACTGCTGCGGGAATGGACCTTGCTGGTGGACGTACTGCCCCTGGCCATCGCGGAAGGCCTTGTCGATCTCGGCGGGGCCGCCGGGGGTGATGAGCTTGATCCTCGAATAGTCGATGCCCGCCTTGTGACAGGCGTACTTGAACATCGCGTGCGGCTGGCCGCCCTTGAACGTGACGAGTTCGGCGCCTTCGAGCTTCTTCCACGAGAAGCCGGCATCCGCCTGGCGTCCGGTGAGGAAGAACCCGTCCATCTCATTAACCTGCGCGAAATGCACCGCGAACGGCGTCTCGCCCTTGTCGAGCGTCACGAACCCCTGGCTCAGGGCCGACTGCACCACGTGCGCCGAACCATTTCTCAAGGCTTCGAGCGCCGAGACGCCCGGCGGCGAAACGGACCACTCCGGATCCAGGCCCTCGGCCTTCAGGAATCCCCCCGACATCACAGAGATGAGCGGCGAATAGAACGCGGAAAATAGGGTGAACTGAATGTTGATCTTGGCCAAGTCGCTGTACTCCTCATCGGAAGGCGAGCCATTCTAGCGGCCCGGCCGAGGACGCGAATATCATTCGGGCGTGACGGTCCTCCCCGGCATCCGCCCTGGTCAAGGCGGGTCTGGAGGAGTGCAGGAATCCAGAATTGCCTCAAGGGCGCATCCGGCAAGGCTCGCTACCACGAGGCTTTTGCCTCTGCGGGATAAGAGGCCACCATGCAGGTGCTCTGCGTGGCGGCGCATGTGACGCGGGGGTAGGCGTAGCATCGGGGCTCTTGACAGTTGGACGCTGGTTGCGGCGAAGCACGCCCTGAGCGCGGAGGATTTCCTGAAGCGGCACTAACGCAGTCCCTCAAAGGAGAGTACAGCCATGCCTACTTTCATCTCGCTATGCAATTTCACCGACCAGGGCATCAAGACCGTGAAGGACAGCGTCAAGCGGGCCGACGCGATCAAGGAGGCGGCGAAGAAATTCGGCATCACGCTGAAAGACATCCACTGGACCATGGGCGCCTACGACGTCGTGGTGACATTCGAGGCACCGGACGGTCCGACGATGTCCGCCTTTTCGCTCACGGTCGGGATGGCGGGCAACATCCGTTCACAGACCCTGCGCGCCTACGGCAAGGAAGAAATGACCGGCATCCTCAAGAAGCTCGGCTGACTTGACGCCGGAGCCCCTCGCCTCCTGGCACGCCCTGCTCGCGCCGCTGCCGCTCGACGCGGTCGTCAAGCGCCGTCCGGTGCTGCCGCCCGAGATCGCCGCGAAGCCCGAGAGCGCCGCCATCGCGGGCTGGGAGCAACTCACGGTGGAGCTCTCGGATGCCTGCCGGGGCATGCGCCACCTGCTGGTGGTGCTGGACGAGAAGGGCAGGGCGATCAGCGCTTCCGATCACGTGATGTACCGCGCCGAGCTGGGCGGGGAGGTGGTGTTCTTCCAGGAGACGGTCGGCGGTCGGCTGGAGGCGGACGGCACCTTCCGCGGCACGCGCTGGCGCACGCTCGGGCTCGATTCGCCCCGCGACGAGGAGGCGAAGCTCGACGCCTCGCCGTCGCCGCCGACCGAGGCGGAAGCGCAAGCGTTGAAAGGCCTGGTTGCGGAAATCATGCAGCGGTCTATCATCGCCGCACCATGAGAACCCTCACTCTCCTCGCCGCTGCGATGCTTCTCGGGGCCTGCGCCAGCATGGACAAGGCGCAGTGCGTGAACGCCAACTGGACCGCCATCGGCATGGAAGACGGCGCCCGGGGACGCACGCTCGATCGCCTGGGCGAGCGCCGCCGCGCCTGCGCCGAGCACGGCGTGCAGCCCGACGCCGAGCGCTACGCCGCCGGCCGCAACGAGGGCCTGAAGAGCTTTTGCACCTACGACCAGGGCTTTCGCGCGGGCCGCGGCGGCAACGCCTACAACAGCGTTTGCCCGGAGCCCGCGGCGCGCGATTTCCTGGCCGGCTACGAGCGCGGCCGCGAGATCTACGGACTGCAGAAACGCCTGGACGAGGTGAACGCGGACATCAAGAAGACCAAGGCGAGCCTCGCCGAACCGGGCCTGAGCCCGCGCGCGCGCGGCCAGCTCGCCGAGCGGCTCGAAGACCTGACGCGCGAATCCGCCTACCTGGAACAGCAGATCGCGCGCGTCTCGCGCCGGGGTTAGCCGGTACCATCCGGCAGCGGTCCAACAAGGAGGAGGGAATGTTGCTGAGGTTGCTTGCCGCGGCGCTGGCCGCGGCGTTCACGACAGCCGTGGCTGCGCAGGGCGCCTATCCGAGCGCGCCGGTGAAGCTGGTGGTGGGCTTTCCGCCGGGCGGCGCGAACGACATCCTCGCGCGTCTCGTCGGCGCGAAACTGCAGGACGCCTGGAGCCAGCCGGTGGTCATCGAGAACAAGCCCGGGGCGAATGCCATCATCGCCACCGATTTCGTGGCGAAGAGCGCGCCCGACGGCCTCACGTTGCTCATCGGCGCGAGCGGCGCGATGACCTTCAACCCGGGCCTCTACCAGAAGCTCCCCTACGACCCGGTGCGCGACTTCGCGCCGGTGACGATGCTCGGCTCCTTCCCGCTGGTGCTGGCGATCCATCCGGCGGTTCCTGCGCAGTCGGTGAAGGAGCTGGTCGCGCACGCAAGATCGGCGGGCGGCAAGCTCAACTACGCCGCGGGCTCGACACCCTTCCAGCTCGTGGCCGAGCTCTTCAAGATCCAGACCGGGGTCGCCATCGCTCACATTCCGTACAAGGGCAGCGCGGCGGCGGTGAATTCCGTGATCGCCAACGATACCCAGCTCACGTTCGTGGACGCGCCGCCCGTGGTGGGGCAAATCCGCGGCGGGAAGCTGCGCGGCCTCGCGGTGACCTCGCGCACGCGCGCCGCGACCTTGCCCGATCTGCCCACCATGATCGAGGCAGGCATACCGGATTTCGACGTGGTGCTGTGGGCGAGCCTGTTTGCGCCTGCGGGCACGCCGCGCGCCGTGGTGGAGCGCATCCACCAGGGCGTGGTCCAAGCGATGCAAATTCCCGACGTGCGCGAGCGCATGCTCGCGCTGGGCATCACGCCGGTGGGCAATACGCCGGAGGAGCTCGCCGCCATCGTCAAGGCGGACCTCGAAAAATGGACCCGCGTGGCTAAGCAGGCGGGCGTGAAGGCAGACTGAGGAGATCGCAATGAGAATGTCACTTTTCCTGGCCGCGCTGTTCCTGAGCGGGGCCGCCGCGGCCCAGCAGGTGTCCATCGGCACCTCGCCGCAGGGCACGGCGGGTTACTCGATGGGCGCGGCGCTCGCCAAGCTGCTGACGGAGAAATCCACCTACCAGGCGCGCGTGCAGCCGTTCACCGGCAACAGCATCGCCCTCGCCGGCATCAACCAGGGCGAGGTGGACCTTTCGGTGGTGAACGAGATCGAGATCGTCGAAGCGCTGCAGGGCGCCGGCTCCTATCAGGGCCGCAAGCAGGAGAACGTGCGCCTGGCCACGGTGCTCTATCCGTTCACCGTCGCGATCCTGGTGAAGAAGGATTCGCCGTTGCAGGGCATCGCCGACCTCAAGGGCAAGCGCATGACGTGGGGCTATTCCGCGCAGCTCACGCTCAAGACGGTGGTGGGGGCGATGCTCGCCAACGGCGGGCTCGCGGAGGCCGACATCCAGCCGGTGCTGGTGCCCAACGTCAACCGCGGCGCGGAGGACTTCGCCGGAGGCAAGGCCGACGCCTTCTTTTACGCGCTCGGCGCCGCCAAGGTGACCGAGACGGACGCCTCGGTCGGCGGGTTGCGCGCGTTGCCTTTGAGCGATGCGCCGGATGCGGTCGCGCGCATGAAGAAGGTGCTGCCGCAGGGCTATGTTCTCGAGGTCAAGCCGCGCCCCGGCTTGGCCGGCGTGGCGGCGCCGACCAAGGTGCTCGCGTACGACTACGTGCTCGTGGCTGGCAAGCACGTGAAGGACGAGATGGTGTTCCGCCTGCTCAGCGCGATGTACGAGAACAAGGACATCCTCGTGTCCTCGTTCGCGGGCTTCAACGCCTTCGACCCGGAGCGCATGTCAAAGCGCATCGAGGCCGAATACCACACGGGCGCGCAGCTGTTCATGGTGAAGACCGCGCAGTGGCCGCCACGCTAGCGCGTCGGCGCTCGCCGCGCTAGCGCCCCGGCTTGACGCTGCGCCGCGCCCTCGAGGCGCTGCTCGTTCTCACCGTGATCGCGTGGGTGCTGGACGGCCCGCGCGCGCTCGGCTTCAACTTCTACACCGAGCAGTTCCTCGCGCTGGTGCTTGGCGAGGCGATGGCGCTTGCCTTTCTCGTCTACCCGGGCCGCCTCCAGACCAGGCGCGAGCGCGTGCCCTGGTGGGACTGGTTGCTGTGTGCGGGCGCGCTCGCCGCGGGCGCGTATGTCGCAGTGCGTTACCCGGACCTCGCCACCGAGGTGTCCATGCGCCCGCGCGACTTCCTGCCGCTCGCGATCCTCGTCACGCTGCTGGTCCTGGAGACCACGCGGCGCTCGACCGGGATGTCGCTCATCTGGTACGCGGCGGTGGGGCTGGTGTACGCGCTCTGGGGCCACCATCTGCCGGGCGCTTTTGCCGCGCATCCGGTGAGCTTCACGCGCATCGCCAACTACCTCGCCTTCGACACCAACGCGCTGCTCGGCGCGTCGCTCCAGGTGGCGGTGGTGGTGGTGGTGCCCTTCATCCTGCTCGGCCAGATCCTCGCGCGTTGCGGCGGCTCGGAATTCTTCACCGACGTGTCCATGGCGCTGATGGGGCGCTATCGCGGCGGCGCGGGCAAGGTGGCGGTCACCGGCTCCGCCTTCTTCGGCATGATCTCGGGCAGCGCCGTGGCGAACGTCTCCGCGGTCGGCGTGGTCACCATCCCGCTCATGAAGCGTGCCGGTTTCTCGCCCATGTTCGCCGCCGCGGTGGAGGCGGTGGGCTCGACCGGCGGCCAGCTCATGCCGCCGGTGATGGGCGCGGCGGCCTTCCTGATGGCCGAGTTCCTGCAGGTGCCCTACGGCGCGGTGCTGGTGGCGGCGGTGATTCCCGCTTTCATGTACTACTTCTCCCTGTTCATGCAGGTGGATCTCGAGGCGGCGTCGCTCGGCATCGCCGGCACGCCCAAGGAGCGGCTGCCTGCGCTGTTCGAAGTTCTGCGCGACGGCTGGCATTTTCTCGCGCCTTTCGTGGTGATCATCGCGGGACTGCTCGTCTATCGGATGGAAGCGGAGTACGCGGCGTTGCTCGCGGCCGCGGTGTTGGCGGTCGCCTGCTGTCTGGTGCGCTATCGCGGGCGGCGCTCGACGCCCCTGGAGGTACTGCGCGCCGCGGTCTCGACCGGCTCGGCGGTGCTCGACATCGTACTGATCTGCGCCGCGGCGGGCATCCTCATCGGCATCCTCAACATTTCAGGGCTCGCCTTCGGGCTGACGCTCGAGCTGGTCGGGCTGGCAGGCGAGAGTCTTCTCGCGCTCCTCCTGATCTCGGCGGTGATCGCGATTCTGCTGGGGCTCGGATTGCCCACGGTGGGCGTCTACGTGCTGATGGCGGCGCTCGTCGCCCCCGCGCTCGTCAAGGTGGGCGTGACGCCGATGGCGGCGCACATGTTCGTCATGTATTTCGGCATGATGTCGATGGTGACGCCGCCCATCGCGCTCGCCGCCTACGCCGCCGCCAACATCGCGCAGTGCGATCCGGACAAGACGGGCTGGCTTGCAACGCGCGTGGGCTGGGCGTCCTACCTGGTGCCCTTCCTCTTCGTCTATGATCCACCGCTGCTGATGCAGGGCGCGTGGTGGCAGATCCTGTGGGCAGTGGCGACGAATTGCGTCGGCCTGTGGTGCGGGACCATCGCGGTGGTGGGCTTCTTCATGAACCGGATCGAGTTCTGGCAGCGGGCGGCGTTCCTGGCAGCCGCGCTCGCGCTGCTCTACCCGGCGGCGAAGCTCTCCGGTGGGTTGGCGTTCAACCTCGCCGGCCTCGCGGCGGCCGGCGCCCTGCTGTGGCACGCGCGCAAATGAGCGGCATCCGCATCGAGTGAGCTGCATCCGCATCGAGTGAACGACATCCTCATCATCGGCGGCGGCATCGGCGGCCTGACCCTCGCGCTGGAACTGGCGCGGCGCGGCATCGCGCACCGCGTGTTCGAGGCGGCGCCGGAGATCAAGCCGGTGGGCGTGGGCGTGAACCTGCTGCCGCATTCGACGAAGATCCTCGCCGAGCTGGGCCTCGAGAGCGCGCTCGCGCGCGTCGCGGTGGAGGCGGCCGAGTCGCACTTCTACAACCGCTTCGGGCAGCTCATCTACAAAGAGCCGCTCGGCCGGCGCGCGGGCCTGGGTTGGCCGCAGTTCTCCATTCACCGCGCGGACCTGCAGGCGGCATTGATGGAGCGCGCGGGTGCCGTGGTGGTGCGCGCAAGCGCGCCGGCGGATGCGCGGCCGGTCGAGCTCGGCAGGAAATGCATCGGCTTCGAGCAGGACGAAGGCGGGGTGACAGTGCGTTTCGAGGACGGCTCGAGCGCGCGCGGCGCGGCGGCGATCGGCTGCGACGGCATCCACTCGGTGATTCGCCGGCAGCTCTTTCCGCAGGACGGGCCGCCGCGCTACTCGGGCGTCAACATGTGGCGCGGCGTCACGCGCTGGCAGCGCTACCTCGGCGGCGCGACCATGGTGCGCGCGGGATGGCTCGCCACCGGCAAGATGGTGATCTACCCCATCCGCACCCATGCCGACGGCACCCAGCTCGTCAACTGGGTGTTCGAAATCGAGACGCCGCAATACCAGCAGTGGGACTGGAACCGCCCGGCGCGCGTGGAGGACTTCTTCGCGCATGTCGCCGACTGGAAGTTCGACTGGCTCGACATCCCGGCGATGCTGCGCGCCGCGGAGCTCGTGCTGGAGTACCCGATGGTGGACAAGGACCCGCTCACATGCTGGTCGCAGGGGCGCGTCACGCTGCTCGGCGATGCCGCGCACCCGATGGTTCCGCGCGGCTCGAACGGGGCGGGGCAGGCGATCCTCGATGCGCGTGCGCTGGCTGAAGAGCTCGCGCGTGCGGCACCGCAGCAGGCGCTCGCCGCCTACGAGGCGCGGCGCCTCGCGCCAACTTCGAATGTGGTGCTGGAGAACCGGCGCAACCCGCCGGATGCCATCCTGCGCGAAGTCTACGAGCGTACCGGGGACAAGCCGTTCGGAACGGTGGACGAAGTGATCAGTCCGGCCGAATTGCGCGAAATCTCGGAGCGCTACAAGCGGGTGGCCGGGTATGATCGCGATGCTCTTAGACAACAGGAGGGAACAAGATGAGCCAATTCCAGCCGTGGGGACTGCTGCTGGGGCGCCTGCTGCTCGCCTATATCTTCGTGATGAACGGCTACGCCAAGATCGGCGGCTTCGCCGGAACCGCCAAGTACATGGCGTCCAAGGGCATGCCGTTGATCGAGCCGCTGCTGGTGGGCACCATCATCATCGAGCTGGTCGGCGGGCTGATGCTGGCGGTGGGCTGGAAGGCACGCTGGGCGGCGTGGGCGTTCTTCCTGTGGCTGATCCCGGTCACGCTCGTTTTCCACGCCTACTGGTCGATGCCGCCGGAGCAGGTGATGGCGCAGACCATCCAGTTCCAGAAGAACCTCGCGATCATGGGCGGCATGCTCTACGTGGCGTTCATGGGTCCGGGCCGCCTCAGCCTGGACAAGGCCTAGGAGGCAGGATGTCGATCACGCGCCACGAACCCGGCCCGATCCTGTCGCAGGCGGCCGAATACGGCGACACCGTCTACCTGGCCGGTGTCGTCGCCAAGGACCTGAAGAAGGACGTGAAGGGGCAGACGGAGGAGGTCCTCGCCGACATCGACCGGCTGCTCGCCAAGTGCGGCTCGAGCAAGTCCAAGGTGCTGTCGGCGACGATCTGGGTCACCGACATCCGCAACCGGGCGCCGATGAACGAGGTATGGACTCGCTGGGTGGACCCGAAGAACCTGCCGGTGCGGGCCTGCGTGGAGGCAAAGCTGGCCGATCCCAACGCGCTCGTCGAGATCATGGTGATCGCGGCGAAGTAGCGGGAAAGACCCCGCCGGGACCGCCCCCGAAGCGCGGTCCGCCGCGACATTCCCCGGAGCGGCCCGTCGCGACCGCCGATCCGGGGAGGGGCTTACATCCCGCGCTTGTAGACGATCTTCTTGGTGCCGCCGTCGCAGGTGCCGACGACCTTGCCGTCTTCCTTGTCGTCCGCGCCGACGATGGTCAGCGAGAATTCCTTGACGCCGTTCTTCTTGATCTTGGCGTCGATCTCGTCCTTGAGCTCGTTGCAGTCCTTGCGCTGGGCGAGGGCTGGGGTGACGGCGAGGGCGAGGACTACGGCAAGTGCGGTTTTGACCATCTGTTTTCTCCCGAGTTAGGTCGAACTGCGGCGCTATTGTGCCCTTGCGCGGGCACGTTAGGAAGTGCGCCCAGCTCGGAAGTGCGCCTAGCCTAGTATTGCCCGCCGCGCACGAAGCGGGCGATCCCGGCGGCGACCTCGGCCTCCTGCTCGACGAAGGCGTGCGGCGAACGGCCTTCGCAGGCAGCGAGCCCGGTTTGCCGGCTGCCCGGCCCGCCGGTCACCGTGACGGATTGCACGCGATCGGCCTTGAGCCGCCGCGCGATCTCCGCGAGCTGGCTCGCCGGCGAACGCTGGCAGGCGTCGGCGGCGTGGCCGACGAGGAGCACCGGGATGCGGATATCTCCGAGCGGTGCGTCGTACACCGTTTGCGCAGTCCAGGGCATGCGGCCGCGCGCGGTCCCTACTGTGACGGGGGAGGTGAGCACCACGCCTTCAGACCCCGCAGCGCCCTTGAGGCGGCCCGCGGCGTTCGCTGCCGATATCGCCCCACGGCTGGTGCCGACGAGCCAAACCGGGCCCGACACGCGCCTCCGAACGTCGGCAATCACCTTGCCGAGGTCCTCCGCGTGCTCGGGCGCTGCGCGAAATCCGCCGAGTCCCTCGTCGCCCGTGCGATCGGAGGGCGCATCCACCAGCGCGGTGGCGAAGCCCTCGCGCTGGAAGAGCTCCTGAGAGCGGATGAGCGAGTTGCCCTTCAACTGCTGCGCGCAGCCGCGCGCATCGAGGTCGGCATGCCCGCCGCCGCCCGGCAGGAGCACCAGCGCGCCCTTGGCGCCCTGCGGCACCGTGAGCGCATAGCGGGTCGTGGTCCCGGCGTGAGTCTGCAGGGTGACGACTTCGCCGCAGGCGAGGGCGTCGAGCGAGAGTCCCAGCGCGAGAAATAGCGCCGCGAGCCTCATATCATCTCCAGTGGCATCGGACCCTTGGGTTGAGGATACGCCCGATCCAGTTCGGCGAGATCTTCCTTGCGGAGCTTGAAATCCAGGGCGGCGCGGTTCTCGCGCACGTGCGCGGCCGTTGCCGCTTTCGGAATCGCCACCACACCGTCCTTGCGCAATAACCATGCAAGCGCCGCCTGCGCCGGCGTAGCGCCGAGCCGCCGCGCCACCTCTCTTAGCGTCTTGCTGCCCAGGATGCGCCCCTGCTCAATAGGCGAGTAGGCCATGATCGGCATGCCGAGCCGCTGCGACCAGGGCAGCAGGTCGAACTCGATGCCGCGCCGCGAAAGGTTATAGAGCACCTGGTTCGTCGCGCAGGCCTTGCCGTCGGGCAGGGCAACCAGCTTCTTCATCTCGTCGAGATCCAGGTTGCTCACGCCCCACGCCCGGATCTTGCCCGCAGCGAGGAGATCCTCGAAACCGCGCACCGTTTCCGCGAGCGGGTGCGAGCCCGACCAGTGCAGGAGGTAGAGATCGAGCCGGTCGGTCTTCAGGCGCTTGAGGCTCGCTTCGCAGGATCTTGCGACGCCATTGCGCGAGGCGTTCGACGGCAGCACCTTGCTGACGAGGAACACCTTGTCGCGCTCGCCGCGGATCGCTTCGCCGACCAGCGACTCCGAGCGGCCATCGCCGTACATCTCGGCGGTATCGATCAATGTCATGCCGAGCTCGATCCCGAGCCGCAACGCCTCGAGCTCCTCGCGCCGGCGCGCGGGGTCGTCGCCCATGTTCCAGGTTCCCTGGCCGAGGGCCGGCGCCGCGATGCCGGCGAAAAGGCGGCGGGCCGAGCTCAGGCGGCGACTCCCGCTCAGGCCGCGACGGCGGGCAGTCCGGCGAGCGCCATCGCCAGGTCCTGCTCGTCGTACTGCTGGTCGACGAGCTTGCCGGAGAAGTAGTCCATGTAGGCCTGCATGTCGAAGTGGCCGTGGCCGCACAGGTTGAAGAGAATCGTCCTGGACTTGCCCTCGGTCTTGCAAAGCAGCGCCTCGTCGATCGCGCCCTTGACCGCGTGGTTCGCTTCCGGCGCGGGGATGATGCCTTCGGCGCGCGCGAACTGCACGCCCGCCGCGAACACCTCGGTCTGCGTGTAGGCGCGCGATTCCGTCAGGCCGAGTTCCTGGCAGTGCGACACCAGCGGCGCCATGCCGTGATAGCGCAGCCCTCCCGCGTGGAACGGCGGCGGCGTGAAGGTCGAGCCGAGCGTGTGCATCTTGACCAGGGGCGTCAGGTGCCCGGTGTCGCCGAAGTCGTAGGCGTACTTGCCGCGCGTGAGGCTCGGGCAGGCCGCGGGCTCGACGGCGATGACGCGCACCTTCCGGCCGCCGCGCAGTTGCGCGCCGATGAAGGGAAACACCAGGCCGGCGAAGTTCGAGCCGCCGCCGGTGCAGCCGATCAGGATGTCCGGAAAGTCGCCCGCCATCTCCATCTGCGCCATCGCCTCCTGTCCGACCACGGTCTGGTGCATGAGCACGTGGTTGAGCACCGAGCCGAGCGCGTACTTGGTGTCGTCGTTGGTGGCCGCCACCTCGACCGCCTCGGAGATGGCGATGCCGAGGCTGCCCGGATGATCCTTGTTCTTCTCCAGGATTGCGCGCCCGGAATTGGTCTCCGGGGAAGGCGAGGGGATGCACTTCGCGCCGTAGGTCTCCATCATGGCGCGGCGGTAGGGCTTCTGGTTGTAGGACACGCGCACCATGAACACCTTGATCTCGATGCCGAACAGCGCCCCGGCGAACGCGAGCGACGAGCCCCACTGGCCGGCGCCGGTCTCGGTGGCGATCTTCTTCACCCCGGCTTCCTTGTTGTAGAAGGCCTGCGCCACCGCGGTGTTGGGCTTGTGGCTGCCCGCGGGCGACACGCCCTCGTATTTGTAATAGATCTTCGCCGGCGTCTGCAGCGCCTTCTCCAGGCGCCGCGCGCGGTACAGCGGCGTCGGGCGCCATTGCCGGTAGATCTCGCGCACGGGCTCCGGGATGTCGATCTCGCGATCGGTGCTGACTTCCTGCCCGATCAGCGCCATCGGAAAGAGCGGCGCCAGGTCGTCCGGTCCCACCGGCTGCTTGGTGCCGGGATGCAGCACGGCGGGCGGCGGCGAGGGCAGGTCCGCCATGATGTTGTACCAGCGCTTCGGCATGCGCGACTCGTCGAGCACGTACTTCACGGAATCGGTCATCGGGGAACTCTCCTCCTGTCGGAGGAATATGCTAGCCCAAAAAATCGCCGCCAGACGCCCGCCGATGGCGCGCGGTCAACCCGCAGGGAAAGTGGGCCGGCGCTCACTCGATGAACAGGTTGAGCGCGCCATCCAGGCCTGAAAAATCGAGAGCGTGCGTGGCGTGCTCGCGCACCGCGGGCTTGGCGCGGTAGGCGACCGAGACGCCCGCCTCTGACATCATGGGAACGTCGTTCGCGCCGTCGCCAATGGCCAGCGCCTGCTCGCGCGCCAGCCCGAGGCGGTCCATGACTTCGCGCAGCTTCGCCGCCTTGGCGCGGCCATCGACGATCGCGCCAAGCACGCGCCCGGTGAGGCGACCGCGGTCGATCTCGAGCACGTTGGACAGCACTTCGTCGATCTGCAGCCGCTGCCTGAGCCACGCGGTGAAGAACTCGAAGCCGCCGGAGACCAGCAAGGTGCGGATGCCGCGCCCGCGGCAGCGAGCGAGCAGCGCCTCGGCGCCGGGCGAAAGGTGCATGCGCTGCTCGCAGATCCTCTCGAGCGCGGCCTCCTCGAGACCGGCGAGCAGCGCGACGCGCCGCCGCAGCGACTCGGCGTAGTCGATCTCGCCGCGCATCGCCTGCGCCGTGACGGCGGCGACCCGCTCCCGGATGCCGAGCATGTCGCCCATCTCGTCGATGCTCTCGATGGTGACGAGCGTCGAATCCATGTCCATCGCCACGAGGCGCAGCTCGCCCAGCCGGCGCTCGTCCGGCACCCACGCCCAATCGAGGCCGCGCTGCGCGCACCAGGGCTGCACCTGGGGCTGCTCGGCGGCGCGCGTCAGGCGCCAGGCGCTCGGGCCCAGGGTGACGACGTGGCTTGCGCCTGTGAGCGCGACGATCTCGCTCAGCGCGTCGCCCGAAAGGGGCGCCCCCTGCAGGACGAGGTTCACGCGAGCCGCCGCCGGATGCTCACGCCGCGAGCTGCCCGAGGAGATCCTTCACTGCCTGCGCGCGCGCGGGCCACTCCGGCATCTTCGCTGCGAGCCGCAGCTTCTCCGGGCCCGAGAGGCGCAGGTCCTTGCGCCGCTGCACGAGCGCGATGATCTTCGCGCCGTCGATGGGCGGATTCTTCACGAACTGCAGTTGCACCGCTTCGTGCGTCGCATCCACGCGCGCCACGCCCACGCGATTCGCCGCGATGCGCAGGGCGTGGCATTCGAGCAGCGCCCGGGCGGGCTCGGGCAGCTCGCCGAAGCGGTCGACCAGCTCCTCGCGCAGGATGTCGAGCTGCTCGCGCGACTCGCAGTTGGCCATGCGCTTGTAGAGCGTCAGGCGCTCGTGCACGTCGCTGCAGTACGTCTCGGGCAGGAGCGCCGGCGCGTGCAGGTTGATCTCGGTGGCGACATCCAGCGGCTGCTCGAGATCGACCTGGCGGCCGGATTTCAGCGCGCGCACCGCGCGCTCGAGCATCTGCGCGTAGAGGTTGAAGCCGACTTCCTGGATCTCGCCCGACTGCGATTCGCCCAGCACCTCGCCCGCGCCGCGGATCTCGAGGTCGTGCATGGCGAGGTAGAAGCCCGAGCCCAGCTCCTCCATCGCCTGGATGGCTTCCAGCCGCTTCTTCGCGCCGGCGCCGAGCGCCTCCTCGGGCGGCGTGAGGAGATACGCGTACGCCTGGTGGTGCGAGCGGCCCACGCGCCCGCGCAGCTGGTGCAATTGCGCGAGGCCGAACTTGTCCGCGCGATGGATGACGATGGTGTTGGCGGTCGGGATGTCGATGCCGGTCTCGATGATGGTGGTGCACAGCAGCAGGTTCGCGCGCTGCGCGTAGAAGTCGCGCATCACGCGCTCCAGTTCCCGCTCGCGCATCTGGCCGTGGGCCACTGCGATCCTCGCTTCGGGCAGCAGCTGGGCCAGGCGCTCGCGCATGCGCTCGATGGTGTCCACCTCGTTGTGCAGGAAGTACACCTGCCCGCCGCGCTTGAGCTCGCGCAGCACCGCTTCGCGGATCAGGCCCTCGGACCAGGGCGCGGCGAAGGTCTTGATGGCGAGGCGCTTCTGCGGCGCGGTGGCGATGACCGAGAACTCGCGCAGGCCCTCCAGCGACAGGGCGAGCGTGCGCGGGATCGGCGTGGCGGTGAGCGTGAGCACGTCCACCTCGGCGCGCAGCGCCTTCAGCGCCTCCTTCTGGCGCACGCCGAAGCGGTGCTCCTCGTCGATGATGGCAAGGCCCAGCCTCGCGAAGCGCACGTCCCTGGAGAGCAGCTTGTGCGTGCCGATGACGATGTCCACCTCTCCCGCGGCGAGCGCCTTGAGCGTCGCCGCCGCCTCCTTGCCGGTGCGAAAGCGCGAGAGCTCGGCGATCTTCACCGGCCAGTCGGCGAAGCGGTCCGAGAAGGTCTGGAAGTGCTGCTCGGCAAGGAGCGTCGTGGGGCAGAGGATGGCGACCTGCTTCTTGTCCGCCACGGCGACGAAGGCGGCGCGCAGCGCCACCTCGGTCTTGCCGAAGCCGACGTCGCCGCAGATCAGGCGATCCATCGGCTTGGCGGCCGTCATGTCCTGGGTGACCGCCTGGATGGCGGCGGCCTGGTCGGGGGTCTCCTCGAAGCCGAAGCCATCCGCGAATGCGTCCACGTCGTGCGCCTGGATGCGAAACGCGTAGCCTTCGCGCGCGGCGCGCTTGGCGTACAGCGCGAGGAGCTCGGCGGCGGTGTCGCGCACCTGCTTCGCAGCCTTGCGCCTTCGCCTTGTCCCACTGGCCGCTGCCCAGCTTGTGCAGCGGCGCCGCCTCGGGCTCCGCGCCGGAGTAGCGCGAGATGACGGCGAGTTGCGACACCGGCACGTAGAGCTTGTCGCCGCCTTCGTAGTGCAACTGCAGGAATTCCGTGGGCCCTTCGCCGAGATCCATGCCGATGAGGCCCTGGTAGCGGCCAATGCCGTGCTGCGCGTGCACGACCGGATCGCCGATGCGCAGCTCCGAGAGGTCGCGCAACATCCCCTCGACCGAGCTTTGCTTCTTCGCGTCCTTCGCCCGGCGCCGCACGGTGCCGGCGTAGAGCTCGGCCTCGGTGACGATGCACCAGCCCGCCTGCGGCAGCGCGAAGCCGGCAGCGAGCGGCGCCACTGCGAGGGCGAAGCGCTCTTGCGAACCCGTCCACGCCGCGAAGTCCGCGCCCGGCGCGGGCGCAAGACCGTACTCGGCGAAATAGGTGAGCATCGTCTCGCGCCGGCCCGCCGACTCCGCCGCGACCAGCACGCGCAGCGGCGTCGTGGCGAGGAAGTGCTTGAGCGCAGCGAGCGGATCCTGCGCGCGCCGGTCCACGGCGAGTGCGGGCAGCGGCTCGGCTGCGAGCTCGGCTTCGAGCTCGGCGCGCGCGAAGCGCTGCGCCGCGACGTGGAACTCCTCGGCCGGCAGGAAGATGCCCTGCGGCGGCAGCAGCGGCCGCTCGCGCGTCGCCGCCGAGCAGGCGGTAGCGCGAGGACGCATCGCGCCAGAACGCCTGCGCCGCGGCGGGCACGTCGCCGTGGCGCACGAGGGTGGTCTGCGCCGGCAGGTAATCGAACAGCGTGGCCACCGTATCGAAGAACAGGGGCAGGTAGTACTCGATTCCCGCGGAGGCGACGCCGTTGGAGACGTCGCGGTAGATGCCCTGCTTGGACGGATCGCCCTCGAACACCTCGCGAAAGCGCGAGCGGAACTTCGCGCGGCCCGCGTCGTCGAGCGGGAATTCGCGCGCCGGCAGCATGCGCACTTCGTTGACGGCGTAAAGCGTGCGCTGCGTGTCCACGTCGAAGCTGCGGATCGTCTCGATGACGTCGTCATCGAGGTCGAGCCGGTAGGGCAGCTGGCTGCCCGTGGGAAACAGGTCGATCAGCCCGCCGCGCACGCAGAACTCGCCCGGCGCCACCACCTGCGTGACGTGGTGGTAGCCCGCGATCGCCATCTGCTGGCGCAGCGCCTCGACGTCGAGCCGCTTGCCCTGCTCGAGGAAGAACGTGCGCGCCGCGAGATAGGCTGGCGGGCACAGGCGCACGAGCGCGGTCTGCGCGGGGACTACGGCGAGGTCGAACTCGCCGCGCTGGATGCGGTAGAGCGTCGCCAGCCGCTCCGAGACGAGGTCCTGGTGCGGCGAGAAGCTGTCGTAGGGCAGCGTCTCCCAGTCGGGCAACAGGCACACGCGCAACTGCGGCGCGAACCACGCGACTTCCTCGACAAGGCGCTGCGCGTCCAGCGCACTCGCGCTCACGGCGAGAACGGGCTTGGCGCGCGCGGCAAGCTGGGCGAGGGCGAGCGAATCCGCCGAGCCGGCGAGCCCGGCCGCGGGCGGCCTGCCGGGAAGCGGATCGCGAAGCATGCCGAAACGAATTATACTTTCTTGAATTCATGGAGTTTTTACATTGACCTGCGTCGCTCTGGTTCCGGCGGCGGGTAGCGGCAGCCGTTTTGCCGCCAACCAGCCCAAGCAATACCAGCCGCTCTCCGGCAAGCCCCTGCTCTGGCACGCCGTGGCCGCGCTCGCGCGAGCGCCGGTGGAGACCGTGTTCGTCGTGCTCGCGCCGGAAGACAAGGCGTTCGCGACTTACGACTGGAGCGCATTCGCCGGGAAGCTCGAAACCGCTTTACTGCGGCGGCGAAACGCGCCGCGACTCGGTCTACAACGGCCTGGTCGCGGCGATGGCGGACGTGCAGGCCGACGACTGGGTGCTGGTGCACGATGCGGCGCGCCCCTGCCTGCCGCCGGCCGACCTCGCGCGGCTCCACGAGGAGTGCCGCAACGACGAGATCGGCGGCATCCTCGCGCTGCCGATCGCCGACACCGTGAAGCGAGCGGGCAAGGACGAAGGCGGCGCGCAGCGCATCGCCGGCACCGAGGACCGCAGCCAGCTGTGGCTGGCGCAGACGCCGCAGATGTTCCGCGCGGGACTCCTCGTGCAGGCGCTGCGGCAGGCGAAAGGCACGATCACCGACGAGGCGAGCGCCGTGGAACAGCTGGGGCTCAAGCCGCGCCTGGTGCCCGGCAGCCGCGAGAACCTCAAGGTGACCTGGCCCGAGGATCTCGCGCTCGCGCAGTCGATCCTTGCGCGGCGGACCAAATGAGGATCGGGCAGGGCTTCGACGTCCACGCGCTCGTGCCGGGCCGCAAGCTCGTGATGGGCGGCGTGCAGATCCCGTATCACCTGGGCCTGGAAGGGCATTCGGACGCCGATGTGCTGCTGCACGCGATCTGCGACGCGCTGCTCGGCGCCGCCGGACTGGGCGACATCGGCCGCCACTTTCCGGACACGGACGCCAAGTATTCCGAGATCGACAGCCGCATGCTGCTGCGCGACGTCGCGGCGAAGCTTGCGGCCGGCAAGTGGCGCGTGGTGAACGTGGATGCGACCATCGTCGCCCAGGCGCCGCGCATGACACCGCACTTCGCTCGCATGACCGGCAACATCGCGGCCGACCTCGGTGTCGCGCCTGCCGCGATCAACCTCAAGGCCACCACCACTGAGGGCCTGGGCTTCACCGGCCGCGGCGAAGGCATCGCCGCAATGGCCGTGGCGCTGATCACGCACTCGGACCCCATGCACCCGAGCCTGACGAGTCCCTGATGTACTCACCCCCTTACAACAGAGTGGAAGACCGCAAGGAGCTCGTCGGCTTCATGCAGGCGAATAGCTTTGCGCTCCTCGTCACCGCGACGGGGGGCGCGCCGATCGCTTCGCACCTCCCGGTGGTCATTGCCGACGGCGACAAAGGCATCGTCATCCACTCGCACATGGCGAAGAACAACCTGCAGTGGCAGGAGTTCTTCGACGACGAGGTGCTGGTGGTATTTTGGGGACCGCACGCCTACGTCTCGCCGCGCTGGTACGAGCAAAAGGAGCGCGTGCCGACCTGGAACTACGCCGCCGTGCACGCCTACGGCACGGTGACGCTCACCAAGGATCCCGCGGTGAAGCACGCCGCGCAGCGCGAGCTCGTCTCACAGCTCGATCCGCAGTGGCTGCCGAAGTTCGACGCCCTGCGCCCAGAATACGTCGAGAACATGCTGAACGGCATCGTCACGTTCGACATCGCGGTCACGCGCCTGGAGACGCGCTGGAAGCTCTCGCAGAACCGCGGCCGGCGCGAGATGGAGCTGATCGCCGCCGAGCTCGAAAGATCGGGCGACGTGTCCGTGCGCGCGCTCGCCGCGCTCACCCGAAAGCACCTGGTCGAGGAGTGAAGGCCGTCGTCGCAGGCGCCAGCCGCTGCGCGAGCCTCTCCCATGCGCCTGTTCTTCGCCTCGTGGCCGCCGCCGGAGCTCGCCCAAGTGTTGACACGGTGGGCGCGCGAGACGCAGCGCGGTTGCGGCGGCCGGGTGGCGAGGGAGAACCTGATCCATCTGACGCTCGCCTTCCTGGGCGACGCTGATCCGGCCGCCGCGATCGCGACAGGGCGCGCCGTGCAAACCGGGCCGACGTCCTTCAGGCTGGAGATTGCGCACTATTGGAAGCACAACCGGATCGTGTGGGTCGGGCCGCGGGAAGTGCCGCCGCCGCTCGCCGCGCTGGCGCAGGCGTTGGGTGAGACGCGCCCGTTCGCCGCTCATGTCACCGTGATCCGCAAGGCGCGCGGGCCGGGCCGCTTGCCGCCGCTGCCGGTGCTGGAGTGGCCGGTGACGGAGTTCGCCTTGATGAACTCGCGACTCGAGCCCGACGGCCCGGTCTACGAGGTGCTCGAGCGTTTCGCGCTCGCGTAGCCTGGGTCAGTGTCCACGCGCCAGGCGGGCGGCCCAGAACCCGGGCAGCGGCCCCGGGGTGCCTGCGCGCCGATCAGCCGTGTGCAGAGGTTGCGTGCAGGCCGCGCTGGCCGAACGCGCGCTTGAGGAACGCGGTCGCGGCGAGGAAGGCGCCGGCAAGGGCATCGGCCTGCGCAAGCGCCGCTTTGGCGCTCTGTCGGTCGGCCGCGCTCATGCGCACCTTGTCGATCCGGGCGTAGAGGTCTGAGAGGCCGGGGTTGGGTTGCTTGCGGTTCATCGCTTTCTCTCCTGATGCATGCAGATCGACTGCAATTTGATGCGATGCGTTATTCCCGCATCACATGAGGTCATATTCATAAATACATGAGTGATATATAGTTCTTAATGTCGACCTCTGACAGTATGCTGCATTGCACCACAAATTTCGACGAGGCGACTTGACCCCGGTCAAGACTGCCGCTGCACCGCTGCGCGCGCGGCCAGGGCGAGGGCGACGACGATCAGCGCCATGCCACCCCATTCGCTGGCGGTCGGCCGCTCGCCGAGGAGCAGCGCGCTGAAGAGCGCGCCGAGGACCGGCACCGCCAGGATGCCGAAGCTCGCGAGGCCTGCGTCGAGCCGCGCGAGCGCCCAGAACCACAGGAACCACCCGAGCGCGCTCACCAGCACCCCGTTGTAGAGGAGGGCGTAGACGAGCTCGCGGTTCCAGTTCGCCGGCCGACCCGGGAAGGCGAGCGCGAGCAGCGCAAGCGCCGCGCCGCCGAGCACGACCTGCCAGGCGATGAGCGACAACGTATCGATGCCCGTACGCGACTGCAGGCGCTTGGTCACCACGACCCCAAGCCCCCAGGCGACGCCCGATGCGAGCGCCAGCAGCTCCGGGACGCCTGGCGCGCCGATTGGCTGCAGCAACAGGAGGAGCCCCAAGGCGCCCACCGCGAGAGCGACGCCCTGCGCGGGCGAGGGCCGCTCACCAAGGAGCGGCCACGCGATCAGCGTGACCCAGAAGGGCATCGTGTAGTTGAGCACCGCCGTCTTGCCCACGGCGCCGCTCTTCAGCGCCCAGGTGGCGAGCGCGAAGGTGGCGGTGGTCTGCAAGAGGCCGATCACCAGCACCTCGCGTGCGTGCGTGAGCCGCATCGGCCGGCCGAGGAGCAGGGCCGCGCCGAACAGGCACGCCGCGGCGAGCGCAAATCGCCAGGCGAGGAACTCGAACGGCTCGGCGTGCCGCACGCCGATCTTGAGCACGACCCAGTTGAGGCCCCACACCAGGCTGATGGCGGCGAGCACGGCGGCAGCCAGGCCGTGCTGCCGCCGGCTCAAATCCCGGCTCCCAGCACGAGCCGGGCGGCGAGCCCGCCCCCGTCGCGAGCCGTGAGCTCGAAGCGCCCGCCGTGGGCGTGCGCGACGCGCTCGACGATGGCGAGGCCGAGACCGGAGCCGCCATGGCCGCTGCGCGCCTCGTCAAGGCGCGCGAACGGGCGCTTCAGGCGCTCGACTTCGCCGGCCGGGATCCCGGGTCCGCGGTCTAGAACCTCCACGACGGCGTGCCCGTCGCGGCGCGAGGTGGCGATCTCGATCTCGCCACCGCCGTGGCGCAGGGCGTTGTCCACCAGGTTCATGAGCGCGCGGTGCAGCGCCATGCGCGCGGCCGGAAGTTGGACGCCGCTCGTGCCCGTGCGCCGCACCGGCTTGCCGAGCTTGGCAAAATGCGCGGCGACCTCGTCGGCGATCGCGTCGAGCGACACCGGCTCGCGCGCCTCGTCGTCCCCGCGAGCGAAATCGAGGAACTGCCCGATCACCTGGTCCATCTCCTCGATGTCGGCATTCATGCCCTGCGCAGCAGCGGCATCCGCGCCGCTCATCTCCACCGCGAGGCGCAGGCGCGAGAGCGGCGTGCGCAGGTCGTGCGAGATGCCCGCGAGCACCATGGCGCGCTCGCGCTCCATCGAGGTGAGGTCGCCCGCCATGCGGTTGAACGCCGATTGCACCGTGCGCAGCTCGCGCTCGCCCCCCTCGGGAAGCGGTGCGGGGGCTTCGCCGCGCCCGATGCGGTGCGCAGCCTCGGCCAGGCGCGCGAGCGGCCGGGCAATGCGTGAAGCGATGAGCCAGGCGCCGAGAAGGGCGAGCGCAAGGAGCGCCGCGCCCCAGCCGAGCCACCCCAAACCGAGGTCGGGCTCGAAGCGCTCGCTGCGGCAGCATCACCCAGAACTCGTCCTCGTCGATGTAGAAGCTGACCCAGAAGCCCTCCAGGCCGTCACGCTCGGCGGCGAAGCGCGTCTTGCCGCCAAGCTGCACCCGCACGCGCGCAGCGACCCGCTCGAGCAGGGGATCGCCGGACAGCGGGGCGAGCTTCTCCTCGTTGGTGACCGGGTAGATGCGGATGCCCTCGCGCTCGTTGAGCTCCAGCAGCAGCTCGCGGCGCAGCACCGGGTCGGAGTTGACCAGCGCGGCGCGCGTGAGGTTGACCACGCTCACCGTCTGCTGCGCGAACTCCTTGGCGCGCGGCTCGCGCTCGTAGACGCGCACGATCTGGAACGAGGCCAGCACCGAAACCACGATCAGCGCGGCGATCAGCAGGAACGACCGCCAGAACAGCGTCACTTCGGGGTACCGTCGGGCACGAAGACGTAGCCGTGGCCCCACACGGTCTGGATGTAGCGCGGCTTGGCCGGGTCGACCTCCACGAGCTTGCGCAGGCGCGAGATCTGCACGTCGATCGAGCGGTCGAACACCTCGTACTCGCGGCCGCGCGCGAGCTCCATCAGCTTGTCGCGCGAGAGCGGTTGCCGCGGATGCTGCACCAGCACCTTGAGCACGGAGTACTCGCCGGTGGTGAGCGGCACGGGCTTGCCGTCCTTCCTCAGCTCGCGCGTCCCCGGGTCGAACTCGAAGGCGCCGAAGCGGTGCACGCCGTCCTGCGCGTCTGGCGCGCCGGGAAGGCCGGCGCGCGGCTTGCGGCGCAGCACCGCTTGGATGCGCGCCACCAGCTCGCGGGGATTGAACGGCTTGGGCAAGTAGTCGTCCGCGCCCATCTCCAGGCCGACGATGCGGTCCACCTCGTCGCCCTTCGCGGTCAGCATGATGATCGCGGGCGAGCCGCCGGCGGCGCGCAGGCGCCGGCAGATCGCCAGGCCGTCCTCGCCGGGCAGCATCAGGTCGAGCACCATCAGGTCGTAGCGCTCGCGCGTGAGATATTTGTCCATTTCCACGGCGTCGCGCACCGCGCGCACCTCGAAATTCTGCTCGCCGAGATAGCGCGTGAGCAGCTCGCGCAGGCGCTGGTCGTCGTCGACGACGAGGATTCGGGTCTTGAGTTCGGCCATGGCAGCAGAGTAACGGATTGTCACAAAAAACCGATGACCTGACACACCCTGCAAGGTGAAAGCTCCGTAGTATTAAGGCCCTATGAAGGCCTTGCTCGCACTGACGATGGCCGCCGCGCTCGCCACCGCGTGGCCCGCGCACGCGCAGCCTCAGGGGCGTTCGCAAGGGCGGCCACCTCAGCAAGGCCAAGGCATGCAGCCGCAGAAGGCGCGCGACGGGTGGCAGGAATTCCGCCGTGACCGCATGGAACGCGGAGAGGGCATGGAGCGGCGCGAGCGCCTCTCGCGCGAGGAGCGCGACAAGCTGCGCCAGGACCTGCTCGACGCCAACCGCGAGATGAAGGGCCGGCGCTAGTCCCTAGTTCTGGGGATTGCGCAGCGGCGCGCACTGCGTAGACTCACCGCTCAAGAAGTCGAAAAAGCACGGGCCTGCTGAGGAGGCAGTCCCCAGCCTCAGTGTTTGGGCCGGCAGGGCCCGTCCTTTCGGCGCATCTCGCGCCACTCTGCGAAGCAGCATGCGAGCCGGTCTCGGCGAGGTATCTGCTTTCGTGATCGCTGCGCCCGACCTGCGCCAATAGACAACGCACGGGGGAGGAACATGGAAAATCGCATCGGGCTGATGGCTCAGGGCTTGGCGCTGCTCATGGTGGCGTGGCTCGCAATCGGTAGCGGACAGGCGCTTGCGCAGGAGAAGCATAAGTATTCCTTCAAGGCGCCTCCAGGCACGACCAAGTACGGACAGACGCAGGTGCTCGAAGTCGGCGACGTCCCGGGTCACCAGGTACGCTTGACGGAAACCTTGTCGAAATACCCCGGGGAGGCGCCGGTCTTCGCGGGCGTCAAGGTCACCGAGAGTCGCGGCGTGCTCGCCTCCGACTACGTCGAAGGCAGCGGCAACGCGCTGAGTTACGGTGTGTACACGCTGGAGAACGGCGACAAGATCCACGTGCGCACCACGATCCTTACGCATACGAGCGTAGGCGCCGATGGCGGGCGCCGCACCGCCTTCTCGAGCGTGACGACGCTGACGGGCGGCACCGGCAAGTTCATGAACATCCGCGGCACGTTGCGCGGCAACGGCTTCACCGACCTGAAGAGCGGCACCAGCGGCACGGTGACCGAGGGCGAGTACTGGTTCGTGAAGTGAGCGGGCTAACGCAAAGGGAAAGTCATCCAACGGACGGGGGCGACGATGGACAGCAGATTCGGATTGCAGTGGCGACTTATCGCGGTGGGTGCGGCGCTGGCATTGCTTGGCGGCGGATGCGGGTTGATGGCGCCGAAGGCGGAACAGTATGTCCCGCCGCCGGTGGGAACCACATGGATGAGCACAGTGCAGAGCACGGGAAGCTATGGCTCGGGGAGCCGGGAGGTTCCCGGCAAGCGCAGCGAGCGTACGCTGCAGGGGTCGACGGTTGTGCAGTTCGACGGCGCTATGGGTTCGATCCTCGCGCGTCCGAACGGCGATTGGCTCGGCATCTACAAGGGCGACTCGCCGATGCTGACATGGGATCCGCCGCTGCATTGGCAGTGGCCGCTCGAAGTCGGCAAGTCCTGGACCAGGGCGCAACGGGTCACCAATCACGGGACCAAGCAGACCACTTCTTACGAACTCACGCAGAAGGTCGAGGCTTACGAGGACGTGACGGTACCCGCCGGGACGTTCAAGACCTTCAGGATCAGCACCGTCAATTCCCTCGGCGACGACAACATGCTGTGGTTTAGTCCCGACCTCGGCATTTTTGTGAAGCAGGTCAACAAGCGTACGGACAAGCACGCCCAGGGACCGGGCACGCAGAACAGCGAACTGATTTCTTACTCGCGAAGCTCACAGTGACTCGCCACCAGGAAAAGCTCATGAAGAATCTGCTTGCCGTCACGTTGATGACTGCATGCGCGCCGCTCATCGCGGTCGCTCAGGAGCGTCCCTACGAAATCAAGGTCTGCTCCACCAGCGAGTCCACGGTGATCGACAAGGCAGGCGAGGTGACGATCCTCGCGGGCGTGACGCGCGGCATCGCCGACAGCGTCGCTCCTGGCGGGCCCTTCGACAAGACCTCCTTCGAATGCCGTGGCGTGACCAATGCCTCGAAGGCGGGCGTGGACTACAACAGCCGGTGCGTCTTTGTCGACGCAGATGGCCACAAGGTCGTGGGCACAAATGTTGGCACCGCGCAAGGCTGGACCTGGAAGTTCCTGGGCGGCACCGGCAAGTGGGAAGGCATCGAGGGCGGGGGCACCGGCAAGTCGATCGCGCAGTATCCGCGGCCGTCACCTGCGGTGTCGGCGGGTTGCGGGATCGCGAAGGGCACCTACACGCTCAAGAAGTAACTCAGATAAGGTGGGCGATCGAGTTGGCGTAGTAGCGCAGGATGGCCGTCTCCTCCGACTGCGCGAAGTAGAGGCCATCTCGTTCGCCCACCATCCGGCGCAGGCGCAGCATCCTTAGCCCGACGTTGATGGCGTAGTCGAAATCCTTGCGCGGCACGTAGACGTGCGCGCCGCGCGCCTGCAGGCGCTCCACGAGGTGCCCGACCTGGGCCTTCAGCTCCAGCTCCGAGATCGGCTTGTCGCCGTAGCGCACGAACACCGTGGCGATGAGCGGCACCGGCAGCACCGGCACGATCTTTCCGATCGCATCCATCAGGTGATTGCCAAGCAGGGCGATGGCTTGCCGGCGCGCATCCGTCGACAGGCGTTGGAAGTCGACATTGTGCTCGCGGCAGTAGGCGCGCATGGACACGGGCGAACCGAAATTGACGCAGGCATAGCCAAAGCGGTGCCATTCGCTGCGCATCGCGAGCCACAAGTTGCGCAGCAGGAACTTGAGCGTGGTCCCGAGCGCCGCGAGGCGCCCGCGCCGCTTGGCCTCGGGGTCGAGCGCGCGCAACAGCGTCCTGTCCTCCAGCACGCGGTCATAGTTGATGCCGAGCGGAACGAAGACCAGGTCGCGCTCGCCGTCCAGGTGAAAGCCGCGCATCATGTAGTCGATGGCGCCCAACCTGGGCTCGCGCATGCGCCCGTCGCGCGTCAGCCCGCCCTCCGGGAACACCGCCTGCGGCACGCCCGCTTCCGTCGCCATGACGATGTAGCTCTCGAGCACGCGGCGGTAGAGCTCGTTCTTGGAGTTGCGGCGCACGAAGTAGGCGCCCATCGAGCGGATCAGCGCCGACAGCGGCCAGATGCGCGCCCATTCGCCCACCGCGTAGGAAAGCGCCGTCTGGTCGGCGGCGAGGTAGCTGGCGAGGACGTAGTCCATGTTGGAGCGGTGGTTCATCACGAACACCACCGTGGATTCGGGCTCGATGCGCGCCAGGTTCGCCGCATCGACGTAGCCCAGGCGCACGCGGTACAGCAGCTGCGCCACGCGCTTGCCGATCCAGTAGCCGGTACGAAAGTAGAGGTAGGCGTTGAACGCCGGCACGGTCTCGCGCGCGTAGCGCTCCACGATCTGCATCGCGGTCAGCAGCGGCACGTTGTTCGCCTTGGCGAACTGCTCGGCCGCCTGCTGCACCTTGGGGTCGGTGACCAGGCGGTGGATGAGCGCCTGGCGGCGCGTGCGCTGGAACGGCCGGATGCCGATGCGCAGCCGCTTGCTGACTTCGTCGATCACCTGGTTGGCCGGATGCATCACCATCCAGCGCAGGGCGGGCATCAGCATGTGCTCGTAGAACGCCCAGGCCGCCAGCAGCGCGCCGCCGACGACCAGCCACAGAGGAACCGAAACCGGATCCGACATTCCCCCTCCCGTCGGGGAGTCTAGCCCAGGAAGGCTCCGCGCAAGCCGCTCAGTGCTTGCCGGGCGCGCGCCGCTCGCGCGAGAAGAGGTAGAGGCCGCTTGCCACCACGATGGCGGCACCGATCCAGGTTTCCTTGTCCGGCACGTTGCCGAACACCAGGTAGCCGAACAGCGCCATGTAGAGGATCTGCTGGTAGAGGAACGGCGCGAGCGTGCTCGCCGGCGCGTAGCGATGCGCCATCGCGAGCAGGTAGTGCCCGGTGCCGCCGAAGATGCCCATCATGCAGAGGACGAACCACTCGAACCAGCCGGCCGGAGACTCCCAGGCGGCGAGCGCGAAGGGCGCGAGCACCACGGTCGCCACGACCGCGGGCAGGAACTGGATGGTCTCGGGCGGATCGTAGGCGGCGAGCTTGCGCGTCATCATGTTGAAGAAGGCATAAAGGACGGCGTTGGCGAGCGACAGCAGGATCGCCGGGTGGAAGGCCTCCGAGCCGGGGCGCACGACGACCAGCACGCCCGCGAAGCCGGCGATGATCGCGGCCCAGCGCCGCGCGTCCAGCCTCTCGCCCAGGAGCGGCACGCTCATCAACGCCACCAGGATCGGCACCAAGAAGAAGATCGAGGCGGTGACGGTGAGCTGCAGGTACTGCAGCGCCGAGAAGTTCATGCCGGTCATGGCGACGAACATCAGGCCGCGCAGCAGGTGCCAGCGCAGGTGCTGCGTGCGCACCAGCGCGAGCCCGCGCATGGGAAAGAGCAGCGCGGACGCGATCAGGGTATGGGTGAGGAAGCGCAGCCACACGACCACCAGCACCGGCACGGACTGCACCAGCCACTTCGCGCTGCCGTCGAGCAGCGCGAAGAGCACGTAGGTGAGTGAGATGAGACCGATGCCGGTGAGCCGGTTCCTCGCGCTGTCGGCGTGCAGCAAGCGGCTACTCTGGTTTCAGCTTCTCGTCCAGAAACTGCTGCACCGCCTGGAACAGCTGCATGCGGTTCTTTTCCATGATCACCGTATGCGTGCCTTCGCCGATCTCGACATAGCGCTTGTAGGGCGCATTGGTCAGCTTGGCGAAGTAGGCATACAGCATGTAGCTCGGCAGGTCGGCGTCCCATTCGGCGTGGGCGAGGAAGGTGGGGACGCGGATGCCGGCGGGGTCGTACAGCGGCTTGCCCGCGCTCCAGTACTCGAGCCCGTCCTGCACCACGCCGTTGGGCGCGCGCAGCACCGGCGGCGTGCGCTTCGCGCCGACCGGGTCGGTGGCGAAGGTCGCGTCGGCCCAGGCCTCGAACCAGCCCGGCGGAATGAGCGTCGCTTTCTTGTCTTCCGGCACGCCCGTGAGCCAGCGGCCCTTGGCGGCATCCCTGGACACCGTGCGGTAGGCGCCGACCTTCGCGCCGGTCTGCACCAGCGAGGCGGTGGTGCGGAGCCACTGCGGGGCATAGAGCACGAGCTTGTTCACCTTGTCGTTGTTCTGCACGGTGTACGCACCCATGATGGTGGTGCCCCAGGACCAGCCGAGCAGGTTGATCTTCGAGACGCCGCGTCGCTTGAGGATGAAGTCGACCGCTGCGCCGACGTCCTTGACGGCGGTCGCGGTGCGCACCAGCGGCGCGTTCTGATCGGGCGGCAGGTCCATTTCGGGCGGGCGCGTCGAGCGGCCGTAGCCGCGCAGGTCGACGAGATAGACGTCGTAGCCATGGCGCGCGATGTAATCCATCCACGACATCCCGTTCAGTTGCAGGTCGAACGCGGTCTCGGACGGGTAGGTGGCGCCGTGCACGTAGAGCAGGATCTTGTCGGGGCTGAAGCTGGTCACGCCCTGCGGGCGCTTGTTGCGCACGTAGAGCTGAATGCCCGGATCGACCGCGGGCACCATGAATTCCTCCATGGCGATCTCGGGGGCCTTGCCGATCTGAGCGCAGGCGCTCAGGAACACCAGCGCTGCCGCCGGCAGCATGCGGATCAGTGTCTTCATATTTCTCTCTCCTAGAGTGCTCGTTTCACAGCATTGGTCACGGCGCGCGTGTCGTGCACGCCGCCCAGATCCGGCGTGAACACCTGCTCGCCGGTGGTGCGCTCGATTGCGGTCATCAGGCGCGCGGCGGCCTTGGGCTCGCCCAAATGCTCGAGCATCATCGCCGCGGTCCAGAAGGTGGCGATCGGGTTGGCGATGCCTTTGCCGGTGATGTCGAAGGCCGAGCCGTGGATCGGCTCGAACATCGAAGGAAACTTGCGCTCCGGGTTGAGATTCGCAGTTGGCGCGATGCCGAGCGACCCGGAGAGCGCGGCGGCAAGATCGGAGAGGATGTCGGCGTGCAGGTTGGTCGCGACGATGGTGTCCAGCGACGCGGGCTTCAATACCATGCGCGTGGTCATGGCATCCACCAGGATGCGGTCGGTCTTCACGTCGGGGTAGTTCTTCGCGACCTCGTAGAAGATCTCGTCCCACAGCACCATGCCGTGACGCTGGGCATTCGACTTGGTGACGAGCGTGAGCATCTTGCGCGGGCGCTTGCGCGCCAGCTCGAAGGCGAAGCGGTGGATGCGCTCCACGCCGACGCGCGTGAACACGGAAGTCTCGGTGGCGATCTCTTCCGGCAGCCCCTTGTGCACGCGGCCGCCGGAGCCCGAGTACTCGCCTTCGGAGTTCTCGCGGATAATCACCCAGTCGATGTCCTTCGCGTTGGCGAGCGGGCTCGTCACCCCGGGGAGCACGCGCGAAGGGCGCACGTTGGCGTACTGGTCGAAGCCCTGGCAGATGGGCAGGCGCAGTCCCCAGAGCGAGATGTGGTCGGGAACGTCGGGCGCGCCCACGGCGCCGAAGAAGATGGCGTCGAAGGATTTCAGCTTGTCGAGGCCGCCGTCGGGAATATAAGCGCCCGTGCGCTTGTATCTCTCGGAGCTCCAGTCGAAATGTTCGAAGGCGATGTGGAAAGCTTCCTTCGCTGCGAGCGCCTGGAGGATTTCAATGCCAGCAGGGATGACTTCGTTGCCGATGCCGTCGCCGGGAATGGATGCGATTCGATAGGATTTCATGGATGAAAAGGCTTCGTCTGATGCTCCGGGGATGGTACCGCAGTTCGCGCGGGCGACTAGCCTTCGCCGGCCTTGCGGCGGCGTGCGCGCTGGTGCTGTACGCCTGCGGCAGATCAGGCGACGCGCCGCCGCTCCCCGTGGACGATCCCGGCCCGGTCTTGACGCTAGGGGTGGAGCGCGTTTTCCCGAATCTGACCTTCGCTAATCCTGTCGCCATGCTGCAGGCGCCGCGCGACGACTCGCGTTGGTTCGTGGTCGAGCAGGGAGGTTTCGTACGCGCGTTCGCAAACGACCCGATGGCGACGGTTACCGTGCCGTTCCTGGCCATCAATGACCGCGTGGACGCGGGCGGCGAGATGGGCCTGCTCGGTATGGCGTTCCATCCCAATTTTCCGACGGATCCACGCGTGTTTGTTCATTACACGAACCTGGATTCAGGGCGCGTCTCGCGCATCTCGGAATTCACGCTAAGCATCGGTGGCGCGACGCTCGATCCCAATTCGGAACGGATTCTGCTCGTCATCAATCAGCCCGAGGCGAACCACAACGGCGGACACCTCGCGTTCGGTCCGGACGGTTTTCTCTACATTGGCATCGGCGATGGCGGCGGCTCTAACGACGGATTCTCTGGCACCGCGCATGGCCCGATCGGGAATGGCCAGAACATGATGACGCTGCTCGGCAAGATGCTGCGCATCGATGTGTCCCCGGCGACCAGTTACGCAATTCCAATTGGCCCGAATGGCAACCTCTTCGCCGGCAATGCTCTTTGCGGCGGCAACGGCACCGGCGCGCAGCCCTGCCCCGAAATCTACGCCTCCGGTTTCCGCAATCCCTGGCGATGGAGCTTCGACCGGCAGACGGGTCAGCTCTGGGTTGGCGACGTCGGCCAGGGGACGCTCGAGGAAATCGACCGGGTCGTTGCCGGCGGCAATTACGGCTGGCGCTGCTTCGAGGGAACGATGGGGCCGGTGAATCAACCCTGCGGCTCGGAGACGAACCTGCTCCCGCCCGTCGCCGAGTATGGGCGCACAGTAGGTCAATCTGTAACCGGCGGATATGTCTACCGTGGCACGGCAATCGCCGGATTGACCGGGCGCTACGTGTTCGGGGATTTCATCACGAAGCGCATCTGGAACATTGCCGGCAACACCGCTCCGACGAGGCAGGTCACCGGCGGCTTTGCCTCTGGCCTCAGCATTTCCTCATTCGGCGAGGACGTGGACGGCGAGCTCTACGTCATCCACTACCACGCCACTGACGGGGCGCTCTATCGCTTGACTGGCTCTTAAGTCAGGCGGCTTTGCGCGAAGCGCTTCTTACGGCTTCCGCGATCGCCGCGCCGACGTCCGAGGTCGAGGCCTTGCCCTTCATGTCGGGCGTGTGCGGGCCGTCGACGATCACGCGCTCGATGGCGCGCACCACGTCGGCGGCGGCCTGCGGATGGCCGAGGTGCTCGAGCATCAGCGCGCCCGACCAGATCTGGCCGATCGGGTTGGCGATCTTCTTGCCCGCGATGTCGGGCGCCGAGCCGTGCACCGGCTCGAAGATCGAGGGCGCGGTGCGCTCGGGGTTGATGTTGCCCGAGGGTGCGATGCCGATGGTGCCGGCGGTGGCGGGCCCGAGATCGGAGAGGATGTCGCCGAACAGGTTCGAAGCGACGATCACGTCGAAGCGGTCGGGGTTGAGCACCATCTGGATCGAGAGGCCGTCCACGTGGTACTGGTCGGCGCGGATGTCCGGGTACTGCTTCTTCATCGCGGCGAAGCGCTCGTCCCAGTAGGGCATGGTGATCGAGATGCCGTTCGACTTGGTGCAGGAGGTCACGTGCTTCTTCCGGGTCTTCGCCAGCTCGAAGGCGTACTTCATGATGCGGTCCACGCCTTTGCGCGAGAACACCGCCTGCTGCGTCACCACTTCGCGCTCGGTGCCCTCGAACATCCGCCCGCCGACGTTGCCGTACTCGCCTTCCGTGTTCTCGCGGATCACGTAGTAGTCGATGTCGCCGGGCTTGCGTCCCGCGAGCGGGCAGGGCAGCCCCTCGAACAGGCGCACCGGCCGCAGGTTGACGTAGAGGTCGAACCAGCGCCGGAAGTTGATCAGCAGGCCCCAGGCCGAGATGTGGTCGGCGACGATCGCCGGGTTGCCCACGGCGCCGAAGTAGATCGCGTCGAACTGCCGCAGGATCTGCTGGCGCGTCATCGGGGCACATCTTGCCGTGCGCCTTGTACCAGTCGCAGCTCCAGGGGAACTCCTGCCACTGGAAGCGGATGCCGTGCCTGGCGCCGACGGCTTCCATCACGCGCACGCCTTCGGGCATCACTTCGCGGCCGATGCCGTCGCCGGGGATCACTGCAATGCGGTGCTCGGTCATGGGCGCGAGTATAGCTAGAATCGCGCGATGAAATTCGCCGCGATCGAGACCTCGACCGAGTGGTGCTCGCTCGCCGCTGTGGGTCGACGGCGAGCTCGCCGGCGCCGAGCAGCGCGCGGGCCACCGGCACGGGGAGCTCGCGCTGCCGATGCTCGAACGGCTGCTCGCGCAGTTGCGCCTGAAGTTCGCGGATCTGCAGGCGGTCGCCTTCGGCGCGGGCCCGGGCGCGTTCACCGGCCTGCGCATCGCCTGCGGCCTTGCGCAGGGCCTTGCCTACGCGCGCGGCCTGCCGGTGATCGGCATCTCCACGCTGGAAGCGCTCGCCGAGGAGTGCGGCGCGCCGCGCGTCGTCGCCTGCCTCGATGCGCGCATGGGCGAGGTATATTATTCGGCGCTCGAGCGGCGCGCCGGCCGCTGGCACGAGATCGTTGCGGCGCAGTGCGTGGCGCTCGACAAGGCACCGCGGCCGCCGGGATCGGGTTGGGTCGGCTGCGGCAGCGGGTTCGCGGAGCGGGGCCTGCCGTGGCTGGATGCCGTGCTACCCCGAAGTGCATCCGAGGGCGGTCGGCGGTGGCGCGGCTCGCGGCGCCGCGCCTCGCGGCGGGCGAGGGCGTGGACGCGGCGCAGGCTGCGCCGCGCTATCTGCGCGACAAGGTCGCGCTGACCACGGAGGAGCGCAGGCACCGATGAGCGCAGTCCTCAAGGACGAACCGAAGCTCGCGCCGATGGCGCGAGGCCGACCTCGACGCGGTGCTGGCGATCGAGAACCTGATCTACACGCATCCCTGGACGCGCGGCAACTTCGCCGATTCGCTGCGCGCGGGCTACTGCTGCCGCACCTGGCGCCAGGGGGGCCAGCTGCTCGGCTATTTCGTGCTGCTCGCCGCCGCGGGCGAGGCGCATCTGCTCAACCTGTCCATCGCCGCAACCGCCCAGCGCCGCGGCCACGGCGCCGCCTTGCTGCGCGAGGCGATGCGCCTTGCGCGCGAGCTTGGCGCAAAGCACATCTTCCTGGAGGTGCGCCCGAGCAACGCGGCGGGGCAGAGGCTGTACGGGCGCTTCGACTTCAAGCGCATCGCGGTGCGCCGCGGCTACTACCCGGCGCAGGGCGGGCGCGAGGACGCGCTGGTGCTGAGCCGACCGCTGTGAGCCGCAGGTTCGAGATCCTCGCGGAGATGGGGCTCGCTCCGGTGTGGAGGCTGAGGGCCCCGGCGCGTGCCGCGGCCGCTGTAGAGCCCGTGCAGGCTGCCGAGACTCCGACCACGCAGCTTGCCGAGACTGGGAACGCACCCGTGGGCGACGCCGCGCAAGACGCGGGATCGCGGGAAGCGCGCATCGCGCGCATGGATTGGACCGCGCTCAAGGCGGCAGTGAAGGGCTGCACGGCGTGCGGCCTGCGCGCCGGGTGCACGCAGACGGTGTACGGCGTAGGCGACGAGCAGGCGCGCTGGCTGCTGGTCGGCGAAGCCCCGGGCGCCGAGGAAGACCGCCTGGGCGAGCCGTTCGTCGGCCAGGCCGGCAAGCTGCTCGACAACATGCTCGCGGCGATCGGCCTTGGCGCGCGGCAAGGACGTCTACATCGCCAACGTGCTCAAGTGCCGGCCGCCGGGCAACCGCAACCCGGAGCCCGAGGAGGTGGCGACGTGCTCGCCGTATCTGGTGCGGCAGGTCGAGCTGATCCGCCCGAAGCTGATCCTGGCGATGGGGCGCTTCGCAGTGCAGACGCTGCTCAATACGGACGCCACCATCGGCAGCCTGCGCGGCACCGTGCACCAGTACAGAGGCGTGCCGCTGATCGTCACCTATCACCCCGCCTACCTGCTGCGCAATCTTCCGGACAAGTCAAAGGCGTGGGCGGACCTGCGGTTCGCGAAGAAGACGATGGCGCAGAGCTAGCGCGGGGACGCTGCGGCCGCGCAGCATCGCGGTGCCGGCACGCAGCGTGCACGCCGGTCAGCGGTAGGCGCTGCCGTCCGCCCCGAAGCGCACGCCGAAGAGACGCTCGGCTTCCTCGCGGCTGTAGTAGCCGCGCGCGATATCGCGGGCCACCTTCGCCGGGTCGCGCTGCCGTGGATCGCCGTAGCCGCCGCCCCCCGGGGTCGAGACGCGGATGCAGTCGCCCGGCTGCAACTGGATGTCCTGGTCCTTCGACAGGTGGGGCGGCCGGTAGGTCGCGCCGCCCACTTCGACGGCGACCTTGTTGACGCCGCCCTCGCCGCCGCCCAGCGCGCCGAGCGGGCCGGTACGCCCGTGGTCCATCACCATCGAGGCGCGCGCCGGGCCGCGGCGCAGGCGGATCGCATAGTTGACGCCGAAGCCGCCGCGCTGCTCGCCCGCGCCACCCGAGCCCTCGTACAGCGAAAACTCCTCGAACAGCACGGGGTAGTACTGCTCCATGACTTCGATCGGCGGCATCTTCGAGATGCCGATCGTCGAGCAGCCGTTCGAGATGCCGTCGGAGTGCGCGCTGCCGCCGTAGCCGCCCCCGGTGAAGAGGTACATCACATAGGAGCGATTGCGCTTGGGGTCGTGGCCGCCGATGCCGAGGTTGCCCGAGGTGCCCGCGGGCGCGCCGAACAGCTGCTGCGGGATCGCGGCCGTGAGCGCGTTGAACACCGCCTCGGCGATGCGCTGGCTGACCTCGGCCGCGCAGCCCGACACCGGCCGCGGATAGCGCGCGTAGAGGAAGGTGCCTTCGGGCTCGGCGACCTTCAGCGGCGCGAACGTGCCGGCATTGATCGGCACGTCGGGAAAGATGTGCTTGATCGCCAGGTACACCGAGCTGCGCGTGGTGGCGATCACCGAGTTCATTGGGCCCTTGCAGGGTGGCGAGGACTGCGAGAGATCGAAGAGCAGGTCGTTGTCCGGCGTGCGCGTCACCGTCACGCGGATGTGCAGGGGCTCGTTCACCACGCCGTCGGAATCCACGATCGCATGCCCCGAGTATTTGCCCTGCGGGATGGTGGCGATCTTGGCGCGCATCTGCTGCTCGGCGCGCACGCGCAGTTCGGCGATCGCGTCTTCCACGGTGCCTGCGCCGTAGCGCTCGAGCAGGGCCGTGAGGCGCTTCTCGCCGACCGTGAGGGCGGCGGCCTGCGCCTTGATGTCGCCGATCCTCTGGTCCGCGATGCGGATGTTCGAAAGGATGATGGACAGGATCTCGGCATCCATCTTCCCCTTCTTGAACAGCTTCACGGGCGGCAGGCGCAGGCCTTCCTGTTCGACCTCGGTCGCGTTGGCCGAGAAGCCGCCGGGCACCATGCCGCCGATGTCCGGCCAGTGCCCGGTGTTGGCGAGCCAGCACCACAGGGCGCCGCGGTAGAAGAACGGCTTGACGAAGCGCACGTCCATGAGGTGTGTGCCGCCAAGGTAGGGGTCGTTCACGATGAACACGTCGCCCGCGTCCACCGACCAGCCGTTCGCGCGCACGCGCTCGATGACGGCGCGCGCCGAGTCCTGCATGGTGCCGACGAAGACCGGCAGGCCAAGCTCGCCCTGGGCGATGAGCGCGCCGTCGTCGCGCGCGTAGATGCCATCGGAGCGATCCATGCCTTCCGAGATCACGGGGCTGAACGCCGAGCGACAGAAAGCAAGGTCCATCTCGTTGCAGACCTGCTGCAGGCCGTTCTGGATCACGCTCAGCGTGATCGGATCGAGCGCGGCGCCCGCCGATTTCGCCATCGGGCTCATGGGGAGTTCAGGGATAGGCACGGTACAGGCGAAACTCCCAGCCGGCATCGCGCGGCAGCGTGACGGGCGCGGCAAGCTCCACGAGCGTCACGTGGCGCGGTTTGCCTTGCGGGTCCATGAAGCGGCGCGCCTGCAAGGCGCCCGCGACCGTCTTTTCGTAAGGCGCGTCGCCCGCGCAGAAGAGCAGTGCACGCGTTCGCGGGTCGGGATCGACCATGCCCGGATGGACCTGCTCGCAAGCCCAGCGGCGGAACACCACGCAGTGCTTCAGGCTGCGCTTCGACCATGGCGTGGGGTTGTTCAGCCTTGCCAGGTACACGGCTGAGGTCAGCACTCCCGGCGAATCCAGCTCGTAGGTCGCGAGGTACTTGCCTTCGCCCGGCTTGCAGTCGGCGACCCAGCGGCGCGCCGAGCGGAAGCCGGGCACCGCGAGGCGTTCCGCCATGTGCTCGTCGTCGTACCAGGCGTTGAACTCCTCCTCGAGGCGCGGAGGAGGCTCGGTCATGGTCAGGAGCAGGCCGCGGTTCATATCGAGATGAGGAGGTTACCCAGTTTGTCGATGGTGAGCTTGTTGCCCGGTTCCAGGACGGTGGTGCAGTCGAGTTGTTCAACAATTGCCGGTCCAACCAGATGCGCGGGAAGCGACGCACGCTGGTAGACCGGCGTCTGGCGGAAGCCGCCCTCCATCCACACCGACCGGTTTCGCGGCGCGGACGCCGCGCCGCGATCGGATAGAACTGCAAGGTCGAGGCGGGGGCGCAGGCCGATGACGGCGGTGTGGACGTTCACCAGCATGGCGCGGATTTCAGGCAGCTCCACCTCGAAGCGGGTCCAGTAGGCTTTCTCGAACAACTGCTGGAGCTGCTCGCGGGAGACTTTGGGGCCGGGGAGGGCGACGCTGAGCATGTGGGTCTGGCCCTGGAACTGCATGTCCGCGGTGTGCAGCAGGCGCAGGCCTTCGATCGCGACGCCTTCGCGTTCCAGCAGCTCTTTCCCGGTCTCGATCTGCCTGTTAATGATCGATGAAATAACATCTATATCAATATCTTGTACCTGTTTATTCACAGTATTCACGAAGTCGTGTCTGAGGTCGGCCACGACACAGCCCAAGGCATTCGTAATTCCCGGCCGTGCGGGGACCAGCAGCTTCGGGATGCCCAGTTCCTTGGCCATGGCCGCCGCATGCAGGGGCCCGGCGCCGCCGAAGGCAAACAGGACGAAGTCGCGCGGGTCGTGGCCGCGGGCAAGCGACACCATGCGCACGGCGCCTGCCATCTTGTCGTTGGCGATGCGCACGATGGCGGCCGCGGCTTCGCTCGCGTCGAGGCCCAGCGGCTTGCCGATCTTCTCCAGCATCAGGCGCTTGATCTTGTCCATGTCGGCGGCGCCCTTCACGCCGAGCAGGGCTGCGGGGTTCAGCCGGCCGAGGATCAGGTTGGCGTCGGTGATGGTCGGCTCGGTGCCGCCGCGGCCATAGCAGATCGGGCCCGGGTGGGCGCCGGCGCTTTTCGGGCCGACGCGCAGCATGCCGTCCTCGCCGATGAAGGCGATGGAACCGCCCCCCGCGCCGATGGTGTGCACGTCCACCATCGGCACGTGGACCGGCATGGCGTATTCGAGCTCGAGTTCCGAAGACACTTCCGGCACGCCGTCGCGGATCAGGCCCACGTCGGTGGAGGTGCCGCCCATGTCGTAGGTGATGGCGTTGGGAAAGCCTGCGGCAGAGGCGGTGTAGGCGGCGGCGATCACGCCGGAGGCGGGGCCCGACATCACCGTGTTGGCGGCTCCCTCGGCCACGATCGTCGAGGAAACGGTGCCGCCGTTGCCTTGCATCACCAGCAGTTCCTTGGTGAAGCCGCGGCGCTTGAGCTCGGTGCGCAGGCGCTCGAGGTAGCGGTCGAGGATCGGCTGCACGCTGGCGTTGACCGCGGCGGTGACGCCGCGCTCGTACTCGCGGTACTCCGAGAGCAGGGTGTGGCCCGCGGTGACGTAGCGGTTCGGCCAGGATTCGCGCGCGATCTCGAGCGCGCGCCGCTCGTGCGCGGGGTTGATGTAGCTGTGCAGGAAGTGGATCACCAGCGATTCGCAGTCCGCGTCGATGAGCCGGCGCACCGCGTCGCGTACCGCTGCCTCGTCCAGCGGAATCACCGGCAGCCCCTCGGCGTCCATGCGCTCGGGCACCTCGAGGCGCAGCTCGCGCGGGATCAGCGGCTCGAACCAGCCGGTGAGGCCGTAGGGCCGCGGCCGCGTGCGGCGGCCGAGCTCCAGCACGTCGCGAAATCCCCGGGTGGTGATGAGGCCGGTCTTCGCCAGCTTCCTTTCCAGCAGCGCGTTGGTGGTGGTGGTGGTGCCGTGCACGATGAGCGCCAGCTCCCCGAGCGCGAGCTTCACCTCCTCCAGCGCCGCGAGCACGCCGTAAGCCTGGTTCTCCGGCGTGGTCGGCACCTTGGCCAGGCGCACCGCGCCGCTCGCCGTGTCCAGCGCGATCAGGTCGGTGAAGGTGCCGCCGACGTCGATGCCCGCGATCCAGCTCATACCTGCTGGTACTCCTCTTCGATCTCATCGAGCGTGCCGGCGCGGCGCACGTGGCCTTTCTCGATGACGTAGGCGCGATCGGCGACCTGGCGCGCGAAATGCAGATTCTGCTCGCAAAGGAGCAAGGTCAGTCCCTGCGTCTTCAGTTCGCGGATGGTGCGCGCCATCTGCTCCACGATCACGGGCGCGAGCCCCTCGGAGGGCTCGTCCAGCAGGATCGCGCTCGGGTTGCCCATCAGCGTGCGCGCGATGGTGAGCATCTGCTGCTCGCCGCCCGACATGCGCCCGCCGAGGCGCTGCGGCATGCGGCCGAGGTTCGGGAACAGCTCGTAGAGCTTCGCGGGCGTCCAACGCGGTGCGCCATCGCGCGGCGGCTGGCGGCCGACTTCGAGGTTCTCCGCCACCGTGAGGTCGGTGAAGATGCGACGGTCCTCCGGCACGTAACCCAGGCCAAGGCGCGCGATCTGGTAGGGCTGCAGCCGGTCGATCCTGCGGCCATCGAAGCGGATCTCGCCGGCCTGCGCCCGCAACAGGCCCATGATCGACTTCAGCGTAGTGGATTTCCCCGCCCCGTTCCTGCCCAGGAGCACCGAAACCTCGCCCGGGCGCGCCTGCAATTGCAGGTCGAACAGCACGCGCGCGCGGCCGTAGGCGGCATTCAGCCCGGAAACCTCAAGCATGGCCGCTCCCCAGGTACACCTCGCGCACCCGCGCGTCCGCGCGCACCGCCTCGGGCCTGCCCTCGGCGATCAACTCGCCGCCGGAGAGCACGATGACGCGATCGGCATGCGTGAACACCACGTCCATGTCGTGCTCGGTGAACAGCACCGCGATGCCGCCGCTCTTGGCGAGTTCGCCGGCGAGCCGCATCAGCTCGTTGCGCTCGCGCGGCGCCATGCCGGCGGTGGGCTCGTCCATCAGCAGCAGGCGCGGCTGGCTGGCGAGCGCCACGGCGAGCTCGACGCGCTTCAGGTCGCCGTAGGCGAGCACCGCGCACGGGCGCTCGGCCTGCTCGAGCATGCCGACGCGTGCGAGCAGCGCGTTTGCTTCGTCCACATGGGAGCGCGTGGCGAGCGAGGCGAGCGACCACAGGCGCCGGTGATGCGAGAGCAGGGCCATCTGCACGTTCTCGCGCACCGACATCGAGCCGAAAGTGGCGGTGATCTGGAAGGTGCGACCGACGCCCAGCCGCCAGATGCTGCGCGGCGCGAGGCCGGCGAGGCTCCTGCCCTCGAACTGGATCGTGCCGGCATCGGGCGCGACCTGGCCGTTCAGCATGTTGAAGCAAGTGGTCTTGCCGGCGCCGTTCGGCCCGATCATCGCCAGCAGCTCGCCCGCGGCGACCGAAAAGCTCACCTCGCGCACCGCCTGCACGCCGCCGTAGGCCTTCGACAGACCGCGCACCGCGAGCACCGTCATCGGGCGAACCTCTCGCGCAGGAATCCGGTCACGCCCTGCGGGAACGCGAGCACCAGCAGCAGGATCACGCCGCCGATCACCGCGCGCCAGTAGTCGATGCCGCGCGCCACCGCGTCCTGCATCCAGATGAACAGCGCCGCGCCCCATAGCGGCCCGGTGAGCGTCTGGATGCCGCCGAGCAGCACCATCACCAGGCCGTCCACGGAACGCGTCACCGACAGCGCCTCGGGAGAAATGGAGCCCTTGGAGAACGCGAACAGGGCGCCGGCGAGGCCCGCGAACAGTCCTGCGAAGGTGAATGCCGCCCATTGCAGCGCGCGCACGTCGATGCCGATGGCGTCCGCCCGCAGCGGCGAATCGCGGCCGGCGCGCACCGCATAGCCGAACGGCGAGTACAGGATGCGCCATAGCAGCGCGATCCCGCCGAGGCAGGCGGCGAGCGTGAGGTAGTAATAGGCGGTCTTGCTGGACAGCCAGGCTGCGGGCCAGATGCCGACGATGCCGTTGGAGCCGCCGGTGAAGGCGTCCCACTGGAAGATCACCGACCAGGCGATCTGCGCAAAGGCCAAAGTGAGCATGGCGAGGTACACGCCCGAGAGCCGCACGCAGAACCAGCCGAAGACGAGCGCGCCGAGCGCGGCCAGCCAGGGCGCCGCCGCGAGCGCCGCTTCCATCGGCACGCCGCCCTTGTGCACGAGCAGGCCTGCCCCGTAGGCACCCAGGCCGAAATAGGCTGCATGGCCGAAGGAATGCAGTCCGCCCGGCCCCATGATGAAGTGCAGGCTCACCGCGAAGAGCGCGAACAACAGCATGTCGGTGAGCAGCACCAGCGTGTAGCCCGTCTGCACCACCGGCACCAACGCCAAGCCGAAGGCGACCGCGGCGAGCGCGGCGAGCAGTGTGCGCGAGGGCAGGACCAGCGGCGGCTCCAGCGCGCCCGCGCCGCGTGACTGCGCCGGCATCCTGCCGAGAAGTCCCCAGGGCCGGATCACCAGCACCACCGCCATGACGATGAACTCCACCACCAGCGTGATCTTCGAGTAGCCCAGGCCGATGCAGAACGACTTGATCTCGGCGATCAGCAGCGCGGCGAGGAACGCGCCGGGGATCGAGCCCAGGCCGCCCACCACCACCACCACGAAGGCGTCGGAGATGATCTGCAGGTCGATGAACAGCGTTGCCGGCTCGCGCGGGATCTGCACCGCGCCGCCCAGCCCGGCGAGCAGCGCGCCAAGCGCGAACACGCTGGTGAAGAGCCATCTCTGGTTGACGCCCAGCGCGCCGGCCATTTCGCGGTCCTGGGTGGCCGCGCGCACCAGCGTGCCCCAGCGCGTGCGCGTGAGCAGGAACCACAGCGCGCCCAGCACCAGGGGACCGAAGAGGATCAGGAACAGGTCGTACTCCGGGAACTGCCGGCCGGCGATGGTGACGGCACCGGCGAGCCCCGGCGCGCGCGGCCCGAGGATGTCCTCCGGCCCCCAGGCCCACAGCGTGAAATCCTTGATCACCAGGACCAGCGCGAAGGTGGCAAGGAGCTGCAGCAGCTCGGGTGCGCCGTACAGCCGGCGCAACAGCAGCGCTTCCACGAGGGCGCCGAACGCGGCCACCGCAAGCGCCGCCAGCGGCACGCTCAGCCAGAAGCCGAGCATCGGCGCGAGCGCGACCGCCAGGTACATGCCCAGCATGAAGAGCGACCCGTGCGCGAAATTGACGATGCGCGTCACGCCGAAAATCAGCGACAGTCCGGCGGCGACCAGGAACAGCGACGAGGCGCTCGCCAGGCCGTTGAGGAACTGGATCAGGATCGAGGAGGCGGTCATGCCAACAAAAAAAGGGGGTGTGCCCCCCTTTCTGTTTGGTCCAGCGCGGATTTCAGTCCTTGCGCATCGCGCGCACTTCCTCGAACGGCGGCAGGTAATTCGCGCCGTCGGCGAAGCGCCAGTTGACCATGGTGCCGACGCCCTTCTTCTTCGCCAGTTGCCCTACGTAGGCGCCCATGGTGGACTGGTGATCCACCGCGCGGTAGACGATCGGCCCGATCGGCGTGTCCATTTCCAGGCCTTTCAGCGCCGCGATCAGTTTCTCCGGATCGGTGCCGCCGGCCTTCTTCACCGCGTTGGCGACCGTATACATCGTCGAGTAGCCCACCACCGAGCCCAGGCGCGGGTAGTCCTTCCACTTCGCCCGGTAGGCGGCGAGGAACTTCTGGTGCGCGGGCGTCTTGATCTCGGCCCAGGGATAGCCCGTGACCCACCAGCCTTCCGGCGTCTCGTCCTTGAGGGGGTCGAGATACTCGGGCTCGCCCGCCAGGAGGTTGAACACCGCCACGTTCTTGAACAGGCCGCGCGTGTTGCCCTCGCGCACGAATTTCTGCAGGTCGGCGCCGAAAAGCGAGCTGAAGATCGCATCGGGCTTGGCGTCCATCAGCGCCTGCACCACCGAGCCGGCCTCGATCTTGCCCAGCGCGGGCGCCTGCTCGGCGATGAACTGCGCGCCGGGCTGCGCTTTCGAGAGCAGCTTCTTGAAGGAGGCGGTGGCCGACTGGCCGTATTCGTAGTTCGGATAGACGATGGCCCAGCGTTGCTTCTTGAGCTTGGCGGCTTCCGGCACCAGCATCGCCACCTGCATGTAGGTCGAGGGGCGCAGGCGGAACGTGTAGCGGTTGCCGTTCTCCCACACGATCTTGTCGGTGAGCGGCTCGGCGGCGATGAACACCACTTTCCTCTGGTTGGCGAGGTTGGAGACGGCGAGGCCGATGTGCGAAGCGAAGGTGCCCATGAGCACGCTCGCGTTCTCGCGCGACAGCAGTTCCTCGGCCACGCGCACCGCGTCGCCCGGGTTGCCGTTGTCGTCGCGCGAGATCACCTCCAGCTTGCGGCCGTTCACGCCGCCCGCCTTGTTGATTTCCTCCAGCGCCAGCTCCCAGCCCTTCTTGTACGGGTCGAGGAAGGCGGGAAACACCTTGTAGCTGTTCAGCTCGCCGATCCTGATGGTCTGCGCCTGCGCGCCGAAGGCGGCGAGCGCCGCCGCCGCCGCTGCCAATGCCAGTCTGAGCTTCATTGCGTCTCCCTAGATCACGTCGGTGGATTGGATGCGCTTCACGCCGGCCACCTGCATCGCCGCCCAGGCCTTGGCGAGCGAGCCCTGCACGTCGATGCCGCGGCAGGCGTCCTCGATCACCAGCGCTTCGAAGCCCTGCTTGCGCGCGTCGAGCGCGCTCCAGCCCACGCAAAAGTCCGTGGCGAGGCCGGCGAAGTACACGCGCTTGAGGCCGCGCTGCTTGAGATAGCCGCCCAGCCCGGTCTGGGTCTTCTTGTCGGCCTCGAGGAAGGCGGAATAGCTGTCCACTTCGCGCCGGTAGCCCTTGCGGATGATCAGCTCGGCATGCGGAATGTTGAGGTCCTTGTGCAGCGCAGCGCCGTCAGTGCCCTGCACGCAGTGGTCCGGCCACAGCACCTGGGTGCCGTAGCCGAGCTTGATCGTCTCGAACGGCTTCTTGCCGGCGTGCTGCGAGGCGAAGGAGATGTGGTCTGCCGTATGCCAGTCCTGCGTGATCACCACGTGCTTGAACTGCTTCGCGATGCGGTTGATCAGGGGCACGATCACATCGCCTTCCTTCACCGCGAGCGAGCCGCCCGGGGTGAAGCAGTTCTGCACGTCGACCACCACGAACACGTCGCGTGTCGCCGATCTTCTGCGCCGGCGCCGCCCAGGCGCCGGCACCCATCAATCCGAAGCCCGCTGCCGCAAACAGGAACGATCTGCGCTTCATGGTGACCTCCGCTGTGAGGGAAAGTGTACTTCAGGGACTACTGCTGTAGTTTGATTCTGCAGCGCGAGATAGGCAGCCTGGATCAATCCTCGCGCATGGATCGCGGCCGCCACCTTGGCGCCCGCCGCTAGAGCTGCGCGCACGACATCAGGGGGCAGGGGACCGACTTCCACCGTGACCGGCATCTCGCCGAGGTCGCTGTCCTCTTTCACGGCGCGTGCCGGAAGCCGCCGGATGGCTGGATGCTCGGCGTTCACCGCATTGGCGATCATCGTCGCAGCCGCGTCAGCTGCGGCGCCACTGCAGGCAATGACGGTGACCGCATCGGCGATACCGAGCGACTGCGAGCGCCCGCGCCAGCCCGAGGTGGCCACGCCGCAAGGTTCCTCCAGCCGGATCGTGGCGTCGACCATCGGGCGCTGCGGGTCGTTGACGATGCCCGCGTCGAAAGTCTCGCCGCGCGGCAGGTGCACCGCGATGTCGCCGCCGTTATTGACGTAAGCCTTGCCCGAGGGCTGCATGGCCTCGAGGATCTCGTCCGCCACCGCGCCGGCCACCGCCGCCATCGGCGTGATGAACACCGCGCGGTGCGGCCAGACGGCCGCGACCATGCGCCGCGCAACTTGCCCGCGGGCGAGGGGATAGGCGTCGCCGACCGGAGTGCGCAGGAGCGCCAGTTCCTGCACCAGTTCCTCCAGGACGGTGCCAAAGCGCCTTGCGGCGCGCTCGTACTCGTCTTCCGTCCCGAGGATGACGAGGTCGATCGGGCCATGCTGCAAATGCAGCCGGCCGTCGCTCAGGCGGTGCGCCATCGCGCGTTCTCCAGGACCTGCTGCACGCTCACCACGTTCTTCATGTGGCCACCGATGGCGGCGTACTGCGCGAGCGGCAGCGTGAACTCGATTGGCAGGACAAGCGCTGGCGTGGGCACGTAGCCGAACGACTTGTCCGGCATGGCGAGCACATCCACCATCACGGTGATGCCGCCGCCCGGCCAGACGTAGACCGGCGCGCCACCGCAGGTGACGCGCGTGATCAGGTCCTTCACCGAGCGCGTGAGGCGCACGGGATTTTCGGTAACGCCGGCGCGCAGGCTGCCGCCCGCGCCTCCCATGAAGAGCACGCTGCACAAGGCGGGCTCGCAGTTCTCCGCGATGCGCTCCACCACCTTGCGTACCGCTGCGGGCATCGGCGCCTTCTGCGGCTTCAGGCTCTCGTCCAGCACGAACCACTCCGCGTCCTCGCCCGTCGTGGACACCATCAACAGGCGCATGCCAGGCCAGGCGGTCTTCGGGTCGATCTTCTCGATGATGGAGAGGGGTTCGGTAATGTCGGTGCCGCCCCAACCCAGGCCAGGCTCCGCTACCTTGAAGTAGCGCCCCGGCGTGGACTTGCGCCCGCGCACGCGAATCCCGGCGGGGCGCATGTCGAGGAAGCGCCCGGCCTGGTGCTCGGTCAGCACGCCGGTGATGTGATCGTCCACCACGATCACTTCGTCGCAATGCCCCTGCCACTGCTGCGCGAAGATGCCGATGGTCGCCGAGCCGCAGCCCACGCGCATGCGCTCCTCGCGCTCGCCATTGACGACCGGCGCGGCACCCGCCTGGAGCAGCACCGTAGAGCCGCCGTCGATCTTGACCTCGACGGCCTCCTTGTTGGAGAGCTTGAGCATCGCATCGCAGGTGACGTTGCCTTCCTTCTTCGAGCCGCCGGTCAGGTGGTGCACGCCACCCAGGGACAGCATCTGCGAGCCGTACTCGGCAGTGGTGACGTGGCCGATCTGCTCGCCCGCCACGCGCACGGCCGCCTGCTCGGGACCGAGGTAGCGGTCGGTGTCGATCTTCACCTTCAATCCGCAGTAGCTGAAGATGCCTTCGGTCACCACCGTCACCATGTCCACGCCTTCGACTTTCGACGAGACGATGAAAGGCGCCGGCTTGTAGTCAGGGTAGGTGGTGGTCGCGCCGACGCCGGTGACGAACGGGGCGACGAGCTTGCCGTCCCAGGGCTTGCCGGGCTCGAGGAAGGGCACTGCCTTGCCGCCGCGCTCGAGCACCAACAGCGGATCGAGGCGCACCAGCTTGCCGTCGTGGTTGGCGTAGCGGTCGCAGGCGCCGGCCTGCCCTTTGCGGATGCGGCACAGCACCGGGCAGGCGTCGCAGCGGATCACGTCGCCGGTCAGCGGGGCAGTGCTTTCAGGCGCGTCTTCCGGGTCTCGCATCGAGTTCAGCTTTCAGGCGGTGGGGCAGGACGGGAACCTGGCGCATGCGCACGCCGGTCGCATGGTCGATTGCGCCGAGGATCGCCGGCGCCGTGGGAATCAAGCCGGGCTCGCCCACGCCTTTCGCGCCCGAAGGCCCGAGCGGCTCGGGATCCTCGACCAGGATGCAATCCATGCGCGGCACATCGCCGATCGTGGGGATCAGGTAGTCGTGCAGGTTCTCGGTCTTCCCGGGTACGTACTCTTCCATCAGCGCGAGCCCGAGGCCCTGCACCGCGCCACCCTGGATCTGCCCTTCGACCTGGATCGGATTCAGGGCCTTGCCGACATCGTGCGCGGCGACGAGGTGCAGCACCTTCACCGTGCCGAGCGCCTCGTCCACCTCCACCAGCGCAACTTGCGCGGCGAAGGCGTAGGTGGCATAGGGTCTGCCTTGGCCGTTGGCATCGAGCGGCATCGTGGGCGGATCGAACCGCCCTTCGCCCGCGAGCACATCGCCGCTCGGATCGCGCGGGAGGCGCGAAAGGTCCAGCCGGTGCGTGATGCCGCTCTTGCGGAACACGACGAAGTGCCGGTCGAGCTGCAGCCGGAAGCCACGATCCAGGAACGCCTCCGGCGGCGCGCCCGCGGCGGCGAAAATGCGCCGGCGCAGGTCGAGCCCGGCGAGCTCGGCCGCCTTGCCCGAGATGAACGCCTGGCGCGAGGCGGAGGTCTTGCCGGCGTCCGCCGTGCGATCGGTGTCGCCCATCACCAGCTCGAAGCGCGACATGGGCAGCCCGAGCGCGTCCGCCGCGACCTGCGTCAGGGTCGTGTTGGAGCCCTGGCCGATGTCCACGGCGCCGTTGTAGAACACGAGCCGGCCCTGCGCGGACAGCACGATGCGCAGCGTAGACGGGTTGGCAAGCGCCGTGTTGCCGATGCCGTACCACATGCAGCCCACGCCCACGCCGCGTCGCAGCGGGCTGGCGCGCGTCTTCGCCTTCGCGTTGAACGCCTCCGCATCCGCGCGCAGGCGCTGCCATGCGGGCCGCAGGCGGTCGAGGCACTGGGCGAGGCCCGCCGAATGCTCCAGCCGCTGGCCGGTCGCAGTCGTGTCGCCCGCCTTGAGGGCGTTTACGCGGCGGAACTCGAGCCGGTCCATGCCGACCTTGTCCGCGAGCGCGTCCATCATCGCCTCGTGCGCGATGGCGCCCTGCGGCACGCCGAAGCCGCGGAAGGCGCCCGAAGGATGGCAATGGGTGAAGAAGGCGCGGCCGCGCGTGCGCACATTGCGCACGGCGTACGGGCCGGTGGCGTGGATCGGCACGCGCGTCGCCACCGTGGGCCCCCAGCTCGCATAGGCGCCGGTATCGAAGAGCGCATCGACTTCGACCGCCTTGAGCACGCCCTGCGCGTCGCAGCCGAAGCGCGCATGGATGCGCGCCGGATGCCGCTTCGTGGTGGAAGCCATGCTCTCGGGGCGGTGGTACACGCAGGCGACCGGCCGCCCGGTGAGCACTGCACCTAGCGCGACGAGCGGCTGCACGGAAACGTCGAGCTTGCCGCCGAAGCCGCCGCCGCAAGCCGTCGGCACGATGCGCACCGCGCCGGGGTCGCGTCGCAGGACGATCGCCACTTCGTCGCGATCCATGTAGGGCGTCTGCGTCGTCACGTGCACTTCGATCCGCCCGTTCACGACGCGCGCCCAGCCGGCCTCGGGCTCGATATAGGCGTGCTCAACGAACGCGGTCTCGAAGGTGCCCTCGGCGATGGCCGCGCATTCGGCGAACCCCGATGCGACGTTGCCGCGCCGCACGCCGCCGTCGAGCAGCAGGTTGCCGGGCTTGTCCGCTTGCACGAGCGGCGCGCCCTCGGCCATTGCCGCGTCGAGGCCGAGGACCGGGGGCAGCGGCTCCCACGCGACGGGAAACGTCGCTTCGTCGAGCGCTTCGATCGCCGCGCGCGTACCGATCACCGCGGCGACCGCCTCGCCGCGAAAGCGCGCTTCGCCGTCGGCGAGCACCGGCTGGTCCTTGATGTGGGGATAGATGCCGAAGCCGTTCGAGGGGACGTCGCGCGCCGTGAGGACGCGGACAAGACCTTCGCCTGCCTTTACATAGGCCTCGAGCTCTCCCAGCCGGAAGCGCGCGCGATGGTGCGGCGAGCGGATGACGCGCAGCCACAGCGCGTCGGCGGGTATCGCGTCCGCGCCGTACTTCTCTGCGCCCGTCAGTTTGGCGATGCCGTCCACCTTGCCGGCGCGCGCGCCTAGCGCCTTGCCCGCGGGGGGCGAGGGGGCGAGCACCGGCAGGTTGGCGACGTCGAGCACAGCCTCGATGATCTTCTGGTAGCCGGTGCAGCGGCACAGCACGCCGGCGAGCGCATCCTTGACCTCGTCCGCCTTCGGCCTGCGATTGCGCGCGAGAAGGTCGGCCGCCGCCATCAGCATGCCCGGGGTGCAGATGCCGCATTGCGCGGCGCCGTGGTTCTGGAAGGCGACCTGCAGCGTCGCGAGCCGGCCGTTGCGCGCCAGGCCTTCCACGGTGGTGACGCTGCGGCCTTCCGCCTGCCCGAGCGGCGTGAGGCAGGCGCACACCTGCCGGCCGTCGAGCAGCACGGTGCACGCGCCGCAATCGCCCGCGTTGCAGCCGATCTTGGTGCCCGTCAGCCCGAGCTCGTCGCGCAGCACGTCGGCAAGGCGCGCCACGCGCGGCGCGCGGCTCGCCACCTTGCGACCGTTGAGCGTGAACTCCGTGGTTTCGGTGCCGGCGAGGAACTCGGCGCGCGGGCGGTTCATGCGATCTCCCGCAGCAGGCGCCGCACCAATTCCAGCGCGGCCTGCTTGCGATATTCGGCGCTCGCCCGGACATCGGCGATCGGTTCCAACAAGGCCAATTGCGCGGGATTGACCCAATCGGCGAGCGAAGCGTCGAAGCGCCTGCCTTTCAGTTGCGCTTCGAGCGCGGGAAGGCGCAGCGCGACCGGCGAGCAGGAACCGACGGCGACGCGGGCGTTGACCACCTTGCCCGAGCGGTGCTCGATCACGGCGCTCGCCATGACGATCGAGATCACCAGGTACTTGCGCGCGCCGAGCTTCAGGAAATGGCTGGCGGCGGCCGTGTGCGGCTTGGGCACCAGCACAGCGGTCACCAGCTCGCCCGGGCGCAGCGCGGTTCTGCGCGGGCCGAGGATGAATTCGTGCAGCGGCAGCTGGCGCACGCCCCTAGTGCTGCCCAGCTCCACCGTAGCGTCCAGGGCCAGCAGTGCCGGGACGCCGTCCGCGGCGGGGGAGGCGTTGCACAGATTGCCAGCGACGGACCCCGTATTCTGGATCTGCACGCCGCCGACTTCGCGAGCTGCCAGTTTCAGCCCGTCGAACAGGGGAGGCAGCTTTGCTTCGATGATCTCGGACCAGGTCGTGGCAGCGCCGATGCGCCAGTGGCCGCGGCGCTCGGCGATACCGCGCAACGCGCGGATCGCACTGATATCGAGGATGTTCCCATCCAGGGTGCGCCCGACGCGTGCCGGATAGAAGTCGGTGCCGCCCGCGAGCACCGTGCGACTGCCCCGTGCGAGCATCTTTAGCGCTTCCTCTACTCGGGCGGGTCGGGCGTAGGCGGGCATGGCTATGCTGCCCGCTTTTGCAGCCGCAGCTAAGTTCTCGCCCCGACGGGCAGCTATTGGATAGGCCCGGTCGCGATCACGCCTTGGGGGTTCAACCCCGTCTCAAAGGGTGATCCGCTCACGCTGTAAGGCCACCGGTCGCCGGCTCGATCCTGAATGCTGCTACTTGGTTACTGGAGGACAGGGTCACATAAACAAACTTGCCCGAGGGATCGACGATGAGCGATCGTGGGCCCGAGTTCGCAGGGAGAGCCGTGTCGCCGTTCGGCGAAAGCAGGCCCGTATTGGCGTCGATGTCGAGTACGGAGATCGTGCTGGCAAGGAGATTGGCGACATAGGCATATCTTCCGGAGGGCTCCAGGGCCACGGAATTTGGGCCACCGGCAACGCTTATGGGAGATCCGAGAACTGGCGGGCCGATAGGTTGACCGCGACGCGCAGGCGCCGCAGACCTTGTTTCTGCCATGCCCGGTTCTGGGCGCAGGCGGTCTTGAGTACCCAGGCTCCAATCTGCAGGATGAGGCCGTTCTCCTCCGCTAGCGGGATAAACCGGGCCGGTGAGATCCAACCCAGTTCCGGATGCTGCCAGCGCAGCAGCGCCTCCATGCCGGTGATTTGGCCGCTGACGATGTCCACCTTGGGCTGATAGTGCAGCGTGAATTCGTCGCGTTCGAGCGCGCGGCGCAGGTCGGACTCCAGCGACAGGCGCTCCTCTGAATAGTTGTCGATCTGCGTCGAGTAGAACTGATAGTTGTTCTTTCCCTTCTCCTTGGCGCGATACATGGCGATATCCGCGTTTTTCAGCAGGGTCCTGCCGTCTTCCGGGTAGACACTGATGCCGATGCTGGCGGTAAGCAAAAGTTCCCGCCCGTCCACGATGAAGGTCTTCGCCATGGCGTCGAGAATTCTTTGCGACACGCCGGCAACCGGTTCGAGATCGGAGATCTCGTCCATCAGCACCACGAATTCGTCGCCTCCCTGGCGGGCTATCGTATCTGTCTCCCGCACGCAATCTGAGATCCGCTGCGCCGCAACCTGCAGCAGCTTGTCGCCTGCCTCGTGGCCCAGGGTGTCGTTGACGTTCTTAAAACGGTCCATGTCTATGAAGAGGACTGCCAGTCGCCTGCCGTAGCGCTGCGCTTTCGCAAGGGCGTGCGACAAACGCTCATGGAGCAAGGTGCGATTGGGGAGTGCGGTCAGCGGGTCATGGGTGGCGACGACCCGGAGTTTCTCTTCCGCCTGCCTGCGCTCCGCGATGTCCCTGTAGACCAGGTAATAGACCAGGCCCAGGAGAATCAGGCCGCAAAAAGTGGCTATGTAAAACGTCACCAGGCTGAAGCGAGAGCTTTTTTGCAAGTCCTCGGTCCGGCGCGCGAACAGCGCGCCCTGCGATTCGCCGAATTGGTCGAACAGCGACGATCAGTCGGGGGCGCTAGACGAATGTACGCCGCTTTCTGAGCTCGGGCATGCAGTGCCCGAGCCATTTCGCCGTCAGTTTCTCGGCAAGGGAATTCTGCTTCAGGCGGTCGTTCAGCACCTTGAAGTCCACCTGGTCGAGCGGCTGGTCCTGGTTGAAGCAGGAGAAGACGTAGCTCGTCTTCGCCGGTCTGCGGGTCGACGTGCGGCTGCAGGCACTGCGCGCAGATCTCCTTCATCATGCACTGCATCGGCGAGTTGATCGAGCCGATGGCGACGTGGCCCGGCTTCAGGTGCTGCTGCGAGCACGTCGTGCCGCGCGCGCGCCGACCGCCGCCATCATGCGGTCCGAGCCGATGGCGATGATGCGGTCGGCGTCCTCCAGCCGGATCGCGGGCGCGCCGAGCGCGCCCTGCGGCGTAGGCGTCCATGGCCTGGACGATGTTGCCGACGAAGCTGCGGTCCTGCGGCCGGCGCGGCGTGAAGCCGGGCGCCTCGTCGCAGCACCAGACGACGACGTCGGCGGCGCTCTCGATCTCCTCGACCTTGTAGCGGTCGCTGCATCTTCTTGTAGCCGGCGAAGTAGAGGACCTTGGAGCCCGCGGCGCGGAACGCGCGCCGATCGAGAAGAGCACCGCGTTGCCGAGGCCGCCGCCGCACAGCACCACGGTCTCGCCGCGCGGGATCTCGGTCGGCGTGCCGGTCGGGCCCATCAGGATCACGGGCTCGCCCGGCTGCAGCATCGCGCAGCAGGTCGGCCGAGCCGCCCATCTCGAGCGCGATGATCGAAATCAGGCCCTTGTCGCGGTCCACCCAGGCGCCGGTCAGCGCGAGGCCTTCCATCGCAGCGTGGTGCCGCGGCACGCGCAGCGCGAGGGCTTCGAAGTTCTGCAGGCGGTAGAACTGGCCGGGATGGAAGCGTGCGCGCGGCGACCGGCGCGCGCAGCACGACTTCGACGATGGTCGGCGTGAGGCGCTCGCACCTCGTGCACCGTCGCGCGCAGCTGTCGCGGTTCAGCTCGGCGAAGAACGCACATCGCTCGCGCGGCTCGCGGGCGCCCGCGCTGGCGAGCACGCGCGACACCACCGGGATAGCCCTGCTTCGCGCTGCCCATCGCCTTCACCACGTTGCCGAAGTAGGAGGGATGCAGGTCGCCGAAGAAGCTCATGAAGCGGCCGTCGGCATGGCGCGATGCAGCAGCACCTGCGGCTCGCTCGGGCTTGGAGGTCGCAGCGCTCGCGGCTTCACCGGGCTCGCCGTTCTCGTCGCAGGCGCGGAAGTACTTGCCGTCGAGCGCGAAGCGCTCCGCCTCCTCGCGCGCGAGCACCGTGTTGGGCTGCGTGCCGGCGGCGACGAACACCGTGTGCGCCGGGAGCCAATGCTCCTTGCCGCTCGGCGCTGCTTGCAGCCGAATGCCGCGCGCGGCGCCGTAGTTGTCCACCTCGATGCAGCCGGGCGCGAGGCCTTCGGCGAACCAGATGCCTTCCTCCAGCGCCTTCTCCACTTCCTCGTGGTTCAGCGTGTAGGAGGGGCTGTCGATCAGGCGGCGGCGGTAGGCGATCGTCGACGCCGCCCCAGTGGCTGCAGCAGCTCGACGATGTGCGGCGCGCGGCTCTCGCGCGCGGCGGCGCGCGCTCGCCGCGGATCGCGCGTGCGTGCGCGAGGAACTCCTCGGCGATCTCGCGCTCCTCGTCGTCCCAGTGGTCGCGGACCGCGTCCTCGCCGATCTCCCTGGCGAGCGTCTCGTAGCGCGCGAGGAACTTCTCCACCTGCACCACGTAGTAGGCGAGCGACTCGGTCGCGGTGTCGATCGCGGTGAGGCCGCCGCCGATCACCACCACCGGCAGGCGCAACTGCAGGTTGGCGATCGAATCGTGCTTGGCCGCGCCGGTGAGCTGCAGCGCCATCAGGAAGTCGGAGGCCGCGCGCACGCCGCGCGCGAGGCCGTTCGGGATGTCGAGCACCGTGGGCTTGCCGGCGCCCGCGCAAAGCGCGACGTGGTCGAAGCCCATCGGCGAAGGCGTCGTCGAGCGTCGAGCGTGCCGCCGAAGCGCACGCCGCCGAACATGGCGAACTCGGCGGCGGCGCTCGAGCAGCAGCCGGATCAGCTTGCAGGAAGTTCTTGTCCCAGCGCACCGTGATGCCGTACTCGGCCACGCCGCCGAAGCCCGCCATGACGCGGCTCGTCGAGCGGCTCGTGCAGCGTCGCATGTCGCGGATCGGCGCGAAGGCCGCGCCGGCCGAGCGCGTCCACGCCGGAGAGTCCGCGGGCAGCGGCTCGATCTTGAGGCCGTCGATGCCGACCACGGTGTGGCCGTCGTTCATCAGGTGGTGCGCGAGCGTGAAGCCGGCGGGCCCGAGCCCCACCACCAGCACCTTGCGCGCCGGAATCCGGCCGCGGCAGCGGGCGGCGCAGGTTCGAGCGGATTCCAGCGCGTGAGCAGCGAGTAGATCTCGAAGCCCCAGGGCAGCTCGAGCACGTCCTTCAGGGTGCGCGTCTCGGCCTGCGGGATGTTGACCGGGTCCTGCTTCTGGTAGATGCAGGACTTCATGCAGTCGTTGCAGATGCGGTGGCCGGTCGCCGCCACCATCGGGTTGTCGACGGCGATGATCGCCGAGCGCGGCGAGCGGCTGGCCGCGCGTCTTCACCATGTGGAACTCGGAGATCTTCTCCTCGAGCGGGCAGCCGGCGAGCGGCACGCCGAACGACGGTCTTCTTGAAGCCCGCGGCCGGGCGCCTTCTCCTTCAGGCCCTTGGAGCAGGAGTCCTTGCCCTGCTCGTGGCACCAGATGCAGTAGTTCGCCTCGTCGAGCGCGCCGACGAGGTCGGTGCCCGCGTCGGTGAGCGCGAAGCCCTCGCGCCGGCGCAGGTGCTCGAGCGCGTGCGCGCTGCGAAGCCGCGACGCGGTGTCGGTGTGCACCGGTACCAGGCGCATGAAATCGAGCTTGCGCGGCGCCTTGAACAGCACGCCGGCCTCGGTGCTTCGCCTTGCCTTCCGGCGTGGTCGTCGCCCAGGCGGCGTAGCGCGCGGCGCGCTCGAGCGCGTCGGCGTTCGCCGCTTCGTCCTTCTGCCACTGCGGTGACCTGGCGCGCGAAGTCGAGCTCCGTGCGAGAAAGCGAAGCCCGTCGGCGGCTGTCAGCGTCCTCCGGCTTGACCTTGTGCAGGGCGCGCCGCTGCACGAACAGCCGCTTCACCGAGTAGAGCGGGGCGAGTTCGTGGTGCTGCGCGGCGAGCGCCTGCGCCTCGGCCTCGATGCCGAACAGCCGCGCGAGGAAGTCGTCGAGGTGCGGCGCGAGCGCGATCAGGAGATCGGACTCCTCCTTCGCCGCGGGCGGCGCTGGCGCGGGCCGCCATCAGCCGGTCGCGCAGCGTCGGCATCGGCCTCTGCAAGAAACTGCAGGAACGCGGCATCCAGCCGCGCCAGCCCGTCGCGTGAGTAGAGGTCCTCGAAGGCGAGGTCGAAGCGCAGGTGCAGCATCGGGGAAGGCGTGAATTATAATCGCGCCTCTTCACGCACCGAGGCCCACATATGCTTATCAAGAATAGCGTCTTCCTCATCACCGGCGGCGCATCCGGTTTGGGCGCGGCCACCGCGCGCATGGCTGCGGAAAACGGCGGCAAGGTGGTGATCGCCGACCTGCAGGTCGAGGCCGGCGAGAAGCTCGCCAAGGAATTGGGCGGGCGCTTCTCGAAGTGCGACGTGACCTCGGAGGCCGACGGCAAGGCGGCGGTGGAGCTCGCGGTGAAGGCGTTCGGCGGCGTTCACGTGCTCGTGAACTGCGCCGGCATCGGCACCGCCGAGCGCACGATCGGCAAGGAGGGGCCGCACAACCTCGGTCACTTCACGCGCGTGGTGACCATCAACCTGATCGGCTCTTTCAACATGATCCGCCTGGCGGCCGACGCGATGGCCAAGGCCGGCCCGAACGCCGCCGGCGAGCGCGGCGTGATCATCAACACCGCCTCGGTCGCGGCGTTCGACGGGCAGATCGGCCAGGCCGCCTATTCGGCCTCCAAGGGCGGCGATCGTCGGCATGACGCTGCCGATCGCGCGCGACCTTTCGCGCAACGGCATCCGCGTGTGCACCATCGCGCCCGGCATCTTCGAGACGCCGATGCTGCTGGGCATGCCGAAGGACGTGCAGGACGTCGCTCGGCAAGCAGGTGCCGTTCCCGCTCGCGCCTCGGCCGTCCGGTGGAATACGCGCAGCTGGCGCGCGCCATCATCGAGAACGAAATGCTGAACGGCGAGACCATCCGCCTGGACGGCGCCATCCGCATGGCGCCGAAGTAAGCGTAAACGCGGACGCGGCGTTGCCGCGCCGGTTTACACCGGCGCGATGGAACGGACGCTGTGACCGCCGTTCATCGCGCCGCCGATGGCAACTGCTGCTCGCGCAATTGGCCCTGTAGAGGCGCGAGCGCTCGACGTAGCCGGCTGCGATCTTGAGGAGGTTCTCGCGCTCCTCGGGCCTGAGCTCGCGCACCACCTTGCCGGGCGAGCCGAGGACCAGCACGCCTTCGGGAATTTCCTTGCCTTCCGGGATCAGCGTGTTCGCGCCGATGAGCGATCCCTTGCCGATGCGCGCGCCGTTCATCACCACGCTGTTGATGCCGACCAGGCTGCCTTCGCCCACCGTGCAGCCGTGCAGCATGACCTTGTGGCCGATGGTGACGCGGTTGCCGAGCGTCAGCGGGAATCCCGGATCGACGTGCAGCACCGAGCCGTCCTGCACGTTCGTCGCCTCGCCGATGTGCACCACGTCGTTCTCGGCGCGGATCACCACCTTGAACCAGATGTTGGCGTCGGCCTCCAGCGTGATGGCGCCGACCAGCGTCGCGTCGTGGGCGATGTAGTGGTGGGCGCCGCGCAGCTCGACGCGCTTGTCGCCGATGGAATAGAGAGGCATGAGCGGGCCGCTATGATACCGGTTGGAGTCCCGGCATGAGAGTCGTGGTCCTCGGCGCAGGCGTGATCGGCGTGACGGGCGCCTGGTACCTGGCGCGCGCGGGTCACGAGGTGACCCTCGTGGACCGGCAGCCGGAGGCGGGCATGGAGACTTCCTTCGCCAACGGCGGCCAGATCTCGGCAGGCCACGCCGAGCCCTGGGCGAAGCCTTCTGTCATACCCAAGGTGCTGAAGTGGCTCGGGCGCGAGGACGCGCCGATGCTGTTCCGGCCGCGCGCGGACCTGCAGCAGTGGCTGTGGGGCCTGCGCTTCGCCTTCGAGTGCCTGCCGGGACGCTTCGAGCGCCACACGCGCCAGCTCGCGGGGCTCGCCCGCTACAGCCGCGAGAGCCTCGGCGCGCTGCGCGAGGAAACGGGCATTGCCTACGACTTTCTCGGCAAAGGCATCCTGCATTTCTGCACCGATCGGGCCGATTTCGAAGCCCTGGCGGCGCACGCCGAGCAGATGCGCCGCCTCGGCATCGCGCGCGATGTGAAGTCGGCGGCGGAATGCCTGGCGATCGAGCCGGCATTGCGCGAGTCCGAGGTTCCGGTGGCAGGCGGCGTTTACGCGCCGCAGGACGAGTCCGGCGACGCGCACGCGTTCACGGTCAAGCTTGCGGAGCGCGCGCAGGCGCAAGGCGTGCGCTTCTTGCGCGACACCGCGGTGGAGGCCCTGGAGATCTCGAGCGGTCGCGTGGTCGCGGCACGCGCGGGGGGGCAGCGTCTCGAAGCCGACGCGTTCGTGGTGAGCCTTGGAAGCTACAGCCCGCGCATGCTCCGGCCGCTGGGCATCGCGATCCCGGTCTATCCGCTCAAGGGATACTCGATCACGATCGCGCTGCCGCCGAAGCAGGCGGCACGCGCACCGACGGTGAGCCTGACCGATGAGGCGCACAAGCTTGTGGTGTCGCGGCTCGGCGACCGCCTGCGGTGCGCGGGAACTGCCGAGTTGACCGGCTACGATACGTCGATCAACGTCGCGCGCTGCGAGGCGATCGTCAAGCGCATCGGGCGGCTGTTCCCGGCCCTTGCAGGCGCGCGGGACGTGCAATACTGGGCGGGTCTGCGGCCGGCCACGCCGACCAATGTTCCGGTCATTGGCCGCACGCGCTACCCGAACCTGTTCCTGAACACCGGGCACGGCACGCTGGGTTGGACGCTCGCCGCGGGGTCCGGCCGCGCGCTTGCCGATCTCGTGTCCGGGCGCAGGCCCGAAGTCGACTTCCGGTTCCGCTGAGACGATGAAGACGAGCGAATCCCTTTTCTACGACGTGCGCGGCCTGCGCTATCACATCCGGCGCTGGCCGGGCGACGCCGCGCGCCGCATGGTGCTGCTGCATGGCTGGATGGACGTGTCCGCCTCGTTTCAGTTCCTGGTGGATGCGCTGGAGCGGGATTGGGACGTCTACGCCCCCGACTGGCGCGGCTACGGACTGACCGACTGGGGCAAGTCCGATTGCTACTGGTTTCCGGACTACGTCGCCGACCTCGACTTGCTGCTGGAAAGAATCCAGCCCGACATGCCGGTCAACCTGATCGGCCACAGCCTGGGAGGCAACGTCGCCGCGCTGTATGCCGGCGTACGCCCGGCGCGCGTCCGGCGGCTGGTGAACCTGGAAGGGTTCGGCATGGCGCCCACGAAGCCGGATCAAGCCCCACAACGCTACGGCCTGTGGCTGGAGGAGCTGCACCAGGGGAGCGGCTTCCGGCCTTATCCGGACTTCAGCGCGCTCGCCGACCGGCTGCAGAAGAACAACCCGCGCCTCGCGCGCGAGCGCGCGGAGTTCCTGGCGCGGCATTGGGGCCGCGAGATGCCGGACGGCCGCATCCTCCTGCGAGGGGATCCTGCTCACAAGATCGTGAACCCGGTGCTGTACCGGTTCGAAGAGGCGCGCGCCTGCTGGTCGCAGGTCACCGCGCCGGTGCTTTGGGTGGACGCAGCCGAGTCGGAGACGCTCAAGCGCATCGGCTTGAGCACCGATCAATACGCCGAGCGGCGCGCCGCGTTCCGCAACCTGCGCTACGCGACGGTGCAGGCGGCGGGCCACATGCTGCACCATGACCAGCCCGAGGCGGTCGCGCGCCTGATCGAGGAGTTTCTGCTCGCTTGAACATCGACCTGCACTGCCACTCGAACGTCTCGGACGGTGCGCTGCCGCCCGCGGAGGTCGCACGCCGCGCTGCACGCAGCGGCGTCAACGTTTGGGCGCTCACCGACCACGATCAGCTCGGCGGCCTCGACGAAGCGCGCGAGGCGGCGGCAGCCGAGGGCATGCGCTTCATCGATGGGGTAGAGATCTCGGTCACCTGGCGAGGCAGCACCATCCACATCGTCGGGTTGCGCATCGATCCCGCGAATGAAACGCTGGTCGCCGGACTGGAGCGCGTGCGTGGCGGGAGAATCGAGCGCGCGCGGCAGATCGCGCGAGAGCTGGAAGAGGCCGGCATCGCGGGCGCCTTCGAGGGCGCGATGCGTCACGCGGAAAATCCGCGGATGATCGCGCGCACCCACTTTGCGCGCTTTCTCGCCGAAGCGGGCGTGGTCGCCGACCTGCGCGAGGCGTTTCGCCGTTTCCTGGTTCCCGGGAAACCCGGCTACGTGCCGCACCAATGGGCGGCGCTCGCCGATGCGGTGGGATGGATCGTCGCTGCCGGCGGCCAGGCCGTGCTCGCGCACCCCGGGCGCTACGGCTTGTCGGCCGGCGCGATGGAGGCACTGCTCGCGGAGTTCCGCGCGGCCGGCGGCGAGGCGCTCGAAGTGGTGACCGGCAGCCATTCGCCCGAGCAGATGCGGCTGTTCGGCGCGCTCGCGGCGAAGCACCAGTTCGCGGCCTCGCGCGGCTCGGATTTCCACGGCCCGGAGGAGGGCGCCGAGTTCGGCAGCCTCCCGGCGCTCGACCCTTCGCTGCGGCCGGTATGGCGCGACTGGGTGTTCTAGCCTCTTGGCGCAGTATTTCTCCGTCCACCCGACCAACCCGCAGCCGAGACTGATCCGGCGCGCGGCGGAGATCGTGCGCGGCGGCGGGCTGGCCGCCTATCCAACGGATTCCTCCTACGCGCTCGGCTGCCACCTGGGCGATGCACCGGCCCAGCAGCGCCTGCGCCGGGTGCGCGGCGTGGACGAGAAGCACCACCTCACGCTCATGTGCCGCGACCTTTCGCAGATCGCGGCGTACGCCGTGGTCGACAACGCGCAGTTCCGCTTGCTGCGCCTCGCGACGCCGGGCAGCTATACCTTTATCCTGCGCGCGACGAAGGAAGTGCCGCGGCGACTGCAGCACCCCAAGCGCAGGACCATCGGCGTGCGCGTGCCCGCGCACGTGGTGACGCAGGCATTGCTCGCCGAGCTGGGCGAGCCGATGCTCTCCGCGACGCTGATCCTCCCGGGCGAAACGGCGCCGCTGGCGGACGCCGCGGCCATTCGCGCCGCGCTCGAGCGCGAGCTCGACGTGGTGGTGGATTGCGGTCCGTGCGGCACGGAGCCGAGCACGGTCATCGACCTGACCGGCGAGGCACCCGTCGTGCTGCGCAAGGGCAAAGGCCCTCTCGAGATCTTCGGGCTCGACGCACCTCTCTGATAAACTTCCGCGCTTCACGATGGACATCAACCAGCTCGTCCAGACCGTCGCGATCTACGCGCTGCCGGTGCTCCTCGCGATCACGCTGCACGAGGCTGCGCACGGCTACGTCGCGCGCCATTTCGGCGACATGACCGCCTATGCGCAAGGGCGCGTCAGCCTCAACCCCGCGCGCCACATCGACCTTGTCGGCACCATCATCGTGCCGGTCGCGATCCTCGTGCTCACCAAGCTCGCGGGCGGCGCCGGCATGCTGTTCGGCTGGGCAAAGCCCGTTCCGGTCAACTACTCCGCCCTGCGCCGCCCGCGCCAGCACATGCTGTGGGTGGCTGCCGCCGGCCCCGGCGCCAACCTGGTGATGGCGTTTGCCTGGGCCGCCGTGTTCAAGTCCGCAGACGTGCTGCCCGCCAACTACTTCACCCAGCCGACGATGATGATGGCCAGGGCCGGCATCGAGGTGAACGTGATCCTCATGCTGCTCAACCTGCTGCCCATCCTGCCGCTCGACGGCGGCCGCATCGTGGCGAGCCTGCTGCCCAGCCGCCTCGCCTGGCGCTACGCCAAGCTCGAGCCATGGGGCTTCCCGATATTGCTGTTGCTGCTGTTCACCAGCGCGCTTGGCGTGATCCTTTCGCCGATGATCAGCCTGTCGTACCGGATCATCGGTACGGTCTTTCAAATCTAGGGGAAGCTATGAGCGAGTTCCGCGTGCGCGACGGTGGCGATTTTCGTGCAGGGCGAGACAGCGACCGCCGCCGTGTACTTTACGTCCACAAGGCGGCCGATGGCGATGCCATGCGCGAAAATCACCCCGTCCCTCCGTGCGGCGAGACCGCGAGGCGCGGGTTCACGGCAAAGGCCTCGCCGCCCTCGGGTTGCGGCCGGAAGTCCTCGACGGTTGGCTTACGATAGCGCGATGACACGGGCGCCGGCGTTGTTGCTCGGCCTTGCGATATCGACATATCGCTGCGGCCTCGCGCCTAGCCGGCGCCGCGTTCCGGCCGCAACGCGCATGCGCGCAACTCGCTCATAGCTTCCCCAATGTTCGAGACCCGAGTCCTCTCCGGCATGCGCCCCACGGGCGCGCTGCACCTGGGCCACTATCACGGCGTGCTCAAGAACTGGGTGCGGCTGCAGAGCGAGTACCCGTGCCTGTATCTTCGTCGCCGACTGGCACGCGCTCACCACCGACTACGAGAACCCCGGCAACGTGGAGCAGAACGGCTGGGAGATGGTCGTCGACTGGCTGGCTGCGGGCGTGGATCCGAACCAGGCGATCCTGTTCGTGCAGTCGCACATCCAGGAGCACGCGGAGCTGCACCTGCTGCTGTCGATGATGACGCCGCTGGGCTGGCTCGAGCGCGTGCCGACCTACAAGGACCAGATGGAGAAGCTCAAGGATCGCGACCTCGCGACCTACGGCTTCCTCGGCTATCCGCTGCTGCAGTCGGCGGACATCCTCATCTACCGGGCGCGCTACGTGCCGGTGGGCGAGGACCAGGTGCCGCACGTCGAGATGACGCGCGAGGTCGCGCGGCGCTTCAACCACCTCTACGGCCGCGAGCCGGGCTTCGAGGACAAGGCCAAGGCCGCGGTGAAGAAGATGGGCAGCAAGAAGGCGCGCCTGCTCAACGAATTGCGCACCAAGTTCCTCGAAGGCGGCGACGCCGAAGCGCTTGAAGCGCGCGCAGGCCCTGCTCGAGGAGCAGCAGAACCTGCCGCGCGGCGACCGCGAGCGCCTCTACGGCTGGCTGGAGGGCGGCGGCCGCCGGATCCTCGTCGAGCCCGACGCGCTGCTCACCGAGGCGGCCCGCCTGCCCGGACTCGACGGGCAGAAGATGTCGAAGTCCTACGGCAACGCCATCGGACTGCGCGAGGCGCCCGAGTCGGTGGCGAAGAAGATCCGCACCATGCCGACCGATCCGGCGCGCGTGAAGCGCACGGACCCGGGCAAGCCGGAGAACTGCCCGGTCTGGCCGCTGCACCAGGTCTATTCGGACGAGGCGAAGCGCGCGTGGGTGCAGAAGGGCTGCACCACCGCGGGCATCGGCTGCCTGGAGTGCAAGCAGCCGGTGATCGATGCGGTGCTGGCGGAGCTCGCGCCGATGCGCGAGCGCGCGCAAACCTACCTCGACGACCCGACGCTGGTGAAGAACATCATCGCCGACGGCTGCGACAAGGCGCGCAAGCTGGCGGTGGAGACCATGCGCGACGTGCGCGAAGCCATGGGCCTGTCCTACAGCTGATGACCGACCCGGCCCCGCTCGCGCCGTTCACGCTCGTGGCGCGGCTCTACGGCGAGCCGGTGATCGAGATGCCGCAGGACCTCTACATCCCGCCGGACGCGCTGGAGGTGATCCTCGAGGCGTTCGAGGGTCCGCTCGACCTGCTGCTGTACCTGATCCGCAAGGAAAATCTCGACATCCTCGACATCCCGATGGCGCCGCTCACGCGCCAGTACCTGGAATACGTCGAGGCGATGCGCACCACCAACCTCGAGCTGGCAGCCGAGTACCTGGTCATGGCGGCGATGCTGATGGAGATCAAGTCGCGCCTGCTGCTGCCGCGGCCGCCCGCCGCGGAGCCAATGGAAGACGATCCGCGCGCCGAGCTGGTGCGGCGGCTGCTCGAGTACGAGCGCATCAAGCAGGCCGCGCAGCAGCTCGACGCAGCTGCCGCAGCTCGGCCGCGACGTGCTCGCGGTCTCGGTCTGGGTGGAGCGCACCGTGGGCGAGCGCCTGCCCGACGTGAACGCGCAGGACCTGGCGGAGGCCTGGCGGGCGCTGCTGCACCGCGCGCGCCTCTCGGCGCACCACCACGTCTCGCGCGAGGAGCTGTCGGTGCGCGAGCACATGAGCGCCGTGCTGCGCCGCCTGCAGGAGCGTCGCGTCCTCGAGTTCGGCGAACTGTTCGACCCGGCGCGCGGCGTGGCGGTGCTGGTGGTGACGCTGCTCGCGGTGCTGGAGCTGGCGCGCGAGATCGCTGATCGAGATCACGCAGTCCGAGAACTTCGCCCCGATCTACGTAAAATTGGCCCATGTCGAGTCCCGCTGAGGCCAAGCGCATTCTCGAGGCGGCGCTGCTCGCCGCCACCGAGCCGCTGTCGCTCGCCGACCTGCGCCGCCTGTTCGACGACCAGCTTGGCGGCCGACACCCTGAAGAACCTGCTCGGCGAGCTGCGCGAGGACTGGAGCGCGCGCGCGGTCGAGCTGGTGAGCCTCGCGAGCGGCTGGCGCTTCCAGACGCGGCCGGAGTTCCGGCCCTTCGCGGAGAAGCTGCAGCCGGAGAGGCCGCCGCGCTATTCGCGCGCGGTGATGGAGACGCTGGCGATCATCGCCTACCGCCAGCCGGTGACGCGCGGCGACATCGAGGACGTCCGCGGCGTCGTCGTCTCGACCCAGATCATCCAGGCGCTGGAGAACCGCGGCTGGATCGACATCGTCGGCCACCGCGAGACCCCCGGCCGGCCGGCGCTGTACGCCACGACGAAGAAGTTCCTCGACGACCTCGGCCTGCGCTCGCTGCAGGAGCTGCCGCCGCTCGAGGAGATTGCCAAGACCCTGCAGCTTGAACACGCGCCGGCCGCCGTCGTCCCCGAAGCCGCCAACGAACCCGCCGCAGGCTGAGCGGCTGCAGAAGCTCCTGGCGGCCGCCGGCCTGGGATCGCGCCGCGAGATCGAGGGCTGGATCGCCGCCGGGCGCATCCGCGTCAACGGCGCACCCGCCAAGCTCGGCGACCGGGCGACCGCCCTCGGATGTGGTGGAGCTCGATGGCATGCGCATCGGCCTCAAGGCCGCCGCCGCGCGGCCGCGCGTGCTGCTGTATCACAAGCCCGATGGCGAGATGGTGACCCGTTCAGCGACCCCGGGGGCAGGCCCACCGTGTTCGAGCGCCTGCCCGCGATACCCGGCGGCAAGTGGGTCGCGGTCGGGCGGCTCGACATCAACACCGCGGGCCTGCTCCTGCTGACCGATTCGGGCGAGCTCGCCAATCGCCTGATGCACCCGCGCTACGAGGTCGAACGCGAGTACGCAGTGCGCGTGCTGGGCGAATTGACCGAAGAGGACCGCCGCAGGCTGCTCGCGGGCGTGCAGTTGGAGGACGGCACGGCCCGCTTCGACCGTCTCGAGCCCTCGGGCGCCGCCGAGGGCGCCAATCGATGGTATCGCGTGGTCCTGCGCGAGGGCAGGAACCGCGAGGTGCGGCGGCTGTTCGAGGCGCTGGGCCGCAAGGTGAGCCGGCTGCTGCGCGTGCGCTACGGGCCGGTGAGCCTGCCGCGCGACTTGCGCCCCGGCCGCTGGGTCGAATTGGATGCCGAAAGCGTCGCCAGCATTGTGAACGCCGCAAAAAAGGGTTAAACTTCAAGCCGTTTCATAGGGATGGGCTTCGGCCCATTTTTTGTTTGTGGCGAGCGCACTGGAAGGCATTTTGGAGCCCACCTTGGCAGGGATGGGCTACGAACTGGTGGACACGCAGGTGTCCAACCGGGGGCGTTTCCTGCGCATCTTCATGGACAAGCCCGGCGGCATCACGTTGGATGACTGTGCGGCCGTGAGCCGGCACCTGTCGCACCTCCTGGAGGTCGAAGGCATCGATTACGACCGCCTGGAGGTGTCCTCGCCGGGGCTCGACCGGCCGCTGCGCAAGGCCGTGGATTTCGCGCGCTTCGCCGGCCAGAAGGTCGACGTGCGCATGCGTCTCGCGGACGCGGGCGGCAGGCGCCGCTACGTGGGGTTGCTGAAGGGAATCGAGGGCACCACGGCGACCGTGGAAGTGGACGGCGTGACGGTGGCGCTGCAACTGGATGGCATGGACCGGGCGCGGCTCGTTCCAGACCTGTGAGCATGGAGCAACGATGAGTCGGGAAATTCTGCTGTTGGTGGACGCGCTGGCGCGCGAGAAGAACGTCAACCGCGACGTGGTGTTCGGCGCGCTGGAGATGGCGCTCGCCTCGGCCACGAAGAAGCGCTTCACCGAGGACGTGGACGTGCGCGTCGCCATCGACCGCAACTCGGGCGACTACGAGGCCTTCCGCCGCTGGCATGTGGTGCCCGACGACACCCCCGAGTGGAACACCGCGCAGATGCTGTCGCTCGAGGAGGCGCAGGACCGCAAGGCCGACGCCCAGATGGACGAGTACCTCGAGCAGCCGATCGAGAAGATCCCCTTCGGCCGCATCGGCGCGCAGACCGCCAAGCAGGTGATCCTGCAGCGGATTCGGGACGCCGAGCGCGAGCAGATCCTGAACGACTTCCTCTCCCGCGGCGACGAGCTGGTGACCGGCACGGTGAAGCGCATGGAGCGCGGCAGCGCCATCGTCGAGTCCGGGCGCCTGGAGGCGCTGCTGCCGCGCGAGTACATGATCCCGAAGGAGAACCTGCGCGTGGGCGACCGCGTGCGCGCCTGGGTGATGAAGATCGACCGCGGCGCGCGCGGCCCGCAGCTCATCCTGTCGCGCACCGCGCCGCAGTTCATCATGAAGCTGTTCGAGCTCGAGGTGCCGGAGATCGAGGAACGCCTGCTCGAGATCAAGTCGGCGGCGCGCGACCCGGGCGTGCGCGCCAAGATCGCCGTGCACACCAACGACCGGCGCATCGACCCGATCGGCACCTGCGTCGGCATGCGCGGCTCGCGCGTGCAGGCAGTGACCCAGGAGCTCGCCGGCGAGCGCGTCGACATCGTGCTGTGGTCGGCCGACCCGGCGCAGTTCGTCATCGGCGCGCTGGCGCCCGCCGAGGTCAGCTCGATCCTGGTGGACGAGGAAAAGCACTCGATGGACGTGGTGGTGGACGAGGAGAACCTCGCCATCGCCATCGGCAGGAGCGGCCAGAACGTGCGCCTTGCCTCCGAGCTGACCGGCTGGACGATCAACCTGATGACCGAGGAAGAGTCCACCAAGAAGCAGGCCGAGGAGTCGACCCGCGTGCGAGAGCTCTTCATGCAGAAGCTCGACGTGGACGAGGAGGTGGCCAACATCCTCATCCAGGAGGGCTTCTCGACGCTGGAGGAAATCGCCTACGTGCCGATCAACGAGATGCTCGAGATCGAGGCCTTCGACGAGAACACGGTGAACGAGCTGCGCAGCCGCGCGCGCAATGCGCTGCTGGTGCAGGCGATCGCCAGCGAGGAGCAGGTGGAGGGCGTCGACCAGAACCTGCTCAAGCTCGAGGGCATGGACACGCAGCTCGCCGCCAAGCTCGCGGAGGGCGGCGTGCGCACGCGCGACGACCTCGCCGACCTGGCCGTGGACGAGCTCTCGGAGATGACCGGCATCGAGGGCGAGCGCGCGAAGGGCCTGATCATGGCGGCGCGCGCGCACTGGTTCGAGCAGGACGCACAAGCGCAACCCAAGGGAGCCTAGCCACGTGGCGCTGACGAGCGTTGCCCAATTTGCCAGCGAGCTGAAGGTGCCGCCCTCGGTGCTGCTCGAGCAGCTGCGCGCGGCCGGCGTGGAGAAGCGCGTCCCGGAGGACTCGCTGACCGAGGGCGACAAGTCGCGGCTGCTGGAGTACCTGCGCCGCTCGCACGGCTCGGCCGACGCGAAGAACAAGATCACCCTGACGCGCCGCCAGTCGAGCGAGATCATCAAGAAGTCCGATACCTCGGGCAAGGCGCGCACCATCCAGGTCGAGGTGCGCAAGAAGCGCGTGTTCGTCAAGCGCGACCCTGCGGAGCTGGCGGCGGAAGCCGCGGCGCCGGAGGCAGGCGCGCCGGCACCAGCGGCCCCGGCCCCGGCCGCGCCGGCGCCGGCGATCGACGCCAGGGAGATCGAAGCGCGCGAGCAGGAAGCGCGTCGCCACGAGCAGCTCTCGGAGCGCCAGGCGACCGAGCTGCGCGAGAAGCAGGAGCGCGAGCGGCGCGAGGCGGAGCAGAAGCTCGCCGCACGCGAAGCCCAGGCGGCGATCGAGAAGGCGCAGGCACAGGGGCCGGCGCGCGGCGGTCGAGGGCACGTTGCATGCGCCGAAAGCCGGCGAGACCAAGGTCGACAAGAAGGCGAAGAAGGCCAAGCCCACGACCACCATGCGCGACGATTCGGTGCGCCGGCGCACCATCAAGACGCGCGGCGACCTGGGCGGCGGCGTGGCGGGCTGGCATGCGCGCGGCGGCGCGCGGCACCGGCCGGCGCCGGGCGGCGAGCAGCCGGCCTTCAGCCAGCCGGCCGAGCCGGTGACCCGCGAGATCGCAGTGCCGGAGACCATCACGGTGGGCGAGCTCGCGCACCGCATGTCGGTGAAGGCCGTCGAGGTCATCAAGGCGCTGATGAAGCTCGGCACCATGGCGACCATCAACCAGGTGCTCGACCAGGAGACGGCGATGATCCTGGTGGAGGAGATGGGGCACAAGGCAAGAGCGGCCAAGCTCGAGGACCCGGAGTCCTATCTGGCCGAGGCGGCACCCGAGGAGGAGGCCGGCGAGCCGCGGCCGCCGGTCGTCACCGTCATGGGCCATGTCGACCACGGCAAGACTTCGCTGCTGGACTTCATCCGCCGCACCAAGGTGGCGGCGGGGGAGGCGGGCGGCATCACGCAGCACATCGGCGCCTACCACGTGGAAACGCCGCGTGGCGTGGTCACCTTCCTGGATACCCCGGGCCACGAAGCGTTCACCGCGATGCGCGCGCGCGGCGCGAAAGTCACCGACTTGGTGATCCTGGTGGTGGCGGCCGACGACGGCGTGATGCCGCAGACGATCGAGGCGATCAACCACGCGAAGGCCGCCGGCGTGCCGCTGATCGTGGCGATCAACAAGATCGACAAGAACGAGGCGAACCAGGAGAAGGTCAAGCGCGAGCTGCTGCAGCATGGGGTGGTGCCGGAGGAGTTCGGCGGCGATGCGCCCTTCGTGCCGGTCTCGGCGAAGACGGGCGAGGGTGTCGACAGCCTTCTGGAGCAACGTGCTGCTGCAGGCGGAAGTACTCGAGCTGAAGGCCCCGCTGGACGCCCCGGCGAAAGGCGTGGTGATCGAGGCGCGCCTGGACAAGGGGCGCGGTCCCGTAGCGACGGTGCTGGTGCAGTCGGGCACGCTCAGGCGCGGCGACGTGGTGCTCATCGGCCCGGTGTACGGGCGCGTCCGGGCGATGCTCGACGAGAACGGCCGGTCGATCGAGGCGGCCGGGCCGTCCATCCCGGTGGAGATCCAGGGCCTGTCCGAGGTGCCGAACGCGGGCGAGGAGCTGACGACGCTCGCCGACGAGCGCAAGGCGCGCGAGATCGCGCTCTTCCGCCAGGGCAAGTTCCGCGACGTCAAGCTCGCCAAGCAGCAGGCCGCCAAGCTGGAGAACCTGTTCCAGCAGATGGGCGAGGGCGAGAAGAAGATTCTGTCCCTGGTGATCAAGGCCGACGTGCAGGGCTCGCAGGAAGCGCTGGTGCACGCCCTGTCGCGCCTGTCCACCGAGGAAGTGAAGGTTGGCGTGGTGCACGCCGGCGTGGGCGGGATCACCGAGTCGGACGTCAACCTGGCGATGGCCGCGCACGCGGTGATCATCGGCTTCAACACCCGCGCCGACGCCACCGCGCGAAAGCTCATCGAGAGCGCCGGCGTCGACGTGCGCTACTACAACATCATTTACGAGGCGGTGGACGAGATCAAGGCCGCGCTCTCCGGCATGCTGACGCCGGAGCGGAAGGAGCAGGTCATCGGCCTGGTCGAGGTGCGACAGGTGTTCCGCATTTCCAAGGTCGGGGCAGTAGCCGGCTGCTACGTGCTCGACGGCCTGGTGAAGCGCAGCGCGCAGGTGCGGGTGCTGCGCGACAACGTCGTCATCCACACCGGCGAGATCGACTCGCTCAAGCGCTTCAAGGACGACGTGCGCGAGGTCAAGGCCGGCTTCGAGTGCGGCATGTCGCTCAAGAACTTCTCGGACCTCAAGGAAGGCGATCAGTTCGAGGTGTTCGAAGTCCTCGAGGTCGCGCGCACGCTGTGACCGCAAGCGGGGTCACGGAGTGACCCGGGGCCGACCGCAAAGGGTCGCCGACCAGATTCAGCGCGAGCTCTCCGAAATCCTCCGGCGCGAGCTGCAGGATCCGCGCCTCGGCCTGGTGACCATCACCGCGGTCGATGCCGCTCCGGACCTTTCGCACGCGGTGGTGTACTTCACCTGCCTGGAACGCGTGCAGGCGGAGGCCGCGGAGCGCGCCCTGCGCAAGGCGGCCGGCTTTCTGCGCAGCAGCCTCGCCCGCCGCATCAAGCTCTACACCACGCCCGAGCTGCGCTTCAAGTACGACGAGTCGGTGGAGCGGGGCGCGCATCTGTCACAACTGATCGACAGCGTGCGCCCAAAGGACTGATGCGCCGGCTGCTCGACGGCGTGCTGTTGCTCGACAAGCCGATCGGGCTGGGATCCAACGCGGCGCTGCAGGCGGCCAAGCGCCTGTACCGGGCCGAGAAGGCCGGCCACGCCGGCACGCTCGATCCGCTGGCCTCGGGCCTGCTGCCGATCGTGTTCGGCGAGGCGACCAAGTTCTCCCAGCTGGTGCTCGACGCCGACAAGGAATACCTTGCGCGGGCGCGGCTCGGCATCACCACGCGCACCGGCGACGCCGAGGGCGAAGTGCTGGAGCGGCGGCCCGTGCAGGTCCAGGCAGATGACCTCGAGCGCGTTCTGCCGGCGTTTCGCGGCGAGATCGAGCAGGTGCCGCCCATGTACTCCGCGCTGAAGCACCGGGGACGCCCGCTTTACGTGCTGGCGCGGCGAGGCGAGAGCATCACCCGGGCGCCGCGCCGCGTGCGCGTGCACGTGCTTGAACTGCTGGGCATGACAGCGGACACGCTCGAGCTGCGCGTCCGCTGCAGCAAAGGCACCTACATCCGCACCCTGGTCGAGGACATCGGCCATGCCCTGGGCTGCGGCGCGCACCTCGCCGGCCTGCGCCGGGTGGCGGCGAGCGGCTTTCGCATCGAAGAGGCGGTCAGTCTGGAGGCGGTACAGGAGGCGGGCGAGGCGGGGCGCGACCGATTGCTGTTGCCGCTGGATCGGCTGCTCGAAGCCCTGCCGCGCCTTGACTTGACCGATGACCAGGCGGATCGCTTCGCCAGGGGGCAGGCAATCCTGCTGCCGCAGGCGTCCGCCGGACGCTACCAAGTGCACCGGGGGCAGGGCAGGCTTCTCGGTGTGGCGGAGGCCGGACACGACGGCATCCTGCATCCGCGCCGCCTGCTCGCGACGCAGCCGGATGCAGCGCAAGCGGCTGAAAAACATCAAAGAAACTTGTGAATCGCAGCACGCGCAGGTTAAAATCCTCGCTTACCCAAGGAGATGAGAGCATGGTTTTGCAGGTTGCGCAGAAAGCGCAAGTCGTCAAGCAGTACCAGCGGTCCGGAAAGGACACCGGATCGCCCGAAGTGCAGGTCGCGCTCCTGACCGAGCGCATCAACAGCCTGACCGAGCACTTCAAGTCTCACGTCAAGGATTTCCATTCGCGCCGCGGGCTGCTGAAGCTCGTGTCGCAGCGCCGCAAGTTGCTCGATTACCTGCGACGCACGGATGCGGACAAGTACCGCTCGGTCATCGAGCGGTTGAGTCTCCGCAAGTAGCCCCCACAGATGCCGCGGCAATGAACGCTCGTCGTGTGATGAGCGTTTCTTGTTTTCGCCGCTTACCCGAGGAATCCCTTTGAACCCGATCAAGAAGACGTTCACCCTGGGCGGCCAGCAGGTCACGCTCGAGACCGGCGAGATCGCCCGGCAGGCGCACGGCGCCGTCATCTGCACCATCGAGGACACCATGGTGCTGGCCACCGTGGTGGGCGCCAAGTCGCCCAAGGCGGGCCAGGACTGGTTCCCGCTCACCGTGGACTACGCGGAACGCACCTACGCCGCCGGCAAGATTCCGGGCGGCTTCTTCAAGCGCGAGGGACGGCCCTCGGAGAAGGAAACACTCACCTCGCGCCTGATCGACCGTCCGATCCGGCCGCTGTTTCCCGACGGCTTCTTCAATGAGGTTCAAGTCGTGGCGCAGGTGCTGTCGCTGAACCCGGAAGTGGATTCCGACATCCCGGCGATGCTGGCGGTGTCGGCGGCGCTCACCATTTCCGGCATCCCCTTCAACGGCCCGATCGGCGCGGTGCGCGTGGGCTACGTCGACGGCCAGTACGTGCTCAATCCGACGGCGACGCAGCTCAAGGAATCGCAGCTCAACCTGGTCGTCGCCGGCACCGAGCAGGGCGTCTTGATGGTCGAGTCCGAAGCGCAGGAGCTGCCCGAGGACGTGATGCTCGGGGGCGTGGTGTTCGGGCACGAGAAGATGCAGGCCGCGATCCAGGCGATGAACGAGCTGGCCGAGGTGGCCGGCAAGCCCGTCTGGGACTGGAAGCCGCCGGCCAAGGACGACGCGCTCATCGCGCGGGTGGCGGAGCTGGCCGAGGCCGAGCTGCGCGTCGCTTTCGGCATGCGCCAGAAACAGGCCCGCAACTCGCGCCTGAACGAAATCCGCAATACCACCATGGCCAAGCTGGAAGAAGAAGCCAAGGCCGCCGGCAAGGAATTCGGGGCCAACCACGCCAAGGACGTGTTCTTCAACCTGGAATCGAAGATCGTGCGTACCCAGATCCTCGACGGCGAGCCGCGCATCGATGGCCGCGACACCCGCACGGTGCGACCGATCAACGTGCGCGTCGGCGTGCTGCCGCGTACCCACGGCTCGGCGCTGTTCACCCGCGGCGAAACCCAGGCGCTGGTCAGCGTGACGCTCGGCACCGGGCGCGACGAACAGATCATCGACGCGCTCTCCGGCGAGTACCGCGAGCGCTTCATGTTCCACTACAACATGCCGCCCTACGCGACCGGCGAGACCGGACGATTCGGTTTCACCAAGCGGCGCGAAATCGGCCACGGGCGACTCGCCAAGCGCGCGCTCGTCGGACTGCTGCCCAAAGCCGAGGATTTCGGCTACTCGCTGCGCGTGGTGTCGGAGATCACGGAATCGAACGGCTCGTCGTCGATGGCCTCGGTATGCGGCGGCAGCCTGGCGCTGATGGACGCCGGCGTGCCGGTCAAGGCTCACGTGGCAGGCATCGCCATGGGGTTGATCAAGGAAGGCAACCGCTTCGCCGTGCTGTCCGACATCCTGGGCGACGAGGATCACCTCGGCGACATGGATTTCAAGGTCGCCGGCACGGAGAAGGGCGTCACCGCGCTGCAGATGGACCTGAAGATCGAGTCCATCAACCAGGGCATCATGAAGATCGCGCTCGACCAGGCGCGCGAGGCGCGCATCGGCATCCTGCAGATCATGAAGCAGGCGATCGAGGGCTCGCGCACCGAGCTGTCCAGCTTCGCGCCGCGCATCATCAAGATCAAGATCAACCCGGACAAGATCCGCGACGTGATCGGCAAGGGCGGCGTGGTGATCCGCGGCATCCAGGAGGAGACCGGCACCACCATCGAGATCGAGGACGACGGCACCATCTCGATCGCCTGCGTCGTCGGCCGAAGGCGGCGAGGCGGCGCCGCAAGCGCATCCAGGAGCTGACCGCCGACGTCGAGGTCGGCAAGATCTACGAGGGCCCGGTGCTGCGCCTGCTCGACTTCGGCGCGATCGTGCAGCTGATGCCGGGCCGCGACGGCCTGCTGCACATCTCGCAGATCAGCAACGAGCGCGTCAATGCCGTCTCCGACCACCTCAAGGAAGGGCAGATCGTGAAGGTGAAGGTGCTCGAGGCCGACGACAAGGGCCGCGTGCGCCTGTCGATGAAGGCGGTCGGCGCGCCGGAGGCGGCGAAGCAGGCCTAGTTACTTCGCGACCTGCTTCTCGCGCAGCTCGTCCAGCGTCTTGCAGTCGATGCACAGCGTCGCGGTCGGCCGCGCCTCCAGGCGCTTCAGGCCGATCTCCACGCCGCAGCTCTCGCAGTAGCCGTACTCGTTGGCGTCGATGCGCGCGATGGTCTCGTCGATCTTCTTGATGAGCTTGCGCTCGCGGTCGCGGTTGCGCAGCTCCAGCGCCATGTCGGACTCCTGGCTGGCGCGGTCGTTGGGATCGGCGAATACCGTGGCCTCGTCCTGCATGGTGTGCACGGTGCGATCGATTTCCTGCGAGAGCTCGGCCTTGAGCTGTCTCGAGCATCTTGCGGAAGTGCGAGCGCATCCTGGCGTTCATGTAGTCCTCGCCCTTCTTCGGTGCGTAGGGCGTGAAGCTTCTTCTGCTCAGTTCGAGTGCCATTTCCCGCTTCGGGCTAAAAAATGAGTTGTGCTTTTTAGCAGAAAAGCCCCCCAGCAGCAAGCCGTAAAAAGAGTATCATTGGCGCCCTTTCCGGGGTGTAGCGCAGCCTGGTAGCGCGCTTGCTTTGGGAGCAAGATGTCGGGAGTTCAAATCTCTCCACCCCGACCAGTGGATGGCCCGGCGGCTGCCCGTAGCTCAACCGGATAGAGCACCAGCCTTCTAAGCTGGGGGTTGTGGGTTCGAGTCCCGCCGGGCAGGCCACAGATGCAACGGTGACCGTAGCTCAAAGGTAGAGTCCTGGATTGTGATTCCAGTTGTTGTGGGTTCGAGTCCCATCGGTCACCCCACATTCTCACCGCGCGTCAGGTCTTCGCGGGACAGCAGGAAGACCTGACCCGTCCCCGCCGCGGTCTCCGGCCAGGCGAACGGCAGGTGCGGAAACCCGCGCTCCAGCGCCTTGCGGTTGTCGCCAATCTCGCAGACCAGCAGTCCGTGCGCAGTCAGGTGCACCGCGACCTGCGCGATGATCCTGCGCACCAGATCGAGGCCGTCCGCGCCGGCCGCCAGCGCCCTGCGTGGCTCGAATCGATATTCGCGCGGCAATGCGCGCATGGCCGCCGCGTTCACGTACGGCGGGTTGCTGAGGATGAGGTCGTAGCGCCGCCGTCCAAGCTGCGCCAGCAGGTCCGAGCGCACCAGGCGAATCCGGCTGCGCAGGCGGTGGCGCGCGACGTTGCGCCCGGCAACCGACAGTGCAGCGCGCGAGAGATCGGCGGCATCCACGCGCGCGCGCGGAAAGGCCTGCGCGGCCAGCACCGCGAGGCATCCGGAGCCGGTGCATAGGTCGAGCGCGCTGCGTACCGGGTACCGCCGCCATGGCCGCAGGCGCTCGCGCAGCAGCTCGGCGATATGCGAACGCGGAATGATGACGCGGCGGTCGACGTAGAAAACCTCATCTGCAAGCCAGGCTTCGTGCAGCAGGTACGGCAGCGGGATGCGTTGCTGGATGCGACGTTGCAGCAGCCGCTCGACGCGGGCCTGCTCGCGCGCGCTGACGGGCCGGCCGGCGGGCGCTGCGAAAGGCAGGCCGAGACCGCGCAGCACGAGGAATGCCGCTTCGTCGCGCGCGTTGGCGGTGCCATGGCCGTAGTGCAGGCGCGCCTTGCGCAGGCGCCGCTCGACCTCGCGCACCAGGTCGCGCAGGCTCAAGGCAGCAGCGCGCGCAGCGTGTCGAGATAGATCTTGGGCAGCCGCTCGAGCGCGGCGAGCTCGATGTGCTCGTTCAGCTTGTGGATGCTGGCGTTGACCGGCCCGAGCTCGACGACTTCCGGGCAGATGTCGATGATGAAGCGGCCGTCCGAGGTGCCGCCGCCGGTGGAGAGCTGCGGCGCGCGGCCCGCATGCGCCTGCACGGCCCGGCGTACCGCCTCCACCAGCCGCCCCTTGCCGCTCAGGAACGGCTTGCCGCCCAGTGTCCAGGTCACGGCGCAATCCAGGCGGTGCCTGCGCAGCACCTCCTCGAAGCGCGCGCGCAGTGACACCTCGGTGCTGGCCGTCGAGAAGCGGAAGTTGCACAGCATCACCGCGCTGCCCGGCACCACGTTCTCCACGCCGGTTCCGGCATTCAGGTTGGAGACCTGGAAGCTGGTGGGCGGAAAATCCTCGTTGCCGCGGTCCCATTCGGTGGCCGCCAGCTCCGCGAGCGCCGGCGCCAGCAGGTGGATCGGATTCCTGACCTGCTCCGGGTAGGCGACATGGCCCTGCACGCCGCGCACCACGAGCCTGGCCGACAGCGAGCCGCGCCGCCCGATACGGATCGTGTCGCCGAGCGCCTCGGCGGAGGAGGGCTCGCCGACGATGCAGTAATCGAGCGTCTCGCCGCGCTGCTTGAGGCGCTCCACCACGCGCACCGTGCCGTCGACCGAGGGCCCTTCCTCGTCGGAGGTGAGGAGCAGGGCGATCGAGCCGGCGTGCGCGGGCCGCTCGGCGACGAATTGCTCCGCGGCGACGACGAAGGCGGCGATGGAGGATTTCATGTCGGCCGCGCCGCGGCCGAAGAGCTTGCCGTCGCGCACGGCAGGCACGAACGGGTCGGAGTGCCACTGATCCAGCGGGCCGGTGGGCACCACGTCGGTGTGCCCGGCGAAGCAGACCAGCGGCCGGCCGCTGCCGCGCCGCGCCCACAGGTTGGTGACGCCGCCGACGCTGGCGTCCTCGCAGCGGAAGCCGGCCTTGGCAAGGCGCGCGGCCAGCAGCGCCTGGCAGCCGGCGTCTGCGGGCGTGACGGACTTGCGGGCGATCAGCTCCTGGGAGAGTTCGAGCGCCGAATTCACCTCAGGCGTTCATGTCGATCTTGATGTTGGTGAAGGCGTCAGCGTCCTTGCCGTCGGCCAGCAGGCCTTTCTTCTCGCCTTCCTTGTCGCCGCCGGCGGGCAGCACGGGGATCTTGCCGCTGGTGATCTGGCCCGCGGTGGCCTGGTTGATCAGCCACAGCATGTTGGTGGCCGAATCGGCGTTCAGCATCGCCTCGTCCTGCGTGATCTCGCCGTCGACGAACAGCTTGAACAGCGACTGCTCGAAGGTCTGCGAGCCCGGCGCCATGCTCTTCTCCATCGCTTCCTTGATCTCGTTGATCTCGCCCTTCTCGATCAGCTCCGAGATGTGCCGCGTGTTGAGCAGCACCTCCGCCGCAGGCTTGCGCGTGCCCGCCTTGGTGCGCACCAGGCGCTGCGAGATCATCGCCTGCAGCGAGGCCGACAGGTCGAGCAGCAGCGTCGGCCGGTTCTCCAGCGGGTAGAAGCTGATGATCCGGTTCATCGCGTGGTAGCTGTTGTTGGCGTGCAGCGTGGCCAGGCACAGGTGGCCCGACTGCGCGTACTGCAGGGCCATGCGACATGGTGTCGCGGTCGCGGATCTCGCCGATCAGGATGCACGTCCGGCGCCTGGCGCAGCGCGTTCTTCAGCGCGATCTGGAACGCCTTGGTGTCGGTGCCGACCTCGCGCTGGTTGACGATCGACTTGCTTGTTCTTGAAGATGAACTCGACCGGGTCCTCCAGCGTCAGGATGTGGCCCGATTTCTCGCGCGTTGCGGTAGTCGATCATCGCGGCGAGCGAGGTCGACTTGCCCGAGCCGGTCGCGCCGACCATCAGGATCAGGCCGCGCTTCTGCATCACCACTTCCTTCAGCACCGGCGGCAGGTCGAGGGAGTCGAGCGGCGGCACGGAGCCGGGGATGTAGCGCACCACGACCGCCGGCGTGCCCTTCTGCCGGAAGGCGCTGATCCGGAAGGTGCCGACGCCTTCCAGCGTGTAGGCGGTGTTCAGCTCCAGCTCCTCCTCGAACTCGCGCACCTGGTGCTCGTTGAGCACCTCGTAGAGCAGCGATTGCACCGCGCTCGCGGTGAGGACGCTCTGGTTGACCGGCATCGCGACGCCGTTGATCTTGATGTTGATCGGCGCGCCGATGGACAGAAAGATGTCCGAGGCCTTCTTATCGGCCATCAGCTGGAACAGGCGTTTCATTGCCGACATCGCACACCTCCCGGGTAGCCCAACCCCGCTAGTTTAATCCCCGCGCAGAAGTTCGTTCAGGCTGGTCTTGGCGCGTGTCCTGGCGTCCACCTTCTTGACGATGACCGCGCAGTACAGGCGTAGCTGCCGTCGCGCCGAGGGCAGCGTGCCGGCAACCACCACCGAGCCCGCGGGCACGCGGCCGTAGAGCACTTCGCCGGTCTCCCGGTCGAAGATCTTGGTGCTCTGGCCGATGAACACGCCCATCGACAGCACGCTGTTCTCCTCGACGATCACGCCTTCGACCACCTCCGAGCGCGCGCCGATGAAGCAGTTGTCCTCGATGATCATCGGGTTGGCCTGCACCGGCTCCAGCACGCCGCCGATGCCGACGCCGCCCGAGAGATGCACGTTCTTGCCGATCTGCGCGCAGGAGCCGACGGTGGCCCAGGTGTCCACCATGGTGCCCTCGTCGACGTAGGCGCCGATGTTGACGAAGGAGGGCATCAGCACCACGTTCTTCGCCATGAAGGCGCCGCGCCGCGCCATCGCGGGCGGCACCACGCGGAAGCCGCCGCGCGCGAAATCGGCCTCGCTGTAACCGGCGAACTTGCCCGGCACCTTGTCGTAGTAATGCGTGGAGGCGCCGGGCATCAGCCGGTTGTCCTCCAGGCGGAACGAGAGCAGCACCGCCTTCTTGAGCCACTGGTGCGTGACCCACTGCGCCGCCGCGCTTCTCCGCCACGCGCAAGCTGCCGGCATCCAGGCCGGCGAGCGCGAACTCGATCGCGTCGCGCAGCTCGCGCGGGGCCGCGGCGGGCTTGAGGGCGGCCCGGTTCTCCCAGCGCTTCGTCGATGATCCTCTGCGCTCGTTGCATGCGTCCTCTAAAGGCTGCGCGCCAGCTGGCTGATGCGCTGCGCCGCCTCCACGCACTCGGCGAGCGGGGGCGACCAGCGCCATGCGGACGTGGTTGCGGCCGGGATTGGCGCCGTGCGCATCGCGCGCCAGGAAGCTGCCCGGCAGCACCAGCACATTATATTGGCGCAGCAGGTCGCGCGCGAAAGCGGTGTCGTCGATCGGCGTGCGCACCCAGAGGTAGAAGCCGCCGTCGGGCATGGCGGTGCGCGAGCGGCGCTGCGATCAGCGGCAGCGCGGCGCGGTACTTCTCCGCATACAGACGTCGGTTGGCGCGCACGTGCGCCTCGTCGCCCCAGGCCGCGATCGGAGGCCTGCTGCACCGGCAGGCTCATCGCCGAGCCGTGGTAGGTGCGATAGAGCAGGAAGCGCTTCAGGATGTCGGCGTCGCCGGCGACGAAGCCCGAGCGCATGCCGGGCGCGTTGGAGCGCTTGGACAGGCTGGAGAAGGCGACCAGGCGCTCGAAGTCCTTGCGCCCGAGCTGGTGCGCGGCCTGCAGCGCGCCAAGCGGCGGGCTCGACTCGTCGTAGTAGAGCTCCGAATAGCACTCGTCGGAGGCGATGACGAAGCCGTGCCGGTCCGCGAGCTCGAACAGGCGCCGCCAGTCCTCGAGCCTCAGCACGCGGCCGGTGGGATTGCCCGGCGAGCAGACGTAGGCGAGCTGCACGCCGCGCCAGTCGAGCGCGTCGAAGGCCATGCCGTCGTTGAGGAACACCGGCTGCGCGCCGGCGAGCAGCGCCGCGCCTTCGTAGATCTGGTAGAAGGGATTGGGACAGACGACGCGTGCCGCGCCGCCGGCGGGATCGATCACCGTCTGCGCGAAGGCGAACAATGCCTCGCGCGAGCCGTTGACCGGCAGGACCTGCGTTGCCGCGTCGAGGGCGGGCAGGGCGTAGCGGCGCACCAGCCAGGCCGCGATGGCCTCGCGCAGCGCGGGCGTCCCCGCCGTCGCCGGATAGGCGGCGAGGCCGTCCAGCGCGCCGGCGAGCGCCGCCTTCACCAGCGCCGGCGTGGGGTGCTTCGGCTCGCCGATCGACAGGTTGATGGGCGCAAGCGCCGGATTCGGCGTCACGCCGGCGAGCAGGGCGCGCAGCTTCTCGAAGGGATAGGGCTGCAGCCGCCCGAGCAGCGGATTCAAGCGGCGGGCTTCCAGCCGCGCTTGCGGTGCTCGGCGACGACCGCGGTCGCGATGCCGCCGCGCACGTTGAAGCGCGCGGTGAGCCGCATGTAGCGAGGCCGGGTGGCGCGCACCAGGTCGTCCAGGATGCGGTTGGTCACCGCCTCGTGGAACGCGCCCTCGTCGCGGTAGGACCAGAGGTAGAGCTTCAGCGACTTCAGCTCCACGCACAGGCGGTCCGGCACGTAGTCGAGCTCCAGCGTGGCGAAGTCCGGCTGCCCGGTCAGCGGGCACAGGCAGGTGAACTCCGGCATCGTCATCTGGATGCGGTAGTCGCGCTCCGGCGACGGATTGCGAAAGGTCTGCAGGCGCTTGCTGGGGCGCGATGGCATCGGAATCGCGTCGGAACGCGGCGGAATGCGAGCGCGCAGATGGTATCATTTTCGAAACGAGAAAACGTTCCGTGCGGCTCACACAAATCAAGCTTTCCGGCTTCAAGTCCTTCGTCGATCCCACCTCGATCCACTTTCCCGGGCAGCTGGTCGGCATCGTCGGCCCGAACGGCTGCGGCAAGTCCAACGTCATCGACGCGGTGCGCTGGGTGCTGGGCGAATCGCGCGCCGCCGCGCTGCGCGGCGACTCGATGCAGGACGTGATCTTCAACGGCTCGGGCAACCGCAAGCCGCTGGCGCGCGCGAGCGTCGAGCTGGTATTCGACAATTCGCTGGGCCGCGCCGGCGGGCAGTGGTCGCCAGTACGCGCGAGATCTCGGTGAAGCGCGTGCTGCAGCGCGACGGCGAGTCCTCCTACTTCATCAACAACGCGCACGTGCGCCGGCGCGACATCACCGACATGTTCCTCGGCACCGGCCTCGGGCCGCGCGCCTACGCGATCATCGAGCAGGGCATGATCTCGCGCGTCATCGAGGCGAAGCCCGACGAGCTGCGCGTGTTCCTCGAGGAGGCGGCCGGCATCTCGCGCTACAAGGAACGGCGCAAGGAAACCGAGCACCGCCTGGCCGACACGCGCGAGAACCTCGCGCGCGTCAACGACATCCGCGTCGAGCTCGGCACGCAGATCGAGAAGCTGGACGCGCAGGCCAAGGTGGCGACGCGCTACCAGGAGTTCCAGGCCGAGCTGCAGCTCAAGCAGCAGCTGCTGTGGTTCCTGCGCCGCCGCGACGCGGCGGCCGAGCGCGAGCGGCACACGCAGGAGATCGCCCGTCACGCCAACGAGCTGGAAGCACGCACGGCGACGCTGCGCGAAGTGGAGAGCCGCGTGGAGACCGCGCGCAGCGCGCACTACAGCGCCGGTGACGCGATGAACGCGGCGCAGGCGGCGCTGTACGCGGCGAACGCGGAAGTCGCGCGCCTCGAGTCCGAGCTGCGCCACGTCGAGGAGACGCGCCAGCGCCTGGAGTTCCAGCATGCGGAGCGCCGCACCCAGCTCGCCTCCTGGCGCGAGCAGCGCGCGCAGCTCACGCAGGCCCTGCACCTGTGGGTGGGTCGCGCCGAGGGCGCGCGCCAGCGCGTGGCCGAGGCGCAGGCGCGCCTGGCGGCGGAGCGCGCGCGCCTGCCCGAGGCCGAACGGGCGTTTCGCGCGGCGCAGGAGCAACTGAACGACGCGCGCAGCCAGCTGCTGCGCGCGGAGAGCCGCACGCAGCTCGAGCAGTCGAACCTCGCCCACCTGGACCGGAGCCTGCAGTCCCTCGCGCAGCGGCGCGAGCGCTTGGCGGGGGAGCTGCAGTCGCTGCCGCAGCCGGATGCCGCGGCGCTCGCCGAGCAGGAGGCGCAGCATGGCGACAGCGATGCTGCCGTCGCCTCGGCGGAGGCGGACCTGGGCGAGCGGCAGCAGGAGATCGACCGGCTCGAGGGCGAGCGCATGGCCGCCGCCGACGCACTGTCGGCCGCTTCGCACGAGCACGCGGCGGCGGCGGCGCAGCTCTCGACCCTGGAGCAGATCCAGGCGGCGGCCGAGGAGAACGCGCCGTTGCGCGGCTGGCTGGAGCGCCACGGCTTGAGCGCGCTGCCGCGCTTCTGGCAGGAGGTGCGCATCGAGCCGGGTTGGGAGGTCGCCGTCGAATCGGTGTTGCGCGAGCGCCTGCATGCGCTCGACCTCGCCGAAGGCGCGGGTCTGGAGGCGGTGGTGGCGGATGTGCCGCCGGCCAAAGCGGGCGTCTTCCGTCACGGCAGGGCGGGCGGCGTGGCGCCGCTGGCGGGCCACGCCTCGCTCGCCGACAAGGTGCACGCCAACGCCGGGGATCTGGGCGGCGCCCTGGCCGACTGGCTCGCGCATGTCTACGTCTGCGAAGGCACACCGACGGGCGAGATGTGCGACCAACTGCCTCACGGTGCGCTGCTGGTGAACCGCCACGGGCACCAGTTCACGCGCTACACCGTCGCTTTCCATGCGCCCGACCCGGCCGACGCCGGGCTGCTTGCGCGCCAGGCGGAGGTCGAGGCCCTCCAGGAACGCGTGGCTGCGCTGGCGGCGAGCCTGGCGCAGGCGCGGCTGCGCAGCGAGCAGGCGGCCGCCGGACTCGACGCCCGGCAGAGCGAGCTGGAGACGGCGCGCGATGCGCTCGCCGAGCGACAGCAGCAGCGCCACGAGACCCAGATCGCGCTGCTCAAGCTGCAGCAGGCGGCGGAGCGCTATCGCGAGCGCAGCACCCAGATCGCCGCCGAGCGGGACGAGCTCGAGCGCGAAGCGCAGCGCGACGAGGTGCGGCGGACGGAATGCCGTGCGGCGGCGGAACACGCCGCCGGCGAGATCACCGAGGCGCGCGCGCACCTGGACGCGGTACGCGCGGCCTACGTTGCGGCCGAAACGGCTTTGGCGGCGCAGCGCCTCGCGGGCCAGCAGTCCGAACGCGAGGCGCAGGATGCGGCGTTCGGCGAGCGCGAGTGCGCCTCCAAGATCGCGGAGATCGACAACTCGGTGAAGCTCATCGACCAGCAGATCGCGCATGCGGAGGAAGAGGTCACCCGCCTGACGACGGAGCTCGCGGTCGACCCGGTTCCCGCGGTGCGCGGCGCCCTGGAGGGCGCGGTCGAAGCACGCATCGCGCGGGAGAAGACGCTCGCCGAGAGCCGCAACGCGGTGGAGGCGGCGTCGGCGGCGCTGCGTGCCCTCGAGGAGGAGCGGCTGCAGGCTGAAAGCGGGCTTGCGCCGCTGCGCGATCGCATCGGCGAACTGCGCCTCAAGGAGCAGGCCGCGCAGATCAATCATGATCAGCACGCGGAGCAGCTGCGCGACGCGGGCGCCGACGAGGAACGCCTGGCGGCGCAGGCCGCGGACGCGCCGCGGCCCTCGGCGCTGCAGGGCGAGATCACGCGGCTGACGCAGTCGATCGCGGAGCTGGGCGCCGTCAATCTGGCGGCGCTCGATGAGCTCAAGACCAGCCAGGAACGCAAGAGCTTCCTCGACGCGCAGTCGGCCGACCTCGAAGAGGCGGTGACGACGCTGGAGGACGCCATCCGCCGCATCGACCGCGAGACGCGCGAGCTGCTGAGCGAAACCTTCGACAGCGTCAACCGCCACTTCGGCTCGCTGTTCCCGGTGCTGTTCGGCGGCGGCGAGGCGAAGCTGCTGATGACCGGCGAGGAGATCCTCGACGCGGGCGTGCAGGTGATGGCGCATCCGCCGGGCAAGCGCAACAGCACGATCCACCTGCTTTCGGGCGGCGAGAAGGCGCTGACTGCCATCGCCCTGGTGTTCTCGATGTTCCAGCTGAATCCAGCGCCGTTCTGCCTGCTCGACGAGGTGGACGCGCCGCTGGACGACAGCAATACCGTGCGCTTCTGCGACCTGGTGCGCAAGATGTCGGCACAGACCCAGTTCCTGTTCATCAGCCACAACAAGATCACCATGGAGATGGCCTCGCAGCTGATCGGGGTGACGATGCCGGAATCCGGCGTGTCGCGCGTGGTCGCGGTGGACATCGACGAAGCGCTGCGCATCCGGGAGGAGCTCGCCGCCTGAGCGCGGTGAGAGGAGCCCCAGGTCCCGGGCCATGAGCGACCTGCAGATCGGCTTGCTGGCAGTCGGGGCGTTGGTGGTGGTGGGCGTCCTTGCCTACAACGGCTTCCAGGAGCGGCGTGCGCGGCGCGCGGCAGAGCGCGCGTTCGGCTCGACGCATGCCGATATCCTGATGGGCGAGCCGGGGCAGCGCAGGGAACCGTCGTTGGAGCCCGCTCAGCGCCGCGAGCTGCCGCAAGTCAGCGCAGTGCTGCCGGACCAGCGCCTGGACTACGTCATCGAGCTTGCGCCGCGGCGGCTGGTTTCCGCAGCGGAGGTGGCGAGTCAATGGGCGCAGTTCGAGCATCGCTTCGCCGGGCGCGCGCTGCTGGCCGCGAGCCCGGATCGCCACGCCTGGCGGCCGCTGACCGCCGCGGGCAGCTGCGCCGCGGTCCGCGCGGCGCTGCAGCTCGCGAGCCGCAGCGGCCCCGTCGGCGAAGCCGAGCTGATCGAGTTCCGCGCCGCCGCCGACACGCTCGCCGCGGGCATCGGCGCGACGGTCCAGGCGCCGGAGATCAAACTTGCGCTGGAGACGGCGCGCGAGCTGGACCAGTTGTGCGGCGACGCGGACATCCAGGTGGTGCTGCACGTCGTTCCGCAACCCGGCGGCACGTTCGCCGCCCGCGCCGCGGAGCAGGGGCCGGACGAGCCCTTTGCCGTCTCGCAGCGCGAGGACGGGGCCTACAGCCTGTCGCTCGACGTGCCGAGGACGCCGGAGGTGAGGCGCGGATACGACGCGATGGTGGTGCGGGCGCGCGACCTGAGCGCGGCCCTCGGCGGGATGATCGTCGACGACAACGGCCGCGTGCTGGATGAGCGCGCGCTCGCGGGAATCGGCGCGCAGCTGGATGCAGTGCACGCGGCGCTGGCCGAGCGGGGCATCGAGCCGGGCGGGCCGGCGGCGCTGCGGCTCTTTGCCTGAGCGTATGGCGGCGCCCAAGCCGCTGCGCGAGCGCGCCGAGGCGCTGCGGCGCGAGATCGAGCGGCATAACCGGCTCTACTACGTCGAAGACGCGCCCGAAATCACCGACGCCGAGTACGACCGCCTGTTTGCCGAGCTGAGCGCGCTGGAGGGGGCGCATCCGGAGCTCGCCGGCCCGGATTCCCCGACCCAGCGCGTCGGCGCGCCTCCGCTCGCGGAGTTCCCGGAAGTTCGCCACCGCAGCCCCATGCTATCGCTCGCCAACGCCTTCGATGAGGAGGCGGTCCGCGCCTTCGACCGGCGCGCGCGCGAGGCGCTGGGGGCGGACATCATCGACTATTCAGTCGAGCCCAAGTTCGACGGTCTCGCCGTGAGCCTCAGCTACCGGGACGGCGTCCTGGTCCAGGGCGCGACGCGTGGCGACGGCAGCCGCGGCGAGGACGTGACTCCCAATCTGCGCACGGTGCGGTCCATCCCCCTGCGGCTGCCGCGCGCGCCGGACACGCGCGACCTGGAGGTGCGCGGCGAGGTGCTGATCACCCGGCGCGAGTTCTCGGCCCTGAACGCGCGCCAGCGGGCCGCGGGCGAGAAGGAGTTCGTCAACCCGCGCAACGCCGCGGCGGGAAGCCTCAGGCAGCTCGATTCGCGCATCACCGCGCGGCGGCCGCTGCGATTCTTCGCCTACGGCGTGGGGGAGGTCCCCGCCGGCGCCCCCGCTACCCATTCGCAGGTGCTCGGGCGTCTGGAGGAAATCGGTTTCCCGGTGGCGAAGGAGCGGGACGTCGCGCGCGGCGCCGATGGGCTGCTGCGCTACTACGTGCGCATCGGCGCGCAGCGCGACCGGCTGGCCTATGCCATCGACGGCGTCGTCTACAAGGTCGACCGCCTCGACTGGCAGGAGCGGCTGGGCCACGTGGCGCGCGCGCCGCGCTTCGCCCTGGCGCACAAGTATCCGGCCGAAGAGCAGGAGACCGAGGTCCTGGACATCGAGGTGCAGGTCGGGCGCACGGGCGCGCTCACGCCGGTTGCGCGGCTGAAACCGGTGTTCGTCGGCGGGGTTACGGTGACCAACGCCACGCTGCACAACGAGGACGAGCTGCGGCGCAAGGACGTACGCGTCGGCGACACCGTGGTGGTGCGCCGCGCGGGCGACGTGATCCCGGAAGTGGTCTCGGTGCGTCTGTCGCAGCGCCCGCCGCGCGCGCGGGGGTTCCACATGCCCACGCGCTGCCCGGTATGCGGCTCGCCGGTGGTTCGCCTGGCGGGCGAGGCCGTGACGCGCTGCACCGGCGGGCTCTTCTGCCGAGCGCAGCGCCGCGAGGCGCTGCTGCACTTCAAGGGGCGGCGCGCGATGGACATCGAAGGCCTGGGCGACAAGCTTGCCGAGCAGCTGGTGGAGTCGGGCATGGTGGAAAACCCTGCCGACCTGTACGGCCTGGAGATCGCGCCGCTTGCGAGCCTGGAGCGCATGGGCGAGAAATCGGCGCGCAACGTCATCGACAGCATCGAGCGTTCGCGCGACACCACGCTCGCGCGCTTCGTATTTGCGCTGGGCATCCCCGGCGTGGGAGAGGAAGTCGCGAAGATCCTTGCGCACCACTTCGGCAGCCTCGATGCGCTGCTCGGCGCGGACTGGGGCGCGCTGGCGGCGCAGAAAGAGGCCGTGCGCAAAGACAACGCCAAGCGCAAGCGGCGGGGCGAAGCGGCGGCGCCGGTGCCCCTGGAAGGGATCGGCCCGGAGATCATGGACAGTCTGCGGCAATTCCTGAGCGAGAAGCACAACCGCAAGGTGATCGAGCGCCTGGTGGATCCGCACAAGGGCGTGCGCATCCGCGAGGCGACGCGCGCGGCCGCGCGTCACGGACCGGCGCTGACCTTCGTGCTGACCGGAACGCTCCAGGGCATGACGCGCGACGAGGCGAAATCGCTGATAGAGTCCAAGGGGCACAAGGTCGCGGGCTCCGTGTCGAAGAACACCGATTACATCGTCGCGGGCGCCGAGGCGGGCAGCAAGCTCGAGCGGGCCAAGGCGCTGAGCGTCGCGGTGCTGGACGAGGGCGGCTTGCGCAGACTGTTGGAGAGCGAATAGAGGCATGGCGCAGCGATTGACCAAGGCGGTGTTCCCGGTGGCGGGCCTCGGCAGCCGCTTCCTGCCCGCCACCAAGGCGAGCCCGAAGGAGATGTTGCCGGTCGTCGACAAGCCGCTCATCCAGTACGCGGTGGAGGAGGCGGCGGCCGCGGGGATCACCGACATGATCTTCATCACCGGCCGCAACAAGCGCGCCATCGAGGATCATTTCGACACCGCCTACGAGCTGGAAAGCTCGCTCGAGAGGCAGGGCAAGCGCGCGCTGCTCGACGCCGTGCGCGGGGTGTTGCCAGCGGGCTGCCGCTGCATCTACATCCGCCAGGCCGAGCCGCTCGGGCTCGGCCATGCGGTGCTGTGCGCGCAGCCGGTCGTGGGCGACGAGCCCTTCGCCGTGGTGCTCGCCGACGACCTGATCGACGCGCAACCCCCGGTGCTCGCGCAGATGGCCCGGCGCTTCGAGGCCGAGGGCTGCTCGATCCTCGGCGTCGAGGAGATTCCGCGCTCCCAGACGGGCAGCTACGGCATCGTCAGTCCCGAGAGTACCGGCGCCGAGCTTTGCGCGATCAGGGGCATCGTCGAGAAGCCCATGCCGGAGCAGGCGCCGTCGACGCTGGCCGTCGTTGGCCGCTACGTGCTCACCCCGGCGATCTTCGGCCAGCTGGCCGCGGTGAAGCCGGGCAGGCGGAGGCGAGATCCAGCTGACGGATGCGATCTCGGCGCTGCTCGCGGTCGAGAAGGTCATGGCGTACCGCTTCCGCGGACGGCGCTACGACTGCGGCTCGAAGCTGGGTTACCTGCAGGCGACCGTGGAGCTGGGTGCGAAGCACCCGGAAGTCGGGCCGGGATTCGCGCAGTACCTCAAGGGGCGCAGCCGTGCCTGACAGCAAGGCCGCCTGGGACTTTCTCGAGAACTCCGACCTCGTCGCGGGCGCGGCGCAGGTGCAGGCAGCGGTCGACCGTCTCGCGCACGAGATCACCCAGGCGCTGGCCGGCTCTTATCCTCTGGTGGTCGTCGTCATGGGCGGGGCGGTGGTGTTCGCCGGGCAGCTGCTGCCCAAGCTGCGCTTCCCCTTGGACGTCGACTACGTTCATGCGACGCGCTACGGCGCCGCCGTCCAGGGCGGCGGCATCGACTGGAAAGTGACGCCGCCGGATCACGTGCGCGGCCGGGCAGTGCTGGTGCTCGACGACATCCTCGATGGCGGACACACCCTGCGCGCCATCAGCGACCGGCTCAAAGCGCTGGGCGCGAAGTCGGTGCACTGCGCGGTCCTGGTGGAGAAGCGGCTGGCGCACAGCAAGCCGATCACCGCGGATTTCGTCGGCCTGAGCATTGCGGACCGCTTCGTGTTCGGCTGCGGCATGGACGCCAAGGGCTACTGGCGCAACCTGCCCGAGATCCGCGCCATCCGGGGACAATGATGCTGGCGATCATCGGTGGCAGCGGGCTCACGCAGCTGTCCAGCATGGCGGACACGCACCGCAAGGTGGTGCGCACGCCCTACGGCGAGCCCTCGGGGCCGCTCACCTTCGGCCGCATCCGCGGCCGCGAGGCGGTGTTCCTCGCCCGTCACGGCCATGGCCACACGGTCGCGCCCCACGAGGTCAACTATCGCGCCAACCTGTGGGCGCTCAAGGAAGAGGGCATCGCAGGCGTGGTCTCCGTGGCCTCGGTCGGTGGCATTCGCCAGGATCTTGCGCCGGGAAGCCTGCTGGTGCCGCACCAGATCATCGACTACACCTGGGGCCGCCATTCGACGTTCTTCGAAGGCGCTGCCAGCCCGGTCACGCACATCGACTTCACCGAGCCCTATTCCGCCGCGCTGCGCGAGCGCATTCTCGCAGCGGCGCGGGCCTGCGGGGAGCAGGTCTTCGAGCGCGGCACCTATGCGGCGACGCAGGGGCCGCGGCTCGAAACCGCGGCCGAGATCAACCGGCTGGAGCGCGACGGGGCGGAAATCGTCGGCATGACCGGGATGCCGGAGGCGGCGCTGGCGCGCGAGCTCGGCCTGGAGTACGCCGCGATCGCCGTCTGCGCCAATTTCGCCGCCGGCCGAGGCGAGAGCACTCACGCGGTTGCGCTCGAGCGCATCGAGGCGGTGCTCGCCGAGGCGATGGGGCGCGTGCGGCGCATCATCGAGCAGCTCGTGGCCGCATGATTCGCGAGGTGCTGCGCATGGGGGATCCGCGCCTGCTCGTGAAGTCCGCGGCGGTGGAGCGCTTCGGCACCCCGGAGCTGGCGGCCCTCCTCACCGACCTGCGCGACACCATGGCCTACCTGAACGGTGCGGGCCTGGCGGCACCGCAGATCGGCGTCGGCCTGCGGGTGGTGATCTTCGGCGTGAAGTCCAACCCCCGCTATCCGCAGGTCGATGAGGTGCCGGATACGGTGCTGATCAATCCCGAGCTCGTGCCGCTGGGCGCGGAGCTCGAGGAGGACTGGGAAGGCTGCCTCTCGGTGCCGGGCATGCGCGGCGCCGTGCCGCGCTACCGGCATCTGCGCTATGCGGGATGCGATGAGCAGGGCCGGCGCTTCGAGCGCGTGGTGGAAGGCTTCCACGCGCGCGTGGTGCAGCACGAGTGCGATCACCTGGACGGCATCCTGTATCCGATGCGCATCCGCGATTTCCGCAAGTTCGGCTTCATCGAGGAGCTGTTCCCCGGCCAGGACCTGCCTCCGGAAGACTGAGCCGGCGCCGCGTTCCGGCCGCAACGCGCACCCGCACGGCTGGTGCAGAGCTTCCCTAGCGGACTTGGAGTTCCTTGAGCAGCTCCTGCTCCAGCTGCAGCGCCTCCTTCTGGTTGTCGAGCGCCGCGCCCGACACCAGGAACACGTCCTCCGCCCGGTCGCCCAGGGTATTGATCTTTGCCGTGTGCAGGTTCACCTGATGCAGCGCGAGCGTGCGCGCCAGGCCGTACAGCAGGCCCGGCCGGTCGGCGGCGACGATGGACAGCACCTGGTAGGTGCCGCGCTCGTCCGGGCGCAGGTCGACCACCGGCGAGATGGGAAAGTGCCGCACCCGGCGCGACAGGCGGCCGCCGCGCGGCGCCGGCAGCGGCGCGCGCGACTGCAGTTCCTCCTGCAGCTGCGACTCGATCAGCGCGAGCAGGTCGCGGTAATGAGCGCCGCTTCCCTGTCCCATGACGAGGAACGTGTCCAGCGCATAGCCGTGGCGCGTGGTGTGGATCTTCGCCTCGACGATGTTGAAGCCCGCGCGCTCGAAGTAGCCGCAGATGCGCGCGAACAGCGCTTCGCGGTCGGGCGTGTAGATCATCACCTGCACGCCTTCGCCGATCGGCGCGAGGCGCGCCTTCACCACCGGCACGGGCGTTTCCACGCGGTAGTGCAGGTGGCGCGTCTGCCAGGCGATCTCCTGCGCGTCATGACGCAGGAAGTAGGTGGTGTCGAGCTGCGCCCAGAGGCGCTCCTGGACCTTTTCGGAGAGCGCGTAGAGCCTGAGCAGGCGCACCGCCTCCGCCTGCTTTTCGGCGAGCGCGGCATCGAGTCCCTGGGCCTGGCCGGTGAGCACGCGCCGCGTGGCGCGGAACAGGTCTTCCAGGAGCTTCGCCTTCCAGGCGTTCCAGACCTTGGGGCTGGTGCCGCGGATGTCAGCGACGGTGAAGAGGTAGAGCGCGATCAGGCGCCGCTCGCTGCCGACCTTGCGCGCGAAGGCCTGGAGCACCTCCGGGTCGTACACGTCCTGCTTCTGCGCAGTGCCCGACATGCCGAGATGGTGCTCGACGAGAAAGGCGACCAGGTCTGCATCTTCGCGCGCCAGGCCGTGGCGCCGGGCGAAGGCGCTCGCATCCTGCATGCCGAGCTCCGAATGATCGCCGCCGCGCCCCTTGGCGATGTCGTGGTAGAGCGCGGCCACATACAGCAGCCAGCGCCGCTCAAAGCCGCTGATCAGCTCGCTGCATAGCGGGAACTCGTGCGCGAACTCCGTCATGGTGAAGCGCCGCAGGTTGCGCAGCACCATCAGGATGTGCTGGTCCACGGTGTACACGTGAAACAGGTCGTGCTGCATCTGGCCGACGATGCGGCCGAATTCCGGCAGGTAGCGCCCGAGCACGTCGTACTGGTTCATGCGCCGGAACTCGTGCACGATGCCGCGCGGCTGCTGCAGCATCTGCAGGAACAGCAGCCTCGCCACGGGGTCGCGGCGCAAGCGCGCATTCACGCGCGCGCGCGCGCGCCACAGCGCGCGCAGCGTGGGCGCGGTCATGCCGCGCAGGTCCTGATGCTGCTGCAGCAGCAGGAAGCTCTCGAGGATCGAGCGGGGATCGCGCTCGAAGAGATCCTCGCGGCACGCCTCGAGCCGCCCTGCGCGCACCTGAAAGCGCTCGTTGAGCGGGCGCGGCGCCGCGTCCTCCTCGGGCAGCAGGCGCGCCTCCAGATTCTGCAGCAGGATGGTGTTCAACTGCGTCACGCCCTTGGCGGTCCGGTAGTAGCGCTGCATCAGTTGCTCGCTCGCGAGCCGCGCCGGCGAGCCGCGCAGGCCATGGGCGTCCGCCAGCGCGCCCTGGTAGTCGAACACCAGGCGGTCCTCGCGCCGCCCGGCGAGGTAATGCAGGCGGATACGCAGGTCGTGCAACAGCGCCTCGTGCCTTGCGAGCTGTGCCGCCTCGGTTCGCAGCAGCAGGCCGCGCCGCTGCAGTTGCCGCCACCGCCAGCCCAGTCCGCAGGCGCGTGCAATCCACTGGATGGTCTGCAGGTCGCGCAGTCCGCCGGGCGCCTCCTTCAGGTTGGGCTCGAGCGCGTAGGCGGCGTCCTGATGCTTCGCGTGCCGCTGCTCCTGCTCGAGGACCTTCGCCTTCAGGAATCCCGCGGCGTCGAGCGCTCCGCTGGTCGCTGCCGCGAGCTTGCGGAACAGCGCGCGACTGCCCGCCAGGTAGCGGGCTTCGAGCAGCGTCGTCTGGATGGTGATGTCCTCGGCGGCAGCCTCGGTGCAGCCCTCCACCGTGCGCACGCTGTGGCCGACGTCCAGGCCGATGTCCCAGAGCATGCCGATCAGCCGCTCGAGCCGCTCGCGCTCCGCCGGCACGGGCTCGCGCGCGAGCAGAACCAGGATGTCGATGTCCGAGCTGGGAAACAACTCGCCGCGGCCGTAGCCGCCGGTGGCGACGAGCGTCGCATGGCGCGCAGGTTGCATCGCCTGCCACAAGCCGCGCAGCGTACGGTCAATGAGTTGCGTGTGGCCGCGCAGGAGCTGCGCGGGATAGGGCTTGCGCAGGTAGGCCTCGCGAAGGCCGCGGCGGCCGGCGGCCAGCGAGGCGCGCCACGCCTCGGTCGGCACCGGGACGGCGCTCATCGGTTCACTGCACTGGCGGGGGCGGAGCGCCCGCCGACGAGGTGAGCACTTCGTAGCCGGTCGAGGTGACCAGAACCGTGTGCTCCCACTGCGCGGAGAGGCTGTGGTCCTTCGTGACGATGGTCCAGCCGTCCGCCAGCTCGCGGATGCCGGGCTTGCCGGCGTTGATCATCGGCTCCACCGTGAACGTCATGCCGGCTTCCAGCCGGATGCCGGTGCCGGGCTTGCCGTAGTGCAGCACCTGCGGATCTTCGTGGAACTTGCGCCCGATACCGTGGCCGCAGAACTCCCTCACCACCGAATAGCCGTGCTTTTCGGCGTGCGCCTGGATCGCCGCGCCCAGATCGCCCAGCTGCGCGCCTGGTCGCACCTGCGCGATGCCGTGCCACATGCATTCGAACGTGACCTCGGAGAGGCGGCGCGCCTGGATGCTCGGCTCACCGACGTAGTACATGCGGCTGGTATCGCCGTGGAAGCCGTCCTTGATGACGGTGACGTCGATGTTGAGGATGTCTCCCGGCTTGAGCACGCGATCGCCCGGGATGCCGTGGCACACCTGATGGTTGACCGAGGTGCAGATGGACTTCGGATACGGCTTGTAGCCGGGCGGCGCGTAATTCAGCGGGGCCGGGACGGTCTGCTGGACCTCGCGCATGTAGGCATGGCAAAGGTCGTTCAGCCTGCCCGTGGTCACGCCGGGCCTGACGAAGGGCGCGATGTAGTCGAGCACCTCGGCAGCGAGGCGCCCCGCGACGCGCATCTTCGCGATTTCCTCGGGCGTTTTCGGGATGACGGGCATGGAAGAGGGAAAAGGCGCGCAGGATAAGCCAATGGCCCCGCTTGGGCAACGCAACAACGCCGCCGTGTTGAGGCTTGGTGCCTGATTATGCTAGAATTTTCTTCTGGTCTGCGCGCAGATCGCGATTGCGTCAGGCCAAATTTCCCGCCCCGGCCGGTTAGGGTGCCCGCAAGGGTTTTCGGTTGGACCGGGGCGGCAGACATCAACCCTAAGGAGTGCAACTTGTCGGCCACCATGCGTCAGATGCTCGAGGCGGGCGTCCATTTCGGACACCAGACCCGCTATTGGAACCCGAAGATGGCGCCGTTCATCTTCGGCCATCGCAACAAGATTCACATCATCAACCTGGAGAAGACCCTGGTCATGTACCAGGAGGCGCTGAAGTACGTGCGCCAGCTCGCGGCCAACCGCGGCATCGATCCTGTTCGTCGGCACCAAGCGCCAGGCGCGCGAGATCCTGCGCGAAGAGGCGCTGCGCTGCGCCATGCCTTTCGTCGATCACCGCTGGCTCGGCGGCATGCTGACGAACTTCAAGACCGTGAAGCAGTCCATCAAGCGCCTGAAGGAAATGGAGCAGATGGCCCAGGACGGCACCTTCGAGTCCATGGCGAAGAAGGAGGCGCTCGGCCTGCAGCGCGAGCTGGCCAAGCTGCAGCGCTCGCTCGGCGGCATCAAGGAGCTCTCCAGCCTGCCGGATGCGCTGTTCATCATCGACGTCGGCTACCAGAAGGGCGCCGTCGCGGAGGCCAACAAGCTCGGCATCCCGGTGGTCGGCGTGGTCGACACCAACCACTCCCCGGAAGGCATCGGCTACGTGATTCCCGGCAACGACGACTCGAGCCGCGCCATCCGGCTCTACGCGCGCGGCATTGCCGACGCGGTCCTCGAAGGCCGCTCGCAAGCGGTCGAGGAGATTGCGACGGCCTCGCGCGACGAGTTCGTAGAGGTCGAGGAAGAAGGCGGGGCCTGAAGGGCCCGATGCGCCGCAGTGAAAAAGGGGCCCCCGGCCCCTTTTTTTGGACTTGAGGAGCAAGGCAATGGCGGAAATCAGTGCAAGCCTGGTGAAGGAGCTGCGCGAGCTGACCGGGCTGGGAATGATGGAATGCAAGAAGGCGCTCGCCGAGACGGGCGGCGACCTGAAGAAGGCCGAGGAGCTGCTGCGCATCAGGAGCGGCGCCAAGGCGAGCAAGGCCGCGGGGCGCATTGCCGCCGAAGGCGTGATCGGCGCGTGGCTGTCCCCCGACGGCAGGCTGGGGGCCCTGGTGGAGCTGAATTGCGAGACCGATTTCGTCGCCAAGAACCAGGATTTCATCGCCTTCGCGCGAGAACTTGCCCAGGCGGTGGCCACGACCGACCCGGCCGACTTGCAGGCGCTATCCGGCTTCGAGGCGCGCCGGCAGGGCCTGGTGCAGAAGATCGGCGAGAACATCTCGATCCGCCGCTTCGCCCGCCTGCAGGCGCAGGGGCGCCTCGCGCTGTACCTGCACGGCGTCAAGATCGGCGTGCTGGTCGACCTGGACGGCCCCGAGGACCTGGCGAAGGATCTCGCGATGCACGTCGCCTTTGCCAAGCCGCAGTACACCTCCAAGGCGGAGGTGCCCGCCGATTTCGTGGCGCGCGAGCGCGACATCGCGACGGCCCGCGCCAAGGACTCGGGCAAGCCCCCCGAGATCGTCGCCAAGATGGTCGAGGGCGCGGTGAACAAGTTGCTGGGCGAGATCACGCTGCTCGGCCAGCCCTTCGTCAAGGACGACAAGCAGACGGTGGAGAAGCTCCTCGCCGCGAAGAAGGCGAAGCTGCACGGCTACCGCTTCCTGGTGGTCGGCGAGGGCATCGAGAGGAAGAGCAGCGACTTCGCCGCCGAGGTGATGGCGACGGCCGGGGCGGGACGCTAGGCCGGCCCATGAAGCCGCGCGAGGACGCCGTCGGCGCCAAGTACAAGCGCATTCTGCTCAAGCTCTCGGGCGAGGCGCTGATGGGCGAAGACGCCTACGGCATCAACCGGCAGACCATCGAGGCGATCGTCCAGGAAATCGCCGCGGTGGCGCGCATGGGCGTGGAGATCGGCGTGGTCATCGGCGGCGGCAACATCTTCCGCGGCGTGGCGCCGGGGGCGGCGGGCATGGACCGCGCCACCGCCGACTACATGGGCATGCTGGCCACCGTCATGAACGCGCTGGCGCTGCAGGACGCGATGCGGCGGGCGGGTCTCGACTGCCGCGTGCAGTCGGCCCTCAACATCGAGCAGGTGGTCGAGCCCTACATCCGCGGCAAGGCGATCCGCTACCTCGAAGAGGGCAAGGTGGTCGTGTTCGCCGCCGGCACCGGCAATCCGTTCTTCACCACCGACACCGCGGCCGCGCTGCGCGCCAGCGAGGTCGGCGCCGAGATCGTGCTCAAGGCCACCAAGGTGGACGGCGTGTACACCGCGGACCCGCACAAGGATCCCGCGGCCAGGCGCTTCGAGCGGCTCAGCTTCGACGAGGCGATCCAGCGCAACCTGAAGGTGATGGACGCCACGGCGCTCACCTTGTGCCGCGACCAGAAGCTGCCGGTGACCGTGTTCAGCATCTTCAAGAAGCATGCGCTGCAGCGCGTGGTCACGGGCGAGAACGAAGGCACGCTGGTGCATGTCTGAAGGGGAGGTGAAATGCTTGCCGAGCTGAGGAAGACGACCGAGCAGAAGATGGCCAAGAGCATCGAGGCGTTCAAGGCGGACCTGACCAAGGTGCGCACCGGGCGCGCGCACACGGGACTGCTCGACCACGTGACGGTGGACTACTACGGCACCGCCACGCCGCTGAACCAGGTGGCCAAGGTCACCCTGCTGGATGCGCGCACGATCGGCGTCGCGCCCTTCGAGAAGAAGCTGTTGCCCGCCGTCGAGAAGGCGATCCGCGATGCCAACCTCGGCCTGAATCCGGCCACGCATGGGAGACACCGTCCGGGTGCCGATGCCGGCGCTCACCGAGGAGCGGCGCAAGGAGCTGATCAAGGTCGTGCGGCACGACGCCGAGAACGCGCGCATCGCCATCCGCAACCTGCGGCGCGATGCCAACCATCACCTGAAAGAGGCGCTGAAGAAGAAGGAAGTCTCGGAGAACGACGAGCGGCGCACGCAGGACGAGGTGCAGAAGCTCACCGACCGCTCGATCGGCGAGATCGACAAGCTGCTGCAGCAGAAGGAGACCGAGCTGATGGCGGTCTGAGTCCACTCGTGACGCATCCGAGCTCCACACACGAGATCCCCGGCCACGGCGAGGTCCCGCGCCACATCGCCATCATCATGGATGGCAACGGGCGCTGGGCGAAGCTTCGCCACCTGCCGCGCATCGCCGGGCACAAGCGCGGCGTGGAGTCGGTGCGCGCCGTGGTGCGAGGCTGCGCCGAGCGCGGCGTGAAGTTCCTCACGCTGTTCGCGTTCAGCTCCGAGAACTGGCGCCGCCCGGCCGAGGAAGTGGCGCTGCTGATGCAGCTGTTCCGCGGCGCGCTCACCAACGAAGTCGAGAAGCTGCACCGCAACGGCATCCGCCTGCGGGTGGTGGGCAACCTCGAGCGGTTCGACCCCCGGATGCGCGCGCTGATCGAGCAGGGCGAGCGTCTGACCGCGGCCAACCGGGGCCTCACGCTGACGATCGCCGCCAACTACGGCGGCCGGTGGGACATCCTGCAGGCGCTGGCACGCCTGCTGCGGGACACGCCCGCGGACGCGCTGCACGGCATCGACGAGGCGCAGATCGCCGAACGCCTGTCGATGAGCTACGCACCCGAGCCGGACCTGTTCATTCGCACGGGCGGAGAGCAGCGCGTGAGCAATTTCCTGTTGTGGCAGCTCGCGTACACGGAGCTGTACTTCACCGACACGCTGTGGCCTGATTTCGACGCGGCCGCGCTCGATGCCGCGATCGCCTCCTACGCCCAGCGCGAGCGCCGCTTCGGGCGCACCAGCGAGCAGCTCGAGGAGGCGCAGTCCACTTCGCCCGCGGCGAGCGGCGTGGTGGCCTGAGCGCTTGCGGGTCCGCGCGCTTACCGCTGCCGCGCTGCTGGCGGCGTTTCTCGGCGCGCTGCTGCTGCTCGAGCGGCCGTGGTTCGGCCTGCTGATCGGTGTGGTGGTTGCCGCGGGTGCCTACGAGTGGGCGAGACTGTCGCGCCTGGCGCCGCGCGCGGCGCTCGGCTTTGGCGCCGCGGCGTTGCTGCTGTTCTGCGCCTTTGCCTGGGCGTTCCATCCTCTCGATGTGGCGGACCGGCCGGAGCGCGCGGTCTTTGCCACTGTTGCCGTGTTCTGGCTGGTGATCGCGCCCCTGTGGCTGCGGCGGGGCCTGTCGCAGCCTGCCGGATTTCTGCTGCTGGCAGTGGGCCTCGTGGTGCTGGTGCCGACCGGCCTGGCGGCGATCACGCTTGCCCCCACGCACCTGCTGCTTGCGCTGGGGCTGGTCTGGATCGCGGATACCGCGGCGTACGTGGCCGGGCGCGCCTTCGGCCGGCGCCGGCTCGCGCCGCGCATCAGTCCGGGGAAGACCTGGGAGGGCGTCGCCGGCGCCGCTGTTGCGACGCTCATCTACGCTATCATCTGCGCACTGCCGGGCGCGCCGCTCGGCGGCTACGTGCAGGGGGCGGTATGGATGCCCTACCTGGCGGCGGTGCTGCTGCTGTGCGCCGTCAGCATTGTCGGGGACCTGTTCGAATCCGCGCTCAAGCGGCAGGCGGGCGCGAAGGACAGCGGGACGCTGCTTCCCGGCCACGGCGGGGTCCTCGACCGCATTGACAGCGTGACTTCCACCTTGCCAATTGCCGCGTTGGCGTTTCACTGGATGACCGCGACGTGAGTCCGCAACGCGAGCCTCGTGGCACGGACGCTTCGGGAACCAGGGGCCTGGTGCTCCTCGGCGCCACCGGCTCGATCGGTGCGAACACCCTGGACGTCGTCAGCCGGCACCCCGAGCGCTACCGCGTCGAGGCGCTGACCGCGCACACCTCGGCGGAGCGGCTGCTCGAGCTGAGCCGGCAGCACCGGGCCCGCCGCGCGGTGCTGGCAGGCTGTGCCGAGGACGCTGCGCTGCGCGCGCGCTTTGCCGAGGCGGGCTGCGAGCTGCTGTTCGGCGCGCGTGCGCTCGAGGAGGTCGCCGCAGACCCGGCGTGCGACGCGGTGATGGCGGCGATCGTCGGCGCGGCCGGCCTCGCCGCGACCCTGGCGGCGGCGCGCGCGGGCAAGCGCCTGCTGCTCGCGAACAAGGAAGCCCTGGTGATGTCCGGGCCGCTGTTCATGCGTGCCGCGCGAGACGCGGGCGCGGAGCTGCTGCCGATCGACAGCGAGCACAACGCGGTGTTCCAGTGCCTGCCGCAGGACAGCGGCCGCGCCGCCCTGCGCGGGGTGCGCCGTGTCATGCTCACCGCCTCGGGCGGGCCGTTTCGCGCGATGCCGCTGGAGCGCCTTGCGCGCGTCACCCCGCAGGAAGCCTGCGCGCATCCGAACTGGGTGATGGGGCGCAAGATCTCGGTGGACTCCGCCACCATGATGAACAAGGGCCTCGAGGTGATCGAGGCGCACTGGCTGTTCGGCCTGGAGCCGGAGCGCATCGAGGTGCTCATTCACGCGCAGAGCATCGTGCACTCGCTGGTCGAATACGTCGACGGCTCGGTGCTCGCGCAGCTCTCGAATCCGGACATGCGGGTGCCGATCGCGCACGCGCTGGGTTTTCCGGATCGCATGGAATCCGGCGCCCGCCAGCTCGATCTCGGCGCGGTGGGATCGCTGTCCTTCGAGCGCCCCGATGAAGAACGCTTTCCCTGCCTGCCGCTGGCCTACCAGGCGCTGCGCGCGGGCGGGACGGCGCCGGCGCTGCTCAACGCGGCCAACGAGGTGGCCGTCGAGGCGTTCCTCGCCGGCCGGCTGCGCTTCACCGCGATCGCGCAGGTGATCGACGAGACGTTGCAGCGCCTGCCCGGCGGGCCGGCGCAGGACCTGCAGGCCGTGATCGACGCGGATGCGCGCGCGCGCCATGCCGCTGCGCTCTGCGTGCAGCGGCAGATGGGACAGGCGGCATGACGTTGCTGCACACGCTCGTCGCCTTCATCGTGGCGCTCGGCATCCTGATTGTGGTGCACGAGTACGGCCACTACCTGGCGGCGCGCCTGTGCAACGTCAAGGTTCTGCGCTTTTCCGTCGGCTTTGGCCGGCCGCTGGCGACCTGGCGCAGCGGGCGCGACCGCACGGAGTGGGTGATCGCCGCGGTGCCCTTCGGCGGCTACGTCAAGATGCTCGACGAGCGCGAGGCGCCCGTGCCCGCGCAGGAACAGGCGCGCGCCTTCAACCGGCAGAGCGTGGGCCGGCGCCTGCTGATCGTGGTCGCCGGACCGGCCTTCAATTTCCTGTTCGCGATCGGCGTATACGCGGGCCTGTACATGTACGGCCTGCCCGAGGCGCGCCCGATCGTCGCCGAGCCGCCGCCCGCCACGCTGGCGCGCGCGGCGGGATTCCATGCGGGCGACGTGGTGCGCCAGGTCGACGGCCAGGCCATTGCGACGTGGCAGGAGCTGCGCTGGCGCGTGCTGCAAGGCGCGCTGCAGCGCGAGCAGCTCGCCGTCGAGGTGATCGACGAGCGCGAGCACGTTACGCGACTGACGCTGGACCTGACCGGGTTCCCGGCCGACGACCTCGAGAGCGACATGATGGAGCGCATCGGCCTGAGGCTGTACCGCCCTGCGCTGCCCGCGGTTCTCGGGCAGGTCGTGTCGGGCAGCGCGGCGGAGCGGGCGGGCCTGCAGCCCGGTGACCGCATCACGCATGCCGACGGCCGCTCGCTGGACACCTGGGATGACCTGGTGCAGGCCGTGCGCCGCCGGCCCGGGCAGACGCTGCGCCTCGCAGTGGAGCGCCGGGGCGCAACGCTGGCGGTGGACGTCACGCCCGATGCCGTCGTCAGTGGTGGCGCGAGCATCGGCCGCATCGGCGCGGCCCCTGAAGTTTCCGGGGCGCACGCCGATCGCATCTTCATCCAGATCCGCCACGGACCGCTCGAGAGCATTGCCAAGGCGGTGGCGCGCACCTGGGATATCTCGGTGTTCAGCCTGAAGATGCTGGGCAGGATGCTGCTCGGCGAAGTGTCCTGGAAGCACCTGTCGGGGCCGGTCACCATCGCGGACTACGCCGGGCAGTCGGCCCAGCTCGGCTGGATTCCGTACCTCACGTTCCTCGCGCTGATCAGCATCAGCCTCGGCGTGCTGAACCTGCTGCCGATTCCGCCCCTGGACGGCGGCCACCTGATGTACTACGGCGTCGAGCTCCTCAAGGGCAGTCCCGCGTCGGAGCGCGCCATCGAGATCGGGCAACGGGTCGGCATCGCGCTGCTGCTGGTGCTGATGGCCTTTGCCTTCTACAACGATCTGAACCGCCTGTTCGCCGGCTGAGTCAGGCATGCATCGGATGCGCAAGCGCGTTCTCCTGGCGCTCGCCGGCTGGCTGCTGAGCGCCGCGGGCGCGGCGATGGGCCAGGGCCGCCTGCCGTTCGTCGTCAAGGACATCCGCGTCGAGGGCGTGCAGCGCATCGAGCCGGGCACCGTGTTCAGCTATCTCCCGGTCAAGGTGGGCGACACGCTGACCGAGGAGCGGGCGCAGCAGGCCCTGCGCGCGCTGTTCGCCACGGGGTTCTTCAAGGATGTCCGCCTGGAAGCGGAGAACGACGTGCTGGTGGTGCTGGTCGACGAGCGGCCCGCCGTGGCGCAGATCGATTTCAGCGGGTTGAGCGAGTTCCAGCCCGAGGCGCTGAAGCGCGTGCTGCAGGATTTCGGCATGGCCGAGGGACGCACGTTCGACCGCTCCGTGCTGGACCTGGCGGAGCAGGAGCTCAAGCGCCAGTACCTGTCGCGCGGCAAGTACGCCGCCGAGGTGCAGACCACGGTCACGCCGCTGGAGCGAAACCGCGTCGCCGTGAGCTTCGCGGTGGTCGAGGGCGACGTCGCCAAGATCCAGTCGATCAGCATCGTGGGCGCCAGCGCCTTTCCGGAAAAGGCGCTGCTCGACCTGTTCGCCCTGCGCACCGGCGGGTGGCTGACCTGGTACACCAAGCTCGACCAGTATTCGCGCCAGCGCCTGACGGCGGACCTCGAATCGCTGCGCTCGTTCTACCAGAACCAGGGCTACCTGGATTTCAACGTCGACTCGACCCAGGTGTCGATCACGGCGGATCGCAGGGGCATCTACATCACGGTGAACATCACCGAGGGCGAGAAGTACACCGTGTCGGACGTGCAGCTCGCCGGGCAATTGGTGGTGCCGCGGGAGGAGCTGGAAAAGCTGGTGCTGATCAAGCCGGGCGACGTGTTCTCCCGGCAAAGGCTGACCGAAAGCACCAAGGCGATCACCGATCGCCTGGGCAACGACGGCTACGCGTTCGCCAACGCCAACGCCGTGCCGCAGGTCGACAAGGAGAAGCGCACCGTCGCGTTCACCATCCTCGTGGACCCGGGGCGCCGCGTCTACGTGCGCCGGATCAGCGTGGTCGGCAACACGAAGACCCGCGACGAGGTCATCCGGCGGGAGATGCGGCAGCTCGAGGGCGCCTATTACGACGGCTCCAAGATCCAGCTCTCCCGCCGGCGCATCGACCGCACGCAGTATTTCAAGAGCGTCAACGTCGAAACCAACCCGGTGGAAGGGCCCCAGGACCAGGTCGATGTCCTGTACTCGGTCCAGGAGAAGGATACCGGGGCGGTCATGTTCGGGATTGGCTACTCCAGCGTGGACAAGGTGATCCTGCAGGCGTCCGTCTCGCAGCAGAACGCCTTCGGCAGCGGCAAGTCGCTCTCGTTCACGATCAACAGCGGCTCCGTCAACCAGGTGTACTCGGTGTCGTATTTCGACCCGTACTACACGATCGACGGCGTGAGCCGCGGCTTCGATGTCTACATGCGTGACGTCGATGCATCGGCGCTCGCCGTGGGCGCCTACAAGACCAGCACACTGGGCGGAGGCATCCGCTTCGGCTATCCGCTGAGCGAGCGCGCCTCGATCAGTTTCGGGGTGGCCGCAGAGAACGTGGAGCTCGAGACCTTCGCCAACAGCCCCTTCGCCTACAAGGATTTCGTCGCGGTCTTCGGCAACAACTACAGCTACCTGCCGCTGACCGCCGGATGGGTGAATGACAGCCGCAACAGCCTGATCTCGACGACCGAGGGCGCGCTCACCCGCGTCAACACGGAAGTGGGCGTGGGCGACCTGACCTACTATCGCGTCGGGTTCACGCAGCAGTACTACTGGCCGCTGAGCCGCACGTTCACGCTGTTCCTGAACGGCGACGTCGGGATGGCCGGGGGACTGCAGGGCAATCCGCTGCCGTTCTTCAAGAACTACTACGTCGGCGGACCGGGAACGGTGCGCGGCTATGAGCCCCTGTCGCTCGGCCCGAAAGACCCGCTTGGGAACTCGTTAGGCGGCTCACGGCGGCTCGTCGGCAACCTCGAGCTGCTGTTTCCCGTGCCGGGCGCCGAGCAGGACCGCTCGCTGCGACTCGCCACGTTCATCGATGGGGGGCAGGTCTACGGCGAGAACGAGAAGGTGTCGCTGTCGGAAATGCGCTTCTCGGCCGGCATCGCGCTGTTCTGGAGCTCGCCCTTCGGGCCGCTGCGCATCTCGATCGCCCAGCCGCTCAATGCCGTGGACGGAGTGGACCGCACGCAGAGGTTACAATTGACCTTTGGCACTGGATTCTGACCGCCGTCGCCGCCACATGCCGCACATCGCCACCTGGCTTGCCGCCGTCCTGCTGAGCTTCCTCGCGCTGCCCGCTGCAGCGCAAGGCGAGAGCAAGATCGGCTTCGTCAACACCGAGCGCATCCTGCGCGAGGCGGCCCCCGCGGTGCGCGCGCAGAAGAAGATCGAGGCCGAATTCGCCAAGCGCGACCAGGAGATGGCGCGCACGGGCGACCAGCTGAAGAAGCTCCAGGACGAGCTGGAGAAGCCAGGGCGTGACCATGGCGGAAAGCCAGCGCCGCACCAAGGAGCGCGAATTCGCGGAGCTGAACCGGGAGTTCCAGCGCACGCCAGCGCGAGTTCCGGGAGGACCTCAACCAGCGCCGCAACGAAGAGCTGGCGCAAGTGGTCGAGCAGGCGAACCGCGTCATCCGGCAGATCGCCGAGCAGGAGAAGTACGACATCATCTTCCAGGACGCCGTCTACGCCAACCCGCGCATCGACATCACCGACAAGGTGATCAAGGCGCTGGAGGGCAAGCCCGCCGCGCGATGACATGCCGGGCCCGGTCAAACTCGGCGAGATCGCTGCCCGGCTCGGCGGTACGCATCATCGGCGGCGCCGACACGCTGATCGAGCAGGTCGCTTCCCTCGAGCATGCCGGGCCGCGGCAGCATCGCCTTCTACTCGGGGCCGCGCTACCGCGCCCAGCTCGCGGCGACACGCGCAGGCGCGGTGATCCTCGCGCCCCAGGCGGAAGCGGCGACCCTGCTGCCGCGCATCGTGGCCGACAATCCGTATGCCTGCTTCGCGAAGGCGGCGCAGCTGCTCAATCCCGTTGCGCTGCCTTCCACGGGTGTGCACACGACTGCGCAGGTGCATGCCGCCGCGGGCGTGGCGCCGAGCGCGTGCATCGAGGCGGGCGCCGTCGTGGGTCCCGGCGCCGTGGTGGGCGAGCGCGCATGGATCGGTGCCGGCTGCTACGTCGGCGAGGGGGCGACGATCGGTGCCGACTGCCGCCTGCATCCGCATGTCGTCGTCTACGGCGGCTGCCGCCTGGGAGCCAGGGTCATCGTGCATGCGGGCGCCGTGATCGGCGCCGACGGCTTCGGCCTGGCCAACGAGGACGGCCGCTGGGTCAAGATGCCGCAGATCGGCCGCGTGCTCATCGGCGACGACGTCGAGATCGGCGCCAACACCACCATCGACCGCGGCGCGCTCGACGACACGGTGATCGAGGAGGGCGTCAAGCTCGACAACCAGATCCAGATCGGCCACAACTGCCGCATCGGCGCGCACACGGCGATGGCGGGCTGCGTGGGCGTCGCGGGCAGCGCGGTGATCGGCCGGCACTGCACGTTCGGCGGTGCGGCGATGATCCTCGGCCACCTGAGCATCGTGCGACGGCGTGCACGTCTCGGCCGGCACGCTGATCTCGCGCTCGATCCACAAGCCGGGCACCTACACCGGCATCTTCCCGTTCGACGAGAACGCGGCGTGGCTGCGCAATGCGGCCCTGCTGCGGCGCCTCTCGGAGCTCGCTGCGCGTGTGGGCGACTCGAAAAGACCCGCGGCAAAAGGAACAAGCGCAATGGCTGAAATGAACATCCACGAGGTCCTCAAGCACCTGCCGCAGCGCTATCCGCTGCTGCATGATCGACCGCGTGCTGGAGTTCGAGCCGGGCAAGCGCATCCGTCGCCCTGAAGAACGTCTCGGCGAACGAGCCGCAGTTCCTCGGCCACTTTCCCGGGCCGCCCGATCATGCCCGGCGGTGCTGATCCTCGAGGCGATGGCGCAGGCCGCCTGCATCCTCGCGCTGCGCTCGAGCGGCGTGACGCGTGGAGGAGAACACGCACCTACTACTATGCCGGCATCGACGACGCGCGCTTCAAGCGGCCGGTGGTGCCCGGCGACCAGCTCGAGCTGGAGATAGTGCTGCTGGCGCGCAAGCGCGCGATCTGGAAGTTCGGCTGCGTGGCGCGCGTGGGCGGCGAAATCGTCGGCCGAGGCGGAAATCCTGTGCACCGAGCGCTTGATGGAGCACAGATGAGCGCTGCGCAGGTGCACGCCACGGCGCTGGTGCACCCCGGCGCGCAGCTTGGCGCCGGCGTCGCAGGTCGGCGCCTATTCGCATCATCGGCGAGCACGTGGAGGTGGGCGAGGGCACCTGGGTCGGTCCGCACGTGGTGATCGAAGGGCATACCCGCCTCGGGCGCGACAACCGCATCTTCCAGTTCGCCTCCGTCGGCGCGCCGCCGCAGGACAAGAAGTACGCGGGCGAGCCCACGCGCGCTGGAGATCGGCGACCGCAACACCATGCGCGAGGGCGTCACGATCAACCGCGGCACGGCGCAGGACGTGGGCGTGACGCGCATCGGCGACGACAACTGGCTGATGGGCTACGTGCACATCGCGCACGACTGCCAGGTCGGCAGCAATGACATCATGGCGAACAACGCCGGACTCGCCGGGCACGTCGAAGTCGGCGACTGGGTGATCCTCGGCGGCGCCACGCTGGTGCACCAGTTCGTGCGCATCGGCGCGCACAGCTTCACCTGATGGGCACCTATCTGGCCGCAGGACCTGCCGCCCTATGTGATGGCCGCGGGCAACATGGCGAAGCCCTTCGGCATCAACAGCGAGGGCCTGCGCCGGCGCGGCTTCAGTGCCGACGCGATCGCACGCATCAAGCGGGCCTACCGCACGCTGTACCGCAGCGGGACTGAAGCTCGAGGACGCCAAGCGCGAGCTCGCGGCCCAGGCGGAAGACTGTCCGGAAGTGCGCGCTCTGCTCGAGTTCGTCGAGCAATCCAAGCGCGGCATCATCCGCTGACGCCGTGGGGGAAGAAGCGACCCGCGTCGCCATGGTGGCCGGCGAAGCTTCCGGCGACCTGCTGGGCGCTCACCTGATCGCGGCGCTCAAGGCGCGGCGGCCGGAGTTGATGTTCGCCGGCATCGGCGGGCCGCGCATGGCGGCGCGAGGGCTTCGAAGTCGCAGGTTCCCGATGGAGAAGCTCGCAGTGCGCGGCTACGCCGAGGCGCTGCGCCACTACCGCGAGATCTCGCGCATCCGCCGCCGCCTGGCGCAGTCGCTGCTCGCGGTGAACCCGGGCCTGTTCATCGGCGTCGACGCGTCGGACTTCAACCTCGATCTCGAGCGGCAGCTGAAGCGAGGCGGGCATCCCGACCGTGCACTACGTCAGCCCCTCGGTCTGGGCCTGGCGCCGCTGGCGCGTGCATCGCGTTGCCCGCTCGGTCACGCACCTGCTCGCCATGTTTCCGTTCGAGCCGGCGATCTACGAGAAGGCCGGCGTGCCGGTGACCTATGTCGGCCACCCGCTCGCCGACATCATCCCGCTGGAGCTGGACAAGGCCGAGGCGCGCGCGCAACTGCGCCTGCCGGCGCGCAAGCTGATCGTCGCGCTGCTGCCGGGCAGCCGGCGCTCCGAGCTGCAGCACATGGCGGCCAGCTTCGTGCTCGCGGCGCATCGCCTGCGCCAGGACGTGCCCGAAGTGCACTTCATCTGCCCCATGGCCTCGCGCGAGACGCGCGACATGTTCGAGGCCACCTTGCACGCGCACCAGCGCACCGACCTGCCGCTGACGCTGTTGTTCGGCCACTCGCACGAGGCGCTCGCCGCGGCCGACCTGGCGCTGGTCGCGAGCGGCACCGCCTCGCTCGAGGCAGCGCTGTTCAAGACGCCGATGGTCATCACCTACCGGCAGGCGCCCCTCAGCTGGTTCCTCATGCGGCGCATGGCGTACCTGCCCTACGTCGGCATGCCGAATATCCTTGCCGGCGAGCCGCTGGTGCCGGAGCTGCTGCAGGGGAAGGCTACGCCTGCAGCGCTCGCCGCCGCGCTGCTCGCCCTGTTGCGCGACACCGGACTGCAGCGGCGCCAGGTGGAGAAGTTCCGCGAGTTCCACCTGCGTTTGCGGCAGAACACCGCAGAGAAGGCGGCGGAGGCGGTGCTGCGCGTGCTCGACGCGGGCCATGCCTGAGTCGCTGTTGATCTGCGGCGTGGACGAGGCGGGCCGCGGTCCGCATTGCCGGCCCGGTGTTTGCGGCGGCGGTGACTGCTCGATCCGCGGCGCAGGATCGAAGGCCTGAAGGACTCGAAGCTCCTCACGCCGCCGCGCCGCGAGGCGCTGGCGGAACGCATCCGGCGCGAGGCGCATGCCTGGGCGGTGGCGAGCGCCACGGTCGAGGAAATCGACCGCCTCAACATCCTGCAGGCGACGCTGCTGGCGATGCAGCGCGCCGTTCAGGCGCTCGCGCCGCGACCCGACGAAGCCTGGATCGACGGCGACCGCTGCCCGGCGTTGCCGTGCCGGGCGCGCGCCGTCGTCGGCGGCGATCGCAGCGTTCCGCAGATCTCGGCGGCGTCGATCCTCGCCAAGACTGCGCGCGACGCCGAGATGCTGCGGCTGCATGCCCAGTTCCCCGGCTACGCGCTCGACCGCCACAAGGGCTATCCGACACCCGAGCACCTGGCGCTGCTCGCGCGCCATGGCGCGAGCCTCATCCACCGTCGCAGCTTCGCGCCGGTGCGCAAGGTCCTGGACGCGTGACGTTACTGCGCTCGCGCGCCAACGCGCGCGTGAAGCACTGGCATGCGCTCGCGCATGACGGCCGCGCAAGGCGCGGCGAGCGGCGCGCGCTGATCGAGGGCGTGCACCTCCTGGCGGCCTGCCTGGACTCGGGCGTGCGGCCTTTGTCGGTCCTGGTGAGCGAATCCGGGCAGGCCAATGCCGAGATCGCGGCGCTGCTGCGTCGGGCCGGCGCGGAGACGGCGCTCCTGGCGGACGCGCTGTTTCGCTGGGTGGTGGACGTGGCAACGCCTGCCGGCGTCGCCGCGGAGATCGAGATTCCGGAGCCGGCCGGGGACGCGGCGCAGGGCGATAGCGTGTTTCTCGAGGGCATTCAGGATGCAGGCAACGTCGGCGCCATCCTGCGCAGCGCCGCCGCGTTCGGCGTGCGCGAGGCCGTGCTCGGCAGCGGTTGCGCCGACCCCTGGTCGCCGAAGGTCCTGCGCGCCGCGATGGGGGCACATTTCTCGCTGCGCATCCGGCGCGCGGGCGACCTCGCCGCGGCGGTCGCGGCGTTCTCCGGCACTACCCTGTGCGCCGTGGCCCATGGCGGCCGTCCGCTGCAGGACATCGAGCTGGGCAAGCGGGTCGGGTGGATCCTCGGCGCCGAGGGGCAGGGCGTCAGTGCGGCGCTTGCGGCCAGCGCCGCGCAGCGCGCGACCATCGACCTCGAGACCGGAACCGAGTCGCTCAACGTCGCCGCGGCCGCCGCGATCCTCTTTTACGAGCGCGCGCGTCGCCGCGCCCCGCGCCCCCGAATCCTAGTACACGTGGCGCTCGATCTTGAGCTCGCGCAGGATGGTGGTCGCGATTTCCTCGATCGACTTGGCGGTGGAGTTGATCCAGCGGATGCCTTCGCGCCGCATCAGCGCCTCTGCCGGCGTCGACCTCGTAGCGGCAATTGGCGAGGTCGGCATACTGGCTGTCGGGCCGGCGCTCCCGGCGGATCTCGCGCAGCCGCTCGGGGGTGATGGTCAGACCGTAGAGCCGCGCCTTGTAGGGCACCAGCGCGGGCGGCAGCTGCATGCGCGAGAAGTCCTCGGGAATCAGCGGGTAGTTCGCCGCCTTGACGCCGAACTGCAGCGCCAGGTACAGGCTGGTCGGCGTCTTGCCGCTGCGCGAAACGCCGACCAGGATCACGTCCGCCTTGCCGAGATCGCGGTGCGACGCGCCGTCGTCGTGCGCCATGGCGAAATTGATGGCCTCGATGCGCTGCGAGTACTCCTGCTTGTCGAGCGCGCTGTGCGAGCGGCCGATGGTGTGGCTCGACTTGCACGCCCAGGCCGGCCTCCAGCGGGCCGATGAAGGTCTCGAAGAAGTCCACGAACAGCGCGTTCGCCTTGCGCACCACGGCGCGCACGTCGCCGTTGACCAGCGTCGAGAACACGATCGGCTGGCCGTTGCCGCGGCCCGACTCCGCCTCGATGCGCGCGCGGCATTCCTCGGCCTTGTCCAGCGCGTTGATGAACGGCAGGGTCACCTGGTTGAACTCCAGGCCCTCGAACTGCGTGAGCAGGCTGTTGCCGAGCATCTGCGCCGTGATGCCGGTGCCGTCGGAGACGAAGAACACGGTGCGGCGCTGCGGCATGCCGGATAAAATATCAGGGAAATGAACGTCGCGTGGCTCAAAGACCTGCGCATGACCGACCTGCCGCAGGTCGGCGGCAAGAACGCCTCGCTGGGCGAGATGATCGGCGGCCTCGCGCAGGCGGGCATCCGGGTGCCGGGCGGCTTCGCCACCACGGCGGATGCCTACCGGGAGTTCCTGCAGGCGGGTGGCCTGGCCGCGCGCATTGCGCAGCCGCATCGCCGAGCTTGCCGGCAGGCGATGTGGAAGCGCTTGGCCAAGTGCGGCGCGGAGATCCGCGGCTGGATCCTGAGCGGCACCGTTTCCCGCAACGCTTGAGCAAGATATACGTTCCTATTATCAAAAGCTTGTAGAATCAATCCTCATCTGATATCTCATTTGCGGTGAGGTCCTCCGCGACGGCCGAAGACCTGCCCGACGCCTCATTCGCGGGCCAGCAGGAGACCTTCCTCAACATCCACGGCGTCGAGCACGTGCTGGAGGCGATCCGGCACGTCTTCGCCTCCCTCTACAACGACCGCGCCATTTCCTACCGCGCGCACCACGGCTTCGACCACGGCGAGGTGGCGCTGTCGGCCGCGGTCCAGCAGATGGTGCGCAGCGACCTCGGCTCGAGCGGCGTGATGTTCACGCTGGACACCGAGTCGGGCTTTCGCGACGTGGTGTTCATCACCTCGTCCTACGGCCTGGGCGAGATGGTGGTGCAGGGTGCGGTGAATCCGGACGAGTTCTACGTGCACAAGCCGATGCTGGAGCGCGGGCGGCCGGCGATCATCCGCCGCGGCCTCGGCACCAAGCTGCAGAAGATGCAGTTCGGCGATGCCACGCGCGCGGGCCGCTCGGTGCGCACCCTCGAGGTCCCCGCGGCGGAGCGCGACCGTTTCTCGATCGGCGGACGCCGACGTGCTGGAGCTTGCGCGCGCCGCGCTCGCCATCGAGAAGCACTACGGCCGCCCGATGGACATCGAGTGGGCGAAGGACGGCACCGACGGACGCGTCTACATCCTGCAGGCGCGCCCGGAGACCGTGAAATCGCGCGCGGGCGGCGAAGTCGAGGAGCGCTTCCGGCTGAAGGCGAAAGGGCGGGTGCTGGTGAGCGGCCGGGCCATCGGCCACAAGATCGGCACCGGCGCGGTGCGTGTGGTCAAGGGCGCCGCGCAGATGTCCAGCGTGAAGAAGGGCGACGTGCTGGTGACCGACATGACCGACCCGAACTGGGAGCCGGTGATGAAGATCGCCTCCGCCATCGTCACCAACCGCGGCGGCCGCACCTGCCATGCCGCCATCATTGCGCGCGAGCTCGGCATTCCCGCGGTGGTGGGCTGCGGCGACGCGACCGCGCGGCTGCGCGACGGCCAGGCGGTCACCGTGTCCTGCGCCGAAGGCGACACCGGCAACGTCTACGAGGGCAGCCTGCCGTTCGAAGTGACCAGCGGTGGCGCGGGGCGAGATGCCGCCGCTGCCGGTGAAGATCGCGATGAACGTCGGCAACCCGCAACTCGCCTTCAACTTCTCCCAGCTGCCCAACGCCGGCGTCGGCCTGGCGCGCCTGGAGTTCGTGATCAACAACGAGATCGGCATCCATCCGCGCGCCTGCCTCGAGTATCCCCGCCTGCCGCAGGACTTGCGCGCGGCGGTCGCGGCGGTCGCGCGCGGCTACGGCGAGCCCAAGGACTTTCTTCCGCGAGAAGCTGGTCGAAGGCGTGGCCACCATCGCGGCGGCCTTCTGGCCCAAGCCGGTGATCGTGCGCCTGTCGGACTTCAAGTCGAACGAGTACCGCAAGCTCCTCGGCGGCGAGCGCTACGAGCCTGAGGAGGAGAATCCGATGCTCGGCTTCCGCGGCGCCTCGCGCTACCTGGCGGCGAGCTTCCGCGAGTGCTTCGAGCTCGAGTGCGCCGCGCTGCGCAAGGTGCGCGGCGAGCTGGGCCTGACCAACGTCGAGCTGATGGTGCCGTTCGTGCGCACCGTGCAGGAGGCGCGCGGGGTGATCGAGCTGCTGGCGAAGAACGGCCTGCGCCGCGGCGAGAACGGCCTGCGCATCGTGATGATGTGCGAGATTCCGTCGAACGCGCTCCTCGCCGATGAGTTTCTCGAGCATTTCGACGGCTTTTCCATCGGCTCCAACGACCTCACCCAGCTCACGCTCGGGCTTGACCGCGACTCCGGACTGGTGGCCGAAGCGTTCGACGAACGCGACGCGGCGGTCAAGGCCCTGCTGTCGATGGCGATCCAGGCCTGCCGCAAGCAGGGCAAGTACGTCGGCATCTGCGGCCAGGGGCCGTCGGACCACCCGGACTTCGCCCGCTGGCTGATGGAGCAGGGCATCGAGAGCCTGTCGCTCAACCCGGACACGGTCATCGCGACCTGGCTCGCGCTGGCGGAACCGCCGCCGCAGCGGCGCTCAGCGGCTGCGTAGCAGCTTCTGCTTGTCGCGCTGCCACTGCTTGTCGCGCTCGGCCGCCCGCTTGTCGTGCTTGAGCTTGCCGCGCGCCAGGCCCACCTCGAGCTTGATGCGTCCCTTGCTGTAGTGCAGGTCGAGCGGGATCAGCGCATAGCCGCGCTGCTGCACCTTGCCGATCAGGCGCCGGATCTCCTCGGCGCGCAGCAGGAGCTTGCGGGTGCGCGCGGGGTCCGGGGCGTAGTGCGTGGACACCGTCGGCGAGCGGGGTGATGTTGCCGCCGATCAGCCACAGCTCGGCGCCCTTGATCAGCACGTAGGCGTCGGCGAGCTGCGCGCGCCCGGCGCGGATCGCCTTTACCTCCCAGCCTTGCAGCGCGAGGCCGGCTTCGTAGCGCTCCTCGACGAAGTAATCGTGGAGGGCCTTGCGGTTCTGGACGATGGACATGCGGCGGGTGCGGAGGCTCGGGCCGCGATTCTCCCATGAAGCGCATCGCGCGTTCGGCGATCGTCGAGCACCCGGCCGCGCGAGTTGTACGCGCTGGTCGAGGATATCGAAGCCTACCCGCAATTCCTGCCCTGGTGCCGCGCCGCGCGCGTGCGCGAGCGCAGCGCCGGCCGCACGGTGGCCACGCTGGCCGTGGGTCTGAAGGGCATGCGCTACGAGTTCAGCACCGAGAACAGCAACCGTCCGCCCGAGGCGATCGACCTGCGCCTGCTCGAGGGCCCGTTCCGCCGCTTCGAGGCGCACTGGCGCTTCCACGCGCTGGGGCCGCGCGCAGCGCGCATCGAGTTCTCGATGGCGTACGAGCTCGCTGGCGGCCTCGTCGCCCGCGCCCTCGCGCCCGTCTTCGATGCCATCGCCGACACCATGGTGGAGGCCTTCAAGCGTCGCGCCGACCAGGTCCATGCCAAAGCTGCGCGTTGAAGTCGTGCGCGCCTGGCCCGAGCGTCTGGAACAGCGCGCGCTGGAGCTGGAGGAGGGGGCAACGGTGCGTGCGGCGCTCGCGGCAGCGGGCATGCAGGCGCCGCATGGGGCAGGCATCTACGGCCGCCGCGTCCCGCTTGACGCGCAGCTCGCCGACGGCGACAGGGTGGAAATCCTGCGCCCGCTTGCCGCCGACCCGAAGGAAGCACGGCGGCGCCGGGCGCGCCAGCGCGCCTAGAACGAGGAACTGCGCGGCTTCAGGGCCTCGCGGTCACTTGCACGAGTCGCTGACCTGCTGCCTTGCCACGGCAGTCTGCTTCGCGATCTCTTCTTCGTTCAGGTAGTAGCGTTCGCCCTGGGCGTCGGTGGTGACCACGCGCTCCCCGGTCTCCAGCGTGCGCAGCGCCGCCTGTGCGCGCCTGCAGTTGTCGAGCCTGATCTGCGCGTCCTTTTGCTCCTGCTCGCTCTTTGCGGCGGCCTTCTGCGCGTCGGCCTGGCGCTTGCGGAATTCCTTCTCCTGCTCCGCCGGCGTCAGCGGGCCTTTCTTCGCGGCCTTTGCCGCCGCGTCGTCAGCCGCCGGCGCCACATCGCCGCCGCCGCCCTGCGGCAACTTCAACGGGCTCGCCTTCACGCCGGGCGGCGGCGTGTCGCCGTAGCGCACCTTGCCGTCCTTGTCGACCCATCGATAGGCCTGCGCTGCCGCGCCGGCAGCGAAAGCGAGCGACATCGCGCAAACCAGGACTCGCAGCAGCATGGTGAAATCCTCTCCTGCCTTCAACGCACGAAAGCGCAATCCGTGGACGCGAGTATAATGCCGCTTTGCGTGAAAGGCTGATCATGCGCGTCATCCAGAAGGCGCTGACCTTCGACGATGTCCTCCTCCTTCCCGCGCACTCCCGCGTCCTGCCGCGCGACGTTTCCCTCAAGACCCGCCTCACCCGAAAGCTCGAACTGAACATCCCGCTCGTGTCCGCCGCCATGGACACGGTCACCGAGGCGCGCCTGGCGATCGCCATCGCGCAGGAGGGCGGGCTGGGCATCATCCACAAGAATCTGCCGCCCGCAGTCCAGGCGGCGGAGGTCGCCAAGGTCAAGCGCTTCGAGTCGGGCGTGTTGCGCGACCCCATGACCGTCACGCCGGAGATGACGGTGCGCGACGTCATGGCGCTGCAGAAGCAACACAAGATCTCCGGCTTTCCCGTGGTCAAGGCCGGCAAGGTGGTCGGCATCGTGACCAACCGCGACCTGCGCTTCGAGACGCGGCTCGACCAGCCGGTGAAGAGCATCATGACGCCGCAGAAGGACCTGATCAGCGTGCGCGAGGGCGTAACGCGTGAGCAGGCCAAGGAGCTGATGCACAAGCACCGCCTCGAGCGCGTGCTGGTGGTGGACGCGGAGTGGCACCTGAAGGGCCTGGTGACGGTCAAGGACATCATGAAGGAGACCGAGCACCCGCACGCGTGCAAGGACGCGCAAGGCAAGCTGCGCGTCGGCGCCGCCGTCGGCGTGGGCGAGGGGACCGAGGAGCGCGTGGCCGCCCTGGTGGAGGCCGGCGCAGACGTGCTGATCGTGGACACTGCGCACGGCCACGCGCAGGGCGTGCTCGACCGCGTGCAGTGGATCAAGAAGAAGTACCCCCAGGCGCAGGTCGTGGGCGGCAACGTCGGCACCGCCGAGGGCGCGAAGGCGCTGGTGGATCACGGCGCGGACGGTGTCAAGGTCGGCATCGGGCCGGGCTCGATCTGCACCACCCGGATCGTCGCCGGGGTCGGCGTTCCCCAGATCACCGCGATCCAGAGCGTCGCCGAGGCGCTGGCCAAGACCGACGTGCCCCTGATCGCCGACGGTGGCGTGCGCTATTCGGGCGACGTGGCCAAGGCGCTCGGCGCGGGCGCGCACGCCGTGATGCTGGGCTCGCTCTTCGCAGGGACCGACGAGTCGCCCGGGGAGCTCGAGCTCTACCAGGGCCGCTCCTACAAGGCATACCGCGGCATGGGGTCGCTGGGCGCCATGCAGAAAGGCGCCGCGGATCGCTACTTCCAGGATTCCGAGATGAACGTGGACAAGCTGGTGCCCGAAGGCGTGGAAGGCCGCGTGCCCTACAAGGGCAGCGTGGTCTGGGTGATCCAGCAGCTCATCGGCGGCGTGCGCGCCAGCATGGGCTATACCGGCAGCAGCACCGTCGAGGACTTGCGCACCAGGGCGCGCTTCGTGGAGATCACCACCGCGGGCATGCGCGAATCGCACGTGCACGACGTGCAGATCGTCAAGGAAGCCCCCAACTATCGCGCCGAATGAGATCGGGATGCACGACAAGATCCTGATCCTCGACTTCGGGGCGCAGTACACGCAGCTGATCGCGCGCCGGGTACGCGAGGCGAAGGTCTACTGCGAAATCCATTCCTGCGACGTTGCCGACGCCTTCGTGCGCGAATTTGCGCCCAAGGGCGTGATCCTCTCCGGCAGCCACATGTCGGCCTACGAGGAGTCGACCGCGAGGGCGCCCAGGGCGGTGTTCGAGCTGGGCGTGCCGGTCCTTGGCATCTGCTACGGCATGCAGACGATGGCGCAGCAGCTCGGCGGCAAGGTCGAGGCCGGCAAGGTGCGCGAGTTCGGCTATGCCGAGGTGCGCGCGCGCGGCCATACGAAGCTGCTGGAGGGCATCGAGGACTCGCGCACGAGCGAAGGCCACGGGCTGCTCAAAGTGTGGATGAGCCACGGCGACAAGGTGGTCGAGATGCCGCCCGGGTTCAGGCTGATGGCCTCGACCGACGCGTGCCCGATCGCCGGCATGGCTGACGAAGCGCGGCGCTTCTACGGCGTGCAGTTCCATCCGGAGGTCACCCACACCCGGCAGGGCAAGAAGGTGCTGCAGCGCTTCGTGCACGAAATCTGCGGCTGCACCGGCGACTGGAGCATGCCCGATTACGTCGCCGAGGCGGTGGCAAGGATCCGCGAGCAGGTCGGCGGCGAGGAGGTGATTCTCGGCTTGTCGGGAGGCGTGGATTCGTCCGTCGCCGCGGCGCTGATCCACAAGGCGATCGGCGAGCAGCTCACCTGCGTGTTCGTCGACCACGGACTGCTGCGCCTGAACGAGGCGGCGCAGGTCATGGACACGTTCGCGCAGCACATGCGCGTCAAAGTGATCCACGTCGACGCAACAGCGGATTTCTACCGCGCGCTGGCGGGAGTGTCAGATCCGGAGGAAAAGCGCAAGATCATCGGCAAGCACTTTGTCGACGTATTCCAGCGCGAGGCGGGGAAGATCCGCAATGCCAAGTGGCTTGCGCAGGGCACCATCTACCCGGACGTCATCGAGTCAGCCGGGGCGAAGACCAAGAAGGCCACCACCATCAAGTCGCACCACAACGTCGGCGGCCTGCCGGAGTCGCTGCACCTGAAGCTCCTCGAGCCGCTGCGCGAGCTCTTCAAGGACGAGGTGCGCGAGCTGGGGCTCGCGCTCGGCCTGCCGCGCGAGATGGTGTTCCGCCATCCGTTCCCCGGGCCGGGACTCGGCGTGCGCATCCTCGGCGAGGTGAAGAAGGAATATGCCGACCTGCTGCGCCGCGCGGACGACATCTTCATCCAGGAGCTGCGCGCTGCGGGCTGGTACGACAAGACCGCGCAGGCATTCGCCGTGTTCCTGCCCGTAAAGTCGGTGGGTGTGATGGGCGACGGCCGCACCTACGAATACGTGGTGGCGCTGCGCGCCGTGCAGACCACCGATTTCATGACCGCGGACTGGGCGCCGCTGCCGCACGACCTGCTGGCCAAGGTCTCCAGCCGCATCATCAACGAGGTGCGCGGCATCAACCGCGTGGCTTACGACATCTCCTCCAAGCCGCCCGCCACCATCGAGTGGGAGTGATCGCCAGCGGTCACTTGGTGGCGTCCTTGATCTTGTCTCCGGCTTCCTTCACTGCGTCGCCCGTCTTCTGCGCCGCCTTGTCGACAGCTTCGCCGGCCCGCTCTGCCGGACCTTTCTTCTCGCAGGCCGACAGGCCGGCCACGGCGAACGCCAGCAGCAATGCCGCTGCAAGCTTGGAACTCGATCTCATGATGTGTTCTCCAGCCGACTAGGGTCCACCCGTTCGCTCACCATTGAGCGGACCGGCCACGCAACCGTCGCCGTTGCACGTGGGGGGATGCTGCTGGAATAGGCTCGGCATGTTTGTTCGGTAGCGTACGTTGCGTCATCCGGAGAAGGGTTCGCAGTCCTGCGGGCGGCCCGTGTCCATGCCGCGCTTGAACCAGCTCACGCGCTGGGCGGATGAGCCGTGCGTGAAGGACTCCGGCACCACATGCCCCTGCGTCTGCTTCTGCAGGCGATCATCGCCGATCGCGGTGGCCGCGTTGAGCGCTTCGGCGACGTCGCCGGATTCGAGCTGGTTCATGGTGCCGGCGTGGTGTCCCCAGACGCCGGCGAAGCAATCGGCCTGCAGCTCCAGGCCCACGGACATCCGGTTGCGTTCTGCCTCCGAGGCGCCGGCGCGCGCGGCCTCCATCTTCTTGAAAGCGCCGGTGAGCTTCTGCACGTGGTGGCCCACCTCGTGTGCGATCACGTAGGCCTGGGCGAAATCGCCCGGCGCGCCGAAGCGCGTCTGCAGGTCGCGGAAGAACGCCAGGTCGATGTAGAGCTTTTCGTCGGCGGAACAATAGAACGGGCCGCTCGCCGATTGACCCATGCCGCAGGCCGAGCGCACCTGTCCTTCATAGAGAACCAGCGTCGCGGCCCGGTACGTGCTGTTCGACTGCTGGAACAATTTGCCCCAGACGTCCTCGGCGCTGCCGAGGACCCTGGCGACGAACTGACCCGTTTCGTCCGCGGGCGCGCCCTTGGGGGCTTGGCGCGCTTCGCCTTGGGGCGCGACCTGCTCGACCACGTTCAGCACGGCCGCGGGGTCGAAGCCGAGGAAGTAGGCGATGACGACGATTGCGACCCCGCCGATGCCCAGCCCGCCGCCAATGCGCAGGCCCCGTCGATCTTCGACGTTGCCGCTGGCCCGCTGATCGTCTAACCGCATAGGCGGCTTTCGGTGCTGCGCGGTTGCTTCAGCGCAGGCCGAAGAACGACAGGATGGCGACGATGATCACGACTGCGCCGACGAGGTAGACGATGCTGTTCATGGAATCACCGTCGACACTACGCGCACCAGCGCGGAGCTTCGGTGCGCCAGCGCGCGCAGAAAGCGAGGTCCAACCGGTGCGAGGACTGGCCCCAGGCATCCTTAGAGTGGGAGTAAGGGCGGGGCCGGGGTCTGTCGCCTTCCGGCAGCGCGCACTGAGCCAGCCCGATCCGCAGGGCGGCCCGGTCGTCCGCCTGCCCGCCGCTGGAATCGGGGCGCGCCCGCACGCGCACGCCCCGGATCGATTATCCTTCGCGCGCCGGCGCACATGACCACCCGACATCTCGACCTCGGCTGCGGCCGGACGCCCCGCAATCCCTTCCAGCGCGATGAAGTGTTCGCAATCGACCTGGCGCTGCCCGCAGGCGCCGATCCTGCGCGTTTTGCCACAGTGAACCTGAGCGTCGCGCCGATCCCTTATCCGCAAGCGTATTTCGACTCGGTTTCGGCCTACGATTTCCTCGAGCATGTGCCGCGCGTGCTGTCGTCGGCTGACGGCCGCACGACCGTGCTGCCGTTCGTCCAGTTGATGAACGAGATCTGGCGTGTGCTGGTCCCCGGCGGCCGCTTCTATGCGATCACGCCGGCCGTGCCCAGCCTCGAGGCCTTCACCGATCCGACGCACGTGAACTACCTGACGATGCACACCCACGACTACTTTTGCGGCGACGCGCCCCTTGGCCGCGTCTATGGCTTCATCGGCTGCTTCGAGCTGCGACGGAGCGAGCGCGCGTTGCTGCCCGAGGACTTTGTCCCGGATACGCGGCTGAGCTGGGCCCGCGCAGCCAAGAAGGCGATACGGGGCGCGCGCGGGCGCTTGACCCACATCGTCTGGGACTTGGTTGCCGTGAAGGCCGGACAGTCCGGCGGTGCCGTGCAATGAGCGGGTGGTTCGACGCGATTCGCCGCGCTCGCCGCGCCGTGAAGGCGCAGCTGCCGTACGTGCGGCGGCGCGAGTACCGCCGGCTGCGCGCACGCCACGATGCGCTGATCGACGCGCTGATCGCTCGTCCGCGCCGCGCGACCGACGCGGCCATCCGCACCGTGAAGCCGATCGCCGCCGCGCTGGCCGGTGAGATCTGCCTGTTCGTCACCCATGCCGCGGCGCCGGCGCTGAAACCGCACGTGGTTCACCATGCCCGCTGCCTTGCGGAGTCCGGTTTCGCGGTCGTGCTGATGGTCAATGCCGAGGGCGATGGCAGGAGCCTCGCGCTTGGCGCAGACCTGCTCGACCGACTGGCCGGCGCCTACGTGCGCGAAAACGCCGGCTTCGACTTCGGCGGCTGGGGGCACGGTTGGGCGCTGGGTGGTGGTTTTCCCCGCGCGACGCGCCTGCTGCTCGTCAACGACAGCATCGTCGGCCCGCTGGACCGCGTAAAATTCGCAGCGCTGCTTGATCGTCTTCGCGCCTCGGACGCCGACGCTGTCGGGCTGACCGCAAACTTCGTGCCGCATCCACACTTGCAGAGCTTCTTCCTTGCCTTCGGTCCGCGCGCGCTGGCCGCGCCGGTCCTGCGCGCGGTGTTCGACGGCATGCATGCGCTGCCGACCAAGGAGCTCGTGATCGATGCCTACGAGACGGCGCTGACGCGCCAGCTGGCCGCCGCGGGACTGTCGGTGGCAGCGCTGTTCGAGCCGCTCTATGACGACCCGCGCAGTGCCGACGATACGCTCCTTCGCTGGCGAGAGCTGATCGATGCCGGTTTCCCGTTCGTCAAGGCAAGCCTGCTGCGTGCCGGGCCGCAGGCCGCGCAGGTGCGCGCCTGCGTGCCTTTGGCGCTGCTGCCGCCGGGCGAGTCCGCATGAGCGCGGTGATGCATCCCGCGGCAATCCTTGACCTCATTGTCCGCCGGCGTGGCGCACTCGCGATCGATGCTCTCATCGTTAGCGCGTCGGCCTGCTATGTGGTGCTTTTCCTCACCGTGCGCGGGGCGACCAACGCCTGCTTCTTTGTCCTGGTGTTGCTTGCGTTGCTGCATCTGGCGCGACAGCGCGCCGCATTCGCCGACGCCTGGCGCATCGATGGCAGCCGGATGCTGTTCAGCGCACTGGCGTCGCTCTTTGTCGCTGCGGTCGCTGCAAAGCTTCTGCGTGGCGAGTTCAACCATCTCGACCTCAATGTCCCCGCACGCTTTCTGCTCGCAGCTCTGCTCCTGCTGTATCTCACCGCAAAGCGCATTCAATTCGTGCGCGTCTTGGCGTTCGCGTTGCCGCTGGCGACACTCGCGGCGATAGCCTTTGCGCCGCTCGATCCGGAGATGGCCGGTCGGTGGCACGGTCGGTTCGCAACCTCGTTCGTCGATCCGAACACGCTCGGCAGCTACGCGGTCATCCTGACGTTCATGACCTTGTTGACGCTCGATGCGCCTCGCCTCAGCTCTCCTTGGCAGCGTGGCCTCGGCATTGCGGGCATCATCGCCGGCCTGCTACTGGCGATGCTCGCGGCCTCACGCGGCGGCTGGCTGGCGATCGTGCCGCTCGCCGCCCTGTGGCTGCACTTTCGGCCGCAACGCGGGATTGCTCGCCGGGCGTGGCAGGTACTCGCGGTGCTGGCAATCATTGCGGTCGTTGCTGTCGTGGTGCCGGAGATCGCGGCCCGCTGGACCGGCAGCGTCGGCGAGTTCCGCCGCTGGCTCGACGGCTCCGCCCCCGCCAACCCGGTGGGCCATCGCCTCGACATCTGGAAACTCAGTCTGGCGCTGTTCGTTTCCAGCCCGCTGGTTGGTTATGGCTGGTCGGGTGTGCCGGCGCAGCTCGCTCGACCCGAGTTCGCAGCGGCGGCATCCCCGGAGATCGTCCATATCCTGATCCACGGCGGCCCGCACAATGACCTGCTCACCATGGCGCTCAGCTCTGGCGTGTTCGGCATTGCCGCGTTCCTTGCCCTCCTGTTCGTGCCCGCCGCTTTCTTCTGGCGCCGGCGGGTGGTCGCGACCGGCGACGCCCGATTGGCGTGCGAGCTCGGCGTGTGCCTGACCGTCGGTGTATTCGTCTGCGGATTGTCGAACGAGATGTTGTCGCTCAAATACCTGGTCTCCTTCTATGGACTGACGGTAGCCGGGCTCGCCGCCCAGGTGCTCGGCGAGGACCGGTCCGCTGCCAGTCCCTGACGTCCTCCGGATCCCGCGGCGCCATGGCAGCCCCAAACTACTCAGTCACCTTTGCCTGCTACAACCAGGTCGATTACACGCGCGCCTGCGTCGACAGCCTCGTGCGGCACGGCGTCGACCTCGGCCGCGTCATCGCCGTCGACAATGGCTCTTCCGACGCGACGCGCGACTACCTGTCTTCGCTGCCCCTCGGCGGCCGCGTGTTCAACAAGATCAATCTCGGATGCGGCGTTGCCTGGAACCAGGGCGCGCTGGCGCTGCAGGCGCCGTGGACGATCGTGATGAACAACGACGTGCTCGTCTCGGCGGGCTGGATCGAGGGCCTGCTCGGTGCCGCCGAGTCGCACGGCCTGAGAATCGTGTCGCCGGCGCTGATCGAGGGGCCGGACGACTATCCCGTGGATGCTTTCCTCGCGGAGGCAGCGGCAAAGATGAAGAACGTGTTGCGCGCCGACGTGCCCCACGCGGTCTGCGTCGCCATCCATGAATCGGTGTGGATGGACATCGGCTATTTCGCGTCGATCCCCAAGCTATGGGGCTACGAGGACACGATGTTCTTCCATGCCGCGCGCCAGGCCGGCATCGCCTCGGGCATCACGGGTGCATCGTGGCTCCACCACTTCGGTTCGGTCACGCTGTCGGCGATGAAGCGCGAGCGCGGGCTCAGCGGCAAGCAGGGTCTTTCCGACCGCCGCAGCTACCGGTTGCTCCAGGAGTCCTGGCTGGCTCGCAAGCTGCAGAAGGCCCGCCGGGTGCGCCAATTGCGCGAGTGGCGTGCGCAGGAGCTCGCGCAGTACGGCATGACTCTGCACGGCGTGCGCGAGCAGGGGACGTTCCGCTGGCTCTGATGAGCGCCCTCCACCGGTCCCATCCGGCGGATGCCGCGATCGGAATCAGAACAGCAGCGTGGCGCTGATCCGCCCGAGCGTCGCCTCGTATTCCACAAGCGCGATATTGGAAGCGCGCTCCTCGTAGCTGAAGCTGGCACCGAAGGTCAGGTTCCGGGCGGCCCGCCAATCGAAACCCAGGATGGCTCGGCTGGTCGTGTCCTCGCGTTCGGTCGCCGAACCCGTGGCGAGGGGATACTGCTCATCCGTCACTTGCATGATCAGGTACAGCCTCGTCGTCACCGTGGGTCGCCAGGCCGGCTCCAGCGACAGCATGTTCGCGACTCTGTAGTTCGCCTGGACGCCACCCTGGAACGGAGCGAGGTCCCGCGTCGCGGACACCACGAGGTCCACCTTGCTTGTCGGCAGCCATACATAGCGAATCTCGCCAGCCATGCCGCTGAAATCGAACTGGGGCGTCAGGTCGTAGCGCCGGTCGCGGTAGGTCATGCGGCCAAACAGCGTTGACTTCGCGCTTGCAGCCCAGCTGACCACGAGCTCCGTCTGGTCCTCCTGGTAGTTTTCCGTACCGGCGACGACGATGCCGCCCAGCACCTGGCTGTCCTGCGTTCCGTCGACACGGCGCCAGATTGCATCGATTTGATCTCCGGGTCTGATCAGGTACCGGATCCCGGCTTCGACCCTGTTCTCCGAGTAGTCAGGCACGGCCTGCAACGAGGACTGCTCGCTCGTGCGGTCGAACTGCGATGCGCCCAGCAACACGTGCCAACCGCCGGTTACATTGCCGACCAGGCTGAACACGTACCTCTCTTCAGTCGCGACGTTGGACTGGCGGCTGAGCGTGTACTGGAACTGGGTCGGCGTCTCGGTGCGGCCGGCGCTGAGCGTGCCGTGGATGCGCGGCGTCAGGTGCCAATACCACGCCCCGAAATAGTTCAGCCCGTCAAAATCGAGCTCGCTGAAGTTGGCGTAGCGGTAGGCGGTGGCGGTGGCATCGAGATAGAAGCGTTGCTGTGCATACGGCTTGTCGATGCGCAGTCCCACGTAGCCGGTCGTGATCGTCTCCGACTCCACGCTGCGCAGCAGTCCCGATTCCCGGAACACGTTGGAGTCATGGGTGACCGAAGCCCCACCGGCAAAGAATCGCGCGCCTTCCAATGGAATGTCGGCCGTGACGGGAGGCACGTCCCGGGGCAGGGGCTGCTCCTGGGCGGCGAGCGGAAGGCTGATCGACCCCGCGACGACCATGCACGCTGCCGTCAGCGCCGCACGGCCATCGAGTGCCGCTCGTGCCTCAGGAAAAGCCTGATTGGCGACTCGGTCCCGTCCTCTTGCCCCATACAAATGTGGATGAGCCATCACGTCAGGAGACTGTATCAGAGTCGCCACTCTTCCCGCTCTCCGCCGGCGCTTCCGCCACCCACGCGTCGAGCAGCGTGTAGGCGACCGCGAGGATGACCGGCCCTACGAACAGTCCGAGCAGGCCGAACGCGAACAGGCCGCCGATGACGCCGGCGAAGATCAGCAGCAGCGGCAGGTCGGCGCCCCGCTTGATGAGGATGGGGCGCAGGACGTTGTCGAGGCTGCCGACGATCACCGTCCACACCAGCAGGGCGAAGAACCAGGCAGTGGCGTCCTTCCACCAGAGCCATGCGAGCCCGAGCAAGAGTACCGGCACCGCGCCGATCTGGGCGAGCGCGAGCATGAACATCACCGCCGTGAGCACGGTCGCGAAGGGCACGCCCGCGACGGCCAGGCCGATCCCGCCGAGGAGCGACTGCACCAGCGCCGTGACCACCACGCCGAGCGCCACGCCGCGGATCGCCTGGCCGGCGAGGCGCACCACATTGTCGCCGCGCTCGCCCGCCAGGCGCCGGCCGAACTGGCGTACCCATTGCGCCGCGTCCTCCCCGCTGGCGTACAGGATGGCGCAGATGACCACCGTCAGCAGGAACTGCACACTCACCAGTCCGAAGCTGCCCACCTCGGCGGCGAACCAGCGCGTGATCTGTGCCGTGTACGGCGCGATGGTCTGTGCCAGCTCGGCGAACCCCTTCGTCGCATAGGCGCGCCACAGGGCCGCGATCTTCTCTCCCACCAACGGGATCGCCTCGACCATCTCGGGGGGCGGCGGAATCCTCACGTTGGCAAGGCCCTTCGCCCAACCGGCAATCTCGTCGACGTTGGCGACGATGGTGCCGATCGCGGCCGAGAACGGGGCGACGAAGACCAGGAGCAGGGCTACCGTCATGGCCGCCACCGCCAGCGCACGCCTGCCCCACAGCCGGCGCTGGATCGCGAGCATGATCGGCCAGGTCGACACGACGATCATGGTCGACCAGATGACCGCCGCCAGGAACGGCCGCAGGATCCAGAACGAGGCGGCCATCAGGGCGAAGATGAACATCACCGCGAGCACATTGCGCGCGAGGTCCTGTTTCAGGTCTGGCTGCATGGAGGAGGTCTGCTCGAGTGGGCCAATGGTAACCGCGCGCCGCGTCCCGTGTCGCGCGCGGATATACAATGAACCAGGAATGAGCGACGAACAGTTCATGCGCCGCGCGCTCGAACTCGCGGGGCGCACTGAGGGCGAGGTCCCGGTCGGGGCCGTGGTGGTCCTGGATGGCAGGGTCGTCGGCGAGGGCTGGAACCGCCCGCTCGCCACGCATGACCCGACCTCGCACGCCGAGATCGAGGCGATCCGCGCGGCGGGGAAGGCCACGGGCAACTACCGCCTGACGAACGCCACGCTCTATGTCACGCTCGAGCCTTGCACCATGTGCGTGGGCGCCATCTTCCTCGCGCGCATCGCCAAGGTCGTCTACGGCGCGGCGGATCCCAAGGCGGGCGCCGCGGATCTGTTCATGTCGCGGCACAACTTCCACGCCAAGGTGCAGGGGGGGATCCTGGCCGAAGCGTGCGGCGCCGTGCTCAAGCAGTTCTTCGCCGCGCGCCGATGAGGATCGTCATTGATATTCCGCGGCAGGAAATGGTGCTCGCCAATGGCAGGCGCTATGCCGTTTCCACGGCGAAGAACGGTCCGGGCGAGAGGAACGGCAGCTTCTGCACACCCGCGCGGCCGGCACATCGTGCGCGCCAGGATCGGCGCCAGTCAGCCGCTCGGCGCGGTGTTCGTGCGGCGCCGCCCCACAGGCGAGATCTGGTCGCCGGAGCTGCATGCGCAGTACCCGGGGCGCGACTGGATGCTCACGCGCATTCTCTGGCTCTCGGGATGCGAGCCGGGCCGCAACCGCATGGGCGAGGTGGACACGATGCGCCGCATGATCTACATCCACGGCGCGCCGGACAGCGCCGAGATGGGCAAGCCGGGGTCGCATGGCTGCATCCGCATGCGCAATACGGATGTCGCCGAGCTGTTCGAACTCGTGCCGGCCTATGCCGAGGTCGAGATCAGGGCCTGAAGGCGCTCGCGGCTGGGGGCCTCGACCACGGCCTTTTCGCAGATGATCGCGGTGATGAGCTCGGCGGGCGTCACGTCGAAGGCGGGATTCCTGACCGCGATGCCCTGCGGCGCCCAGCGGCTGCCGCGATAGCCGGTGACCTCATCCGCGGGACGCTCTTCGATCGGTATCAGCGAGCCGTCGGCGATCTTCGCGTCGAATGTGGAAAGCGGCGCCGCGACGTAGAACGGCAGCCCGTGGCGCCTGGCGAGCACCGCGAGCGTGTAGGTGCCGATCTTGTTCGCCGTATCGCCATTGGCCGCGATGCGGTCGGCGCCGACGATGACCAGGTCCACTTCCTTGCGGCTCATCAGGTAGCCGGCCATGTTGTCCGTGATGAGAGTGCAGGGGATGCCTTCCTGCATGCACTCCCAGGCCGTCAGGCGCGCGCCTTGCAGATAGGGGCGCGTCTCGCAGGCGATGACGGAGATGCCCTTGTCTCGCGCCGAGCGGATCACCCCGAGCGCGGTGCCGTGGCCGGCCGTCGCCAGCGCCCCGGTGTTGCAGTAGGTGAGGATGCGTGCACCCTGCGGGATCAGCTTCGCGCCATTCGCGCCGATCGCGCGGTTTGCGGCGATGTCCTCGGCGAAGATGGCTTCGGCTTCCGCCCGTTTGTCCTGCGCACGGCGCATGCGCGCAAGTGCCCAGAACAGGTTGACTGCGGTAGGGCGGCTCTTCGCGAGCACGTCGTACGAGGATTCCTGCGGATCCAGCGCGATGCCGAAGGCCGCGGCGCAACCGATGGCCGGCGCGCCGCGCACCACCATGTCGCGGATGGCTGCCGCCACCTGCGCGGCGTCGCGGCAGGTCACGTAGGCGATCCGCTCCGGCAACAGGCGCTGATCGAGCAGCTCGAGCGCGTCGCCTTTCCAGCGCAGCGCCTCGACCGTCACACCAGCTTCTCGGTGCCGCCGTCCACCGGCACCTGCGCCGCCGTGGTCTTGGCGAAGAGCGGCCCGCACATCTCGGCCGCCATTTCAGCGACGTCCTTCGAGGCGACCTCGGTCTTGAGCAGGTTGTTCTTCCTGTATTGCTCCACCGTCAGGTTGTAGGCCTTGGCGCGCGAAGCGAGCACCTCTTCGGTCCAGAGCGCGGTGTCGTAGACCGCGTTCGGGTGAATGGTATTGATGCGGATGCCGTCCTTCGCCCACTCCAGTGCGGCGACGCGCGCGAGCTGGTTGAGCGCCGCCTTCGAGGCGGAATAGGCCGCCGCGCCGGGACCCGGTGCCGGCACGTTCTTCGAGCCGATCACCACCACGCGTCCGCCGCGCGGCGCGAGCTTGAGCAGCGGGTGCGCACGCCTGCATGACCAGCAGGTTCGCCTCGACGTTCACCGCCATCGCGCTGCGCCAGGACTCGCTCGAGATGCTCTGGATCGGCGCGGAGGAGGGGAAGATGCCGGCGTTCAGCACCAGCATGTCGATACCGCCGAAGCGCTTGACCGCGGCATCCAGAGCCGCGGCGATCGACCGCGCGTCGGTGAGGTCGCAGGCGAGTCCCAGGTAGTCCTGGCGCTTGAAGAGCGTCTCGATCGCCGGATTGCGGTCGAGTCCGACCACCGCAGCGCCGCGCCGCAGGAACGCCTCCGCGCAGGCCTTGCCGATGCCCGAGGCCGCGCCGGTCACCACGGCGACCTCGCCGGCGAACGCGGGCGCGCTTCCCGCCTTCTTGCAGCTTCGCCTGCTCGAGGTCCCAGTACTCGATGTCGAAGATGTGCTTCGCCTCAAGCGCCTGCCAGCCACCGAGCGCCTCGGCGCGCAGGATGACCTCGACGGTGTGCTCGTAGAGGTCCTCGACGATCGCGCGTGTCCTTTGCGGTGCGCCCGAACGCGGCGAGGCCGAGCTCGGGGTCGAGCGCCATGCGCGGTGCCGCATCGAGAATGGTCTTGGGCTGCTTGGCCTGCTTTGCATTGGCTTCGAAGTAGCGGCGGTATTCGGCGCCAAACCCGGCGACGTCGCGCCCGAGCATCGGCACGGGCTTGGTGCGGATCACATGGTCCGGGGTCGCGGGCCCGCGCTGCGAGATGCGCGCGATCTCCGGATGGCGCGCAAAGCCCAGGAAGCGCGGCGAGTCGTTGCACAGGCACAACATCGGGAAGCCGGCGGCGCGCGAGACATCGTGGCGCAGCTTCGCCGCCTCTTCGCGCTTGAATGCCGGAGCCGAGGCGGGCGGCAGGCCGATGCTCCAGGCCTTCTTCGCCGCGAGGTACTTCTCCGCCATCGACACCAACTCGATCATCAGCTCGTAGGACTCGCGAGCGTCCTCGGCGAAGGAAAACACGCCGTGCGACAGCAGGACCATGCCCACGGTGGCCTTGGTCGCCTGCTTCGGGAACTCGCGCGCGCAGTAAGCGGCGAGATCGAACCCCGCCATGATGTAGGGGATCACCACGGCCTTGCCGCCGTAGATGTCCCGGACGCGCTTGTCGCCGTCGGGCGAGTTCGACACCGACAGCACGGCGTCGGCATGCGTGTGGTCGACGTACCTGTGCGGCAGGATGGCGTGCAGGATGGTCTCGATCGACGGCGCCGGCGCGCCGGAACGCAGCGTGTGCGTGGCGAGTTCGTTCACCATCTGCGGATCGGAAAGCGAGGGCAGGGTCGCCAGGCGCCGCACATAGTCCAGCTTCACCGGCGCGAAGCCCGCCGCCTCGATGGTCTCGAGGTCCCAGCCGCTGCCCTTGACGTAGAGGATGTCCTCGTCCTCGCCAAAGAGATTCTTTTCGCGCAGCTTCACGGAGGTGTTGCCGCCGCCGTGCAGCACCAGCGACTTGTCGCGGCCGAGCAGGCGCGAGGTGTAGACGCGCGGGCCGAGCGGACCGGAATACTGCGCGGCCTCGGCGTCGTTCCACAGACTTTTCATGCTGCGAATTATACTTTTGCGCGATGCTCCGAATCGAACTGCACGACTGGGAGAGCGCGCGGGCGGAAGCGCAGCCGCATCCGCCTGCGCGTGTTCGTCGAAGAGCAGCGCGTGCCGCCCGAGATCGAGATGGACGAGAACGACGCCGCCAGCGTGCACGCGCTCGCGTACGAGAACGGCAAGGCGGTGGGCACGGGGCGCCTCCTGCCCGACGGTCACATTGGACGCATGGCGGTACTGCGAGAGCACCGCGCACAGGGCGTGGGCGGCGGGATCCTCGTGCGGCTCATCGCCGAGGCGCGGCGCCAGGGCATGCGCGAAGTCGTGCTCTCGGCGCAAACGCACGCGCTCGAGTTCTACCGCAAGCACGGCTTCGCGTCCTCGGGCGGCGTGTACCTGGAAGCCGGGATCCCGCATCAGGAGATGCGGCTCGGCCTCCACTCGTAGCTCAGCGTCTCCAGCTCCGCGCCGGCGGCATCGTAGGCGCGCTCGGCAAAGCGCGGGGCCTCGCCGCACAGCAGCACCGAAGAGCAGCGCGTGCCATAGCGCTCATTGACGATCTTGGCTTGCGCCAGGACGCCGAACAGTGGCTCGATCGAGAGCGGGCTGTCCCGGAAACGCTGCTTGTGCGCCTCTACGTCCGCTGAGTCGAGCAGCAGGTTGCCCAGCCCGTACCAACCGGGGGCCAGTTCGCGTGCCTCCGAGTCGCGGTTGCTGAGCCACCACAGCGTGCTGCCGTCCGAGGCGAGCAGATTGAAGCCGCTGTACGCCGACTTGCGCTCCGCGAGCTGCGCCACCTCCATGCCACCGAGGTATTGGGTGACCAAGGACCCGCGCGATTCGGCCGCGCCGGGCTCGGTGCCGCCGCGGTAGTTGGTCACCGCCGCGAACCGGCCGCCGCGCGAGACGCCCATCCAGGTGCCACCGGCCTGCAGGTCGCGTCCCGCGAGAACGTCCGGCCGGTCGTCCCAGAACGCGGCGCGGGCGGCTGGCCGCGCGTGGAACTCGTCTCGATTGGCGGCGACGGCGAGCGGGACGCCGGGATGCACCTTCCAGGCGACGAGGATCAGGCACATACGAAGCGCTCGACATGGCGCTCCAGCCCCAGGCCAGACGCTTCGCGCTCGAGCAACGACTCGAAGGCTGCATCGTCACGCACGTCCTCGTACACTTCCATGTACGTGCCCGGCTCATCGCGCCGGCGCATCCAGCGTCCGCGCACGCCGGTCGCGCGCTCTACAACTTCGAAAAGCCGCTCGACGTCCTCACGCAGCCCGGGCAGGCGGCTCGCCTGCACCCGGTAGTAGACGTAATAACTCGTCACGCCGCGTAGGGCAGGGGAAGCAACTCGAGCCGCGGGCCATCGGGCGCCCCGAGGCGCAGGGCCCTGCCCGACTCGAGCGAGCTGATCTGCACGACCGCGAGAAGCTCGCTGCCGCCCTCGGGTGTCGGTGCGGCGTTGACCACCGTGCCGCTTGTCTGCCCCGGCGAGTCCTCGGCGAATACGTCTGCCGCGGGCGCCGCCGGCGCAGAAACGCGTGCTCGCACCATGCGCCGTTTGAGCACGCCGCGGTATTGCATGCGCGCGACGATTTCCTGGCCCGGATAGCAGCCCTTCTTGAAGTCCACGGCGCCTAGCCGCTCGAGATTCACCATCTGGGGCACGAACAGGTCCTGCGTCGCCAGAACCAACATCGGCTGGCCGGCTCGAATCTCCTCGAGATCCCAGGCCCCGCTGCCCGCTGCGGTCGACGCGTCGACGGCGCGCTGCTGCCGGGCCACTGGTAGCACCGCCAGGAAGCGCTGAGCGCCGACGCGCACTGCGATGCCGCCTGCGCTGTGTGCTGCGCCAAGATCCGCGACGGGCGCTTGCAGCTCCAAGGCGGCGAGCCGCTCCGCGGCCGACGGGCCCCAGAAGCCGAGCTGCGTCCAATCGCCGCTGGCATCCGTGAGCTTCACCTTTGCCCGCAGAATGAACATCGCAAGCCGCTTCGCCACTGGCGCGGCGAGATCCCGCGAGAGCTGCAGCAGGAATCCGTTTTCCTGCGGGATGACGAGAAACGTCGCCATCAGCCGGCCCTTGGCCGAGCACCAGCCGGCGCGGCGCGCTGCATCGGTGCCGAGACCCGCGACGTCGCTGGTCAGCTGCGCATGCAGGAACGCGCGCGCCTCGTCGCCCGTGCACGACAGCATGCCGTACTGCGCGAGCTCGACCGTGGAATGGGAAACCCTGGTGTCCATCGTAGAATGCCCGCGAAGATTCTATTCCGATTCCGTGGCGAAAATTCTCCGCAGGCTCGTCGTGCTCGCCGTCCTCGGGCTGCTCGCCGTTGCGGGCTACGGCACGTGGTACGCCATGACCCCGGTCAAGGCCGCAGCGTTGCCCGTGGAGTTCGAAATTCCCGCGGGCATCGGTTTGCGTGGCGCGGCGCGGCGGCTGGAGCAGGCGGGCATCGATGTGGGACGCAAGCGGTTCGAAGCCCTCGCGCGCCTGCTCGGCATCACGCAGGACATCAAGGCGGGCTACTACCGGATTGCTCACCGATGACCCCGCGCGAAATCCTGGACAAGCTCGAGCGGGGCGACGTCGTGCAGTCGGAAGTCGTGCTCGTGGAAGGCTGGACTTTTGCGCAGTTCCGGGCGGCGCTCGAAGCCAGCCACGCACTCCGGCACGACAGCCTCGGGCTCCCCGACGCCGAGATCCTCGCGCGCATCGGCGCGTCCGAGCGCCATCCTGAAGGATTGTTCTTCCCGGACACGTATCTTTTCGCGCGCGGCTCGAGCGACCTGGCGGTGCTGCGCCGCGCCTACCGCGTCATGCAGGAGCACCTCGCGAGCGAATGGCCGCGGCGCGCGGCGGACGCACCTTACAAGACGCCCTACGAGGCGTTGATCATGGCCTCGATCGTCGAGAAGGAGACGGGGAGGGAGTCGGAGCGCGAGCAGATTGCCGGCGTCCTCGTGAACCGGCTGCGCATCCGCATGGCGCTGCAGGTCGATCCGACGGTGATCTACGGGTTGGGCGAGAGCTTCGACGGCAATCTCAAGAAGGTGCACCTCAAGACGGACGGTCCCTATAACACGTACACCCGGCCCGGATTGCCGCCCACGCCCATCGCGATGCCGGGCCTGGCGGCGCTGCGCGCGACGCTGCAACCGGCGAAGGTCGACTCGCTGTACTACGTGTCGCGCGGGGACGGCACCAGCCAGTTCTCGCGCACGCTCCAGGAGCACAACCGCGCGGTGGCAAAATACCAGCTCAAGCCGAAGCGCAAATGACCAGGGGCCGATTCATCACGCTCGAGGGCGTCGACGGCGCCGGCAAGTCCACGCACGTGGCGTGGATCGCCGAGCAGCTGCGCGCGCGCGGCCACACGGTGCACGTGACGCGCGAGCCGGGCGGCACGCCGCTCGCCGAGAAGCTGCGCGCGCTGATCCTCGCCGAGCCGATGGACGCGCTCACCGAGACGCTGCTGCTGTTTGCCGCGCGCGATGACCACGTGCGGGCCGTGATCGCGCCGGCGCTGGCGGCGGGCACCTGGGTGCTCTGCGACCGCTTCACCGACGCCACCTTTGCCTACCAGGGCGGCGGCAAAGGGGTACCTGCCGCGTTGATCGCGCACCTGGCGCAGGTCTCGCACAACGGCCTCATGCCGGACCTCACCCTGGTGTTCGATTGCCCCTACGAAGTGAGCCGGGAGAGGCTGGGCCGTACCGGACGCGTGCCGGACCGTTTCGAGCGGGAGGACCACGAGTTCTTCGACCGGGTCCGGCAGTCTTACTTGGGCTTGGCGCGGGCGGACACGCAAAGGATCCGCATCCTGGATGCCACCGGATCCGTGGAAAATATTAAGAAACAAATTGAAGAAGAACTTTCAACAATATGATTAATGGCATTTATCCGTGGCAAGAAATGTTGTGGGGACGACTCCAGGCACAGGGCGAGCGGTTGCACCATGCGCTGCTGCTTCACGGACCTGCCGGGATCGGCAAGCTGGCGTTGGCCGAGCGATTTGCCCAGCTTCTGCTTTGCGAATCTTCAGCGACGCCCAAGCCATGCGGCCTATGCGACGGATGCCGGTGGTACCTGGCCGGCAGCCATCCTGATCTGAGGCGCCTGGAACCGGAGTCGTTGGCGCGTCGCGTGGGGTCGGATGACGAGGAGGCGGAGGCGCCGGCGCCGGCCGCGTCAAGACCCGCCAAGCCCAGTCAGGAGATCAAGGTGGACCAGGTGCGGGGGCTGGACGGCTTCCTGAGCCTGCGTTCCCACCGGGGGCGGCGGCGCATCGTGCTGGTGCATCCCGCGGAGGCCATGAACTTGAACGCGGCCAATGCCTTGCTCAAAGCGCTCGAGGAGCCGCAGTCTGGCGCGCATTTCATCCTGGTCTCGCATCGGCCGGCACGCCTCCTGCCAACGATTCGCAGCCGCTGTGTCGCGGTTCCCGTGACGCTACCCGAGCAGGGTGCGGCCCGTGCGTGGCTGAAGCAGCAAGGCGTCCCCGAGGCCGAGGCATGGCTAACTTTTGCGGGCGGAGCGCCTCTGCAGGCCCTGGCTCATGCGGGCGACTCGGGTGGGGCGATTGCGGGGATGCGAAGAGCGGTTCAATCCAGGGACTTCGATGCGATGCAGGCCGCGGGGGGTCGCGAGGAACTGGAGGCCTTGGCTGAGGTGCTGCAGAGGCGCGCGATCGACGTGGCGATGCGCTCGCTGGGGGGCCGCGAGCGCTATGGCTTGGGCGGAACGTCGCGGCACGCGGCCGCTTGGCTGAGATATGCGCGGGAAATGGGCCGATTCCGCGCGTTGGCGAGGCACCCGTTGAATCCGCGGCTATTGGCCGGGGAGATGCTCGCTGGAATGCCGGAGGAGGAGACGCGCTAGTTAGCGATGTGGAGTCGCCAGCTACTATTTTACATAATACACATTGTGCAACAAAGAGTGATGCCACCGTCCCAAGAACTACCTATTGAGCAACCCCGCTTCCCGCAGAATCCTCAATCAACCAGCCTCGTCCAACCGAGCGGCCCGACCGACCAGCGGCATTGGCAGGCAGCACACCGGAATACGTCTGCCTTCCCGGCGGAATCCTTCGCGAGCGGGGCAAGTGCTGCGTGCCCCGCCTTCTTCACGCTCGCGCCAACGAGGCCAGTGCAATCACCGCAAGGCGTATGGGTAGGCATTGGGGCCCGGATAAGCAGGAGATCCTATGGCCGCAACGGCGGAATGTTTGTTCGGTACCCGACATATGACGAAAGTTGGCAAGCTCGAGCAGCCGTCAATTGAAGCCCGTGCTTGAGCCTCAATTCCAGCGGTCTGGAGGCGGCACCGGCAGGCGTGCCACCGGGATCCCTTCGTCCACCAGCGCATCGTGCTCTTCCTGGCTCGCCTGGCCGCGGATGCTGCGAGCGGGCGCCTCCTTGTAGTAGATGCGCCTCGCTTCCTCGGGAAACTGCGTGCCGACGTCCTCGGACTTCGTCAGCATCTCGTCCAGCATGCGCGAGTAGAGTTTCTGCGCCAGCGCCAGCGGATCGTGCCCGGCCGGCGCAGGGGTCGCGGGCTGCGGCTGCGCGGCCCCGGTATTGAAGCGGGTCGCCGACGGTACCCGGTCGATTTCCTGTCCGCCGCACGTAGGGCAGCTCACCAGCCCCTTGGCTCGCTGCGCGCCGTAATCCTCGGCGGAGGCAAACCAGCCCTCGAAACGATGGCCCGCCGAACACAGCAGGTCGAAGATCTTCATGTGCCCGATTCTATTACGATTGCCGAACCATGATCGCCGACCGTCTCGAAGGCAAGTGGATCGACCTGTTCGCCGAAGTCTTCTCCCGCTGCAAGGTGGGCGCAGGTGACGCCTGTGCGGTGCTCTCGGAGACGCAATCGCGCGCGCTAAACGTCCAACTGGCCGAGCTCGCCCTGCTGCGCCTGGGCGCGCGCCCGTTCCACGTCGTCGTGCCAACGCCGGCCCAGCGCGCTCCCGTGCCGATTCGCTCCACGGGCGCCTCGGTGGCGCTGCAAGGTCTCGCGCCCGCGATTCAGGCCCTCTCCGCGGCCACGTTCGTCGCAGACTGCACGCTGGAAGGCCTGATGCACGCAGCCGAGCTGCCCGCCATCCTGAAAGACGGGGCGCGCGTGCTCTATATCTCGAACGAGCATCCCGAGGTGCTCGAGCGCCTCGCCCCCTCCCCCACTGACGAGCAGCAGGTGAGGGCGGCGATGCGGCAGTTGCGCGAAGCCAGGCGCATGACAGTGTCCTCGCCGGCCGGCACTGCACTCCAGATCGGCGTCGAAGGCGCACGCGTGGGCGGCGTGTGGGGCTATACGGACAAGCCGGGCACGCTTTCGCACTGGCCCGGAGGGCTGTGCCTGTGCTTTCCGAAGGCATCCAGCGTGAACGGCACGCTGGTACTGGCGCCCGGCGACCTCAATCTCACTTTCAAGCGCTACCTGGAATCGCCGGTGCGGCTCACCGTGGAAGACGACTACGTGACGCGCATCGACGGGGAGTCGCTGGACGCGGAGCTGATGCGGGAGTACCTCGCCGCCTGGGGCGATCGCGAAGCCTATGCGGTATCGCATGTCGGCTGGGGCATGAATGCCCGGGCGCGCTGGGACGCGCTGGCGATGTACGACCGCCGCGACGTCAACGGCACGGAGCAGCGCGCTTTTGCGGGGAATTTTCTCTATTCGACTGGCGCCAACGAGGTCGCGGGACGCCACACGCTGGGGCATTTCGACCTGCCCTTCCGGCACTGCACGATCGAGCTGGACGGCAAGGCCGTGGTGCGCGATGGCAAGCTCGTTGCGTGATCCGTGAGCCGCGGGCGCTGAGCGCGTGAGCACGCTTCTCTTTCTGCACGGTGTCGGCGGCAGTCATGCCGTGTGGGACCGTCAGCTACCCTACTTCAACGCGCGCGGTCATCGTGCGGTGGCATGGGACCAGCCCGGCTACGGCGGCGTGCCGCCGGTGGAGCCCTACGACCTGGAGCGCATCGCCGAGGCGCTTCGCCGCAAGATCGAGGCGCTCGGGGCGGGACCGGTGGTGCTCGTGGGGCACAGCATGGGCGGCTTCATCGCCCAGGAAGGCTATGCGCGCTTCCCGCAGCTCATCAAGGCGCTCGTCCTTTGCTTTACGAGCGCGGCATTCGGCGGCACCGGCAGCGAGTTCGCGCGCCAGTTCATCGCCGCCCGCCTCGGCCCGCTGGATGACGGCAAGAGCATGGCGGACATCGCCGCACAACTGATGCCGACGATGCGCGGCGCGAGTTCGATTCCGGGCGGCATCGAGCAGGCCGAGCGCGTGATGGCAGCGGTGCCGCCGGCGACCTACCGGAAGGCGGTGCAACTGCTCACGACGTTCGACCGGCGCGCGCAGTTGCCCGGGATCCGCGTGCCCACCCTGCTCATCGCTGGCAGCGACGATCGCACCGCGCCCGCCCAGGTGATGGAGCGCATGGGCGCGAAGATTCCCGGCGTGGAGTTCGTGACGCTGGCGGGCTGCGGGCACCTCGGGCCGATGGACCAGCCGGAGGCGTTCAACGAGACGTTGCGCGGCTTTCTCGAGCGGCGCGCGCTGTGAGGTGACCGATGGATGCCCGACTTCCCATGCCAGACCCGCGCGACTCGATCACCGGATCGGGCTATCCGCTCGATGGCCGCCAGCGCGCGCTGCTCGCGCTCGCCGACGAGCTCGGCCCGCGCTTCGCCGAGCGCGCCGAGCGCTACGACCGCGACGCGAGCTTTCCATTCGAGAATTACGCGGACCTGCGCCAAGCGGGCCTCCTCGGCCTGTGCGTGCCGGAGCGGTTCGGCGGCAAGGGCGCGGACTTCAAGACCTATTGCCTGGTGTCGGCGACGCTCGGCAAGTACTGCGGCGCCACCGCCCTCACCTTCAACATGCACGCCTGCTCGACGCTGTGGCCCGGCGCACTCGCCGACGATCTCGACATGACGCCCGAGCAGCGCGACGAGCACGAGCAGCGCCGCGCCCTGCACTTCGAGCGCGTCGTCAAGCATGGCGCGGTCTACGCGCAGCCGTTCTCGGAAGGCAGCGCGGCCGCGGCCGGCAAGGCGCCGTTCGGCACCACGGCGGCGAAAGTCGAAGGCGGCTGGGTGGTCACCGGCAAGAAGATCTTCGCCTCGCTTGCCGGCGCTGCCGACTACTACGGCGTGCTGTGTACCGAGAACAAGCCCGAGCTGTCGATGCGGGACACCCTGTATCTCGCCGTGCCGGGCAAGGCGCCCGGACTTGCGGTCACCGGGGACTGGGATCCGCTGGGCATGCGCGGCACCGTCTCGCGCACGCTCGTGTTCAAGGACGTGTTCGTGCCCGATGAGGCGACGATGATGCCGCGCGGCGTCTACTTCCAGGCGGCCAGCCGCTGGCCGCACATGTTCACGACGCTCTCGCCCACGTACATGGGCATCGCCATCGCCGCCTACGAGTTCACGGTGCGCTACCTGCGCGGCGAGATTCCCGGCATGCCGCCCGTCAAGCGGCGCATGTACCCCACCAAGCAACTCGCGGTCGCCGAGATGTGGATCCGCCTGGAGCAGACGCGGGCCCTCTTCCTGCGCATGCTGGAGGACGCGCGCGTCGATCCGCCGAAGGATGCCCGCTTGCGCGCCTATGCGACGCAGTTCAGCATCATGGAGAACGCCAACGAGCTTTGTCGCCTGGCGATCCGCACTTGCGGCGGCCAGTCGATGCTGAAGTCCCTGCCGCTGGAGCGCCTGTACCGCGATTCGCGCTGCGGATCGCTCATGCTGCCGTGGACTGCGGAGCTGTGCCTGGACCGCATTGGGCGCGAAGCGCTCTACGAGTCGGGCGAGGCCGACGACTGAACCTGTCGCGCGTCGTCGAGCACTGGGCGCGGCACACGCCCGGGCGCATCGCCATCCACTTCGACGGCGCCGAGCTGAGCTACGTGCAGCTGTGGGAGCGGATTGAAGCGGCGACGCGCGCGCTCGGCCTGCGCAAGGGCGACCGTGTCGCCTGGCTGGGCTACAACCACCCGGACATGCTGGCGTTGCTGTTCGCCGCCGCGCGGATCGGTGCGATCCTCGTGCCGCTCAACTGGCGGCTGACCGCGGCCGAGCACGCGGCGATCCTGCGCGACTGCAGTCCGAGCGTGTTGTTCTGCGACGCCGACTTCGCGCAAGCGGCGCGCAACCTGGCCGTGCCGCTCGGTGACTGGAGCGACAAGGGCGCGGCGAGCCTGGCGGGTGCGGACGAAGACGACCTGCTGATCGTCTACACCTCGGGCACCACGGGCCGACCCAAGGGCGCCGTGCTACCGCAGCGCGCCCTGCTCTGGAACGCATACAACGCGATTCACGCCCACGACCTCGGCCAGCACGACCACGTGCTGACCGTGCTGCCCCTGTTCCACGTCGGCGGCCTGAACAACCAGACGTTGCCGTCGCTGGTGGCCGGGGCGAAGGTCACACTGCATCGGCGCTTCGACGCGGGCCTCTGGATTCGCGACGTGCGCGAGCGCCGCCCTACCCTCAGCCTGCTGGTGCCGGCCACCATGGCCGCGGTGATCGGCCACGCGGGATGGCGGGAGGCCGATCTCAGCTCCCTCAAGCTTCTGAACACGGGGTCGATGGTGGTACCGGAGAGCCTGATCCAGGCGTTCCACGCGCGCCAGGTCCCGGTCGGTCAGATCTACGGCGCCACGGAAACCGCGCCGATCGCCACGGCCCTGCTGCGGGAGGACGCGATGCGCAAGGTGGGCAGCGCCGGCAAGGCGGCGGCGCATTGCGAAGTGCGGTTGGTCGATGGCGAGATCTGGGTGCGCGGCCCCAACGTCATGCGCGGCTACTGGAACGACCCCGCCGCGACCGCCGCCGTCCTCACGCGCGACGGCTGGTTCAAGACCGGCGACCTCGCGCGCGTGGACGCGGAGGGCTACTTCTGGATCATGGGCCGCTCCAGGGACGTGATCATCTCCGGCGGAGAGAACGTGTACCCGGCCGAGCTGGAAAACGTGCTTGCCGATTGCCCCGAGATCGTGGAGTCCGCCGTCGTTGGCATCGCCGACGCGAAATGGGGCGAAGCGGCGTGCGCCATCGTCGTGCGCAAGCCCGGCGCCCAGCTCGACACCGCCGGGGTTCTCGCCCTGTTCCAGGACCGGCTCGCCCGCTTCAAGCATCCGCGGCGCGTGGTCTTCGTCGAGAGCCTGCCGAAGAATGCGCTCGGCAAGGTCCTGAAGCAGGAACTGCGCAAACTGCTCTAGTTCACCGTCAGTTCGACGGCGCCGAGCGGACCCGCATCGAATTGCACCACGTCGCCCGCCTGCGGAAACTGCGACGCCACCAGGCTTCCGGTGATCACGATGTCGCCTTTGCGCAAGGACTTGCCCCGACGGCGGAGATGATTCGCGATCCACGCGAGCGCCGCCAGGGGGCTGCCCATGGCGTCGCCGCCGCGACCCTCGCCCACGACGTTGCCGTTGACGCGCGCAATGCCCCGCACGGACGCCAGATCGATGGCGCGCCAGTCCTCTACAGGCTGCCCAAGCACCGCCCCTTCGTTCCACGCGTTGTCGGCGGCAAGCTCGAGCCCGCGGCTGGCCAGCGTTGTGTAATCCGCGCCGAGGTCGTCCGCCAGCTCGAATGCCGGCATCACGGCGGCGACCGCGGAGGCGACCCGGTGCGGGGCATGCGCCTCGCCATCGGCGGGAATGTCGCTGCCCAGGAGCAGTGCGATCTCGAATTCGACGAGCAGGCGCCCATAGTCCGCAACCCGCACCGAGGCGGGCGCGCGAACGACCTGGCGCGCATGCAGGCAACCGGCGATGGAGTCCCGCAGGCCGACGAAGCGACGCATTTGCGGCGTCGTGAGCGCGATCTTGTAGCCGATGACCGGCCCGCACTCGCGCGACTTCAGGGCGACGAATTCATCCTGCATCGCGTAGGCTTCGCCGATGTCGCGCGGCAAGCATGCCGCCGGCAATGGCTGCGGCCGGTGCCTGGCCCGGTGGCGCTGCACCAGCCAGAGCGCCGAGTCGCGGACGCGATCGCCCCCGATGGTCGCCATGGCGCGATTCTAGCTGTTGCTGTCGGCGCCGGCTTTGCAGACAATACGTGCGGGAAATCGAACAACAATGCCTCTCGCTCACCGCCTGTACGACAACGCCCTGGTGCTCTCCCCTACGGGACGGCTTGACCACGACAACTGCGAGGCCTTTCGCGAGGACCTGGCACCGCACCTGGAACGCGCCGCCAAGGTGGGCACGGCGATCGTGCTCGACCTCTCCGGCCTTGAGTACGTCTCCAGCGCGGGCCTGCGCTGCTTCATGCTGGCGGCGAAGCAGGCCAAGGCGCAGAACAGCCGCATCGTCATCGCCTCGATGCAGCCGGTGGTGGCGGAGATCTTCCAGATCGCGCGCTTCAACCTGGTGTTCGAGGCCTATCCCAAGGTGCGCGACGCGCTCGCGTCGCTATCCCCTGGCGCGGCCGCCGCGTTCGACCGGGGATAGCGCGGGTGCGCGTCCGCTTCTGGGGCACGCGCGGCTCGATTCCCGTCGCCCTCACGTCCGCCGACATCCGCGACAAGGTCGCCGTCGCGCTGATGCGCGCCGGCGGACGGCAATTCGCCTCGATCGGCGAGGCCTACGACTACGCCACGCAGCATCTGGACTTCTCGCTCACGCACACCTTCGGCGGGCACTCGGCTTGCGTTGAGCTCGAAACGGGACAGGAAGAGTACTTCGTCTGCGACATGGGCAGCGGCGCGCGCCCCTTCGGCGCGCACGTTCTGGCGCGCCAGTCCGGCCGCCCGGCAACGGTCAACGTGTTCATGTCGCACGTGCACTGGGACCACATCATGGGATTCCCGTTCTTCGGGCCCGCCTACGTCGCCGGCACCCGCATCCGCATCCACGGCTGCCACGAAGTGATCGAGCATGCCTTCCGCCTGCAGCAGGCCCCGCCCTGCTTTCCGGTGGAGTTCCCGCAGCTTGCCGCGGATATCGAGTTCGTGCGGCTCGCGCCGGGCAAGACCCACGAGATCGCCGGCGTGCGCGTGACGCCGCAGCCGCAGATGCATTCCGGCGAATCGTACGGCTACCGCTTCGAAGCGCAGGGCAAGACTTTCGTCTACACCACGGACTCGGAGCACAAGCTCGAGAATCGCGCGCAGACCGACCGCTTCGTGCAGTTCTTCCGCGACGCGGACCTGGTGGTGTTCGACGCCATGTACTCGCTCGCCGATGCGATCTCGGTGAAGGCCGACTGGGGGCATTCCAGCAACATCATCGGCGTCGAGCTCTGCCAGATGGCGCGCGTCAAGCACCTGGTGCTGTTCCACCACGAGCCCGCCTACGACGACTCGACGATCGAAGGCGTGCTGCGCGAAACGCGGCGCTTCGAGGAACTGACGCGCGGCACGCAGGCCCTGAAGGTTTCGGCAGCGTACGACGGCCTGGAGATCGACGTCTGAGTTCGGCCTGGTCCAGGCGCCCCGCTCCATTGACGCTGCTGGTCGCGCTCCTGGTGCTGCTCGCCGCCGAGCCGCCGTTCGTGCAGGGGTTGCGCAACGCGCTCTTCGACGGCTACCAGAAGCTCTTCCCGCGCCAACGCCAGTCCGCGCCGGCTGTCATCGTCGCCATCGACGAGGAGGCGCTGCAGCGCTTCGGGCAGTGGCCATGGCCGCGCACGCGCATCGCGCAGCTCATCGCCGGGATCGCCGACGCTCAGCCGGCGGCGATCGGTGTCGATCTGCTGTTTCCCGAGCCCGACCGCTTCTCGCCCGCCGCCGTGGCGCAGGACCTGCAGGCGCTGTCGATCGATGCCGCACGCGTGCTGCGCCTCCTGCCGTCGAACGACGACGCGCTCGCGCGGGAGATCCGGGGCAAGAAGGTGGTCCTTGGCATTGCGGGCTTGGAAGCTCCCAACCCGAAGTTCCTGCAGCCGCCGGGCGCGCCGCCGGTCCGTACCGTCAATGCACCCGACCTCAACCTGCGGCGTTTCGCCGGGCACCTGCCCAGCATAGCGGTCATCGACGGCGCGGCGGTCGGGCGCGGCCTGCTCAGCGTCGACCCGGAAAGCAGCGTGATCCGGCGCGCCTTGCTCGCCGGCATGGTGGGCGACGTGATCGTCCCCGCGCTGAGCATCGAGATGCTGCGCGTCGCGACGCAGACGTCGTTGCTGCTGGTCGGCCGCGGCCCCGACCAGATCGAAGTCCGCCTGGGCGACATCGCGGTGCCGGCGCACGCCGACGGCCGCTTCTGGATCCGCTACGGGCCGCACGATCCCGCGCGGTTCGTGTCGGCCGCGGCCGTGCTCGAGGATCGCCTGCCCGCCGAAGCACTGGAGGGCAAGCTGGTGCTGGTGGGCGTGAGCGGCCTGGGCCTGCTCGATTTCCAGACCACGTCGCTCGGCGAGCGCGTGCCCGGCGTCGAAATTCACGCGCAGATTCTCGAGCAGATCTTCGACGGCACGTATCTGCGCCGCCCTGCATCGCTGCGCACGCTGGAGTACGTCCTGCTCTGCGCCGCGGCGCTGCTCCTCGCGTCCGGCGTTTCCGTCCTCGGCGTCGGCGCATCGATCGCGCTGTATGTCGCCGTCGCTGCCGGGCTGCTCGTCCTGGGCACACAGGGCTTTGCGCTCGAAGGCATGCTGCTCGACGTCGCCTGGCCCGTGGTCGGCGCAACCCTGGTCTTCGGCGCGGTGATGGCCCAGGCGCTCAGCGTCGCCGACGAGCAGCGCCACCGCCTGCGTGAACAGGCGGCCCGCGTGTCCGGCGAGCTCGAGTCGGCGCGCCGCATCCAGATGGGTCTGCTGCCCGCCCCGCGCCAGCTGTTCGAGCGGGAGGCCCGGTTCGCCATCGACGCCTTCCTCGAGCCGGCGCGCACGGTTGGCGGCGACTTCTACGACTGCTTCATGATCGACGACAACCGGCTCTTCTTCATCGTCGCCGACGTCTCCGGCAAGGGCTTGCCCGCAAGCCTGTTCATGGCGCTGTCGAAGACGCTGCTGAAGAGCGCAGCGCGGCGCGCTGGCGACGTCGGCGCGCTGATGGTGCGCGCCAACGCAGAGGTATCGCGCGAGAACCCGGAATCCCTGTTCGTCACGGCGTTCGCCGGCATCCTCGATGCGAACAGCGGCACGCTCGAGTTCTGCAATGCCGGGCACGAGCCGCCGTTCGCGCGGCGCCCCGGGGGCATGCTCGAGCGCATCGTGCACCGCGGCGGACCGCCGCTTTGCGTGGTCGAGGACTACGCGTACCCGGTCGAGCACCGGGCGGTCGCGCCCGGTGAATGGATCTGCGTGGTCACCGACGGCATCACCGAGGCCATGAATCCCCGCGGCGAGCTCTACGGCGCACAACGACTGGGCGCTGTGCTGGGCACAGTCCCCGAGCAGGCTACGCCGTCAGACGTGCTTGCGGCCGTGCGCGCCGATGTCCGGAGCTTCGTCGGCACCGCCGTACCCTCGGACGACTTGACGTTGTTGTGTTTGCGCTGGAACGGCCGGTAGGCCGGCGCCGCATGCAACGACGGTTCAGCGGACGCTGATCTCTACGCGCCGATTGCGGGGCTCGGCGATCTCGTCGGCCGTGGGGACCAGGAGCTCGCGCTCGCCGCGCCCGGCGATCTGGATCCGCGCCTGATCGATCCCGAGCTTGACCAGCTCCGCCCGCACGCGCTCCGCGCGCTGCAGGGACAGGCGATCGTTGAACTGCAGGGTGCCTACGCGGTCGGTATGGCCGATGACCACGATGTCCGGGGCGCCGCGCTGGCGCAGTTCCGCGAGCATCTTCTCCAGCTCGACCAGGGACTCTGGCGTGAATTCGTCCTTGCCCTCGAGAAAGTAGAGCTGGAAGGACTTCGGGCGGCCAGGCAGCGCCATGAGCAGGGGACCGAACTCCTGGCGAACCTGGCTATCCGTGAGGCGCTGAGCTTGGGGCGCACTGCCGTTTACGATGCGGCTCGCGGCATAGGCCTGGTTGAGGACCACCGTCTCCCCGCCTCGTTCCACCACGACGGTCCCCACCTTGCCGTCGGGTCCGGGAAGCACCACCACCAGTTCGTCGCCGACCGGCAACTGGTGCGAATAGATCATGAGCGCCGTCACCAGCGCGGCGATCACGACCCCCATCGTCTATTTCTTCGCCGGCTCTTCCACCTGCACGACGAATTCCGTGCCGCGCACGCCCATGATCGCCGCCGGCGTGCGCACCTTCATCGCGTCGGGCGACTGCTTCACCATCTTCCCGGACACGACGGCCAGCGTCCCCTTCTTCAGCGAGGTGTCGAAACGGCCCGCGTGCGTCGTGCTGTCGAAGTCGTACCGGTCCACCACCAGCACGCTGTTGGGGCCCGTGGACAGCAGGCTGTTATCGGTGAACGTCACCCCGACGGCGCCGTCCGCGCCGGTCACCAGGGCGTCGGCCTGGCGGATCGGCATGCCGACGCTGGCGGGAAGGCGCTTGCCCTCGCGCTCGACGTGCACGCTCCCCTTGGCCGTCTTCACCTGCCCGACATCGTTTGCCAGTGCGGGCGTCGCCGCCGTGAGCGCTGCTGCAACTGCCGCTGCCACAATGACTTGGCGCATGCTGCCTCCCGTCCTTTTCATCAGGGATTCTATAATGCCCCGGGACAATCAGCTAACACCGTGAAATACGCCCGCGTGGGACAGTTTCTTGCACGCCTGGATCAGCTCAGGCAGGTGCGTGCTTTCCTCGAGGGATTCTGCGCCGATTCCGGGCTGCAGCGCGACGAGTGCCTGCGCCTCAACCTGGTGCTCGAGGAGCTGTTCACCAATACCGTGCGGCACGGCCACCGGGGGGACTGTGACGCGCCAATCTGGATCGCGCTGCAGCGCGCGGAAGACGGCGTGCGCGTGGTGTATGAGGACAAGGCGCCGCCGTTCAATCCCTATGCCTACACGCAACTCCCGGAGGTGGCGCTCGACGCCACGCTATCGATGCGCAAGATCGGCGGCCTGGGCGTGCTCCTCACCAAGGAACTCGCTGCGTCGCGCGACTACGCCTACCTGTTCGGGCGCAACCGCATCCGTCTGACGATGGCAGCAGCCTGAGGCACCTGGTGCCCGGGGCATCCCCCCGCAAAGCAGGGGTAATCGCTTGATGCCATCGGGCGCATGCCAATCGGTTCAACAGCGTTTCCTTCCCGAGAATCCAGCTGAACACGGCGGAACGATAGACCTCCGTCGTTGGCGCATCACAGCGGGCCGTTGGAGAGCTATAGGCAGTCGTAGATCGACGACGGAGGTGTTCCGTTCCGGGAATGCCATAGCCAAACCGTGTGAAATATGCACGTTTCGAATTTAGAACCTTGAGTCACTGGAGCAAAAAAACCTCGGCTAGAAGGCTTCCATGTCAGCCCCTTCGGAACTTTCAATCGTCCGAGCGGAGCCGTTCAGAATGCCGTCGTTACTGCACGACGTAGTTGCGCGCAGCACACATTTCAACTGTCTGATTCCATTGCATTCACCTCGTTAGCACGCGCCTTGCTTCGCCTTCTCGCCGTGCCAGCTTGATTGACTAGGCAGGCTGAGCTTGCGCCCGAATATCACGTTCCGGCGCAGTAGATCACGCCAGTGATGCGTTGCCCGTCGAAATTCGCGGACGCCGCGCGGAACGCGAGAAATGAACAAATTCAGGAATGCCTTCAATATCAATCGCGGTACTTCGAGCGCGATAAGACTTTATCGCCCGGCGCGCGGGCCCCTGAACGCGTTGCTTGCACTCCTCCTTGCCGCGCCTTGGCCTCTTCAAGCTGCCGACACCACCAAACCATCAACACCAACGGGACTCACCGCGAACGCCGTCTCTGCCTCCCAGATCAACCTCAGCTGGTCAGCCTCCACGGACAACGTCGCAGTAACCGGCTACAGAGTCCGCCGCAACGGCACGCTCCTGACTACGCTGGGCAACGTCACCACATACCAAGACACCGGCCTCACCGCTTCCACGACTTACTCCTACTCCGTGCGAGCTCTGGATGCCGCAGGGAATGTCTCCCCAATATCCTCATCGGCCAGTGCCACGACGCGAGCGGCGCCAGATACCACCGCACCATCAACACCAACGGGACTCACCGCGAACGCCGTCTCTGCCTCCCAGATCAACCTCAGCTGGTCAGCCTCCACAGACAACGTGGCAGTAACGGGCTACCGAGTCTTTCGAGGCGGCGTGCTCCTGATCACTCTGGGCAATGCCACCACATTCCAGAACACTGGCTTGACCGCTTCTACAGCCTATTCCTACAGAGTCCAGGCGATTGACGCTGCGGGGAATGTCTCTGCCCAGTCAACCGCAGCAAGTGCGACGACGCCGGTCGCAGCCGATACCATCGCGCCATCAACACCAACGGGACTCACCGCGAACGCCGTCTCTGCCTCCCAGATCAACCTCAGCTGGTCAGCCTCCACGGACAACGTCGCAGTAACCGGCTACAGGGTCCGCCGCAACGGCACGCTCCTGACTACGCTGGGCAACGTCACCACATACCAAAACACCGGCCTCGCCGCTTCCACGACTTACTCCTACTCCGTGCGAGCTCTGGATGCCGCAGGGAATGTCTCCCCAATATCCTCATTGGCCAGTGCCACGACGCGAGCAGCGCCAGATACCACCGCACCATCAACTCCAACGGGACTCACTGCTACCGCTGCGTCCTCCTCGCAAATCAATCTTTCCTGGACTGCTGCGACGGATAATGTTGGGGTAACCGGCTACAACGTCTATCGTGGTGGAACGCAAATCGCCACCCTGGGAGCCGTCACCACATTTCAAAATACCGGCCTCACCGCTTCCACGCATACTCCTACACTGTCCGAGCTTTTGATGCGGCGGGGAATCTCTCCGCATCATCGTCATCAGCCATTACCGCGACTCAAGCAGCGCCCGACACCACCGCACCCTCAACTCCGACGGGACTCACCGCTACCGCTGCGTCCTCCTCGCAAATCAATCTTTCCTGGACTGCTGCGACGGATAATGTTGGGGTAACCGGTTACAACGTCTATCGTGGTGGAATCGCAAATCGCCACCCTGGGAGCCGTCACCACATTTCAAAACACCGGCCTCACCGCTTCCACGAGTTACTCCTACACCGTCCGGGCTCTTGATGCGGCGGGAAACTCCTCAGGCCCGTCAATTGCGGTTAATGCGACTACGCTGGCGCCTGGCACCAGCGCCACCCTCGTCTGGGATGCCGTAACAGCCGAAAATCTGAGTGGCTACCGCATTTATTACGGCACCGCCCCGGGAACCTATCTTCAGTCCGTCGGGCACGGGCTGAACGTGGGAAACGTCACCACCCATACGGTGACGGGACTGAGCAGCGGGACGCGGTACTATTTTGCAGCGACGGCCTATGACACTTCGAATAATGAAAGTACGTACTCGAACGAAGTTACCAAGATCATTCCCTGATGGGTTCAGAAGCTCCATGGTGCCCGGGGCAGGACTTGAACCTGCACGGCCTTGCGGCCTAGGGATTTTAAGTCCCTTGCGTCTACCAGTTTCGCCACCCGGGCGGTCGTGCAGCGGGAAGGATTGGAGGCGGGAGTCGGAATCGAACCGGCGTCCACGGCTTTGCAGGCCGCTGCATGACCACTCTGCCATCCCGCCCCGGGGATGCAATGAAAAAGGGAAGGCCTCCCGGCCTTCCCTACGCTAAGCTGGAGCGGGAGACGAGTCTCGAACTCGCGACCTCAACCTTGGCAAGGTTGCGCTCTACCAACTGAGCTACTCCCGCGTCTTTGACGCCGCGCATTATAGCTCAACCCCTCGCGTGGGGCAGTGCGCGACGCAGGTAGTGCAGCATGGAAATCACGGTCAGGACCGCGGCCGCGTTGATCAGGATGGTGCCGAGCCATTGCGCGTTGAACACGCCAAGCACGTCGTCGTGGAACAGGAGCAGCGGGATGGCGACCATTTGGCTTGCGGTCTTGATCTTGCCGACATAGGCGACGGCGACGCTGCCCGACTGGCCGAGCTTCGCCATCCATTCGCGCAGGGCCGAGATGGCGATCTCCCGGCCGATGATGATCAGCGCGATGACCGGCTCCACGCGGTCCAGCTGCAGCAGCACGACCAGCGCCGCCACGACGATCAGCTTGTCGGCGACGGGATCGAGGAATGCGCCGAACGCGGAGGTCTGGTCGAGCGCGCGCGCGAGGTAGCCGTCGAGCCAGTCGCTGAGCGCGGCGACGACGAAGATCGAGGTCGCCGTGACGTTCTTGCCGGGCAGCGACAGCCAGCTCTCCGGCAGATAGAAGATGCCGACGATCAGCGGGATCAGGATGATGCGCAGCCACGTCACCAGATTCGGCAGATTCAGTGGCATCAGTGCAGCGCCTTGTAGATGCGCTCGGCCAGCGGCCGGCTGATGCCTTCGACTTGGGCGATTTCGTCCACGGCGGCGGCCTGCACCTCGCGCAGGCCGCCGAAATGCGCCAGCAGGCGCTGCCGGCGCTGCGCGCCGATGCCGGGAATCTGCGTCAGCGTCGAGGTGGTGCGCGCGCGACCGCGCCGCGCGCGGTGTCCCACGAGGGCGAAGCGGTGCGCCTCGTCGCGAATCTGCTGGATCAGGTGCAAGCCGGGATGCGTCGGCGCCAGCTGCAGGGCGCGCCGATCGGTCTCCACGATCAGTTCCTCGAGGCCCGGCTTGCGCTCCGGACCCTTGGCGACGCCGACAATCACCACTTCGTGCAGGCCGAGCTCCGCCAGCGCCTGGCGGCCTGCGCTGACCTGCCCTTTGCCGCCGTCGATCAGCACCAGGTCGGGAATTCTGCCGTCTTCCGCATTGACGCGTTCGTAGCGCCGCGCCAGCGCCTGGCGCATCGCCGCGTAGTCGTCGCCCGGGGTAATGCCGCGCAAGTTGAAGCGCCGGTACTCGCCCTTCTGCAGCGTGTGCCTGTCATAGACCACGCAGGATGCCACGGCGGCCTCCCCCATGGTGTGGCTGATGTCGAAACACTCGATGCGCTGCGCCGAGTCAGGGAGCTGGAGCGCATCGCGCAGCGCGGCCAGGCGCTCTTCCTGCGCGCCCGTCTCGCGCGCGCGCTGCGCCAGCGCGAGCTGGGCGTTCTTCAAGGCCATCGCCAGCCAGACGCGACGTTCCCCTTGCGTGGGCCGCAACGCGTCGAACTCCACCGGGTGGCTCACCAGCACCAGCGGCGGCAGCGGCTGCTCGACGTAATGCTGCTCGAGGAACGCCTGCAGCACCTCCGCCGCCTCCGCCGCATCGGCGTTCGCGGGAAAGTAGCTGCGGTCGCCGACGTGCCGCCCGCCGCGGATCATCGCCAGGTTCACGCAGGCCAGGCCGCCCGCGATGGCGCACGCGACGACGTCGGCATCCACGCCGCGATTGGACTCCACGTATTGCCGCGCCTGCACGCGCGCCAGCGCGCGCACCTGGTCGCGGAACACCGCCGCCGCCTCGTAGTCGTGCAACTGCGAGGCGGCCTGCATCCGCTCGTTGAGGCGCTGCATGACGTCGTCTTCGCGCCCGCGCAGGAACAGTTCGGCGTGCTGCACGTCCTGCGCGTACGCCTGCTCGCTGATCAGGCCCGTGCAGGGCGCCGTGCAGCGCCGGATCTGGTGCAGCAGGCAGGGTCGCGAGCGATTCGCGAACACCGTGTCCTCGCAGGTGCGCAGGCGGAACACGCGCTGCAGCAGCTGGATGCTCTCGCGCACCGCGGATGCGTGCGGAAACGGGCCGAAGTAGCGGTCGCCGCGCTCGCGCCGCGCCGCGATGGAAGCCCAGGCGCGGGAAGCGGTGGCCGCTGATCACCAGGTAGGGATACGACTTGTCGTCGCGGAACAGGATGTTGTAGCGCGGCGCGAGGCTCTTGATGAGGTTGTTCTCCAGGAGCAGCGCTTCGCGCCTCCGAGCGCGTCGCGGTGACCTCGATCTGCGCGACCTGCTGCAGCATCATGCGGATGCGCGGGCTGGCGACATTCTTCTGGAAGTACGACTGCCGACGCGCTTCTTCAGGTCCCGTGCCTTGCCGACGTACAGCGCCTCCCCGCCCGGCCCCAGCATGCGGTAGACCCCGGGCAGGTTCGGCAGCCCGGCGACGAAGCTCTTCGGGTCGAAGCGCGGCGCATCCATGCGGAGCGCGAATTCTAGCGCCCGGGCGCGAATCCAGTGTAGAATTCGCGGCCCTTTTTCCGCACGGCAACCCGCCATGTCCAAGGTCTCCGCAGTCGAAATCCGCGTCGGCAACCTGCTCGAGTGGGACAAGCGCGTCTGGCGCGTGCTCAAGTGCTACCACGTGCACGTCGGCGGCCGCGGCGGCGCCTTCATGCAGGTCGAGATGAAGGACATCGAGGCCGGCACCAAGACCAACCAGCGCTTCCGCACCGAGGACAAGGTCGAGCGCGCCTTCGTCGATCCGCGCGACATGCAGTTCCTCTACCAGGACGGCGACCGGCTACGTCTTCATGGACAAGGAAAACTACGAGCAGTTGACGCTTGCCGGAAGAGTTTCTCGAGGGACAGGCCGGCTACCTGCTGCCCAACACCGACGTGCAGATCAATTTCTACAATGGCCGCGCGATCGGCATCGAGATTCCGCCCTCCGTGGTGCTCACGGTGGTCGACACCGAGCCCGGCATCCGGAACGCGACGGCGACCAACACCTTCAAGCCCGCGACGATGGAAACCGGCATCACGGTGCAGGTACCGCCGTTCATCAACAAGGGCGAGCAGCATCAAGATCGACACGAACGAAGGCACCTACATGGAGCGCGCTTAGGGAGCCTCTGATCTATGTGCGCGGGTGCGCGTTGCGGCCGGAACGCGGCGCCGGCTAGGCGCGCGGCCGCAGCGATATGTCGATATCGCAAGGCCGAGCAACAACGCCGACGCCCGTGTCATGGCGCTATCGCAAGCCAACCGCCACGGGCTTCCGGCCGCAACCCGAGGGCGGCGAGGGCTTTGCCTTACACCCACGCCTCACGGCCTCGCCGCCTGGAGGGACGGGGCGAGCAGCGCAGCCGCTTGCGGCTGCGCTCCTCACGGGCGCCCCGCGACGCCCGCAGGCGCAAGCGCCTGCGGGGTTCGCGCATGGCATCGCCATCGGCCGCCTTGTGGGCGTCAAGCACACGGCGGCGTCCGCTGTCTCGCCCTGCACGAAAATCGCCACCGTCGCGCACGCGGACATAGATCAGAGGCTCCCTAGGCCAGCGCGCCGAGCGCTTCCTGCGCATCCCGGAAGGCCACGCTCTTCCTCAGGTCGCGACCGCCGCCCCGGCGGCGCATGCGCTCCAGGCGCTCCGGCATCGGCGAGGCCTGCGCTGCCAGAGCGTGCAGCAGCCGTTCCGCACCCTCCAGGTCATTGCATAGCAGCACCATGTCGCAGCCGGCCGCCAGCGCGGCGCGGGCCCGGGCGGCATGATCGCCGGCGCCGCTCGCCCCGGCCATCGACAGGTCATCGCTGAAGATGAGCCCTTCGAACCCCAGCCGCCCGCGCAGCACGTCCTTCAGCCATATGCTCGAGTAGCCGGCGGGCTCCCGGTCCACCTCGGGATAGACCACGTGCGCCGGCATCACGCCGGCGAGACCTGCCGCAATCGCGGGCCCGTAGGGCAGCCAGATCCTTGCGCAGGATCTCCGCGAGCGCGCGATTGTCGACCGGGATGGCGACATGGGAGTCGGCAGCCACGTAGCCGTGCCCCGGAAAGTGCTTCCCGACCGCGGCCATGCCGCCGTCGCCCAGACCGCTGATCAGCGCAGCCGCCAGCGCGCCCACGGCGATCGGGTCGAAATGCAGCGCGCGGTCGCCGATCACTGCGCTGGCGCCGTAATCCAGGTCCAGCACCGGCGTGAAGCTGAAGTCCAGGCCATGGGCCGCGAGCTCGGCAGCGATGATGTAGCCGGCGGCGCGCGCTGCCGCCCTGCCCGCCTCCCGGTCGCGATCCCACAGGCCGCCCAGCGCACGCATGGGCGGAAGCACGGTGAAGCTTTCGCGGAATCGCTGCACCCGCCCGCCCTCGTGGTCCACGCCGATGAGCAGCGGCGGCTCGCGCAGGCAATGGATCTCCTCGGTGAGCGCCTGCAGCTGCGCGGCATTCTCGAAATTGCGTGCGAACAAGATGACGCCGCCGGCCGCCGGGTGCAGCATCCGGCGGCGGTCGTCGTCGTTCAGGGCGGTGCCCGCCGGATCCACCACGACCGGACCCAGCGGCAGGCGCGCCCTCAGCCGTCGCATTCGAGGATCACCGTGGCCGCCGCCATGCCGCGCTCATCGGTCAGGGTGAGGTGCGAGCGCAGGATGCCGCGGCTGCGCAGCAGCGCAGCGAGCTCAGCCGAGAACTCGAGCTGAGGCTTTCCGGAGCGGTGGTTGATCACCCACACGCCGTGCCAGTTTGCCGGCGCGCGGATCCCGGTCCCCAGGGCCTTGGAGAAGGCTTCCTTGGCGGCGAAACGCTTGGCGAGGTAGGCGGCGGGCTTGGCATGCGTGGCAAAGCGCTGCAACTCCGGCTCGCAGAGAATGCGCTGCGCAAAACGTACGCCGAAGCGCGCCAGCGCGCGCTCGACGCGGGTGATCTCGATCAGGTCGGTGCCGACGCCGTAGATCACCTTGCGGCCTGGACGATCAGCTGCTTCATCTCGCGCACCGCCTCGCGCATGCCGACGAACACGGCGCGGCTGACGATGGCGTGGCCGATATGCAGCTCGCGCAGTCCCGGCAGCCGGGCCACCGGCTCGACGTTGAAGTAATTGAGCGCGTGCCCGGCGTTGAAGCGCATGCCGAGCGCGCGGATGCCCTCCCCCGCCCGGCGCATCTTCTCCAGCTCGGCGAGCACCGCCGGCGACTCCGCGTCGCGCCCCTTGGCATGGAAGGCATGCGCGTAGGGGCCCGGTGTGTACCTCGCACACGGCAGCGCCGATGCGCTGGGCGGCCTCGACCTGCCGCGCCTCGGCATCGATGAAGACCGAGACCACGATCCCCGCCTCCGCCAGCCGGGAGACGGCCTGGCGCAGGCGCGCCTCCTGCGATGCGATGTCCAGGCCACCTTCGGTGGTGATCTCATGGCGGCCCTCGGGCACCAGCATCGCCATCTCCGGCCGTATGCGGCGCGCCACCTCGATCATCTCGTCGGTCGCCGCCATTTCCAGGTTCAGCTTGATGTGCGTCAACTCGCGCAGTCGCCGCACGTCCTCGTCCTGGATGTGGCGCCGGTCTTCGCGCAAGTGGACGGTGATGCCGTCGGCGCCGCCGAGGTGGGCCTCCACCGCGGCCCACACGGGGTCGGGCTCGTACGTGCGGCGCGCCTGGCGTACCGTCGCCACGTGGTCCACGTTGACGCCGAGTTCGATCATAGCTCCTGCAGCTCCAGCAAGACCTCGCGCGTATGCAGCGGCTGGCCGCCGAGGCGCGCGCCGATGAGCCAGCGCATCAACCGTCGCGCCTCCTCCCGGGTCTCGCGCCGCGCGTAGTCGTCGCGCGCCATGTCGAGCAGCGTCTGACCGCTCACGGTGTGCGCTTCGGCGCCGGGCCGGCCGCCTTCGGCAGCGAGCGGACCGCGCTCCGGCTCGTAGGCATAGCGCATCGCCGATTGCACCGGCATGCCCGTCGCGGCGTCGCGTTCGAGCAGGGGAGCATACCCGAGTTCGGTCAGCAGCCTGCGCTCGAAGCCCCGCAGCACGGCCGCGTGATCGGCTCCCGCCGCGAGGCGCGCAAGGCTCTCGGCATAGGCATCGAAGAGCCGCTCGTGGGCATCTTCGCGCGGCAGCAGCTTCAGCAGCAGCTCGTTCAGGTAGAAACCGCACATCAGGCCCTGGCCCTGCAGCGCGGGCTGGCCGCCCGACCATTCCGCGGCCGTCAGCGTGCCCAGCTCCGCGGATGCGCTCCAGCTCAGCCGCAGCGGGTGGAACGCGAGCAGCGTGCCGCGGATCGCCGAGCGCGGCCGCCGCGCCCCGCGCGCGAGCAGTCCGACGCGGCCGCGGTGCCGCGCAAAGACCTCCACGATCAGGCTGGTCTCCTTGTAGGGATAACTGTGCAGGACGAACGCCGGCTCGCGATCGGTGCGCCGGCGCATCAGCCGTACCCCAGCTCGCGCAGCATGCGCTCGTCCTCCGTCCACTGCTTGCGCACCTTGACCCACACCTGCAGGAACACCTTGCCGCCGTACAGCCGCTCCATGTCCTTGCGCGCCTCGGTGGAGATGCGCTTGAGCGTCGCGCCCTGCCGCCCGATGACGATCGCCTTGTGGCCCTCGCGCTCGACCCAGATCGTCACCTGGATGCGCCGCAGTCGCCCTTCCTCCTTGAAGCTTTCGACCACCGCCTCGCACCGGTACGGCAGTTCCTCCGACAGGAGCCGGAACAGCTTCTCGCGCACCAGTTCCGCAGCGAAGAAGCGCTCGTCGCGATCCGTCAACTGGTCCGCCGGGTAGGACGCAGCCGCCTCGGGCAGGTAGCCGCGCAGCACCCGCAGCAATTCCGGCAGGTTGCGGCCGGTCGCCGCCGAGACCGGCACGATGGCCGCGAACTCGCGCTCCTGCGCCACGCGTTCGAGGAACGGCATCAGCTTCGCAGCGGGCTTGACCAGGTCGACCTTGTTGACCACGGCCACCAGCGGGCGTCCGGCCGGCACCTTGGCGAGCGCCGCGCGGTCGGCGGCGTCGAAGCGCAGCGCTTCGACCACGAAGGCGACCACGTCGACGTCGCGCGCCGTTTCACCCGCGCGGCGGTTGAGCGAGCGATTGAGAAGGTTGCGGTGCCGCACCTGGAATCCCGGCGAATCGACGAACACGTACTGGCAGTCCGCGGTGGTGAGGATGCCCATCAGCGCGTGCCGTGTGGTCTGCTCGCGAGGCGAGACGATGGCAAGCTTTTGCCCCAGCAGCCGGTTGAGCAGGCTCGATTTCCCCGTGTTCGGCCTGCCGACCAGGCCGACGCTGCCGCTGCGGAACCCGCTCATGCCTTGAGCTGCCGCAGCATGGCCTCCGCTGCCTGCTGCTCCGCCGCCCGCCGAGCCTCGCCACGGCCCGTGGCGCGCAGTCCGAGGTCCGCGACCGCGCATTCGACCTCGAAGCTCTGGCGGTGCGCGGCGCCCTGCGTGGAGAGCACGCGATACGTCGGCAGCGCCTGGCCGCGGCCCTGCAGGACCTCCTGCAGCTGCGTCTTGGGATCCTTGGCGAGCGCGCGCGCATCCAGCGATGCGAGCAGAGAAGCGAAAGTTGCGCAGATGGCGGCGCGCGCAGACTCATAGCCGCCGTCCAGGAAGACCGCGCCATACAGCGCTTCCAAGGCGTCGCTGAGGATCGAAGGGCGCTGCGCGCCCCCGCTCGCGCTCTCGCCCTCGCCCATGCGCACGTGCTCGCCGACGCCCAGATCCCGCGCCATCGCGGCCAGGGTCTCCCGGCGCACCAGGCTTGCCCGCAGCCGCGACAGCTCGCCTTCGCTCAGGGCGGGGAAACGGGCGAACAGCTCCTCGCGGATGACGCAATCGAGCACGCCGTCGCCGAGGAACTCCAGGCGCTCGTTGTTCGGGGTGCCGTAGCTGCGGTGGGTCAGCGCCTGCTGCAGGAGCTCGGCGCGCAGGAAGCGGTGGCCCAGCCGCTCCTCGAGACGCGCGCCGCCGGCCAAGCGGTCCCGGTCAGTCTGTGGAGGAGACGCTGAAATCGAAGTAGAGCCCGACGTGGCCGAAGAGGGGAACTTCCCTGCGGTAGGAGGCCGCGATCACGTAGTCGTTGCCTTCCTTGGTGATCTCCAGATCGCTCGGCTTCACGCTGCTGAAGTCGTCCACATTCGAGCGGTTCTCGAAGCGGCGCCGGATTTCGCTGACCGTTGCCCCGCGGCCGCGTGTTTCGTTGGCAATGCTGACGACCGCCTTCTTGATGGCGAAGTATTCAAGGTAGGACGGCGTCACCTTCATGACGAGCAGCAGGGCGAAGATCAGCACAAATCCGCCGAAGATCAACCCCAGCAACGAGAGCCCCTGCTGCCTTTTGCGCATGATCGGTCTCCTAGCGGAACGAGCCGAAACGGCCCAGCTCGCCGAGGTTGAGCCAGATGAAGAATGCCTTGCCGACGATGTTGGCGTCGGGCACGAATCCCCAGACCCTGCTGTCGCTCGAATTGTCACGGTTGTCACCCATCACGAAGTAATGGCCGGGCGGAACGGTGCACGCCACGCCTGACATATTGTAGTTGCAATTCTCGATATGCGGGAACGCGCGCGCCTGGGGCACGAACGCCGGGGCGTCGTCCTCGATCATGATCTGGTGCGCATGCGCGTTCAGCGTCTCCAGGTAGCGGCGCGAGTACTGCATGCGCTCGCGCGACAGGTAGTCCTCGATCTGCTTCAGCGGCACCGGCTGGCCGTTGACCGACAGGCGCTTGTCGCGGTAGTCGATGCGGTCGCCCGGGACGCCCACCACCCGCTTGATGTAGTCGAGCGACGGATCGTCGGGAAAGCGGAACACCATCACGTCGCCCCGCTGCGGCGCGTTGAGCTCCAGCACCTTGACGTTGACCACCGGCAGCCGGATGCCGTAGGTGAACTTGTTGACCAGGATGAAGTCGCCCACCAGCAGCGTCGGGATCATCGATCCCGACGGGATCTTGAACGGCTCGACCAGGAACGAGCGCAGCAGGAACACGATCAGGATCACCGGGAAAGAAGCTGACCGAGTACTCGACCCACCAGGGCTGCTTGGCGCCGCGCGGCGCGTCGCCGTCCCAGCCAGGCGGCATCGAGCGCCCACACGACGCCAGTGACGACCAGCAGAATCAGCAGGAACGCCGCGAAGCTCACTTGTCGTCCCGCTGCAGGACGGCGAGGAATGCCTCCTGCGGGATCTCGACCGAGCCCACCTGCTTCATGCGCTTCTTGCCTTCCTTCTGCTTCTCCAGGAGCTTCCTCTTGCGCGTGACGTCGCCGCCATAGCACTTGGCGAGCACGTTCTTGCGCAGCGCCTTGACGTTCTCGCGCGCGATGATGTTCGAGCCGATCGCCGCCTGGATCGCGACGTCGAACATCTGGCGCGGGATCAGGCCGCGCAGGCGGGCGGCGAGCTCGCGTCCGCGCCGCTGCGCCGCCTCGCGATGCACCATGCTGGAGAGCGCATCGACGCGCTCGCCGTTCACCAGCACGTCGAGCCGGATGACGTCGGCGGGCCGGTACGACTTGAACTCATAGTCCATCGAGCCAAAGCCGCGGGTCAGCGACTTCAGCCGGTCGAAGAAATCGAGCACCACTTCGTTGAGCGGCAGGTCGTAGGACAGCACGACGTGGCGCGACGAGTAGTGCAGGTTGGTCTGGGTGCCGCGCTTCTCGGTGCACAGCGTCATCACCGGCCCGACGTACGCCTGCGGCACGAAAATGGTGGTGGCGATCATCGGCTCGCGGATCTCCTCGATCTGCGCAGGGTCGGGGAGCTTCGCGGGGTTTGAAATCTGCTGCACCGTGCCGTCGCGCAGCAGCACCTCGTAGACCACCGAGGGCGCGGTGGTGACCAGCTGCATGCCGTACTCGCGCTCCAGCCGCTCCTGCACGATGTCCATGTGCAGCAGGCCCGAGGAAGCCGCAGCGGAAACCGAAGCCCAGCGCCTGCGAGACTTCCGGCTCGTAATGGAACGAGGCGTCGTTCAGGTGCAGCTTCTCCATTGCCTCGCGCAGCGCCTCGTACTGGTTGGACTCCACCGGATACAGGCCCGCGAACACCTGCGGCTTGATCTCCTTGAACCCGGGCAGCGGCGACGGCGGCAGGCTTGTCCGCATGCGTGATCGTGTCGCCGACCTTCGCCTCGCGCAGCTCCTTCACCCCGGCGACGACGAAGCCCACCTCGCCCGCCACCAGCTCGCTGCGCGACGCCGACTTCGGCGTGAACACGCCGACCTGCTCGCACAGGTGCGTGGCGTCGGTGCTCATGAGGAGCACCTTGTCCTTGGCGCGCAGCGTGCCCTGCATCATGCGCACCAGCATCACCACGCCGACGTAGTTGTCGAACCAGGAGTCGATGACCAGCGCCTGCAGGCGCGCCGCCGGGTCCCCCTTGGGCGGCGGCACGCGCGCGATCACCGCCTCGAGGATCTCCGGCACGCCCTCGCCGGTCTTGGCGCTGGCACGCAGCGCGTCCTGCGCCTGGATGCCGATCACGTCCTCGATCTCCTGGATCGCGTTCGCCGGGTCCGCGGAGGGCAGGTCGATCTTGTTGAGCACCGGGATCACCTCGACGCCCTGCTCGATGGCGGTGTAGCAGTTGGCGACCGTCTGCGCCTCCACGCCCTGCGAGGCATCCACCACCAGCAGCGCGCCTTCGCAGGCCGCGAGCGAGCGGCTCACCTCGTAGGAGAAGTCGACATGTCCCGGCGTATCGATCAGGTTGAGCAGGTACTGCTCGCCGTCGCGCGCCTGGTACTGCAGCGCCGCGGTCTGCGCCTTGATGGTGATGCCGCGCTCGCGCTCCAGGTCCATCGTAGTCGAGCACCTGCTCGGCCATCTCGCGGTCCGCCAGTCCGCCGCACAGCTGGATGAAGCGGTCGGCCAGCGTCGACTTGCCGTGGTCGATGTGGGCGATGATCGAGAAATTGCGGATGCGGCTCTGCGGGGTCATGGAGAACGCAAAAAAGGGTGCCCGTGGCACCCTTCTCTCGCTGCAGCCGCTATCTTACCGCAAGCCGGGTTCGCAGGGCGGCCTCATCGAGGCGGTAGTGGCAGATCTCCGCGCCCGCGGCGTCGGTCAGCACGGGCACCCGCTCGCCGTAGCGCGCCTCGAGGGCCGCGTCGGCATCGACGTCGATCTCCACGAACGGCACCGCCAGCGCGCGCAACGCGAGCGCCATTTCCTCGCACAAGTGGCAATACCGGCGCCCGTAGAGGCGAAGAATCGCCCTGGCCCTCCGCGGCGGCGAGCCGGCTAGCCCTTGTCGGCGAGGCCGGAAACGGTGACGAACGCCGTGTTCTCGCCGCGGCGCACCTGCAGCGTGATCACCGCGTTCTTGTCCAGACCGGCGAGCAGCTTGTTGAACTGGTCGGTGGACTTCAGCTCGGTGTGCTGGCCGTTATGCACCATCTTCAGGATCACGTCGCCCGCGGCGCACGTCGGCGCGCGCCTCGGCGCGCACGTCGGTCACCACCAGCCCGTACGCCAGCCGCATCTCCTTCTTCTGCTCGGCGCTCAGCTCGGACACCACCAGGCCCAGCCGGTTGGCGACCTGCTCCACCGGCTTGCGCTCGCGCGGCGGCTCGCGCGCGGCGATTCGTTCCTCCTGCAGCTCGCCCACCGTGACGCGTCAGGTTGCGCGCGGCGCCCTTGCGCCACACTTCAATCGGCGCGCTGGCGCCCGGCCGGGTGGACGCCGACGAGCGCGGCAGGTCGCTGGAGGACTCGACTGCCTTGCCGTCGAAGCGGGTGATGATGTCGGTCGCCTCGATGCCGGCCTTGTCCGCCGGGCTGCCCTTCTCCACCGAGTTGACCAGCGCGCCGCGCGGCCGGTCCAGGCCGAAGGAAACCGCCAGGTCCTTGGTCACCTCCTGGATCACCACGCCGATGCGGCCGCGCGACACGCGGCCCTTCTCGCGCAGCTGCTTCTGGATGTCGAGCGCCACGTCGATCGGAATGGCGAACGACAGGCCCATGAAGCCGCCCGTGCGGCTGTAGATCTGCGAATTGACGCCGACCACCTCGCCCCGCATGTTGAACAGCGGCCCGCCGGAGTTGCCGGGGTTGATGGCCACGTCGGTCTGGATGAACGGCACGAAGTTCTCCTGCGGCAGCGAGCGACCCTTGGCGCTGACGATGCCGGCGGTGACCGTGTTCTCGAAGCCGAACGGCGAGCCGATCGCCACCACCCACTCGCCCACCTTGAGCTTGGCGGGATCGCCCATGCGCACCACGGGCAGGCCGCTCGCCTCGATCTTGATCAGCGCCACGTCGGTGCGCTTGTCGGCGCCGATCACCTTGGCCTTGTACTCGCGCTTGTCGGTCAGCCTGACGTTGATCTCGTCGGCGGCGTCGACGACGTGCGCGTTGGTCAGGATGTAGCCGTCGGCGCTGATGACGAAGCCGGAGCCGAGCGAGCGGCTCTCGGGGCGCGGGCCGGGTCCGGGCTGCTGGCGCGGGATGAAGCGGCGGAAGAACTCCAGCACTTCCTCGTCCTCGATGTTCGGGACCTGCGGCACGGCGCGCCGCGGCGCACCGCCTGGGTGGTGCTGATGTTGACGACCGCGTGCGCCCTGTTCCTCGACCAGTCGCGTGAAGTCGGGCAGCTCGCGCGCCTGGGCGAACGCCAGCGAGGTGCAGGCGGCCAGCAGGAACGTGACAGCAGTTCTGACGAAACGCATGGAAAGTCCTCTCAAGGGTGCGGCGCCCGGAAACCGCTCCGGGCGGTAATGGTCATTGCGGCGGGCGGTAGGCAACGGTGTTGGCGATGCGCTGCACGCTGGCGGCGGGCGCCTCGCCGACCACCGTCACCAGATGGTTGGCGACTTCGCGCGTGTAGACGTTCACGGCACCCATGCTGGCCAGCCCCATGCTGCGGCGTCTCCGCGCGGCCGGCGAGCGGCTCGATGAACACGGACACCGCCGCCAGGCCGTCGGAATAGACCACCTGTCCGACCGGCTGCGCGTCGCGCAGCATGCGCGTGATCTCGATGACTTTGCGAAAGCCCGGCAGGTCCGCGCTCATGGTCCAACCCGCCTGCGCGAGGTTCGCGGGACTCGACTGCCGCCTGCTCGATCGCGCCAGGTGCGTGCCACGTGCGCGCGGCCGCACCCGCTCGCGGGACACGCGGCCGATCTCCAGCTGCGTGAACGTGAACTGCTCGACCGTCTCGCCGTTGCGGTTGAAGGCGCGCGCCTTGAGCAGCATGCCGGTTTGCACGTCGGCCCAGAGCTTGTAGCCGTAGCGCAGGTCGTCCTTGGGTGCGAGCACGATCGCCTGGCAGTCGTAGCCGGCGATGCGCCGCGGTCTCGTCCATGCTGATGTCGTAGTGCTCGCCCAGGGTCGTCACCTGCGCAGGCAACAGTGCCGGGAAGCTGCGCTGATCGCGGCGCCGGTCGACCTTGACCGTCTGGCTGGCCGGCAGGTAGCAGCGGATCTCGTCGCGCGTGCGCACCACCTCCCGCGGCGACACCGTCCAGCACCTCGAGCTTCTCGATGCTGCCGGCCGGCTCGGCGCGCCGCGTGATGCGCGAGGTCTCGGTGCGATCGCCCTGCTGGTAGACGAAGGTGCCCGTGTACGAGAGCTTATCCGTCGCCTGATACATCCGCCGCAGCCAATCGAGCGCCTCCGGGGACACCTGGGCCTGCGCCATGCCCGCGAACGCGCAAAGCATCCAGGCACCGAGCGCGCGGCTCATTTCTTCCTCTGCACGGTCTCGACCGAGACCGTGCGCACGTAGGGCGCCATGCCCTGCAGCGAGTTGCGCGGCGAGAAGGCCTGATGCGCGAACAGGTAGTCCTGCGTGGCGCTGGTGACCGGCACCTTCGGCGGCTCTGCGACTCGCTGCGCCTGCGGCGCCTGCGCCAGAGGCGCCGGGGCGGTGGCTGGCGCGGATCCTCGCTGCGGCGCGAGCGCCACCCAGCCGACGAATGCCACGGCAGCGACGCTCGCCGCCAGTGCGGAAGGCACGAACCAGCGCGGCCGCTCGGGTGCGCGCACCGCTCCTGGCAGGGACGCAATCAGCGTCGGCTCCTGCGCCAGCCGCTGGGACACGCGGCGCGCGCAGCTGGCGGACAGGATGGCGTCGCCGCGCAGGGCATCGCTGATCAGATGGTAGGTGCGCCAGGACTCCCTGGCTTCCCGATCCGCTGCAATCGCGGACAACGGCTCGTCCAGCTCGTGCGCTGCGAGCTCGCCGTCCATCATCGCCGAAATCCTTGCCTTCATCGTCCTACCACCTCTGGTCCTTGCGCGTGTCGAGCAGCGGCCGCAGCCGCTCCGCGATCGCCTCGCGCGCCCGGAAAATCCGCGAGCGCACCGTGCCGATCGGGCAATCCATGATGCGCGCGATGTCCTCGTAGCTCATGCCCTCGATCTCGCGCAGCTGGATCGCCGTGCGCAGCTCCTCGGGCAGCTCCTCGATCGTCGCATTCACCGTCGTCGCAATCTCCTTGGACAGCAACATGCTCTCAGGCGTGTTGATGTCGCGCAACTGCTCGCCCTCCTCGAAACCTTCCGCCTCCTCGCGCCTCCACCTCGGTCGAGGTCGGCGCCCGCCGGCCCAGCGCCATCAGGTAGTTCTTGGCGGTGTTGATGCCGATCCGGTACAGCCACGTATAGAACGCGCTGTCGCCGCGGAACGCCGGCGAGCGCCCGATACGCCTTGATGAACGCTTCCTGCGTCACGTCCTCGACCTCCGCCGGGTCGCGGATGAACCGCGACAGCAGCCGTCCGAGCTTGCGCTGGTACTTCTCCACCAGCAGCTCGAACGCCCGCTTGTCGCCCCGCTGCGCCCGCACCACCAGCTGCCGGTCGATGTCGCGCTCAGACATCGCCCCGCCTGCCTGCGTGAGCCCCGGTCCTCCGGGTGCCCAGGCCGCTGCGCGCCCGGCTGCAACGCCTATGTGCCACAGACAATGCCCTTATGAAATAGTTCGGCGGCATGACCGCAGGTGCCTCAGGAGGGAAGTGGCGCGGTCGCCACGTTCGCGAGCCGCCCCCACAGCGCCCACATCCGCAGCCGCCGGAAGTCCCCGGCCGGGAGCATGTCCCGCGTCACCAGCACGATACGCCTCGATTCGCCCCGCAGCGGCAGCGTCACCCACCACCGGTTGACATTGCGACGGCCGGCGACGCTGCCGGCCAGCTGCCGGCCGTCCGCCAGTTCGAACAAGGCGCCCCGCCTTCGCGCAGCTCGAGGCGGCGCACCGAACTGCGCCCGCGCAGCAACGCCCGGTCCCGGGCCACGACCAAGCCCAGCAGCAGGACCAGCAGGGCTGCGACGGCCGCCCGCGGTGCCGGGCAGCACGGCCGCCAGGCATGCGGCACCCGCCAGGTGCGCCGACACGATGACCGCCGCCATGACGCGCGAAGCACGCAACTCGAGCCGCAGCGCCGGTGCTGCGCTCAAACGCGAGCGAACACCAGCGTGCCGTTGGTGCCGCCGAAGCCGAAGTTGTTCTTGACCGCGACGTCGATCTTGCATCTCGCGCGCCGTGTTGGCGCAGTAGTCGAGGTCGCACTCCGGGTCCTGGTTGAAGATGTTGATGGTCGGCGGCGACACCTGGTGGTGCAGCGCCAGCACCGTGAACACCGACTCGATGCCGCCGGCGCCGCCCAGCAGGTGGCCGGTCATCGACTTGGTCGAGTTCACGACCAGCTTCGCCGCGTGGTCGCCGAACGCCAGCTTGATGGCCTTGGTCTCGTTCATGTCGCCCAGCGGCGTGGAGGTGCCGTGGGCGTTGAGGTACTGGACCTGGTCGGCGTTGATGCGCGGCGTTGCGCAAGCGCCGCGCGCATGCAGCGCTTCGGGCCGTCCACGTTCGGCGCCGTCATGTGGTAGGCGTCGGCGCTCATGCCGAAGCCGACGACCTCGGCAGTAGATCCTGGCGCCGCGCGCCTTGGCGTGCTCGTACTCCTCGAGCACCAGCGACGCCGGCGCCCTCGCCGAGCACGAAGCCGTCGCGGTCCTTGTCCCAGGGCCGGGTGGCGGTCTGCGGGTCGTCGTTGCGGGTCGACAGCGCCCGCGCCGCGGCGAAGCCGCCGACGCCCAGCGGCGACACGGTCGCCTCGGCGCCGCCGGCGATCATCACGTCGGCGTCGCCGTACTCGATCAGTGCGCGCCGCCTCGCCGATGCAGTGCAGGCCGGTGGTGCAGGCGGTGACCATCGCGAGGTTCGGGCCCTTGATGCCGTACTTGATCGACAGGTGGCCCGAGATCATGTTGATGATCGAGGCCGGGCACGAAGAACGGCGAGATGCGCCGCGGGCCGCGCTGCGCGTAGCTCGGCGTGCGTCTCCTCGATCAGCGGCAGGCCGCCGATGCCCGAGCCGATGTTCACGCCGATGCGCTCGGCGTTCGCCTCGGTCACCTGCAGGCCGGAGTCCTGCCACGCCTGCATCGCCGCGGCGAGGCCGTAGTGGATGAAGGTGTCCATGTGCCGGGCTTCCTTGGCCGGCAGATGCGCGGCGACGTCGAAGCCCTTCACCTCGCCGGCGAATCTGGCAGGCGAAGGCCGACGCATCGAAGCGCGTGATGCGGCCGATGCCGGACTTGCCGGCGACCAGGCTGCTCCCACGCTTCCGCGACGGTGTTGCCGACCGGGCAGACGATGCCCAGGCCGGTGACGACGACGCGGCGGCGCGACACTACTCTTGCTGCCGGCGCTTACGACTTGGCGTGCGACTTGACGTAGTCGATGGCCTGCTGGACGGTGGTGATCTTCTCGGCTTCCTCGTCGGGAATCTCGGTCTCGAACTCGTCCTCGAGGGCCATCACCAGTTCCACCGTGTCGAGCGAGTCGGCGCCGAGGTCGTCGACGAACGAGGATTCGTTCTTGATCTCGGCCTCGTTCACGCCGAGCTGCTCGGCGATGATCTTCTTGACGCGTGCTTCGACGTTTTCCATGAATTGCTCCTTCCCTGTAGGGGCCAAGCGGCGGCCCGGATTTTACCAAATCGGCGCCAACCAATTCAGGCCATGTACATGCCGCCGTTGACGTGCAGCACGCTGCCGGTGACGTAGCCGGCCGCCGGCGACGCGAGAAAGGCGACCGCGCGCGGCGATGTCCTCGCGGCGTGCCCAGGCGGCCCAGCGGAATCTGCGCCGAGCAGCGCCGTGCTGCTGCGCCTCCGGCAGCGCGCGCGTCATGTCGGTGTCGATGAAGCCCGGGCGCGACGCAGTTGACCGTGATGTTGCGGCTGCCCAGCTCGCGCGCCAGCGACTTGGTCATGCCCGACCACGCCGGCCTTGGCGGCGGCGTAGTTGGCCTGGCCGGGGTTGCCGGAGGCGCCGACCACCGAGGTGATGTTGATGATGCGGCCGTAGCGCTGCTTCATCATGCCGCGCATCACCGCGCGCGAGAGCGCGGAACACGGCCTTCAGGTTGGTGTCCATGCACCTCGTCCCAGTCCTCGTCCTTCATGCGCAGGGCGAGATTGTCGCGCGTGATGCCGGCGTTGTTGACCAGGACCAGCACGTCGCCGCGCTCCTTCTGCAGCGTCTCGAGCAGCGCGTCGCAGGCCGCGCGTGTCGCGCACGTCGAGCGCCATGCCGGCGCCCTGCACGCCTGCCTGGGCAAGCGCCTCGCTGATCTGCGCAGCGCCCGCCTCGCGTGGTCGCCGTGCCGATCACCGTGGCGCCGTGCGCGGCCGAGCTGCAGGGCGATGGCGCGGCCGATGCCGCGCGAGGCGCCGGTGACCAGCGCCAGCTTGCCCGCCAGGGTCATGCCGTGGCCTTCAGCGCCGCCAGCGCCTGCTCGAGCGACGCCCTGTCGGCCAGCGCGTAGCTGTGCAGCGTCGCCGTCGATGCGCTTGACCATGCCGGCGAGCACCTTGCCGGGGCCGCATTCGACGACGTGCGTCACGCCGCATCGCCTTCATCTTCTGGATCGTCTCGACCCAGCGCACCGGGCGAGGCCGCCTGGCGCACCAGCGCATCCTTGATCTCGCGCCGGCTCGCGCTGCGCGTCGCGACATCGACGTTGTTGACCAGCGCGATGCGCGGGCGCGGCGACTGCGACGTCGCTCGAGGTAGCCGCGCAGCTTCTCGGCGGCGGGCCGCATCAGGCTGCGAATGGAACGGCGCGCTCACCGGCAGCGGCAGTGCGCGCTTGGCGCCCTGCGCCTTGCACGCCTCCATGGCGCGTGCCACCGCGGCCTTGTGCCCGGCGATCACGATCTGGCCGGGGGCGTTGAAGTTGACCGCCTGCACGACTTCGCCCTGCGCGGCTTCCGCGCACGCGGCGCGCACCGCCGCGTCGTCGAGGCCGAGGATCGCGGCCATCGCGCCCTGCCCTTCGGGCACGGCCTCCTGCATCGCCTGGGCGCGGAAGCGCACCAGCGGCAGGCAGTCGCGAAAGGCGAGGGCGCCGGCCGCCACCAGCGCGGTGTACTCGCCCAGGCTGTGGCCGGCGACCACCTCGGGCGCCGGACCGCCGAGCGCGCGCCAGGCGCGGTAGGCCGCGTATGCCCGCCGTCACCATCGCCGGCTGCGTGTTGACGGTCAGGTTGAGTGCCTCCGCCGGCCCTTCGTCGAGCAGCGCGAGGAAATCGCTCCCCAGCGCGACTGTCGGCTTCGCGCCTCACGTCCGTCCACCCCGGGCAGGCCCGCATAGGCCTGCAGCATGCCGACCGACTGCGAGCCCTGCCCGGGAAAGACCATCGCCAGTTTCATCGGCTCACATTGTCGCGAGAGTCGCGCCCCAGGTGAAACCACCGCCGACGCCTTGCATCAGCACGCGGTGCCCGGCCCGGATCTTTCCCGCGCGCACGAACTCGTCCAGCGCCAGCGGCACCGACGCCGCCGAGGTGTTGCCGTGGTGATCGACGGTCACCACCAGCTTCTCCAGCGGCAGCCCGAGCTTGCGCGCCGTGGCCTCCAGGATGCGCACGTTGGCCTGGTGCGGAATCAGCCAGTCGATGTCCTCCAGGCGCATGCCGGCCGCGGCGACGGTTTCGCGCGCCACCTCGTCGAGCACCTTGACCGCGAACTTGAACACCGGCCTGCCCGTCCATCTGCAGAAAGGGCGAGCCGAGGATGCGTCCGCCGCAGACGTTGCCCGGCACGCACAGGATGCCGGCATGGCTGCCGTCGGCGTGCAGGATCGATCGCGTGCAGTGCCCGGCTTGGAGTCCGCCGCGAGCACCACCGCGCCGGCGCCGTCGCCGAACAGCACGCAGGTGCCGCGGTCGTTCCAGTCGAGGATGCGCGAGAACACCTCGGCGCCGACGACCAGCGCGCGCTTTTGCGATGCCCGAGCGGATGAAGCTGTCGGCGGTCGCCAGCGCATAGACGAAGCCGCTGCACACCGCCTGCAGGTCGAACGCGGCGCAGCCTTGCGCACGCCGAGCTTCGCCTGCAGCAGGCAGGCGGTGCTGGGGAAGACGAAGTCCGGCGTCGAGGTGGCGACGATGATCAGGTCGAGGTCCTGCGCCTTGACGCCCGCCGCCTGCCAGCGCGTGCGCGGCTCGCCTCCAGCGCGAGGTCGCTCGAAGCCTGCGATTCGTCGGCGATGTGGCGCTGCGCGATGCCGGTGCGCTCGCGGATCCACGCGTCGCTGGTGTCCAGGCGCGCCGCGAACTCCGCGTTGGTCACGACGCGCGGCGGCAGGTAGCTGCCGGTGCCGACGATGCGCGAGTAGATCATCGCGCAGCCGCTTCCCTGTCGTCGGCGGCGGGCTGCGCTTGCCCCATGCGCCGGGTGATGCGCTGGAGCACGTCGTTGCGCACCTCCTCGACGGCGCGCTCCAGCGCCTGGCCGAAGGCGTATGCGTCCGCCGAGCCATGGCTCTTGATCACGATGCCGCGCAGGCCGAGCAGGCTCGCGCCGTTGTAGCGGCCGGGATCCATGCGCGCTGCGCAGCGCTTTGAGCACCGGCATCGCCACCAGCGCCGACAGCCTGCGCCACGGATTGCGCGTGAACTCCTGGCGCAGGAAGCCGGTGATCATCGTGGCCACGCCTTCGGAGGCCTTGAGCAGCGACATTGCCGACGAAGCCGTCGCAGACCACCACGTCGGTCGTGCCCTTGAAGATGTCGTCGCCCTCGACGTTGCCGTGGAAATTCAGTCCGCTGGCGCGCAGCAGATCGGCCGCGCGCTTCACCGTCTCGTTGCCCTTGATGTCCTCGTCGCCGATGTTGAGCAGGCCCACCGTTGGCCGTTCCTTGTGCTCGACGGCCGCCACCAGCATCGCCCCCATGACGCCGAACTGCATCAGCTGCTCGGGGGTGCAGTCGACGTTGGCGCCCAGGTCGAGCACGTAGGTCTAGCCGCCCTGCATGTTGGGCAGCACCGTGGCGATCGCGGGCGGTCGATGCCGGGCAAGGTCTTGAGCACGATAGCGCGAGATCGCCATCAGCGCGCCGGTGTTGCCGGCGCTGACGCAGGCATGGGCCTCGCCCGTCTTCACCAGGTTGACCGCGACCCGCATCGACGAGTCCTTCTTGTAGCGCAGTGCTTGCGCCGGCGGCTCGTCCATGCTGACCACTTCGGCTGCGTGCCGAACGCGCAGGCGCGCACCATCCAAGTGGCCCTGCGCCGCCAGTTCCTTGTCCAGCGCTTCACGCTGCCCGACCAACACGACTGCGACGTCGGCGTGCCGGCGCAATAGCTCCAGGGCGGCAGGGACCGTCACCCGGGGGCCATGATCGCCCCCCATGCAGTCAATTGCGACCGTGATGTCCATCGAGCTGGTCCTAGGGAGCCTCTGGCTTATTCGCGCGCATGCGCGTTGCGGCCGGAACGCGGCGCCGGCTAGGCGCGCGGCCGCAGCGATAGGTCGATATCGCAAGGCCGAGCAACAACGCCGGCGCCCGTGTCATCGCGCTATCGTATGCCAACCGTCGAGGACTTCCGGCCGCAACCCGAGGGCGGCGAGGCCTTTGCCCTGAGCCACCGTCGCGCACGCGGGAATAGGCCAGAGGCTCCCTTTGCGCCGCGACCGCCGGATGAGGATGCGCGCGGGAGGCTTACTCGCCTTTGGCCTTCGCGACCTTCTTGCCGCGGTAGTAGCCGGTCGGGCTGACGTGGTGGCGCAGGTGCGCCTCGCCCGTGGTGGGCTCGATCGCCAGCGGCGGATTGCTCAGGAAGTCGTGCGCCCGATGCATGCCGCGCCGCGAAGGCGATTTCTTGTTCTGTTGCACTGCCATGGTCAAGCTCCTTTCAAGTTCATCTGTCGCCGCGCAGCTTTCCGCGCAACCCCGCAAACGGCGTCTGCCCTGCCTGCGGCGCGTGCTCGGCGCGCGCCGCGCAATCCTGATGTCTCGGCGCGTAGGGCAAGGCGAGCAGCAGCTCGTCCTCGACCAGATCGCGCACCGGCATCGCCTTCGTCGCCACGATGCTATCCGGCCCTTCGGCCGTCAACGGCTCCGCGTCCACCTCTGCCTGCGTGGACGCCAGCCGCAGCGTCGACTCCACCCGGGCCGCGAACGCCAGCGCGCCCAGACACTGCTTGCACGCCAGTTGCAGCGTGCCCCAGGCGCGCAACGCAAGCTCCGGCTGCCCGAGCGCGCTGATGCCGCCGAGCACCTCGTACTCGATCGTTCCCGAGTCATCGTGCAACAGGTCGCGCAATCGGGGAAACACGCGCACTGGCCAAGTGCCCTGCAGCTTGCCCCCGGCCGCCGCAAACTTGAAGCCGTCGATCACGGGAAACTGCCCCGGCTGCTGCGGCATGAAGGCGCGGATGATATCATTCGCGAAAAACCGTGTCAAAACAAAGCCATGCTTCAGCCTCGACCATTGGTGCTCGCGTCCACCTCGCGCTATCGCAAGGCGCTGCTCGGACGGCTCGGCCTGCCCTTCGAATGCGCAGACCCTGCGGTGGAGGAGCGCGCGCTGCCAGCGGAAGCGCCGGCGGCCACCGCGGCGAGGCTCGCTGAGGCGAAGGCGCGGGCCGTTGTCGCGCGATTCCCGCGCGCGTTGATCATCGGCTCCGATCAGGTCGCATCCTGCGGCGGCGAAGTTCTCGACAAGCCCGGCACGCACGCCAACGCGGTCCGGCAGCTGACCAGGATGAGCGGCCACACGGCCTGTTTCGACACTGCAGTCTCGCTGTGCGATGCACACAGCGGAGCGATCCGCTCGGTCGTCGTGCCCTGCCTGGTGCATTTTCGGCGGCTCAGCGCCGCGCAGATCGAGGACTACTTGCAGCGCGAGCAGCCCTACGACTGCGCGGGCAGCGCGAAATCGGAAGGCTTGGGCATCGCGCTCATCGCGCGCATCGAGTGCCACGATCCGACGGCGCTCGTCGGCCTGCCGCTCATCGCACTCACCCAACTGCTGCAGCAGGCCGGCATGCCCGTGCTGCGTGAATGACAGCCGCCCTCTATCTCATTCCGGCTCCTCTCGGCGGCCCCGCCGCGGAGGCGCTGCCAGCCGCAACGGCACAGGCGGTACGCTCGTTGCGGGATTTCGCCGTCGAGAATGCGAAGACCGCGCGCGCCTATCTTGCCGCGCTGGGCATGCCCTGCGCCATGCGCGAGCTCAACATCCGCGAGATCGGCGAGGATGCCGCGCCGCTGCTGGCACCCCTGCGCGAAGGACGCTCGCTCGGCGTGATCTCGGAAGCCGGCTGCCCGGCGGTCGCCGATCCCGGCGCGGACGTGGTCGCGGCCGCGCATCGCGAAGGTTTCCGGGTCATTCCGCTGGCCGGCTCCTCCGCCATCCTGCTCGCCCTGATGGCCTCCGGCCTCGAAGGGCAGCGCTTCGCCTTCTGCGGCTACCTGCCGCGCGACAAGCGCGAGCGCGCGGAGCGCATCCGCAGCCTGGAGCGGCGCTCGCGGGCCGAGCGTGAAACGCAGATCTTCATCGAGACGCCCTACCGCAACGACGCGCTGCTGGAGGCGCTGCTGGCATCGTGCGACCGCGGCACGCGCCTCTGCGTCGCCGCCGATCTGACGCTGCCCACCGAGGAAATCTCGACGCGCACGATCGCGCAATGGCGAGGCATGCGCACCGCGCTCGGCAAGCGGCCCGCGGTCTTCCTGCTGCTGGCCTAGGGCCAGCCGGCGGGCAGCGCGACGTCCGCCCAGGGAGACTCTGATTTATTCCCGCGTGCGCGACGGTGGCGATTTTCGTGCAGGGCGAGACAGCGGACGCCGCCGTGTGCTGGACGCCCGCAAGGCGGCCGATGGCGAAGCCATGCGTGAAAACTCGACCCCGTCCCTCCAGGCGGCGAGGCCGCGAGGCGGGGGTTCAAGGCAAAGGCCTCGCCGCCTTCGGGTTGCGGCCGGAAGTCCTCGACGGTGGGCATACGATAGCGCGATGACACGGGCGCCGGCGTTGTTGCTCGGCCTTGCGATATCGACCTATCGCTGCGGCCGCGCGCCTAGCCGGCGCCGCGTTCCGGCCGCAACGCGCCACCGCGCGAATAAATCAGAGTCTCCCTAGCGCAGCTGCGGTGCCTGGCGGATCGCCAGCTCGAGGATGGCGCTCGCGGCGCCGGCGCCAAAACGGCGCGCGAACTTCTCCGCGATGTTCTCCTTCTGGGTGTAGTCGACGATGTTCTCCGCCTTGACGACCTCGCGCGCCACGTAGTCGAGGCTGCCGTAAGCGTCGGCAAGCCCGAGCTCCAGGCTCTTGTGTCCGGTCCAGATCAGCCCCGAGAACATGTCCGGCGTCTCCTTCAGGCGCTTGCCGCGGCCTTCGCGCACCACGCCGATGAACTGCTGATGGATGTCCTCGAGCAGCGTCTGCGCGTGCTGCTTCTGGCGCTCGTCCACTGGCAGGAACGGGTCGAGGAAGCCCTTGTTGTCCCCCGCGGTGAGCAGGCGCCGCTCGACGCCGAGCTTCTCCATCAGCCCGGTGACGCCGAAGCTGTCCATGCGCACGCCGATGGAGCCGACGATGCTCGACTTGGCGACGTAGATGCGGTCGGCTCCCGCGGCCACGTAATAGCCGCCCGAGGCGCACAGGTCCTCGACCACCGCGTAGAGCGGGATCGCCGGATGCTTCTTGCGCAGCCTGCGCATCTCTTCGTAGATGTTCTGCGCCTGGACCGGGCTGCCGCCGGGGCTGTTGATGCGCACCACGACCCCTTGCGTGTTCTTGTCCTTGAACGCGGCCTGCAACGCGGTGGTGACCCGCTCGGCGCTCGCATCGGTGCCCGGACCGATGATGCCGCTCACCTCCACCAGCGCCGTGTGCTTGCCGGAAACCTCGCCCCCGCTCTTCCAGTCGATCGCCAGCAGGATGATCACGGTGATGTAGGCAAAGGTCAGCAGCTTGAAGAAGATGCCCCACAGCCGCGCGCGACGTTGCTCCTTGAGCGCCGCGGTCGCCAGCTTCTCGATCAGCCCGCGCTCCCAATGCTCGCCGTTGTCAGTCATCTGCGACTCCTATGAAATAGACCTGCCCGTCGCGCTCTTCCAGCCTGAGGGGAACCAGCGGCGCCCCGCCGCAGGGCCCGCCGAGGCAGCGCCCGCTGTCGGCCGCGTACACGGCGCCGTGGGTCGAGCATATCAAATCGCGCCCCGCCGAATCGAAGAACGCTCCCGCGCGCCAATCGAGTTCCATTGCCACGTGCGCGCAGCGGTTGAGGTAGCCGTGGACGCGCCCCTGGAAGCGCACGACGAACGCAGGCGCGCGCTCGCCGAAGTACTCCACGTCGAAGCGCACCCCGGCCCCCGCCTCGCGCAATGCGCCGGAGGCGCAGATCAGCCGTGCGCCGTCAGCCATGCCCGCAGTTCGGCGACGCTAGCCACGCAGGCTCGCGGCGCGAGAACGCGCAGCGCGTCCCCCGCATGCGCGCCGTAGCTCACCGCCACCGCATCCACGCCGGCGCCGCGCGCCATTTCGAGGTCGTGCGACGTATCGCCGACCATCAGCGCGCCCCTTGGCGCCGCGTCGAGCTCGTCCAGGAGCTCCAGCAGCATCGCGGGGTCCGGCTTGGGCGTCGTCTCGTCCGCGCAGCGGGAGGCGGCGAAGTACCGCTGCAGGTCGGTCGCCGCGAGCGCCTGGTCCAGGCCGCGGCGGCTCTTGCCCGTCGCCACCGCCAGCAGCCGTCCGCTTGCGAGCAGCTCCTCCAGCAGCTCGCGCACGCCCGGGAACAGCTCCATCCTCTGCTGCTCGAGCGCGAAGTGCCGCCGGTACGCTTCAACGAACTCCGCGTAGCGCTGCTCCGGCAGGGCAGGCACCGCGCCGCGCAGCGAATCGCGCAGCCCAAGCCCGATCACGTGGCTGGCGACTTCCCGGGCCGGTACCGGCAAGCCCAGGTCGCGCGCCGCGCTGCGGATCGATTCGGCGATGCCCGCCGTCGAATCCATGAGCGTGCCGTCCCAGTCAAAGACGACCAGCTGGTATCGCAAGGTGGGTCTCCGCAAAGCGGCGCATGTCCGTCGGCAACGGCGAGTCGAGCTCGATCGGCTCGCCGCTCACTGGATGCACGAAACTCAGCCGGCGCGCATGCAGCATCAGGCGCTTCACGCCTTCTTTCACCAACGCGCGATTGAGCTCGAAATCCCCATATTTGTCGTCGCCCAGGACCGGATGGCCGGCGTGCGCGAGGTGCACGCGGATCTGGTGCGTGCGGCCGGTCAGCAGCTCCAGCTCGAGGAGACTGCACGCGTCGCCGGCGGCGATCGGCCGCACCCGGGTGAGCGCCGATTGGCCGTCCCCGTGCACCGCCACCCGCCGTTCCCCGCCGGCGGTGACGAACTTGTGCAGCGGCGCCCGGATCTCGCGTGCGCCGCCGCTCCACCTCCCCTGCACGAGCGCCGCGTAGAGCTTGTGGACCAGGCCCTCGCGCAGCATGCGGTGCAGCTCGACCAGCGCGCTGCGCTTCTTGGCGACGACCAGCAGCCCCGAAGTGTCGCGGTCCAGGCGGTGCACCAGCTCCAGCAGCTTCGCCTGCGGCCGCTGCGCGCGCAGGGATTCGATCACGCCGTAACTCACCCCGCTGCCGCCGTGCACCGCGATGCCCGACGGTTTGTCGATCACCAGCAGCGATGCGTCCTCGTACACGATCGGCAGCGCCATGGGCTTGGGAGCCGGCTTCACGGCCGCCGCGCACGCGCACCGGCGGCAGGCGGACGCGGTCACCGACCCTCAGCCGATAGTCCGGCTTGACACGGCCGCTGTTGACCCGCACCTGGCCGCTGCGCAGCACCTGGTAGACGTGGCTCTTGGGCACGCCCTTCAGGCGGCGCAGCAGGAAATTGTCGATGCGCTGCGAGGCGCTTTCCTCCCCGACTTCGAGTAGGGTCGCCCGAGCCTTGCTTAAGTCATTCATTATCCGTATGATCCCCGCGTTGCTTCGAGATGCGAGGCACAGGTTCGATGGGTGTGGCGAAGACCTTTTCCGCCGCCGGGACCTGCAACCCGCCTCCTGTTCGGCCACAGCCGGACCTGAAGCAGTGGTGATGTTCGCTCACCCTAAGTAGCGATACTACTCAATAGCGCGCGGCAGGATCATTCCCCGCCCCTTCGCATCCAGCTTTTCCTAGGAGAACGCTGACCGACGGACATCAGGATCTCCTGCGCGCGCAGGAGAATACGAAGTGAAACGCATGTTGTTCAATGCGACGCAGCAGGAAGAGTTGCGCGTCGCCATCGTAGAAGGACAGAAGTTAGTCGACCTCGACATCGAGTCCGCAGCAAGGGAGCAGCGCAAGAGCAATATCTACAAAGGCATCATCACCCGCATCGAGCCCAGCCTCGAGGCCGCCTTCGTCGATTACGGCGAGGAACGGCACGGGTTCCTGCCCTTCAAGGAAGTCGACAAGGTCTATTTCAAGCCCGGCGTGGACGTCGGCCGGGCGCGCATCCAGGATGCCCTCTCCGAAGGCCAGGACCTCATCGTCCAGGTCGAGAAGGACGAGCGCGGCACCAAGGGCGCGGCCCTCACCACCTACATCAGCCTCGCCGGACGTTACCTCGTCCTGATGCCGAACAACCCCCGTGGCGGCGGCGTCTCGCGCCGCGTCGAGGGCGAGGACCGCAACGAGCTGCGCGACACGCTGGACAAGCTGCAGGTGCCCGAGGGCATGAGCGTGATTGCGCGCACGGCGGCGATCGGCCGCTCGCCCGAGGAGCTGCAGTGGGACCTCAATTACCTGCTGCAGCTGTGGGGCGCCGTCGAAGGCGCCTCCACGGCCACGCAGGAAAAGAAGCCGTTCCTGATCTATCTCGAGTCGAGCCTCGTCATCCGCGCCATCCGGGACTACCTGCAGCCGGACATCGGCGAGATCCTGATCGACACCGACGAGATCTACGAGCAGGCGCGCACGTTCATGCAGACGGTGATGCCGGCCAACGTCGGCAAGGTGAAGCTCTACCGCGACGACGTGCCCCTGTTCTCGCGCTTCCAGATCGAGCACCAGATCGAGAGCGCCTACTCGCGCCAGGTCAGCCTGCCCTCGGGCGGCGCGATCGTCATCGACCACACCGAGGCGCTGGTCGCGGTGGACGTCAACTCGGCGCGCGCCACCAAGGGCGGCGACATCGAGGAAACGGCGCTGCGCACCAACCTGGAGGCCGCCGACGAAGTGGCGCGCCAGCTGCGCCTGCGCGACCTCGGCGGCCTGATCGTGGTCGACTTCATCGACATGGAGTCGCAGAAGAACCAGCGCGAGGTGGAGAACCGCTTTCGCGACGCCCTGCGCTACGACCGCGCGCGCGTGCAGATCGGCAAGATCTCGCGCTTCGGGCTGCTGGAGCTCTCGCGCCAGCGCCTGCAGGCGTCCCTCGAGGAAACGGCGCACATCAGCTGCCCGCGCTGCAGCGGCACCGGCTTCATCCGCGGCACCGAGTCCACGGCGCTGCACGTGCTGCGCATCCTGCAGGAAGAGGCCATGAAGGAGAACACGGGCGCCGTGCACGTACAGGTGCCGGTGGACGTGGCGAGCTTCCTGCTGAACGAGAAGCGCGCGGAGATCCAGAAGCTCGAGGCGCGCCTCAAGGTGAACATCCTGCTGGTGCCCAACCCGCACCTGGAGACGCCGCACTACAAGGTGCAGCGCCTGCGCCACGACGAGCTGAACGCCATGGAGCACGTGCCCGCCAGCTACGAGATGGTCGAGCCGCCGGAAGAGCCCAAGCCCGAAGAGGCAACGGGCGAGCCCAAGCGCGAGCGGCCCGAGGCTGCGGTCAAGGGCATCGTCCCCGACCAGCCGGCCCCTATCGTGCCGGAGCGACCGGCAGCGCCGGCGGCCGAGCCTGCGCGCCCCGCGCCCGCCAGGGCCGAGGCGGTCCCGCAGTCTCAGACGAGCTTCATGAGCCGGATCCTTGGATGGCTCCGGGTGGAGAAACCCGAATCGCCCGCGCTTCCTGCGGCGAACGACGCCTCACGCACTGCGCGCGAGCCGCGGCGTGAGCAACAGTCGCAACGCGAACGCCGTCCCGAGCAGCGCCACGGTGGTGAGCGCCAAGGCGGCGAGCGCCGCGACGAGCGGCGCGATCAGCGGCGCGACCGGCCGCGCGACGAGCACCGTGGCGGCGAGCGCCGCCCGCAGCAGGGCGGCGAGCGCCGTCCGCAGCAAGGCGGCGAGCGCAGGCCCGACCAACGCCATGGCGGGCAGCCGCGCGACCAGCGCCCGGGCGGCGAGCGACGTCCTGAGCAGCAACGCCCGCAGGGGCAACAGCGACCCGCGCAACCTCAACAATCTCAGCCGCAGACGCCACGCGCGGCCGAAGGTTCGCAACCGCAAGCACCGCGCACCGCAGAAGGCTTGCTGCCACAGGCGCCACGCATGCCCGAAGGCTCGCAGCCTGCGGCCCGCGAAGGTGACGAGCAGCGACGCGGCCGGCGCGGTCGCCGCGACCGCCATCGTGAGCGGCGTCCCGACCAGGGCGCGAGTCCGCGTCCGCAGCTTGCGGGACTGCCGGCGGACGCGTTCGAGCAGGACCAGGGAGCCGGCGAGGTGCCGCCGTTCCTGGCGAAGTCCCCCGATGTCGAGGAGCTGCGCAAGCGGGAGCGGGAAATGCACCGGGCACAGATGCGTGCCGAGGCGCAGGCCCGCGACGAAGCCGCGCGGCGAGAACGCGAAGCACGCGGCGAAGTCGCAAGCCAGGAGCGCGACGCGGGCGAGGTCGTGAAGACCGAACTGGCGCTATCGGCTGCGCTCCCGGCGGAGCCGGTGGAGCCCAGTCCCGTGGCGACGCGGCCGGTGGAGCCCAGTCCCGTGGCGACGCGGCCGGTGGAGTCAAGGCCCGTGGCGGCGCCGCCGGAAGCGCCGCGCGTGGATACGCGCGAGATGCTGGAAAGCGCCGGGCTGCAGATGGTGGAGACGCGCGCTGACCGGACGAGTCCGGCCGCGCAGCCCGAGGAGTCCGTGCCGCTCGGCCGGCCACGCCGCGAACCCTCGCGTCCGGCCGGCGAGGAGCCGCTGGTGCAGATCGAGACGCGCAAGTAGCTCGGGGGTTGCCTCCGGCGCGCATTGCTCGACGGCGCGCCGGCGCTATTCGCCTGGCGCCAATGCCGAGCGGACTATGTGCATTGGTTCGACAACGCACAGAGGTTCCGTCCTGCGGGCAGGATGATGCTGGCGGGTATTCGGCCCTCCCCTCTTCCCCCAAAAGTCGGATACCTGCAGTAACCGGCCCGGCGACGGCAACCCCGTCCCGGGCTTTTTTCTGCTGCCGGCTCAGTATTCGGCGTCCCCAGCGACGGCTGGTGTCGGCGCGAATTGCCCGCCGTCGATGTAGATCAGGCGCTCCCCCAAGCGCCAGCGCGAAGGCGATGGGTCGCGGAACACTCTGCTCGAACCGTTTGCCATGCTCACGGCGTATTCGTAACTTGGCGGGGCGAGAGGATCAGCCGCGTCGGGGCCGAGCTTGCGCTTGGACTCGATGCGCCCGCAGTGCGGGCAGCGCCACGCCGGGCTGACTTTGGAAGGGATGGGCGCCAGCCGCTGCTCCGTAATGCCATTGGTGCCGGATGCCCAAGCCCTGTAGAGCACCATCCCGGCTGCAGCGGGAAGCACCACCAGGGAAAGGGCGATCAGGACCGGCAGCGATCGCAGGCGCATCGTGCAGTGTGCCCCGCTGGGCGGGACGCAATCGGTGCGTCAACGTACCGAGCGCGGCGTTTCCAGCTTAGAGCCAGTACTCCCACAGCCGCGACGCCCACTCCTGCAGCCTGAGCGCAATGGAGCGCCCCTCCCAGCGCTCCAGGTCCATGGCCTCCGCTTCCGCGAGATCGGCGGCGAACGCGGCCTCCATCTGGCCGGCGAAATCCCGCCCCAGGATGGCGGCGTCGATCTCGTCGTTGTGCAGGAAGCTGCGCCAGTCCAGATTGGTCGAACCGACGCAGGACCACACGCCGTCGATGGTCGCGGTCTTGGCATGCAGCATCGCGTCGCGCAGCTCGTAGATCTTTACGCCCGCGCGCAGCAGCGCCGCATAGTGCGAGCGCCCGGCGTGGAAGGCGAGGCCCGAATCGGACTTGCCGGGCAGCATCAGCTTCACGTCCACGCCGCGGGCGGCTACGCCGATGGGACGCACCTGTTCGGTCTGGGCAAGAACGTACTTGCCCATGATTCGAAGCTCCTCTTCAGTTGATGTCGGCGTCGCTCGCAGAGCTTGCGCAACAGCGCAAGCGCAGACCGTGCGCCCGAGGACGCAGGCCCGGCCGAGAACGAAAGAGGGCCCCGCTCGCGCGGGGCCCCCTGCCTCCATTTCCTGTCGCGATCGCCTACTTGGCGATCCTGGAACCGGACACTTCGATCATCACGTGACGATCAGCCTGCAGGCAGGCGATGTTGGTCTTGCTCTTGGCCTCCTTGCAGTCCGCCGTTGCCGTGCTGGGCTGCGTCTCGCCGACGGCGTTGGTCTGAATGCGGTCGGCCGCCATACCCTTGGTGACGAGATAGGACTTGACCGTGCTCACGCGCGCCTCGGACAGCGCCTGGTTGGCGCCTTCGGGCCCCATGCGATCGGCATACCCGACCGCGATCACGGACTGGGACTCCAGCCCCTCGAGCTTGCCGATGAAGGCGTCGAGCGCCTCGCGGCTTGCCGGTCGCAGCTCCGCCTTGCCGGAGTCGAACATGACGTCGGCGTCGAACTTGACGTTCTCGGTCGCCGGAACCAGTACTACGATGGGCACTGCAGCCACGGGCACCGGATCCGGTGCCGGCGCGGGTGTGACGGCTTGTGCGACCGGTACCGGGAGCGGGTCATGGCAGGCGGCATTCCACGCCGGCGCCGGACCGAAACCGCTGTGCACGCAACTGCCGTCGCCGCTCTTCACCGGCCGGCTCTGGGAATCGACGACCAGCGCCTTCTCATCGGGGTTCATGGCCTGCGCGTTTGCGGCTGGGGAGAACAGGCCGAAAGCCAAGGTGCAGGCGATGGCCAGTGCGGCGTGCGGCTTGCTGAATGTGAACGTGTTTTGCATTGTGTTCCTTCGATGACAGCTCTGCTGTGGCCCAGAAGGAAAGTCCTGAGTGATCACCGGTGCATTGTGGGCGTTTCGCCGAGCGCCTTCCGCTAGCTGACGCACATAGCCCGGGTCGCGTGGCGCCCGCTGCGCTACCTGGTCTGTCCGCAAGCGCACGCAGGGATCAGAGAAATCTATGTCCGTTAGCGCACTAAGCGCGTATCATTTCCGACATGCGCAAAGCGGTACCAGCCACCGCCCCACCCAGCCCGAAGCAGAATCTCCTTCTGGCGTCCCTGTCCGACGCAACCTACCGCAAGCTTGTGCCTTCGCTGGAGGATGTTCCCCTGCCTCTGGGCATGGTGCTGTATGAGTCCGGCGGCAAGCAGGGTTATGTCTACTTCCCGACCGACAGCATCGTGTCACTTCTGTACGTTCTGGCGGATGGCGCCTCGGCCGAGATCGCCGTCACCGGCTTCGAGGGCCTGGTGGGCATCGCCCTTTTCATGGGCGGCGAAACCACGCCGAGCCGCGCCGTCGTGCAAAGTGCCGGCCATGGCTACCGGGTCCGGGCTTCGGTGCTTAAAGCGGAGTTCGACGCCAACCCCGAGCTGCAGCACCTGCTGCTGCGCTATACGCAGGCGCTGATTACGCAGATGACGCAGACCGCGGTCTGTAACCGCCACCATTCGATCGATCAGCAGCTGTGCCGCTGGCTGCTGCTGAGCCTCGACCGGCTGAAAGGCGACAATCTGATGATGACCCAGGAATTGATCGCCAACATGCTCGGCGTGCGCCGCGAGGGCGTCACCGAGGCCGCCAGCAGGCTGCAGGCTGACGGGTTGATCGAGTATCGGCGCGGACACATCCACGTCACAGACCGCAAGCGGCTCGAAGCGCGTGTGTGCGAGTGCTACGCTGTGGTCAAGCGGGAGTACGACCGGCTGATGCCCGCTGCGTACGCGGCTCCCATAGCCGCCGCGAGATAGGTCTGCGCCGACGCTTCGGCGTCGCGCGCCCTACGGAAGCCCTGAACCAGTCGCGCACGCGGAACCTGTTCAGAGCTTCCCTAGGTGGGCAAGCGCACATACAGTTCGCGCGGCTGCGCAGAGTATGCGTGTTCGATGGCGGCAATACTCAACAGCCTGTTGGCGGCCTTGCCGCGCAAGTCCTATCAGCGGATGGTTTCCGGCCTCGCCCCCGTGACGCTGACCTTCGGCGATACCCTCTACCATCCCGGCGACACCATCCGCGACGTCTTCTTCCCCACCGAGTCCCTGGTATCCCTGCTGACCCCGGTGGACGGCCATCTCGCGCTTGAAGTCGGCATGGTGGGCCGCGAAGGCATGGTCGGGGTTCCGTTGGCGTTGGGCATCGGCGTTTCGTCGGTGCGCGCACTGGTTCAGGGTGCCGGGTACGCCCTGAAAATGAGCGCGGACCGCTTCCGCACCGAACTGCACGCCATCCCCGCTCTGCAGACCGAGTTGAACCTCTATGTCCACACGCTGATGGCGCAGATCTCGCAGACCGCGGCCTGCAATCGCTTCCACGTCGTAGAGGCACGGCTTGCCCGCTGGCTGCTGATGACCCGCGACCGCGTGCGCTCGGGAGAATTCCGCATGACGCACGAATTCCTGTCGCACATGCTGGGCGTGCGCCGGGTCGGCGTCACCGAAGCGGCAAGCGATCTGCAGCGCCGCCACCTCATCGAGTACAGCCGCGGCAGCATCAGGATCCTGGATCACGCCGGACTCGAAGCCGCCTGTTGCGACTGCTATACCGTCGTGCGCGACATGCACGACGGGGTGGCGTACTCGAAGATCCCTGCGCCGAGCTTCGTGGAAGCAAGGCCATCCAGCGTCGCCTAGCGGTGTTCCTCGCGCTGCTCGAATCGCTGGCGATCCTGGTGATGGGAGCGCTGATGCGGCTGATCGTGTTGGCCAACCTGCTGCCGCTCGTCGAGAGCAAGCGGCCGGTGCGCTGAGAGCAACCATGGCCAAAGCGGCATTGCCCAAGGCGAGCGCGCTGCGCAAAGCGATCCTCAGCAGCGCCCGCTTCTCCATCATCGCCACGGACGAGAAAGGCATCATCCAGCTGTTCAACGTCGGCGCCGAGCGCATGCTGGGCTACCGGGCGGCCGAGGTCGTCAACCGCATCAGCCCGAGCGACATCCACGATCCGGAGGAAGTGAAGGCGCGCGCGCAGGCGCTGAGCGTGGAACTCGCCACCCCCATTGCGCCGGGTTTCGAGGCACTGGCGTTCAAAGCGTCGCGCGAGATCGACGACAGCTACGAGCTGACCTATATCCGCAAGGATGGCAGCCGCTTCCCGGCCGTGGTGTCGATCACCGCGTTGCGCGGCGACAACGGCGGCATCATCGGCTATCTGCTGATCGGCACCGACAATTCGGTGCGCAAACGCGTCGAATCGGAACTGAAGGAGGCCATGGCCGCCGCGGAGACGGCCAATCGCGCCAAGACGGACTTCCTCTCCAGCATGAGCCATGAACTGCGCACGCCGCTCAATGCGATCCTCGGGTTCGCCCAGCTCATGGACTCGGGCACGCCGCCCCCGACGCCCACGCAAAAGCGCAATCTCGAGCAGATCCTCAAGGCGGGCTGGTACCTGCTGGACCTGATCAACGAAGTCCTCGATCTCGCGCTGATCGAGTCGGGGAAGATCACGCTGTCGCTGGAACCGGTGCCGCTGCTCGAGGTGATGCAGGAGTGCCGCACCATGATCGAACCGCAGGCGCAGAAGCGCGGCATCCGCATGACGTATCCGCAGCTCGCGGCCCCCTTGTTCCTCACTGCCGACCGCACCCGCCTGAAGCAGATCCTGATCAATCTGCTGTCCAACGCCGTCAAGTACAACCGCTCGGGGGGCAAGGTGACGATGGAGTGCGCGGCGCGCGCCCCGGCTTCGGTGCGCATCAGCGTGCGCGACACAGGAGCGGGGTTGACGCCGGCGCAGCTGGCGCAGCTTTTCCAGCCGTTCAATCGCCTCGGCAAGGAATATGGTGCGGAGGAAGGCTCAGGCATCGGCCTGATGGTCACCAAGCGCCTCACCGAGCTGATGGGAGGCACCATCGGCGTCGAAAGCGCGCTCGGCAAGGGAAGCGTGTTCTGGATCGAACTGGCCCAGACGCGCGCGACGCCGATCGAGGTGCCGCAGGCCGTCCGCACGACGCCGGCGGGACCGCGGGCGCCGGCGGTAAGGCCGCCGCGCACGCTGCTCTACGTCGAGGACAATCCCGCCAACCTGGAGCTGGTCGAGCAGCTCATCGCGCGACGCCCCGACCTGCGCCTGCTGAGCGCGGCGGACGGCAACCTCGGCATCGAGTTCGCGCGCGCCCACTTGCCGGACCTGATCCTGATGGACATCAACCTGCCGGGCATCAGCGGGCTCGAAGCCATGAAAGTGCTGCGCGCCGACCCGGCCACGTCGCGCATTCCCATCATCGCGCTCAGCGCGATCGCCCTGCCCCGCGACATCGAGAAAGGGCTGCAGGCCGGGTTCTTCCGCTATCTCACAAAACCCATAAAGGTCGACCAGTTCATGGATGCGCTGGACATGGGACTGGAGCATGCCGGCTCGGCCGCCGGCGGCGCACCCATGAGGAAACACGCATGACGCTTTCGGAAGCGGAAATTCTCAAGGCCAGCATCCTGATCGTCGACGATCAGGCGGTCAACGTGGACCTGCTCGAGCAGATGCTGCGCGAGGCCGGCTATACCCGCGTCGCCTCGACCATGGATCCGCACGAGGTCTGTGCACTGCACCGCAAGAACCGGTACGACCTGATCCTGCTCGATCTGCAGATGCCCGGCATGGACGGGTTCCAGGTGATCGAGAGCCTGAAAACGAACGACGCGGACAGCTACCTGCCGGTGCTCGTGATCACCGCCCAGCCCGGCCACAAGCTGCGCGCCTTGCAGGCCGGCGCCAAGGATTTCGTCAGCAAGCCGTTCGACCTGGTCGAAGTCAGGACGCGCATCCGCAACATGCTGGAAGTACGCCTGCTGCACCGCAAGCTCGAAAACTACAACCGGGAGCTGGAACAGGCGGTGAAGGAACGCACCGCCGAACTGCGCGAAAGCGAAGCCCGCTACCGCAGCCTGACCGAGCTCGCCTCCGACTGGTACTGGGAGCAGGACGAAGTCGGCAAATTCACCAAGGTCTCCGGCCCGGTGCTGGAGATGCTCGGTATTCGCGTCGACGCGCTGAGGGATGGCGCCAATCCCCAACGGGTGGAAGGCTGGAACGAGAAGGAGCGCGACAGGCTTCGGGACATCATTGCATCGCGAATGCCATTCGTCGATTTCGTCTTCAGCCGCGTCACTGCCGATGGCTCCGTGCAGCGATTCCAGGTGAGCGGTGAGCCGATGTTCGACCGGGCCTGCCGGTTCATCGGTTACCGCGGCATCGGCATGGCGCTCTCCCCAAGGGCGTAGCACCTCGGACCGCAGCGGCCCCCGATGCGCACCCGCCACGACCCCGGTCAGAACCTCCTTCTCGCCGCGTTGCCCAGGGAGGACTTCGAGCGCCTTGCCCCGCACCTGGAGCGCGTGCCAATGCCCCTCGGGCAGATGATCTACGAACCCGGCAGCCAGTTGCAGCATGCCTACTTTCCCATCACCGCCATCGTGTCGCTGCACTACGTCATGGAGTCCGGCGACTCGGCCTCGGTGGCGGGCGTAGGCAATGAAGGCATGGTGGGCATATCCCTGTACATGGGCGGAGATACGACACCGAGCTCGGCGGTGGTGCAGACCGCCGGCGAGGCTTGGCGCCTGGAGCGCCGCCTGCTCAAGGCGGAATTCGATCGCGCCGGCCCGATGCAGCGCCTGCTGCTGCGCTACACCCAGGCGCTGATGGCGCAGATGTCGCAGACGGCGGTCTGCAACCGGCATCATTCGGTCGAGCAGCAGCTGTGCCGCTGGCTGCTGGTGACCCTCGATCGCATCCCCTCTGGCCAATTCGTCATGACGCAGGAACAGGTCGCCGGCATGCTCGGCGTGCGCAGGGAAAGCATCACGGAGGTCGCCGGCCGGTTGCAGCAAGCCGGAGCCATCCTCTCGCGCCGCGGGCACATCGAGGTGCTCGAGCGCACCCGGCTCGAGGCGCGCGTGTGCGAATGCTATGGCGTGGTCGGCAAGGAATTCAGCCGTCTGCTATCCGACGTGCGGCCCCGGCAGGGCAGCGTCACTGCGCCATCGGCAGGCTGAAATAGAAACCGTACACGGCGTACTTGTTGTAGTCCCCATAGCTGGGAACATACATGGCGTTCAGTTTTATGGAGCCGAAGTCGACAGTGAGGATCGGCAGCGGCGCGACAAAGAACCTGCCGCGGTTGTAGGTCTCGCTCTGGATTCCCGTCAGGGCGGCGCCGATCCGCACGTGGTCGCCGAGCTTGTATTGGTAACCGACACCCGCGAGCCGCGCCAGCTTTTCCCCGGAATCGCGGTAATACCCGGCCTCGACGAATCCTACGCCGCGCGCGTCAGTGTGGAAGGCGTAATTGAGGCCGACTCCCGAGTTGGACTCGTTGTCCAGGCCAGCGCGGCGCACGCCCTCCCGGTCGGGGTGGTGCGAGAAACTGTAGAGTTGGACGTGGAAATTGCGCTGCCGGTCGGGCAGCGGGATGTCCAGCGGCTCGCCGGACGTGCCGCCCGCCGCCGCCACACCAACCACGCAAAGCATCCAACGCAGGCCCTTGCCCATTTGCGCCCCTCCCTGGTTCGCATTGGGGCGCGAGTATCTTCTGCGGCGGGCCTACCGCAAACGGCATAGTTGTCAGTGCGCAATTGCACGGAATCGGTAGCGCCCGGCAGGCCTCATCGCTCCCGTGCCGCAGGCTTTGAGAAGAATTCCAACTGGAATCAAGGGCCGACGAGTTGAGCCAAGCCGCTCTGCCGTACCGCCGCACCACCCTGCTCAAGGGCCGGACCGGGCTCGCGCAAGACCAATGCTTGCACTCCTGACACTAGCTGACGCAGCCCGCGGGCGGCACGAGCCTGGAACCGTCGCCACTCTCGAGGAAGATGCGCAGCAGCCATCGGCACCCGCAACGGACGGGACGCGGCTTCCTGCGAGTGCTACGCGGTCCTCAGGGGCCTGGCGGGCTGATCGCGCCGGCGCGCGGCGGCGCACGCACCAGGTCGACGACCACCAGCAGATCATCGCCGAAGCGGGGCACGCCGCAGGCACTCATCAGCCGGGCCTCCTGTGCCGCGGACTCGAGCCGCAGGAAACACAGCGCCCAGTGCTTCTCGGCCTCGGCCATGGTCAGCACGTCCAACGTCAGGACCTTGCCGAACTCGGCGCAAAGCTCGCTGACCGCGGAGCGCAGGCTGGCGGCATCGCCGCAGCTGTTCAGCGATTTCATGCGGTCCTGGATGGTGCTCACAACGCTCTCGACATCGGCAGGCTCACCGTGAGGGTGGTGCCGGTATTGCGCGTGCCGTTGACTTCGCAACTTCCCTTGTAGGCCCTCGCGCGCGCGCAAATTGCGGCGATGCTGCCGGCGCCCGAGACCGGCGTCGCGTCGCCGAGCCCGATGCCATTGTCGTGCACCGCCAGGCTCACCTGGACCGGCGTGATGGCGAGCGCGATCGCCACGCGGCTCGCGCCGGAATGGCGCGCGACATTGCTCAGCGCCTCGCTGTACATGTCATAGACGGACTCGGCATAGCCTTCGGGCAGGTCGACGCTGGCCGCGTCGTTCACCGTCAGCTCGCAAAGGATGCCGGTGCATTTGCGGAACTGGCGCACGTGCCATTCGACCGTTGCGGCCAGGCCCAGCGTGTCCAGCAGGACCGAGCCGAGCTCGGCGGATACCTGACGGGCCCAGCCGCTGCTGCGCCGCAGGCGGCCGATCGCCTCGTTGACCCTGCCATTGACCCGCGCCGGCATGCTGGCGTCGGCCTGGATGGCCGAGCGCAACTGCATGGTGATCGAGGTCAGCGTGTCTTCGAGCTGGTCATACATGGCGCGCGCGAGATGGCGGGGCATGCGGTCTCCGGCGGTTTCCCTGGGGCTGCAGCAAGAAGGCCCGGAATGGGGTTGCCATTCCGGGCCAAGGACTCCAAGTGCCCCACCAGGGAGGGAGCGAGGCACCCGTTGACACTTTGCTGCTTCCATCCGGAGCTTTCTGTTCGCTACCGCACGTTGCGGCAGCTTGCGGCGGCGTCGCTACTTGATCCGCATGTCGTTCTTGACCGAGGTCACGCCCTGGACGCCCTTGGCGACCTTGACCGCCTGCTGCATGGCCGCGCTCGAGCTGACGAAACCGCTCAGTTGCACGACGCCCTTGAAGGTCTCGACGTTGATCTCGGCGGACTTGATCTGCGGATCGTCGACCAAAGCGGACTTCACTTTCGTCGTGATCCAGGTGTCGTCGAAGTACTCGCCGGTGCTTTCCTTGGTCGAGGTTCCCGCACATCCCAGGATCGTCGCGAACGCGAGGGCGAGAAGAATTGCGGACAGGCGCTTCAATTGGGTCATGATGATTTTCTCTTATGTGGTTGACTGGGGTCCGCCCGGGTATCGGCGGCGGCACTGCGAGCCGCCGTTGCGCGCCTGACGAATGGCGCATTCTGGTCGGTTCGCCCTGGGCATTCCGTTCGTCAACGTACCCAGCTGAAAAGAATGCGGCCGGCGGTTCGTTCGGCACCGCACCGAGCCTCGCGCCCGCTCGCGTGGATAATGCGATGAGTAGCGGATCGTTCGCAGTCCTCAGCGAAGAAGAATCGGGCTGGGCGATCGCTGACCAGGAGAGAGATCAACATCGACATCCTGCCCCAGGTGCGGAACCTGTTCCGGCGCTTGCGCGGCGGCGCCGGGGGCGCCATCGAAGAGCCGCCGCTGCGCTCGGAGCTGCTCGGCGCCGATCAGATGGAACAGCATGGCAAGGCGCTGGCGGCTTCGCACGCGCCGGGGCCGAAGCGCTCGCGCGACCAGCTGCTCGCGCGCCTGGCGCAAAACGAAGGCGTGCTGCTCAAGGCCTGCCAGGTGCTCACGGCGGCGATCCGGGAGGATCGGCCGGGCACGCCTGCCGGCGAATGGCTGCTCGACAACTTCCACCTGATCGAAGAGCAGGTTCGCACCGCCAAGAAGCACCTGCCCAAGGACTACAGCCGCGAGCTGCCGCACCTGGGCAGCGGGCCATCGGCCGGGCTGCCGCGCGCCTACGACATCGCCCTGGAGGCCATCTCGCACGGCGACGGACAGATCGATCCAGAGGGCTTCCGCCGCTTCATCACGGCCTACCAGAGCGTCACCACGCTGACCCTGGGCGAGCTGTGGGCCGTGCCGATCATGCTGCGCCTGGCGCTGATCGAGAATCTGCGCCGCGCGGCCACCCGCATCATCGCCCATCGCAAGGGCCTGGATCTGGCCGATTACTGGGCCGGCCGCATGACGCAGGTCGCGCAGACCGAACCCAACAGCTTGATCCTGGTGGTTGCGGACATGGCGCGGTCCAACCCGCCGATGAGCAGCGCCTTCGTGGCGGAGCTCGTGCGGCGGCTCCAGGGGCAAAGCGCGAGCCTGGTCATGCCGCTGCACTGGATCGAGCAGCGGCTGTCCGAGCTTGGCCTGTCCACCGCCCAGCTGGTGCAATCGGAAAACCAGCAGCAGGCCGCCGACCAGGTCTCCATCAGCAACAGCATCGGCAGCCTGCGCCTGCTGGCCGCGACCGACTGGCACGCGTTCGTCGAGACCATGAGCCTCGCCGAGCGCAGCCTGCGCGAGGATCCGGGCGGCGTGTACGGGCGGATGGACTTCGCCACGCGTGACCACTATCGCCACGTGCTGGAAAGAATCGCCAGGCGCAGCGAGCACACCGAGGAACAGGTGGCGCGCTGCTGCGTGCAGCTGGCGCGCGAGGCCGCGGCGCGCGATGGGGGTGACGATCGCGCCGCGCATGTCGGCTACTACCTGGTCAGTGGCGGTTTGCCCCAGCTCGAAGCCAGGGTGCGGATGCGCAGGTCAGCCGCGCGGGCCATCCGGCGCGTCCACGGCGGTTGCCTCTATTTCGGCGCGATTGCGCTGGTGACGGCGGCATTCACGGCCGGCCTGCTCCAGCAGGCCCATGCCAACGGCGCACGTGGCTGGCTCCTCCTGCTGTGCGGCGCCTTGGCCGCCCTCGGCACCAGTCAGCTCGCAATAGCGCTGGTGAACTGGCTGACGACTCTGCTCCTGCCGCCGCAGCCGCTGCCGCGCATGGATTTTTCCAAGGGCATCGTGCCTGGATGCCGGACCCTCGTGGTGATCCCGACTCTCATCTGCAGCGTGCGGGACGTCGAAGACCTGGCCGAGGCGCTCGAGGTCCGCTTCCTTGCCAACCGGGACGCGCACCTGCACTTCGGGCTGCTCACGGACTTCGCGGACGCGCCGCAGGAAACGCTGCCGCAGGACGGGGCGCTCGTCGAACTCGCCGCGCAGCGCATCGCCGAGTTGAACGAGAAATACCGTGGCGCCGGGAAGGCGGGGGACGAGGATGCCTTCTTCCTGTTCCACCGCCCGCGCCGCTGGAATCCGCGCGAGCGGATGTGGATGGGGCACGAGCGCAAGCGGGGCAAGCTGGGTGAACTGAACGCCCTGCTGCGCGGCGGCGTTGTCGATCCGTTCTCCCGCATCGTCGGCCGGATCGCTGTCCTGTCCGGCGTGCGCTACGTGATCACGCTGGATACCGATACGCAGCTGCCGCGGGACGCGGCGCGCCAGCTGGTCGGCACCATGGCGCATCCGCTCAACCGCCCGCGCTACGACGCCGCCCGCCGGCGCGTGACGGCGGGCTACGGCATCCTGCAGCCACGCGTGGCGGTGAGCCTGACCGAGGCGAACCGCTCGCGCTACGCCCGGCTGCACGGCGAGGAAGCCGGCATCGATCCGTACACGCGCATGGTCTCCGATGTCTACCAGGACCTGTTCGGCGAAGGCTCGTTCATCGGCAAGGGCATCTACGATGTCGACGCCTTCGAACAGCGCGCTGAAGGGACGCTTTCCGGAGAACCGCATCCTCAGCCACGACCTGCTGGAAGGCGTGCTACGCGCGCTCCGGACTGGTGCAGCGACGTGCAACTCTACGAGGAGTATCCCTCGCGCTACAGCGCCGACGTCGAGCCGCCGGCACCGCTGGATGCGCGGCGACTGGCAGCTGGCCGGCTGGCTGCGCCGGCGCGTGCCTGCGGCGGACGGCGGCACGGAGGCCAATCCGCTTTCGCGCCTGTCGCAGTGGAAGATCTTCGACAACCTGCGCCGCAGCCTGGTCGCCCCGGCACTGACGCTGCTGCTGCTGCTGGGATGGGCCCTGCTGTGGCCGGCTTGGGTTTGGACCCTCGTCGTGCTGGCAGTGCTGCTGGCACCCGGGTTGATCGCCTCGATGCGTCGATCTGCTGCGCAAACCGGAAGACACGGTGCTGCACCAGCATCTCGCCGGAGTCCTGCGCTCGGCCGGGGCGCGCCTGGCGCAGGCGACGTTCACGCTTGCCTGCCTGCCCTACGAGGCCTTCCAGAGCCTGGATGCCATCCTGCGCACCTTGGTCGGCATGCTGATCACGCGACGGCGGCTCCTGCAGTGGACACCGAGCCAGTTCGACAGCGGAGCGCCCGCCGGCGGCGGCGGCTCCGGGCTGCAAGCGTCACTGCGTTCGATGTGGATCGCTCCCTTCGTCTCGGCCGCCACGACGCTGGGTTTGCTGCTGGCCCAGCCCGCGGCGCTCACAGTGGCCGCACCGCTGCTGCTGCTCTGGGCGGCGTCGCCGCTGCTGGCGTGGTGGCTCAGCCGCCCGCTTGCAGCGTCCGCAGCCTCGGCTCACGCCTGAGCAGATCGCGTTCCTGCGCATCGTGTCGCGCAGGACCTGGGCCTTCTTCGAGACCTTCGTCGGGCCGGAGGAGCATTGGCTGCCGCCGGACAATTTCCAGGAAAGTCGCTGCCACGGCGCTCGCGCACCGCACCTCCCCGACCAACATGGGTCTGGCGCTGCTCGCGAACCTGTCGGCGTACGACTTCGGCTATGTGCCCGCCGGCAAGCTCATCGAGCGCACGCGCCATGCGCTCGCCACGATGCACAAGCTGGAGCGGTATCGCGGCCACTTCTACAACTGGTACGACACGCATTCCTTGCGGCCGCTGCTACCGATGTACGTGTCCACGGTCGACAGCGGCAACCTCGCGGGACATCTGCTGACGCTGCGCGCCGGGCTGGCTGCGCTGCCGGATCAGCCGGTGCTCGCGGCGCGATGGCTGGAGGGAGTGGATGACACCGCCAGGACGCTGGCCGACGCCGCGCCGCAATTGGCGTCGGGCGCCCTGCTCCGCTTCCGGCAGGCGCTCGATTCCGCATTGGCCGAGCGACCGCCTTCCATCGCGGCCGCGCGCGTGGTCCTGGAGCAGCTCGCGGCCGGCAGCGCGCAGATCGTGGGCGGCCTCGACGCAGAGGCGCAGGCAGAGCCCCTGGACTGGGCGCGCGCGCTCGGCCGGCAATGCCAGGACGCCCTGGATGAGCTGACCTTGCTCGCGCCGTTGCCGGCCGTGCCGTACACGAACAGCATGCCGACGCTGCGCGAGCTGGCCAAGCAAGGCAGTGCGCCCGCGCGCGCGCGCATGGAGGAGATCGCGCATCTCGCGACGCAGGCGGGCGACATGGCGCGCGCGGACTACGAATTCCTGTATGACGACGTCCGGCATCTGCTGGCGATCGGCTACAACGTGACGGAACGCAAGTGCGATGCCGGCTACTACGACCTGCTCGCCTCGGAGGCGCGCTTTGCGGTGTTCGTCGCGATCGCACAGGGGCAACTGCCGCAGCAGAGCTGGTTCGCGCTGGGACGATTGCTCGTCAACGCCGGCAGCGGGCCGGCGCTGCTCTCCTGGAGCGGCTCGATGTTCGAGTACCTGATGCCGCTGATCGTGATGCCAGCCTACGAGCACACGCTGCTCGACGAAAGCTGCCGCGTGGCGGTCACGCGGCAGATCGAGTACGGCGCCCGGCGCGGCGTGCCCTGGGGCATGTCGGAGTCCGGGTACAACACGATCGACGCGGCGCGCAATTACCAGTACCGCGCGTTCGGCGTGCCCGGCCTCGGCCTCAATCGCGGCCTGGGCGAGGACCTGGTGATCGCGCCCTACGCCACGGCGCTGGCGCTGATGATCGAGCCCGAGGCGGCCTGCGAAAACCTGCAGCGGCTCGCCGCCGACGGCATTCTGGGCAGGTTCGGCTTCTACGAGGCGATCGACTACACGCCGGCGCGCCTGCGCCGCGCGGAGACCAGCGCCGTCGTGCGCTCGTTCATGGCCCACCACCAGGCGCATGAGCCTGCTGGCGCTGGCGCACCTGCTGCTCGAGCGGCCGATGCAGCGGCGCTTCGCATCCGATCCGCAGTTCCAGGCCACCCTGCTGCTGCTGCAGGAACGCATACCGAAGACCAATGCGTTCTATCTGAGTCACCCGGAGCGGATCGATCCCCGCGCCGCCGCCGAGAACCTCGAGCCGCTGATGCGGGTGTTCAGCTCGCCCGATACGGCGATGCCCGCAGTGCAGCTCCTGTCCAACGGCCGCTACCACGTGATGGTCACGAACGCGGGCGGCGGCTACAGCCGCTGGAAGGACCTTGCCGTCACCCGCTGGCGCGAGGACGGCACGCGCGACCCGTGGGGCACGTTCTGCTACCTGCGCGACGTGGACAGCGGCCAGTTCTGGTCGAGCGCTTTCCAGCCGACGCTGAAGCGCCCCGATACCTACGAAGCGATGTTCACCGAGCAGCGGGTGGAGTTCCGCCGCCATGACGCGGATTTCGACACGCATACCGAGATCGTGGTGTCGCCGGAGGATGACATCGAGCTGCGCCGGCTTCGCATCACCAACCGCTCCGGCACGCGCCGGACCATCGAAGTGACGAGCTACGCCGAGGTGGTGCTCGGCGCCGCGTCTGCGGACGCCCTGCACCCGGCGTTCAGCAACCTGTTCGTCCAGACCGAGATCGTGCCTGCGCGGCAGGCCATCCTGTGCACGCGCCGGCCGCGCTCGCCGCGAGGAATCGACGCCCTGGATGCTGCATCTGATGGCGCTGCACGGAGCGGAGGCCGCGCAGGTGTCGTACGAAACCGACCGGTCGCGTTTCATCGGCCGCGGCAACGGCGTGACCGAGCCGCAGGCGCTGCGCGACGACCGCGCGCTCTCGGGCAGCCAGGGCTCGGTGCTGGACCCGATCGTCGCCATCCGGCAGCGCTTCGCCCTCGAGCCGCTGCAGACGGCCACGCTCGATCTGGTCACCGGCGTCGGCGAGAGCCGCGCCGCCTGCCTGCACCTGGCGGAGAAGTACCAGGACCGTCGCCTTGCCGATCGCGCTTTCGAGATGGCCTGGACGCACAGCCAGGTCGCGCTGCGGCAGATCAACGTCACCGAAGCCGATGCGCAGCTCTACGGGCGCCTCGCCAGCTCGATCCTCTACGCCAATGCCTGCGCTGCGCGCCGAGGCGGGCGTCATCGCCAGGAACCGGCGCGGGCAGTCCGGGCTTGTGGGGCTACGCCATCTCGGGAGACCTGCCGATCGTGCTGGTGCAGATTGAAGGACCCGGCGAACATCGAGCTGGTGCGCCAGCTGGTCCAGGCCCACGCCTACTGGCGCCTGAAGGGCCTGGCGGTCGACCTGGTGATCTGGAACGAGGAGCGCGGCGGCTACCGCCAGCTGCTGCACGACCAGATCATGGGCCTGATCGCCGCCGGCGTCGAAGCGCAACGTGATCGACCGGCCCGGCGGCATCTTCGTGCGCTCCGCCGACCAGATCTCGAGCGAGGACCGCATCCTGCTGCAGGCGGTGGCGCGCGTCGTCTTCACCGACGGCCGGGGTACCCTCGCGGAACAGGTCAAGCGGCGCGCCGTGGTGGAGCCGGTCATCCCGCGCTTCGTCGCGACCCGCGCCCACGGCGCCGAACCGGCGCAGCCTGCTGTGGCCGCGCCGCGCGAGTTGCTGCTGTTCAACGGGCTGCGGCGGCTTCACGCCCGACGGGCGCGAGTACGTGATCACGACGTCGCAGCGGCAGGCCACCCCCGCGCCCTGGGTCAACGTGCTGGCCAATCCGCACTTCGGCTGCGTGATCTCCGAAAGCGGCGCCGCCTACACCTGGCACGAGAACGCCCACGAGTTCCGCCTCACGCCCTGGCACAACGACCCGGTCGGCGACGCCAGCGGCGAAGCCTTCTATCTGCGCGACGAGGAGACCGGGCACGTCTGGTCGCCGACGCGCGCTGCCCTGCCCGCGGCACGGGCGACTACGTCACGCCGGCACGGCTTCGGCTACAGCGTGTTCGAGCACACCGAGGACGGCATCGCGACCGAGCTGCACGGTCTACGTGGCGCTCGACATGCCGGTCAAGTTCGCGGTGCTCAAGGTGCGCAACGCCTCGGGCCGGCCGCGCCGCCTCTCCGCGACCGGCTACGTGGAATGGGTGCTGGGCGACCTGCGGCACGAAATCGAGCATGCACGTGGTCACCGAAATCGATCCCGGCAGCGGCGCGCTGCTTGCGCGCAACGCCTACAACCCCGAATTCGCCGAGCAGGTCGCCTTCTTCGACGTGGACGAACGTAACCCGGACCGTCAGCGGCGATCGCACCGAGTTCATCGGGCGCAACGGCACGCTGCGCAACCCGGCTGCCCTCGCGCCGCGCCCGGCTGTCCGGCAAGGTGGGCGCGGCCATGGACCCCTGCGCCGCGATCCAGGTCCCGTTCGACCTCGCCGACGGCGCCGTCGCGCGAGATCATCTTCCGCATGGGCGTGGGACGCGGCGCCGACGACGCCAGCCGCCTGGTGCAGCGCCTGCGGAAGTCCGGCACGGCCCGCGTGGCGCTCGACGCCGTGCGCCAGTACTGGCAACAGACCCTGGGCGCCGTGCAGATCGAGACGCCCGATCGGTCGCTCGACGTGCTGTGCAACGGCTGGCTGGTCTACCAGACGATGGCGTGCCGCCTGTGGGGCCGCAGCGGCTACTACCAGTCGGGCGGCGCCTTCGGCTTCCGCGACCAGCTGCAGGATGTCATGGCGCTGGTGCACGCCGAGCCGCAGCTGGTGCGCGCGCACCTGCTGCTGTGCGCCGCGCGCCAGTTCCCGGAGGGCGACGTGCAGCACTGGTGGCATCCGCCGTCCGGGCGCGGCGTGCGCACGCACTGCTCGGACGATTACCTGTGGCTGCCGCTGGCGACCTGCCGCTACGTGCTGAGCACCGGGGACAGCGCGATCCTGCGAGGAGCAGGTCCAGTTCCTGGACGGCCGCGTCGTGAACCCCGGGGAGGATTCCTATTACGACCTGCCGCAGCGCTCCGCGCGAATCCGCGAGCCTGTACCAGCACTGCGTGCGTGCGATCCACATGGGCCTGCGGTTCGGCGCGCACGGCCTGCCGCTGATGGGCTCCGGCGACTGGAACGACGGCATGAACCTGGTCGGCCTGCAGGGCAAGGGCGAAAGCGTGTGGCTGGGCTTCTTCCTGCACGAGGTGCTGACGCAGTTCGCCGTGCTTGCGCGCCTGGCGAGACGACGCAGCCTTTCGCCGAGCGCTGCGAGCTGGAAGCCGCGCGGCTGCGCCTGAACATCGAGGAGCACGGCTGGGACGGCGCGTGGTATCGCCGCGCCTACTTCGACGACGGCACGCCGCTGGGCTCGGCGTCGAATGCCGAATGCCAGATCGACTCCATCGCGCAGAGCTGGTCGGTGCTGTCCGGCGCGGCGCGAACCCGCACGCGCGCGGCTGGCGATGGACGCGCTCGATCAGCGCCTGGTGCGCCGCGACCACGCGCTCATCCAGCTGCTCGACCCGCCGTTCGACAAGTCGGGCCTGGATCCGGGCTACATCCGCGGCTACGTGCCCGGGCGTGCGCGAGAACGGCGGCCAGTACACCCACGCGGCGATCTGGGCGGCGATGGCCTTCGCCGCGCAGGGCGATGCCGCGCGCGCCTGGGAGCTGCTCGGCATGATCAACCCGCTGCAGCACGGCGCCTCGCCCGACGGGACCGCCCGCTACAAGGTGGAACCCTACGTCGTCGCCGCCGACGTCTACGCCGTCGCCCCGCACACCGGGCGCGGCGGCTGGACCTGGTACACCGGTTCCGCCGGCTGGATGTACCGCCTGATCACCGAATCGCTGCTCGGATTGCGGGTAACGGCGGACCGCATGCGTTTCGCCCCCTGCCTGCCGGCGGATTGGCAGGAATTCCGCTTGCGCTATCGCTTCCGGCAAACCACCTACCGCATCACCGTGCGCCAATCCGCCGGCGCCGATGCCGAAATGCGCGTCAGCGTGGACGGCATCGTCCAGCCGGAACCGGAGATCCAGCTGCGCGACGACCGCCAGGAGCACCAGGTGGAGGTCCGCCTGCGGCCGCCAGCCAGCGGCGGCGTGTGCGCCAGCGCACCGAGCGTTCCTCACGGCACGCGGACAATTCCGCAGACGCTTGCCGTTCGGACATAGCGCGAATCGAGGAGCAACGCAATGACACTCGGGACCGTGATACTGATCGTGCTGGTGCTGGCGCTGCTGGGCGCGTTTCCCAGCTGGCCCCACAGCAGGAGTTGGGGTTACGCACCCAGCGGGGTGCTCGGGGTGGTGGTGATCGTGCTGCTGGTGCTGGTCCTCACGGGCCGCTTGTGATGGGATCCGGTCGCGAAGGGCCGCTGCACGCATTGCCGGCCCTGCCCTACGCCTATGCGGCGCTGGAGCCGCACATCGACGCGCGCACCATGATGCTGCACCATGGCAAGCACCACGCGTCGTACGTGGACAACCTGAACGCAGCCCTTGCGGACTGCCCCGAGCTGCAGCATCGCTCGGCCCTCTGGCTGCTGCTCAACGCGGGCGAGATCCCGGTGACTGCGCGCACGGCGGTGCGCAACAACGCCGGCGGGCATCTGAACCACAGCCTGCTGTGGCTCGCGATGTCGCCCGGCGGCGGCGGCGAGCCGACCGGCGCGCTCGCCGACGCGATCAAGCGCGACTTCGGCAGTTTCACGCAGCTCAAGGCGCGCTTCGCCGAAGCGGGCAACAAGGTGTTCGGCTCCGGCTGGGTGTGGCTCGTCGCGCGCGCAGAGGGACGGCGGCAAGCTGCAGGTGACCACCACCAGCGGCCACGAGAACCCGCTGACGCAGGGTCATTTCCCGGTGCTGGTCAACGACGTCTGGGAACATGCCTATTACCTGAAGCACGAGAACCGGCGGCTCGATTACCTCAATGCCTGGTGGGCGATCGCCGACTGGGACGAGGCCGCGCGCCGCTATGAGATGTCCGGTAAGGCAGCCGCGCGGCCGTGGGAGAACGAGGACTGGCGCACGCTGGCCCCCGCGGCACCATGAGTTTCAAACCCAGGAGACAGCCATGACCATTCAGTCAGTGAAGGAGTTCGACCGGGCCGGCAGCAGGATCGCCGCCGATTTCAGGGCCATGATCGCCGACAGCGAGGATCTGCTGAAAGCCGCAGCGACGATGTCGGGCGAAGGCCTCGCGACGGCGCGGGCGAAGTTCGAGGAAAAGGTGTCGCGCGCCAAGATCGCGCTGGCGGACGCGTCGCAGCCGATGTACGACAAGACCCGGGAAAGCGCAGCCGCCGTCAATGGCTACGTGCACGACAACCCGTGGTCCGCGGTCGGCGTCGCGGCTACGGCCGGCCTGCTGGTGGGTATCCTGGTCGCCAAGCGCTAGCCGCCCGACGGCCATCGCTCGTCACGGACGTCTTGCCGTGCACGGCATGCGTCGCGCAGTGGTCGGCTTGCTCGCCGTCGTGGCGGGCTGCGCCACCGTCGTCGACGCGCCGCCGGCTCCGTCGAAGCCTTCCACGGCACCCGCGGTCATCGCACCCACGGGCGTCAAGCCGACCCAGGCCGCGCGGGCCAAGAGCGCGGCCGCCAAGCCCGCGCCAGCACCAACGCTGGACGTTGCGGCCCTGAAGGAGCGCCTGCGCAGCACCGACGCCATCGGCGTGTTCACCAAGCTGGCGCTCAAGAACCAGATGGATGACCTGTTGCAGCAGGTCCGGGCATATCACCAGAGCGGTGGCGCAAGCGGCGTCAGCGCGCTGCGTCAGCCGTACGACATGCTGGTGCTGAAGGTGCTCGCCGTCCTCCAGGACGGCGATCCCTCCCTGGCGCGCATGATCTCGGGCTCGCGCGAAGCGATCTGGGGGATCCTCGTCGACCCGGTGAAATTCAATGCGCTCGCCTGACCGAAGGAGAAGCGTCGTGTCCATCAAAGCCCGGGCTGCGGCCCTGCTGTTCCCTTTCGCCATGCTCGCCGCGGCGCCCGTGCCGGCCGCAGACGACCCCGCGCTGCTGAAGGACCTGACCGCCGTCCTCATGCTGCTGGCCATGCCATGCGGCGAAGTGGTCAGCGCCAAACGACAGGGCGACAACGACCACATCGCGATCTGCAAGGACGGCAATCGCTACCGGGTTTTCGTCAACGCAGAAGGCCGCGCCACCGCACAAAAGCTCTGACAGTGCGCGCTGTCGCACCGAACGCCGGGGCTGGAAGTGACACAGTACGGCTTCACACAAAGGACCAGCTCATGAACAGCATCGTCTACATCGTCGGCGCGGTCGTCATCGTCCTCGCGCTACTGTCGTTCCTCGGCCTGCGCTGAGCGCAGCCAGTTTCTACCGTTCCCCGGAGCCGCGGCTGGCCTGCAGCCGCTGCAGCTCCTCGAGGACCTGCACGATCGCCTGTTTGCGCGCCTCTGCGGAATCATGCGACCCCGGATTGAGACGCTCCTCGCCGCTTTCCAGCTGCGCCAGCTTGTCGAACAGCACCAGGGCCCGCTGCGCATCGTAGCCGGCGGCAAAGAAGATCGCCGCCCCCAGCCGGTCCGCCTCGCGCTCCTGCTGCCGCGCCTTCGGTTGGAACGCCACGGCGTAGGAGTCCCGCGCGAGGAACTCGCGCAACGCCAGGCTCGCGGTGGGCACCTTCTCCCGCCCGACGACCTCCGCCATGAATGAGAGCTTCTCCAAGGCATGCCCGGCGAGGACATGCGCCGCTTCGTGGGCGAGGATCAGCGCCAGCTCCTCGTCGCCGAGCTCCAGCCGCCGCACGAATTTCGCGTCCATGAGGATGGTCTGCCCCGGGAACGCCGCCGCGCCGTGGCCGAAGTCCTCGATCAGGATGGCCCTCCAGGTGGCGCCGGCATAGCGTGCATCGACGGCGGCCACCGCCGCGCCAACCGCCGCCATCACGGCATCCACGCGGGCGTTCAACGCGGGATCCCGGTCCACCGCGCGGTCCTTGAGCGCCTGGCGCACGTAGCTCGAGGCGAGGGCGCGCCACGCGGCCGCCGCTTCGCTCTCGGGATAGCCCTGGGCAAGACATTTCGCGCCGAAGAGCAGGAGCACTGCCGCCACGCACGCCTTCACGGTTCCCCCCTTGTGCGCGCAGGCTCCCGCTTTTTTCCCAGCGGGATGCCGCCGCGGCCCGAGTATGGGGCAGCGGCCCGCTAACCACAATGGCACGGCCCGGACTGTGCGCTGGCGTACCCAGCGTGCGCTATTCCGACTGCAGGGCGACGCCGAACACGCGCCGCTTGAGCTCGGCGAGGCGGTCGCGCAGTGCCGCCGCCTTCTCGAACTCGAGGTTGCGCGCATGCGCCACCATGTCCTTTTCGAGGCGGCGGATCTCGCGGGCGACCTGCTTCTCGCTCATCGCCTCGTAGCGCGCCTCCTCTTGCGCGGCCTTGCGCTCGGTGGCAGCGTCCTCCGCGTCGTAGACGCCGTCGATCAGGTCCTTGATGCGCTTGGTGACGCCGATGGGCGTGATCTTGTGCTGCACGTTGTAGGCGAGCTGCTTGTTGCGCCGGCGCTCGGTTTCGCCGATCGCCCGCCGCATGGAATCGGTCATCACGTCGGCATACAGGATGGCTGAGCCGTTGAGGTGGCGCGCCGCGCGGCCGATGGTCTGGATCAGCGAGCGCTCCGAGCGCAGGAACCCTTCCTTGTCGGCGTCGAGAATCGCCACCAGCGACACTTCCGGCAGGTCGAGGCCCTCGCGCAGCAGGTTGATGCCCACCAGCACGTCGAACTCGCCCAGGCGCAGGTCGCGGATGATCTCGACGCGCTCCACCGTGTCGACCTCCGAGTGCAGGTAGCGCACCTTGATGCCGTGCTCGGCGAGGTACTCGGTCAGTTCCTCGGCCATGCGCTTGGTCAGCGTCGTCACCAGCACGCGCTCGTGCTTCTGCACGCGGTCGTGTATCTCCGACATCAGGTCGTCCACCTGCGTCGCGGCGGGCCGCACCTCACCTGCGGGTCGACCAGCCCGGTCGGGCGCACCACCTGCTCCACCACCTGCGCGGACTTCCCGCGCTCGTAGTCCGCCGGGCGTCGCAGAGACGAAGACCGTCTGCCGCACGACCCGCTCGAACTCGTCGAAGCGCAGCGGCCGGTTGTCCAGCGCCGAGGGCAGGCGAAAGCCGTACTCGACCAGGTTCTCCTTGCGCGAGCGGTCGCCCTTGTACATGCCGCCGAGCTGGCCGATGGTGACGTGGCTCTCGTCGATGAACATCAGCGCGTCCGGCGGCAGGTAGTCGATCAGCGTCGGCGGCGGCTCGCCCGCCTTGCGGCCGGAGAGGTGGCGCGAATAGTTCTCGATGCCCTTGCAGAAGCCCAGCTCGACGAGCATCTCCAGGTCGAAGCGCGTGCGCTGCTCGATCCGCTGCGCCTCCACCAGGCGGCCGGCTTTCTGGAAGAACTCGATGCGCTCGCGCAGCTCGGCCTTGATCGCCTCGATGGCGCGCAAGGTCGTCTCGCGCGGCGTCACGTAGTGGCTCGACGGGTACACCGTGAAGCGCGCGCAGCGCGTGCAGCACGCGCCCGGTCAGCGGGATCGAAGATCTGCAGCTGCTCGATCTCGTCCTCGGCCAGCGTGATGCGCACCGCGTGCTCGGCGTGCTCCGCGGGGAAGACGTCGATCACGTCGCCGCGCACGCGGAAGGTGCCGCGGCGGAAATCGAGCTCGTTGCGCTCGTACTGCATCGCCACCAGCCGCGCGATCACGTCGCGCTGGCGAGCTCTTCTCGCCCTGGCGCAGGTGCAGGATCATGCCGTGGTACTCGGAGGGGTCGCCGATGCCGTAGATCGCCGACACCGTGGCCACGATCACGCAGTCGCGCCGCTCGAGCAGCGACTTGGTGGCCGACAGGCGCATCTGCTCGATGTGCTCGTTGATCGAGGAATCCTTCTCGATGTACAGGTCCCGCGCCGGCACGTAGGCCTCGGGCTGGTAGTAGTCGTAGTAGGAGACGAAGTACTCGACCGCGTTCTCGGGGAAGAACTCGCGGAACTCGCGAGTAGAGCTGCGCCGCCAGCGTCTTGTTCGGCGCCAGCACCAGCGCCGGCCGCCCCAGCTGCGCGATGACGTTGGCCATGGTGTAGGTCTTGCCCGAGCCGGTGACGCCGAGCAGCGTCTGGAAGGCGAGGCCGTCGCGCATCCCCTCGACGAGCTGCTCGATCGCCTCCGGCTGGTCGCCCGACGGCGCGAACGGCTGGTGCAGCCGGTACGGGCTGTTGGGGAAAGTCGCCGCCACGGGTAGAATTTCGCCTGGAGAAACGATCGATGCTAGCACGATGAACGCGCCTCACTCCCCCTCCCTCCTCGCCGCGGTGCCGATGGCGCCGAAGGATCCGATCCTCGGCATCACCGAGCTCTTTGTCGCGGACCAGAACCCGGGCAAGGTGAACCTCGGCGTGGGCGTGTATTACGACGACGAACGGCAAGGTGCCGCTGCTGGAGTGCGTGCGGCGCGCCGAGCAGCAGCGCGTGCAGTCGGGCGCGCCCAAGCCGTACCTGCCGATCGACGGACTGCAGCCTACGACCAGGCCGTGCAGGCGCTCGTGTTCGGTGCGGACGCCCCGGCGCTGAAGGACAAGCGCGCCATCACGGTGCAGGCGCTCGGCGGCACCGGCGGCCTCAAGATCGGCGCCGACTTCCTCAGGCTGCTCTCGCCGGGCGCCCAGGTCTGGATCAGCGAGCCGAGCTGGGAGAACCACCGCGCGCTCTTCGAGGGCGCCGGCTTCAAGGTCGGCACCTACCCCTACTTCGACCCGGCCACGCGCGGACTGCGCTTCGAGCCGATGCTGGCCGCGCTCCAGGGGCTGCCGGCGGGGGACATCGTCGTGCTGCACAGCTGCTGCCACAACCCGACCGGCGTCGACCTCGCGCCGGAGCAATGGCAGAAGGTGCTGGCCGTGGTGCGCGCGCGCGGCCTGGTGCCGTTCCTCGATCTCGCCTACCAGGGCTTCGGCGACGGCATCGATGCCGACGCCTACGCGGCACGCCTGTTCGCGGGCGCCACGTCGCCCGTGTTCCTGTCGAGCTCCTTCTCCAAGTCGCTCTCGCTCTACGGCGAGCGCGTGGGCGCCTTCAGCCTGGTGGCCGGCAGCGCCGACGAGGCGGCGCGCGCGCTCTCGCAGGTCAAGCGCATCGTGCGCGCCAACTACTCGAACCCGCCGACGCACGGCAGCGACATCGTCGCGCGCGTGCTCACCACGCCCGAGCTGCGCGCGCTGTGGGAGCAGGAGCTCGGCGGCATGCGCGAGCGCATCAAGGCGATGCGCAAGGCGCTCGTCGACGGCATCGGCAAGCGCGTGCCGGGCGCCGACTGGTCCTTCGTGCTGCGCCAGAACGGCCTGTTCTCCTACACCGGCCTGACCAAGGCGCAGGTCGAGCGCCTGCGCGCGGAGTATTCCATCTACGCGATCGAGACCGGGCGCATCTGCGTCGCCGCGCTCAACGCGAAGAACATCGACTACGTGGCCGAGGCGATCGCGCGCGTGCTGCGCTGAGCGCCGGCCGCCCCGCGCCGCCCGCGAGACGCTCGGCAAGCGGCCCTAATAGAGGTAGTACCGGGCCGTAAGCTGGATGCGGCTGTCGTCCGCCCGCGTCGCATCCACGCGCTCCGCCCTGCCCCACAGGGCCTCCGCACCGAGAAAGAGGTTCGTGCGCAACCGGTGCACGAGGTTCGCCGACACATACTCGATGCGCTGGAGATCGGCAGCTGGCCGCAGGCCTTCACTGCGCGTGCGCAGCGCGCTCACCCCGGCTGTCGTGGTCCAGCGCTCGGCCCACGTGCGCTCGTAGTAGAGATACGCGCCCGTGAGCTTGAGTGGCTCGAGGGAGCCGCCGGCGTCGTAGACCGCGCCGAGGCTGCTCAGGCCGTCGTTGAAATAGCGGCCGATCGCCTCGCCCTCGTTCCACTGCACGAGCAGCCGGTCGCCTTCGCCGATTTGCAGCGCCGCCGAGGCACTGACGCCGTAGCCCGAAATGGTCCGGCGCACGCTTGCGAGCGACGCGAGCTGCGCCGAGTAGGTCACCGAGCGCGAGAGGCCGGCAATCTGCGCGTGCAGCCGCTCGCCCTCGTAACGCAGCCGTGCCACGATGTCGGGACGCTCGGCGCTCGCCGAGGCGCTGAAATTCGGTCCGCCCGCCTGCGCATCCGCCTGGGGATCTTCGAGGGCCGCCTCGAGCCGCAGTCCCTCGCCGATCGGCACGCCGCCGCGCACGACGAACTGGCGCACGAACACGGCGCCGCTCGGACCGTTGTAGTCGAGCGTGGAGGGCCAGGCGGTGTCGTCCATGAACGTCGTGTAGGTCTTGCCCACCTTCAGCCATTCGCCGAAGTGCAGCGCGAGCTGGGTGAGATTCAGCTTCGTCCCCTCGTCGTAGGCGAAGAGGTCCGCTTGCGCATGCGCCGTGAAGCCGCCCCATGGCGTGGGCGTATGCGCGATGGCGTTGAACTGGGAGGCACGGACACCGAGGCGCGTGTCCTGGTCCGCGGCGCCGAACGGGATCGCCGAGGCGAGAAAGGTATCCTTCTCGTCCCCGCCCAACTCGCGGCGGGTCCAGAGCCCATCGAGCTGAAGGTATCCGGCGATGAGGTAGCGGGTATCCGTGCCCTCTATGGTGCGCGCACTCGCCTTGAGGCGCTCCCCGATGCTCGCATCGGCCTGCGCGCCCCGTTCCATCGTGTCGCCTTCGCTCCGCGCAGCGCCCGCCGCCCCCAGGGCAAGCAGCAGCGCGAGCGCCGCTTTCATCCGCCCAGCGCCACGCACAGGACGGCGAGCACGACGCCGCCCATGGCGAGCAACGCGCCCGACCCGAGGGGCGAAGCCCCGGACCAGCGTCCAAGCTTCCAGCCGAGGAAGAACAGCATGGCCACGGCGATCGCATGCGACGCACGCAGCGCCAGTACGGGATCCTGCATCACCATGAAGGGCACCACGAGGGGAAACGTGGAGCCGAAGACCAGCGCGCAGATGAGCCCTGCGGCTGCAACTTCCTGGCGCGACCAGAATGCGGGCCTCCGGCGCGCGTAGGCCTGCGCGGCCCGGCGGATGTAGGCGTAGGAATCGGCAGTCATGGCCTGCGCGACGAGCGGCGGCACCTCGGCCGCGACGCGCTGCGCGGAACGCCTCCTCGGCCTTGAGCTCGCGCAGCTCCAGGACCATGCGGTGCACGCGATGGCGCTCGAACTGCAGCTGCAGCAGGTAGATCACGCCATCGATGAGCCCCCATGCCAGATTGCAGCCGAGCGCCGCGATCATCAGCGTGCGCGCATCGGCGTCTCCGCCAGAGGTGATCCCCGCCGCAGCCGTCACCGAGATCGCCATCAGGATGCCGAAGATGACCTCGGCCCCGCGCTCGAACGGCGAGAGGACGGCCGCAGCAACGTCTTCTGGCTGGTGGCTCATGGACGGACGGGCGCGATTGGCCGCCACAGTATAGCGGCTCAGGCGCTATAGTTGCGCCGATGCTCCGCAACGCGCAGCATGGATTGACCTGCCTGTTGCTCAGCGCCGCTCTGGCCAGCTGCATGAACCTGCCGACGGACTATCCGCGCAAAGAAAGCTACGCGCTGAGCGACACGGGAAACACGCGTCTCGCGCATGCGCTCGCCCCGCTGCTTGCGCGGCACGCGCCGCGCTCGGGCTCCTTCCCCCTGGCGAGCGGACTCGACGCGTTCGTCGCCCGCGTCGTGCTCACCGAGGCCGCTGAACGCAGCCTCGACCTCCAGTACTACATCTGGCATGGCGATGTCAGTGGCAAGCTTCTGGTCGACGCGCTGCTGCGCGCGGCTGATCGCGGCGTGCGCGTGCGCCTGCTGCTCGACGACGTCGGCACCGCCGCCAAGGACGCCGACCTGCTCATGATCGACGCCCATCCCAACGTCGAGGTGCGCCTGTTCAACCCCCTGGCGATGCGCGGCGCGCGCACCCTCGGCTTGCTCGCCGAATTCGAGCGCACGAACCGCCGCATGCACAACAAGTCGTTCACCGCCGACAACCAGATGGGCATTGTCGGCGGCCGCAACATCGGCGACGAGTACTTCGCGGCGCGCGAGGACGTGGAGATGCGCGACTTCGACGTCGTCGCGGTCGGGCCGGTGGTGGCGCAGGTATCCGGGGCATTCGACCTGTACTGGAACAGCGCCATGGTCTACCCGATCGAGGCGCTCGCACGCGGCCAGCCGGACGCGCAGGCGGTCGCGCAGGCGCGCGCGGCGCTCCACGCGTTCGTCGAATCGCAGAAGGACGGGCCGTACGCACAAGCCCTGCTCAGGAGCCCGCTCGCGGCGCGGCTGCGCGCCTACGCCGTGGAGTACTTCTGGGGCGATGCCCGCATGGTGTTCGACGATCCGCAGAAGATCGAGTCCGCTCCGACGCAGCAGGCAACCCACCTGCAGTCCAGGCTGCGCAGCGAAGTGGCGCCGCCCGAATCGGAACTGCTGGTGCTGTCGCCCTACTTCGTGCCCGGCAAGGAAGGCGTGGAGTCCCTGCGGCGGCTGCGCCAGCGCGGCGTGAAGGTGCGGATCATCACCAACTCGCTCGCCTCGACGGACGTCGTCTCGGTGCATTCCGGCTACCAGCGCTATCGCAAGCCCCTGCTCGAGGCGGGCGTCGAGCTCTATGAGCTCAAGCCGGGCGCGGCCCAGAAACAGGATGCGGCGGCCAAGCGCACCGACACGGCGCATGGCGTGAGCGGGTCCTCGCGCGCGGCGCTGCATGCCAAGACCTTCGTCGCCGACCGGCGCACCCTGTTCGTCGGTTCGATGAACCTCGATCCGCGCTCGTTGTTCCTGAACACCGAGATCGGCGTCATCCTCGAGATGCCCGAGATGGCGCGCGCCTTTGTGCAGCGGCTCGATGCCGATCTGCGCGGCTCGGCCTATCGTTTGGCGCTGGCGCCGGGGGACGCAGCGGGCTCCGGCAGGCGCGTAGAATGGATCGCGCTGGAAGACGGACGCGAGATACGCTACGACAGCGACCCCGGTGCGAGCTTCTGGCGCCGGCTCGGGGCGGGCCTCCTGTCCTGGTTGCCGATCGAATCGCAACTCTAGGCCGACATGAACCGAATCCTGCAGGAAATGCGCAAGACGCCCATCTTCTGGCTGCTGGTGCTGGCGCCGGTCGTGCTCATCGCGGAGCACCTGGCGCCGAAGTCGCACACGCTGCTGTTCTTCCTTTCCGTCGCGGCCATCGTGCCGCTCGCCGCCCTGCTCAGCCATTCGACCGAGGCCGTCGCCTCGAAGACCGGCGACGCCATCGGCGGCCTGCTCAACGCCACCCTCGGCAACCTCACCGAGCTGGTGATCGCCATCACGGCCCTGCGCGCGGGCATGTTCGAACTGGTCAAGGCATCCATTGCGGGCGCCATCGTGGCCAACACCCTGTTCATGCTCGGAGCGGCGCTGTTGCTCGGCGGCTTGCGCCACCGCGTTCAGGAATACAACCCGCTCGGCGCGCGCCTGCAGGTCAACATGCTGATGCTCGCCACGGTGACGCTGATCGTGCCTTCGGCGCTCGTCGGGGCCAGGGGCATCGAGGCGCCGGAATTCATGTCCCACCTGAGCATCGGCCTGTCGATCCTGCTGATTACCATCTATGCGCTGGGCCTGCTGTTCTCGCTCGTCACGCATCGCGAGTTCTTCGCAGGCAAGGACCATGCCGCGGAAGGCGAAGACAAGCCCTGGCCGCTCGGCGTGGCGATCGCGGGCCTCGCGGGCGCCACGTTGCTCATCGCGCTGGTGAGCGAGGTTTTCGTCGAATCCGTGCAACAAGCAGCGCTGACGCTCGGTATGTCGCCGGCGTTCGTGGGCTTCGTGGTCGTGGCGCTGGTTGGCGGCGCGGCCGAGTCCATGACTGCGATTTCAGCAGCCCGCAAGAACCGCCTCGACCTCAGCGTGGGCATCGCCATGGGCAGCGCGGCGCAGATCGCGCTGTTCGTCGCGCCCGTGCTCGCGCTCCTGAGCTACGTAGTGGCGCCTGCGCCCATGGACCTGAGCTTCACGCCGGGGCAGGTGCTGACCGTGTTCATCAGCATGCTCACCGCCGCGCTGGTGGCGATCTCCGGCAAATCGGCCTGGTTCAACGGCGTGCAACTGCTGGCCGTCTATTCCGTGTTCGCGATCACCCTCTACCTGCTGCCGGGTTGAGACGGTCGTTGCGTTGCTGCGGCGCGTAAAAATCTCTAGAATGCCGCCTCTCGCACGATTCCCCGATAGCTCAGTTGGTAGAGCGACGGACTGTTAATCCGCAGGTCCCAGGTTCGAGCCCTGGTCGGGGAGCCAACCGCTTCGTTCCTCACGCACCGACGGCGCCCGGCATTTCTTCTCCCGCAGTCGCCGCCCAAGCCAGGTCAGGCGCCGGAGGTGCTCGCGTAAATGGCCTTTACCACTCCATAGCATTCGCACGAGGCGGCTTGGAGGCCCTTCACGTCCAGTATGCGGACATTGCCGCGGCTGTAAGTGATCAGCTTTCGCCTGGCGAGGCTGCCCGCCGCGTGGGTCACGCCGACGCGGCGCACCCCGATCATCATCGACAGGAACTGGTGCGTCAGCTGGAAGTTTTCCGAGCCCAGGCGGTCGCGGGTCACCAGCAGCCAGCGCGCTAGACGCTTCTCCGCATTGTGAAAACGGTTGCAGACGGCGGTCTGCGCGATCTGGCTCATCAGCGCGTGCGTGAAGCGCAGCACCCCGCGATGCAACGAGATGCTCGCGTCGAATTCCTTCCGCAGGCTCGCGGCCGTCATCCGCATCGCCGAACCGGCGCCTTGCACCACGGCGCGAAGCTGCGACACCTTGATGCCGACGGCCGCGGACGTCCCCACCAGGCCTTCGCCGCCAACCATCCCGACCTCCGCTGCCTTGTGCGGTGCCACCACGGTGAGCAGCGAGACGACGCCGTCGTTCGGGAAATAGCAATGCCGTATCAGGGCGCCGGGTTCGTACAGCACTTCTCCAAGTGTCAGCGCAACGGGTTCCAGATGCGGAATCATTCGCGCGAGGTCCGTGCGCGGCAAATTCGCAAGAATCCGATTCCCGGTACTCACGCGTGCTCTTGCCCTCATGACTCCCCGACTCGGCATCTCCGCCCAAAGCGGAGTGCGGGAAGTATAAGGAGTCCAGGAAAAACAGGTGCTTATGTGCGGCAGCGCACTCATCGGGACCGCAACGTCATTGTCGGTGCGCCCTTGCTTCAAGCTCATACATGCGCCGCGCGCGCTCCTCAATCGCCATGCGCGCACACCCGGCTCTGCGCTGCAAACCTGAGGCCGAGGGAGCGCCCGCTCGCGTCACGTGTCATGCGCAGCAGGAAATCGGGCTGCGAATCGCCGCGGCGCAGGCAGCGTTTGCTGACTGGGCGACCGCGCTAGAATCCGACGCAGCGCTATTCCGGCGCAACAAGAAGGAGACGCGATGGAGCCAACCCGTGCGCTCACGGTGCACTTCACCGATGGCAGCAAGGTGTCGTTCGGCTTTCCCAACCAGGCCGCCAACGCCGCCGCCAGGCAGCTGCGGCTTGAGGATTTCCTGAAGAGCCCGTACCTGCTGGTGGTCGCCGACGGCGTGCTGACCGCGTTTCCGGTGGCCAATATCAAGGCGATCCAGTTTCCCGTGGACGACGCGCTCATCAAGGGCGTGCCGCTGCCGGAGCACACCATCCGCGGCGCCACCGTCACGCGCGGCGAACTGTAGCCCTGGCCGCGCCTGCGGGCAGGCGCGCGGTCGATCCACTCACCTTGGGACACCGTGGGCGGGCAACGGGAGCCGGGCATCACAGCGCCTGCGCGCCGCGTCGTCATCTGCGGCGCCGCGGGCCGGGACTTCCATAACTTCAACGTCGTGTTCCGCGGCGACCGCGCCGTCCGCGTCGTCGCCTTCACCGCCACGCAGATTCCAGGCATCGAGGGCCGGCGCTACCCGGCGGCTCTCGCCGGCGAAGGCTATGCCGACGGCATTCCCATCCTGCCGGAGCGCGAACTGGAGGCGATCTGCCGCCGCGAGGCCGTCAGCCAGGTGGTCTTCGCCTACAGCGACGTCGAGCACGCGGAGGTGATGCACCTAGCCTCGCGCGCGCTCGCGCTAGGCGCGGATTTCTCGATCCTGGGCCCGCGCGCCACCATGCTGCGCTCGGCCAAGCCGGTGGTTGCGGTCTCGGCGGTGCGCACGGGCTGCGGCAAGTCTCAGGCAAGCCGCTATCTCTCCAAGGCGCTGGGCGCGCCGGGCCGCAGGGTGGCCGTCCTGCGCCACCCGATGCCCTATGGCGATCTGCTGCGGCAGCGGGTGCAGAGTTTTCGCACGCTCGCCGATCTCGATGCGGCGCATTGCACGCTGGAGGAGCGCGAGGAATACGAGCCGCATATCGCCGCGGGGAGCGAGGTATTCGCAGGGGTCGACACGGCGGCGGTGCTCGAGGCCGCAGAGCGGCAGTCCGACCTCGTGCTCTGGGATGGCGGCAACAATGATTTCCCGTTCATCGAGCCCACGGTGCACGTGGTGATGTGCGATGCGCTGCGGCCCGATCAGCTCGCGACGCACCACCCGGGCGAGGCCGTGCTGCGCATGGCGGACATCGTCGTGATCAACAAGGTCGATGCGGCGCCGCAGGCCGATTTGGCGCGCATGCAGGCCGCGATCGCGCTCGTAAACCCCGCCGCGCAGATCGTGCGCGCGGCTTCGCCCGTGACACTGGACGAACCACGCAGCGTCGAAGGCAAGCGCGTGCTCATTGTCGAGGATGCACCGACCATCACGCATGGCGGCATGCCCTACGGCGCCGGCTACGTCGCGGTGCGCAACCTGCGCGGCGTGGAAATCGTCGACCCCCGGGCTTCGGCGACGCCGGGGCTGCGCCGCATGTACGCCGCGCACCCGCATATCGGCCCGGTGCTGCCTGCGTTGGGGTACGACGAGCCCCAGTTGGCCGAGCTGCGCGCGACCATCAACGCCAGCGCGGCGGAGCTGGTGATCGCGGCCACTCCCGTGGATCTGGCGCGGCTGGGCGGCATTGCGCGGCCCGTCATCCGTGCGCGCTACGGCTACGCGGACGCGGGCGAGCCCACGTTGGCGGCATTGGTTTCGAGCCTGCTCGCCGCCCGGGCCCGGTGACGCTGGCAGCGCGAAATTGCCAGCCTCGCGCCGCCGGGGTCATGCGCAAAGCAGTTACCATGCGCGCGATGCGCCTCACCCTCGTCGCCTTCTGCGCCGTGCTGCTGGCGAGCCCCGCCGCAGCGCAAACCCCGCACACGCACCAGCACACGTTCAAGGACGCCGAGAAGTGGTCGCACGTCTTCGACGACCCCGAGCGCGACGCCTGGCAGAAGCCGCACGAGGTCATCCAGGCCCTTGCGCTCAAGCCCGATGCGCGCGTCGCCGACCTCGGCGCCGGCACCGGCTATTTCTCGGCGCGGCTCGCCAACATGGTGCCGCAGGGACGCGTCTATGCGGTGGACATCGAGCCCGACATGGTCCGCTACCTGACGGAGCGGGCCAAGCGCGAAGGCCTGCGCAACCTCGTCGCCGTCGCAGGCGCGCCGGATGATCCGCGCCTGCCGGAAAAGGTCGACCTGATCCTGATCGTCGACGTCTACCACCACATTGAGGACCGGGCGCGCTACTTCCGCAAGCTGAGCCAGTCGCTGCGGCCGGGCGGGCGCATCGCCATCATCGACTTCACGCTGGAGTCGCCGCAGGGCCCGCCGCCCGCAGTGCGCGTCGCGCCCGGCACGGTCAAGGCCGAGATGAAGGCCGCGGGCCACGCGCTCGCTGCCGAGCACCGCTTCCTGCCGCACCAGTACTTCCTGGTCTTCCGGCCCGCCTCCTAGCGCCGTTCCGTGTCCGTGCGCTCCGAAGCGGAATCCGGCTACGCGTGGCTGCGGCTCGCCGCGTCGCTCGCGCTGATGACGCTGGGCGGCGCGGGCATGTACATCGTGACCGTCGCGCTGCCGCCCGTGCAGGCGGAATTCGGCGTGGCGCGCTCGGACGCCTCGCTCCCCTACACGCTGACCATGATCGGCTTCGGGCTGGGCGGCATCCTCATGGGGCGGCTCGCCGACCGCTTCGGCGTCATCGTGCCGGTGCTGATCGGAACGCTGTGCCTGGGCCTGGGCTTCATCGCGGCGGGTTATGCCGGCAGCCTGTGGCAGTTCGCGCTCGCGCAGGGCCTGCTCATCGGTTTTCTCGGCTGCTCGGCCACCTTTGCGCCGCTCGTCGCCGACACGTCGCTCTGGTTCCACCGGCGGCGCGGCATCGCGGTCGCCATCTGCGCGAGCGGAAACTATCTCGGCGGCGCGCTATGGCCGCCCGTCGTGCAGCACTACTTCGATGCCTGGGGCTGGCGCCAGACCTACGTCGGCGTAGGCATCTTCTGCATCGCGGCGATGCTGCCGCTCGCGCTGGTTCTCAGGCGCAAGCCGCCGGTGCTCCCCGCCGCCGCGCCCGGCAGCCCTGCCGGCAACGCGCCGCGCTCGGTGCATATGCCTTCGGCCCTGCTGCTCGGGTTGCTGTGCACCGCCGGCGTCGCCTGCTGCGTGGCGATGTCCATGCCCCAGGTGCACATCGTCGCGCTGTGCGGCGACATGGGTTTCGCGGCGGCGCGCGGCGCCGAAATGCTGTCGCTGATGCTCGGCTTCGGCATCGTCAGCCGGCTCGCCTCCGGCTGGATCTGCGACCGCATCGGCGGGCTGCGCACGCTCCTCCTCGGCTCGACGCTGCAAGGCATCGCGCTGGCGCTGTTCCTGCCCGCCGAAGGCCTGACGTCGCTTTACGTCGCCTCCGCCCTCTTCGGCCTGTTCCAGGGCGGCATCGTGCCCTCCTACGCGATCATCGTGCGCGAGTACTTCAGCCCGAAGGTCGCCGGCACCACGGTCAGCATCGTGCTGACCGCGACGCTCTTCGGCATGGCGCTGGGTGGCTGGATGTCCGGCGTGATCTTCGACTGGACGGGCTCCTATCGCGCGGCGTTCCTCAACGGCATTGCCTGGAACCTGCTCAACATGGCGATCGCGGGGACCCTTCTGTGGCGCTCGCGAAAGCGGATATATTCGCTGGCTTGAGGAGGTACACGCCATGGACCTGAGCGAGAGGCTGCTGCGCCTGAAGCCGGAGGCGATGAGCGGCGAGGAGTGGCAGATCCGCCTCGAGCTGGCGGCGCTTTACCGCGCGTTCGACTGGCTGGGCTGGACCGAGTCGATCTACAACCATATCACCGCGCGCGTGCCGGGCGCGGAGCGGCACTACCTGATCAACCCCTACGGCCTCAACTACAGCGAGGTCACCGCCACCAACCTCGTCAAGGTGAACCTCGCCGGCGAGACGGTGGACGGCTCGAAGTACCCCGTCAACCGGGCGGGCTTCGTCATCCACAGCGCCATCCATGCCGCGCGCGAGGACGCCCATTGCATCATCCACACGCACACCACCGCCGGCAGCGCGGTGGCCACCAAGAAGGACGGCCTGCGCTTCGACAACTTCTACAGCGCGGTGCTCTACGGCCAGGTGGCCTACCACGACTTCGAAGGCGTGACGACGGACACCGCGGAGCAGCCGCGACTCGTCCGGAGCCTGGGCGACAAGGCGATCCTCATCCTGCGCAACCACGGCCTGCTGGTGGCCTGCCCCGGCATCCCCGAGGCGTACTCGACCTACTGGACGCTGCAGCGCGCCTGCGAAATCCAGGTGGCGACCGACGCCATGCGCGGCGACAATCTGCCGATCGCGCAGCGCGTGCTCGACGAGACGCCGGCGCGCACGCAGGTGTTCCGCGCGGGGCCGCGCCCCGGCGGTCTGCCTTTCGATGCCCTGCTCAGGCGGGCGGGCATCCGCTACGAAGACCTCATCTAGAACGGAGACCAGCATGGACAAGCGTGGCCACAAGGAGCGGTTCGACCAGGGATTGAAGACGCGACGCGAAGTGCTCGGCGCCGAATACGTGGACAAGGCAATGGCCGCGTCCGACGATTTCAACAAGCCGTTCGTGGACCTGCTCAACACCTACTGCTGGAACGACATCTGGAACCGGCCGGGCCTCGAGCGCAAGACGCGCTCGATGCTGAACCTCGCCATGCTCTCGGCGCTCGGCAAGGAGCACGAGCTGAAGCTCCACATCAACGGCGCGCTCAACAATGGCCTCACCAAGGAGCAGATCCGCGAAGTGTTCCTGCAGGTGGCGATCTACTGCGGCGTGCCGTCGGCGGTGGTGGCGTTCCGCTGCGCAAAGGAAGTATTCAAGGAGCGCGGCGTCTAGTGCGCCCGCGGTCGATTCGCACGCGCCCGTCGGCACCGGGGATCGGCGCATGATCGTCGGCTTCATCGGTCTGGGCCGCATGGGCAGCCTCATGTCGGCGAACCTGCAACGCGCCGGCTTCCGGCTGCGGACGTGGGACCAGGCGAAGAAGGGCAACTGCGCTTCGGCGAGCGATGCCGCCACGGGCGCCGATGTGCTGATCACCATGCTGCCGGACGGCAAGGCTGTCGAGCACGCCGTCCAAGCGGCCCTGCCCGGCCTGCGCCGCGGCGCCGTCGTGGTCGACATGAGCTCTTCGGACCCGGCCACCACCCGCCGGCTGGCGAGGAAGCTGGCGACGAAGGGCATCGCCATGGTGGACGCGCCGGTTTCCGGCGCCGTGGCCAAGGCGCGCGACGGCACGCTGGCGATCATGGCCGGCGGCAGGAAGCAGGACATCGCCAGGGTCAGGCCGGTTCTGGCCAGGATGGGCACGCAGATCTTTGCCTGCGGCGGCACTGGCGCCGGCCATGCCACCAAGGCGCTGAACAACTACCTGGGCGCCGCCGGCACCATCGCCGGGTTCGAGGCCCTGCTGATCGGCAAGGCTTTCGGCCTCGATCCGAAGACGCTGGTGGACGTGATCAACGCCTCCACCGGGAAGAACAGCACGACCGAGCGCAAGATCCCCCAGCAGATCTTCACTCGCGCGTTTGCGTCCGGCTTCACGCTGGCGCTGATGGCGAAAGACGTCGGCATCGCGGCGCAGCTGTCGGTGGACACCCGGGTGCCCGCGCCCTACCTGAAGCAGACGCGCAAGCACTGGCGCGACGCCGAGCGCGCGTTGCCCGCAGGGGCCGACCACACCGAGATGTACAAGTACCTGCAGTCCCTCGGCCGGCGCCAGCCAGCCTCGCATCCGCCTAAAACAGGTCGTTGAGGGCAACACCGACGCCGACGGTCGTCTGCCGCCAGTTGTAGTCGATGAGGCTCTCGCCGTAGCCGGAGAACACCTGCACGTAGCCCTTCAGGGGTCCAAGCCAGCGAGGGCCGGTCCAATTGGCCTGTACCGCCCCCTTGCCACCGCGCAGCATGAGGTTGACGCTGTGATGGTGCCACTTGTACAGCATCGTCAGGTCGCCATGGCCCAGGTAGGTCGTGATATCCGGATTGTCGTCCTTGGTCGGGTCTTCCTTGATCCGCGCCCATGGCCGCAGCATCAGCGCAAAGGCGCCGCGCTCGAGGCCGAACTGGCCGATGATGCGGTTCCAGCTGCGCGACAGCGGCTCGGCGCGGCCATTCGACTGGTGGGTGAGGGACACCCCGGCCAGGCGCCAGCGCAGGCCGAAGATCTCCGTCCGCGGGTCCCACAGGACGAGCGCCTCGGGGCTGTAGTTGGTTTCCCGGAACGGCCGCGACGCCTCCGAGTTGTAGACCTGCCACTGGCTCTGCTGCGTATAGCTGACCCAGATGCCCAGGCGCCGTTCGAACGCGCTGGCTACTCGCGCCTTGAAGCTCAACTGGAACTTCGCCTCGACGTCATCAATCGTCTCGCCGGACGTGGCGGGGCTGGCGGTCCCTGCGAACGGCGCGGAGTTGACCCGATCCGTGTAGCGCGCGAGCAGGAGGTAATTCGGCTGGTAGAGGCTGAGGTCGATCCTCGCGCTGTCCGGATCCAGGGCCCAGGCTTCGCCTAGGAGCGACGACTCGGCCGGAGGTTTCCCCGGCGACACGACCGGGGCATCACCGGGCGCGGCCGGCCGGTTGGCGGTGGCCTTGTCGTAGCACGCCAGGCGTTCCGCATCCCCGGGAATATCGGCGCAGCTGGCAAACGCCCCTTGCTCGAGTTGGGCAAGCGCCGGAGCGCAACTGATCAGCAGAATTCCGGCAAGAAGCGCTGGCCTGCCGGTCACGCCGCGTGGCGCTCGGAGGACCGGAACAGCGTGTCCATTTCGCGTCTCAGCCTGACCGCGGTGACGTTCTCGTCGATCGCCACATCCGGCCAGCGCAGCGCCTGGCCCGCAGCGACTGGTTTGAGCACCTTCCAGCCGTGCGCGAGGCCGAGCGGCAGGCAGCCCTGCGCAAGCGAATCCTGCGCCGGCATCAGCTTGCCGACCACGGTGTAGCCGCCCTCGCCGTCCAGCAGCTCGCCGGGCTTCAGCGCGCGCTTCGCGGTGGCGACCGCATCGGCGCGGAATCCCGTCGCGCAGCCCGTGGGCTCGCCGCGCAGCCCAACCGACGCGACCGAGATGCCCACTTCCAGCCCGATGAGGTGCCAGCGCTTGTAAAGGCACGCGTAGCGCCCGCTGTCGTCGGTCTTCACGCCGTACTCGGCAAAGCAGCGGCGGATGTAGTCGCTCTCGCCTTCGAACGCCACCCACACGCCGAAGCGGATGTCGTACTCGATCGGCGTGCCGTCCGGCTGCAGCGAAGACACCACCTCCACCTGCCCCTTGTGGTGCAGCACGCCGCCTTCGGCGCGCGGCCGCATCAGGTTGGGAATCTGGTCGACGCTGCCCGCGGGATACGTGAGGCCACCCGGCGCGGGCGTGAGGCCGGTGGCGTTGCACACCGCGCTCGTCTCGATGGCGGGCTTGGAGCCGTCGAGGAAGGAATTGAACATCTTCGGGTTGAGGCCGCCGATCCTCGCCTGCTCGGGCGTCAGGCCGTAGTAGCCCCAGACCGTCTCGGGCGTGGACTGCGCGTAGTGCGGCAGCCACTTGTGGCCGCGTCCCGCGGCGACCACCGGAAAGCCGGCGGCGCGCGCCCAGTCCACGAGGTCGCAGATGAGCGCCGGCTGGTCGCCGTAGGCGAGGCTGTACACCACGCCCGCCTCCGCCGCCTTCTTCGCCAGCATCGGCCCGCAGAAGCAGTCGGCCTCCACCGTCACCATCACCACGTGCTTGCCGTGGCGGAAGGCTTCCAGCGCGTGCTCGACGGCGGCGACCGGATTGCCGGTCGCCTCGATGACGATGTCGATCGCCGGATGCGAGACCAGCGCGCGCCAGTCTTCGCCGATGTAGCGTGCGGCGCTCCTTCAGCGCGGCGTCCAGAGAGGCCGCGCCGTACTGAGCCGCGGTCCAGCCGGTGCGATCCAGGTTCGCTCTCGCGTTCGCGGGATTCAGGTCCGCGATGCCCACCAGGTGCACGCCCGGCGTGCGCGGCACCTGCGCGATGTACATCGCCGCGAACTTGCCCGCGCCGATGACGCCGAGGCGCAGGGGCTTGCCTTGCGCCTCGCGGTGCTGCAGCTTGGCGTAGAGATTCACGTCAGGCCGCTTTCAGCACGCCCTGCAGCTCTTCGGCCGGCGTGCCGTTCTTCCAGGGCAGCGGCACGTCGTAGTGCTTGCGCAGGCAATCGTCGGGCAGGCACCGGATCGGCGTGAAGTCGCGGTGCGCGATGTAGCCGGGACGCTTGAAGCGGCGGATGTGGTTGGAAACGGCGCACAGCGACAGGTACACGCTCACGCGGTTCCAGGGCGAGAGGTTGGAGCCCGAGGCGTGCACCAGGCAACCGTGGAACAGGATCATCGAGCCGGCGGGGCCTTTCGGCGCGACGATGCCGCCGTTGCGCCACCATCGAGCGGATGGTGTCGTGATTGATGGTCCATAGCGGATAGCTGGTGGTGCTCGTGTCGTGGTGCGCATCGAGCACGCCCTGCTGGTGGCTGCCCGGGATGAACATCAGCGGGCCGTTGAACTCGTTCACCTCGTCGAGGAAGATCGCCACGTTCATGGCGCGCGCCGAGGGCATCTGGTCGTCGTTCGCCCAGGTGCCGTAGTCCTGGTGCCACTGCCAGACGTCGCCGTCGAAGGCCTGCTTGCCGTTGATCTTGAACTGGTGCATGTACACATCCTCGCCGAACAGCTGCACGATCGGCTCGACCATGCGCGGATGGCGCGCGAGCTTGGCGTAGGGCTCGCTGTACAGGTGCGCGGCGAAATTGGTGCGCACCGCGTCGCTGTCCTTCTCGCGCACGTTCTCGGGGCGACGCTGCGCGTAGAGCGCGGGCACCTCGTCGGTCAGCACCTTCACTTCCTCGGGCGAGAACAGGCTGGGAAAGAACAGGTAGCCCTCGCGCTCGAAGCGCTGCAGCTGCTCGGTGGTCAGTTTCATGCTTCCCGCCTCCTCTGGATGGAGTCTGGATACAAACTCGGCAAATGGCATGAACCTGTCAAGCCGTCGGTATCCCCCACTCCATAGTTTACTTTAGATACATGCCTTAACTATTTGCTTTAACAGCATTACTTACTATCTAACCGCAAGTGGGCGGCAGGCCGTGCTCCCTGCGGGCGGCCTGCACCTTCATGACCCCTTCGAGGGCGTCTGCGCGCAGTTTCTCGGCGCTTCCGCGGCTGGCATCTTGCTGCACGATCTTCGGATAGATGGATGCGGCCAGCGCCTTGTCGCCGGACTCTTCCGCGGCGACGCCCTGGATCATCATGGCGTAGGTCCGCTGCTCGCGGTCCTGCGTTGCCGCCAGCGTCTCGTCGGCCGACGCGATCGCCTCCCGGTGCTTGCACTGCGCCAGCAGCAGCGCGCTCGCATAGTTCCGGTCCCCGATCCGCTGCCTGAGCGCCGCCATCTTGGGATCGGGCTTCGCCGGCGCAGCGGCCTTCTCCTTCGCCGCGCTGTCGGCCATGGAGCCCGCGACCGCGCCCGTCGCTGCGCCGGACGCAGCGCCGATGACCGCGCCCTTCGCCGCACCCTCCGCCACATTGCCGCCCCAGAGCAGGCTTCCCACCGCTCCCGCCACGGCGCCGCCCACCGCCCCCATCGTCGCCCCCTGTCCCGCGGCCTTGCCCGCCTGCGAGTCGGACGCGCAGCCGCTGGCAGCGACGACGGCACCCAATACAAAGATGATTGCGAGGAATCTCATTGAAACAGTATAGGCGAGTAAAAGCCTATTCAGTCCGCGCCCTGAACTACGAACTTACCGGCCAGGTGGCGATGCGGCGCCCGGCGCCTGCGTGCGACGCTTCTCCACGATCTGGAAGAACACTTCATTCGACTTGATCATGCCCAGCTCGTAGCGCGCGCGCTCCTCGAGCGCATCCACGCCCTGCTTGAGGTCCAGCACTTCCGCATCCAGGGACTGATTCCTGACCTGCAGCTGGGCGTTGCGCCCGCGCTGCGCCTCGAGCTGCCGGTCCACCTCCCACACCCGCACCCATCCGCCCTTCCCCAGCCAAAGCGGGTACTGGATGAGCACGATGAGCGCGGCGAGCACGCCGCCGAGGATTCTCACGTCAGCGCAGTCGGGAGTAAACCTCCCGTCCGGGATAGCTCACCGAGTCGCCGAGATCCTCCTCGATGCGCAACAGCTGGTTGTACTTGGCGACGCGGTCCGAGCGCGACAGCGACCCGGTCTTGATCTGCAGCGCGTTGGTGCCCACCGCGATGTCGGCGATGGTCGTGTCCTCGGTCTCGCCCGAGCGGTGCGACATCACCGCGCCGTAGCCCGAGCGCTTGGCGAGCTCGATGGCGGCAAAGGTCTCCGTGAGCGTGCCGATCTGGTTCACCTTGACGAGGATCGCGTTGGCCACGCCCTGGCGCACGCCGTCGCGCAGGAGGCGCGTGCTGGTGACGAACACGTCGTCGCCCACGAGCTGCAGCTTCTGGCCGAGGCGCCCTGTGAGCAGCTTCCAGCCTTCCCAGTCGCCCTCGGCCATGCCGTCCTCGATGGACACGATCGGGTAGCGACCGGCGAGATTCGCCAGGTAGTCCACGAACCCCGCCGTCTCGAGCTTCAGGCCTTCGGACTCCAGCACGTAATGGCCGTCCTTGTGGAATTCGGAGCTCGCACAGTCGAGCGCGAGCATCACGTCCTGGCCTGCGGTGTAGCCGGCGCGGTCGATCGCCTGCAGGATCAGCTCGATCGCCGCGGCGTGGCCGGGCAGGTCGGGCGCGAAGCCGCCCTCGTCGCCCACCGAGGTGGACATGCCCTTGGCGTCGATCAGCTTCTTCAGCGCCTGGAATACCTCGGCGCCGCAGCGCAGCGCCTCGCGGAAGGACTGTGCGCCGACCGGCACGATCATGAATTCCTGCATGTCGAGGCGGTTGTTGGCGTGCGCGCCGCCGTTGATCACGTTCATCATCGGCACCGGCATCTGCATCGGCCCGGAGCCGCCGAAGTAGCGGTACAGCGGCAGGCCCGGCCTCCTCCGCGGCGCCTTTGGCCACCGCCATCGACACCGCCAGCAGCGCGTTGGCGCCCAGGCGCGACTTGTTCTCGGTGCCGTCGAGCTCGATCAGCGTCTTGTCGATGAACGCCTGCTCGGAGGCATCCAGCCCGACGATCGCCTCGGAAATCTTCGGTGTTCACGTGCTCGACCGCCTTCAGCACGCCCTTGCCGCCGTAGCGCTTGGCGTCGCCGTCGCGCAGCTCGATCGCCTCGCGGCTGCCGGTGGAGGCGCCCGAGGGCACCGCGGCGCGGCCCATCGAGCCGGATTCCAGCAGCACGTCGGCCTCGATGGTGGGATTGCCGCGCGAGTCGAGGATCTCGCGCGCGACGACGTCGACGATGGAGCTCATGAGCGCTGTGTCACTTTGCTGATTTCCAGCGAAGCCGTTCTTCTTCACCATCCGGTCGAGATCCGCGAGCGTTTCGAGCAGTCGCTGCATCAGCGCAAGCGGCCAGGCGTTCGGGCCCGTCGCGACAGCGCCTTCTCCGGGTTCGGGATGCGTCTCCATGAACAGCCCCGCGATGCCGCTCGCCACCGCGGCGCGCGCGAGCACCGGGATGAACTCGCGCTGGCCGCCGCTCGATGTACCCTGCCCGCCCGGCAGCTGCACCGAGTGCGTGGCGTCGAACACCACCGGGCAGCCGGTGTCGCGCATGATGGCGAGCGAGCGCATGTCGGACGACCAGGTTGTCGTAGCCGAAGGAGAAGCCGCGCTCGCAGACCAGGATGTTGTCCTGTTGCCGCTCGCCTCGCGCGCCTTGTCGACCACGTTCTTCATCTCCTGCGGCGAGAGGAACTGGCCCTTCTTGATGTTGACCGGCTTGCCCGGCCGAGGCCGCCGCGCGGATGAAATCGGTCTGGCGGCACAGGAACGCGGGCGTCTGCAGCACGTCCACCACCGCGGCCACCGGCTTCACCTGCGTCCTCCTCGTGCACGTCGGTGAGCACCGGCACGCCGATCTGGCGCTTCACCTCGGCCAGGATGCGCAGGCCCTCCTCCATGCCCGGGCCGCGGAACGACTTGCCCGAGCTGCGGTTGGCCTTGTCGTAGGAGGACTTGAAGATGAACGGGATGCCGAGCCTGCGCGGTGATGCTCCTTCAGCTCGCCCGGCGACGTCGACGCTGCAGCTGCTCGCGACTCGACGACGCAGGGGCCGGCGATGAGAAACAGCGGCCTGGTCGAGGCCGGCGTCGAACCCGCACAGCTTCACGCCGCGACCACCGACAGGGCGCCGCCGTCCGCGCGCGGCACGCGCGCGCGACGCTCGAGCGCCGCCTGCACGAAGGCCTTGAACAGCGGATGCCCCGCGCGCGGCGTCGAGGTGAACTCCGGGTGGAACTGCACGCCGACGAAGAACGGATGCGCGGGCAACTCCATGATCTCGGGCAGGCTGCTCGCTCGGCGTGCGCGCCGAGACCCTGTAGCCCTTGGCCTCCAGCTGCGGCACGTAGATGTTGTTCACCTCGTAGCGGTGGCGGTGGCGCTCGTTCACCTCCGGCCCGTAGATGCGATGCGCGAGCGTGCCCGGCTCGACCGGGCACTTCTGCGCGCCCAGGCGCATGGTGCCGCCCAGGTCGGAGGCTTCGCTGCGCCGCTCGATGCGGCCGGTGCGGTCGAGCCACTCGGTGATCAGCGCCACCACCGGGTGCGGCGTGTCCGGATCGAACTCGGTGCTGTTGGCGCCCGCCAGGCCGCAGACGTTGCGCGCGAACTCGATCGTCGCGAGCTGCATGCCGAGGCAGATGCCGAGGTAGGGAATGCCGTTCTCGCGCGCGTAGCGGATCGCCGCGATCTTGCCCTCGGTGCCGCGCTTGCCGAAGCCGCCCGGCACCAGGATGGCGTCCATCTTCTCCAGCAGCGCCGTGCCGCTGCGTCTCGACCTCCTCCGAGTCCACGTAGTGGATCTTGACGCGGCTGCGCGGTGTGGATGCCGGCGTGCTTGCAGCGCCTCGTTGAGCGACTTGTAGGAGTCCTGCAGGTCGACGTACTTGCCGACGAAGGCGATGTCGACCTCGTGCTCCGGGTGCTCCTGCGCGTCCACCAGCTTCTTCCAGGCGCGAGAGGTCGGCCGCGCGCGCGAGGATCTGCAGCTTGTGGCAGACGATCTCGTCGAGCATCTGGTCGTGCAGCATCATCGGGATCTTGTAGATCGAGTCCACGTCCCAGGCGGAGATCACCGCCTCCTTCTGCACGTTGCAGAACAGCGCGATCTTGCGCCGCTCGTCCTCGGGCAGCGGCCGGTCGGTGCGGCACAGCAGCACGTCGGCCTGGATGCCGATCTCGCGCAGCTCCTTCACCGAGTGCTGCGTGGGCTTGGTCTTGATCTCGCCCGCGCGCGCGATGTAGGGCACCAGCGTCAGGTGGATGTAGCAGACGTTGTTGCGGCCCGAGCTCCAGGCCCATCTGGCGGATGGCCTCGAGGAAGGGCAGCGACTCGATGTCGCCGACCGTGCCGCCGACCTCGATGATCGCCACCTCGGCGTCGCCGGCGCCGCGCTTGATGAAGGCCTTGATCTCGTCGGTGATGTGCGGGATCACCTGCACCGTGCCGCCGAGGTAGTCGCCGCGGCGCTCCTTCTTGATCACCGACTCGTAGATCTGGCCGGTGGTGAAGTTGTTCCAGCGGCGCATCTTCGAGCTCTGGAAGCGCTCGTAGTGGCCGAGGTCGAGGTCGGTCTCGGCGCCGTCCTCGGTGACGAACACCTCGCCGTGCTGGAACGGGCTCATCGTCCCGGGATCGACGTTGATGTACGGGTCCAGCTTGATGTTGGTGACGCGGATGCCGCGCGATTCGAGGATCGCGGCGAGGGAGGCGGCGGCGATGCCTTTCCCCAGAGAGGAAACTACACCACCGGTTACGAATACATACTTAGTCATTGACCCACGGCGTGTAGGGATGGAGGAGTCTACCGGAACTCCTCCGCCCCTACAAATCCGCCGCGCCGCCGCGAATTCGGCTCAGGGGCTGCCGAGCTCCTGGCGCCCCTTGAAATGCGCAAGCGCCTCGGGGTTGGCGAGCGCCTCGAGCATTCTTCACCTGTCGCCCGTGGACGACGTCGCGCACGGCGAGCTCGACGATCTTGCCGCTCTTGGTGCGCGGAATGTCGAGCACCTGCAGGATCTTCGCCGGCACGTGGCGCGGCGTGGTGTTGTCGCGGATGCGCTTCTTGATGCGGTTGGCGAGCGCGTCGTCCAGCTGCACGCCGTCCTTGCAGCTTCACGAACAGCACCACGCGCACGTCCTCGGGCTTCTGCGGCGGCCAGTCCTGGCCGATCGACCAGCGACTCGACCACCTCGTCCAGCTGCTCGACCTGCCGGTAGATCTCGGCGGTGCCGATGCGCACGCCGCCCGGATTGAGCACCGCGTCCGAGCGCCCGTAGATGACGATGCCGCCGTGCGCCGTGATCTCGCACCAGTCGCCGTGGCGCCAGACGTTGGGATACTTCTCGAAGTACGCGGCGCGGTACTTGGCGCCGTCGGGGTCGTTCCAGAAGCCCACCGGCATCGACGGGAACGGGCGCGTGCAGACCAGCTCGCCCTTCTCGCCCGCCAGCGGCCGGCCCTGCTCGTCGAACACCTCGACCGCCATGCCGAGGCCCTTGCACTGGATCTCGCCGCGCCACACCGGCAGCATCGGGTTGCCGAGCACGAAGCAACTGACGATGTCGGTGCCGCCAGAGATGGACGAGAGGCACACGTCGTCCTTGATGGCGCGATAGACGTAGTCGAAGCCCTCGGCCACCAGCGGCGAGCCGGTGGAGAGGATCGCGCGCAGGCGCTCGAGCCGGTGCGTCTCCTTGGGCCTCAAGTCGATCTTGGCGATGGCGTCGATGAACTTGGCCGAGGTGCCGAAGTGCGTCATGCCCTCGGCTTCGGCGAAATCGAAGAGGATCCGGCCGCGCCCCACGAAGGGCGAGCCGTCGTAGAGCAGCAGCGTCGCGCCGCTCGCCAGCCCCGACACCAGCCAGTTCCACATCATCCAGCCCAGCGTGGTGAAGTAGAACAGGCGATCGCCCGCGCGCACGTCGCTGTGCAGCCGCTGCTCCTTGAGGTGCTGCAGCAGCGTCCCGCCGGTGCCGTGCACGATGCACTTGGGCACGCCGGTGGTGCCGGAGGAGTACAGGATGTAGAGCGGATGGTTGAACTCCACGTGCTCGAAGCGGATGTCGCGCGCCGCGATAGGGCGCGAGGAACTCCTCCAGGCCCACGCCGGCCGTGGGGCGGGCATGGAGGTACGGCAGCACCACGCAGCGCTCGACCGAGGGCAGCTGCGCGAGGATCTCGCGCACCTTTTCCTGCGTATCGAATTCCTTGCCGCCGTAGAGATAGCCGTCGGCGCAGAACAGCACCTTCGGCTCGATCTGCCCGAAGCGATCGAGCACGCCCTGCACGCCGAAATCGGGCGAGCAGGAAGACCAGATGGCGCCGAGGCTTGCGGTGGCGAGCATCGCCGCCACCGACTCGGGCAGGTTGGGCAGATACCCCGCGACGCGATCGCCCTTCTTCACGCCAAGCGGCGGCGAGCGCCTGCGCGAGGCGCGACACGAGGTCGTAGAGCTGCCGGCGCGACAGCTGGCGCTTGACGCGGTCCTCGCCCCAGAAGGAGATGGCGAGCGAGGCGTCGCGCTCGCGCAGCAGGTTCTCGGCGAAATTGAGCTTTCCTTCCGGAAACCAGGTGGCGCCCGGCATCCGATCGGCATTGATCAGGCGCCGCAGCCCGGGCTCGCCGCGCACCTGGCCGAAACGCCACACCAGCTCCCAGAAATCTTCGGCATGCTCCACGGACCAGCGGTGCAGCTCTGCGTAGTCGCGCTTGCCGGCGAGGCGCATGAAGCGCGCCATGCCGGTGCGCGCGGCGGCCTCCGGGCTCGGCGTCCAGAGCGGCTGTTCGGTCATGTGAGCAGGGGGGCCGGGCCCCTTCCGGCAAGTACGCTCGGGGCCTTCCCGGCCCCCCCGCACCCCCCGGTCGCCCATAATGCAGTCAGTTGCATGCTGCGTCCTCTGCACGTTCGAGGCGCGTGCGAATCGCCTCCGGGATGCGCCGCGACTTCTGCGTCTTCATGTCGATGAACACCACCGTCGCGGCGCCATCGGCATACGGCACCGGGTCCGCGTCTACACGCAGCTCGTAGTGAGTCGGCACGCTCGCGCCGCCCGGCGCACCCACGTAGAGCTTCACTTCCACGATGCCCGGGTAGGTGATCGCGCGCCGGTAGTTGCAGGTCGCATTCGCGATGACGATGCCGGTGGACTGCCAGGCGTGGTCCTCGGGCACCAGGCGGTCGAACCAGCTGATGCGCGCCTGCTCCATGTAGCGGAAGTAGACGGTGTTGTTGACATGGCCCATGGCGTCCATGTCGCCCCAGCGGATCGGAATGCGCTCGACGTGCGCAAGGCGCCGGATTTCGCTCATGGCCCGATAATATAATGTCCCCATGAGCCGCGAATCGATGCAGTACGACGTGGTGGTGGTCGGCGGCGGCCCGGCCGGGCCTGCCGCCGCGATCCGCGCTCAAGCAGCTCTCGCCGAGACCTCCGTCTGCCTCATCGAGAAGGGCTCGGAGATCGGCGCGCACATCCTCTCGGGCGCCGTGATGGACCCGCGCGCGATCGCCGAGCTGTTCCCCGACTGGAAGGCGAAGGGCGCGCCGCTCGACGTGCCGGTGAGCGAGGACCGGTTCCTCTTCCTCACCGAGTCGGGCGCGATCAGGACGCCGGACTGGATGCTGCCGGGCTGCTTCAAGAACCACGGCAACTACGTGATCAGCCTCGGCAACGTCTGCCGCTGGCTGGGCCAGCAGGCGGAGGCGCTCGGCGTGGAGATCTTCGCCGGCTTCGCGGGCGCCGAAGTGCTCTACGACGACAAAGGCGCGGTGCGCGGCGTCGCCACCGGCGACATGGGCGTCAACCGCAAGGGCGAGAAGACCGATGCCTTCCAGCCCGGCATGGAGCTGCTCGCGAAGTACACGTTCTTCGCGGAGGGCTGCCGCGGCCACCTGGGCAAGCAGCTCGAGGCGAAGTTCAAGCTGCGCGAGGGCGTCGATCCGCAGGTCTACGGCATCGGCCTGAAGGAGCTGTGGGAGATCAAGCCGGAGCGGCACCAGCCCGGCCTGGTGGTGCACACCGCCGGCTGGCCGCTCGACTCCGACACCTACGGCGGCTCCTTCCTCTACCACCTGGAGAACAACCTCGTGGCGGTCGGCTTCGTGGTCGGCCTTGCCTACACCAATCCCTACCTCGCGCCCTACGAGGAGTTCCAGCGCTACAAGACGCATCCGGCGATCCGCGGCTTCTTCGAGGGCGGCAAGCGCATCGCCTACGGCGCGCGCGCCATCACGGCAGGCGGGCTGCAGTCGCTGCCCAAGCTCGTCTTTCCCGGCGGCTGCCTGATCGGCGACGACGCGGGCTTCCTCAACGCCTCGCGCATCAAGGGCAGCCACAGCGCGATCAAGTCCGGCATGATGGCCGCCGAGGCGGCGCACGACGCGCTCGCGGCCGGGCGCTCGGCGGACGAGCTGCGTCGCCTACCCCGACGCCTTCCGGGAGTCCTGGCTCTTCGACGAGCTGTACCGCGCGCGCAACTTCAAGCCCTGGATGGCGAAGGGCCTGTACACCGGCACCGCTGATGGTGGGCATCGACCAGGTGGTGTTCGGCGGCAAGGCGCCCTGGACCCTGCGCCATGCGCACGCGGACCACGAAACCCTGCGCAAGCGCAGCGAGGCCGCGCCCATCGCCTATCCCGAAGCCGGACGGCAAGCTCACCTTCGATCGCCTCACGTCGGTGTCCTTTTCCAACACCAACCATGGCGAAGACCAGCCCATCCACCTCACGCTGAAGGATGCGGGCGTGCCGGTGCGCGTGAACCTTGCCCTGTACGACGCGCCCGAGCAGCGCTACTGTCCGGCCGGCGTGTACGAGATCGTCCGCGACCAGGAAGAGCCGCGCCTGCAGATCAACGCGCAGAACTGCGTGCACTGCAAGACCTGCGACATCAAGGACCCGACGCAGAACATCGTGTGGGTGGCGCCCGAGGGCGGCGGCGGGCCGAACTACCCCAACATGTAGTCGCAAGCAGGAACCCATGGCCGTCGACGCCCAGCGCTACCGCAGTTTCGCCGAGTTCTATCCGTTCTATCTTTCCGAGCACGCCAATCGGACGTGCCGGCGCCTGCATTTCGCAGGCACCTCGCTCGGCCTCGCCTTCCTGCTGCACGCCTTCTCCACGCTCAACTTCTGGTGGTTGCTGGCGGGGCTCGTCTGCGGCTATGCCTTCGCCTGGATCGGGCACTTCGTGTTCGAGAAGAACCGGCCTGCCACCTTCACCTATCCGCTCTGGTCCTTCATGGGCGACTGGGTGATGTGGAAAGACATCCTCACCGGCAAGATCAGGTTCTAGATGGTGTCGCCCGCCGGGTTCTGGGGCTCCGAGCTCCCCTACGTCGTCGTCATCGCCCTGGTCCTCACCGGCCTGCTGCTGCGCGCGCGCCCGGCGGAGCGCTCGACCTTCCTGAACACGTTGTGGCTGTTCCTGTTCGGCATTCTCGGCATCGCGGCCGGCATGGGCGCGTACGCGCTCGGCATGGAACCGGCCGCGCGCGTCCTCGACCAGTTCTTCCGCATCGTCTGGGTGATCGCGCTGATCCGCATCGCCGGCTTCGCGCTGTTCCGCCTGGTGCTGCCGAAGCTCGGCAAGACCCTGCCGCGCATCATCGAGGACCTGGCCATCATCGCCATCTATACGGCCTACGGCCTGTCGCAGCTGCGCCTGTTCGGCGTGGACCTCACCGGCATCCTCGCCACTTCGGCCATCATCACGGCGGTCCTCGCCTTCAGCCATGCAGGACACGCTGGGCAACGTGCTTGGCGGGCTCGCGATCCAGCTCGACAACTCGGTGCGCGTCGGCGACTGGATCCGCGTCGACGACCTCGCGGGCCGCGTCACCGACATCCGCTGGCGCTCCACCACCATCGAGACGCGCAACTGGGAGACGGTGGTGATCCCCAACAGCGCCCTGATGAAGGCGAAGTTCGTGATCCTCGGCCGGCGCGAGGGCGCACCCCTGCAGTGGCGGCGCGCGTTCATGTTCATGGTGGATCCGGCAGTGCCGCCGGCGCGCGTGATCGCGCTGGTCGAGGAGGAAATGCGCGAGATCATGATCGCCAACGTCGCGCGCGCCCCTGCGCCGAGCTGCGTCCTGCACCGCTTCGAGCACGGCAACCTGGTTTACCTGCTGCGCTACTTTCTCACCGACCTGCTGGAGGACGATTCCACCGAATCCGCCGTGCGCGTGCACCTGTTCGCCTCGCTGCAGCGCGCCGGCATCCGCATTGCCGAGGAGCAGCGCACCATGCACGCCGTGGCGAAGGACGAGGCGCACGCCGAGACGCGTGCGCCAGCGCGAGCTCGTCGCGCCGCCTGCTGATGCTGCGCCAGGTGGACCTGCTCGCGCCCTTGTCGGACGAGGAGCGCAACTTCGTCGCCGAGCGGCTGCAGTACGCGCCTTTCGCGCGCGGCGACATCATCACCAAGCAGGGCTCGATCGCGCACTGGCTCTACATCATCGCCTTCGGCGAGGCCGAGGTGCGCTACGAGCAGCCTGGCCGCGCGCCGCGCACCGTCGGCACCGTGCGCACCGGTCAGTTCTTCGGCGAGATGGGTCTGCTCACCGGCGATGCGCGCAACGCGACCGTCGTGGCGAAGACCGACGTCGAGTGCTACCGCCTCGACCGCCCCTCGTTCCAGGCGCTGCTGCTCGCGCGGCCCGAGATCGCCAACGAGGTGAGCCGCGTCATCGCGGAGCGCAAGCCCGGCCTGGAGACCGCGCGCGCCGAGGCGGCCAGCGCCCTGTCGGATGCGCCGGCGCCTTCGCAGCCGGCGCTGCTAGAGCGCATTCAGCGCTTCTTCGGGCTCAAATAAAATCGGGGTCAGGGCCGAATTATTTCTGGCGAGAATAATTCGGCCCTGACCCCAATTTACGCCGCGAGCATCGAGTCGTCGGGGACGGACATCACGGCCGAGGCGCCTTTGACGACAGTGTCGCGCAATGCGGGGGCCTGCACCAGCACCTGGTCGGCGTAGAAGCGCGCGGTGGCGAGCTTGGCCAGGTAGAAGGCCTTGTCCCCCGAGCCGAGCTTCTTCTCGGCGGCGAGCGCCGCGCGCGCCATCTGCCAGCCGCCGGCGACGATCCCCATCAGCTTGAGGAACGGCACCGCGCCCGCGAAGGTCGAGAGCACGTCTTTGCCGGCGCCAGCGACGATGTAGTCCACGCTCTCGGCCACGGCCGCGGCGCCCGCGGCGAGCGAAGCGCGGATCGCCTTCACGTCCGCGTTCGCGGACTTCGCCAGCTCGGCGTCGAAGGCTTTCAGGTGGCCGAGCCAGGCCTTGGCCGTCGCGCCGCCTTCGCGCGCGATCTTGCGTCCGACCAGGTCGTTCGCCTGGATGCCGGTGGTGCCCTCGTAGATCGTCGTGATGCGCGCGTCGCGCAGGTGCTGCGCCGCGCCCGTTTCCTCGATGAAGCCCATGCCGCCGTGCACCTGCACGCCGAGCGACGCCACCTCGATGCCGGTCTCGGTGCTCCAGCCCTTCACGACCGGGATCATCAGGTCGACGAAGGCCTGGTTCTGCTCGCGCATCTTCGCGTCGGGATGCCGCGCCGTCACATCCAGCGCCGCCGCCACGACGTAGGCCAGCGCGCGCATGGCCTCGGTCTGCGACTTCATGAGCATGAGCATGCGGCGCACGTCCGGGTGCTGGATGATCGGCACCGTGCCGCCGCCGGCGAGGTCGCGCCCTTGCATGCGCTCCCTGGCGTAGGCGAGCGCGCGCTGGAAAGCGCGCTCGGCGATCGCCACGCCCTCGAGCCCCACGGCGAAGCGCGCGGCGTTCATCATGATGAACATGTAGGCGAGGCCCTTGTTCTCCTCGCCCACCAGGTAGCCGACGGCATTCTCGAAAACCATGACCGCGGTCGGGCTGCCGTGAATGCCGAGCTTGTGCTCGATCGAGGCGCAGTGGGCGCCGTTGCGCGCGCCGAGCGAGCCGTCGGCATTGACCAGGAACTTGGGCACGATGAACAGCGAGATGCCCTTCACGCCCTCGGGCGCGTCCGGGGTGCGCGCGAGCACCAGGTGCACGATGTTGTCGGTGTAGTCGTGCTCGCCGTAGGTGATGAAGATCTTCTGCCCCGAGATGCGGTAGTGGTCGCCTTCGCGTACCGCGCGCGTCTTGAGCAGCGCGAGGTCCGAGCCCGCCTGCGGCTCGGTGAGGTTCATGGTGCCGGTCCACTCGCCGCTCGCCATCTTCGGCAGGAACGTCTTCTGCAGCGCCGGCGCGCCGCGCAGCTCGAGCGCGTGGATCGCGCCCTGCGTGAGCATCGGGCAGAGCGAGAAGCTCATGTTGGCGCTGCACCACATTTCCTCGACCGGCGTGGCCACCAGCCGCGGCAGCCCCTGCCCGCCCCATTCCGCATCGATGGGCAGCGCGCCCCAGCCGGCTTCCACGTACTGCCGGTACGCCTCCTTGAACCCCTTGGGCGTGCTCACCGCGCCGTCCTTCCAGCGGGCGCCTTCCTGGTCGCCGCTGTAGTTGAGCGGATCGAGCACGCCGCTCGCAAACTTGCCGGCCTCCTCGAGGATCGCCTCCACCGTATCCGGGGTCGCCTCGCCGCAGCCGGGCAGCCGCGCAACCTCTGCGAGCCCGGCGAGCTCGTTCAGCACGAAGCGCATGTCCTTCAAGGGGGCTACGTAGGCGCTCATCGCTCAACCTCCACCTTGCTGTGGGCCGACCGCCCTCGAACCGCCTGGGACCCGACCTGCCCTACTTCTTCAGTTCCTCGATTACCTGCGGCACGATCTGGAAAAGATCCCCCACGACGCCGTAGTCCGCAACCTGGAAGATCGGCGCCTCCTCGTCCTTGTTGATGGCGACGATGACGCGGCTGTCCTTCATGCCGGCGAGGTGCTGGATCGCGCCCGAGATGCCGACGGCGATGTAGAGCTCCGGCGCGACGATCTTGCCCGTCTGTCCCACCTGCCAGTCGTTCGGCACGAAGCCCGCGTCCACGGCAGCGCGCGAGGCGCCCATGGCGGCGTTCAGCTTGTCGGCGAGCGGCTCGAGGATCTTGAAGTTCTCGCCCGAGCCCATGCCGCGCCCGCCCGATACGACGATGCGCGCGGAGGTCAGCTCCGGACGCTCGGACTTCTGCACTTCGCGCCCGACGAAGGCCGAAAGGCCCGTGTCCGCGGGCGCCGCCACGGTTTCCACCGGCGCATTGCCGCCGGTCGCGGCCACGGCGTCGAATCCCGTGGTGCGCACCGTGATCACCTTGATCGCGTCCGCCGACTTCACGGTGGCGAGCGCATTGCCGGCGTAGATCGGGCGCACGAAGGTATCGGCGGATTCCACTGCGACGATTTCCGAGACCTGCTGCACGTCGAGCAGCGCCGCGGCGCGCGGCATCACGTCCTTGCCCGTCGAGGTCGCCGGCGCGAGCACGTGCGAATAGCCCTTCGCCAGGCCGACGACGAGCGCCGCCACGTTCTCGGCAAGGAACTCGCCCAGGTGCGCGGCGTCCGCGTGCAGCACCTTGGCAACGCCGGCGATCTGCGCAGCGGCCTTCGCCGCGCCGCCGCAGTTGTGCCCGGCGACGAGGACGTGCACGTCGCCGCCCAGCTTCTTCGCCGCGGCGACGGTGTTCAGCGTGGCCTTCCTGACCGACTGGTGATCGTGCTCCGCCAGTACGAGAATCGCCATGACCCTAGCCGCCCTTTCCGTCGTCCACGTTGCGGTGCGGCGGCATGCTGATGCTCCGCAGCGGTTGGTTGTTCTTCATATCACTTTGGCCTCGTTGCGCAGCTTGTCGACCAGCGCCTTCGCGTCGGGCACCTTGATGCCCGCCTTGCGCTTGGGCGGCTCCACCACCTTGAGCGTGGCGAGGCGCGGCTTGACGTCCACGCCGAGCGCCTCGGGCTTGAGGACCTCGAGGGGCTTTTTCTTCGCCTTCATGATGTTGGGCAGCGTCACGTAGCGCGGCTCGTTCAGGCGCAGGTCGGTGGTGATGATCGCCGGCAGCCTGATGGCGATCGTCTCGAGGCCGCCGTCCACTTCGCGCGTCACCTGCGCCTTGCCGCCCTCGACCTTCACCTTGGAGGCGAACGTCGCCTGCGGCCAGCCGAGGAGCGCGGCCAGCATCTGGCCCGTCTGGTTGGAGTCGTCGTCGATCGCCTGCTTGCCGAGGAGCACGAGCTGCGGGTTCTCCTTGGCGCACACCGCCTTGAGGAGCTTCGCCACGGCGAGCGGCTGCAGCTCGGCGTCGGTCTCGATCAGGATCGCGCGATCCGCGCCGATGGCGAGCGCCGTGCGCAGCGTCTCCTGGCAGGACTGCGCGCCCGCGGATACCGCGACGATCTCGGTGACCACACCGGCCTCCTTGAGCCGCACCGCCTCTTCCACCGCGATCTCGTCGAACGGATTCATGGACATCTTGACGTTGGCGGTCTCGACGCCGGTGCCGTCGGCCTTGACGCGTACCTTGACGTTGTAATCGACCACCCGCTTGACGCTGACCAGGACTTTCATCGGGACGCTGTGGGAAGGGAGAGCGCGGAATTATAGCTCGCGCCCTGCTGCGCTCGCGTCGTTTGAAACGCGCGCAGCCGCGCGGCGCGCTCGAGATCGTCCCTGGAATCGTAGAACGGCTTCGGCGCGAGGCTCAGGCCCTGCGCCTGCGCCTCCTCGACCAGGATGCGCAGGTATTCGGCAAGGTTGCGCGCGGTATGCGAATTCACGTCGTGAAAAGTCGCGACCACCGGGACCGCGCCGTCCAGCGCCGGCAGGCGCCCCAGCGCGGCCTCCTGCTTCACGCGCGCGAGCTGCCCGCTCAGGTTGCTGCGCTTGCGCAGGCTGACGTTGAAGCCCCACACCACGCCGTCGCGCGCCGAAAGATCGGTCAGCAGCATGTCGAGCCCCGCGCGCTCGTAGGCGGCCAGCGTGGCGTCGTCGTACGCCCAGAACGGCGGGCGCACCAGGCGCGGCGCCTGGCCCGTGATCGCGACGAGGTCCGCCTTGGCATCGGCCAACGACTGCTCCAGCGCGTCGCTCGTCAGGTGCAGATGGCTTTCATGACTGCCGCGCGTGCCCGTATGCACCGCGAGCAGATGCCCCTCTTGGTGCTCGCGTTGAAGCAGCGCGCGCCCTGCCTCGCTGCCGCCCGCATTCCAAGCGCGCGTCTGCACGAAGAAGACCGCCTTGATGCCCGGCTGCACCGGGTTCCCGGCGAGGGTCTCCAGCACGCGCACGGTCGAGGGCCGCTCGTCGAACAGCGCCCAGGTCGCGGGCCCATCGTCGAAGGTGAGTAGAAAGCGGACCGGCAGCTCGGGTGGCGCAGGCTCCGGCAGGCTGCTGCATCCCGCGGCCAGGCAAAGCAGGGCGGCGAGCCGCCAGCGCCTCACGACTCCGGCCGGCGCTCTACGAGCGCGTCCACGGCCAGCGCGCCGCGTCCTCGCTCGAACAGCATCACGGGATTGATGTCCACGGATGCAATCCTGCCACCGGCCGCGAGCATGACCGCGCCAACTTTGACCGCCATGCGCGCAAGAGCCTCCACGTCGAGCGGCGGCTCGCCGCGCACCCCCTGCAGCAACGGCGCCACGCGCAGCTCCCCCAGCGCCGCCTGCACCTCCTCCTCGCCGAAAGGCGGAAGCAGCAGCCGAAAATCCTTCAACGCCTCGAGGTAGATCCCGCCGTCGCCCAGCAGCACCACCGGCCCGAAGGCCGGGTCCAGACGCGCACCCAAGGCAAACTCGCGCCGGCCGCTCGCCTGCCGCGCGACGAGCACGCCGTCGCCAGCCGGGACGCGCGCCTTGAAGTCCCGGAACAGCGCAGCCACGCTTTCCTCGTCCTGCACGCCGAGCTTCACCAGGCCCTGCTCGGTCTTGTGCGGAATGCTGCTTGAGCACGCTTTCACGACCACCTTCGGCCCGAGTGCGCGATAGGCCTCGCGCGCCGCGCCCTCGTCGCGGCACAGGCGGTGCTCCACGACCGGGATGCCTGCGCCCGCCAACAGCTTCAAGCTCTCGAACTCGTCGAGGAATCGCTCCGCGCCCGAGGGCAGCGCCAACGTCGGCGCCGGCATTGCGGGCGCGGGCTTGCGCAGCATCAGCGCGCTGTGCGCAGCGAGCTGGCGCAGCGCGAGCATCGCGTCGCGTTCGCGCGCAAAGGCAGGCAAGCCGAGCTTTTCGAACTCGGCGCGCACTTCCGGCTGCGGCGCGGCAACCGCCACGCACTTGCCGTAGTCCTTGCGGAACGCGGAGGTGTCGCGCGCAAAGCGCGGCACGTCATAGCCCGCGCCCGCCACGGGAATGGCGAGCATCAGCAGGTCGCAGGCGTCGTCCTCGCCCAGGATCGGCAGCGTCGCGCCGAAAAGACCGCTGTTGCCGAGGATCGCGCCGGTGACATCGAGCGGATTGGCGGGCGTGGCAAAAGCCGGCAGCACCTGGCGCAGCCTGCCCTGCGTCGGCGCGCCGAACTGTGGCAGCTCGAGGCCCAGCTCCTCTGCCGCGTCGGCCGCCATCACGCAGCTCGCGCCTGAATTGCTCACCGCGATGAAGCGCTTGCCCTTGGGGCGTGCTGCCGAGAGATACAGCTGGCCGGCGGCAACCAGCTCGACCGGGTCGGCCGCGCGCCAGATCGCGTGCCTGGCGAAGAAGGCGTCGATCACGCGGTCCTCGCTCGCCAGCGCTCCGGTATGCGAGGACGCGGCCTTGCGGCCGCTCTCGGTGCGCCCCGCCTTCACCGCGACGATCGGCAGGTCGCGGCGGCGCGCGGTTTCGGCGGCTTGCGCGAGAATTTCGGGCCGCTGGATCGCTTCCATGTAGAGGAGCACCAGGCGCACGCCCTCCTCCTTCACGATCTCCGCCGCGAGGTCGGCCACCGTCACGTCCGCTTCGTTGCCGGTCGCGTGCACGTGACGCACGTCCAGCCCGCGCTGGCGCGCGAGGATGTAGATCGCCTGCGAGCAGGCGCCGCTCTGGCTGACGATGGCCACCGGTCCGTCGCGGCCCTCCATCTCGTGGAACACGGTGGAGAAGTTGGCCACGGCGCCGGTCGCGAAATTCGCCAGGCCCTGGCAATTCGGGCCCACGAGGCGCATGCCGGCCGCGCGCGCGGCGGCGGCCATGCGCTCCTGAGCGGCCTTGCCTGGCGCCCCCGTTTCGCCGAAGCCGGAAGTCATCACCACGGCCACCTTCACCCCGCGCTGCGCGCAATCTTCCACCGCACGCACGGCTTCGTCACCCGCGACGGCGATCACGGCGAGATCCGCTGGTTGCGGGGTATCGCCAATATGGGCGTAAGCCTTCAACCCCTGCACCTCTGCCCGTCCTGGATTGACGGGGTAGATCGCGCCGCGATAGCCGTAGCGCTTCATGTAGAGGATCGGCCGGCCGCCGACCTTGTGGGGATTGTCGGAGGCGCCGATGATCGCCACCGAGCGCGGCTCGAGCGCTGCGCGCAGGCTCACCGGATCACGGGTCATCGGGCCCCGCGCTCACGGCCGGTAGCCGAAGCTCGGCGGCCCCGGGGTCCTCAGCGGCGCCGCGAGGTTCGCGAATTCGGCGAGGATGGCGCGCGTGTCGCGCGGGTCGATGATCTCCTCGACGATGAAGGACTCCGCGCTGCGGAATGGCGAGCGCAGCTTCTCCAGGCGCGCCTCGATCTCGGCGAGCTTCGCCTTCGGATCGGGCGCCGCCTCGAGCTCCGCCTTGTAGGCCGCTTCGAGTCCGCCCGCGATAGGGAGCGAACCCCAGTCTCCCGAGGGCCAGGCGTAGCGCATGCCGTAGCGCGAAGGATTCATGTGCGCCGCGCCCGCCACGCCGTAGACCTTGCGCACGAGGATCGCGCACCAGGGTACGCTCGCCTGGTAGATCGCCTGCATGGCGCGCGCGCCGTGGCGGATGGTGCCCGCTTCTTCCGCCTCGCGCCCGATGAGGAAGCCCGGCACGTCCACGAGGTGCACCACCGGCAGGTGGAAGGTCTGCGCGAGGTCCACGAAGCGGATCACCTTGTCGCACGCGTCCGCGGTCCAGGCGCCGCCGTAGTAGTAGGGATCGCTCGCCATGACCGCCACCGGCCAGCCATCGAGGCGCGCGAGACCCGTGATCACGGGCTTGCCCCAGCGGCGCCCGATCTCGAAGAACGTGCCTTCGTCGACCAGCGCTTCCACGATCGGCCGCATCTTGTAGACCTTGCGCTGGTCGCGCGGAATGGCGTCGATCAACCACTCGGGCCGGCGTTTCGGATCGTCCACGGGCTGCGTGCGCGCTGGCAGCTCGTGCACGGAACCGGGCAGATAGGAAAGGAAGCGTTTCGCCATGGCGAAGGCCTCGGGTTCCGAGGCCGCCTCGTCGTCGATGGCGCCATTCTTCGTGTGGATGTCGCTGCCGCCCAGCTCGTTCTTCTCGAGCGTTTGCCCCACGCGCGCCACCACCGGCGGCCCGGCGACGAACATCTGCGCGGTGTCCTTCACGATGAGCGAGTAGTGGCTGGCGGCGACGCGCGCCGCGCCCAGCCCCGCCACCGAGCCAAGCGCGAGCGCCACCACCGGCACCTGCGAGAGGTTGTCCACGCACAGTTGCCACATGGCGATGCTCGGCAGCAGCGTGCGGCCCTCGATCTCGATCGACTTCACCGAGCCGCCGCCGCCCGTGCCATCCACCAGGCGCACCAGGGGAATGCGCAGGTCGAGCGCCATCTTCTCCACGGTCACGAGCTTGCCGCGGATCGCGGCATCGGCCGCCCCGCCGCGCACCGTGAAATCGTCGCCCGCGACCGCCACCGGCCGGCCATTCAGCCGCGCGCGACCGATCACCAGGTTGGCGGGGACGAAGCTCGCGATGTCGCCCTTCGCGTCGTAGGTGGCCTTGCCGGCGACGCTGCCGATCTCGTGAAAGCTGCCCGGATCCACCAGCGCGTCCACGCGCTCGCGCACCGTCAGCTTGCCGAGGGACTTGTGGCGCGCGACCTTCTCCGCGCCGCCCATCTGCGCCGCGAGCGCCTTGCGGCGCGCGAGCTCCTCCAGCTCCTTCTGCCAGCTCATCGGGCGGATTCTTTCACAGCCGCGGACGCGCGGCTCTCGTGGCGCGCCAGCAGCAGCGTGGCGGCGAGGATCACCACGCCGCCGATCACCGTAGCGGTTGCGGGCATCGTGCCGAATACCACCACGCCGAGGATCGCCGCCCACACCAGCTCGAGGAACTTGACCGGCTGCACCGCCGAGATGTCGGCGACGCGAAAAGCGCGCGTCATGCAGTAATGACCGCCCGCGCCCAGGAATCCGCATAGCACGAGGAGCGCCCATTGCCCCGGGTTCGGATTCGCCCAGTATGCGAGTGCAAAGCCCACGAGCAGCACCGACACCCAGAGGTGCTGCCAGAGCACTACGACTTCGGCGCGGTCGTAGCGCATGAGCGCTTTGGCGACGAGGAACGAGCCGGCGAACACGGGAGCCGAGGCCAGCATCAGCAGCATCCCGTTGGAGATCCCCGCGAAGCCCGCGCCCTCCCAGGGCTTGACCACGAGCAGCACGCCGACGAAGCCGAGCAGCACCGCCGTCCAGCGCGCGCCGCTCATGCGCTCATTGAGGAACAGTGCCGCGCCCAGGCAGATGAACAGCGGACCGCTGAAACCGATCGCCGTCAGCTCCGCGAGCGTCACCAGCGGCAGCGCCGCGAACCACAGGATCATGCCGCCCGCATGGAAGCACCCGCGCACGAACTGCAGTCCCGGGGCCTTCGGCCAGAACGCGCGCGGCCCCGTGCCCAGGCGCAGCACCGGCCCGACCATGACGAACGCCCCCAGCAGATAGCGCAGGAAGCCGACCAGCCACGGGTCGAGGTCGTGCGAGAGATACTTCATGATCGTGTTCATCACCACGAAGATGAAGCCGGTGGCGGCCATCCACAGCATGCCGCGCACGACCGGAGCGGGGTTCGAGAGCATTTCGACTTCCGGCTCGATTGTTGCACAGGAGTTCTGCAATAATCGGCCGCACATGGCGAACGTGCGGGTGTGCTGCGAAATTGCCGGGAAGGTGGTGCGCATCGAGGCGCGCGCCGGCAGCCGCGTGCAGGCCGAGGACACGCTGCTGCTCATCGAGTGCATGAAAATGGAGATCCCGGTGGCGGCGCCCGCTGCCGGCGTGCTCGAGGCGTTTCACGTCGCCGAAGGTGACCCGGTCGCGGAAGGACAGCATGTCGCCACCCTCCGGTCCTGAGAAGCAGTACCTCGACCAGCTCGCGGCCGGGCGCTTCGAGATCCAGCGCTGCGCGGCCTGCGCGAAGCATGTCTTCTATCCTCGCGTGATCTGTCCCCATTGCGGCAGCGACCAGCTCGGCTGGGTCGCGCCGAGCGGCCGCGGCACGGTCTATTCGACCACCATCGTGCGGCGCAAGCCCGCGGACGGCGGCGATTACAACATCGTCCTCGTGGATCTCGACGAAGGCGTGCGGCTCCTTTCACGGGTCGCCGGCATCGCGCCGGACCAGGTGAAGATCGGCATGCCAGTGAAGGCACGCATTGCCGAGGGTCTGGTGGAGTTCACGCCCGCATGAGGGGCGCGGTCGCCATCGCAGGCGTGGGCCTCGCGGGCTGCGGCGAAGCGCCGGGCTGGAGCGAGACCGAGATCGCGGCGGCGGCGGCGAAGAATGCGCTCGCCGACGCCGGCATGACGGCGCGCGACGTGGACGGCCTGGTCATCGCCAGCACGAACATCTTCATGTCGGGGCTCGCGCTTGCCGAGCACATGGGCATCCGGCCGAAGTTCACGGAGTCGACCATGGTGGGCGGCTCCTCGTTCGTAGGCCACCTCATCCCGGCCGCGCTCGCGCTCGACGCGGGCCTGTGCGACGTGGTACTCGTGGCCTACGGCTCCAACCAGCGCACCGGCGTAGGCCGCGCGGAGGCCGGCAAGTACAAGATGGCGCTCGATCCCCAGGTCTTCGAGCACCCGTACAAGCCTTTCAACCCGCCGACCTCCTACGCGCTCGCCGCCGCGCGCCACATGCACCAGTACGGCACGAAGCGCGAGCAGCTTGCGGAGATCGCCGTGGCGGCGCGCCAGTGGGCGCAGTTGAATCCCGAGGCCTTCGCGCGCGAGCCGCTGACCGTGGAGGACGTGCTCAAGTCGCGCATGGTGTGCGATCCGCTGACGGTACGCGACTGCTGCCTGGTGACGGACGGCGGCGGCGCCTACGTGCTCACGCGCGCCGATCGCGCGAGAGCCGCGCCGAAGAAGCCCGCCTACCTGCTCGGCGCCGGCTCCGCGCACTGGCACCGGCAGATCTCCTCGATGCCCGACCTCACCGTGACGGCGGCCACCGAATCGGGCCGGCGCGCCTTCGAGATGGCGCGCCTCGGGCCGAAAGACGTGGACGTCGTCGAGCTCTACGACGCCTTCACCATCAATACCCTGCTGTTTCTCGAGGATCTGGGGTTCTGCAAGAAGGGCGAAGGCGGCGCCTTCGTTTCCGGCGGGCCGCATCGCGCCGGGGGGCGAGCTGCCGGTGAACACGAACGGCGGCGGCCTGTCCTGCGTGCACCCCGGCATGTACGGGATCTTCCTGCTCGTCGAAGCGGTGCGACAATTGCGCGGCGAAGGCGGCGCGCGGCAGGTGAAGGGTGCGCAGGTGGCCCTCGCCCACGGCAACGGCGGGGTGCTCTCCAGCCAGATCACCGCGCTGCTCGGAACGGAGGAAACGCTTTGACCGATCTTTCCAGCCTCAAGATTCCCTCGCTGCGCTCCAAGGTGAGCGCCGCCGAATGGCAGGCACGCGTGGACCTCGCCGCCTGCTACCGCCTGATCGCCCATTTCGGCATGAACGACCTGGTCTACAACCACGCCACCGCGCGCGTGCCGGGCGAGGAAGGCCATTTCCTCATCAATGCCTACGGCTACGCCTACGAGGAAGTCACGGCCTCCAGCCTCGTCAAGATCGACTTCGACGGCAAGGTGGTGCTCGATTCGGGCACCGGCTACGGCATCAACCAGGCGGGCTTCGTCATCCACAGCGCAGTCCACCGCGGCCGCGAGGACGTCGGCTGCGTCATTCACACGCATTCGCCCGCGGGCATGGCGGTGTCCGCGCTCAAGTGCGGCCTGCTGCCGCTCACGCAGAACGCCATGTTCTTCGGCCAGATCGCCTATCACGACTATGAGGGCCCGGCGATCGACCTGGGCGAGCAGATGCGCCTGGTGCGCGACCTGGGCGCAGCGTCGGCCATGATCCTGCGCAACCACGGCCTGCTCACCGTGGGCCGCACGGTGTGCGAGGCCTTCGTCGTGCTGCATTGGCTCGAGCGCGCCTGCCAGGCGCAACTGATGGCGATGGCCTGCAACACCGAGCTCAACCACCCCGGCGCGGACGTGATCCGCGTCACCAACGAGCGCTACGCGCCCGGCAAGCGCCGCAAGATCACCGAGCTGGAGTGGCCGGCGCTGCTGCGCATGCTCGACCGGCGCGATCCCTCGTTCCGGGAGTAATGAAGCCGACCGATCCCGTAGGACGGGCCGCCCTGCCGGCTGAGGCGGCCAACTCGGCGCTGCCGGATTCGCGCGGCACCAACCTGTTCCACGCAGACCCGGACTACGCCGGGCTGCTGCAGCACTACCTCGAGCCGAAGCTCTTCGCGCACCTGTTGCCGCACCTCGAGCGCCTGGGCGCGCTTGCGGGCGACGAGCTGGACCGCCTCGCCGCTGCCGCGGACCGCAATCCTCCCGTCCTTCACCCGCGCACGCGCACGGGCGCAGACCGCCAGTGGATCGAGAAGCACCCGGCCTACCGGCGGCTGGAGGAGGTCGCTTTCGGTGAATATGGCCTGGCGGCGATGTCGCATCGCGGCGGCGTGCTCGGCTGGCCGCAGCCCCTGCCGCCGATCGCCAAATACGCGCTCACCTATTTGTACGTGCAGGCCGAATTCGGCGCCTGCTGCCCGCTGTCGATGACCGATGCGCTCACGCGCACCCTCCGCAAGTTCGCCGACCCGGCGCTCGTGGCGCGCTACCTGCCGGGACTCACCCAGCAGGACCTCGACGCGCTCACGCAGGGCGCGATGTTCATGACCGAGCAGGGGGCGGGCTCGGACGTCGGCGCGACCGCCACGCGCGCGGTGCGCGAAGGCGATGGCTGGCGCCTGTACGGCGACAAATGGTTCTGCTCCAACGCCGATGCGGGCCTGGCGCTCGTGCTCGCGCGCCCCGACGGCGCGCCCGCCGGCACGAAGGGCCTCTCGTTGTTCCTCCTGCCGAAGGAGCTGCCCGACGGCTCGCGCAACCACTATTGCATCGTGCGCCTGAAGGACAAGCTCGGCACGCGCGACATGGCGAGCGGCGAGATCCGCCTCGAGGGCGCGATCGCGCACCTCGTGGGCGACCCGCAGCGCGGCTTCGTGCAGATGGCCGACATGATCAACATGTCGCGCCTGTCCAACGGCATGCGCGCCGCCGGGATGATGCGCCGCGCGCTGACCGAGGCGCTCTTCGTCGCCCGGTGCCGCGTGGCTTTCGGCAAGCCGCTGATCGAGCTGCCGCTGATGCGCCGCCAGCTCCTGAAGCTCATGGTGCCCACCGAGGCGGCGCGCTCGGTGATGCTCTACACGGCCGTCGAGCTGGCGAAGGCGGACGCGGGCGACGAAGTTGCCCGCCGGCGCGTGCGCCTGCTCACGCCGCTGCTGAAATTCCGCGCCTGCCGCGACGCGCGCCGCGTCACCGGCGACGCCATGGAAGTGCGCGGCGGCGCCGGCTACATCGAGGAGTGGTCGGACGCGCGGCTCGTGCGCGACGCGCACCTGGGCTCGATCTGGGAAGGCACCTCCAACATCGTGGCCCTGGACGTGCTGCGCGCGATCCGCAAGGAGAAGGCGCTCGAGGCGATGGAGCTCGATCTGGGCAAGGCCGGGGAGTTCGCGCGCACGGCGGACGAGGCGCACGCGCGCCAGGCGGCCACGGGCCTCTATTACGCCTGCGCGGCGGCCATCCTGGAGCGCGAGGGCCGCACGCTCCCGCGCCGCGCCCTCCTCGCCCGCCTCGTGCGTCGCCACCGCCTCGGGCCGCGCGACCCGCTGCAGCCGGTGGACGACGCCTTCGCCGAGCCTTTGCTGCAATGACCCGCGTGCTGCTGACCGACCCGATCGACGCATCGGGCGAAGAGCTGCTGCGCTCGCGCGGCGCCGAAGTGGTGCTCGCGCCCGAGGGCAGTCCCGAGACGGTGAAGCGCCTTGCGGCCGAGGCGGACGGCATCATCATCCGCTCGAAGCTCCCGGACGACATCTTCGAGGCGGCACCGAGCGTGCGCGCCGTGACCATCCACGGCACGGGCACCGACCTCGTGCCGCTCGCCGCTGCCAACGCCAAGGGCGTGCTGGTGGCGAACCTGCCGGGCGAGAACGCACAGTCGGTCGCCGAGTATTGCGTGATGGCGATGCTGATGCTCGCGCGCAATGTCGTCGCCATCACCGCCGCGATGCGCGCGCAGCCCTGGGATGAGGCGCGCAAGCTGGCGATGGCCGCGCGCGAGATCTCCGGGCTCACCGCGGGCATCGTGGGGGTCGGCGAGATCGGCAAGCGCGTGGCGAAGATCTGCCGCCAGGGCTTCGGCATGCGCGTGCTCGGCAACCAGCGCCGCATGGACCGCCTGCCGCCGGAGGCCGAAGCCGCAAGCCTGGAGGAACTGGTCGCGCAATCCGACTTCGTGGTGCTCGCCTGCCCGCTCACGCCGGAGACGAAGCACCTGTTCAATGCCGCGCGCCTCAGCGCGATGAAGAGGGAAGCGTGGCTCGTCAACGTGGGGCGCGGCCCGGTGGTCGACGAGACCGCGCTCATCGACGCGCTGCACGAGAAGCGCATCGCCGGCGCCATGCTGGACGTCTACGAGCACTACCGCATCGAGCCAGGGCACCCGCTGTTCGCGCTCAACAACGTGATCCTCACGCCGCACCTCGGCGGCAGCACGCGCGAGTCGCGCGCGCGCGCGGCCGTGCGCGCGGCCGACGAGATGCTGCGCATGCTCGCCGGCGAGAAGCCCCGCAACCTGGTCAACCCGGAAGCCTGGAATGAGCGCCGACCTCAAGATCGTTGACCTGAAGGCCATCCCCACGTCCTTCCCGGTGCCGCCGGAGAACCGCGTCGCGCTGGGCATCGGCACGGCGATCAAGCGCGACGCCGTGGTGGTGAAGGTGACGACCGCGGGCGGGCTGGTGGGCTGGGGCGAATCGCACCACGGGCGCGCGCACACCGCGGTGGCGAAGCTCATCGAGACCACGCTCAGGCAGCTCGTCCTCGGCATGGACGCCGCGGACGTGGTCGGCGTGTGGAAGAAGATCTACGACAAGCAGCTCGCCAGCCACGGCATGGGCGCCGGGACTTGCCTCGCCATGAGCGGCATCGACATGGCGCTGTGGGACATCCGCGGCAAGGCGGCCGGGATGCCGCTCTACAAGCTGCTCGGCGGCTCGCGCCGGCCGGTGCCCGCCTATGCGGGAGGCGTGTCGCTCGGCTACCAGCCGCCGGCGCAACTGATCGAGGAATTGCAGAAGAGCCTGGATGCCGGCTACAAGGCCGTCAAGCTGCGCGTCGGTGACTCGCCCATGCGCGACCTCGAGCGCATCCGCGCGGTGCGCAAGGCCTGCGGCGAAGACCTCGTCATCCTCACCGACGCCAATATCGGCTACAGCGTGGAGGACGTGCGGCAGGTGATGCCGGGAATGGACGAGCTGAACGTCGCCTGGCTCGAGGAGCCCTTCCCCGCGCACGACTATCGCAGCTACCGCCTGGCGAAGGGCTTCGGCCGCACGCCTTTGGCGGCGGGCGAGAACCACTACACGCGTTTCGAATTCAACCGCGTGATCGAGGACGGCGCCATCACCATCCTGCAGCCGGACCTCTCCAAGACCGGCGGCATCACCGAGGCGCTGCGCATCGCCGCGATGGCCTCCGCCTACAAGCTGCCGATCCACCCGCACAGCTCGATGACCGGGCTGAATCATGCCGCCTCGATCCATTTCCTCGCCGCCATCGACAACGGGGGCTATTTCGAAGGCGATGTATCCAAGTCGAACAAGTTCCGCGATGATCTGGTCTCGAACCCCGGCACGGTGGACAAGGACGGCAACGTCTGGCCGCTGGACAAGCCCGGTCTCGGACTCGAAGTGAACGAAGAATTCCTCCGCAAGCATCCACCCATCGAAGGACCCGGATACATCTGACCATGAAGAAGACCCTCGCTGCCCTGCTCCTCGCCCTGCCCGTCGCGGCCTTCGCGCAGGGCTACCCGAACAAGCCGATCCGCTGGGTGGTGCCCTACACCGGCGGCGGCATCACCGACGTGGTGACCCGCGTGGTGACGCAGAAGATGCAGGCCTCGCTCGGCCAGGCGATCGTGGTGGAGAACAAGCCCGGCGCGAATTCCATCATCGGCGCCGACCTGGTGGCGAAGGCCGCGCCCGACGGCTACAGCATCGTCACGGTGATCGCCGCGCACGCCGCGAATGCCACGCTCTACCAGGGCAAGCTGCCGTTTGACCCGGTGAAGAGCTTCATCCCGCTCTCGCTCGCCGGCATCGCGCCGCTGATCCTCACCGCCAACAACAACTTTCCGCCGAAGGATGTGAAGGAGCTGATCGCCTACGCCAAGGCGAATCCCGGCAAGGTGAACTTCGGCTCCTCCGGCATCGGCGCGGCGGCGCACCTCACCACCGAGCTTTTCAAGCAGACCGCCGGCATCGATATGGTCCACATCCCGTACAAGGGGACAGCGCCGGCGCTGCTTGGGCTGCAGGGCAACGACATCCAGATCCTGGTGGACGTGCCGAGCACGCTGATGCCGCACGTGAGAGGGGGGCGCATCAAGGCGCTCGCCATGTTCTCGGGCAAGCGCATCCAGGGCGCGGCCGAGGTGCCGACCATGGCGGAAGCGGGCGGTCCGCCGCTCGAGTCCTCCACCTGGGTGATGTTCCTCGCGCCGGCCGGCACGCCGCGCGAGATCGTGACGCGCCTGTCGCTGGAAACGCAGAAGGCGATCAACGAGTCCGACATCAAGACCCGCTTCAGCGAGATCGGCATCGAGCCGGTGGGCGGCACGCCCGAGCAGGCCGCTCAGTTCCTCAATGCCGAGATCGCGAAGTGGGCCAAGGTCATCACCACCGCCGGCGTGAAAGCGGAACAATGAAATTGATCCTCGCAGCCGCCCTCGCCTGCGCGGCGGGCCTCGCCCAGGCGCAAGCCTGGCCCTCGAAGCCCCTGCGCTACATCGTCCCGTTCCCGCCCGGCGCGTTCAACGACAACATGGCGCGCATGCTGGCCGCGGAACTTCCGAAGACGCTCGGCCAGCCCGTGATCGTGGAGAACCGCCCCGGCGGCAACACCCTCATCGGCACGGACGCCGCGGCCAAGTCGCCGCCCGACGGCTACACGCTTTTCGGCGCGGCGCTGCCGTTCGCGGTGGTGCAGAGCCTGTACAAGGCGCCGTTCGACGTGACCAAGGACTTCGCGCCGATCACGCTCGCCGGCGTGACGCCCAACCTGCTCGTCGCCAACCCCAACGCGCCGGTCAACTCGGTGAAGGAGCTCATCGCCTACGCGAAAGCACATCCGGGCAAGCTGAACTATGCCTCCACCGGCAACGGCACCTCGAACCACCTGTCCTTCGAGCTGTTCAAGTCGATGACCAGGACCTTCATCGTGCACATCCCCTACAAGGGCAGCGCGCCGGCGGTCACCGACCTCATCGCGGGCCAGGTGGACGTGATGTTCGACAACACGCCCAACGTGCTGCCGCACGTGCGCGCGGGCAAGCTCAAGGCGATCGCCGTGTCCTCGAAGACGCGCTCCGCCCTCGCGCCGGAGATCCCCACCGTGGACGAGGCCGGCGTTCCCGGCTACGACGTGACGGTGTGGTTCGGGGTGCTGACGGTGGCGGGCACGCCGCGCGAGATCGTGCAGCGGCTGAACGCCGAGATGGTGCGCATCATCCGCTCACCCGAGACCTCCGGGCGCTTCGCCAAGGCCGGGGTGGACGTGGTCGCCGGCACGCCGGAGCACTTCAAGACATTCCTGGATGCCGAGGTGGCGCGCTGGGCGAAGGTCGTGAAAGACGCCGGCATCAAGGCGGACTAGAGCGGCTTCTTGAGGAAGTTGGCCAACTCGCCCACCACCCCGCGGCGGAAGGTGAGCACGCAGACCACGAAGATGATCCCCTGCACCACCGTCACCCAGGCGCCGAGCTGCGCCAGGTAGTTCTCCATCGCGACGATCACCAGGGCGCCGACCACCGGGCCGAACACCGTGCCCAGGCCGCCCGAGCAGCGTCATCAGCACCACCTCGCCCGACATCGTCCAGTGCACGTCGGTGAGCGAGGCGAGCTGGAACACCAGCGCCTTGGTCGCCGCCGGCGAGACCCGGCGAGCGTCGCCGAGAGCACGAACGCCAGCAGCTTGTAGCGGTCGGTGTCGTAGCCGAGCGAGATCGCGCGCGGCTCGTTCTCGCGGATCGCCTTCAGCACCTGGCCGAAGGGCGAGTGGATGACGCGGTAGATCAGCAGGAACCCGCCGAGGAAGATCGCGAACACCAGCACGTACATGTTGCACAGACCTGGCGAGAGGTCGATGAGGCCGAACAGGCGGCCGCGCGGCACCGCCTGGATGCCGTCCTCGCCGCCGGTGAACGGCGCCTGCACGCAGAAGAAGTAGACCATCTGCGCGAGCGCGAGCGTGATCATCGCGAAGTAGATGCCCTGGCGCCGGATGGCGATGAGGCCCGCGCCGAGCCCGAGCAGCGCCGCCGCCACGACCGCCGGCGAGGATCGCGAACTCGGGATTGAAGCCCCATACCTTGGCGGCGTGCGCCGCGACGTAGCCGGCCAGGCCGAGGAACATGGCGTGGCCGAAGGACAGCAGCCCGCCGTAGCCGATCAGCAGGTTGAAGGCGCAGGCGAAGAGCGCGAAGCACATCACCTTCATCAGGAACAGCGGGTAGATCAGGGCCGGCGCCAGCGCGAAAAACGCCACCATGGCGATCAAGGCGATGCGCTGGTGCTTCATTTCGCCGTCCCGAACAGGCCCGCGGGCCGGATCATCAGCACGATGGCCATGATGATGAAGATCACGGTGTTGGAGGCCTCGGGGTAGAACACCTTGGTCAGGCCCTCGATCAGCCCGAGCGCGAAGCCGGTGATCACCGAGCCCAGGATCGAGCCCATGCCGCCGATCACGACCACCGCGAACACCACGATGATGAGGTCCGCGCCCATCAGCGGGCCGACCGGGTAGATCGGCGCCGCCATGACGCCGGCGAGCGCGGCGAGGCCCACGCCGAAGCCGTAGGTGAGCGTGATCATGCGCGGCACGTTGATGCCGAAGGCGCGCACCAGCTCCGGATTCTCGGTGGCGGCGCGCAGATACGAGCCGAGCTTGGTCTTCTCGATGACGAACCAGGTGGCGAGGCACACCGCGAGCGAGAACACGATCACCCAGGTGCGGTAGTTGGGCAGGTACATGAAACCCAGGTTGGTGCCGCCCTGCAGCGCCTGCGGGATCGGGTACGGCTGGCCAGAAGAACCGAATTCATTCCGGAACAGCCCCTGGATGATCAGTGCCAGGCCGAAGGTGAGCAGCAGCCCGTAGAGGTGGTCCAGCTTGTAGAGCCTGGCGAGCATCAGCCGCTCGATGATCACGCCGGTGATCCCCACGATCACCGGCGCGAGCACCAGGGCCCACCAGTAGCCCAGCCCCAGCTTGTTGAGCAGGAACCAGGCGGCAAAGGCGCCCATCATGTACTGGGCGCCGTGGGTGAAGTTGATGATGTTGAGCAGACCGAAGATCACGGCGAGCCCGAGCGACAGCAGCGCGTAGAACGAGCCGTTGATCAGGCCGATCAACAGCTGGCCGAACAGCGCCTGCGTCGGGACGCCGAAGATCTCGGTCATGCTCCGTTCACCGCCTCGAGGTTACTTGACCAGCGGGCAGCCGCCGTCTTTCTCCGGCCGGAACGCCTGCTCGGCGGGAATCGTGGCGCGCACCTTGTAGTAGTCCCAGGGACCCTTGGACTCGGCGGGCTTCTTCACCTCGAACAGGTACATGTCGTGCACGTGGCGCCCGTCCTGGCGCACGCGGCCCTTGCCGAACACCTGGTCGTCGCTCGGCATCTTCTTCATCTGCGCGATCACCTTGGGGCCGTCGTCGGTCTTCGCCGCCTCGACCGCCTTGAGGTAGTGCAGCGTCGCCGAATACACCCCGGCCTGCGCCATGGTCGGCATGGCGCCCTTGTGCAGCTTGGCGAAGCGCTGCGACCAGGCGCGCGTCTGCGGGTTGAGGTCCCAGTAGAAGGCTTCCGTCAGCAGCAGCCCCTGCGCGTTCTGCAGGCCGAGCGCGTGCACGTCGGTGAGGAACACGAGCAGGCCCGCGAATTGCTGGCCGCCCTTGACGATGCCGAACTCCGCGCCCTGCTTGATGGCATTGGTGGTATCGGCGCCCGCGTTCGCGAGGCCGATGATCTTCGCCTTGGAAGACTGCGCCTGCAGCAGGAACGAGGAGAAGTCGGCGCTGGGGAACGGATGGCGCACCTTGCCGAGCACCTTGCCGCCACCCTTCAGCACCACCGCCTCGGTGTCCTTTTCCAGCGCATGGCCGAAGGCGTAGTCGGCGGTGAGGAAGAACCAGGTGTCGCCGCCGGTCTTCACGATCGCGCTGCCGGTGCCGTTGGCGAGCGCCCAGGTGTCGTAGGTCCAGTGGATCGTGTTGGGCGTGCAGGCCTTGCCCGAGAGGTCCGAGGTGGCGCCGGTGGAGACGATGAACGCCTTGTTCTTCTCCTTGGTGATCTGGTTCACCGCCAGCACCACCGACGAGGTGGGCACGTCCATGATCACGTCCACCTTGTCCACGTCGTACCACTGGCGCGCGATGGTCGAGCCGACGTCGGGCTTGTTCTGGTGGTCGGCGACCAGGATCTCCACCTTCATGCCCTTCTTCGCCGCGCCGAAATCCTCCACCGCCATGCGCGCGGCGACCACCGAGCCCGGACCCGCCAGGTCGGCATAGGGGCCGGACTGGTCGTTCATGACGCCGATCTTGACCACGCCGTCGGAAACCTGGGCGTGGGCGGCGCCGGCCAGCGTGGCGATCGCCGCTGCGATGAGACTGCGCTTGAACTTCATGTTGCCTCCTGTGAAAAGACGTTGCGCTCAAACCCCGAGGCGGGCGTGCAGCATGGGCATCGCCGCCTCGAGTCCCGAATTGGGGATCATGTCCACCACGCGGCCGTTCTCCATCACGTAGTGCCGGTCCGCGACCGTGGCCGCGAAGCGGAAGTTCTGCTCGACCAGCAGGATGGTGAAGCCCTCCTGCTTGAGGCGCGCGAGCGTGCGCCCGATCTGCTGCACGATCACCGGCGCGAGGCCCTCGGTGGGCTCGTCCAGCAGCAGCAGCCGCGCGCCGGTGCGCAGGATCCGGCCGATGGCGAGCATCTGCTGCTCGCCGCCGGAGAGCTTGGTGCCCTGGCTGGCGAGACGCTCCTGCAGGTTCGGAAACAGCTCGAAGATCTGCGCCGTGCCCAGGCCGCCTTCGCGCACCTTGGGCGGCAGCAACAGGTTCTCCTCCACGTTCAGGCTGGCGAAGATGCCGCGTTCCTCGGGGCAGAAGGCGATGCCGAGGCGCGCCACCTGGTTCGAGGGCAGCCCCCCGATCGGCTTGCCGTCGAACACGATCGCGCCTTCGCGCCGGCCGACCATGCCCATCACCGACTTGAGCGTGGTGGTCTTGCCCGCGCCGTTGCGCCCGAGCAGCGTCACCACCTCGCCCTTGCGCACCTCGAACTCGACGCCGTGCAGAATGTGCGACTCGCCGTACCAGGCGTGCAGTCCCTTCACCTGCAGCAGCGCCTCAACCATGCCCGGACCCCATGTAGGCCTGGATCACGTCCGGATTCCTCGACACCGTGGCGTAATCGCCCTCGGCGAGGATCTCGCCCCGCTGCAGTACCGTGATGGTGTGCGACAGATTCGCCACCACCGACAGGTTGTGCTCGACCATCAGCACGGTGCGGTTGGCGGCCACCTTCTTCACCAGCGCGGAGATGCGCTCCACGTCTTCGTGCGTCATGCCCGCGGTGGGTTCGTCGAGCAGCATCATCTCCGGGTCGAGCGCGAGCGTGGTGGCGATCTCGAGCGCGCGCTTGCGGCCGTAGGGCAGCTCCACCGCGGCGGTCGACGTGAACTCGCTGAGGCCCACGGCCTCGATGAGCTCCTGCGCGCGCGCGTTGAGCGCGTCGAGCACGCGCTCGGAGCGCCAGAAATCGAAGGAGGCGCCGCGCTTTCTCTGCAGCGCGATCCTCACGTTCTCCAGCACGGAGAGGTGCGGGAACACCGCGGATATCTGGAAGGAGCGCACCAGCCCCATGCGTGCGATCGCCGCCGGGCGCGAGCCGGTGATGTCGCGGCCGTTGTAGAAGATCTGCCCGCGCGTGGGCTCGAGGAAGTGCGTGAGCAGGTTGAAGCAGGTGGTCTTGCCCGCGCCGTTCGGCCCGATCAGTGCGTGGATGCTGCCGCGGCGCACGCGGAGCGAGACGTCCTGCACGGCGACGAAGCCCTTGAACTCCTTCGTCAGGCCGCGAGTCTCGAGGATGGTGTCTTGCGCCATGAGCGGGGCCGACAGTTTAGCAAGCGCCGGCGCCCTCGCGGCCGGCAATTCGCGAATCAGAGGCCCCGGCGGTTGATCCTCGCCTTGATGTCTTCCGGGTCGAGCGCGAGCGCGCGCTCGTAGGCAGTTCGCGCCTCCTCGCGCCTGCCCTCCAGCTGGAAGGCGTAGCCGAGGTTGTTCCAGGCGCGTGCGCTGCCCGGCGACTTGCGCGTGGTGTCGCTCCACAGGGCCACCTCGCTGCGGTAGTCCTGGTTGCGTGCCACCGTAGCGACGCCCAGCATGGCCGCCGCCACGATGATCGGCGCCGCACGCCAGCGCGGCATGAGGGCGATTGCCAGTCCCGCGAGCGCGAGGGGCCCGATCGAGGCAAGGTAGAGCTGGCGGTCGTTCACCGCGTCGGCGCGCGCGAGCAGCGAATTCGTGGGCGCGAGATGTAGGAAGAACCACAGCAACGCGAAGGCGTACCAGGGCTGGATGCGCAGAAGCGCCAGTCCCACCGCAATGGCCGCAAGGATCGCGACCCCGAGCACCGTGGGCACGAAAGGCACCTCCGGGTCGATGTTGGGCGCAACGGCGAGCGTGAGCACGCCGGCGTGGCGCGCGATGGCAGCCGCCTGCAGCGCGAGCTGCTCCGTGAGGCCGCGCAGCGCGAGGCTCGTTTCCAGCATTTCGCGGTAGCGCGGCAGCGCCGCGATAGCGAGCAGCCCGACGCCGAGAGCCGCCCAATGCAGCCACTGGCGCTTGAGCGCCGCGCGCAGCTCGAACGGCCGGCGCTGGTCGAGCGCTTCGATGAGAAGCAGCGCGAGCGGCAGCGTCACCGCGACTTCCTTCGTCGCCAGGGCGGCGAGGAACAGCGCGGGCGAAAGCCAGCGCGGCGCGCCGCGCAGGTAGGCGAGCACGCTCGCCAGGTAGAAGAAGGCCATCATCGACACGGAGCGGCCCGAGATGTAGGTGACCGCCTCGGTATGCGCCGGGTGCAGCGCGAAGAGGAGCGCGCCGGCAAAAGCCGCCATGCGCACTTCGGCCACGCCCATGCGGCTCCAAAGCTCCCTCAGGATCGCCCATGCGAGGAGCACGTTGGCCGCGTGCAGCGCCACATTGACCGCGTGGAACGCGAGCGTGCCGCCGCCGGCGCTCCAGGAAAGCGCGTAGGAAAGCTTGAGCAGCGGACGGATCCCCGGCATCGAGTCCCACCAGGCGGCGAGCGAGTGCACGGCCGGCTGGCGCACGATGACGTTGAAATCGTCGAACTGGAAGCTGCCGCCGAAGGCGTTGGCGTAGGCGGCGAGCGCTGCGGCAAGCAGCAGCCCCGCGTGCAGGCCCTGCGTGCGTGCGCCCGGCTGGCCGCTAGCGCTCGTAGGCGCGGGCGAGGACGGCATGCGCATCCCACCAGCGGTCGCGCGCGCCGAGCATCACCAGCAGCACGCGGCGGCCGTCGCGCTCGGCGAGCACGATCAGGTTGTGGCCGGCGCGGCGTGTCTGCCCCGTCTTCACGCCAACCACCCCGGGAAAATGCTCGAGCAGCACGTTGGTGCTCTTGACACGCCAGACGCGCGCGCGGCCCGCGCTCGCCACCTCCACCTCGGCGCGGCCGGCGAGCGCGGCGAGCTGCGGCTGCGCCATGAAGCGCTCGGCGAGGCGCGCGAGGTCGCGCGCGGTGCTGTGCTGGTGGTCCGAGTCGAATCCGCAGGGATCGCCAAAGCGCGTGGCGCGCAGCCCGAGCGGCGCGGCGCGCGCGTTCATGCGCGCGACGAAGGCGGCCGCATCACCCTTGCGCTCGACGAGCGCCAGGCAGGCGTCGTTGGCTGAGCCGACCAGCATCGCGGCAAGGAGCCCGTGCACGGCCACCCGCTCGCCTTCGCGCAACCCGAGCCGCGAGCCGCGTGCAGCCGCCGCATTGCGGCTGATCGCGATCTCGTCATCCAGCCCCGCGTCCTCCAGGACGAGGAGCGCGGTCATCAGCTTGGAGAGGCTCGCCGGGGCGCGGCGTGCGTCGGCTGCGCGCTCCCACTTCGGCGCGCCGTCGACGATCACGAGGTAGGCGGCCGCCGCGCCCGGGAAAGGGTCCGGCACGGACAGCGCCGGCGCGCTCGCCAGCGCCAGCAGCGCGGCAAGCGCGGCCCGGGCAAGCATTGCTGCTAGCGGCCGAAGAGGCGCCGCAGCTGGTTCGCGCCGTCCTTCACCAGGTCTGTCGCACTGGGCGCCGCGGACGCGTCGCTTGCGTCCTTCTGCTGCGGTTGCGACTTGCGCGCCCGGTTGCTGCGATGGTGCGGCGCCGGGTGAAGTGCCCGCGCCCGCGCTGGCGTACTGCTGGCATACCGCCTTGTACTCCGAGGCCATTGCCGCCGTGTACTTGCGGCCCGCGCAATGCTCGGCGGCGACGGCCTGCGCTTCGGCCGGGCAGTAGTCGGCGACGAAAGGCCAGTCGCGGCCGCCCATCGCGCTCTTGCAGGCATCGGCAGTCACGGAGGCGGCATCCACGCCGCAGGCTTGCCCCGCCTGGTCGAAGCCCCCTCGCTTCAAGCCGTCGTTCTTCATGGCGCTGCGGTAGCCCGCGTGCTTGCGCATCGACTGGGCCGTCTTGGTCACGCGCCCGCAGTACTCCGCCTTCTGCGCCTTGCAGGGAGCCGAGTCGCTGTCGAACATGATCGTCATGTACTTGTCCATCGACTCCTTGCACTGCTGGGCGAGGATGGCGCTGCCCTGCGCCATCGCCGCCTGCGCCTGCCGGTTCTGCGCTTCGGCATCGCAGGTGCCCACCAGGCGCCCCTGCATCACCGTGGTCATGTCGTAGCTCTCGTTGCCGCGCTTGCCTTGCATGCGCATGCGCCCGTTCATGCTGTCCCTGGTGCGCGTCACCTCGCCTTCGCCGGTCATCGGGTCGCGTCCCGCACACTCGATCCTCCAGGTGGTCTTGCTGCCCACGGTGCGCATGTCGGCGACCTTGCAATTCTTGTCCTGGGACATCTTGTCGGGCTGCGTCTGGCCCTTCTTCATGCAGACCTCGCTGGTGAAGCTCTGCCCCGGCATGCCCGCCATCTCCATGCGCGTGGACATGTTCCAGAGCTCGTCCGAGCCGCTTTGCGCGAGCGCAGGAGCGGCGAGGAAGCCGAGTGAAGCGAGCAGGCAGCAGCGGACCGCGTGCATGTCTTTCCCCTTGTTGGCAGGATGGGCCGGCATCATAGCAAAGCGTCAGACGAGTACGCGCAGCGCGCCCGGCAGCACCTGGATCTCCAGCCGGCACGCGTCCTCGCAAACGATCTCGCCGTCCGCCTCCACCAGCAGCGGATCCTCCGACTCGATCACCACGCGTCGCGCCCGCGCCATGCGCAGCCGCGCGTCGCCGGCGTGGGTGCCCCGCAGGATCTTCGGCACCAGGGCGAGGATGTCGAGCCGGCTGCAGCCGCGGGCGATCAGCAGGTCAAGCTCCCCGTCGTCAGCGCGCGCCTCGGGGCAGACGCGGAAGCTGCCGCCGAACGAGCAGCCGTTCATCACCGCGGTGAGCGTCGTGGATTGCGCCTGCACGGGGCCCTCGTCCAGCTGCAGCGTCACCTCCAGCCTTGGGTAACGCACCATGGTCAGCACCAATGCGCCCAGGTACGCGCCCAGGCCGGTGAGGAAGCGCGGGACTCTTGTGATGTTCTTCGCCCCGTGCGCGCCGAAACCGATGTCCATGCCGTTGGCGAAGTACCGCGTGGTGCCGGCGACGATGCGTCCGGCGTCGTAGGGGCGCGCGGTCCCGCGCGCCAGGCGATCGACGGGATCGCGCAATGGCAGCATCTTCACGAAATCGTCGCCGCTGCCGAGCGGCAGCACGCCGAGCACCGCCCGGGTGCCCGCCCGCAGCAAGCCGTTTGCCACCTCGTGCAGCGTGCCGTCGCCACCGGCAGCAACCACCACGCCGTACTCGCGTGCCGCCCGCTCGGCGAGACCGACCGCCTCGCCAGGTTCCCGCGTTTCCGTCACCTCGAAGCGCACGCCGGCATCGCGCAATGCCGCTGCCTGCCCCGGCCACTCGCGTCGCGCCCGGCCGCGCCCGGCCGCCGGATTGACGATGACGAAGAAACGGCTCAAGCGTCCTTCACGACGCCCTTGGCCTTCAGCTGAGCGATTTCGCCCTCGGCATAGCCGAGACTGCGCAGGATTGCCGAAGAATGCTGCCCGTGCGCCGGCGGATCGAAGTTCGGCCGCGCGGGCTCGTCCGCGAAGCGGATCGGCGCGCCCAGGTGGTCCCAGCCGCGCGCGTCCTTCAGCACCATGCCGCGCGCCTTGAAGTGCGCATCGTCGAGCGCTTCGGGGAGCGTTCTCATCGGCGCGAAGGCGATATCGCGGCCTTTGAACCACTCGACCCACTCGGCCTTGGTCTTCGTGCGGAAGGTCTCGCGCAGGAACGCGCGCAATGGGTCCTGCCCGGGGCCCGGGGGTAGCTCGCACAGCGCCACGAGATCCGGCCGGCCGAGCGGCTCGAGGAGGTTCTTCGCGAACTTCAACTCCTGCCCGGCGAGCACCACGAAGTCGGCGTCCTTCGTCTCGTAGATGCCGTAGAGCGCGTTGCCGCCGAGCGCGCGCTCGCTCTTCAGGTCAGGCTGGCGCCGCTCGGCCATGGCGACGCCCATGTTGTTCGGCAGGCAGGCGAGCAGGCAATCGGCCATCGCCATGTCGAGGTAGTCGCCCCTGCCCGTTTCGTTGCGCCGGTAGAGGGCCATCAGCACGCCCGAAAGCGTCATCATCGAGGCGAGCATGTCGGCGTTGGCCAGCGCGGGGATCGCGGGCTTGCCGTCGCCGCCGCGGTTGAGCGACAGCACACCGGTCATCGCCTCGGTGGCAAGGTCGTGCGCGGCAAGGTCGCGATACGGCCCGCTCTGGCCGAAGGCGGCGATCGAGGCGTAGACGATGCGCGGGGCGCGCTTGGCGATCTGCGCGTAGCCGATGCCAAGGCGGTCCACGACCCCGGGGCGGAAAGCTTCCACGAGGACATCCGACCTTTCAGCGAGGCGCATCAACACCTCCACGCCTTGCGGGTCCTTGAGATTGAGCGCGAGGCTCTTCTTGCCGCGGTGCGTGTTGGCGAAATACACGCTCACGCCGTCGCGCTTGGCGCCGATCTCGCGGTTGGGCTCGCCTTCGTGGATCGACTCGACCTTGATCACCTCGGCGCCGTGGTCTGCCATGAACTGGGTGGCCAGCGGCCCGGGGAGAAAGAGCGACAGGTCGATGACGCGGATGCCTTCGAGCTTCATCAGACCACGCCGCCCTGCTTCAGGCGCTCGATCTCGGCTTCGCCGTAGCCCAGCTCGCGCAGGAGCGCATCGGTATGCTCGCCCAGCTTGGGCGCGGGCCGCGCGGGCAGCGGTTCGTCCAACCGGAACGGGCTCGCCACGAGCTTGAAGCCCGGCTTGTCCGGGTGGTCAAACACCTGCACGCCGCCGCGTTCGCGGAAGTACGGGTTCTCCAGCGCCTGCGCCATGTCGTAGACGGGACCGCAGGGTACGGTGCCGCGAAGGGCGCTCAGCCACTCGGCCGTCGTGCGCTTGCCAAACTCCGCATCAAGCAACTTCGTCAACGCGTCGCGATGCTCGCGGCGCGCCTCGAAGTTGCGGAACCGCGGGTCGGCCTTCAGGTCGACGCGTCCAAGCTGGTCGCACAGCACTTCCCAGAAGCGCTGCGTCTGCGCCATGACGAAGATCCAGCCGTCCTTCGTGCGCAGCAGCTGCGAAGGCGCGATGAACGGGTGCGCCGAGCGCGGCGCGCGCTCCGTGACCAGGCCTTCGTTCAGGTACCAGGCCGCCGGGTAATTGAGTTGGTGCATGGCAACGTCGTAGAGCGAAACATCGAGGTCGCGCCCGCGCCCGGTGCGGCGCGCTTCCAGGATCCCGGCGAGCAGCGCGAGCGCGCAGGTGGTGCCGGTGGAGTAGTCCACCACCGAAAGCCCCATACGCGCGGGCGGCCCGTCCGGCTCGCCGCTGAGGGTGAGCCAGCCCGCCTCGCCCTGCATCAGGTAGTCGTAGCCGGGCCAGGCTTTCCGCGCGCCATCGCGGCCGTAGGCGGAAAGGTGCGCGCAGACGATCTTCGCATTCGACGGCGCGAGATCCCGGTAGGTGATGCCGAGCTTCTCCGGCTGGTCGCCGCGCAGGTTGCCCATCAGGCCGTCCGCCGTGGCCGCGAGCTTATGCAGCACTTCACGCCCGTGCGGGTGCTTGAGGTCCAGGGTGAGCGACTTCTTGTTGCGGTTGAGCGACTGGAAGAAGTGTCCGTCGCCTGCGCCCAGGAAGTACGGCCCCACCGCGCGCGAAACATCGCCGCCCGCTGCGCGCTGCTCGATCTTGATGACTTCCGCGCCGAGGTCGGCGAGGTGCGCGCTGCCGAAGGGGCCCGCGCCGTAGACCTCCACCGCCAGGATGCGCACGCCCGCGAGGGGCAGCATTAGGGAAGCTCTGAACAAGTCGCGCGGGTGCGCGTTGCGGCCGGAACGCGGCGCCGGCTAGGCGCGAGGCCGCAGCGATATGTCGATATCGCAAGGCCGAGCAACAACGCCGGCGCCCGTGTCATCGCGCTATCGTAAGCCAACCGTCGCGGACTTCCGGCCGCAACCCGAAGGGCGGCGAGGCCTTCGCCTTGAACTCCCGCCTCGCGGCCTCGCCGCATGGAGGGACGGGGCGAGTTTTCATGCATGGCATCGCCATCGGCCGCCTTGTGGGCGTCAAGCACACGGCGGCGACCGCTGTCTCGCCCTGCACGAAAATCGCCACCGTCGCGCACGCGGGACTTGTTCAGAGCTTCCCTACGCCGGGTTCCGCGCGATCAGCTGCTTGGCGATGATGATGCGCTGCATCTCGTTGGTGCCTTCGCCGATGCACATGAGCGGCGCGTCGCGGTAATAGCGCTCCACGTTGAACTCGGTGGAGTAGCCGTAGCCGCCGTGGATGCGCACCGCTTCGATGCTGTTCTCCAGCGCCGCCTCCGAGGCGAAGTACTTCGCCATGCCGGCCTCCATGTCGCAGCGCTCGCCCGCGTCGTAGGCGCGCGCGGCGTTCTCCACCAGGAGGCGCGCGGCCTCGCAGCGCGTCGCCATCTCGCCGAGCTTCAGCTGGATCGCCTGGTGCTCGCAGATCGGCTTGCCGAAAGTCTTGCGCACCTGCGCGTAGGCCACCGAATCCTTCAGCGCGGCATTGGCCACGCCCACCCCGCGCGCCGCGACGTTGATGCGTCCCAGTTCCAGGCCGCCGATGGCGTGGTGAAAGCCTTTGCCTTCCTCGCCGCCGATCAGGTTCTGCGCCGGGATGCGGTAGTCCTCGAAGATCAATTCCGCCGAGTCGATGCCCTTGTAGCCGAGCTTCTCCAGCTTCTTCGAGACGCGGAAGCCTTTGCCCTTCTCGGCGAGGAACAGGCTCATGCCCTTGTGGCGCGGCTGGATATTCGGATCGGTCTTCACCAGCAGCGCGAAGCACGAACCCTGGATGCCGTTGGAGATCCAGGTCTTGGTGCCGTTGATGACGTAATGATCGCCGTCTTTCACCGCGCGCGTGCGGATCGCCTGCAGGTCGGTGCCGCAGTCGGGCTCGGTGAGCGCGAGACCGCCGCGGATCTCGCCGCTCGCGAACTTCGGCAGGAACTTCTGCTTCTGCGCCTCGGTGCCGTAGCGCGCCACGGCGGCCGCCATGATGAGGTGCGAGTTGAAGATGCCGGTGAGCGACATCCATACTTCCGAGATCTGCGCCACGATCTTGGCGTAGGTCGAGGCCGGCAGGCCAAGGCCGCCGTACGCCGGCGGGATGGTGGCGCCGAACAGGCCCAGCACCTTCATGGTTTCGACCATCGCCTGCGGATACTCGTCCTTCCTCTCCAGCTCGCGCGCCTTGGGGCGCACGTCGCGCTCGAGCCATTTCGAGATCGCGTCCAGGATCTGGCTTTCGTCTTGCGTGTTCATGCTTTCCTGTCCTCAATGCCGTGGCCGCGCTTGGGCACCAGCACCGAGCGCTTGAAGGTCATCACCGTGGTGCCGTCCTGCTTCCAGGCACGCGTCGCCACGGTGACGATGCCCTGGGTGGGGCGGGACTTCGATTCGCGCTTCTCCAGCACCGTCGACTCGGCGTAGAGCGTGTCGCCGTTGAACACCGGCGCCGGCATCTCGATGTCGGTCCAGCCGAGGTTGGCGATCGCGCGCTGGCTCACGTCGGCGACGCTCATGCCCACGACGATGGCGAGCGTGAGCGTGCTGTTGACGAGCGGCTTGCCGAATTCCGACTTCTTCGCGTACTCCTCGTCGAAGTGGATCGGGTTCTGGTTCATGGTGAGCAGCGTGAACCAGGTGTTGTCGGCCGCGGAGATGGTGCGGCCCGGCCAGTGCTTGTAGGTGTCGCCGACCGCGAAATCCTCGTAGTAACGGCCCATCCGGCTGCAACCCGTCCTACTTCTTGCCCGGCGGCGGGCGCTTGTCGATGAAGGCCTCCATGCCCTCGCGGCCTTCCTCGTGCGCAAAGCTCGCCGCGATGACCTTGCCGGCGAGCTCGTAGGCCTTCTCCAGGCTCATGTCCATCTGCTGGTAGAAGCCGCGCTTGCCGGCGGCCACCGTGGCCGGGGGCTTGGCGGCGAGCTTCGCCGCCAGTTCCGCGGTGGCGGCGTCCAGCTCCGCGGCCGGAACGACCCTGTTCACCAGCCCCCACTGCAGCGCCTGCTGCGGCCCGACGACGTCGCCGGTGAGCAGCATCTCGAGCGCATGCTTGCGAAGGAGGTTGCGTCCCACCGCAACGCCCGGCGTAGAGCAGAAGAAACCCCAGGTCACTCCGGAAGTCACGAACTTGGCCGCGTCGGAGGCGACGGCGAGGTCGCACTGCGCCACGAGTTGGCAGCCGGCGGCGGCCGCGGCGCCCTGCACCTTGGCGATGACCGGCTGCGGCAGCTTCGGGATCGTGGCCATCATGCGGCCGCACTGCGCGAACAGGCCTTCGATCTTCGGCAGTTCCTTCAGCGCACGGATCTCCTTCAGGTCGTGGCCCGCACAGAAGCCCTTGCCGCCAGCCGCAAGCACGACCACGCGCACCTTCGGGTCCTTCGCGATGTCATCGAAGGCCGTTTGCAGTGCCGCAAGCATTGCGCTCGTCAGCAGGTTCATCTGCTGTGGCCGGTTCAGGGTCAGCGTGGCAACGCCGTCGCGGTCCTCGCGCAGCAGCACCGGTTGCTCGGCTTGCGGCACAGCGCTCATGGCTCGCTCCTTACTCGATCGCGGCGGCGGACTTCGCCTTCTCGCGCAGCATGAATTTCTGGATCTTGCCGGTGGAGGTCTTCGGCAGCTCGCCGAAGACGATCGCGCGCGGCGCCTTGAACTTCGCCAGCTGGCCGCGGCAGAACTCGATCAGCTCGACTTCCGTGACCTTGGCGTTCGGTTTCAGCTCTACGAACGCGCAGGGCGTCTCGCCCCACTTCGCATCCGGGCGCGCCACCACCGCCGCCGCCAGCACCGCGGGATGGCGGTAGAGCACGTCCTCGACCTCGATGGAGGAGATGTTCTCGCCGCCCGAGATGATGATGTCCTTGGAGCGGTCCTTGATCTTGATGTAGCCGTCGGGCTGCATCACCGCGAGGTCCCCGCTATGGAACCACCCGCCCGCGAAGGCGGCCTGCGTGGACTTCGGATTCTTCAGGTAGCCCTTCATGGTGATGTTGCCGCGGAACATGATCTCGCCCATGGTCTCGCCGTCGGCGGGCACGGGCTGCATCGTCTGCGGGTCCATCACCGTGAGCCCCTCCTCCATCAGGTAGCGCACGCCCTGGCGGCCATTGAGCCGCGCGCGCTCCGAGATGTCGACTTTGCCCCACTCCTCGTGCTTCGCGCATACCGTGGCCGGACCGTACACCTCGGTCAGGCCGTAGACGTGCGTAATGTCGAAGCCGATTTTCTCCATGCCTTCGATCATCGCGGCGGGCGGCGCGGCCGCGGCCACCATCCCGGAGACCTTGTGGCTGATGCCTTTCTTCATTTCCTCGGGCGCGTTGATCAGCGTCGAGTGCACGATCGGCGCGCCGCAGTAGTGCGTCACCTTGTGCGCCTTGATCAGCTCGAAAATCTTCGCCGCCTCGACCCTGCGCAGGCAGACGTTGGTGCCCGCGTTCGCCGCCATGGTCCAGGGGAAGCACCAGCCGTTGCAGTGGAACATCGGCAGCGTCCACAGGTACACCGCGTGGTGCGGCATGCCCCAGGTGACGATGTTGCAGATGCCGTTGATGTAGGCGCCGCGATGGCTGTACACCACGCCCTTCGGGTCGCCCGTAGTGCCGGAGGTGTAGTTGAGCGAAATCGCCTGCCATTCGTCCTCGGGCCACTGCCAGGCGAACTCCGGGTCGCCTTCCTTGAGCAGCGCCTCGTAATCCTTCTCGCCCAGGCGCTTGCCGCCGCTGAACTCCGGGTCCTCCACGTCGATCACCTCGAGCTTGCGGCCGAGCTTTGCCAGCGCGCCCTCGATCGTCGCGGAGAACTCCTTGTCGGTGATCAGCACCTTTGCCTCGCCGTGGTTCAGCATGAAGGCGATGGCTTCGGCATCCAGGCGCGTGTTGAGCGTGTTCAGCACGCCGCCCGTCATCGGCACGCCGAAGTGGCACTCGTACATCTCGGGCGTATTGGCGAGCATCGCCGCGACCGTGTCGCCTTTGCCGATGCCGCGCCTGGCCAGGGCGGACGCGAGCCGGCGGCAGCGGGCGTAGGTCTCTTTCCAGGTGAAGCGGCGCGCACCGTGCACCACGCTGAGGCGTTCCGGGTACACGTAAGCCGCCCGCTCGAGGAACTGCAGGGGCGTCAGCGGCGCGTAGTTGGCGGGATTCTTGTCGAGGTTCTGCTCGAACGGACCGGACTTCTGCATAAGTGCGGAAAGTATATCCCCGACAGGCGCCGGCAGACTCGGCCCCAACCCCGTCCGCGACTATTGGCGCATACAATGAACCAGGCGACACGAGAAGACGAATGAAGCCACAGGCCCTGTCCCTGCTCGCATCCCTCGTGCTGCTCTGCGCCTGCGCCTCGGCCCCTGCGCCTGATGCAGCTGCGTCGCTCGGCGGCACCGCCTGGCAGCTGGTGAGGTTCCAGGGCGGCGACGGCAAGGTCGTGGTGCCGGACGACAAGGCGAAATACACGGTCGCCTTCGCCGCCGACGGCGGCGTCAATGTTCGTTTCGACTGTAACCGCGGGCGCGGCTCCTGGAAGTCCGCCTCTCCAGGCCAGATCCAGTTCGGGCCCATGGCACTCACGCGAGCGATGTGTCCGCCGGGCTCTATGCACGACCAGCTCGTCAAGCACTGGTTCTATGTCCGCTCGTACGTGCTCAGGAACGGCCGCCTCCACCTGTCGCTCATGGCCGACGGCGGCATCTACGAGTTCGAACCGCTTTGAAACCGCGTCGGGCGCAACTGGGACAGATTGACATAAGTCAAAACCACACTGTGCAGTGCAGTATTCAATGAGCGACAGCCTGCCCGGCGGCGGACGCGCATTGCGCACGCGCGCCAGCGCGCTCGGCGATCACAGGAGAGTGCACCATGGCCGTTGCCACACCGACCGTCCAGAGCCTGGATCATTTCTTCTCGAGCTCGGCGGCCAGGCTGGATCGATGGCGCGAGCTGAACGCCAAGGCGCAAACCTGGGCGGCTGACGCGCGCGCCGGCAAACCGCGCGCCGGACGCGCCGCGGTGGAAGCGGCACTGGCCGAAGTACGCGCGCTGGAAGACTTCTTCGCTTATCCCGGCGCTCGGCTGCTCAAGGCATTGGCCGAGCGCATTGCCGACGACGACGCCATGGGCGTGGCCCGCCTGGTGCGCCGGCTCAGCGGCGCCCTGCTCTCCGGCAGCTACCGCTACGACTCCAGCCAATGGGACGCGGCCGACGAGTCGGCACCGGCAGTGGCCGATCGCCTGCCGCTCGCATCAGATGGCGGTGGTGAATCCCGGCGGCCTTACTTCGAGACGCTGTTCGTCACCCCGGCACCGGCCGCCAACCTGCTGCAGATCGCGCACGAGATCCGTCGCCTGCGGCGCGCAGAGGACGCGATGATCTACGAGCCGGTGCTGGTCGGCAGCTTCGAGGACGCCATCCTCGGCACGGTGCTGAACGGCAAGATCGAGGCCGTGGTGATCTACGACGGTATCCCGATTCCGTCGCAGCACGACGTGCCATTGCTGCGCGACTTCCTTAGCACGCACCAGCAGCTCGATACCACCTCACTCGCACCGCGCGACGTCGGCGTCACGCTGGCGCGCGCCATCAAGCGCATCCGCCCCGAGCTGGACCTCTACCTGCTCAGCGATCGGAACGTCGAGAAGCTGGCCGGGGATCCGGCGGCCTCGATGATCCGGCGCGTGTTCTACGAGGTCGAGGAGATGATGGAGGTGCACCTCAACATCCTCGAAGGCGTCGGCGAGCGCTTTTCCACGCCGCACTTCGACAACCTCAAGCGCTATGCCTCGCGGCCGATCAGCACCTTCCATGCGCTGCCGATCGCGCGCGGCAAGTCGATCATCAAGTCGAACTGGATCCACGACATGGGCGAGTTCTACGGCCAGAACCTGTTCCTGGCCGAGTCCTCCGCCACCACCGGCGGGCTGGACAGCATGCTCGAGCCGACCGGCAACATCAAGGTCGCGCAGGAAAAATTTGCCCGTGCGGTGGGCGCCGACCACGTGTTCTTCGTCACCAACGGCACCTCCACCTCCAATAAGATGGTCTACCAGGCGGTGACCAAGCCGGGCGACATCGTGATCGTGGACCGCAACTGCCACAAGTCGCACCACTACGGCATGGTGCTGTCGGGCGCGCAGCCGCTGTACGTGGAAGCCTTCCCGTTGACCGAGTACTCGATGTACGGCGCGGTGCCGCTGCGCACCATCAAGCAGGCGCTGCTCAACCTGAAGTCCGAGGGACGGCTCGACCGCGTGAAGATGGTGACGCTCACCAACTGCACGTTCGACGGGCACGTCTACAACACCCGCCGGGTGATGGAAGAGTGCCTGGCGATCAAGCCCGACCTGATTTTCCTGTGGGACGAGGCCTGGTTCGGCTTCGCCCGCTGGTCGCCGTTCCTGCGCCCGCGCACCGGCCTGGGTGCGGCCGCCGCGATCGAAGAGTGGCGCGCCAGCCCCGAGGCACTCAAGGCCTACGAGGCACAGGCCGCCGAGCTCGGCGAAGATCTCGACCCAAAGGACGCGCGCCTGCTCAAGCGGCGCCTGGTGCCCGATCCGCGCAAGATCCGCATCCGCGTCTACGAGACCGACTCGGTGCACAAGTCCATGTCGGCTCTGCGCCAGGGTTCGATCGTGGCGGTGCGGGACGAGGACTACCACCACCATGTCTCGGCCTTCCGCGAGGCCGTATTCATCCATGCCTCGACTTCACCGAACGCGCAGATCATCGCCTCATTGGATGTCGCGCGACGGCAGATGGAGCTGGAAGGCTACGAACTGGTCATGCGCGCGACCGAGATCGCCTTGGCGATCCGCCGCGAGATCTCCGTGCATCCGATCATCTCGAAGTACTTCCGCGTGCTGGGCGCCGACGGCATGATCCCAGGCGAGTTCCGCGCCTCGGGTTTCAAGGACTTCCTCACCCCGGGCAGCACCTGGCTTACGGCGCTCAAAGCGGTGCATGAGGACGAGTTCTTCCTCGACCCTACGCGCATGACGCTGGTGTGCGGCACCGCCGGCTACGACGGCACCGCATTCAAGAGCCTGCTGGCCGAGAAATACAACATCCAGCTCAACAAGACTTCGCGCAACAGCGTGCTCCTGCAGAGCAACATCAACAACACCCGCAGCGACGTCGCGCTGCTGATCAAGGTGCTGCTGGAGATCTCGCAGGAGATCGAGGCACGCCTGGCCGAGGGGGGCGAGTCCGAGCGTGCCGCGTTCGCGGCGCGCGTGAAGAGCCTGATGACCGATGTGCCGGACCTGCCGAACTTCAGCCGCTTCCACGACGGCTATCGCGAGGACCCGGACAGCATCACCCACGAAGGCGACATGCGCACCGCGTTCTTTGCCGCCTATGAGGAGGACGACTGCGAGTACCTGCCGCTGATGAGCCCTGAAATCGACAAGCGACTGAAGAGCGGCCCGGAACTGGTCTCGGCCAACTTCGTGATCCCCTACCCGCCCGGCTTCCCGATCATGGTGCCCGGACAGGTGATCGCGGCCGACACGATCGGCTTCATGCGCAAGCTCGACGTCAAGGAGATCCACGGCTACAACGACACGCGCGGCCTCAAGCTGATCAAGCTGTCGGCAATCGGCGCGGGTGCCGCGGCGCACAGCATGCCGGCCAAACGCAAGCAGCGCAGTCGCGGTGCCGCCTAAGGAGCAACGCAATGGACTGGATCGTGAAGACGTTTCAGCAATACCCGGAACTGGCGATCTTCCTCACGCTGGCGCTCGGCTACTGGGTCGGAAGCTTCAAGCTTGGCAAGTTCCAGCTCGGCGCGGTGACCGGCGTATTGCTGGCCGGCGTGCTGGTCGGGCAGATGCAGATCACCATTTCAGCGAACGTGAAATCGGTGTTCTTCCTGATGTTCCTGTTCGCCGTCGGCTACGGCGTCGGGCCGCAGTTCTTCCGGGGCCTGAAGAGCGACGGCGTGCCGCAGGTCGTGTTCGCGGTCCTGCAGTGCCTCGCCTCGCTGTTCACCGCCTACGCGGTGGCGCTGGTCCTGGGCTACGACGTCGGCGCGGCGGCCGGGTTGCTGTCCGGATCGCAGACCATTTCCGCGGTCCTCGGTGTCGCCACCGATGCCATCAACCAGCTCGGCATCCCCGCCGACGAGAAGACGAAACTCATCAACCAGATGCCGGTGGCCTATGCCGTCACCTACATCTTCGGCACCGCCGGCTCGGCCTGGTTGCTGGCGTCGATCGGACCCAAGCTGCTGCGCGTAGACCTGGCGGCCGAATGCAAGCAGCTCGAGGCCAAGCTGGGCGGCGGCGAGGCCGAGCCCGGAGTCATGTCCATGGCGCGGCGCTTCGACGTGCGCGCCTACCGCGTGACCAACAAGGAACTGGTGAACAAGACCGTGGCCGAGCTCGAGGCGATGCCGAAGGAGTTCCGCGTGTTCATCGTTCGGGTCCGCCAGGCCGGCGCCATCATCGAAGCCGAGCCCGGCACGCTCATCCGGCCGGACGACGTCGTCGCCGTGGCCACCCGGCAGGAGGCGCACGTGGCGCGCGGACCGCAGATCGGACCCGAGGTCGACGACAAGGAGCTGCTCGACTTTCCGGTGCAGATGCTGGACGTCGTCGTCACCGAGAAGGTCCTCGCCGGCAAGACCCTCGCCCAGATCGGGACTCACGAATTTGCCCGCGGCGTGTTTCTGCGCAAGCTCGTGCGTGCCGACCAGGAGATGCCGTTCACGCCGGGCACCACGGTGGATCGCGGCGACGTGCTCCAGATTGTCGGGCCGAAACGCAACGTCGAGCGCGCAGCCAAGGCGATCGGCTATGCCGACCGCCCGACCAACATGACCGACATGGTCGTTCGTCGGGGCCGGCATCGTGCTGGGTGGCCTCGTCGGGGCACTGACGATCAATCTCGGCGGCATCCCGCTGAGCCTGAGCACCAGCGGCGGCGCGCTGATTGCCGGGCTGGTATTCGGCTGGCTGCGATCGGTGAAGCGAACCTTCGGCCGCGATTCCGGCGCCGGCGCTGTGGGTCCTGAACAACGTCGGCCTCACCATCTTCATCGCCGTCGTCGGGATCAGCGCCGGCCCGAGCTTCGTGGCCGGGCTGAAGCAGGCCGGGGTGAGCCTGTTCCTCGCCGGCATCGTGGTGACCTCGGTGCCTTTGATCGTCGGCGTGCTGATGGGCAAGTACATCTTTCAAGTTTCACCCCGGCATCAACCTCGGCGCCTGCGCCGGCGCGCGCACCACCACGGCGGCGCTGGGCATGATCGAGGAAGTGGCCAAGAGCAAGGTGCCGGCTCTCGGCTACACCGTGACCTATGCCGTCGGCAACACCCTGCTGACGATCTGGGGTCTGGTCATCGTGCTGCTCATGGCGTGACAATTCACTGAATCAGAGGAAAGAACCAATATGGCAACCAAGAGCAAGAAGGCCAAGACCTCCCGCGCCGAGCAGCGGGAGCTGCTCAAGCTGAGCCCGTTCGAGCTCAAGGACAAGCTGATTGCGCTCGCCGCCGAAGGCGAGCGCGAGAGCGACGCCCAGATGCTGAACGCCGGGCGCGGCAATCCGAACTGGATCTGCACCACGCCGCGCGAGGCCTTCGGCACCCTGCTGCACTTCGGCACTCGACGAGTCGCGGCGCAGGATCAAGGACATTCCGGACGCGCGGCCGCATGCCGGAAAAGAGCGGCATCGGGCAACGCTTCGCGACGTTTCTCGACGCCAACGACAACGCTACCCGGCACCAAGCTGCTGCGCGACGCCTTCGACTACGGCGTGAAGACGCTGAAATTCGATGCCGACACGTTCGTCTATGAACTGACCGAGAGCATCATCGGCTGCATGTACCCGGTGCCGGACCGGATGCTGCGCTGCACCGAGCGCATCGTGCACGAGTTCCTGGCGCAGGAGATGTGCGCCGGGAAGGCCGCCCGCCGGCCGCTTCGACCTGTTCGCCGTCGAGGGCGGCACCGCGGCCATGTGCTACATCTTCGATTCGCTGATGCTCAATCGCCTGCTGCACCGCGGCGACACGATCGCGCTCGGGGTGCCGACCTTCACGCCGTACATCGAGATCCCGCACTTCGACCGCTATGCCTTCAAGGTCGTGAACCTCGACGCCGGCAAGGAACGGCGCGCGGACGGCAGCCACTCCTGGCAATACGCCGACGAGGAAATCGACAAGCTCGCCGACAAGCGCATCAAGGCGTTCTTCCTCGTCAATCCGAGCAACCCGCCGTCCTATGCGATGCGCGAGAGCTCGATGAAGCGGCTGGTCAAGCTGGTGAAGACCAAGCGGCCCGATCTGATCATCATCACCGACGACGTCTACGGCACCTTCGTGCCCGGATTCCGCTCGCTGATGGCCGAACTGCCGCAGAACACCATCGGCGTCTACTCCTACTCGAAGCACTTCGGCTGCACCGGCTGGCGGCTCGGCGTGGTGGCGATTCACCAGAACAACATCTTCGACAAGATGCTGGCGAAACTGCCCGCCAAGGACCGCGCGGCGCTCAACCGCCGCTACAGCAGCATCACGCTCGCGCCGGAGAAGCTGAAATTCATCGACCGCATGGTGGCCGACAGCCGCCAGGTCGCGCTGAACCACACCGCCGGCCTGTCGACGCCGCAGCAGATCCAGATGGCGCTGTTCTCGCTGTTCGCGCTGCTCGACACGGCGGACAGCTACAAGACGCTCTGCCAGCTGATCGTGCGCCGGCGCTACAAGGCGCTGTGGGACGGCCTGGGTCTCACGCCGCCGCCCGATGACGAACCGGGCCTCCTACTACGCCGAGCTCGACCTCATGGTGTGGGCCGAAAGGCTCTACGGTCCGGAGTTCGTGAAGTTCCTCCGCAAGAACTACGAATGCACCGACGTCCTGTTCCGCCTCGCGGAGAAATCGGGCGTCGTGCTGATGCACGGCGGCGGCTTCGGCGGGCCGGACTGGTCGGTGCGCGTGTCGCTCGCCAACCTGCCGGAGGACACCTATCCGAAGATCGGCCAGTTCCTCAGGGAGGCGGCGGAGGGCTACGTCGAGGAATGGAAGGCGGCGGCTGCGCCGAAGGCGAAGAAGCAGTAGGCAGGGCTGCGCAATCAGACAAGCCAAGGAGCAAACACCATGAACGGAGTCACATCACGCATCGTTCGGGCGCATGTTGATCGGCGTTCGTTGCGCTGCTGTTTGCCGCATCGGCGGCCGTACGCGAAACCCAAGATCATGATCCTCGCCACCGGCGGCACCATCGCCGGCGCGCAGACCAGCGCCACCGAGGCCGGCTACAAGTCCGGCAGCTTTTCCGTCGACGACCTCATCAAGGCCGTGCCGCAACTCAAGGACCTGGCGGACATCTCCGGCGAGCAGGTGGCCAACATCGGCAGCCAGACCATGAACCACGAGGTGTGGCTGAAGCTCGCCAAGCGCATCAATGAAGTGCTCAAGGGCGATATCGACGGCGTCGTCATCACCCACGGCACCGACACCATGGAGGAAACGGCCTACTTCCTCAGCCTGGTGGTGAAGAGCGACAAGCCGGTGGTCCTGGTCGGATCGATGCGGCCGGCGACCGCCATCGGCGCCGACGGTCCGGCCAACCTCTACAACGCGGTCGCGCTGGCCGCCAATCCCGCAGGCCAAGGGGCGCGGCCCGCTGGTCGTCCTCAACGACGAGATCCACTACGCGCGCGAGGCGCAGAAGACCAACACCACGCAGCTCGACACGTTCAAGTCGCCGAATCGCGGCCGGGCGGGAGTCATGAACACCGGCAACGCGTACTTCTTCTCCAAGGACATGATGCGCCACACCACGAAGAGCGAATTCTCCGTGGACGGCAAGGGCGTGAAAGACCTGCCGCGCGTGGAGGTCGTGTATTCCTATGCCAACTCTCGGGCGCGACGGCATCGACTTCCTCGCCGGCAAGGGCGTGAAAGGCATCGTGCTCGCCGGCGTCGGCGACGGCAACAGCACCGACACCGCGATCGCCGCCCTCGCGGATGCCGCCAAGAAGGGCGTCGCCGTCGTGCGCTCCTCGCGCACCGGCAGCGGCCTCGTGGTGCGCAACGTCGAGGTGAACGACGACAAGCTGGGTTTCATCGCCGGCATGGAGTTGAATCCCCAGAAGGCCCGCATCCTCCTCATGCTCGGACTGATGAAGACGAGCGACCCGAAAAAGCTGCAGGAGATTTTCGAGAAGTACTGAGGCGGCATGGCGGGCGGCGATGGACAAGGGAGCTGAGCACTCATGATCGACTGGTTCCTGGCAGGGCTGCGCAGCAATCCGGAACTCGCGTTGTTTCTCGCGATCGGCCTGGGGTTCTGGATCGGTTCCCTCAAGGTCGCCGGCTTCAGCCTCGGCGGCGTCACCGGCTCGCTGATCGCGGCGCTGGTGATCGGGCAGGCGCACGTGGAGGTCCCGAGCCTGGTCAAGACCGTGCTGTTCATGCTGTTCCTGTTCGGCACCGGCTACTCGGTCGGCCCGCAGTTCTTCCGTTCCCTGAAGGGCGATGGATTGCGCGCGCTGGGTTTCACGCTCGTGCACTGCGTCGCGGCGCTCGGCATCGCGTACGCGATGGCGCGGCTGCTCGGCCTGGATCTCGGCATGTCCGCCGGCCTGTTGTCGGGCGGTCTGACCCAATCCGCCGCCATCGGCACCGCCACCGAAGTGATCATGGCGTTGCCGGGTTCCATGACGGAGGCCGAACGGCAGACGCTCGTCAGTCATATTGCCGTGGCCGACGCCCTGACTTACGTGTTCGGCGTGGTGGCCCCCATCTGGTTCCTGACTGTCCTGGTGCCGCGCATGCTGCGCATCGATCTCAAGAAGGAGGCCGCGGCCCTCGAAGCCAGCCTTGGCATCAAGCGGGATTCCCCGAACGTCACCTCGGCCTACCAGCAGTTCGCGTACCGCGCGCATCGCGTAGACGCGCCCGAGTACATCGGCAAGCGTGCCGCCGAGCTGGAGGTGCTCCGGCCGGATGGCCGCATGTTCGTCGAGCGCCTGCGCCGCGGCGAGCGGATCCTGAGCGTCGAGCCGGACACGCGCATCGAGCGCGGCGACGTCGTCTGCCTGCATGGCCGCCGCGAACTGGTCCTCGAGTGCGGGCCACGCATCGGTGCCGAGGTCGATGACCGCGAGTTGCTCGATTTCCCGGTCGAGGTCGCGCGCGTCATCGTCACCAACCGCGAGATCACCCAGCGCAGCTTCGGCGAGCTGGTCAGCTGGCCCCCGTCACGCGGTGTCGGGGTGCGCAAGGTGACGCGCGGCAGCGAGGACATCCCGGTATCGCCAGCCACGACGCTGGATCTCGGTGACGTCATCGAGCTGATCGGGCCGCAGCCGGCGGTCGCGCGCGCCGCGCGGGAGATCGGCCAGGTCGATATGCCCACCGCCAACACCAACCTCATGCTGGTCGCCCTCGGCATCGTGGTGGGCGCGTTCGTCGGCCTGCCCTATCTCATGCTGGGCGCGTTGAAGCTGTCGCTGTCGACCAGCGTCGGCGTGCTGGTGGCGGGCCTGTTCTTCGGCTGGCTGTACTCGGTGAAGCCGATTGTCGGAAAGATCCCCGATGCCTCGATCAACCTGATGAGTCAGCTCGGGCTGGCCGGGTTCGTGGCCGTGGTCGGCCTGCATGCCGGGCCGGTGTTTCTCGACGCCGTGCGCGAAGCCGGCCTGCGGTTGCTGCTCGGCGGGGCGGTGGTGACGCTGGTGCCCCTGTTCATCGCCTTCGCCTTCGGGCGCTACGTGCTGCGCATGTCGCCGATCCTGCTGATCGGCGCCATCGCCGGCACCCAGACCCTGACGCCCGCGCTGGTCGCGGTGCAGGAGAAAGCTGACAGCCAGACCCCGGTGCTCGGCTACACGGTGCCGTACGCGCTGGCCAACATCCTGCTCACCATGTGGGGAGGCTTCATGGTGATGTTGCGGGTTCAATTCGGGTAAGGCGGGACTGCCGATCAGTAGTCTCTAATGGGTTCAACGTCTACGAGGAGGCAAGGATCATGAACACAGCAGTCAAGGCAGTCAGCCGAACGGCGGGCATCGTGCTCGTCGCGCTGGTCTTCGGGTTCGGCGCAGCCCAGGCGCGCGGCCCGATCCCGCAGGACCTGCAGCCGGTCGTGAAAGCGGCGTACGAAAAGTTCAAGGACGACCAGAGCGGCAAGAACGCCGACTACATTCCCGAGCTGGCGAAGGTGCCCTCGGAGCTGTTCGGTGTCGTGATCGTCACCGCCAAGGGTTCGGTGTATACGGCGGGCGACGTGGACTACGCGTTCTCGATCCAGTCGGTGTCCAAGCCGTTTACCGCCGCGCTGGTCATGCAGCAGCAGGGCGACCAGGCCATCAAGGACAAGATCGGCGTCGAACCGACCGGCCTGAAGTTCAACTCCATCCTCGCCACGCAGATCATCCCGGAGGTGTCGGTGAACCCGCTGGTCAACTCCGGCGCCATCGCCTCGGTGAGCATGGTGCAGGCCAAGAACGCCAAGGAGCGCTTCGCCAGGATCCTGGGCTTCTTCAACGACCTGTCGGGCGCGAAGCTGACGGTGATCGAGAGCGTGTACAAGTCCGAGGCCGCCACCAACCAGCGCAACCGCGCGCACGGCTACATCCTGGCTGCCTCCGAGCGCATCTACTCCGACCCCATGGAGGCGGTGGACGTATACACCCGCCAGTGCTCGATCGGCGTGACCGCCAAGCAGCTCGGCGTCATGGGCGCGACGCTCGCCAACAACGGCGTCAATCCGGTGACCGGCAAGCGTGTGCTCGACGCCAAGTACGTGCCGAAGGTCCTGGCGATCATGATGATGGCGGGCTTCTACAACGAATCCGGCGCCTGGGCCTACAGCACCGGCCTGCCGGCGAAGACCGGCGTCGGCGGCGGCATCGTGGCGATCGTGCCCGGGCAGATGGCGATCGTCGGCTTCTCGCCGCGCGTGAACGACCCGGGCAACAGCATCCGCTCGGCCAAGGCCATTGAGCATATCGTCAACGAGCTCGGCCTGAACCTGTTCTCAGGCGAGTGAAAAGGAGAAGACTGATGAAAACCCCCAAGCAGTCGTTTCGCGTTCAGGCGGCAAGCGCCGTATTCATGTCCGTCCTCGCCGGATTGGGACCAGGCCCAGGCCCAGGACAAGGACAAGCCGCGCCTGGAGATCTACGGCTTCATCCAGATGGACCTCATCCAGGACTTCGACCGCGTCGATCCCGCCTGGAGCGCCACGCTACGACCCTCCAAGATTCCGGTGAATTGCCCGGGCGACGCGGGTTGCGGGGCCGATGGCCAAACCATCTTCAGCGTCCGCCAGACGCGCCTGGGCTTCAACGGTTTCGTGCCGACCTCGAGCGGCGAACTGCGCACGAAGTTCGAGTTCGACATGTTCGGCGTAGGCGTCGACGCAGGCCAGACGACCATCCGCCTGCGCCATGCCTGGGGCGAGCTCGGGCAGTTTCTGGTCGGCCAGACCAACAGCCTGTTCATGGACGGCGACGTGTTCCCCAACACCATCGACTACTGGGGTCCCTCCGGCATGATGTTCTTCCGCACCGTGCAGATGCGCTGGACGCCCTATAGCAAGGACGGGACGAAGTTCGCGGTGGCGCTGGAACAACCCGGCACGGCGGTGGATAACAGCTCGGCCGGTCTCGGCAACGTATCGGCCCACAACAAGCAGCCAGACCTGACGGCGCAGTGGCGCCTGAACCGCGACTGGGGACATGCCCAGGTGGCGGGCATCCTGCGCTGGCTCGGCTATCAGACCAGCGGCACCGCGGACGGAAGTCCGTCGGGAAACAAGACCGGCTACGGCATCAACCTCTCCGGGAGCTACAAGGTCCTCGGCAAGGACATGGTCCACGGACAGCTCGCCTACGGCAAGGGCATCGCCAACTACAGCAACGACTGCTGCGTGGATCTCGCCAGCGACGCGGCGGGCAATCCCGAGGCGGTGTCGCTGCTCAACTGGCTCGTCTACTACGACCACTCGTGGAACGACAAGCTGACCAGCTCGATCGGCGTCAGCCAGAACGTCCAGGACAACACCGGGGGGCAAGCGGGTAGCGCGCAGAACACCGGGACCTACGCCTCGGTGAACCTGCTGTACTCTCCGGTGAAGAACATCCTGACCGGCGTCGAGCTGCTGCGCGGCGAGCGCGAGAACAAGAACGGCAACTCCGCGTCCGACACGCGCGTGCAGTTCTCGACCAAGTACAACTTCTAAACGCGCTACGGCGCGAATAGGTCAGAGGCTCCCTAGGCTGCGGGGCGCGATGCGGAAGTGACCCGCCGCAGGAACGGCTTCACCCTGGTCGAGATGATGGTGGTCGTCGGCATCATCGCCATCCTGGCGCTGATGACGATTCCATCGTTTCTCGACCAGGTCATCCGCAACCAGATCGCAGAGGCCCTGCCCCTGGCGGACATCGCCAAGAAGCCGGTAGCCGCGTCCTGGGCCGTTGCGCACGCCCTCCCCGCCGACAACGCCAGTATCGGGCTGCCGGTGCCGGAGAAGGTCGTCAACAACTACATCAGCGCGCTGACGGTCGAGGGCGGGGCCATCCACATCACCTTCGGCAACCGCGCCAATAATTCCATCAAGGGCAGGATCCTCACGCTGCGGCCCGCGATCGTCGCGGACGCGCCCATCGTGCCGGTGGCCTGGGTCTGCGGCCATGCTGCAGTACCCGGTAACATGACCGCCGTGGGCGAAAACAGGACCAATATCCCTGCAGGCTACCTCCCGGTGCAATGCCGCGGCGGTTAGGCATGATCTCCGGCCGATGGCTTACGGCCGGCGCGACGCTCGTTGCCGCGATCGCGGCCGCCACTTATCTACTGCTCGCCCCGCGCGCGCCAATACGTTCCAGCGACGTCGAGCGGCCGCCGCCGCCCGCTGAGTTTGTAGGCGCGGCCGCATGCCGGCAGTGCCACGAACCCGAGTTCAAGGCATGGACGGGCTCGCACCATGAGCTCGCGATGCAGGCGGCGAACTCCGCCACGGTGCTCGGCGATTTCGGCAACGCCAAGCTCAAGTACGGCGGCGTCGAATCCACGTTCTTCCGGCGCGACAGCAGCTTCATGGTGCGCACCGACGGGCCCGACGGCAAGCTTGCCGATTACGAGATCAAGCATGCGTTCGGCGTCACGCCGCTGCAGCAGTACCTGATCGAATTCCCGGGTGGCAGGCTCCAGGCGCTGTCCATCGCATGGGACTCGCGGCCGAAAGGCGCCGGCGGGCAGCGCTGGTTCCATCTGTACCCCGGCGAGAAGATCGACCACAAGGATCCGCTCCACTGGACCGGCCTCTACCAGAACTGGAACCTGCAGTGCGCCGCGTGCCACTCGACCAACCTGCGCAAAGGCTATGACGCCGCCGGCAACGCCTACAAGACCACGTACAGCGAGATCAACGTCGCCTGCGAAGCCTGCCATGGGCCGGGCTCGCGCCACGTGGAGTGGGCCAAGCAGGCGCGCCCGCCCTACCCGCCGCAAGGCGACAAAGGCCTGCTCATCCTGAGGAGCCGCTGGAACGAGGCGTGGAAGCGTCCGCCGGGCGCGACGACCTCCGAGCGCGACCAGCCGGCCGCGAACGCGCTGATGAACGTATGCGCAGCCTGCCACGCCCGCCGCTCTACGATCGCCGAAGGCGCACCAGCCGGGGCGCCGCTCGAAGAAACGCATCGCCTTGCGTTGCTGACTCCGCCGAACTACCACGCCGACGGTCAGCAGCGCGACGAGGTCTACACCTGGGGCTCGTTCCTGCAGAGCCGGATGCACCAGCGCGGCGTCACCTGCATGGATTGCCACGAACCGCACGCACTCAAGCTGCGTGCTCCCGGCAATGCCCTGTGCGCGCGCTGCCATGATCCCGCCGCGTTCGACACACAGAAGCATCATTTTCACCACCCAGGCGGCAAGGGCGCCCAGTGCATCGAGTGCCACATGCCCGCGCAGAAGTACATGGTCGTCGACCCGCGGCGCGATCACTGCATCCGCGTGCCGCGTCCCGACCTGTCCGGCGTCGATCGGCAGTCCGGATGCCTGCACCCAGTGCCACTCCGATCGCCAGCCCGCCTGGGCCGCAGCGGCGATGGACCAGTGGACCGGCAAGACCTGGCGCGAGCGGCCGCAATACGGCACCACGCTGCGCGGCGCCTCTGCGCAGGGCGCGAAGTCGCTGCCCTCTCTGCTCGCGCTCGCCGAGCAGCCGGCGGCGCCTCCGATCGTGCGGGCCACCGCTGCCACGTTGGCGCGGCCCTACGTCCGGGCTGACAGCCTCCCCGCCGCGCGCAAGCTGCTCGTCAACGTGGAGCCAATGCTGCGCATCGCCGCACTCGGCCTGCTCGAGCCGTTCGAGCCTGCCGTGCGTGCGCAGGCGGCCGCGCCCCTGCTCGACGACCCGGTGCGCGGCGTGCGCATCGAGGCCGCGCGCGTCCTCGCGGATATCCCGGACGCTTCACTTCCGGCCGCGGCGCGCGGCAGCCGGGAGAAGGCCGCGCAGGAATACGTCGCATCGCTGCAGCAGGATGCCGACTGGCCGGCGGCGAACGCCAGCCTCGGCAACCTGCGCATGCGCCAGGGCCGTCCCGAGGAAGCGATCGCGGCGTACGAACGCGCGCTTTTCCTCGACCCGCGCTTCGCCGGCGCCTACGTCAACCTCGCGGACGCCTACCGCCAGCAAGGGCGCGAAGCCGACGGCGAGAAGGTCCTGCGCCGCGGCCTCGCCCTGCTGCCGCGCGCGGCCGACCTGCATCACGCGCTGGGGCTGCTGCTGGTGCGCAAAGGCGACAAGGCTGCCGCGCTCAAGGAACTCGCCGTCGCCGCGAAGCTCGCTCCGGACAATGCACGCTATGGCTACGTGCATGCCGTGGGATTGCATTCCGCCGGCAGGCGGGGCGAGGCCCTGTCCGTGCTGCGCGCCGCCGAGGCGCGGCATCCCTATGACCTGGAGATCCTCGGCACGCTCGTTTCCATGCTCCGCGAAGCGGGCAGACCTCGGGACGCGCTGCCCTATGCGAGGAAAATCGCGGATGTCCTGCCCGACGACCCAGGGGTGAAGCGGCTGTTGGCCGAGCTGGAAAAAAGGTAACATCCGCCGAGCTAACCAAGCCGTTCCGCTGTTCACAATCTGGAAGAGAGAACACGCATGAAGCGAGTCTTGCGCTGGTGTAGTTTTGCATCGGCAGTACTGCTGGTCGCATTCGCGCTTCCCGCGGCCGCGCAGCAGAAAAAGCCCAACATCCTCATCATCTGGGGCGACGACATCGGCCTCTGGAACGTCAGTGCGTACAACCAGGGCGCGATGGGCTACAAGACGCCCAACATCGACCGCATCGCCAAGGAAGGCGCGCTGTTCACCGACTGGTATGGCCAGCAGAGCTGCACCGCGGGCCGCGCAGCGTTCATTACCGGCCAGGTCGGCTTCCGCACCGGGCTGCTGAAGGTCGGCCTGCCGGGCGCCAAGGAAGGCTTGAAGGCGCGGGACGTCACGATCGCCCAGCTCCTCAAGGCGCAGGGCTACATGACCGCGCAATTCGGCAAGAACCACCTCGGCGACCTCGACGAGCACCTGCCCACGGCGCACGGCTTCGACGAGTTCATGGGCTCGCTTTACCACCTCAACGCCGAGGAGGAGTTCGAGAATCCCGACTACTTCAAGGACCCGGCGCTGATCAGGCAATTCGCCACGCGCGGCGTGCTGCACACCTGGGCCAACCCGGACGGCACGCAGAAGATCGAGAAGACCGGGCCGCTGGGCAAGAAGCGCATGGAGACCATCGACGAAGAGGTCACCAAGGCCTCGCTCGACTACCTCGAGAAGGCCAAGAAGGCGAACAAGCCGTTCTTCCTCTGGTGGAACTCCACCCGCATGCACATCCACACCCATCTGAAGAAAGAGTCGCAGGGCAAGACCGGCCTGGGCATCTACCCTGACGGCATGGTCGAGCACGACGGCCACGTCGGCCAGTTACTCGCAAAGCTCAAGGAACTGGGCCTCGAGGACAACACCATCGTCATGTACTCCACCGACAATGGTGCGGAGAAGGCCAGTTGGCCCGATGGCGGCTCCACGCCATACCGCGGCGAGAAGAACACCAACTGGGAAGGCGGCTACCGTGTGCCTACGGCCATCCGCTGGCCCGGCGTCATCAAGCCCGGCACCATCCACAACGACATGTTTGCCCACGAGGACATGCTGCCCACGCTGCTCGCCGCCGCCGGCGTTCCCGACGTCAAGGCGCAGTTGCTCAAGGGCATGAAGGTCGGCAACAAGACCTTCAAGGTTCACCTCGACGGATACAACGTTACCGACGCGCTGGCCGGGAAGTCGCCCAGCCCGCGCCACGAGTTCTTCTACTTCAACGATGACGGCTCGCTCGTGGCGCTGCGCTACGACCAGTGGAAGATTGTCTTCGCCGAGCAGCGTGCCCACGGCTTCGATGTCTGGCAGGAGCCTTTCGTGCCCTTGCGCCTCCCCAGGCTCTTCAATATCCGCTCCGACCCCTTCGAGGAAGCCTCGTCAAGCTGGGAAAACTGGAAATGGCGGGTGGATCACGCCTTCCTGCTGGTCCCGGCGCAGCAGTACGTCGGCAAGTTCCTCGCCACGTTCAAGGAGTTCCCGCCGAGCCAGAAAGTCGGCAGCTTCAGCCTCGACCAGGTAATGCAGAGTCTGACCAGAGGCGCGGGCGACAAGTAGCTTATTGCGGGGATCTGTGACGAAGGGGCCGCGCTTGCCGTATTGGCACGCGCGGCCCTTGTTTTTGTAAATCGAGAAAGTAACTTGACCATTGGAGTACAGAACGATGAAGACCACATACGACGAAGCGTCAGCGGCAAGGGACGAAAAAGAGACCTGCACCCTCTTGTCTCGCGAATCGCTTTCCCGCCGCGATTTCCTGGCCGGCGCAGCGGCGTTCGGCGTGACGATCGCCTTGCCCGGAGAATTCGCCGCGGCAGCGGATGAAAAAAGGACCTTCACCATCCTGCACACCAACGACATGCACGCGAGCTTCATCGGCATGGGTCCGGCTTCGGATTACTCCCCGTTCACGCTCAACGATGACACCACCCGCGGCGGATACGCGCGGCTGGCCGGCTTGATCGCGAAGCGGAAAGAGGCGCGCAAGGGCCAGGGCCCGGTGCTGGTGCTCGACGCGGGCGACTACAGCATGGGCACGGCGTTCAGCGCCGCGACACGCGAGACCGGCGGCGAACTGCACCTCATGGGCAGGATGGGCTACGACGCCACCACCTTCGGCAATCATGAATTCGATCTTGGGCCGGAAGGCCTGGGCAAGTCCATCGGCGCCGCCGTCAAGGCCGGCCGCATTCCGGCGATGCTCGCTGCGAACACCAGTTTCGCGGGAAGCGATGCCGCCTTGGCCGACCTCCAGCGCCTGGCCAAGTCAGGCGTGATCCGCCGTTACCTGGTGATCGAGCGCGGCGGGCTGCGCTTCGGCATCCTGGGGAGCCTCGGCAAGGAGGCCATGATCTACACCAGCGGTGGAGCGACGACCTTCGCCGACCCCACAGAGTCCGCCAGAGAGGTGGTGAAGATCCTGCGCGAGAAGGAGAAGGCGGATGTGGTCATCGCGCTCAGCCACGGCGGCCTGGAGAAAGGCAAGGACGGGCGCTACGCCGACGGCGAGGACGTGCGCCTGGCCAGGGACGTGCCGGGCATCGACGTGGTGATCAGCGGCCACAGCCATACCGAGCTGAAGGAAGCGATCATCGTGAATGGCCGCACGCCGGTGGTGCAGACCGGGAAGGAAAGCAACAACCTCGGCGAACTGGTGATCAGCCTGGACGGCGGCAAGCTGACGGTCGCGTCGTACCGGCTCCATCCGATCGACGACACCATCGTTGGCGACCAAGCGATCGCCGCAGAGATCGAACAGCTCAAGAAGGCCGTCACCGGAGCCGCGTTCGCGTCGCGTGGGTACCGTGTCGATCAACCACTGGCCATCGCGCCGCGCGACTTGCCCAACACCTTCACGGACATATCCGCCGGAACCCTCCTCGCCAACTTAGTCACCGACTCGTTTCGCGCAGCTACGAAGGCCGACGTCGGCTTCACCGCCAACGGCATGATGCGCGCCGGCCTTTCCCGCGGGAAGACGGGCGTGCAGACCGTCTACGACATATTTGCCGTGGCGCCCCTCGGCTCCGGCGTGGTCGATCCGACACCCGGCAGCACGCTCGTGACCGGTTATTTCACCGGCCAGGAGCTGAAGCATCTGCTCGAGTTTCTGCTCGTGGACAACGCGGCTCACCCCGGCGAGTATTTTCCCCGTGCTTCCGGCATGAGGTTCCGCTACGACCCGTCGCGCCCGAAGCTCGACGTCGTGACCGCCATCGAGATGGGAGACCTCGACCGCGGCTACAAGGCGATCGACATCAGCGGCAAGGACGGGCGGCTCTACAGCCTCACCTGCCCCCTGATGCTCGCTCCGATCATCGTGGCCATCCCCAAGTACACCAAGGGCATGCTGGCCCTGGTGCCCAAGAACAAGGACGGGAAGCCGCTCAAGTCGAGGGTCGAGGCACTCGAAGCGCCTCGCGCCAGCAACACGCCTTACCTGCTGCCGCCGCCGGGGACGACCGACGCGGCCAGTGTCGCCATCGGAACGGGGAAAGACGCCGGCCGCGAAATCAAGGAATGGCAGGCGATCATGGATCACCTGCGCAGGCTGCCGGTGAAGAAGAAGGGCGATTTACCATTGATCCCGGTGGATGCGCGCGCCGCGGAAGTGCGGGCGATCAAGGCGGGCTGATGGGTCGGGGGAATGAAGGCGATGAGAGAGTTGGTGTACTGGTGCCGTTCGGAAATCGCAGCGCTGGCGCTGGGTGTCGCTTGCGCGCTCGTTCCGGCGCTCACGCTCGGGCAGGCGCTCGCTCCGGTCGGCGGGAACCTGCAGAAACGCGTGAACGGCGTGCTCGCGCTGATGGGCTACATGCTCACGCCGGACGTCACCACCGGTTCGCTTGCCATCTCCAACGCGGCGACCGGGAATCCCGACTTCGCCATGACCTCGATCGGCGGCGGCTTCACGCAAAGCAGGGAATTCCCGCTCTACCTCGAGGGCACCCTCGGCTACAGCCTCTACGATCCGACGTTCATCTTGAGCAACGGCCAGGTCGCGGGCTCGGTCGCGGCGAAGTGGGACGCGTACTCGGCGACCGGGGGAATCGGGTGGGACTTTCCGGTGGCCAGGGATCTTGTCCTGCGCCCGGTGTTCAACTTCTCTTTAGGCCGTGTCGACAGCAATGTCGCGGTGAGCGCTCAGACTGGAACCGGCGCGGAGCTTGACTTTCTTCGGGACGGCCAGCTCAACGCCTACGGGCTCGGGGGCTCGCTGATGCTCGACTACGAGCGCCTTCGGCCCGGGAACGAGATCGACGTCGAGCTGCGGTATACCAACATCCGTTTGCAGAGCTTCGGCGGCACCTCGACGGCAGTGGAGGGCAGCGCCGATTCCCAGAGCGCGAGCCTGTGGGCCCGCTGGCGCGCGCCGACGGGCATCACGATGCTCGAGCGGCCGCTCCGCTACGTGCTCGAGTTCGCTCACACGACTTTCCTCGGCGACCTGGACGGCGTCCTGGGGTTCAATGACCTGAGTTCGGTCGGCACCGGCCTCGAGCTGGACTCGAGCGCCCGCGACATCAACGTGACGCGCACGCGGCTGATGGCCCGCTACAAGGTCGGCGAGCATGTCAGGGGATGGTCGGTCGGTCTGGCGGTCAGCTTCTGACGGGAGACAGAGCTCGTCTGCTTGATCTGAGTCAAACGGGGTCTGCCGGCGTACACTAAGAATGGCTGCCCAGTGTGGGAAACGTCAGGCACAAGCCCGGCCCGCATGAACCTTTCAATTTGAATGGAGAAGTTTCATGGAACAGTCCTTATTGAATACCAAGTGGACCCTCGCACTCGCACTGATCGCAGCGGCCTTTGCCGCGACCGCGTTGGCGCAAAAGCCCGACGCGAAAGGAGGCGTTGTCGTCGCCAGCGAACCAGGCAGGGTGGCGGCTGTGCGTGCCGTGGAGATCTCCGCCCGGGTCGTCGGCATCGACAAGGCGACGCGCACGGTGACGCTGAAGGGGCCGCAAGGCAACGTGGTGGATGTCGTCGCGGGCGACGAGGTCAGGAACTTCGCCCAGATCAAGCTCGGCGACTTCGTCGTCGTGCGCTATGCCGAGGCGATCACGCTCGAGCTGAAGAAGAGCGGGGGCAAGGCGGGTGACGTGACCGTCAGCACAGACGCCGCGCGAGCGGCGCCCGGCCAGCGGCCGGCAGCCGCCGGCTCACGTGAAATCACTGCGATTGCCACTGTCACCGCCGTCGACAAGATGAAGAGCACCATCACGCTCAAGGGGCCCAGGGGCAATGTCGTGACGCTCCCCGTGCAGAACCCCGATCAGTTCAAGGTCGTCAAGAAGGGCGACCAGGTCGAGGTGACGTATACCGAAGCTCTCGCGCTGAGCGTCGAGCCGGCGCCCAAGAAGGCGGCGGCGAAGAAGAAGTGAACGCAGCAGAGGGGAGATCCCTGTGCTGCGTATGAACCACGTTCTCAAGGAACTTCGCCACAACCCGCTGCTCTGGCTGCTGGCTTTTGTGCCGGCGGTGTTTGCAGCGGCGAAGCTCGAGCCCGAAGCGCACACGCTGCTCTTCGTGCTGTCCGTGCTCGCCATCGTGCCGCTGGCCGCACTGCTGAGTCGCGCGACCGAATCGGTTGCGGCCAAGACGGGCGACGCGGCGGGTGGCCTGCTCAACGCCACGCTGGGAAACCTGACCGAGCTGGTCATCGCGCTGGCCGCCTTGCGCGCCGGGCAATACACGCTGGTGAAGGCGTCCATCGCCGGCGCGATCGTCACCAACACGCTGTTCGTGCTGGGCGCGTCGTTCCTGCTCGGCGGGCTCAAGCACCACGTTCAGGAATACAACCGGTTCGGCGCCCGCATGCAGGCGGGTCTGCTGTTCCTGGCCACGGTTGCCCTGCTGATTCCTTCGGCGGCCGGCACGGGCGACTCGGCAGCGGGCGCAGCGTTTACCCAGAAGCTGAGCGCAGGTCTGGCGGTGCTGCTCATCGTTGCCTACGGACTGGGTATGCTGTTCTCGCTCAAGACGCACCGCGAGCTGTTCGCCAGCGCGGAACACGCCGAGGACGGCGAAGCGCCTTGGCCCATCGGTCTGGCCCTGGCCACGCTGGCCGGTGTCACGGTATTGGTTGGGCTCGTGAGCGAGGTCTTCGTCGAGTCGGTGCAGAAGGCGGCGGAGGCGTTCGGGATGACCCCTGCGTTCGTCGGTTTCATCGTCGTGGCGCTGGTGGGCGGCGCGGCGGAAATGGCCGCGGCGTTTTCCGGCGCACGCAAGAACCGGCTCGACCTGAGCGTGGGCATCGCGCTGGGGAGCGCCTCCCAGATCGCGCTGTTCGTGGCGCCGGTGCTGGTGCTTCTCAGTTACGTGATCGGCCCGACGCCGATGGACCTGCAATTCTGGCCGGGCGCGGTGGCGATGGTGCTCATCGCCACCCTCACGGCGTCGCTCGTCACAAGCAACGGGCGGTCGGCGTGGTTCGTCGGCGTGTTGATGCTGATGGTGTATTTGATGTTCGCCATGACGCTGTATATGTTGCCGCCGCGGGTGCAGTGAAGATCGAGCACCGCCCGGGAACAGATTTATTCGGCGGCCTCATCCTGCGGCAGAGGCAGCCAAGCCGGGCCACGAAGTCAAACCGCATCGGGCGCTTTTCTTCCTGTGGGCGGGATGCCTGCAGCATCATTTGATGTGCATCAAATCGCAGCAAGCTCGGCGCGTTAGCCTCACGACATCTAAACGTGGAGGACACCCTATGAAAAGCACCCTGATTGCAGCAGCAGCACTTGCAACGCTCGCCCTTGCCCCTTGCGCGAGCGCGCAAGTCCAGGCCGGCGCAGTCGTCGTCGGGGAGTCCGAGGCTGTTGTGACGGTGGTCAGCGTCGATCGCAAGGCCCGGACCGTGGTCGTTCAAGGCCCCCAAGGGCGCAAGGTCACGCTTAACGTCCCGCCCGAGGCCCAGAATCTCGATCAGGTGAAGAAAGGAGCGCGCTTCCAGGTGCGCTACGTCGAATCGGTCGCGGTGGCCCTGAGCAAGGGCGGTGCGGCCTCGGCTTCCGCCGATCGGACGGTCCGGCTTGCCCCCAAGGGCGGCACACCGGGCGGCGTCGCCGTAAGCACGGCCCAGATCAGCGCGACGGTGGAGGCGCTCGATCGCACCCGCCGCACGATCGCTGTGAAAGGGCCGCAGGGCAACGTGTTTGAGTTCCAGGTCGCGCCCGATGTCCAGTTGGAGGGAATCCAGCTCGGCGACCTCGTCACCGTCGTATACGCCCAGGCCCTGGCGCTGCAGATGATGCCGAAGGAAAGCAAGGCGGCGCAACCGGCCAAGTCCAAGTAACGAAGCGGCCGAAAGGGGAGGTTCAAATGCTTTCCAAGCTGATGTCGAGTTATTGGTGGGTCCTGCTCCTCAGGGGTGTGCTTGCAATCCTGTTCGGCATCGCGGCCTACGCCTGGCCGGGCATGACTCTGGTCATGCTGGTCACCCTCTTCGGCGCCTTCGCATTGGTCGACGGGATATCCAACGTGTTTCACGCGTTCAGCGCACGTAAGGAGCACGAGCACTGGTGGGTGCTGCTGCTCGAAGGACTGCTTGGCATCGCTATCGGTGCCATCACCTTCCAGGCGCCCGGGCTCACCGCGACGGTGCTGGTCCTCTACATCGCCTTCTGGGCCATGGCGACCGGGGTTCTGCGCATCGTCCTTGCCGTACGGCTGCGCAAGGAGATCGACGGGGAGTGGTGGATGGCCCTGTCCGGGCTTGCCGGCATCGTCTTCGGCGCGCTCATGATGGCGCGGCCGGGCGCGGGGGCGCTCGCGCTCCTCTGGCTGGTTGCGATCTGGGCGATCGTGGGCGGCGTCTTCCTGGTCATCCTCTCATTCAAGGTGAAAGGGCTTGGCGCAAGCACCTTAGTTCAGCGTTGATCGCGCGCTCCCGTAGTGTAGTAACGCGGCATCGATGTCGTCGTTCTGATTTCGACAACCAGTCTCGCGGCGGCAGACTGGTTCGCACTGGCTTTGGGCCTCTCCGGCGGCCTGGCGCTGTTCCTGTTCGGCCTGGACCAGCTCTCCTAAGGCCTGAATCAACTCGTCCAGCGTGACCACGGTGCTGGTCGTGGGCTTCGTCACCGCCGGCACGATGACCCTGTCCCAGTCGGTCGCGGTGATCATGGGTGCCAATGTCGGCAGCACCGTCACCGCGCAGCTTCTCGCCTTCAACTTGGCGGCTTATGCGCTGCTGCCGGTGGCCGTGGGCTTCTTCATGCTGTTTGCAGGAAAGCGCGCCGCACTCCGGTACTGGGGCATGATGCTCATGGGGCTGGGGCTGGTCTTCTACGGCATGGGCCTCATGAGCGACGCGATGAGGCCGCTGCGTACTTATCCGCCGTTCATCGACGCGCTCGCCACGATGGAAAGGCCGCTGTACGGGATCGTCGCCGGCGCCCTGTTCACGGGCCTGGTCCAATCGTCGGCCGCCACCGTGGGCATCGCCATCGCGCTGGCGAGCGAGGGGCTGATGAGCCTGCCCGCCGGCATTGCGCTCGCCCTGGGCGCCAACATCGGCACCTGCGCCACCGCTCTGCTCGCCGCGCTCGGCAAGCCGGTGGAGGCGGTTCGCGCCGCCACGGTGCATGTCCTGTTCAACGTGCTCGGCGTGTTGCTGTGGCTGCCGCTCATCGGCTTGCTCGCGACGCTTGCCATCGCGGTGTCCCCTGCCACGCCTGATCTGGACGGTGCTGCGCGGCTGGCCGCCGGGGTGCCGCGGCAGATCGCCAACGCCAACACGCTGTTCAATATCTTCAACACGTTTTTCTTCATCGGCTTCACCGGCTGGTTCGCCCGCCTCGCCGTGCGTCTGGTCCCCGGCCGCAAGCAGGAGGCGTCCGCCGTGCGGCCGCAGTTCCTCGATCCCAGCGCGCTGGATGTGCCCAGCGTTGCGCTCGAGCAGGTGCGCCAGGAACTGGGGCGCGTCGGCGCGGTGATCGTCGCGATGCTGGATCGATTTCTGTCGGTCGCGGCCTCCGGCGATGCGGCGGCGCGCAGCTCGCTCCTGACGCAGCGGAGCGAAGTCGTTGCGCTCGATGACTCCGTCCTGGAGTTTCTGGCCCGCATCCGGCAAGGGATGCTGGCGAAAGCCGAATGCGGCGCTCATATGGCGTTGATGACGGCCGCGGTCCATCTCAGGGCGATGCCGGACACGCTCGCCGACGACCTGCTTCCTTTGGCGGAAGCCTTCGCCAGGCAACCGGACCGGGTGGCCCAGGCCGAGCGCGCCCTGGCCCGTGAGTTGTACGACGCGGTGCGCCGCGCGGTCGGCCTGATGATCGCCGCCGTCTGCCAGCAGGATGACGCGGCGGCGCGGGAGGTGGATGCGATGTCGGCGCAGGTGGGCCGGCTGTCGGACGAAATGCTGGCGCGGTTGGCGCAGGGGTGGTCCGGCGGCGACGCCGGGACCCTCGAGGTCCTGCGCATGCAAACGCGCTTTGTCGACGGCGCCCGACACCTCTTCACCTTGACCAAGCGGATCGCACGCGCCGTCTACCAAGACACTCTGGCGCTGCTTCCGTGACGGCTGCCGCGTCGATTCGTTGCCCTTTGTGTGGGTCGTTTGATCCAGCGCAAACCAGATTGCGCCACCCCGTCCGAAAATCCCCCTGAGTCCAGCACAACGACGGCCCGCGGGTTTGATTGGCAGACAACAAGTGGCGAAGAAGAAGTTCGATCACGAAATCCTGCTGCTGCAAGGCGGCGGTGCGCTCGGCGCTCAACTTCCTGAGCGCGGGAGCCGTTCTGCTGGAACGCAATGAATTCCACCCTGGCACCTAACGCGAGCAGTGTGAGCGTGCCGGGCCGACGCACGGTTTACAGCATGTGCGGCATGTGCGCGGTGCGTTGCCCGATGGAAGTGACGGTCGAGAACGGCAAGGCGATCTGGCTGCAGGGCAATACGCACGACCAGGCCATCGGCGCCAGCTTGTGCGCGAAGGGCTCCGCCGGCCTGGCCTTCGAGTACGACGACGAGCGGCCGCAGACGCCGCTGATCCGCATGGGTGCGCGCGGCGGCGGCCAATGGCGGCGCGCGTCCTGGGATGAGGCCCTCGATTACATCGCCGATAAGCTGCGCGAGACGATCGAGGCCTTCGGCCCGCGTGGCATCGCGCTGTCCGATCGCGGCGGACCATTCAACGACCTCACGCGCACTTTTGTGCAGGCGCTCGGCTCGCCCAACTACTTCAACCACGACGCCACCTGCGGCGGCAACCTCCACAACGCCGGCAACTCGATCTACGGTTTCGGCCCCACCGCGCTCATTCCCGACCTGATGCGCACCAAGCACCTGGTGCTCTACGGCCGCAACATGATCGAATCGCTGATGGTCAAGGAGGCGAAGGCTTTCATGGCCGCGATGGCCAACGGAATGCGTTGCACCTACATCGATCCGCGCGCCAGCGCCACGGCCTGCAAGGCCACGCGCTACTGGAAGGTGCGACCTAACAGCGATTACGCGCTGAACCTCGCGATCATTCACGAGGTCCTGAAGCAGGAGGCGTACGACAAGGACTTCGTCGCGCGATTCGTCTCGGGGATGGACAGCCTGCGCGAAGCGGTCAAGGACACCACGCCGGAATGGCAGGAAACCCATACTGGAGTCCCTGCGGACCAGCTTCGCGCTTTCGTGAAGGAGATCGCCGCCCAGGCGCCGCACGTGCTCTTCCACCCCGGCTGGATGACGGCGCGTCACAAGCAGTCGTTCTACGTCAGCCGCACGGCGCTGATCCTGAACGCGTTGATGGGCAACATCGAGATCCCCGGCGGGTACGTGATCGCCAAGCCGCCCGAGTACTACGGCCGCAAGAGCCTGAAGCCGCTTGCCGCGCGCGTGCCCAAGGTCAACGAAGCCCGCGTGGATGGGGCGGGAACCACGCGGCCCAGCTGGGACCCGGCGATCGGCATGGTGCACCAGGCCTTCGCCGCAATGGAGACCGGGAAGCCCTATGGCATCGGCGCCTACTTCGCCTACCGCCACGATCCGATCACGGCCATGCCCGACACGGAGGCGCTCAAACGGGCGCTGGATAAGCTCAAGCTGCTTGTCTCCATCGATGTGCGTTACTCGGAGCTGGGCTGGTATGCCGACGTCATCCTGCCCGAGTCGACCTACCTCGAGCGCGCAAACATCCTGGCACAACTGCCGGGCCAGGTACCGGTGTTTGTCATGCGCGACCAGGCGATCGCACCGCGCTTCGACAGCCGCCCCGCCTGGTGGATCTTCCGCGAGATCCTGCGTCGCATGGACGCCAAGGAAGCGCTCGACTTCGAGACCATAGAGGAAATCTGGAACTATCAACTCGAAGGCACTGGCGTCACCGTCGCCGAAATGCGCGAGTCTGGAATCGTCAGCCTGGCCGACGCGCCCAAGCGCACACCGCGCGACAAGCTCCGGTTCCCGACCCCGTCCGGCAAGATCGAGATCGAGAGCGAGGCCTTGAAGAAGGCCGGCCTGCCCAGCCTGCCGCCCTATCAGCCTAAGCAGGCACCGACAGGCGACCGCTTCAATCTGCTGTTCGGGCGGCCGCCGACCCTGGCGCACGGGCAGTCTCTCAACAACCCGATCCTCAGCGGGATCGCCCCCAAACAGCAACTCTGGATCCATCCCGACCGGGCCGGGCCGCTGGCGATCCGCGACGGCGATCAAGTCGAAGTCAACGGCGGAGGCACCTACGTCGGACGGCTCAAGGCGCACGTGACGCCGTGGATCCACCCCGATGCGGTGTTCATGCTGCACGGCTACGGCGCCACAGTGCCGGTCGCCACACGCGCCTGCGGCGTCGGCGTGGCCGACCAGCGGCTGCAGCACGGCAAGCTTTACGACTTCGACCCGGCCGGCGGCGGCTGTGCCTTGACCGAGACCATCGTCCGGGTCAAGCGCGCGGCCGCGGAGGGAGCGACATCATGAGCATGTACACCCTGCGCCACGATGAGGCGAACTGCATCGGCTGCCAGGCCTGCGAAGTCCACTGCAAGACCAACAAGGGCTTGGTGGCCGGCCCCGCCCCGTGCAAGATCATCAGCGTCGGCCCGGTCGATGTGGGCGGGCAACCAAGGACGCGCCACGTGTTCATGCCCTGCTTCCATTGCGAGGAGGCATGGTGCATCAAGGCCTGTCCGACCGGTGCGATGCAGCGGCGCGAGAAGGACGGCATCGTCCACGTTCAGTCCAGTCTCTGTGTCGGCTGCAAGAGCTGCATTGCTGCCTGTCCCTGGGGCGCGCCACAGTGGGACCCAGCCACGAACAAGGTGGTCAAGTGCGACTACTGCATGGATCGCCTCGATGCGGGGCTGCAGCCGGCCTGCGTCACCAAGTGCGTAACCGGCTGCCTGTCCTTTGGCGTCGCCAATGAACTGCCTGACCCACGCCGCGAGCGTTACGCCCGCCAGATCCTCGCCGAGCCGGAGAGTGGTGCAACGAAACCGTCATGAGCGAACTCAAGATGCTGCCGGCGTGGCTCGATGCCAATGCGGCCGCTCTGGCGGGCGCCGTGCCGCCGGCCGCGACACTGGCCGGCGCGATGCCGGGCCTCGCCAGGGCCCAGTCAATGACGCCCTTGCAGCGCCTGCAGCGCGTGCAGCAAGCAGGGCTCGCCGAATGCGGCGGTGCGGGCGAACCGATCTATCTTGCCTGGCGCCAATTCCTGCGCGGCCACGGTGCTTCGGTGCTGGTGATCGACGCGACCGGCCTCGACGTGCGCTCGCGTGGCGCGGCCGCCGTTCTGGATGGCGCTCCCTGGCTGCTGGCCGAGGGCGTGCTGATCGCGTTGGGTCTGCGCGAGAGCGGTAACGTCGAGTTGCGCCTGCCGGCCGAGCTGAACGGCCACGAGGCGGCCTTCCTGAATGCGGTCGACGCCATCCGTTCGCTCGCCAAGATCACGGTTCCCCGCCGACGGGTAGAGGTGCGGCGCGGCTGTCGGCCGGGCTGCTGGGGCGAGGGACAGGTCAGCGCCGGGTCGCGGCTCGCCCACACGCCGGAAACGTGGTGCCGCATCGCCCTGCTGTTCGCCGGCGCATCAGACCTCAATGCTTCGCTGCTGACGCTCCGGCGCGGCATGAAGCAGCGCGGCTTGGTCGAGCTCGCGCGATCCGGGAACCTGCGGCGCCAGATCGACGACTGGGGTGGTGGTGTCGAGGTCGAAGGCCCGGACCCCCTGCTGGTGTTCGACGACGGCCTGGGTGGTTTTCTGCCGCTGTCCGCCGCGGATATGGCGTGCGAGCCACTGGCGTTCACGGCGGCGGGCATCATTCCCGCGCCGTCCAGCCTGATGGTGATGGCTCCCGGTGTGTGTGTCGTCAAGCAGACCGGTCGTGCACTGTATCGCCACTGGCTGCTCGCCGAGGGAGAAGCGGCACCGGTGCGCGCGATGCTGGCGCGCGCGGCGCGCCTGACCACCGAAATCACTCTCGGCCGCGGCGAGGCCGGGCATCTCGCCGCGCTTGACGAACTGGCGCTCGAACTCGCCACGCAGGGCCTGACCGCGGCCTGGCCGCTGCTCAGCTCGCTGCGTCACTTCCGCGATCAGTGGCAACAGCATGTCCGGCGCGAGTCGTGCCCGGAAGGCATCTGTCTCGACCTGCCGCACCACGCAGCGCCCTGCCACCGCACGTGTCCGGCCAACATCGACATCCCGACCTTCATGGCTCACCTCGGCCATGGCGACTATCGCTCCACCATCGAGGTCATCCGGCGCGACAACCCGCTGCCGCTGACCTGCGGCCTGGTCTGTCCGGCGCCGTGTGAATCTGCATGCGTTCGCGGCAGCAGCGACGGAGCAGTCTTCATTCGGCCATTGAAGGCCAAGGCGGCCGAGCATTGCCTCGCCGAAGGGGGCTATCCGAAACCCGAGCTGGCGCCCGATACAGGCAAGCGCATCGGTATCGTCGGCTCCGGACCGTCGAGCCTGACCGCGGCTTACTACCTGCGTACCTGTGGCCATCAGGTCGAAGTGTTCGAGGCACAGGAGAAGGCCGGCGGGATGCTGCGCTATGGTATTCCGGCCTACCGGCTGCCTCCCGACCTGCTCGACCAGGAGATCGAACAGATCAGGGTGCTGGGCATCCCGATTCACACCGGCGCGAAGATCGCGAACCTGGAACAATTCCGCAAAGATTACGATGCCGTGTTCATCGGCCTGGGCACGCAACTGTCGCGCTCGCTGCCGATCGAGGGTGCGCATCTGCCGTTTGTGCTCGGCGGCATCGACTTCCTGCGTGCCGTACGGATGGGCGAGAAGGTGCGCGTCGGCCCGCGGGTGGCCGTCATCGGCGGCGGCAATGTCGCTATTGATGTTGCCTTGACTGCATTGCGGCAGGGTGCGCAGCACGTCGACATGGTCTCGCTGGAGAAGCGCCGCGACATGCCGGCCAGCCCGCACGAGATTGAGACGGCAGTCGCCGAAGGCGTGCAGATGCGCTCGGGCTGGGGCCCGTTGCGCATCGAAGAGGACGGCGAAGCCATCTTCCAGTTCTGCGAAAGCGTCAAGGACGAGAGCGGCAAGTTCAACCCGAAGTTCGACACCGGCCGCTTGCTGACGCTGGAGGTCGACCACGTGCTGCTGGCCACCGGGCAGGGCACGGACCTTGGAATCCTCGAGGGCAGCGCGGTCGAGAATACGCGCGGCTTCGTCGCCGCCGACCCGAAGACCAAGATGACCGCGGTGCCCGGCGTGTTCGCTGGCGGCGACGCGCAGCACGGCCCGCGGACGGCGGTGGAGGCGATCCGCTCCGGCAAGATCGCCGCGGCCTCCATCGATGCCTGGCTGCGCGGGACGACTATGGATGCCGCGACCGGCAAGCCGGTACGCCGCGCCGAGGTCGTTCCGCTGCCGGTCATCGCATTCGATCGAAGCCATCACCGGCGCACGGCGATGCCCGAGAAGAGCGTCGAAGAGACCGTCGGCGAGGGCAACTTCCGTGCGTATCGAGCAGGGCCTGACAGATGCGATGGCGCAAGACGAAGTGCGCCGCTGCCTGCGCTGCGACAGTTGCATAGGCTGCGGGATGTGCATGGCCGTGTGCAGCGAGATGGGGGTCGAGGCGCTGCGCATGGCCGACACGCCGGCCGGCCGGCTCGCCTACTTCGACTTTCAGCGGCCTGCGGAACTGTGCATCGGCTGCGGCGCCTGCACGCAGGTCTGCCCCACGGGCGCGATTCGCATCGAGGATCATGGCGGGATGCGGCGCACGATCATCACGGGCACGGTCGTGCGGGAGCAGCCGCTGCTCGCCTGCAGCGAGTGCGGTGCGCCGACGCAGACGCCCGCGCACCGGGAGTTCGTACGCCGTCGCCTGCCGGATCACATGGCGGCCCAACTGGGTCGTGAACTGTGCCCGTCGTGCGCGCGGCGGCGCGCCGATCGGCCCGCAGTGCCGCTTTCCAGCCCGGCTTGAGCGCGAGGGCTTTGCCAACCAACCGGATTCCACTCTACGGACGCGGCTCATCAGCAGGAGCATGGAAATGAAGACGAAAATCAAGACTAGTGACCCCAGGACTGACACTTCGCCGTCGGCTTCCGCGGAGACCGGGTTCGGGAGTCATGACCGGCGCATCCTGTTGCTGCAAGGCGGGGGCGCCTTGGGCGCGTACCACGCAGGTGTTTACGAGGGCGCCGCCGCCAGTGGGTTCACGCCTGACTGGGTCGTCGGCATATCGATCGGCGCGATCAATTCCGCGTTGATCGCCGGCAACCCGCCTGAACGCCGGATCGATCGACTGCGCGAATTCTGGGAACTTGTTTCGTCGCAGTCGCCGTTCGTTCTGCCCGAGGCAATGGAATTCGCACGCCCGACGATGAACCGGATGGCCGCCGCGTCGGCCATGTTCTTCGGCATCCCGGGGTTCTTCCTGCCGCGGGTGCCGGCGCCGCAGTTTGCTCCGCAAGGGACCTTGGCGGCGTTGAGCTACTACGACACCGAGCCGTTGCGCGCGACGCTCGACGAACTGGTCGACTTCGACCGCATCAACGGCGGGGAGGTCCGGCTCGTCGCTCGGTGCCGTCAACGCGCACACTGGTAAATCGGTCTACTTCGACAGCACAACCCACAAGATCTCGGCCAGCCACGTGATGGCGAGCGGCGCGCTTCCACCCGGCTTCCCGCCGGTGGAGATCGACGGCGAGTACTACTTCGACGGCGGAATCATGTCCAACACGCCGCTGCAGTACGCCGCACAGGACTTCCGCATGAGCGCACTGGTCGTGCAGGTCGACCTGTTCAGCGGCCTGGGCGAGATGCCGAAGAACCTCGACCAGGTGCAGGAGCGCGTGAAGGACATCCAGTTCCAGAGCAAGACGCGCTTCTCGCTCGACCAGGTCCGCCAGATCGAGGCGCTGCGCGAGCACGCTGGCCGACGTGCTCTGCAAAGTTGCCGGCCAAGCCTGCGCTCCGATCCGCAGGTCAGGAAGCTGGAAGAGGTGAGCCGGCGCGGACGTCTGTCGCTGGTCCACCTGGTCAACCGGCACGACACGAAGTCGTCCGACTTCAAGGACTACGAGTTCTCGCGCGCGACCGTCGAAGATCTGTGGCAGGCGCGGGAAGGACGACGTCGCAGAAGGTGCTCAAGCACCCGGATACCTGCCGTGTCACCGAACTGGGTCAACGGCGTGCGCGTGTTCGATCTCTAGGTTCGGCGCGACCGACTATTGGACATTGGAGCCTTCCATGAACGAAGACGAAGTCAGGAAACGTGCGTTCGCGATGCCGCTCACCAGCCCGGCGTATCCGCCCGGGCCCGTATCGCTTCCGTCAACCGCGAGTTCTTCATCATCGCTTACCGGACCGATCCGGATGCGTTGAAAGCCGTGATCCCGGCGCCGCTGGAGTTCACCGATCCGATCGTGAAGTACGAGTTCATCCGCATGCCCGACTCGACCGGATTCGGCGACTACACCGAAAGCGGGCAGGTGATCCCGGTGAGCTTCCGCGGCGAGAAGGGCGGCTATGTCCACGCGATGTACCTCGACTGCGACCCGCCCATCGCCGGCGGGCGCGAGTTGTGGGGCTTCCCGAAGAAGCTGGCGTCGCCGATGCTCAAGGTCGAGAAAGACACGCTGCTGCGGCGTGCTGCGCTTCGGCCCGGTGCCGGTCGCCGTCGCCACGATGGGCTACAAGCACCGCACCGCTCGACCATGCAAGCGCCCGCGAGTCGGTGGACGGCGCCCGGCTACCTGCTGAAGATCATCCCGCACGTCGACGGCAAGCCGCGCATCTGCGAACTCGTTCGCTACCGGTGCGGGGACGTCGACCGTCCACGGTGCCTGGTCGGGCCGGCGGCGCTCGAGCTGTTCCACCACGCGCTCGCCCCGGTCGCTGCCCTGCCCGTGCTGGAAGTGATCTCGGCGATCCATATCCTGTGCGACCTCACGCTCGAGCTCGGCACCGTCATCCACGACTACCTCGCTTGAAATGAAAGGAAGACCATGAAGCTCAAGGACAAGTCCGCCATCGTCACCGGCGCCGCCAGCGGCATCGGCAAGGAGATCGCGCTCTTCTTCGCGCACGAAGGCGCCAAGGTCGCGATCGCCGACCTGAACAAGGCGGCGGCCGACGCGACGGCCGCGGAGATCGTCGGCACGGCGAGGCAAGGCCATCGGCGTGGCGATGGACGTGTAGCGATGAACAGGCCGTCAACGCCGGCGTCGCCGCGACGGTCGCCGCGTTCGGCGGCGTCGACATCCTGGTCAGCAACGCCGGCATCCAGATCGTGCACCCGCATCGAGGAGTTCCCGTTCGCCGACTGGAAGAAGCTGCTCGCCATCCACCTCGACGGCGCCTTCCTCACGACCAAGGCGTGTCTGCCGCACATGTACCGCTCGGGCCGGGCGGCAGCGTCATCTACATGGGCTCGGTCCACTCGAAGGAAGCATCGATGCTCAAGTCCGCCTTATGTCACCGCGAAGCACGGGCTCGATCGGGCTGTGCCAAAGTCGTCGCCAAGGAGGGGGCCGCCGCACGGCGTGCGCGCCAACGTCATCTGTCCCGGCTTCGTGCGCACGCCGCTGGTCGACAAGCAGATCCCCGAGCAGGCGAAGGAACTGGGCATCTCCGAACAGGAGGTCATCAAGAACGTGATGCTCAAGGAAACGGTCGACGGCGAATTCACCACAGTCGACGACGTGGCCGAGGCCGCCCTGTTCTTCGCCGCGTTCCCGTCCAATGCGCTATCGCAGGCTGCGCGCTGCCTCCGCTCGAAGCACGCACCAGACCTCTGCGCTCACACGGACACGACGCGGCTGCCGGGGGATCGAGAAGCTTGCAAGCAGAGCCCGGCGTGAGCGCTGCTCGCGCCATGGGGTGCAACCTCGCCTGGGCCTCACCGACGCAGTGATGTACCTTGTCAGTGCGGCGACCGAGAAGAACCGCATCCCGCCTCCGAACCACCGACCTGCGAGCGGCGCCTTCGCGCGGAGGGAACAGGGGAGAAGCTTCCGGACACGTTCAGCCTGCGGCTGGGCGGGTACAACGTCAAGAATGCCGACTCCGTCGTGCGTCTCGACGCGAACAGCGCCCCCGTCGGCACCTACGTCGATTTCCATAACACGTTGGGCGGGGCAAACAGCGCGACGGTGGTGAGGCTGGACGGGCTTTACCGCTTCAACGAGCGTCACGGCCTGGCCTTCGGCTGGTACGACTTGAAGTTCACGGGCTCGCGGACGCTGGAAATGGACATCGTGTGGGGCGGCCAGACCCACGCGGTCGGTGTCAATGTCGACAGCCAGCTCAAGTTCGAGACGTACAAGCTGAACTACCAGTATTCGTTGTTCCACAACGAGGAGGTCTAGCTCGGAGTGTCGGCCGGCCTTCACGTCTTGAGCGTATCCACCGGCATCAGCGCGACCGGTTTCAATCAGTCCCAGGCTCAGTCGCAGAGCCATGCGGTCACGGCGCCGCTTCCCGTGTGGGGCCCAGTACTACATCTGGCACGGCGACCATACAGGCTATCTCCTGTTCGAGGCGCTGTGGCAGGCGGGCGAGCGTGGGGTGCGCGTTCGCCTGCTACTGGATGACAACAATACAACCGGGCTCGATGCGACCATCGCCGCGCTCGATGCTCACCCGAACATCGAAGTACGCTTGCTACAACCCGCTGGTGCATCGCACGGCGCGCTGGACGAACTATGTGACCGACCTTCAGCGCCTGAACCGCCGCATGCACAACAAGTCGCTCACGGTCGACAATCAGGTGACGGTCGTCGGCGGGCGCAACATCGGCGACGAGTACTTCGCCGCCGGTCAAGGGGTGGGGTTCGAGGACCTGGACGTGATCGCAGTGGGGCCGGCTGTGCACGAGGTGTCCAAGGCCTTCGATCTGTATTGGAGCAGCCCGTCCAGCTACCCCGCCGAGAAGGTCGTGGGACAGGCCGCCCCTGGAACGGTGGAGCAGCTCAAGGCGACCTTCGCTGCGACGCGCGCCGACCCGGAATCGGCGCGGTATCTCGAGTCGCTGCGCGAGACGCGCCTCGTGACCGAGCTGAGCGAGGGCCGGCTTGCCCTCGAGTGGACCGATGCGCGCCTGGTGTACGACGATCCGGCGAAGACCCTCGACACCGAGAACCGCACCGATGAGCTGCTCATGACGCGGCTACTGGAGACCGTTGGTCACCCGGCCACCCAGTTCGAGCTGATTTCGCCGTACTTCGTGCCCATGGCGGAGGGCGCGGCGGCGCTGGAGGCGTCTCGCCGGTCGCGGGGTCAACGTGCGCGTGCTCACCAATGCGCTCGAGTCGACCGATGTCAGCGCGGTGCATGCCGGTTACGCCAAGCGCCGCAAAGCCTTGCTGCGGGCCGGCATCCGCCTCTACGAGCTCAAGCGTGGGGACGCGCCGAAGCCGACCGGTGACAAGATCGGCGGCAACTCCTCGGCAAGCTTGCATGCGAAGACCTTCCAGATCGACGGCAATCGCCTGTTCGTCGGCTCGTTCAACTTCGATCCGCGCTCGGCGAGGCTCAACACCGAGATGGGTCTGGTCATCGACAGCCGCGCGATGGCGCAACAATTCAAGGCGTTCTTCGACACCGGGCTCCCGCTTCGGGCCTACGAAGTCCGCTTGACCGGCAACGGCAGCCTTCAATGGATCGAGCGCACGCCGGACGGCGAGAAGTTTCACGACACCGAGCCGGGGACGAGCGCTTGGCGCCGCGCCGTCGTTAGCTTTTTATCCATCCTGCCGATCGAGTGGCTGCTCTGACATGAGCGCCGGATCACGTCATCTCGACCGTAGGACCTTTCTAAAGGCCTCGACTGCGACTTCGGCAGCCGCGCTCCTCGGGTTCGGCTTCTTCGGAAGCGTTGCCTATGCAGCCGCACTGACCAAAGCGCAGCGCGACAGACTGACACCCGATCAAATCATCGCCGAGATGAAGAAAGGCAACCAGCGCTTCCGCAGGGGCGAGGAGACGCCGCATGACTACCTCGCCCAGCAGAGGGCGAGCGCGACGGGGCAGTATCCCGCGGCGGTGATGCTGAGCTGCATCGACTCCCGTGCGCCTGCCGAGACGATCATGGATCTCGGCATCGGCGACGTGTTCAACGCTCGAGTGGCCGGCAACATCGCCAACGACGATATCCTCGGCAGCATGGAGTTCGCCTGCAAGGTGGCCGGGGCGAAGGTCGTGCTGGTCATGGGGCACACCTCTTGCGGCGCGATCAAGGGCGCGATCGACAAGGTGCAGCTGGGCAATCTCACCGGGCTGCTCGCGAAGATCCAGCCAGCGGTGGACGCCACTTCGTATGGAGGTGAGCGTTCTGCGAAGAACTACGACTTCGTCGACGCGGTGGCCCGCAAGAATGTCGAGCTGACCATGGGCGAAATCCGCAAGCGCAGCACGGTGCTCGCCGGCCTGGAGACCGCAGGTGCCATCAAGATCGCCGGGGCGATGTACAACATCAAGACCGCAGCGGTCGATTTCTTCTTCTGACCACACTGCCAATCAAAATAGTTGTGATCTGGAGGCCCGGAGATCCGGGAAACATGTCATCCTCTTTGATTCCTTGATGATCGCGCGCTCCCTGTGGTTGCTCGTCGCCGGCCTGGCCGGCGGCGCCGGTATTCCCGGCGACACGCGAGAGGAGCAGGCGCAGACCCTCGACGAGCTGGTCGCGCGAACGCCGTCAGACCTGTACAAGGAGGAGCCGGAGGCGGATACGGCGTGGCGATCGACAACAAGACCGGCGCGAAGACCTACATCAGGATGGCGCGCTTCGATGTCGGCGAGGACACCGGCACGCCGGTGGTCGAGGAATATGCCGCCAAGATGCCGTTCAGGTTTACCGGCAGGATCGAGAGATTCACAATCGAGCTGAAGTAGCGGCATCAATGTCGTCGTTCTTGCTGACCCTTGCGCGCTTCATGCGCGCCTTCGCCCGCGGGCTGAGGGATGCGGAGTTCCGCGCGCTGTTGTTCGTTCTCGTCGGCCTGCTCATTTCCGGAACGATCTTCTACTCGACGGTGGAGGGGTGGGGAATCCTCGATTCCCTGTACTTCTGCGTGACCACGCTCGCGACGGTCGGCTTTGGCGACCTTCACCCGACTACGCCGCTGTCGAAAGTGTTCACCACGATCTACATCGTCCTCGGGGTCGGTGTCTTCGTCGCGTTCATCACCAAGGTGACTTCCTATGAGGCCAGGCGGCCGCGGAAAGACAAGCGAGATGAGATGGGCAAATGACCGACTACCCGTTCCTCGTTTTCTTCCTTTCGTTCTTCGCTCCGTGGCTGTCGACGCGAGCCGGGGCACCCATCAGGAAGCAGCGGCACCACCAGCGGGAAATACGCGAAGACTCCGGCATCATCCTGGGCGCCGCGCTGACGCTGCTCGGCCTGATCATCGGCTTCAGCTCCTCGCTGGCCATCAACCAGTACGATCAGCGGAAGGGCTACGTCGATCAGCGCATCCTGTTCCATTCGAGGCGCGACGAACGGCAGCTCGGCGAGATCAACGGGCGCACCGCGCGCCTGCAGGCCGAGTTGTGGACCGCCGTTCTCGCCCCGGCCGCGGCGCGCCCAACGCCGCCGATGGCCCGGCAACGAGATCGACGTCGAGCTGCGGTATACCAACATCCGTTTGCAGAGCTTCGGCGGCACCTCGACGGCAGTGGAGGGCAGCGCCGATTCCCAGAGCGCGAGCCTGTGGGCCCGCTGGCGCGCGCCGACGGGCATCACGATGCTCGAGCGGCCGCTGCGCTACGTGCTCGAGTTCGCTCACACGACTTTCCTCGGCGACCTGGACGGCGTCCTGGGGTTCAATGACCTGAGTTCGGTCGGCACCGGCCTCGAGCTGGACTCGAGCGCCCGCGACATCAACGTGACGCGCACGCGGCTGATGGCCCGCTACAAGGTCGGCGAGCATGTCAGGGGATGGTCGATTGGGCTTGCGATCAGCTTCTAGCAAGCGCGCTGGCCCTGCCGAACGGGCTACGCCGTGTACCGCCCGCGACGGGTTATCATCGCCGCAGACGATACCGCACACAGGAGCTTCTCCATGGTTCGCCGCTGGCACGCTGTCGTTGTGTTCTCCGCACTGGTGCTTCCGCTTCCGGCGCTTGCGGCCGACAACATCGTCAAGGAACTCGAAGTAGACCCGTTCAACCTCTCGCTCGGGGCCTATTTCGTCACCCGCACCAACGGCAGCATCCGCCTCGACCGCACGGCCGGGGTCGTCACGATCGGCACCAGCATCGACTGGGAGCGGGACCTGGGCGGCGAAACCTCGATGACGGTGCCGCGCATCGACGGCTACTACCGCTTTGCGCCCAAGCACCGCGTGGATTTCAGCTGGTACAAGATCGAGCGCAACGGCACGATCGCCACCCAACGCGACATCGACTTCGGCAACGTCTCTTACCCGATCGGCACCTCCCTCACGAGCCAGCTCGACACCGAGACGGCCAAGCTCGCCTACACCTATTCCTTCTATCGCACCAACGAGATCGAAACCTCGATCTCGGCAGGCCTGCACGTCACCCAAATTGAAACGTCGCTGCAGGGCAGCGGCGGCGGGGTCGCCGAAAGCAGCTCGGTGACTGCGCCCCTGCCGGTATTCGGCTTCCGTCTCGACTACGCGATCACGCCGAAATGGTGGATGCGCGGCAAGTACGAGTTGTTCTTTCTCGACAGCGTCGACCAGTACAGGGGCGCCCTGAACGACTTCACCATCGCCATCGAGCATCGCACCTTCCAGCACGTGGGCTTCGGCTTCGGCCTGAACCGCTCCAGCCTGGACGTGGAAGTGGAGGATCCCGACAAGCGCGGCGCGTTCAGCTCGGTGCTCAGCGGCTTCATGCTGTACGCCGTACTGCGCTGAGCGCCCCGGCCGGCGGTATCCGCGAAGTGGAGCCGGCCGCGCTCTGGCGCTGACCGGACCGGGCGTGCAGGGCGCGCCCACAGGCGCTCGCCAGGGCGCGGCGCATGACGGTAGACTCGCGGTCGCCCGCCATGTCCTACATCGAGCAATCGCTTTCCGCCGGCGAGAAGATCGAGGCGATCTTCGATCTGCACTGGACGGCCTGGATCCCGGTTTGGCTCTGGGTGCTGCTCGCCATCCCGACGATCGGCATCACGCTGCTGGTCGCGCTTTACGCCTACCTGCGCCTCAAGTACCAGGAGCAAGGCGTCACCAACAAGCGCGTGATCCTCAAGAAGGGCATCATCGGCCGCCAGACCGAGGAGATGAAGCTCAAGTCGATCGAGACCGTGGAGATCGACCAGGGCGTCCTCGGCCGCATGCTCGGCTTCGGCACCGTGCGCATCACCGGCCGTGGCGTGAGCGACTTCCTGTTCAAGGGCATCGACGACCCGATGGCGGTGAAGCGCGCGATCGAGAGCATCGGCAACCCGATCGACTGACGCGCCAGGCTGTAAGCTTTGCCCGCGGTTTTCGACCAACCGGAAACCCTCATGCAAAGAAGGGCATCCATGGAAACCTATTACAAGAGCCAGCACCTCGCCGACTTCGGCAAGATCTCCGAATCGAGTCCCGAGCTCGGCAAGAAGTTCTTCGACTACTACGGCGCCGTGTTCGCCGACGGCGCGCTCACCGCACGGGAGAAGAGCCTGATCGCCCTCGCGGTCGCGCACGCCGTGCAGTGCCCCTACTGCATCGATGCCTACACGCAGGACTGCCAGCAGAAGGGCGCCGACCTCGAGCAGATGACCGAGGCGGTGCACGTCGCGGTCGCGATCCGCGGCGGCTCGTCGCTGGTGCACGGCCTGCAGATGCGCGAGCACGCCAAGAAGCTGGGGATGTAGTGCGCCCGGCCACCCTGCCGATCCGGCTGGAGGAGATCGCCGGCGAGCTGGCGCAGGACCGCGCCACGCCGCGCGCGACGCAGAGCCTGCAGTCTCGGGCCGCCCCGCTCGCCTCGCCCGCCGAACAGTTGCGGCTGCTGAGGGCGGTGCTCCTGCACACCGAGTTCGACGCCCTCGCCGGCACGGCGCTCAAGCCGGCGGCCCTCGAGATCTTCCAGGTCAACCTGGGCAAGCTGTGCAACATGACCTGCCGGCACTGTCACGTGGACGCCGGCCCCGACCGCACCGACGCGATGATGGACGACGCCATCCTCGAGCAGGTGCTGGCGGCGATCCGCCGCAGCGGCGCCCACACGGTGGACGTGACCGGCGGCGCCCCGGAGCTGCACCCGCGTTTCCGCGACCTGGTGCAGGCGGCCATCGACGCGGGCAAGCACGTGATGGACCGCTGCAACCTCACCGTGCTCCTCCTGCCGCGCAACGCCGGCCTGGTGGACTGGCTCGCCGAGCGCAACGTGGAGATCGTCGCCTCGCTGCCGCACTACCGTCGGCCGAACACCGACGCGCAGCGCGGCGAAGGCGTGTTCGAGCGTTCGGTGCGCGCGCTGCGCGTGCTCAATGCCGCGGGCTACGGCAAGGGCGATGCCCGCAGGCGCCTGACGCTGGTGTCCAATCCGGCGGGAGCCTTTCTCGGCGCCTCGCAGGCGAGCGTGGAGCGCGAATGGCGCGAGGGCCTGCTGCGCAACTTCGGCGTGTCTTTCGACCGCCTGTTCATGATCAACAACATGCCGATCGCGCGCTTCCTCGAATGGCTCGAGCAGTCCGGCAATCTCGAGTCCTACCTGCAGCGGCTGGTGAACGCCTACAACCCCGCCGCGGTGAGCGGGCTTATGTGCCGCAACACGCTGTCGGTGGGCTGGGACGGCCGGCTCTACGACTGCGACTTCAACCAGATGCTGGACCTGGAGATCGACCTGCCCGGCAACGGGAAGAATGGCGGCCCGCACATCCGCGACTTCGACGAGGCCGCCTGGCAGCGCCGCCGCATCGTCACCGCGCGGCACTGCTTCGGCTGCACCGCGGGCGCCGGCAGCTCCTGCGGCGGGCAAACCGCCTAGGGAGCCTCTGATTTATTCCCGCGTGCGCGACGGTGGCGATTTTCGTGCAGGGCGAGACAGCGGTCGCCGCCGTGTACTTGACGTCCACAAGGCGGCCGATGGCGAAGCCATGCAGGAAAACTCGCCCCGTCCCTCCAGGCGGCGAGGCCGCGAGGTGGGGGTCCAAGGCAAAGGCCTCGCCGCCTTTCGGGTTGCGGCCGGAAGTCCCCGACGCTTGGCATACGATAGCGCGATGACACGGGCGCCGGCGTTGTTGCTCGGCCTTGCGATATCGACATATCGCTGCGGCCTTGCGCCTAGCCGGCGCCGCGTTCCGGCCGCAACGCGCCACCGCGCGAATAGATCAGAGGCTCCCTAGGAGGGGGTAACGGGGGAACCTCGGTTCCCCTGTTCCTATCCTTTGCGCCAGACCACGCTGCCGCCCGCCTCTTTCGCGAGGCCGTCGAGGTACTTCTCGTGCGCCGCGAGTTCCTCGGCCGAGGCGCGCAGCACCATGAGCGTCGAGGCGTCGATGCGGGCAGCCGCCGCCGCGACGTCCGCCGGGGTCTCGAGGTCCATGGCGAGGCTTTCCTGGCCGCGCGTCATGGCGAGGTAGACCTCCGCCAGCAGCCGCGCATCGAGCAGCGCGCCGTGCAGCGTGCGGTGCGCGTTGTCCACGCCGTAGCGCTCGCACAGCGCATCGAGCGAGTTGCGCTTGCCGGGGTGCAGCTCGCGCGCCAGCGCCAGGCTGTCGACCACGCCCGCGACGTGCCCCGCGAACTTGCCGAGGCCCGCGCGCTCGAGCTCCAGGTCGAGGAACTCCAGGTCGAAGCCCGCGTTGTGGATGATCACCTCCGCGCCGCGCACGTAGTCGAGGAACTCGCGCGCGATGTCGGCGAACTTGGGCTTGTCGGCGAGGAACTCGTCCGCGATGCCGTGCACGCGCGCCGCGCCCTCCTCGCTCTTGCGCTCCGGGTTCACGTAGCGGTGGAAGCGGTTGTCGGTGACGCGCCGGCTCAGCATCTCGATGCAGCCGATCTCGATCACGCGGTCGCCGAGGCGTGCGTTGAGCCCGGTGGTTTCGGTGTCGAGGATGACCTGCCTGGAAACGGACACTCGCCTCACTCCCTGCGCGGCCACGCGCGCGTTGCCTAGCCGCCGCTCTCGACGCCCTTGTTGGCGAGCGCGTCGGCGCGCTCGTTGTCCGGGTGGCCGGCGTGTCCGCGCACCCAGTGCCACTCCACGCGGTGGTTGCGCGCGAGGTCATCCAGCGCCTTCCACAGATCGTCGTTCTTGACCGGCTTCTTGTCGGCGGTGCGCCAGCCGCGCCGCTTCCAGCTGGCGAGCCACTCGGTCATGCCTTTCTGCACGTACTGGGAATCGGTGTACAGGCTCACGCGGCTGCCGTGCGGCAGCGCCTCGAGCGCGCGGATGACGGCCGTCAGCTCCATGCGGTTGTTGGTGGTGGCGCGCTCCCCGCCGTGCAGCTCGCGCTCGCGGGCGCCCTGCCGGATCAGCACGCCCCAGCCGCCGGGGCCCGGATTGCCCTTGCAGGCGCCGTCGGCGTAGACCTCCACCACCCCTTCAGTCATGCCGGCGTCGCGCCGCGTGCCCGGGATGCCCGTTCTTCTGCGGCAGCGCGGCGACCGCGCGGCGCCGCGCGCGCTCCTTGCGCCAGGCCGGGGTGATGACGCGCATGCCGTGCACGCGCTTCACCGCGCGCACCACGTACACGCCGCCGAGGATCGGCCACCAGCGCGCGCCGGCCTTCTCCATGAAGGCGAAGCGCGGGTGCCACGCCGGATTCGCGAAAGGCGGCGCGTAGCAGCCGAAGCGCCCGCCGTTCAGCTCGAAGCCGAGCAGCTGCAGCCACTCCTTGAGCCGCAGCAGCCCGATGAAGCGCGCGTCCCAAGGCGAGTCCGAGCCGCGCCGCGAGAGCTTGCGCCGCATTCCCCACAGCGAGAGCGGCGTTGAAGCCCGAAATCACCACCTGCCCCTCGGGACGCAACACGCGCTCGGCCTCGCGCAGGACGTGGTGCGCGTCCAGGTGCGACTCCAGGGTATGCGGCAGCACGACCAGGTCGAGGCTCTGCGAGGCGAGCGGCAGCTGCAGGGGATCGGCGGCGACCGCCGCGCCCGTCTCGAGCGCCAGCGTGAAGCGGAAGCTGATGCGGTTGGCGCGCAGGAAATCCATCTCCGGCAGGCCGACCTGCGCCGCGCGGAACCCGAACACGTCCTCCACGGCGTTGTCGAACTGCTCGAGCTCCCAGTCGATCACGCGCTGCCCCAGGGGCGTCGCGCACCACTGCGAGAAGGATTCGCGCTCGCCGTTATACTTGGCTGCCGCCACGGAGACGAAGGACTGGCGATCCATGCTCGAAATCGTTCCGCTAACCGCGCTGAAGGACAACTACATCTGGACGCTGCGCGATGCGCGTCATGCGGCAGTCGTGGATCCCGGCGAGGCGCAGCCGGTGCTCGAGTACCTCGCACGCGAGCGGCTGCAGCTCGTCGCCATCCTCGCCACGCACCACCATCCGGACCACGTCGGCGGCATTCCCGAGCTGCTCGAGGCAGCCAGCGCGCCGGGCGCGCAGCGCCACGTGCCGGTGTACGGGCCCAAGGGCGAGCCGATCCCCACGCTCACGCACCCGGTGGGCGAAGGCGACGCGGTGCGCATTCCCGAGCTCGGCCTCACGCTCTCGGTGCTCGATATTCCGGGGCATACGCGAGCGCATGTGGCCTATTATGGCGCGGAATCCCTTTTCTGCGGCGACACGCTCTTCGCCTGCGGCTGCGGGCGCGTATTCGAGGGAACGCCGCAGCAGATGCTCGATTCGCTCGGCAAGCTCGCCGCGCTGCCGGATGCGACGAAGGTCTACTGCGGCCACGAATACACGCTCGCCAACATCAAGTTCGCGCAAGCGGTCGACCCGCACAACGCGGCGCTCGCCGCGCGCCTCGTGCGCGATCGCAAGCTGCGCGAGGCGGGCAAGCCGACGCTACCCTCCACCCTCGGCGAGGAGCGCGCCACCAATCCGTTTCTTCGCTGCCGCGAGCCGGCGGTGATCGAATCGGCCAACAAGTACCTCGGCGCCCGGCTTTCCGACCCGGTACGGGTGTTCGCGGCGATCCGCGAATGGAAGAACCGTTTTTGAGCTAGTATTGCCGTTCGTGCAAATACTTAGCGCACTTTTTGGAGGTATTTTCGCAGCCGCGGTGCTCGCGGGCTGTGCGAGCACGCCCGGGCTGGAGGAAAACGCGGGCGCCGGGGATGCGGCGTCGTCCGCAACAACCGCGGCGCCTGCAGGCCCCAAAGGCGGATCTGCGACCAGCGCGACTGCGCCGGCGAGCGCAGTTGCGGAAATCAGCGCGCCGGCGCCGCTTCCAGAAGTGCGACTGCTCGATGCCAGGCACCTGCCGCCGTTCGAGGGCGAGAAGCAGGAGCTCGCCGCGCCGCAGCCCGTCGCCAAGCTCGACCGCACGCAGCCGCCCGCCGATCTGTGGGCGCGGCTGCGCAACGGCTTCGCCATGCCGGACATCCACACGCCGCTGGTGGCCGAGCGCATGGAATGGTACGTGGCGAACCAGGACTACCTGCAGCGCGTCTTCGAGCGCAGCCGGCGCTATCTGTTCCACATCGTCGAGGAGCTGGAAAAGCGCGGCATGCCCACCGAGATCGCGCTGCTGCCGATCGTGGAGAGCGCCTTCAATCCGATGGCCTACTCGCGCGCGCATGCCTCGGGCCTGTGGCAGTTCATCCCGGGCACCGGCAAGCGCTACGAGTTGAAGCAGAACATGTGGTACGACGGCCGGCGCGACATCGTCGCCTCGACCAGCGCCGCGCTCGATTACCTGAAGGATGTCTACGAGATGCACGGCGACTGGCAGCTGGCGCTGGCCTCCTACAACTGGGGCGAGAACGCGGTGGCGCGCGCCATCGAGAAGAACCGCCGCGGAGGGACAGCCGACCGACTACCTCAGCCTGCCGATGCCCCGGGAGACGCGTGGCTACGTGCCCAAGCTGCAGGCGCTGAAGAACCTGATCCTCAATCCGCAGGCCTACGGGGTGACGCTTGCGCCGATCCCGAACGAGCCCTACTTCGCCACCGTCACCAAGATTCGCGACATCGACGTGCAGCTGGCGGCCAAGCTCGCCGAGATGGACGTGGACGAGTTCATCGCGCTCAATCCGGGCTTCAGCCGCCCGCTGATCCGCACCTCGGTGGCGCCGCGCATCGTGCTGCCGGCCGACAAGGTGGATGTCTTCCACGAGAACCTCGAGAAGTACGAAGACAAGTCGCTCGTGTCCTGGAAGACCTACGTGCCGCAACACGGGGAGAACCTCGAGGCCATCGCCAAGAAGCACGGCCTCACCCTCGGCCAGCTCAAGGAAGTGAACGGCATCGCGCCGCGCTCGCGCCAGGTGCCGAACCTGCTCGTCGTGCCGATCAAGGGCGCCGAGGAGAAGTTCAGCCGGCTGCCGCTCATGTACGCGCCGCCCATCGTGAAGCAGACGCGCAGCCGCAGCATGATCCACATCGTGAAGGCCGGAGAAACCGAGTACGGCATCGCGCGGCGCTATCGCGTGGACATCGAGGACCTTAAGCGCTGGAACCGCTACGCGACGCTGCAGCCCGGCCAGCGGCTCGTGATCCAGTCGGGCGCCCGCGCTCCGAAAGGCCGCCCAGTGGCTCGCGGCGTCAAAGGCAAGCCGAAGCAGGAAGCCAATAAGAATGTCAAGAAAACAGCATCTTAGGATGCTGTCCTAAAGTCTTTTCTAATCTATCCCCGGTACCGCCGCGAGCAGGCTCCGCGTGTACTCGTGGCGCGGCTCGCGCAGCACCTGCCCCGCCTCGCCCTGCTCGACGATACGGCCGGCCTGCATCACGGCGACCTCGTGCGCGAGGTGCTCCACCACCGCCAGGTTGTGGGTGATGAACAGGTACGCCAGCCCCAGGCGGTCCTGCAGGGATTTGAGCAGATTGAGGATCTGTGCCTGCACCGAGACGTCCAGGGCGCTGGTGGGCTCGTCGCAGACGATGAGCCTGGGCTCCACGGCGAGCGCGCGCGCGATGGCGATCCTCTGGCGCTGGCCGCCCGAGAACTCGTGCGGGTAGCGGCCCTTCGCCTGAACGGGCAGGCCGACCTGCTCGAGCAGCGCGTCGATGCGCTGCGTGCGCTCGGCGTCGCTCGCGCCCACGCCGAGGCTCTTCATGCCCTCGGCGAGGATATCGGCGATGCGCAGGCGCGGGTTGAGCGAGGCGTACGGGTCCTGGAAGATGATCTGCATGCGCGCGCGATGGCGCTTGAGCGCGCCGCGAGAGAGCCGCGTCAGCTCCTCTCCTCCATGCCGCACGCTGCCGCCCGTGGGCCGCACCAGCTGCAGGATCGCCTTGCCCACCGTGGTCTTGCCCGAACCCGACTCGCCCACCAGCGCGAGCGTGCGCCCTTCGTGGATCGCGAGCGAAACCCCGTCAACTGCCTTGACGTAACCCACCGTGCGCCGGAACACGCCGCGCCGGATCGGGAAGTGCACCTCGAGATCGGTTGCCTCGAGGAGCACCGCGCCCGGCGGCAGCGGCCGCGTCGCCGCCGGCGCGGCGGCGCCCGGCCGGGGACCCGCCCGCCCCGCCTCGCGCAGGTGGCAGCGCACGCGCGTGCCCCCGCCCGGATCCTTGAGCAGCGGGGCTTCGGCGCGGCAGCGGTCGAAGACCTGCTCGCAGCGCTCCGCGAAGCGGCAGCCGATGAAAGTCGAGGTCAGCGCCGGTACCTGGCCGCGGATCACGGCGAGCTCGCCGCCGCGTCCGGGCAGCGCTTCGAACAGCTTCTGCGAGTACGGATGCTGCGGCGCGCGCAGGAAGTCCTCACGCGGGGCGACCTCGACGATCTCGCCGGCGTACATGACGGCGACGTGCGTGGCCATCTGCGCCACGATCCCCAGGTCATGCGTGATGAGCAGCAGCGCCATGCCGCGCTCGGCCTGCAGCTTGCGCAGGAGCTCGAGGATCTGCGCCTGGATCGTCACGTCGAGCGCGGTCGTGGGCTCGTCGGCCACCAGTACCTCGGGATCCACGGCGAGCGCCGCTGCGATCATCGCGCGCTGGCGCAGGCCGCCGGAAAGCTGGAAGGGATACTCCTCGTGGCGCCGCTCTGCCTCGGGTATGCCGACTGCCTCGAGCAGCTCGAGCGCGCGCTTGCGCGCCGCGGTGCCGCGCAGGGCGCTGTGGCGCTCGATCACCTCGCGCACCTGCCGACCCACGGTCAGCACCGGGTTGAGGGCCGTGGACGGCTCCTGGAAGATCATCGCCACGCGCTTGCCGCGCACCGCGCGCATGGCCGCCTCGGGCAGCGCGAGCAGGTCCTGGCCTTCGAGCCGCACCTCGCCCCCGGCGATGCGCGCCACCTCCGGCAGCAGGCGCAGGATGGAGAGCGCGGTCATCGACTTGCCGCAGCCCGACTCGCCCACCAGCGCGAAGCACTCGCCCTGGCGGATCTCGAAGTCGACCCCGTCCACCGCGCGCAGCACGCCCTCGGGCGTGTCGAGCTGGGTGTGCAGGCCCGCGACTTCGAGGGCGCTCATACGCGCACCCGCGGGTCGAAGCCGTCGCGCACCGCGTCGGCGAAGAGATTCGCCGCCAGCACCAATGCGAACATGAAGATGAAGGCGGCGGCGAGCGACCACCACACCATCGGCTCGCGCGCCATCTCCAGGCGCGCGGCGTTGATCATGGTGCCGAAGCTGATGGTGGACGGGTCGACGCCGACCCCGATGTAGGAAAGCACCGCCTCTGCCAGCACCAGGCCGGAAAAATCCAGGACCAGCGTGATGATCACGATGTGCGCGACGTTGGGCAGGATGTGGCGGGAAAGGATGCGCGCGTGCGACACGCCGAATGCGTGCGCCGCCTGTATGAACTCCAGCTCCGCGAGCTTGAGGGTTTCGCCCCTGAGCAGCCTGGCGAGCCCCGTCCAGCCGATCGCACCGAGGATCACGCAGAGGCTGAGAAGCCTGAAGTCGCCACGCTGCGCAGAGGTCGGAAAGAGCTCCGGGTGCGTGTCCACATACACTTGCACCGTCAGCACCGATGCGGCGATCAGCAGCACGCCAGGAATCGAGTTCAGCGTGGTGTAGACATACTGGATCGCGTCGTCGACCCACCCCTTGAAGTACCCGGCGGTGATGCCCGCGACGATGCCGATCGGCAGCAGGAACAGGGTCGTCAGCGTGCCGATCACCAGGCTGGTGCGGATGCTTTTCAGGGCCTGGTACAGAACGTCGGTGCCGACGCGATCGGTGCCCAGCACGTGATAGCCGGCCGCGAGAAACGCCGCCGGCCCCGCGAGCGCGAGGATGGCGCCCGCCGCCGCCGCCGCCGCCGACCAGGACACGCGCGGCCAGCGGCGCACGACGGTTCTGCGCGCGATGAGCACCACGATCGCCCAGAGCGCAACGGCGGCGCTCAATCCCGCCAGCACGCGCAGCGCGATGTCCGTTCCGCGGTCGGCCTCGTCCAGCAGGTGGCTGCCGCCGTGTCGCAGGCGCGGGAAGTCGCGCACCATCCGGCCGTCGCGCTGCTCGATCTGCTCCTTCTGGTACAGGCGGGTCGCGAGCGGCGCCGAGTAGGTCTTCTCCTGGCGTTCCCTCAAGTGCGCGAGCGCCATGTCCAGCAGGGAATGCACCTCTACGGAATAGATGGCCGGGGCGCCGGGCTCCTTTTGCGGCAGGCTCTTGCGGAAATGCACCGAGTCCAGCAGCCCGATGAGCAGATAGAGGGCAAGGAACACCGCCGACGCGACTGCGATGCGGCTGCGGAACACGCGCGCCCAGGGCAGCGCGAGGTGCACGTGGCGGCTGCTATAGAAGGCGAAGGCGGCCACTGCCGCGACCAGCAGCCACACGAGGTAGTCGGTCGGCAGCGCGAACAGCATCTCAGTTGAGGCGCACCCGCGGGTCCACGAAGGTATACGAAATGTCGGTGAGCAGAAGACCGACGATGTAGAGCACCGAGCCGATGAACACCATGGTCCTCACGACCGAGAAATCCTGCGCCTGAATGGCGTCGATGGTGTAGCTCCCCAGCCCGGGGATGCCGAAGAACGATTCCTGGATCAGGCTGCCCAGGAACAGCAGCGGGATCACCGCCACCACGCCGGTGAGGATTGGAATCAGCGCGTTCTGCAGCACGTGGCGGAACATCACCGTGCGCTCCGCAAGACCCTTCGCCCTCGCCGTCCTGACATAGTCCTTCGCCATCTCCTCGAGGAACAGGGTGCGGTACAGCCGGGCGCTGTTGCCGAAGCCGCTGACCACCCCGATGATCACCGGGAGCACCAGGAACTTGAGCGCATCGAGCCCGCCTACGTAGCCGGAGATGGGCGCGAGGTGCCAGAGCTTCGACAGCAGGTACTGTCCGCCGATGATGTAGAAGAGCGAAGAGATCGACATCATCGCCACGCACAGGATGACACCCCACAGGTCGAGGTAGGTCGCGCGGAAGAAGGCCATGCCGAGCGCGAACGTGATGTTCACGGCGAGACCGACGAGGAACACCGGTATGGCGAGCGCAAGGCTGGGCCACATGCGCGTCCGGATCTCGTTGGCGATGTCCCGGTTGTCGGACTCCGCCACGCCGAAATCGAACACGAAGAGCTTCACCGACTTCTCGAAGAAGATGGTGTCGGTCAGCCCCCGCACACCGTCGGCCGCGCCGTTCCACAACAAGGGCTTGTCGTATCCGCGCTCCGCCTTCCATTTCTGGATCGCCTGCGGCGTCACGCGCTTGATGCCGAGCTGCATGCGCGCCATGTCGTCCGGGGTATTCACGAAGAAGAACAGCGCGAACGTGAGGATATTGATGCCGATCAGGATCGGGAAACGCATACAGGACCCGCCGGACGATGTAGGCCCACATCTAGCCCGCCCTCGCCGCCATGCGCTCGCGGCGCCGATAGCTGCGGATGGCCGGCACGGCGCTCGCGATCAGCACCAGCAGGACCAGTGCGATCGGCAGGAGCACCGGCCGGTTCCACTCCAGACGCCTCGCCGCGCGCTGCGCGACGTCCACGCGCACGTACTTCAGGTTGTTGCGCGCCATGTTGTTGGGCTTGCCGTTCTTCATCCAGGAATGCGCGAGCCCGTAGGACACCGGGTGGAAGCCGCCGATCCAGGGCGCGTCGCGCCGTACGATCTCCACCATCCGGTCGATGACCCGCTGCCGCTCCGCCGAATTGGGCATGTGCTTCATGCGTTCGAAGAGCGCATCGAACTCGGCATTGGCGTAGTTGCTGGTGTTCTCGCCCTGGCTCTTCACGCGCGACTGCGGACCGTGCAGCAGGAACATGAAGTTCTCGGGATCCGGGTAGTCGGCATTCCAGCCGAGGATGTAGAGCTGCTGGCTGCCCTTCCGGATCTTCTCCTGGAAGCGGTTCCAGTCGGTGTCGCGGATCTCCAGCTGGATGTCGAGCTTGGCGAACTGGCGCCGCCACCAGTCGAAGCGCGGCTTGTCCTGCGGCCCGCGCCCCACGGTGTCCAGGTAGAGCACCAGAGGTTGCCCCGTCTTGGCGTCGCGCCCCTGCGGGTACCCTGCCTCGGCGACCAGCTTGCGCGCCTCCGTCACCGGGCGGCGTCGCGCCTTGCCGCCTTCCCAGACGTGCGTGAGCGGATTCACCGCGTCGCGTCCCTCGCGCTGGCCGAAGATGCCCGGGGCCAGCGGGTCGTGCGCCACGAGCCCGCGACCGTTCAGGAAGATGGAGATGAACTCCTCCCAGTCGATGGCGATGGCGAGCGCCTGGCGGAGCTTCCGGGCGCGCTCCCCGCCCCCGCCCACCACGGCGTCCAGCCAGTTCACGCCGAGGTAGAGGATCGTGGTGTCCACGGACGTGCGCAGCGAAATGCCCTTCGCCTCCATTTCCGCCGTCAGCCCCACCTCGCCGCCGACCGAAACGCGCACCGCCTGGTCGAAGGTGTCGCTGGGGATGGCCGAGGAGTCGTAGTAGCCCTGCAGGAACTTGTTCCAGTAGGGAATGCTCTCCTTTTCCCGCGTGAACACCACGCGGTCCACGAACGGCATGGTCTTGCCGGCGTCGGCGAGCAGCCCTTCCTTCGCGTCGCCCGGCTCGCCCTCGGCCGGGTAAGTCTCGCCGCGGAAGTTGGGGTTCTTCTCGAGCTGCATGCGCGAATTGGGATCGTTCTCGGTAAGCATGTAGGCGCCGGTGCCCACCGGCCACCAGTCGAGCGTGTAGTTCTTCTCCGCCATGCCCGGCTGGTGGAAGAACTTCTCCGCCTCCCAGGGCACCGGCGCGAAGAAGGGCATCGCCAGCCAATAAGCGAACTGCGGATAGCGCCCCTTGATGCGGATGCGGTAGGTGTGCTCATCCACCTTCTCCACGCCTTCGAGCCGGTGCTTGCGCAGGTCGAGCCATTCGCCCTTGCGCGTATCGAATTTCTTCAACCTCTCGGCATACTCCTGCAAGCCGACGATGTATTCCGCCATCAAGCCGAAGATCGGTGAGTGCAGCCGCGGGCTCGCCAGGCGCTTGATCTCGTAGATGTAATCGTCGACGGTGAGCTCGCGCGTGCCCGTCGGCAGCTCGTACGGGCTCGAGAGCCTCGCCACGCGCTCGCGCTCGAGGGCGTGGTTCTCCGGCACGAACGCGGGATGCGGCTGGTAGCGGATGCCCGGCCGGATGCGGATCGTGTAGACGGTGAACTTTCCGCCTTCCACGTCGACCGCCTTCGGCACTTCGAGCGCCGTCAGCGGCGCGAGCGCGTAAGGGCGCTTGAGATAGTGGTACTGCAGCGGCGGCTCGTAGACCTGCTGCGTGAAACGCGCCTCGTCCTCCGTGTAGGACTGCACCGGGTCGAGGTGCTTGGGGCGCTCGGTGAACGCCGTGTAGAGCACGTTCGCGCCGCGGTCCGAAGCGGGATAGGGGTCGTTCCAGACCTCGGCGCAGCCGCCGAGCATCGCGGCGGCCGCCGCCGCCGCGAGGGCGAGCGCGCATCGCCGGAGCGCCGGCGCGAGCAGGGACGAGAACCGCCGGGTCGGTCGCATGCGCGCAAGTATAATCACCCGGCCATGGCGCTCCTCGACGGCAAGAAGATCCTCGTTACCGGCCTGCTCAGCAACCGCTCGATCGCCTACGGCGTCGCCAAGGCGGCGCAGCGCGAGGGCGCCGCGCTCGCCTTCACCTACCAGAACGAGCGCTTCAAGGAGCGCGTCGAGGACATGGCGCGCGAGCTGGGCTCGGACATCGCCCTGCCCTGCGACGTGGCGAGCGACGAGGAGATCGCGCGCCTGTTCGCGGAGCTCGGCAAGCGCTGGGACGGGCTGGACGGCCTGGTGCACGCCATCGCCTACGCGCCGCGCGAGTCGATCACCGGGGATTTCCTCGACGGCCTGTCGCGCGAGGCGTTTCGCGTGGCGCACGACGTTTCCTCCTACAGCTTTCCCGCGCTCGCCAAGGCGGCGCTGCCGCTGATGCACGGGCGCAAAGCGAGCCTCGTGACGCTCACCTACCTCGGCGCCGATCGCGTGCTGCCCCACTACAACACCATGGGCCTCGCCAAGGCGAGCCTGGAGGCCTCGGTGCGCTACCTCGCGGCGAGCCTCGGCCCGCGCGGCATCCGCGTGAACGGCATTTCCGCCGGACCGATCAAGACGCTGGCCGCCTCGGGCATCGCCGGATTCGGCAAGATCCTCAAGTTCGTCGCGGAGCAGGCGCCCCTGCGCCGCAATGTCACCACCGAGGATGTAGGCAACGCGGCGGCGTTCCTGCTCTCGGAGCTGGCGGGCGGCGTCACCGGCGAAGTGCTGTACGTGGACAACGGCTTTCGCAACGTCGTGGCAGGTATATCAGAAGGAGGAGACGAAACATGAAAAAAACCATTGCCGCACTGTCGACCCTGCTCGCCTGCAGCGCGCAGGCGCAGGACTATCCCACCAAGCCGATCACCATGATCGTGGCCTTCCCGCCGGGCGGCGTGGCCGAACTGGTCGGCCGGCCACTCGCCGCGTCGATGGAGAAGACGCTCGGGCACCCGGTGATCATCCTCAACCGGCCTGGCGCCGGCGGCGCGATCGGCACCACCGCCGCGGCCAAGGCGGCGCCCGACGGCTACACGATCCTCATGACGCTGTCCTCCATCTCCATCTTCCCGGTGTCGGACCCGCTGGAGGGCAAGCCCGTCCCGTACCAGATCTCCGACTTCATGCCGATTGCCCTGGTGACGGCCGACCCGACCGTGCTGGTGGTGCGCGCGGACAGCCCCTACATGACGGTGCAGGATTTCGTGGCCGCCGCGAAGGCCAACCCGGGCAAGATCAATTACTCGTCCTCGGGCGTCTACGGTACGCTGCACGTAGCGATGGAGATGTTCGCCGGCGCCGCCGGCATCGAGCTGTTCCACATCCCCTACCAGGGCGGCGGTCCGGCAGTGACGGCGCTGCTCGGCGGCCAGGTGCAGGCCCTCGCCTCCGGCCCGGCAGCTGCCGTGGGCCAGATCAAGGGCGGCAAGATGCGCGCGCTCGCCGGCTGGGGCGCGAAGCGCCTCGAGTTGATGCCCGAGCTGCCGACCTTCAAGGAGCTCGGCTACAAGGACGTCGAGTTCTACATCTGGTCCGGGGTGGTCGCGCCGGCGGCGGTGCCGCCGAACGTGCAGCACAGGCTGCGCGCCGCGGTGCGCGCGGCGGTCGCCGACCCGCAATTCGTCGGGGCGATGGCCAAGGTGAGCACGCCGATCAACTATCTCGACGCGCCGGAGTTCAAGGACTTCTGGGTCGCCGACGCCGCGCGGCTGCGCGTTGCGGTGGAAAAGATCGGCAAGAAGGCGGCGGCGAAGAAGTAGCCGCGGCCTGCGCGGCCAGGCGGCTCCCCCGCTACTTCTTCTCGAGGTTGGCCTTGTTGACCTTGACGCTGGCACGCGCGCGCAGGCTGGCGACGTAGGCGTCCAGCTGCTCGGCGGCGGCCTGCTGGGCGGCGCGCGCCTGGTCGGCCGCCTTCTGCTGCTCGTTCTTGGGCTCGAGGTCGAGCGCGCGCACCACCTTGTACAGCATGTAGCCCTCGCTGCCGCGCTCCGCGCCGACGTAGGCGGGCAGCTTGGCCGCATCGGCGGCCAGGATCTGCTTGAGCGCGGTGGCGGGCACGCCTTGCGGGCTGCGGCGCGAGACCGGCTTCGCGGGTTCCCACTTCAGGCCTGCATCGGCGCCCTTGCGCAGCGTCGCGAGCCGCGCCTCGCCCTCCTTTTGCGCCAGCTTGACTGCCTCGGCGCGGCGCAGGCTCTGCTCGATTTCCGCGCGCACGTCCTCGAACTTCTTCTGCGCGGCGGGCTGGTGCTCGATGACGCGCGCGGCCACCAGCACATTGGGCGCGACCTCGACGGCATCGGTGTTGCGCCGCGTCTTGAGCGATTCCGCGGCAAACAGCGCGCCGAGCAGCTTCGCGTTGCCCAGCACGCCCGCATCGGGCGAGGAGGCGCGCGCAATCCAGCCGCTCGTCTGCACCGGCAGCTTGAAGCGCTCGGCGGCGGGTTTCAGGTTGTCGGCCTGCTCGTACACCATGTTGCTGAAGGCCTCGGCCGCCTCGGCGAAGCGGCGCGTCCCCTTCTGCTTGGCCAGCTCGGCCGCGAGCTCGCCGCGCACGTCCTGCAGCGGGCGCGACTTCGCGGCCTGCACGCCCGTGACGCGGATGACGTGCCAGCCGAAGTCGCTCTGCACCGGCGCGCCGATCTCGCCCTCCTTCTGGCGGAAGGCCGCTTCCTCGAACGCCGGCACCATCATGCCGCGCCCGAAGAAGCCGAGGTCGCCGCCCTTCTCGGCGGAGCCCGGGTCCTGCGAATGCTTCTTCGCCAGCTCGGCGAAGCGCCCCGGCGCCTTGCGCAGCTCCTCGGCGAGCTTGTCCGCCTCGTCCTTCGTCTTCACCAGGATATGGCTGGCGCGGCGCTGCTCCTCCACGCGGTATTGCGCGGCGCGCGCTTCGTACGCCGCCTTCAGCTCCGCCTCGGTCACCACGTCCTGCCGGCCGAGGGCGTCGGCCGACAGCACCACGTACTCCGCGCGCACGCGCTCCGGGATGCGGAACTCGGCGGGGTTGGCGTCGTAGTAGGCCTTGACCTGCGCTTCCGTGAGCTTCACCTGGGCGAGGAACGGCTGCGCCGCCACCAGCGACTCCTGCACTTCGCGGCGCTGCTCCTGCAGCGCCGCCAGCCGCTCCGTGACGCCGCGCGAGGCGATGCCCGTCTCGGAGATCGAGCGCCGCAACTGCGCGAGCGCCATGTCGTAGCGCAAGCGCGACTCGAACATCTGCGGCGTCATGTTCTGCGCGCGCAGCAGCACCTCGTAGTTCGATTTCGAAAACTGCCCCTCGGACTGGAAGGCCGGGATCGCGACGATGGTCTCGCGCAGCTGCTCGTCGCTCACCAGCAGATGCGCCCCGGCCGCGGCATTGGCGAGCAGGCGCTGCGACACCAGCGCCTCGAGCAGCGCGCCGCGCGTTTCCGGGGTATCGAGCGCCGACGGGTCGAAACCGGTGCCGAAAGCGGCGCGCAGCCGCTCCTGCTGCCGGCGCAGCTCCTCGGCGAACTCGCGTTGCGTGATGCCCGCGCCGTCCACCGTGGCGACATCGTCCGCCCCGGACATCGAGCGCGTGTAGGACTCCATCCCGAAGAAGGCGAACGGCGGCACGATCAGCAGCACCAGCGCGACCTGGATCAGGCGCTTGTTTTTCTGTACGAACTCGAACATGGCTGATGGGGTTGGCGGAGCGGACGGGACTCGAACCCGCGACCCCCGGCGTGACAGGCCGGTATTCTAACCAACTGAACTACCGCTCCTTCTGCTCTTTCCAAAATCAAACGGTGCGATGCGTCAGGAACTGACGCTTCGCAGCGTATGGTGGTTCCTTGGTGGGTGCTGACGGGATCGAACCGCCGACATTCGCCGTGTAAGAGCGACGCTCTACCAGCTGAGCTAAGCACCCCTCCGGATACGGGCATTCCCGCCAATCCAAAGGGGCGCTAGTTTACTGCGTCCTTGAGGGCCTTGCCAGCGCGAAACTTGGGCACGCGGGCCGCCGGGATCTGCAACGCTGCGCCGGTGCTTGGGATTGCGCCCGGTGCGCGCCGCGCGCTTGCCGACGTAGAAGGAGCCGAACCCGACCAGGGTGACCATCTGCCCCTTCTTGCAGGCTCGACTTCACCGCGCCCACCAGCGCGTCCACCGCGCGCTCGGCGGCGAGCTTGGAGATCTCAGCCGACTGCGCGATGTGCTCGATGACGTCCGCCTTGTTCATCGCTTCTTCCCAAAAGTGCGCGCTGCGCAAGCGCAGCGCGTCGTTGTTCTTAATGCTTGACCGCGGCCGGCGCGCCGGCCTTGTTCTCTGCCGGCGGCAGCGGCGCGCCCTCGGCCGCCTCGGGCAACGGCTCGGGCTGGCGCTCGAGCGCGATCTCGAGCACCTTGTCGATCCACTTCACCGGGATGATCTCGAGCCTGTTCTTGACGTTGTCCGGGATCTCGGCGAGGTCCTTCACGTTCTCGTCCGGGATCAGCACCGTCTTGATGCCGCCGCGGTGCGCTGCCAGCAGCTTTTCCTTCAAGCCGCCGATCGGCAGCACTTCGCCGCGCAGCGTGATCTCGCCGGTCATCGCCACGTCCGCCCGCACCGGGATGCCGGTGAGCACCGACACCATCGCCGTGGCGATGCCGATGCCGGCGCTCGGACCGTCCTTGGGCGTCGCGCCCTCGGGCAGGTGGATGTGGATGTCGTTCTTCTGGTAGAAGTCTTCCTGCACGCCGAGCTTGCGCGAGCGGTTGCGCACCACCGAGAGCGCCGCCTGGATCGACTCCTGCATCACCTCGCCGAGCTTGCCGGTGGTGATGGTCTTGCCCTTGCCCGGCATGGTCACCGTCTCGATGGTCAGCAGCTCGCCGCCGACCTCGGTCCAGGCCAGGCCGGTCACCTGGCCGACCTGGTTCTGCTTCTCGGCCATGCCGAAGCTGTACTTGCGCACGCCGAGGAACTTGTCGAGGTTCTTCGGCGTCACCGTGATGCGGTGCGCCTTGCCCTCCGCCGTCTTCCTGTCGGTCAGCAGCTGCTTCACCGCCTTGCGGCAGATCTTGGAGATCTCGCGCTCCAGGCTCCGCACGCCGGCCTCGCGCGTGAAGTAGCGCACGATGTCGCGCACCGCGGGCTCGCTCACCGCCAGCTCGCCTTCCTTCAGCCCGGTGTTCTTCATCTGCCGGGGCAGCAGGTAGCGCACGGCGATGTTCACCTTCTCGTCCTCGGTGTAGCCCGAGAGCCGGATCACCTCCATGCGGTCGAGCAGCGGCGCCGGGATGTTCAGCGTGTTCGCCGTGGCGACGAACATCACCTCCGACAGGTCGTACTCGACCTCGATGTAGTGGTCGGTGAAGGTGTGGTTCTGCTCCGGGTCGAGCACCTCGAGCAGCGCCGAGGACGGGTCGCCGCGCCAGTCCTGGCCGAGCTTGTCCACCTCGTCGAGCAGGAACAGCGGGTTCTTCACCCCGACCTTGCTCATGTTCTGCAGGATCTTGCCGGGCATCGAGCCGATGTAGGTGCGGCGGTGGCCGCGGATCTCGGCCTCGTCGCGCACGCCGCCCAGCGACATGCGCACGAACTTGCGGTTGGTGGCGCGCGCGATCGACTGGCCGAGCGAGGTCTTGCCCACGCCGGGCGCGCCCACCAGGCACAGGATCGGCGCCTTCATCTTGTCCACGCGCGTCTGCACCGCGAGGTACTCGACGATGCGCTCCTTCACCTTCTCCAGCCCGTAGTGGTCCTTGTCGAGGACCTCCTGCGCCTGCTTGATGTCCTTGGAGATCTTCGACTTCTTCTTCCAGGGCAGGTTGACGAGGGTCTCGATGTAGTTGCGCACCACCGTCGCCTCGGCCGACATCGGCGACATCAGCTTGAGCTTCTTCAGCTCGCCTTCGGCCTTCTTGCGCGCGTCCTTCGGCATGTGCGCGCGCCGGATGCGCTTCTCCATCTCCTCGAGGTCGGCGCCCTCCTCGCCCTCGCCCAGCTCCTTCTGGATCGCCTTCACCTGCTCGTTCAGGTAGTACTCGCGCTGGCTCTTCTCCATCTGGCGCTTGACGCGCCCGCGGATGCGCTTTTCCACCTGCAGGATGTCGATCTCGGTCTCCAGCTGCGACAGCAGGTGCTCCAGGCGCGCCTTGACGTCGAACATCTCCAGCACCTGCTGCTTCTGCTCGAGCTTCAGCGGCAGGTGCGCCGCGACCGTGTCGGCCAGGCGCCCCGCCTCGTCGATGCCCGAGAGCGAAGTGAGGATCTCCGGCGGGATCTTCTTGTTCAGCTTCACGTACTGGTCGAAGGCCGAGAGCAGCGCGCGGCGCATCGCCTCGATCTCGGCGGGCGCGGTCGCCTCCGCCGGCACCGGCACCGCTTCGGCGATCCAGTGCGTGCGCAGGTCCGTGACGCCGCGCAGGCGCGCGCGGCTGCCGCCCTCGACCAGCACCTTCACCGTGCCATCGGGCAGCTTGAGCATCTGCAGGATGCTCGAGACGCAGCCGATCTCGTACATGTCCTCCGGACCAGGGTCGTCCTTGGCTGCGGACTTCTGCGCCACGAGCAGGATGTTCTTGCCCGCCTCCATCGCGGTCTCCATCGCCTTGATGGACTTCGGCCGCCCGACGAAGAGCGGGATGACCATGTGCGGGAACACCACCACGTCGCGCAGCGGCAGCAGTGGGTATTGGGTGACGCCTTGGGGGGTCTCGGTCATCTCGGGCATGTGCGGGTTCCCGCAGCCAAATCAATGGGGTGAGCGTACACGCAACGCGCGTGCACCGCAACGCAGCAAACGCGCGGTCCTGCCCTTCCTGACATCACGCGGTGCGTGCGTGCGGAACGCAATGCCGCTCCGCAGCGCATCGTGGCTCTTCAGGCCGAGGAAGCGGCAACTTTCTGCTGGTCGGAGTAGATCAGCAGCGGCTTGCCGTCGGCGGAGATCATCTGCTCGTCGACGACGACCTTGCTGACATTCTCCAGCGCCGGAAGTTCGTACATCGTGTCGAGCAGCACGTTCTCCAGGATCGAGCGCAGGCCGCGCGCGCCGGTCTTGCGCGCGAGCGCGCGCTTGGCCACCGCGCCGAGCGCGGCGGTGCGCACTTCCAGCTCCACGCCTTCCATCAGGAACAGGCGCTGGTACTGCTTGATGAGCGCGTTCTTCGGCTCGGTGAGGATCTGGATCAGGGCGTGCTCGTCGAGCTCTTCCAGCGCCGCCACCACCGGCAGGCGGCCGACGAACTCGGGGATCAGGCCGTACTTGATCAGGTCCTCGGGCTCGACGATCTTGAGCAGATCGAAGATCGCCTTGGAGTCGTTGGGGCTCTTCACTTCCGCGCCGAAGCCGATGCCGGTCTTCTCGGTGCGGTTGCGCACGATCTTCTCCAGCCCGTCGAAGGCGCCGCCGCAGATGAACAGGATGTTGGTGGTGTCGACCTGCACGAAGTCCTGGTTCGGATGCTTGCGCCCGCCCTGCGGCGGCACCGAGGCGATGGTGCCCTCGATCAGCTTGAGCAGCGCCTGCTGCACGCCTTCGCCGGACACGTCCCGCGTGATCGAGGGGTTGTCGGACTTGCGCGAGATCTTGTCGATCTCGTCGATGTAGACGATGCCGCGCTTCGCCTTGTCGACGTCGTAGTCGCAGTTCTGCAGCAGCTTCTGGATGATGTTCTCGACGTCCTCGCCGACGTAGCCGGCTTCGGTCAGCGTGGTGGCGTCGGCGATGACGAAAGGCACGTTGAGCAGCCGCGCCAGCGTCTGCGCGAGCAGCGTCTTGCCCGAGCCGGTCGGCCCGATCAGCAGGATGTTGGACTTGGCGAGCTCCACCTCGTCGTTCTTCGACAGGTGCTTGAGCCGCTTGTAGTGGTTGTAGACCGCGACCGAGAGGATCTTCTTCGCCTGGTCCTGGCCGATCACGTACTGGTCGAGGATGCCGCGGATCTCGCGCGGGCTGGGCAGGTCGGACTTGGCGCCCTTGCCGCCCTTGTCGCTGGCGGTCTCCTCCCGGATGATGTCGTTGCACAGCTCGATGCACTCGTCGCAGATGAACACCGACGGGCCGGCAATGAGCTTCCTGACCTCGTGCTGGCTCTTGCCGCAGAACGAGCAGTACAGCAGCTTCTCGCCGGAGCTGGGCTTGTCCGACATCTACGCGGGTTCCCTGGAGGTGAGGACCTTGTCCACGATGCCGTACTTTACCGCTTCTTCGCCGGACAGGAAGTTGTCGCGGTCCGTGTCCCTGGCGATCTTCGTCCACGGTCTGGCCGGTGTGCTTGGCCAGGATCTCGTTCAGGCGCTGGCGCAGGTAGAGGATCTCCTTGGCGTGGATCTCGATGTCGGAGGCCTGTCCCTGGAAGCCGCCCATGGGCTGGTGGATCATGATGCGCGAGTTGGGCAGCGCGAAGCGCTTGTCCTTGTCGCCCGCCGCCAGCAGCAGCGCGCCCATGCTCGCCGCCTGCCCGACGCACAGCGTCGCTGACGTCCGGCTTGATGAACTGCATGGTGTCGTAGATGGCGAGGCCCGCCGACACCGAGCCGCCGGGCGAGTTGATGTAGAAGAAGATGTCCTTGTCCGGGTTCTCGGACTCGAGGAACAGCAGCTGCGCGACGATCAGGTTGGCGGTGATCTCGGTCACCGGGCCGACCAGGAACACCACGCGCTCCTTGAGCAGGCGCGAATAGATGTCGTAGGCGCGCTCGCCGCGCCCCGACTGCTCGATCACCATCGGGATCAGGCCCAACCCGCGCGCGGGTTCCATCCCGCCCCCGCGGCTCCATGCCGGCCCCGGTGTCCGCCGATCTGCGCTGCCAGTTCACTTGTCCCTTCCCATCAGTTCGTCGAAAGGCATCGCCTTGTCCACGGCCTTGGCCTGCGCCAGCACCCAGTTCACGACGTTGCTTTCGAGCGCCAGGCCCTCCATCTCGGACAGGCGTTGCGGCTGCATGTAGAACCATTTTACAACTTCGGCAGGACTCTCGTAGGAAGCGCCTCCTGCTCGATCAGGGCGCGCACTTCGGCGGGCTTGGGCTGCAGCTTCTCGGCGCGCGCCAGCTCGGCGATGATCAGCCCGAGCGCCACGCGGCGCCGGGCCGCCGCCTCGAAGGCCTGCGGGTCGAGCGGCAGCTTCTCCAGCTTGACGCCGCGCTGCTGCAGATCGGCGGCGGCGCGTTCCACCAGCGCTCGCGTCTCTTCCGTCACCAGCGACTTGGGCAGCTCGAGCGGCGTGGCGGCGAGCAGCGCGTCGAGCACCTGGTTCTTGACGCGCGCCTCGATGCGCTTCTTCACCTCGCGCTCGACGTTGTGCTTCACTTCCTCGCGCATGCGGCCGAGATCGCCGTCGGCGACGCCCAGCGACTTGGCGAACTCGGCGTCGAGCGCGGGCAGGCGCGGCTCCTCCACCTGCTGCAGCTTCAACTCGAACGCGGCGGTCTTTCCCGGCCACATCCTTGCCGTGGTAGTCGGCCGGGAAGGTCAGCTCGAAGGTCTTCGCCTCGCCCGCGCGCATGCCGCGCGCGGCGGTCTCGAACTCGGGCAGCATGCGCCCTTCGGCCAGCACGAAGGCGAAGCCGGCCGCCTTGCCGCCGCCGAACGGCTCGCCGCCGATCCTGCCCTCGAAATCGACCGTCAGGCGGTCGCCGTCCTGCGCGGCGCGCTCGACCGTGGCGAACGTCCGGCGCTGCTTGCGCAGGATCTCGATGGTCTTGTCGACTGCCGCATCGTCCACGCTCACCTGCGGCCGCTCGATGCTCGCGCCCGCGAGCTCGCCGACCTTGAATTCCGGGTACACCTCGAAGGTGGCGCTGAACTCGAGCGCGCCCGCGCGCTGCCGCGTCCTGCCTGGGCTCGATGCGCGGATAGCCCGCGACTTTCAGGTTCGCCTGCCTTGACGGCGTCGGTGAAGGACTTCTGCACCGCATCGCCCAGCACCTCGTTGCGCACCTGGCTGCCATAGGTCTGCGCCACCAGCTTCATCGGCACCTTGCCAGGGCGAAAGCCGGCCAGCTTCGCGTTGCGCGCAAGCTTCTTCAGCCGCTCGTCGACTTCGCGCTCGATGCTCTCCACGGGCACCGACATCTGCAGCCTGCGCTCCAGGGCACCCAGCGTTTCCACGTTCACTGCCATGCGTCTGCCGTCCTCGAAAGTTGCCCGCTGGTGCGAAGGGAGGGACTCGAACCCACATGCCTCGCGGCGCTGGAACCTAAATCCAGTGCGTCTGCCAATTCCGCCACCTTCGCGAAAAAGCGGGTCAAAAACAACGTATTATACCTTTGCGTGTCGGTCGGCCATTACGAGAACTTCCCGGTCGCATCGCTGCTGCTGCCCGCGCCGCTGCGCGACCCGGTGGCGGTGATCTACCGCTTCGCGCGCAGCGCCGACGACATCGCCGACGAGGGCGACGATCCGCCCGCGGCCCGGCTCGCCAGTCTCGAACGCTTTCGCGATGCCCTGGAGCGCCTCGACCAGCCGGAGTCGCCGCTGTTTGCGGACATCGCCCGCATCGTCGACGAGCACGACTTGCCGATTGCATTGTTCCACGACTTGCTCGACGCCTTCGCGCAGGACGTGGTGAAGAAGCGATACGCGGACTTCGCCGAACTCCTCGACTACTGCCGGCGCTCGGCCAATCCGGTCGGCCGGCTGCTGCTGCACCTTATTCAAACGAACGTCTGAAACGGAGCTCGAGCAATCCGATGCGATCTGCACTTCGCTGCAACTGATCAATTTCTGGCAGGACGTCGCCATCGACTACGCGAAAGGCCGCATCTATCTGCCGCAGGACGAGATGGCGGCGCACGGCGTGAGCGAGGCGCAGATCGGCGCGCAGCGCTGCGACGACGCGTGGCGCGCCCTGATGGCCTTCCAGGTGCGCCGCTCACGCGAGCTGATGCTGTCTGGCGCGCCCCTGGGCGCCGACCTCCCGGGTCGCAGCGGCCTCGAGATCCGCGCGACCGTGCAGGGCGGGCTGCGCATCCTCGAGAAGATCGAGACGGCGGGCTACGACGTGTTCCGCCGGCGTCCGGTGCTGGAGTGGCGCGACTGGCCGCTCGTGCTCTGGCGGGCGCTGACAAGATCGGGGTCAGACCCACGTCAAAATCGGGGTCAGACCCAACGTCAAAATCGGGGTCAGACCCCAACCGAGGAAAACCGGGGTCTGACCCCGGCGTGGTCTGACCCGCATGACGCCCGACGAGTACTGCCAGCAGAAGGCCGCGGGGAGCGGGTCGAGCTTCTATTACTCGTTCCTGTTCCTGCCGCAGGAGCGCCGGCGCGCGATCACGGCGCTGTACGCGTTCTGCCGCGAGGTGGACGACGTGGTCGACGAGGTCGTCGACCCGCAACTCGCGGGCACCAAGCTCGCCTGGTGGCGCCAGGAGGTGGGGCGCCTCTTCGCCGGGGATCCGCAGCACCCCGTGACCCGCGCCTTGCTGCCAACGCTCGCGCCCTACGGCGTCACCGCGCAGCGGCTGAACGAGATCATCGACGGCATGGAGATGGACCTCACGCAGACGCGCTATCTCGACTTCGCCGCCCTGGAGCGCTACTGCTATCGCGTCGCGGGCGCGGTGGGCCTGCTGGCGGCCGGGCATCTTCGGCTACGCCGATGCGCGCACGCTGGAATATGCGAAGCATCTCGGCACCGCGTTCCAGCTGACCAACATCATCCGCGATGTGGGCGAGGACGCGCGCAAGAACCGCATCTACCTGCCGATGGAGGATCTGCAGCGATTCGGCGTCACTGCGGCGGACCTGCTCCATGCGCGCGTCAGCCCGGGCTTCCCCGCCTTGATGGCGTTTCAGGCGGCTCGTGCCCGCTCCTACTACGGCAAGGCGATGGCGCAGCTCCCGGCCGTGGACCGGCGCGCGCAGCGCCCGGGGCTCATCATGGCGGCCATCTACGCGGCGCTGCTCGCCGAAATCGAGCGTGACGGCTTCCAGGTGCTGACGCAACGTACGTCGCTGACGCCGCTGCGCAAGCTCTGGATCGCCTGGAAGACATGGGTCGCCGCGTAGGCGATTCGGCGGCGCCACGGCACGTGGCCATCGTCGGTGCCGGCTACGCCGGCATGGCCGCCGCGGTCACGCTCGCGCAGCGCGGCACTCCGGTGACGGTCTTCGAGTCGGGCCCGGTGCCGGGCGGCCGCGCGCGCCGTGTCGCCACGCAGGGCCACACGCTCGACAACGGCCAGCACATCCTGGTGGGCGCCTACACGACGCTGTTCTCGCTCATGCATGCGGTCGGCGTCCCCGGGAATGCGGTCATGCGCGTTCCGCTCGAGCTGCACTATGCCGACGGCTTCAAGTTCCGCGCCTGGTACTTGCCGGCGCCGTTGGGGCTGCTCGCCGGGCTGCTCGCCACGCGGGGCTTGCCGTGGCGCGAGCGGCTCGACGCGGTGCGCTTCATGCGCGCCCTGCGCCGGCAGGCGTTCCGGCTCGAGCAGGACTGCACCGTGAGCGAGCTGCTCGAGCGGCACGCGCAGAACGGGCGCATCGGCCACTACCTCTGGCGGCCGCTGTGCGTGTCCGCGCTCAACACGCCGCCGGAGCGCGCGTCGGCCAGGGTGTTTCTCGCCGTGCTGCGCGACACGCTGGGCGGCGACACGGAGGCCAGCGACCTGATCCTTCCCTGCGTCGACCTCTCGAGGCTTTTTCCGGAGCCCGCCGCGGATTGGCTGCGCGGCCGAGGCGCAGAGGTTCGGTGCGAGACGCCGGTGCGCGACCTGGGCGCGCTGCGCGCGCAATTCGAGCGCGTCATCCTCGCGGTGGGGCCGCACCAGGTGAAGGCGATTGCGCCGGAGCTCGCGGTCGAGTTCGAGTACCAGCCGATCTATACCTGCTACCTGCAATACGACGCGCGCACGCGCCTGCCTTTCCCCATGCTCGGGCTCGCGCAGGGGCTCGTGCAGTGGGTCTTCGATCGCGGCAGGCTGACCGGCGAGAAAGGCCTGCTCGCGGCGGTGATCAGCGCGCAGGGCGACCATCAGCAGATGACGCAGGAAGAGCTTGCCGCGACCTGTCACCGCGAGATCGCGGCGGCCTTGCCGGGCCTGCCGGCGCCGCAATGGACGCGCGTGATCGCCGAGAAGCGCGCCACCATCGCCGCGCGGGAGAGCCCGCCGCGCCCCGCCGTCGAAACGGCGCTGCGGGGCGTCTTCCTCGCGGGCGACTACATGGATCCGGAGTACCCGCCGACGCTGGAAGCTGCGGCGCGCAGCGGCGTGCGCGCGGCCGAGCGGGCGCTGGCGATGTGACGATCACTCCTCGTAGATCATCTTGACGGTCATGCCGCCGTCGATGGTCAGGTTCTGGCCGGTCATGAAGCCGGCCTGCTCGGCGAGGTAGAGGCAGGCGTCGGCGATGTCCTCCGGCTTGCCGACGCGGCCGACGGGGTGCTGCAGACGGTCGCGCTCGGAATGCACGGGTGTGGTGGCGCGCGGCGTGTACTGCCAGTCGCGCGTCTCGATCCAGCCCGGGCTGATGCAGTTCACGCGAATGCCCTGCGGCCCGAGGCTCATCGCCATGCCGTGGGTGAGCGCGACGATGCCGCCCTTGGACGCCGTGTAGGCCTCCGTGCCGGGCTCGGACATGAAGGCGCGCGTCGAGGCGATATTGACGATCGTCCCGGCCTTGTCGCGCTCCACCATGCAGCGCGCCACCGCCTGCGAGCAGAGGAAGGTGCCGCGCAGGTTCACCGCGATGACGCGGTCGAAATCCTCCGTCTGCAGCTCGAGAAACGGCGCGCGCCGCCCGATGCCGGCGTTGTTGACGAGCGCATCCGGACATCCCAATCGCTGCACGGTCTCGTCGACCCAGCGCGCGACTTGCGCGGTATCGGCCACGTCGGTGCGCACGAACAGGCTCTGCGCGCCCGACTTCTCGACCATGCCTGCCGCCTCGCGGCCGGCGTCTTCGTCCGCATCCGCGATCGACACCGCGTAGCCGGCCCGCGCGAAGCGCAGCGCCACCGCACGCCCGATCCCCTGTGCGCCGCCGGTGACGGCTGCGACCTTCACAGGTTCCGCAGGAGTTGCACAGCCTCGTCCACCCGCTCGACCGGCAGCACCTCGACGCCGGCGAGCTTGCCCTTGGGCGCATTGGCCTTCGGCACGATCGCCTTTTCGAAGCCCAGCTTGGCGGCCTCCTTCAACCGGTCCTGCCCGCGCGGCGCGGGCCGCACCTCGCCGGCGAGCCCGATCTCGCCGAACGCGACGACCTTGCCCGGGATCGGCCGGTCGGTGAGCGAGGAGACGATGGCGAGCGCGACCGCGAGGTCGGCCGCCGGCTCGCCGATGCGCACGCCGCCCACCGCGTTGACGAACACGTCCTGATCCATGGTGGCGATGCCTGCGTGGCGGTGCAGCACCGCCAGCAGCATCGCGAGGCGATTCTGCTCCAGCCCCACCGACAGCCGCCGCGGATTGGGCGCGTGCGCGGCATCGACCAGGGCCTGGATCTCCACCAGCAGCGGCCGCGTGCCTTCCAGCGTGGCGAGCACGCACGAGCCCGCGACGTCCTTCTCATGCCGCTGCAGGAACAGCGCCGAGGGGTTCGCCACCGCGCGCAGCCCCTTGTCGGTCATCGCGAACACGCCGAGCTCGTTCACCGCGCCGAAGCGGTTCTTGATCGCGCGCACCAGGCGGAACGCGGAGTTCGGGTCGCCTTCGAAGTAGAGCACCGTGTCCACGATGTGCTCGAGCACGCGCGGGCCGGCGATGGCGCCTTCCTTGGTGACGTGGCCGATGATGAACAGCGCCGTCCCCGAGCGCTTGGCGAAGCGCGTGAGCTGCGCGGCGCATTCGCGCACCTGGGCGACCGAGCCGGGCGCGGACTCGAGCGCATCCGACCATAGCGTCTGGATCGAGTCCACCACGGCCACCTCGGGCCGCGCGGCCTCGAGCGCGCTCAGGATGCGCTCGAGCTGGATCTCGGCGAGCAGGCCCACGCCGGCCGCATCCAGTCCCAGCCGCCGCGCGCGCAGCGCCACCTGCTCCGCGGACTCCTCGCCCGAGACGTACACCACCTTGCGCGTCCCGCCCAGCGCCGCGAGCGATTGCAGCAGCAGCGTGGACTTGCCGATGCCCGGATCGCCGCCGATCAGCGCGACCTGCCCGACCACCAACCCGCCGCCCAGCACGCGATCGAGCTCCGGCAGGCCGCTGGAGAGCCGCTCGACCTCGCGCGCTTGCACGCGCGACAGCGCCACCGGGCTCGCGGCGGGGCCGGCTGCCCGCGCGCCGCGCTCGGCCGCTTGCTCGGCGAGCGTGCCCGCCTCGCCGCAGGACGGGCACATGCCCATCCACTTGAGCGCCGTCGCGCCGCACTCCGTGCAGACGAAAACCGATTTGGCCTTCGCCACTACTCCTCCTCGGACACCGGCACGCGCGGCGCGAGCGCGCACAGCAGCTCGTAGCTCACCGTGCCCGCCGCCGCCGCCACCTCGTCCGCGGGCAGCCCCTCGCCCCACAGCGTCACCGGCGTGCCGATGTAGGCCTCTTCGAGGTCGCTGATGTCCACGCAGATCATGTCCATCGAGACGCGCCCGACCGTGCGAGCTGCGTCGGCCGCCGACCAGCACCGGTGTGCCGCTCGGTGCATGGCGCGGATAGCCGTCGGCATAGCCGCAGGCGACGATGCCGATGATCATGTCCTGCTTCGCCTCGTACGAAAAGCCGTAGCCGACCCGCTCGCCCTGCGCCAGGTTCTGCACCGCGATGAGTTCGGACTTGAGCGTCATCGCCGGCTGCAGGCCGATCTCCTCGGCGCTCCAATCGGCGAACGGCGAGCAGCCGTAGAGCATGAGGCCGGGGCGCACCCAGCCTTCGCTGCGTTTCCCTGTAGCGCAGCAGCGCCGCCGAATTGGCCAGCGAGCGCGCCGCCTCGAACGGCTGCACCAGCTCGTTGAACCAGCGCAGCTGGTCGTGCACGCCACTGTCGCGCGTCGGCATCGGCGAAGTGGGTCATCAGCGTGATATTGCCGACCCCGCGGTGCATGCGCAGCGTGTTGTAGGCCGGGCGCAGCGTGTCCACGCCGAAGCCCAGGCGATTCATGCCGCTGTTGACCTTGAGGTAGAGGTCGAGCGGGTACGGCAGGTCCATGTGCTGGATCAGCTCGACCTGGTCGGCATTGTGGATCACCGGCGTGAGGTCGTACTTGAGTATCAGGTTCATGTCGAGCGGCTTGAAGAAACCCTCGAGCATCAGGATCGGCTTGGTCACCCCGGCCAGGCGCAGCCGCGCCGCCTCCTGGAAGTCGAGCAGCGCGAAGCCGTCGGCGTCCGCCAGCGCGCGCGCCGCGCGTTCCAGGCCGTGGCCGTAGGCGTTCGCCTTGAGCACCGCCCAGATCTTCGCCTCGCCGGCGGTCTCGCGCGCAAGCTTCAGGTTGTGGCGCAGGGCGCTTGCCTTGATGACGGCGCGGATCGGGCGCGGCATTTCGCTAGGATAGCTCACGGCAGACCCCGCCAAACTTTGACAGGGCGGCGCGAATGGGACGGCCGGCAACCATGTTATAAGACCGCGGCGATGAACCTCGGCTTCTACATCATCATGGCGGCGCAGTTCTTCTCGTCGCTCGCCGACAACGCGCTGCTGGTCGCCGCGATCGCGCTGCTGATCCAGGGCGATTCGCCCAGCTGGCTCACGCCCTACCTCAAGTTCTTCTTCGTCGTGTCCTACGTGCTGCTCGCGCCTTGGGTCGGCGCCTTCGCCGATCGCCTGCCCAAGGGCCAGGTGATGTTCGTCGTCGAACACCATCAAGATCGCCGGCTGCCTGATGCTGCTGTTCGGCGTCAACCCGCTCGCCGCCTACGCGATGGTCGGCCTGGGCGCGGCCGCCTACTCGCCCGCCAAGTACGGCATCCTCACCGAGTACCTGCCGCCCACGAAGCTGGTGATTGCCAACGGCTGGATCGAGGGCCTCACCGTCGGCTCGATCATCCTCGGCACCGTGCTGGGCGGCGTGCTGATCACCGCCAAGGTGTCCGGCACGCTGCTGGCGTTCGACCTGCCGATCCTCGACACGGGCGTCGACACGCCGGCGGAGGCCGCCATCTCGATCATCGTCTTCGTCTACGCGCTGGCGGCGCTGTTCAACCTGTACGTGCCGAACACCGGCGTGGCGCTCAAGCCCCTGCCCGCCAACCCGCTGGACACGCTGCGCGACTTCACGCAATGCTGCAAACGCCTCTGGACCGACAGGCTCGGGCAGATCTCGCTCGCCGTGACGACGCTATTCTGGGGCGCCGGCGCCACGCTGCAGTTCATCGTCATCGAATGGGCGCGCGCCGCGCTCGACTACAACCTGTCCAGGGCCTCGATCCTGCAGGGCGTGGTGGCGATGGGCATCGCGCTCGGCGCGGTCATCGCCTCCGCGCGCATCACCCTGGACCGCGCGGTGAACGTCATCCCGCTGGGCATCGGCATGGGCCTTTTCGTCATCTCCATGATCTTCGTGCGTGACGTGAACATTGCCATCCCGGTGATGGTGCTGATCGGCGGGCTGGCCGGCTACTTCGTCGTGCCGATGAATGCGCTGCTGCAGCACCGCGGCCACAACCTGATGGGCGCGGGGCGCTCGATCGCAGTGCAGAATTTCAACGAGAACACCTCGATCCTGGTGATGATCGCGGGCTACTCGGCGCTGCTCGCCTCGGGGCTTTCGATTTTCGCCGTGATCACGCTGTATGGCCTGTTCGTCGCCGGAACCATGACGATGGTGCTGCTGTGGTACCGCCGCAACCGGCGCGTGCACCGCAAGGAGATCGAGGCGCTGCTGGAAATCGCGCGCTCGGAGCGGCACTAGACAAGCGCCGCACCGCGTGGCGGGGCGCCGCTCTACTCGACTTTGGCGCCGGAGGCGCGGATCGCGGCTTCGATGGACGGCACCTCGGCCGCGATCTCGGCGGCAAACGCTTCCGGTGAGGCCGACGGTGAGGCGTCCATACCCTGCTGCGCGATGCGGTCGCGGATGTCTTGCTTCGCCAGCCCCTTGGCAGCCGAGGCATGCAGGCGGCGCACGATCTCCATCGGCGTGCCGGCGGGCGCGTAAAGCCCGAACCAGAACGTGGACTCGAACGGCACGCCCGCCTCTTCCGAACCCGGAATGCCCGGAATGGAAGGCGAACCCTTGCGCATGCTCACCACCAGCGGCCGCATGCGCCCCGCCTTGATGAAGCCGGTCACCGTAGGCGACGTGGCGAACATCACTTGCGTGTCGCCCGCAATGATCGACTGCGAGGCCGGTCCACCGCCCTTGAACTGGATGGTGGTGAACTTGATGCCCGCGGCCGCTTCGAACGCCGCCGCCGCGAGATGCGGCGCGGAGCCGAAACCCGCCGCCGCATTGAACAGCTTGCCGGGATTGGCCTTGGCGTAGCTGACGAGATCCTGCAGGTTCCTGAACGGGGTGTCGTTGTTGACCACCAGGATCGTGGTGCCGATGGCGACGCGGCAGATCGGCACGAAATCCTTCTGGTCGTAGCCGAGGCTCTTGTACAGGTTCCGGTTGATCGCGTGGTTGCCCTGGTTGAGCAGCGTATAGCCGTCGGGCGCCGACTTGGCGACGAACTCGGAGGCGATCGAGCCCCCGGCCCCGGCCTTGTTCTCGACGATCACCGTGGCGCCCAGGTCCTTGGAGAGCTCGTCGGCGATCAAGCGGGTCGTGAAATCCCCAGAGCCGCCCGGCGGGTAGCCGACGACCAGCCGGATCGGCTTGTTCGGGTAGCCCTGCCCCAGAACGCTTGCGGAGCATGCGAGCGCCGCGAGCAACGCGAGTAGTCTCATCTGCTATCTCCCTGTGAATACGGGCTTGCGCTTTTCCATGAAGGCCTTGCGGCCCTCCTGGTGGTCGGCGCTCGAGAAACAGGCCTCCACCATCTTCACCGCCAGCGCCATGTCGCGCTCCGCGGGATCCTTGAGCGCCTGCTGCACGGCGAACTTGGCCGCCGCGACGGTCAGCGGCGCGTTCTCCGCGATCATCCCGCACGTCTCGGCCACGGCGCGCTCCAGCTCCGCCGCAGGCACCACGCGGCTCACGAAACCCATGCGCAGCGCCTCGGGCGCGTCGAACTTGCGCGCGGTGAAGAAGAGGTCGGCAGTGTTGGCGGCGCCGATGACGTTCATGAACCGGCGCACGCCCGAGGGGCTGTAGCCCAGGCCGAGGCGCGCTGCCGGCATGCGAAACACCGCATCTTCCGCGCAGATGCGCAGATCGCAGGCCGCGGCAAAGCCCAGGCCGCCGCCGATGCAGATGCCGCGGATGCGCGCGATCACGGGCTTCGAGCACTGCATCGGCGCGAGGTAGGCCTTTTCGACGGCCTTGTTGTATTCGGCCTGGGCCTCGGCGGTGCCGCGCAGCTTCTCGAACTGCGAAATGTCGGCGCCCGAAATGAACGCCTTGTCGCCGTCGCCCGCCACGACGATCGCGCGCACGGACGGGTCCGCGTCCAGCCCGGCCAGCGCGCCGGGCACGGCGCCCCACATGTCGAAGGTCATCGCGTTCATCTTCGCGGGATTGGAAAACAGGACGGTCGCCACCGCCCCGTCCCTGCGGACGATCAGTTCAGCCATGAGCCAATCATAACGTCCAGCGAGAGCGCGGCCCATGCCGCGCGCGAACCGCTCAGGGACGCTAACGCCCGTGGGCCCCGAGTACCCGAATGGCCTCCTCGCCCCGCAGCGTATAGATCGTCGCCCCGCAGATCGCGAGGACCGGCAGGACGAAGAGGGCGATGCTCACGGCGAGGGTTCCGCGCCGCACCGCACCCGGCGCACGCAGGCGCGTGTAGGCAGAGAACAGCGTGAGCGCGGTCAGCACCCAGCAGAAGAACTCCAGCACCGCCCGGCTCCAGGGTTGCAGCAGCAGCACCCCGATCCCGCCGGCGAGGCCGAGGATCCAGATGCCGAACAGGACCGCGTCCTCGACGACCCGCGCCAGCAACTGGCGCCGCGCCGCCTCGCCCTGCAGGTGCACCCCGGAAACGATGAAGGCGCCCAGCAGCAGCGCCGCTGAACTGACGAGGGTGTAAAGCCAGCCGATGACCGGCAGCGGCAGCGCGTCCATGCCTCCGCCGCTTCAGCTCAGTAGCGGTAGGGCTCCGCGCACTTGACGATTTCGATGGTGCTGCCCAGCTCGAGGCAGTGACGCGCGTCCTCGCTCATCATCTTGGCGGGTCCTTTCTTGCCGGCCGACGCCGCGGTCTTGGTCGCCTTGGGCTCTCCCGACTGGACGACCATGCCCGCAGGCTTCGCGGGGGCCGCCTGACCGAGCGCCTGGCTCGCCGGTACGATCGCGAGTAGCGCCGTAAGAGTCAATGCTAAGGCCTTGTTTGACATGGCTCTGCCCTCTTTCAGGAACCGCAGGCTGTCATGCTAGAACCATCCCGGGCCGGAAGCAAATCGGCAGCGACCCCGCTGTTACGCTATCAGGTCCATGGGCACCCTTACCCCATACGCGTGGCTGTCGATCGCCGCCGCCCTCGCCACCATGGCGCTGAAGGGGGCGGCCGCGTGGATCACCGGGTCGGTAGGGCTGCTGTCCGACGCGCTCGAGTCCTTCGTCAATCTGGGCGCGGCCCTGCTGGCGCTCTGGATGCTCCGGCTGGCAGCCGTGCCACCGGACGAAAAGCACCCCTTCGGCTACAGCAAGGCGGAGTACTTCTCGGCGGTGGTCGAGGGCGCGCTGATCGTCGCCGCCGCCGCCACCATCGTCAGCACCTCCGTTCCGCGGCTGCTGGCGCCCCGACCGATCGAGGAATTCGGCCTGGGCCTGGCGATCTCGCTCGCCGCGACCGCGATCAACCTGGGGGTCGCGCTCACGCTGCTGCGCGCCTCCAGGCGGCATCACTCGATCGCCCTCGAGGCCGACGCCCAGCACCTGTTCACCGACGTCTGGACATCCCTCGGCATCGTCGCCGGCGTCAGCGCGATCGCCCTGACCGGCTGGTTGATCCTCGACCCGCTGATCGCGATCGCGGTGGCGTTGTATATCGTGTGGACCGGCGTGGGCGTCATGCGCCGCTCGCTGCTCGGCCTGATGGATCGTGCGCTGCCCGAGAGCGAGCTCGATTCGATCCGCGCCATCCTCGATCCGTACAGGGTAACGGGCCTGGACTACCACGCGCTGCGCACCCGGCGCGCCGGGCGCCGGCGGCTGGTCGAGCTGCACCTGCTCGTCCCGGGCGACATGAGCGTGCGCGACGGGCACCACGTGGCGGAAGAAATCGAAACCCGGATCCGCGCCGCGCTGCCGGGAACCGCGGTGCTCACCCACCTCGAGCCGATCGAGGACGCGGCGTCCTACAAGGACCAGGAGCTGTTCCGCTAGCCGGACAGCGGCTCAGAGCGCCGGCAGGCCGAACAGGCCGCGCGCGTACTCATCCGGCTTCTGCTTGAAGGCGAGCGCAGCAACCTCGAGATTGCCGGTCATGCTGAAGACGACCGGGAAGCCGCAGCTCTCCAGCATGCGCACCAGGGACTTCTGCGTGAATCCCGTCTTGTGCGCGAAGAACTCGTTGCCGCTGCGCTCGATTTCCACCCCGTAGCCGTAGAACACGTCGCGCACCGTGATCGGGCCGGCCGGCGACTGGTAGAGCACGTCGTCGATATCCATCGATTTCTGCACCACCTGCCGCATCACCTCGCCCATGTCCGGCACGCGGATGTGGGCGAAGCCCGCGTCCGTGAGCACATGGCGGAAGCCCGCGAGCACCTTCGGCACGTCGTGCCGGTAGTAGTGCTCGAGGTTGTGCGAGCAATACACCGCGTCGTAGGCGGCGCCCGGCAGCGTGGTCAGCGCGCGCGCGTCGCACACGACGTCGGGCTTGCCGCGCGGGTCGATGTCGAGGAGCACGTTCTCCCAGCCCCGGTAGTTCTCGGGCAGCGGGATGTCCTTGCTGTTGCCGCCGACGTTCAGCAGCTTGCGCATGCCTATCGGAGCCCTTTCGCCTTCTCGCGCAGCACGTACTTCTGGATCTTGCCGGTCGCCGTGGTCGGCAAGTCGCCGAATACCACCTTCCTGGGCACCTTGTACTTCGCCAGGTTGCCGCGGCACCAGTCGATGTATTCCGCCTCGGTCGCCTGCACGCCCGGCTTGAGCTGCACGAAGGCGCACGGCGTCTCGCCCCATTTCTCGTCCGGTCGCGCCACCACGGCGGCGAGCGCCGTCGCCGGGTGCTTGTAGAGCGCGATCTCCACCTCGACCGAGGAAATGTTCTCCCCGCCCGAGATGATGATGTCCTTCTTTCGGTCCTTGATCTCGATGTAGTTCGACGGATGCCAGACGGCGAGATCGCCGGTATGCATCCAGCCGCCGTGGAACGCCTCCGCGGTGGCCTTCGGGTCCTTGAGGTAGCCGAGCATCACCGTGTTGCCCTGGACCAGGATCTCGCCGATGGTCTGGCCGTCCTGCTTCACGGGCTTGCAGGTGCTCGGATCGGCGACGATGTGCCCCTCGACGACCTGGTAGCGCACGCCCTGGCGCGCCATTTCCATGGCGCGCTCCTCGATCGGCAGCCCGCTCCAGGTGTCCTGCACGGCGCACAGCGTGGAGGGCCCCTGCAGCTCGGTCATGCCGTAGATGTGCAGTACCTTGAAGCCGAGTTCCTCCATCCCCTTGATCACCTTCGCCGGGGGCGGCGAGCCGCCGGTCATGATGTGCACGGGCTGCGCGAACTTGCGTCGCTGTCCCTCGGGTGCGCCGATGAGCATGGCGAGCACGGTCGGCGCTCCGCACATGTGCGTGACGCCATGCTCGACGATCATCGGGAAGATGAGCGCCGGGTCCACCGCGCGCAGGCAGACGTGGGTTCCCGCCATCGCCGTCACCGACCAGGGATAGCACCAGCCGTTGCAGTGAAACATCGGCAGCGTCCACAGGTACACCGGGTGCGCGGGCATCGGCCAGGCGACGATGTTGCCGAGCGACTCGAGGAAGGTGCCGCGATGGTGGTAGACGACGCCCTTGGGTCGCCCCGTGGTGCCCGAGGTGTAGTTGAGCGCGATCGGGTCGTCCTCCGATCGCGGCAGCGACCAGGCGAAATCGGCGTCGCCTCCGGCGATGAATTTCTCGTACTCCATCGCGCCGAGCCGCTCGCCGGGCCCGGTGTAGAGCGGGTCGTCCACGTCGATCACCACGGGCTTCCTCTTCAATTTGGCGAGCGCCGGGCCGACCACGCCGGCGAAGACGCGGTCGGTGATGAAGACCTTCGCCTCCCCGTGCTCGAGGATGTAGGCCACCGTGTCGGCGTCGAGCCGCGTGTTGATGGTGTTCAGGACCGCGCCGAGCATCGGCACGCCATAATGCGCATCGAGCATCGCCGGCACGTTGGGCAGCATCGCCGACACCACATCGCCCCGCTTTACGCCGCGCCTGGCCAGTGCCGAGGCCAACCGGCGGGCACGCTCGAATGACTGCGCATAGGTGAAGCGCTGCTTGCCGTGCACCATGGCGATGCGCTGCGGATAGATTTCCGCGGCGCGCGGCAGGAACGCGATCGGCGAGAGTTCCGAGCGATTCGCCGGGCCCGGCCTGAGCGAGGACCATATGTTCCCGTTCTTGCGCACCGCAGCAACGCGCTTCTTCTTTGCCATCGCCCCTCTCCTCGCTTTAAACTGCCCCGGCAAATCTACCGCAAGGAGGAGACCCAGTGAAGAAACTCGCTCTGGCCGTGTCGTTGGCGCTGAGCTTCGGCGTCGCGCAGGCCCAAGACAAGACGATCAAGATTTCCGGCTTCGGCGCGAAGACCGGACCCGTGCGCTCGTTCGGCGTGAACAGCGAAGCCGCGATGCTCGCCGCGGCCGACGTCATCAACAAGGCCGGCGGGGTCAAGCTCGCCGACGGCACCAAGGCGAAGGTCGCCGTCGATTTCTACGACGACGCCTGCAACGCCGAGCAGGGCATCTCGGTGGTGCGCCGCATCGCCGGCACCGACGCGCTGGTGGCGATCGGGCCGACCTGCTCCAACGTCGCCGAGCCGTTGTTCGGCATCCTGCAGAAGAAGGTCGGCGACGCGAGCGACTCGGGGCTGCAGTTCCCGGTGTTCACCGACGTGGCCATCAAGGTGGGATTGGCGAAGATCTCGGAGTGGGCGTTCCGCAACGTGCCCAACGAGATGACCATGTATTCGTCGGTGTTCTACTGGCTGCACTCGACGCGCCCCGAGCTGAAGACCGTGTACGGCGGCGTCGAGGAGGACTTCGCCCACTCGCGCGCCACCTGGCACGTGGTGATGAAGGACCGCGCCGCGGCCAACAACTTCCAGGTGGTCGGCGAATCGAAATGGCTGCTCGCGGACACCAACTTCGCCACCCAGGTGCGCGAGATGAAGAAGGCCAACGCCGACATCATCGCCATCTCCGCGCATCCGTTCAGCATGTGCGGCGCGCTGAAGGAGATGCAGCGCCAGGGCGTCAAGCCCAAGGTGCTCGTCGGGCTGACCAGCTCCTCTTCGCTCGAGACGCTGCAGGGCTGCGCCAAGCAGGCGCAGGGCATGATCATCCCGACCTCCTTCGCGCCGGTGAACAAGGACGGCAAGTTCGCGGCGCAGAGCACCGCCAAGTTCAAGGGCGCGGCGGACCTGCACTCGATGGCGGCCTGGGAGAACATGTTCATCCTCAAGGACGTGATGGAGTCCGAGAAGATCACCGGCAAGGACGTGCAAGGCGACCGGCGCAAGATCCGCGAAGGCCTCGCCAAGCTCAAGCAGACCAAGGGCCTGATGGGTGTCACCAAGCGCACCGACGACCGCGAGGCCGACAAGCCCTACCTGTTCGTGCAGGCCAAGGGCAACGAGTGGGTCGTCCTGCACAACCCGCTCTGAACGCGAGGAGAGGGAGAACCCGGGCGCGGTGAATCCGCGCCCGTTTTTTTGCCCATGCTCGACTTCCTTCAGTCCCTGTCGGACGGGCTGCTGTTCGGATCCACCTACGCCCTGATCGGCATCGGCTTCACGCTGGTCTTCGGCGTGATGCACAAGATCAACATGGCCTACGCCGCCGCCTCCATCGGCGGCGCCTACAGCGGGCTGCTGGTCCTCAAGGTGATGGCGGCTGCCCCGCCCGCGCTGGTGTTCTTCGGGGCGTTCCTCGGCGGAGGCGTGGCCGGCGCGCTGGTGTACGTCACGTGCTTCCACTTCATCCCGCTTCGCTCGCCGCTGGCGACCCTGATGTCCACGGTCGGCATGCTGCTGCTGATCGACGAGATCGTGGTGCACGTGACCAACGGCATGCCGCAGAACTACCCGGCGATGTTCGACGACGTCATGCTGCGCGCGGGCGAGTTCACCCTGCGCGGCGATCTGCTGCTGGTGTTCGGCGTGGCGGTGCTGTGCATGGCCGCGCTGATGCTGCTCCTGTATCGCACGCGCCTGGGGCTCGCCACGCGCGCCGTCTCGCAGCAGCCGGTGGCGGCGCGCCTCTGCGGCATCCGCCTGGAGCGGGTCAACGCGACCACGTTCATCATCACGGGACTGCTGGGAGGCATCGCCGGCGCGCTGATCGGCGCCTCCGTTGGCACGCTCTCGCCGCTGCTCACCACGCCGCTCACGGTAAAGGGGTTGATCGTGACCGTGATCGGCGGCTTGGGCAGCATTCCCGGCGCCATCGTGGCGGGCCTGCTGGTCGGCGGTTTCGAGAACGTGCTGCAGATGTACCGCGGGGTCACCGAGCGCGACCTTTACGTGATGCTGCTGCTCTTCGTCTTCCTCACCTTCCGCCCCGGCGGCATCTTCGCAGCGAAGGGCGGCCGTGATTGACATGACCATCAACGCAGGCACCCGGGGGGTGCGGGGGGGACGAGTGGCGTCGAAGTCCCCCTTGCTCCGATAGCCATGGACTTCTATTTCGGCCTTGCGCAGATCATCGGCGTGCACACGCTGCTCGGCCTCTCGGCCTACATTGTGCTGCTCACCGGGCAGGTGAGCCTCGCGCAGGCGGGGTTCTACGCGATCGGCGCGTACGTCGCCGGCATGCTTACCGTCCTCGGCGGTTGGCACCTGGTGCCCGCGCTCGGCGCCAGCGCCCTCTGCGGCGCAGCGGTCGCCTGCGCCGTCGGCTTCCCTGCGCTGCGTGTCAAGGGCCTGATGCTGGTGATCGCCACGCTCGCCTTCGGCGAGGGCGTGCGCCTGTTCTTCTTCAATTTCGACTACCAGATCGGCAAGGGCGACATCAAGGTCGGCCCGCTCGGCGGCGAGGGCTTCCGGCAGATCCGCTTCTTTCCCGAGAATGGCTGGAGCACCTTCGAAGTGATGCTGTTCATCTGGGTGTTCGTCGCCGGAGCGATGGCGCTGCTGTGGTGGTTCGACCGTTCGCGCTACGGTACCGTCCTGCGCGCGGTGGGCGAGGACGAGCTGGCCGCGCAGTCGGTCGGCATCAACCTGACCGCCATCAAGGTAAGCGCGATGACCGTGGGCGGCGCCATCGCCGGCGTCGGCGGCGGGCTCTACGCCCACACCACCACGCACATCGAGCATTCGAGCTTCAACATTCTGGTCGCGACTTTCGCCATTGCCTACCCGATCGTCGGCGGCTTGCGCAGCGTGTTCGGCACGTTGCTTGCAGTGATCTTCGTGCAGGGATTCCTCATCGAGGGATTGCGCTTCCTCGGCGACTGGCGAAATCTGCTGTTCGGTGCGCTCATCGTGCTGGCGATGAACCTGCGGCCGAGCGGATTTCTGGGGACCGGCCGCCGTGCTTGAGCTGCGCTCGCTGTCGCGCCATTTCGGCGGCGTCCGGGCCGTGGACGGTCTGGATCTCACCGTGCGGGAAGGCCAGATCTTCGGCCTGATCGGCCCCAACGGCTCCGGCAAGAGCACCACCGTCAACGTGATCACCGGGCTGTTTGCGCCGACCGCGGGCAGCGTCCTCTTCCGCGGGCAGGACCTCGCCGCCCTCGCCACCCACCGGCGCCTGCGCGCCGGCATCGCGCGTACCTTCCAGAACATCCGCCTGTTCGGCCAGCTCAGCGTCTGGCAAAACCTGTGGGTGGCGCAGAACTCCGCCGAGGACCAGGCGCGCCAGGGCTTCTTCGCGCGCTGGCTCGGCGGCCAGCGTGGCGTGCGCGACGAGATCGGGCAGCTGCTCGAGTTCTCGGGCCTCGCGCACAAGCGGGACGAACTCGCCGCCAACCTCGCCTTCGGCGAGCAGCGCCGCCTGGAGCTGGCGCGGGCGATGGCGGCGAAGCCCAGGCTCCTCCTGCTCGACGAGCCGGCCGCCGGCATGAATAGCGAGGAAATCGGGCAACTGCGGGATCGCATCCTCAAGCTGCGGGAACGCGGCGTCACCATCCTGCTGGTCGAGCACGTGATGGAGCTGGTGATGGGCGTCACCGACCGCATCGCCGTGCTGAATTTCGGCCAGAAAATCGCCGAAGGCACGCCGGCGGAGATCCAGGCGCACCCTGCAGTGCGCAAGGCCTACCTTGGAGGCGGGGACGACGTGAGACGCCACGTGGCACTCGTCGCCCGGGGATGCGGGGGGGCCGGGAAGACCCCGATTGCAACTACCGGAAGGGGCCCGGCCCCCCTGCACTCATGAGCTTGCTTGCCGTCGAGGATGTCTTCACCGCCTACGGCAAGATCGAGGCGCTGAGGGGCGTGTCGCTCCAGGTGGCGCCGGGATCCATCACCTGCCTGCTCGGGCCCAACGGCGCGGGCAAGACCACCCTGATGATGAGCATCGCCGGCATCCTCAAGCCGAAGCGCGGACGCATCGTGTTCGACGGGACGGACATCGCCGGTCGGGCACCGCACACCATCGTGGGACGGGGCGTGGCGCTGGTGCCGGAGAATCGCCTGGTGTTTCCCGGCATGTCCGTGCGCGAAAACCTGCTCGCGGGCGCGTACCAGCGCGGCGACAAGGCGGCCATCGAGGAGGACGTCGAGCGCATGTTCGGACGCTTCCCGCGCCTCAAGGAGCGCGCCGCACAGCTCGCCGGAACGCTCTCCGGCGGCGAGCAGCAGATGCTGGCGGTGGCGCGCGCGCTGATGAGCCGCCCGAAGCTCCTGCTGATGGACGAGCCCTCCCTCGGCCTCGCGCCTCTGGTGGTGGAGGAGATCTTCCGCATCGTCGCCGACCTGCACAAGGACGGCGCCACCATCTTCCTCGTCGAGCAAAACGCGCACATGGCGCTCAAGGTTGCGCACCACTTCTACCTCATCGAGCAGGGCCGCATCAGCTTCAGCGGCACGCCGGGGGCGCTCGCCGAGGACGAAGTCATCCGCCGCGCCTACCTGGGTTCGACCAAGGCTTGATCGACCTCGCGCAGAACACGCTCGACGGCCTGTTCCTGGGCTCGTCCTACGCGTTGCTCGCGCTGGGCTTCACCCTGATTTTCGGCGTGCTTCGCCGGGTCAATCTTTCCTACGGCCCGGCCATCATGCTGGGCTGCTACGCGGCGACCTGGGTCCACCTGAATTTCGGCGCCGGGCTGCTCGCCCTCGCCGCCGTCGTCGTTATCTGCACGACGCTTGCCGGCGCATACGTCGAGCGTTTGTGCTTCGCGCCGCACCGCCAGGGTTCGGCCATCGCCGCGATGGTGGCGAGCTTTGCCCTGTGGATGCAGCTGGAGGAGCTGGCGACCCTCGCCCTGCCTCGCCACATCTATCCGTTTCCGCCGCTGCATGGCGGCGCGCCGCTGGAGTTCGGCGCGCTCACCCTGCGCGTGGAGACCCTCGTCATGCTCGGCGCGGCGGTCGCCGCCAGCGTGGTCCTGTGGTGGATCCTCTATCGCACGCGCTTCGGTATCGCGGTGCGCGCGGTCATCGACCAGCCCGGCGCGGCGCAGCTTGCCGGCATCAGCGTGCCGCGCACCTTCATGCTCACCTTCGCCATGGCTTCGGCCATCGGCGGCCTCGCGGGCTTTCTCGTCGCCGCCAGCCACGGGCAGGTGACGCCGATGCTCGGCATGATGTTCACGCTGAAAGGCCTGCTCGCCATGATGCTGGGGGGGCTCGGGTCCCTGCCCGGCGCGGTGGCCGGCGGCCTCGCGCTCGGCCTGCTGGAAGCGCACAGTCAGTGGTTCCTCGGCCCGCAGGCGCGCGACCTGATCGCCTACGCGCTGCTTTTCACCCTGCTCGCCGCGAGAGTCCCATGGATGACTACGCGATCGGCGTCCTGACCAACATCGGCTTGGTCTCGTTTCTCGCGCTCTCCGCGTACCTGTTGCTCATCGCGGGCGAGATGTCCTTCGGCCAACAGGCCTTCTTCGGCGTGGGCGCCTACGCCGGCGGCATCCTGACGGCGATGTACGGCTGGCCGCTGCCGCTCGCCGCCCTGGCCGCGATGGCGCTGGGGGCGCTCGCGCAGCTCCTCGTAGGGCTGCCCACCCTGCGGCTGCGCGGACTCTACTTCGCCATGGCGACGCTCGCGGCCGCGGAGATGATGCGGATCCTCTTCGAGCTCGTCCATTTCCAGCGCGCGATCGACGGCGAGGCGGTGGGGCCGGACGGCACGCAGGGTTTCCGCGGCATCCGCTGGGTATTCGCGCACGGCGTGGAGCCGCTCGAGTATCTGGGCATCGTCTACGCCCTGCTCGCGCTGGCGCTCGCCGGGTTTCTGGTCCTCGAGCGCTCGCGCCTGGGCGCCACGCTGCGCGGCGTGGGCGAGGATCCGGAACTGGCGGCCGCGCTCGGGGTGGACGTGAACCGCTGCAAGCTCGGCGTGGCGGCGGCCGCGGGCGCGCTCGCTGCGCTGGGCGGCGTGCTCTTCGCGCACCACAACACTTACATCGAGCCGCGCAATTTCGACATCATGCTGGGTGTGCACAGCCTCGCCTACGCGCTGATCGGCGGCCTGGGGACGGCCTTCGGACCGCTCCTCGGCGTGGTGCTCGACATCGGCGCGCTGGAGGGCAGCCGTGTCTTCCAGGGCTACCGCATGATCGTTTTTGGGGGATTGGTGGCGCTGCTGCTCGTCTGGCGGCCGCGCGGCCTGCTCGACGAAAGGACCGTGCAATGGGTAAAGCAGCGCTTCTCCTGATTTTCGGCTTCGCTCCGGCGCTGGCGTTCGCCCAGGCGCCGAAGGCCGACCTCGCCTGCACGGCCACCGGGACGGACTTCGTCTTCGATTGCACCATCCGCCTCTCGCGCGGCGGCAAACCGCTCGAGGGCGCGCAGATCACCGTAGGGGCGGACATGCCGTCAATGCCGATGGCGCACAACGTGAAGCCGGTCAAAGCGCAGGCAGGACAGGCGCCCGGCGAATACCGGGCGAAGCTCGACCTGGAGATGCTCGGCGTGTGGGCGGTGAAATTGCGCCTGGCGGGACCGGTGCGCGACCAGCTGATCCTGCACTACGAGTTCGACAGCACGGGCGCGACGCCCGCGAAGCGATGACGCATCTTCCCTTCAAGCAGGTGGACGTGTTCACGGCGAAGCCGTTTCTCGGCAACCCGGTGGCCGTGGTGATCGGCGCCGAGGACCTCGGGACCGGCGAGATGCAGCGCATCGCCGGCTGGACGAATCTTTCGGAGACGACGTTCCTGCTGCCGCCGACCGTGCCAGGGGCGAGCTACCGGCTGCGCATCTTCACGCCTCGACGGGAGCTGCCGTTCGCGGGACACCCGACGGTTGGCAGCGCGCACGCGGCGCTCGAGAGCGGGTTTGCCAGGGCAGTGGGCGGCAAGCTCAAGCAGGAATGCGGCGCAGGCGTGCTCGACCTCGCGGTCGAGGAGCAGGACGGAGCGCGGCGCATCTTCGTCACGGCGCCGGCGCCCCGGATCACGCCGGTGCAGGCGCCCCTGTTCGGCAACGCGCGCGCCCTGCGCGTCGATGTCGGACCCGTGTGGGTGGTCGTGGACCTGGGCGACGCGCGGAACGTCGACTCGCACGCACCCGACATGGCGGCCATCAGTGCGTTGTCCGACGCCCTGGACGCCAGCGGCGCCACGATTTTCGGGCGCACCGGCAATGCCGATGCCCCGATCCACGTGCGCTCCTTCGCACCGGCCCACGGCATTCCGGAAGACCCTGTCTGCGGCAGCGGCAACATCTCCGTCGCCGCCTACCTGCGCGCGACCGGGTTGCTCAAGGAGTTCGGATCCAGCTACACCGCGCGCCAGGGCATGCAGGTGGGCCGCGACGGGCGCGTGCAGGTGCGCGTCAGCGCCGAGGCCATCCAGATCGGCGGCGAAGCGGTGACTTGTGTAGACGGAAAGCTGCGCGTCGACTAGGGAACCTTGCAGGCCTCGTCGAGAATCGTTCGCGCCTGCTCCCCGAGCACATCGACCGCGAATAGGCGACCTGGGCCGGGCGGTGAAGCAAACGAGGATCATTACGAATTGGAAGGCCAGCGGCTCACGGCGTTAACGATGGGCGCGCCGAATCCGCGATTCGCCGGCGCGCGTACCCGCTATCTGCTACCTTGAACTCCAATTCTTCCCAACCAAGGAGCGGGTCATGCGCGAGGTTGCTGTCATTCTCGCAATGTACGCCGGCATCATCACTTCCGCCGGCGCCCAGGAGTTGACGTGGCGCAAGGACATCCAGCCGATCATCGCGGCGAAATGCGCGGCCTGTCACGGCGCCAACCTGCCCGGATTCGCCGAGTGGAACGTCCAGCGCGTGAACGACAAGAATCTCGCGCCGCAACTGGTGACCTATGCGTATTTCATGAACCACGTGGTCTGGCCCGAGACCGGCGCGATCATGCGGCGTCTCGATGACGGAAAGGCATCGCCCGGCGGCAAGCCCGGAAACATGTACGTGTTCCTGGGCTCCAGTGACGGGGAACGCGCCAAGAACCTGCAGACGATCAAGGCCTGGCTTGGGGAAGGCGCGTGGAACCTGAACCGGTGGGAGAAACGCGGCGACACGCCGGCCATCTCCAAGGAGCTGCTCGACAAGATCAAGGCCAAGTACTAAGGCCTTCCAGGGCCTGGGCGCGGCCGGATAGGCTTTCCTATCCGTGTCCGCCGTCCGACTAAAGGACCTTGCACGCCTCGTCGAAAGTAAGGCGCGGGTTGCGCGGAAAGACCTTGGCCGGGTCGGCCTTGCCGAGATTGATCAGGAAATTCGACTTCCAGCGCCCGTCCGGGAAGAACGCCGCGTCCACCTTGGCATTGTCGAAGCCGGACATCGGTCCGCAATCCAGCCCCAGCGCGCGCGCCGCGATGATGAAGTAGGCACCCTGCAGCGAGCCGTTTCTCAGCGCCACGCGGTCCACCATCGCCTTCTTTTCCTCGCCTTCAAAGCCGTCCTTCGCCTTGGGGTTGTTGGGGAAGTTCTTCGGCAGGAACTCGTAGAAGCGCGAGTCGTAGGCGATGATCGCCGTGACCTGGGTCTTCATGGTCTTGTCCAGGTTGCCGGGGCTGAACGCCGGCGCGAGCTTTTCCTTCGCCGCCTTCGAGCGCACGAACACGATGCGCATCGGCTGCGTGTTCATGGTGGTCGGGCCCCATTTCATCAGGTCGTAGACCTGGCGCAGCTTCTCGTCGGTGACGGGCGCGTCGAGAAAGCCCTGCGGTGTATGTGCGTCGCGAAAGATCAGATCCTGGGACTTGTCGTCGAGCATCGGGCTCTCCAAAGCAACTTCCGGCGGATGTTAGCATCGGTCGCATGGATCTCGCGCAGTGGATTCGCCCCGGCGACGGCGTGATCTTCGGTCAGGCCTGCGCCGAGCCGCAGACGCTCACCGAGGCGCTGGTGGCGCAGCGCGACGCGGTTCCCGGCGCGACGCTGTTCATGGGCGTGAACTGGTCCGGCATCGTCAAGTCGGCAGCACGCCGACCACCTGCGTCTCTCCGCCTACTGCGGCTCGGGCCATAACCGCGCGCTCGCCGATGCGGGCGTGCTGGACATCCACCCGCATCCGTACTCGCAGCTCGCCTCGCTGATCCGCTCGCGCCGCATCCGTGCCGACGTCGTGCTGGTGCAGGTGAGCCCGCCGAATGCGCAAGGCGAATTCAGCCTTGGCCTTGCCGCCGAATACCTGGTGCCGGCGCTGGAGGTCTGCCGCGTGGTCATTGGCGAAGTCAACGACCAGGTGCCGTGGACGTACTCCGAGAAACGCCTGCGCAAGGAGGATTTTGCTCTCCTCGTGGAATCCTCGCGACCGCCCGTCGCCTTGCCCTACGGCCCGCCGGGCGATCTCGAGAAGGCGATCGCGCGCAATGCCGCGCCCCACGTGCCCGAAGGCGCCACCCTCGAAACGGGCCTGGGCGCGCTGCCGGACGCGGTCCTCGGCATGCTGGGCGACCGCCGGCGCCTCGCGATCCATTCCGGCTCGCTCGGCGACGGCGCCGTCGACCTGATGCAGCGCGGCATCGTCGCGACAGCCGAATGCGGCGTGCTGATGGGCACGCGCCGGCTCTTCGAGCACGCGCGCGAGAATCCGGCCGTCAGGCTGCGCTCGACCGAGTTCACGCACAATCCGCGCGTGCTCGCCGGCATCGAGCGCTTCGTGGCGATCAATTCCGCGGTCGAGGTGGACCTCACTGGCCAGGTCAACGCGGAGGTGGCCAAGGGCAGTTATCTCGGCGCCGTGGGCGGCGCGCTCGACTTCATCCGCGCCGCCAACCAATCCACCGGCGGCGTATCCCTGATGCTGCTGCCCGCGGCGCGCATCGTGGAAAAGCTGCAGGGACCGGTGGCGACGCCGCGCAGCGAGGCCGGGATCGTCGTCACGGAGCGCGGCGCAGCGGACCTGCGAGGCTGCACGCTGCGAGAGCGCAGCACGCGCCTTGCCGCTATTGCCTGACGGGCGGCTCGGCCATCCTGGCGGGCAGCTTCAAGGTGCGCTCGAAGATGCCCAGCAGCTCGTTGGTCACGGCGCGCGGGCCGAGCGGCACCACGATCGGACTGCGGATGTCGCCGCTCACACCGACCGGGATGCTGGTCAGCGTTCCGCCGATCACGTAGCCGATCACCGGGATGCCGCGCACCAGGCGGTCCACTTTGCCGAACGGCGCCACCAGCACCGTCATCCGGGTGTCGTAGTCCGACAGCCTGATCGTGCCGCTTGCGGCCATTCCCACCGCCTGGCTTTCGAACGCGCCTTCGTCCAGCGTGAACTGGCCGCCGCCCAACCGGCCGGCCGCCAGGATCCTGCGGAAGCGGAAGCCCTGGGCGCCGCTGGCCAGATCCTCCGCGGTCTGCGGAAGATCCTCGATGTCGACCAACGACAGGACGTTGCCGATGAGCGCGAATTTCTGGATCCGCCCGTCTCGCACCTGGGCCTTGCCCGTGCCCTCGAGATTACGCAGCAACTCCCCCGCGCCCCCCTGCGTCTTCAGCGCCACGTCGAAATCGGCCTCGCCCGTGATCTGCACTCGCTCGCCGGTCAGGCAGGCCACCATCTGCGCCACGGGCTGCTTCATGGCGGCCAGCCTTGCAGAGGCACTCCAGACCCCGGCGCGCGCCTCCACGACAAAAGGCAAGTCGATACCGCAGAGCTTCGCCTGCTCCACATCCAGGTGCGCGCGATCGGGCTCGAGGTTGAGCATCAGGGCGACCGGGGCGACGCGGTGCTGCCCGTACTGCACGAAGCCTGCGCGCAACCCGATGCGTCCCGTGACTGGCAGGGGCCACAGGTCCTTGAAATCCAGCTCCACAGATGGCTTGGCGCGCGGCACCTTCGGTGGCGCGGTTGACGCCTCGGCGGCCGGCGCTTCGGCAGCCTGTGGGCCGTCCTTCCGGTCGAGGGCGAGCAGACGGTCCAGGACGACGCCCTCGGATTCGATGCTCGCGTCCACGACGGGACCCCGCTCGCCGCGCCGCAGCTCGCCGCGCAGCGTGGCCGAATCCTTGCCCGATCTGACTGACACCTCGCCGATCCGCAGTACGCCGCCGTCCGCCTCGACTGCAAACTTCTCGACCAGCACCGGACGTCCCGCCAGCCAGGTGAAATCCACACCCTCCCCGCTCAGCTGCCCTTCCGCGCTCGCGTGCCGCAGATGGTCCAGGTCGGCTGCAAAACGCAGATCCCCCGCGACGCGGCCGGAATAACGGCCGGCATCCTTGAGGAAATAGGCAAGCACCGCGCCGTGCATGGACCCGTTGAACCGGCCCTCGACACGGCGCCCGTGCGCTCGCAAGGCAAGCGTGCTTTCGCCTTGCGCCGCCTGCACGTGCACCCGGCGCAGATCGAACATCCCCGGCTGCCAGGACAGTTCCAACGCCGCGCTGGTTGCCTGATCGAACCGGATGCGCGCGCTCGACTCCAACCGGCCGCCCGGGCCCCAATCCAGGCGCTCGGCCTCGAAAGCGAACGGCGTGCGCAGGGCCAATTGCGACGGCGCCTTCACCTGCGCGAGGATCCAACCGACCGCCTTCGGGCCCGCGCTGCCCTCGGCAAGCCGCGCCTGCACGCGAAACTCGGGCGTCCCCATGCCGGCCGCAGATCCGGAAACGATCGCCCTGGCATCGAGCAGGCCCACCTCAAGCTTCTGCAGGTCGGCGGCCGATCGCGTGATTCGGGCCGCACCGCCGTCTACGGTGAGCGGGCCCGGCAATGCGTCCGCATGGATGCGCACGCGGCGCGGCAACGCACGCGCCTCGAACTGGAGCGAGGACACTCGTCCGGATGCCCGCAGCAGCTCCACGTCCGTCTGGCCGGTGATTGCCGGAACGCCGCGAAGCGCTTGCACGAGGGCTGGTTGCTGTCGCAACCAGGGGTAGAGCTGATCGAGATCGAGGCTCGCTTTGCCTTCGGCCGCCACCACCCGCAGTTCATTCCCCAGTCGAAGCCGTACGGCGAACGCCGCGACGCTGGATCGCCCGAAGTTCGCACCGATTGCGCTCGCGCTCACCTGCCCCGACTCCCATTCGGCATTGCCGGCGCGCAGGAGCACCGGCCATGGCAGCGGTTTCAGGCCGAACGCGGCGTCCGCGTCCTGCAACTGCAACCCTGCCCGCCAGCGTCCCGCCTTGTGGGCAAGGTGCGCGCTGCCGCGCAAGCTTCCGCCTGCTTTCTCGATGCCCGGCAGGCCGCCGCCTTCCACTTTGGCCAGCACGCGGCGAGCCAAGGCGAGCACCCGGGCGGCATCGAGGTCGAAGGCGAATCGGCCAAGCAACTCGCGGTCAGCGTAGGCGTACTCCAGGCCACCCGCGATTAGCTTCTCGCCCGCGACGCGAAGATCCTCAAGCTGGACCTGGGCGCGCTGCGAATCGGTTGTCACTGCAGCCCTGACGGCGACGCCTGGCACGTCGAACACCCGCGCGCCGTAGGTCACCTGGACGGAGCGCGTGCTCGCCTCAACGCGCCCTGTGAGCGCGTTCGCACGATCATCGGTCTGCAGGCTCGCTCGCACACGAAGCGGAGCGATCGCCAGCCGCGCACCCGTAGACTGCATTGCCCGCTCGACCCACGCACGCAGATCCACGTCCTCGAGCTCCAGGCTCGTCCGGCCCGACAGGTCGGCGTAGGCGAATTCCGCCTCCAGGCTCAGGTGCTTCCAGTGCTCGCTGGCGCAAGTGAGCTGGAGCACGGCGCGCGAGGCCGCTGTGCGCGCGCGAAGCTCGAGCGCGTGCAGCTGCAATGGCGGCAGACCGGCCAGGCGCAATTGCAGGCGGCCGCCTTCGATCGCCAGTTGCGTGTCGGGCGCGAACGTCTGCAACACTCGCGCGGCAGCCCCTGCCGCTGCGCGGTACGCCGTTGCCGGGTCCGGCAACTGTTCGGCGGCGCCAGCCCGAGCCGCGGCTGGCGCCGGCGCCAGCTCGAGGCGCACTTGTGCATCTACTGCCGTCAGCGAGGCGACCTCGACGTGCCCGCGCAGCAACGGCCAGAGTCGCAGGCTCGCCTCGAGGCGGCCGGCGCGTACGTCCAGCAAACCGGGGATCTCTACGCGCGGTCGATCGAGTACTCCATGCGGGGTCGGCAGCAGACGCAGCTGCAGCCTGTCCCACGTCATCGTGCCGTGTACCTGCGTCGACAAGCGCTCCTGGAGCGCCGTGCGGATGCGCGGCTGGTCGACGAGCAGTGGGACGCCGAGCACCAGCCCCAACAGGCCGAGCGCAAGCGCTCCCGCGGCGAAGCTCAATAGGCGGGCCGCGCTGCGCCAGGGACTGCGCATCAGCGGAAGTTTCGCAGCGCAGGCACGGTCCAGAACGGCGCGACCGCCATGGCGACCGCGCAGACCGACAGCGCGAATCCCGTGCGGTACCCGCCCGTGAGATCGTGCAGCACGCCGCCCAGGAGCGACCCGAAAGCGGCGCCGATCGCGTTGGCCGAGTAGATGGTGCCGTAGATGGTTGCGACGCGCTGCCCCGCGAACTGCCGCGTGGCAATCGCCGAGATGATCGGCCCGCGCACCCCCATGCACAGCCCGAAGACCAGCACGAACAGCGCGAGCAGCGCCGCCGACGCCTGGTACGACAACGCGAGCAGTACGAGCACTCCGGTCGCGGTGCCTGCAAAGCTCGCGCTCACCACCTGGCGGAAGCCGAAGCGCTCCGCCAGCAACCCGCTCAGGGACACGGAAACCACCGACAGCATCCCGGTGATGCCGTAGGCCGTCGCGGCCGCGATCGGCGAGAAGCCGATGTCGATGAAGTACACGACCGCTTGCACCAGCACGATGAACATGGCGGTCGCGGTAAAGAAGAACACCTGCACCAGGGCCCAGTACAGTCGCGTGCGCATCGCCGAGCGCACGCTCCAGCCCTCACCCGGGTGGCGCGCATCGCGCGCGCTCACGCTGTCCTGCAGGCCCATGACGAAGCTCTTCCAGGGAATGGCGAACAGCGCGAACGGCACGGCGGCGAGCAGCAGCAGCGCGAGGATGCGGTAGGTCATACGCCAGTCGTACAGGCCGATCAGCCCCTGCGCGAGCGGCACGAAGATCAGTCCGCCCATGCCGGAAGCCGAGAACGCGATGCCGATCGCGGTGGACAGGCGCGCGCGGTACCAGCGCGTGAGCAGCGCCGAGGCCGGCACCATGCCCACCAGGCCGACGCCGACGCCGATCGTCACGCCGACGAACAGGTAGAACTCCCACAGGTTGCCGAGCGAGGACGCCAGGAAGAACGCGGCCGCGAGGCACAGCAGCCCGCCGCTGTAAGTCATGCGCGGCCCGTAACGGTCGAACAGCGTGCCGGCAAGCGGCGCGATGAACGCCCCGACCAGCAGGTACATGGAGTAGACGCTGGTGAGTTGCGAGCGCGCCCAGCCGAACTCGCGCTCCAGCGGCAGCAGGAATACCGCGTAGGTGTCGCCGCTGCCGCGCCCCAGCAGGTTGAAGAGGAACACCGTCGCCAGCACGAAGACGGCGGTGCGTTGAGAAATCTGGGTCAGAGCAAGATTTCCGTTACGGCCTCAGCGCGTTTGCCCGGACGCCCGGAAATCTCGCTCTGACCCTGACTTTTCCGGCTCGAGCCCGTACACCTGCCGCAGGTAAGCGAGGTAGCCCGGGTCCTTGCTCACCGTCTTGCCGGGCGCGTCGGACACCTTGGCCACCGGCTGGCCGTTGCACTCGGTCATCTTGATGACGATGTTGATCGGCTCGAAGCCCAGGTCGTTGGTCAGGTTGGTGCCGATGCCGAAGGAGGTGCGCGCGCGCCCGTGGAAGCGGCGCGCGATCTCGATCGCCAGCGGAAAGGACAGCTGGTCGGAGAAGATCAGCGTCTTGGTGCGCGGGTCGACGCGGTTCCTGTGGTAGTGCGCGATCAGCTTCTCCCCCCACTCGAAGGGGTCGCCCGAATCGTGGCGCGCGCCGTCGAACAGCTTGCAGAAGTACAGGTCGAAGTCGCGCAGGAACGCGTCCATGCCGTAGGTGTCGGAGATCGCGATGCCGAGGTCGCCGCGGTACTCCTGCGCCCACTTGTCGAAGGCGAAGGACTGCGCGTCGCGCAGGCGCGGCCCCAGCGCCTGGCAGGCCTGCATGTACTCGTGCGCCATCGTGCCGAGCGGCGTCACGCCGTGGCGCATCGCCAGCCACACGTTGGAGGTGCCGGCGAAATACTGCGGCACCTCGCGCTTGAGCGTGGCGATGATCTCCTCGTGCCAGGCGAGCGAGAAACGCCGGCGCGTGCCGAAATCGGAGATCTTGAACTCCAGCTCCGGCTCCACCTTGCGCAGCAGCGCGATTTTGGCGTCGAGGCGCCGGCGGCCCTCGGCAAGGTCGGCGCGCGGCTGCGTGCGCCGCAGGAAGACCTCGGAGACGATTGCCAGCACCGGGATCTCGTAGAGGATGGTGTGCAGCCAGGGCCCGCGGATGGTGATCGCCAGCTCGCCGGGCGCGGGGCCGCGGCCCACCTGGATGTACTTCTCGCTGAACTGGAACAGCGCGAGGAAATCCACGAAGTCCGACTTCATGAAGCGCAGGCTGCGCAGGTAGGCGAGCTCCTCTTCCTGCAGCCGCAGGCGGCACAGGCTGGCCACCGCCTGCGCGATCTCCTCCACGTGCGGCGTGAAGTCGACGCCTTCGGTGCGGCAGCGGAACTGGTACTCGACCTGCGCGCCCGGGAAGTGGTGCAGCACCACCTGCATCATGGTGAACTTGTACAGGTCGGTGTCGAGCAGCGACTGGATGATCATGCCGGGATTCTACCGGCGGCGAATTGCGCCGTGACCGCGGGTTCACCGCTGCGCCGCCAGGCGTGCGGCATGGCTTGCGTGCCGTGCACCGCGCCCAGGTTGCCGCGCGCATCGATGGCGACCGCGCCGATCGGCTCGCCGAAGCGCCGCCTCATGTCGTCGAGCGCCTCGCGCAGCGCCGCGGCGGGCTGGGCGCCGCGCGCAATGCGCTCGGCGACGTCCCTGGCCGTCACGTAGCGCAGCATCTGTTCGCCCCAGCCGGTGGCGGAGACCGCCGCGTGCGCGCTGGCGTAGTTGCCGGCGCCGGGAATCGGCGAGTCGCCGACCCGTCCCGCGCGCTTGCCCGTGCGCCCGCCCGTGGACGTGGCGGCGGCGAGCCGTCCGGCCGCGTCGAGCGCGACCGCGCCTACGGTACCCACGCCCGGCGCGGCCCGCAGCGCGCGCGGCAGTCCGGGGTCGTAGTCGCCGAAGCCCTGCTCGCGTGCAAAGGCCGTCGCCGCGGGTCCCGCCAGCAGCACGCAGTCGGTGGCTTCCATCACCCGCCGCGCCACCAGCACCGGGTTGCGCACCCGCTGCACGCACGCCACGCCGCCTGCCGCGAGCGTGTCGCCCGCCATCACGCTGGCGTCCATTTCCACCTGCCCCTCGGCATTGAGCACCGAGCCGGTCCCCGCGTTGAACAGGGGATCGTCTTCGAGCGCCGCGACCGCCTCGGTCACCGCGTCGAGCGCGCTGCCACCGTCGGTCAGGCTGCGCCAGCCTACGGCCGCGGCGCGCGACACGCCCGCGACGGCCAGCACGCGGTCTTCCGGCGCCCAGCGCCCCGCTCCCCCGTGCACCAGGATGGCGAGCATGGCCCATTCTACTTGCGCGCTTTGCATTACTGGATATACTTCCATCACTGTAAGGAGACACAGTATGGCTGCGACTGAACCGCTGACCGACCGCCAGAGCGAGATCCTCAAGCTGGTGCGCGAGCTCACGGAGTCCTCCGGCTTTCCGCCCACGCGCGCGGAAATCGCGGCGAAGATGGGCTTTCGCTCGGTGAATGCGGCCGAGCAGCACCTGCGCGCGCTCGAGAAGAAGGGCGCCCTCGAGATCCTGCAGGGGGCCTCGCGCGGACTGCGCGTCAAGGACAAGGCCGCCTCGCGGCTGGGCCGCCTGATGGAGCTGCCGGTCGTCGGGCGCGTCGCCGCGGGCAGCCCGATGCTCGCCGAGGAGCATCTGCAGGGCAGATACCAGGTGGACCCCAACCTCTTCACGCCGCGCGCTGACTATCTGCTGCGCGTGCGCGGCATGTCGATGCGCGATGCCGGCATCCTCGAAGGCGACCTGCTCGCGGTGCATCGCACCCCGGAGGCACGCAGCGGGCAAGTGGTCGTGGCGCGGCTCGCGGACGAAGTGACGGTCAAGCGCTTGCGCAGGAAGGGGCACAGCGTCCAGCTGGTGGCGGAGAATCCGGAGTTCGCGCCGATCGAGGTCGACTTGCGGCGCGATGCGCTCACCATCGAGGGCGTCGCCGTCGGCGTGATCCGCAACGGCAAGAGCCTCTAGGGAAGCGCTGAACAAGTCCCGCGTGCGCGACGGTGGCGATTTTCGTGCAGGGCGAGACAGCGGACACCGCCGTGTGCTTGACGCCCACAAGGCGGCCGATGGCGATGCCATGCATGAAAACTCGACCCCGTCCCTCCAGGCGGCGAGGCCGCGAGGCGGGCGTTCAAGGCAAAGGCCTCGCCGCCCTCGGGTTGCGGCCGGAAGTCCTCGACGGTGGGCTTACGATAGCGCGATGACACGGGCGCCGGCGTTGTTGCGCGGCCTTGCGATATCGACATATCGCTGCGGCCGCGCGCCTAGCCGGCGCCGCGTTCCGGCCGCAACGCGCCACCGCGCGACTTGTTCAGAGCTTCCCTAGCGACCCGGCGCGGGCCAGGCGGCCGCCGGCAGAGGCTCGGCGCGGCGTGCCGATATAATGGGGGCGAACCCCGCCCCCGACGATGAGTTCACCCCTCGCTGCGCCCATTTCCGTCGCGCCCGCTGCTCGCAGCGCCGATGCGCGCGACAGCACGGATCCGCAGCGCGTTCTCGCCGATCGCGTCGAGCAGCTCTACAGCCAGATGCCGCAAGGCGTGGTGGTGACGCTGATTATCGGCGCCATTGCCACCTACGAGCTGTCGGACGACCGCATCCGTCAGCTGGCGCTCTTCTGGTGGGCGATCGTGCTGCTGGTCAGCGCGTCGCGCGGCGCGTTGTACTACGGTTACCGCAGGAGCGCGCACAAGCTCGCCGAGGCAAAGCAGTGGCTGCGCTGGCTCGGCATCAGCGCGCTGGCCAATGGCGCCATCTGGGGTTTCGCCGGCGCGGTGTTCTTCCCCTCGCGCATCGACGAGCAGCAGGTGTTCCTCGCCTTTCTGCTCGCCGGGATCACCTCGGCCGGCATCCCCGCGTACGCGGCGTCCTGGCCGATGTTCGCCACCTACGGGGCCGCCATCGTCCTGCCCTTCACCTATGTGCTGGCGATGTTCGGGAACCCGCTGTTCCGCGAGCTCGCGCTGCTGGTGCCGCTGTTCTACCTGGCCAATGTCGGCATCGCCTATCGCCTGAACCAGGTGTTCTTCTCCGGCTACCGCTTGCGCCACGCCTATGGCCGGTTGACCGAGGATTACACGGCGCTCAACAAGCGCCTGGAACAGCAGCTGGTCGAGCTCGACGAGGCCAGGCGCCAGGTGGAGGCCTCGGGCCGCAAGCTCGCGCTGTTCGCCGAGCGCGCGCCCATTGCCGTGCTCGAGCTGGACGCCGACGGCCGCATCCAGCGCCTCAACCAGGCGGCGGAACACCTGTTCGGCTGGTCGTCCCGCGAGCTGGCACAGGACAACGCCTCGATGAAGGTCCTGGTGCACCCCGAGAACCACGCGCAGTTCGACGCGCAATGGCAGCAGCTCATCGCCACGCGCACGCCGGTCGCGCACCTGCGCTTCCGCAATCCGCGCCGCGACGGCCTGGAGCTCGTCTGCGAATGGAACGTGACACCCCTCGTCAACCCCGAAGGCGGGGTGGTCGGCGTCATCGCGCAGGGCCAGGACATCACGCGGCAGCTGGAGGCCGAGCAGCATGAAGAAGGAGTTCACCTCCACGCTCAGCCACGAGCTGCGCACGCCGCTCACCTCGATCATCGGCTCGCTGCAGCTGGTCAACTCCGGGGTGCTCGGCGGATGTGGAAAAGGACGTGCTGGAACTGACCAATGTCGCCGAGCGCAACAGCCAGCGGCTGCTCGATCTCATCAACGACATCCTCGACATCGAGAAGATCGAGTCCGGCAAGCTCACGCTGATGCCGGAGTTGCTCGCGCTCGACGAGCTGGTCGCGCGAGTCGCTGGTGCTGAACAAGGGCTTCGCCGAGCGCTTCCAGGTGCGCTACGAGGCGCGCGGCACGCTGCTGCCGGTGCAGGTCAAGGCCGACCGCAAGCGGCTGCTGCAGGTCATGACCAATCTGCTCTCCAATGCGGCGAAGTTCTCGCCGCCCGGCGAGCCGGTCGAGATCCTCATGGAGGACCGGGGCGCGGGCGTGCGCGTCGGCGTGCGCGACCGCGGACCCGGCATCCCGGAGAGCTTCCGCAGCCGCATTTTCGGACGCTTCGCGCAGGCCGACTCGAGCATGACGCGGGAAAAAGGCGGCACGGGTCTCGGCCTCGCCATCTGCAAGCGCCTCATCGAGCTGATGGACGGCCGCATCGGCTTCGCCGACCGCGAGGGCGGCGGCACCATGTTCTACTTCGACTTGCCCAAGCACCGAGCGGCCTGACTCGCCCCGGCGCCTCGCCAAGGACCGACATGCCCGCGCAACCGCTCAGCCGCATCTGCTATGTCGAGGACGACGAGGACATCCAGAAGCATCGTGCGCATGTCGCTCGAGCGCATCGGCAAGATGACCGTCGAGGTCGTCAGCGATCCGCTGCAGGCGATCGAGGCCATCAAGGCATTCAGGCCCGAGCTGGTGATGCTCGACTGGATGATGCCGGGCATGGACGGCCCGACGCTGTTCCGCAAGATGAAGGAACTGCCCGAAGTGCGCGAGCTGCCGGTGGTGTTCATCACCGCGAAGGCCTCGCAGCCGAGCTGGACGAGCTGCGCGCGCTGGGCGCGGCGGGGACGATCTCCAAGCCTTTCTCCCCCCGCGACCTGCCCGAGCAGCTGCGCGCGATCTGGAGCAAGCTGCCCTAGGCTCCCTGGGCTGGGCCGGCCCGCCCGCGATCGGCGGGCCCAAGGCCCACCGGGGAGTTCAGTGACCCTGGTAGAACTTGCGCGACAGGAAGCCGATGACCTCGTCGGCGTTGCGGAAGCGCGCTTCGCGGTCCTTCTCCAGCAGCTTGTCGAACAGCCGCTGGTAGCGCTCCAGTTCCTGCGGGCAGCGCCGGCGGCGGCGTATTGAGGTGATGCAGCGCCACCTCGACCGCGGTGTCGCCGCTCGAACAGGTGCTGCCCGGTCAGCATCTGGTAGAGCAGGACGCCGGCGCTGTAGATGTCGGTGCGCAGGTCGAGCGCCCTGCCCTGCACCTGCTCCGGGCTCATGTAGCGCGGCGTGCCGAGAACCTCGCCCTGGCTGGTGCGGTCGATGGAGTCGACGTGCTTGGCGATGCCGAAATCGACGATCGCCAGGCTGCCGTCGGCGCGGAACATCAGGTTCTGCGGCTTGAGGTCCCGGTGCAGGATGCCCTGCTCGTGGATGTCGCCCAGCGCGAGCATCAGCTCGCGGAAGATGCGCAGCGCCTCCTCCGGGCGGCATCGCCTTGTCGCCCAGACGCTTGTTGAGGTCGCCGCCGTCGAAGAACTCCATGACCAGGTAGGCGTGGCTCTCCGAGACGCCGTGGCCGTAGATGCGCGCCACGTGGCGGCTGCGGATGCGCTCCACCAGGTTGTATTCCTCGATGAAGCGGGCCAACGAGCGCTTGTCCTCGGTCACCTCGCCTCGCAGGATCTTGACCACCAGCGGCTCGTCGTCCTTCTCGCGCGAAGCGAGATAGACGCGCGACATGCCGCCCTCGCCGATGAGCCGCAGCACCTTGATGCCCGGAATCTTGATGCGCGCGCCGAGCGAGTGCCCCTCCATGCGCGCCGCGATGTCCGGTGCCACGGTCTTCTCGATCTTGTCGTGCGCGACATCGCGGATGGCGGTGATCAGCTTGTCCTTGGTCAGCTCCTGCTTGCGCTGGTACTCGTCGGCGCCGGCCTTCATCGCGCGCACTGCGATGATCTCGTTGCCGGCGCCCGTGAGGAAGATGATCGGCGGGCAGTCGCCGCGCTTCTTGAAGTCCGTCAGCCACTGCAGGCCGTCGCCGCGGCCCAGCATGTAGTCGAGGATGATGACGTCGTAGGCCGCGAGCGAGAACTTCGCGTCGGGCATGCCGCGCTCGAGCGGGTCGTACTCCTCGATGTCGCCCGCCGGCCATTGCTGCCGGATGTAGTGCACCAGCAGGTTGCGCAGGTCCGGATCGTCGTCGATGATCAGCACCCTCATGCGCGCGCCCATGCCCCCGCCCTGACCGCGACCACCGGGATCGGCTCCGACTTGCCGCGCAACGTGACGTCGCCACGTTCCTTGACGTGCTCGGCGGGGATCAGGTGCCGGACGCGTTCATACAGCGGCCCGCACAGCAGCACTTCTCCGCCGGCTGCCAGCTGCATCAGGCGCGCCGCGGTGTTCACCGGATCGCCGATGATGGTGTAGCTCGCGTAGTGGGACGAGCCGACATTGCCGATGATGGCCTCTCCCCCGCACACGCCAATGCCCACCCCAAGCTCCAGCCCGTGCCGCGCCTTCCATTCCGCGGCGAGCGGGTCAAAGCGCGCCACCATCTCGAGCGCGGTGCGCCAGGCGCGCTCGGCGGCGTCGGCTTGCGGGAACGGCACGTTGAAGCCCACCAGCAGGCTGTCGCCCGCCATGTTGAAAATCGTGCCGTCGTGCTGGTAGGCAGCCTCGGTGAGCACCGTGAAGTATTCGTTGAGCATCGCCACCACGGCGCCCACTTCCGTCTTCTCGGTGAGGCGGGTGAAGCCGCGCAGGTCGGCGAACAGCGCCACCAGGCTGGTGCGCTGCGCACGCCCCTGGAACGGATCGCCGCTCTCGCCGGCGTCGGCGATGCGGTCGGCGAGCCGCGGCGAGATGTAGCGCGAGAATGCCCTGCGGACCGCTTCCTTGCGCTGCACCTCCGCCGCGAGGCGCCGGCTCTCCAATTCCTTGCGCGTCTCGTGCAGGCGGCGCAGGGTCTTGACGCGCGCCACCAGCTCCTCGCGCTTGACGGGCTTGGACAGGAAATCGTCGGCACCCGCTTCGATGCCGCGCACGCGGCTCTCGCTGTCCTCGAGCGCGGTCACCAGCACGATCGGGATCAGCGCGGTCGACTCGTCGCCCTTCAGCTGGCGGCAGACGTCGAAGCCGCTCATGCCCGGCATCATCACGTCGAGCAGCAGCAGGTCCGGCGGCGCTGTCATGACGCGCACCAGCGCCGATTCCCCGTCGGAGGCCATTTCCACCGTCAAGCCCTCGCGCTGCAGCAGGTGCGCGAGGTAGCCCGCCATGTCGGGATCGTCATCGACCACCAGCACGCGGTAGGCGTCCTGCGCGGTCGCGCCGCCGCGCGCCGCCAGGTCATTCATAGACGATCTGCACCTTCGAGAGGTAGTCCGCGTACTCGCCGATGCAACCGTTGATCGACGCCGTGTCGCTGCCCTTGGCGCCGTCCTCGATGCGCTTGCCGATCTCCGACACCTTGGCAAAGCCGTAGGAATTACCTACCCCCTTCATGCGATGTCCGAGCTGGCGCAATTGCTCGAAATCGGACGCGGCAAGTGCGGCACGCAGAGTGCTCGAGCTCTTTCTGCCGGTTCTTGAAGAACACGGGGATCAGGTCTGCGAGGTCTTTGGCGACGGTGACGGTGACGGTGGGGGCGGTCATTTGGTGGGCGATTATAGGGGGTTTGCCGCCGTCCATCCCGGCGGATTGTCAAACCCCGTCATAGGCTTAGACAGCTTAGTGAAAGTCCCGGGAAGGCGCGAGGAGTTCGCCCAGCAGCCGGCTGTGGTCCGAGAGGCGACGGGCGACGAGGTGCACGACATCGCCGTCGCGCTCGATCACGCCCTCCACCCCCAGCAGGCGCGCGCCGAGCAGCTCGCGGCGCTGGCGCTCGACGAGATCGCGCCACACCACCACGTTGACGGTCCCGGTCTCGTCCTCCAGCGTGACAAACACCACGCCGCTCGCGGTGTCCGGCCGCTGGCGGCAGGTGACCAGACCTGCCGCGCGCACCCTGCTGCCGTGCGCTCGCGCACGGAGCGCCTGCGCGGAAATCAGCTTGAGGTCGTGCAGGCGGCCACGCAGCAGCGCGAGCGGGTGCCGGCCCAGCGTCAGTCCGAGACTCGCGTAGTCGGCGACGATGTCCTCGCCCTCGCCGGGCGCAGGCAGCTCGAGCAGCGTCTCGCCGAGCGGCGCTTCGCGCAGGAGGCCGGCGGCCGGGCGCAGGCCGGCCACGGCCCAGTGCGCCTGGCGCCGGTGCCCGGCGAGGGCGGCAAGCGCTCCGCCTTCGGCCAGGCAGCGCAGCTCGCGCCGGCCGAGCGCGGCGCGGCGCGCGAGATCCTCCGCAGAAGCGAACGGACCTGCGGCGCGGGCCGAGACGATCCTGCTCGCGGCCGCCTCGCTCAAGCCTCCCACCATGCGCAGCCCGAGGCGCACAGCGCCCGCCTCCAGCGTGCAATCCCAATCGCTCGCGCCCACCTCGGGCGGGCGCACGTCGACGCCGTGGCGCCGCGCATCCTGCACCAGCTGCGCGGGCGCGTAGAACCCCATCGGCTGGCTGTTGAGCAACGCAGCGCAGAACGCCGCCGGGTGGTGGCACTTGAGCCAGGCCGAGGCATAGACCAGCAGCGCGAAGCTCGCCGAATGCGACTCGGGGAAGCCGTACTCGCCGAAGCCGAGGATCTGGCGGTAAATGGCCTCGGCGAACTCGCGCCGGTAGCCGCGCGCGAGCATGCCCTGCACCAGCCGCTCCTCGAACGGCTCGAGCCCGCCTTTCCTCTTCCATGCCGCCATCGAGCGCCGCAGCCGGTCGGCTTCGCCCGGCGTGAAGCCGGCGGCGACCACGGCGAGCTGCATCACCTGCTCCTGGAAGATCGGCACGCCCAGGGTGCGCTCGAGGACGTTCCTCACCGCTTCGCTCGGGTAGAGGACGGGCTCCAGGCCGCGGCGCCGGCGCAGGTAGGGATGCACCATGCCGCCCTGGATCGGCCCCGGGCGCACGATCGCCACCTCGATCACCAGGTCGTAGAAATTCTCCGGGCGCAGGCGCGGCAGCATGCTCATCTGCGCGCGCGATTCGATCTGGAACACGCCGACGGTGTCGGCCTTCTGGATCATGGCGTAGACGGCGGGATCCTCCGCGGGAATGTCCTGCATCCGCATGCCGAGGAAGTCGAGCGCGCGGCGGATCGCCGAAAGCATGCCGAGCGCGAGCACGTCCACCTTGAGCAGGCCGAGCGCTTCCAGGTCGTCCTTGTCCCACTGGATCACGGTGCGCTCGGGCATCGCCGCGTTCTCGACCGGCACCAGCTCGGCGAGCGGCCCGCGCGAGATGACGAAGCCGCCGACGTGCTGCGACAGGTGGCGCGGAAAGCCCGCCAGGTCTTCGGCCAGCCGCGCGAGGCGCCCGAGCGCGGGGCTTGCCGGATCGAGGCCGGCCTCGGCGAGCCGCTCCGGCAGAACCTGGCGGCCATCCCACCAGGAAAGCGATCTCGCGAGGCGCTCCACCTGCTCCGGCGCGAGGCCCAACGCCTTGCCGAGGTCGCGCACTGCGCTGCGCGGCCGGTAGCAGATCACGGTGGCGGCGAGCGCGGCACGCTCGCGCCCGTACTTTGCATAGATGTACTGGATCACCTCCTCGCGCCGCTGGTGCTCGAAATCGACGTCGATGTCGGGCGGCTCGTTCCGCTCCCTCGAGACGAAGCGCTCGAACAGCGTCGCCATGCGCGCCGGATCCACCTCGGTGATGCCGAGCGCGTAGCACACCGCGGAATTCGCCGCCGAGCCCCGTCCCTGGCACAGGATGCCCTGCGAGCGCGCGAACCGCACCACGTCGTGCACGGTGAGGAAGAACGGCTCGTAGCGCAGCTCGGCGATCAGCTTCAGCTCGTGCTCGACCAGTCCCTGCACCTTCGGCGGCACGCCGCCCGGGAAGCGCCCGGCGAGGCCCTGCCCCGTCAGCTGCGCCAGCCAGCTCGCCGGCGTCTCGCCCGGCGGCACCAGCTCCTCCGGGTACTCGTAGCGCAGCTCGTCGAGCGAAAACGCGCAGCGCGCGGCGATGGCGAGCGTCTCCGCCAGGAGCTCGGGCGGATAGATCTGCGCCAGGCGCACCCGCGCGCGCAAGTGCCGCTCGGCGTTCGGGTAAAGCGCCTGCGCGCAGCGCTCGAGCGGCAGCCCCAGCCGGATCGCGGTGAGCGCGTCCTGCAGGCGACGGCGCGAGCGCAGGTGCATGTGCACGTCGCCCGCGGCCGCCAGTGGCAGGCCGCTGGAGTGCGACTGCTCGCGCAGCGCGTCGAGCCTGGCGCGGTCGTTCGGCCCGCAATGCAGCTCCACGGCGATCCAGGCCCGGCCGCGGAAATGCGCGGCGAGCCACTGCCCGTCCCCCGCCAGCAGCAGCGCCAGCAGCCCGCTCGCGGCGCAAGCCTCGATGTCGGCCCGCGCAAGCAGGTAGCAGCCTTTCTGCGCGCGCCTGCGCCCGGTGGTGATCAATGCGGCGAGCGCGCCATAGGAACGGCGGTCCGTCGCCAGCAGCGCGAGCTGCGTGCCGTCGGCGAGGCGGAACTCGGCGCCGATGATCAGCTTGAGGCTATGCTCGCGCGCCGCGAGATGCGCCCGCACCACGCCGGCGAGCGAGCACTCGTCGGTGAGCGCGAGAGCCCGGTAGCCCAGCGCCGCTGCGCGAGCGACCAGTTCCTCGGGATGCGAGGCGCCGCGCTGGAAGGTGAAATTCGACAGGCAGTGCAGCTCGGCGTAGTCAGGCAAACAGGCCATGCAGGAACCAGCCCTCCGGCGCGCGGTAGATCCACGAGAGCGAACCCGCCCGCGTGCGGGCGATGAAGTAGTCGCGCACCACGTCTTCGCCGTCCCACCAGCCCGATTCGATGCGCTCGGGCCCGGCGAGCAGCGTGAAGTCGCCTTCGTCGAGGCGGCGTGGCGGCTCCAGCAGCCACAGCGGACGCGGGCCCGGGGGAGCCGTCGCCGCGTCGCGCTCTTTCACCGCGCGCCAGGCGCGCTCGGGGCGGTGATCGGGGTGCACGGCGAGCCCATGCACCCGCGCATCGCCCAGCCGCGCCTGCAGGCGCTCGAGCAGCCGCCCCCAAGCTTCCGTCTCGCTGCCCGCGTCGCCGAACAGGCCCGGGGCCACCGCCGCCAGTGGCTCCAGCTCCCCAGCCTCGAGGCCCAGCGCTTCGACCGGACCGGAAAAAGCGTGCGCGCCGAGGCGCTCGCGCAGCAGGCGCAAGCCCTGTTCCGCGTCGCGTCGCGGCGCGGCGAAGCCGACTTTCATCGCCGTGTCCGGCGGGCCGCGATGCAGGAGGCGCAACGTGAAGCCGCGCACGCCCGCCTGGCGCGCGGCAAGGAAGCTTTCCAGTTGCAGCAGCAGGCGCCGTGCTGCGAACAGCAGGCTCTCGGCCTGCGTCACCGGCGCCGGCAGCTCGAGCCGGGCCTCGAAGCGCGCCGGCGGAGAAAAGAATTCGCGCGCCTCCGGCATCCTGCCCAGGGCCCGGTCGAGGTCGTCGAGCAGCCCTTGGCCCAGCCGCGCCGCGGCGGCGGATCGCGGCAGGCGCATCAGCTCGCCGAGCGTGCCGATGCCGATGCTCCGCAGCAGCGCGAGCGCTTCCGGAGCCGGGGCCATGGCGCACACCGGCAGCGCTTCGAGTGCCTCGCTGCCGCCGCGGGCGAGCCAGAGCGCGGCGCGCGCCGTGGAGCCGGTCGCCAGCAAGCCTTCGAAGCCGATCCCGGCAAGGCCGCTGCGCAGCTGCGCCATGAGGCGGCCGCTGCCTTCGAACAAGCGCAGGCTGCCTTCGACCTCGAGCAGCACTGCCTGCGGCGGCTCGAGCGAGATCCGGGAAGTGAACTGGCAGGCCCAGGCAGCGATGGCCTCGAGCGCGGCGGCCTCCGCGGCGGCATTCCGCGGCAGCACGCGCAGGCGCGGCGCCAACGCCCAGGCTGCGGCGAGCGCGCTGCCGGGATGCACGCCCGCCGCCGCCGCGGCCGCGTTGCAGGCGAGCACGCGGCGGTTCTCGACGACCGCCCAAGGCTCGTCCGTCCCCTCAGACGGGGCACGGCCGCGCAGCAGGGCTTCGAGTGCGAGACGCGGGAAGTAAAGCGCTACCCACAGCATGAACGGGTCTCGGGATCGGGATGCGCAACGCAGTCGCGAGAGGCATCCCGCGGCGCTTGAGGACGCGCACGGCAAGCCGCTCGCCATCGTGCTCCAGCGCGAGCCGCAGGGGCGCGGGGGAGGATTCGCGCGCCGCCTGCGGCGGGCGGAACAGCGCAGCGAACGCCCTGCCCGCCTCCGCCGCGACGGCGAGGCGTCTCAATTCGGCGTAACTCGCGCGCGGCAACCACGCAAGCAGCGCACGGCAAGCGCCTGCACGCAGGACCTGCTCGGCCGCCCACAGCGCATCGCGCCTGCCCGGCGCCCGGACCACGGTGAGGAACTCCAGGCGCACGCCGGCTGCGGCGAGCGCCGGCGCATAGGGCAGATGCGGCGGCGCGAGCCAGGCGATGCGGTGGCCGGCGTGCGACAGTGCGGCAAGCGCGGGCAGCACCAGCTGCAGCTCGCCGATGCCTTCGTCAGCGCAAAGGATCTCGGTCAGTGCACCGGCAGGCCAGCCGCCGCCCGGCAGTTCCCGGTCGAGCCGCGCATAGCCCGTCGGCACCGCCTGCAGCGCGCTCTGCGCCAGCGCCCCGCCACGCCAGACGGGGTGATGCAGGAGGACGGCGTCGAGCGCCGCCGAGGGGCTTGCCATGGGAAGTCTGCTGTAAGATCCACCGTAATACTGTATTTATATACAGTATCATGGGGAGAAGCAAGCACCCCTGCGCTGGGCCGCGCGCGGCGGCCTTGCGCCACCGCGGCGCCCTCAGCGCTGCGCGGCGCGAGCCCTTGCGAGCCGCCGCGCGTTCAGCGCCGGCAGCGATAAACCTCGAAGGTCTGCTTGCCTTCCGCGATCGGCGAGGCCGGCACGATGGTGTCGCCACCCATGCTGGCCGCGGAATTGCGCGCAGTCACCTCGATGTTCTCTTTCACAGCGTCCGGATGACGCGGGATGGAAGCCACTTCGGCCACCACACTGGCCGTGGTCCTGCCCAGCCCCGTGCAGGCGGCGACGGCATCGGCGGTCGCGACGCGCACGCCCTCGCCTTCCTTGGTCAGATCCATGAAGCTGCAGCCGCCGGCAATCGCCGATGCCGCCAGCCAGAGCAGTGTCGAACGCTTACATCCCAGTGCGTTGAAGCAGGCACGCATGACAGTTCCTTTCTATGGATCAGCCGGGCTAGTCAACATCATATCCCGCGCCGGACTGGAGAAGCTCTGGCGCTGCTCGCAGCGACCCGTGCCATGAGCGCAGGACTAATGCGGAGGATGGCGCTCCATCCGCTGCAGCAGGCGCCGGTAAAGCAGCAGCAGGCCGAACAGGGCCAGAAGCAGCACCACGAGCAGCACCGAGCCGACCACCAGCAGCGCGGTGGCCCACTCCCGGCCTCGCATTTCCGCGCGTGTGGCGACATCGACCAGGTCCTCGAAGATCGCCTTGCGCTGCACCGTGAGGGTCTCGCCCGCCTCGAGCAGAATCGTCGAGCGCTCCTTCTGGACGATCGCCGCCATTTGCTCGAGGGTCGCCCGGCGCTCGAGCTCGATACGCGCAAACATGTCGCGCAGCGTGCTGGTCCGCTCGCGCTCGAACCGCGTAAACAGGTCCTGCAGCGCGGCGGTGCGCTCCTGCGACAGCTGCGCCGGCATGGCGGCCAATTCGCGCACGGCGGAGTCGGCGGTGGCCGTGAGTCCGCCGATGCTCTCGAGCAGCCGCTGTACTTCGTCCATCGCCAAAGTGTTGTAGGTCATGACCTCGGCTTGCCAACGCAGGGCATACGGCGTGCGCTGCGCGAGGAACAGCGCGCGCTCGCCGAACAGCCGCGCCTGCTCGGCCTGCTGGACCCCGGCGCGCAGCGAACTGATGGCCCCTTCCCCCGCTTCGGCGGAGGTCGAGCCTGCGCGGGGCACATCCGAAAGCCGGACATAGGCAACCTGGGCCGCCGTCCTTCTCTCGCCCGGCCAGCTGAGAATGCGCTCGCGCAGCGCTGATCGCGTCGGCGCATCCACCCAGCGCTCGGCGAGCTTCCATGCATCCGCCTCATTCAGTTCCAGCGCCTTGAGGACGTGCGCCTGCGAACTGTCGGAAGGTTTGCCACTGGCTTCGTTGCGCATGCCATCGGCAACCAGGGTCGTGTGCGTGAGAATGTCGAGCAGCGCATCCACGGCATCGGGACCCGTCACGATCCCGACCAGCGCCGTACCGAGCGCCAGTCGCGTGTTGAGGCTGAACCGCCGGACCTCCGGATCCTTGTCCAAAGTTCCGGGCGCGGTCGCTGCCGTAACTCGCGCAAGTGCCGTGTCCGCGAGCGCCAGGAGTTGGCTCTGCAGACGTGTCGCGTCGGTGCTCGCCGCGGTCACGCGCCGCTCGCGCGCATCGCCGCCGCTCGCGCCCGGCTTCTGCGGCGTGGGCGCCGCCACGCAAGCGGCGAGCCCAACCGCCGCGGCCATGCCGACTGCAAATCGGCACAGCGGCACAACCCGTTCAAGTACCACGGCAACCTCGACGCAGCATCATGGTCCGTCTCCCTGGCCCACTCTCGCGCTCATGCAGAAAGCCTAGTTCTGCGGAGTCCGATGATCTTGATTCAAGTCAATACTGAACCCAGCGTCGGCAGCGAAAAAAAAAGCCCCGGGAGCAATGCTCCCGGGGCTTTCTTCCCGATATGGCCTGGCGGTGACCTACTTTCGCATGCGACTGCACACTATCATCGGCGCAAACCCGTTTCACGGTCCTGTTCGGGATGGGAAGGCGTGGGTCCAGGCTGCTATGGCCGCCAGATTGACTGTGGACTCGCCCCTCGGGCGCGCAAAGCGCCCTCGGCACGAGCCGCGATCCGGATGAAGTGAAGCCTGGGGTGAGATTGCGCCAAGCGCCCTACGAGCCGCTCGCTGTGCTCACGGTTATAGGGTCAAGCCGCACGGGCAATTAGTACTGGTTAGCTGAAGGCCTCACGGCCCTTGCACACCCAGCCTATCAACGTCCTGGTCTAGGACGACCCTTCAGGGAGGTTGAACCCCCGGGAAGTCTCATCTTGAGGCAAGTTTCCCGCTTAGATGCTTTCAGCGGTTATCTCTTCCGCACATAGCTACCCGGCGATGCCACTGGCGTGACAACCGGTACACCAGAGGTGCGTCCACTCCGGTCCTCTCGTACTAGGAGTAGCCCCTCGCAAACTTCCAGCGCCCACGGTAGATAGGGACCAAACTGTCTCACGACGTTTTAAACCCAGCTCACGTACCACTTTAAATGGCGAACAGCCATACCCTTGGGACCGGCTACAGCCCCAGGATGTGATGAGCCGACATCGAGGTGCCAAACCTCCCCGTCGATATGAACTCTTGGGGGAGATCAGCCTGTTATCCCCGGCGTACCTTTTATCCGTTGAGCGATGGCCCTTCCATACAGAACCACCGGATCACTTTGACCTGCTTTCGCACCTGCTCGACTTGTCAGTCTCGCAGTCAAGCACGCTTTTGCCAATGCACATTGAGCCACGATTTCCGACCGTGGTAAGCGTACCTTCGTACTCCTCCGTTACGCTTTGGGAGGAGACCGCCCCAGTCAAACTGCCTACCATGCACGGTCCCCGGCCCGGTTGACGAGCCTAGGTTAGAGCCGCAAACAAATCAGGCTGGTATTTCAACGACGGCTCCACGATGGCTAGCGCCACCGCTTCAAAGCCTCCCAGCTATCCTACACAGATCGGTTCACAGTCCAATGCAAAGTTACAGTAAAGGTGCACGGGGTCTTTCCGTCTAGCCGCGGGTAGATTGCATCATCACAACCATTTCAACTTCGCTGAGTCTCGGGAGGAGACAGTGTGGCCAGCGTTACGCCATTCGTGCAGGTCGGAACTTACCCGACAAGGAATTTCGCTACCTTAGGACCGTTATAGTTACGGCCGCCGTTTACCGGGGCTTCAATCAGGAGCTTGCACCCCATCATTTAACCTTCCGGCACCGGGCAGGCGTCACACCCTATACATCCACTTTCGTGTTGGCAGAGTGCTGTGTTTTTAATAAACAGTCGCAGCCACCGATTCTCTGCGGCCCCATTGGGCTCCATCTGTGCGACTTCACCTACTAGGGGCACACCTTCTTCCGAAGTTACGGTGTCAATTTGCCGAGTTCCTTCTCCCGAGTTCTCTCAAGCGCCTGAGAATACTCATCTCGCCCACCAGTGTCGGTTTGCGGTACGGTCCCGCCGTGACTGGAGCTTAGAGGCTTTTCCTGGGAGCAGGGTATCCGCAGCTTCCCGCCCCGAAGGGCAGTCGTCGTCGCGTCTCGGCTAAGCCACGCGGATTTGCCAACGCGGCACGCCTACTCGCTTAAACCGGGACAACCAACACCCGGCCTGCATAACCTTCTCCGTCCCCTCTTCGCATCACGGCGAGGTACAGGAATATTGACCTGTTTTCCATCAGCTACGCCTTTCGGCCTCGCCTTAGGAGCCGACTCACCCTGCGCCGATGAACGTGGCGCAGGAAACCTTGGGCTTACGGCGACAGGGCTTTTCACCCTGTTTAACGCTACTCATGTCAGCATTCGCACTTCTGATGTCTCCACGGAACCTCACGATTCCGCTTCGCAGACGTACAGAACGCTCCCCTACTACTCACGCTTGCGCGTGAATCCGCAGCTTCGGCAGATGGCTTGAGCCCCGTTACATCTTCCGCGCAGGACGACTCGACCAGTGAGCTATTACGCTTTCTTTAAAGGGTGGCTGCTTCTAAGCCAACCTCCTGGCTGTTTATGCCTTCCCACCTCGTTTCCCACTTAGCCATCGCTTGGGGGCCTTAGCTGGCGGTCTGGGTTGTTTCCCTCTCGTGTCCGGACGTTAGCACCCGGTGCACTGTCTCCCGTGTAAGCACTCGTCGGTATTCGGAGTTTGCCATGGTTTGGTAAGGCGCCATGCCCCCCTAGCCATAACAGTGCTCTACCCCCGACGGTGTGTTCACGAGGCACTACCTCAATAGTTTTCGGGGAGAACCAGCTATTTCCAGATTTGTTTGGCCTTTCACCCCTACCCACGGCTCATCGACGCACTTTTGCAACAGTGGTTCGTTCGGCCCTCCAGCTGGTGTTACCCAACCTTCAGCCTGGCCATGGGTAGATCATCTGGTTTCGGGTCTACATCCGGCAACTAAATCGCCCTGTTCAGACTCGCTTTCGCTACGCCTTCCCTATGCGGTTAAGCTTGCTACCGAACGTAAGTCGCTGACCCATTATACAAAAGGTACGCGGTCACCCTTGCGGGCTCCCAC
>CAVRDW010000001.1:0-95000 GCA_963719995.1 uncultured beta proteobacterium | reverse complement strand
CGCGCTTTCTCATGCCACCGGAGAGCTGATGCGGGTAGCGGTCGCCGAAGCCGCCCAGCCCCACCCGCTTGAGCCACTCGCTGGCCTGCGCGACCGCGTCATCGCGCGGAACGCCACGGAATTCAAGCCCGGCGGTGACGTTGTCCAGCGCGTTCCGCCAGGGCATCAATGCCTCGGTCTGGAAGAGATACCCCGCGTGCCTGTTCACGCCAGCCAGTGGCTCGCCAAAGACGCGAACTGCGCCCGCCGACGGATCGAGCAGGCCCGCTGCAACGTTCAGCAGCGTGGACTTGCCGCAGCCCGTCGGTCCCACCACCGAGACGAACTCCCCGGGCGCCACGACCAGCGTCGTGTCCCTGAGCGCCGTAAAGCGCGCGGACCCGCCGCCGCGCGCGACGAATGTGCAGGTGATGCGCTCGAGCGCGAGCGCAGCGGCCGTCACTTGTACTTGGCGTTCGCTTTCTTCGCGAACTCGTTGGTGTAGGTCTTCGCCAGGTCGATCTCGGCCGGCTTGATGTTCGGATCGAAGGCCGCGAGCCCGCGCACCATCGCCTTGGTGCCGGCCTCGGGGAACAGCCCGTCCGGCGAGATCGCTTCCTTCACCTTGTCGTAGGAGAACAGGTACAGGGCGCGGTCGCCCAGCAGGTGCGATTCCGGCACCACGCGCGCCACGTCGGTCGCGCTCGCCTTCGCGATCCACTTGTCGGCGCGCACGATGGCGTTGGCCAGCGCCTGCACCGTGTTGGGATTCTTCTGCACGAACTCGATCGGCGCGTGCAGGCAGCCCGCGGGCAGCGGCGCGCCCCACACTTCGATGGTGCCCTTGACGGTGCGCGTGTCGGCGAAGATCTTGATGGCATTGTCCTGCTCCAGCTTGGTCATGACCGGATCGGTATTGGAGATCGCGTCGATCTGCCCGCTCTTCAACGCGTTGATCGCGGTCGCGCCGAGGCCGACGCCGATCACGGCGACATCCTTGCTGGGATCGAGGCCCGCCTTGGACAGCAATTGCTTTACCAGGTTGTGCGTGCTTGAGCCCGGAGCGCTCACGCCCACCTTGAGGCCCTTGAGATCCTTCATCGACTTGATGGCGCCGGCCTTGCTGGTGGCGACGCCGAAGGCGATCTGCGGCAGGCGGCCCTGTGCGACGAAGGCCTGGAAGTACTGCTTCTTGGACTGCAGGCTGATCGTGTGCTCGTAGGCGCCCGAGACGACATCGGCGCTACCGCCGACGACCGCGCGCAAGGCGATGGCGCCGCCCGCGAAGTCGCTGATCTTCACATTGAGCCCCTCGTCCTTGAAGTAGCCCTGGCGCTCCGCGATCGTCAGCGGGAGGTAGTAGAACGACGCTTGTCCGCCGACGGCGATGTGGACATCCCGCTTTTCCAGCTGGGCTTGAGCGGCAGTTGCCGCGGCGCATGCCAGTACCGCGGCCAATGCGTGGATTGCAGGTTTCATCTGACTTCTCCTCCCGGTGAACTGCAGGTCTTGTAGGTGCCGGCGAACGAAAAAATCTTACTCGATTCCGCGCCGATCGAGGAGCGCCTGCGACAAGGTGCCGACATCGACGTACTCCAGCTCGCCCCCCATGGGAACGCCGCGGGCAATGCGGCTGACCTTGAGTTGGCGCGCGCGCACCATTTCCGCGATGTAATGCGCCGTCGCCTCGCCCTCATTGGTGAAATTGGTGGCGAGGATCACCTCCGCCACCTCGCCGTCGCTCACGCGCGCAAGCAGCCGCTCCAGGCCGATCTCCCTGGGTCCCACCCCGTCCAGGGGCGAGAGCCGCCCCATCAGCACGAAGTACATGCCTGCATAGGTGGAGGTCTGCTCCACCATGGCGAGATCGGCAGGGGTCTCCACCACGCACAGCAGCGTGCGATCGCGGCGCGGTGAACGGCACAGGGTGCAGACTTCCTCCTCGGTGAAGTTGTTGCACTTCGAGCAATGACGCACCGTGGCCAGCGCATCCGCAAGAGCCCGCGCGAGCAATTCGGCGCCCGGCCGCTCGTGCTGCAGCAGATAGTAGGCCATGCGCTGAGCCGAGCGCGGCCCGACGCCTGGAAGCGCCCGCAGGGCCTCGATCAGGCGCTCAAGGCTGTGCGCGCTCGGAACCGGATCCCGGGTCACGGTCCCTCAGAAGGGGAGCTTCAGACCGGGCGGCAGGCCCATGCCCGCGGTCACGCTGCCCATCTTCTCGGCGACCGTCGCATCCACGCGCTGCGCGGCGTCGTTGAACGCGGCAACCAGCAGGTCCTCCAGCATCTCGCGCTCTTCGCCGATGAGCGACGGATCGATCGCGACACGCCTCACCTGATGCTTGCAGGTCATCACCACCTTGACCATGCCCGAGCCCGCCTGCCCTTCGACTTCGATGGCGCCGAGCTGGTCCTGCATGCGGCGCATGTTCTCCTGCATCATCTGCGCCTGCTTCATCAACTGTCCGATATTTCCGCGCATCTTCGCCTCCGGCCCTAGCCCTTGTCGCCGTTCGCCCTGATGGACGAGCCGATCACCTTTGCATCGAACATGTCGACCAGATCCTGAACGAACTTGTCGCCCTGCACGGCCTGCGCCGCCTCGGCGCGCTTCGCCTCGCGTGCACCCGCCTCCAGAGCCGCTGCCGTCGACCCTGCCGCTTCGCCCGGCGCCACCTTCAGCGTGAGCGGCCGGCCAAAATGCTGCTCCAGCGCCGCTTTCAACTTCTCCTGGTAGCCGCGCTCGGCGAGATGACCCATCGATTTCGGCACCACGAGCTCGATGAGCCCGTCCGCGAATCTCGCGATTGCCGTGTTGCGCGCGAGTTCCCGGACCGCGCCCGCGATCGGCAAGCGCCCGACCAGGCCCGGCCAGTCGCCGTCGAAAGCGATCGGTGACATGGAACCGGGGCCATTGCCCGTACCATTCGAGCTCGGCTTGGCCGGTCGCGTTGTCGTAGCAGGGGCAAGCGCTGGCGCGGGCGCAACGGCTCGTGTGGGCGCGGCTCCTCTAGCGGGCGCCCGCGTGGGCGTGTCCGCGGCGAGAACGGGCCCGACCTCGGGGCGAAACGCAAGCATGCGCAGCAGGGTCATGACGAAGCCGGCGTACTCGTCGGGCGCAAGTACGAGGTCTTCGCGACCTTGCAAGGCAATCTGGTAATAGAGCTGCACGGTCTCGGCGTCATGGCGGCGCGCCAGCGCCAGCAGGCGGTCCCGGTCCGGCAGGTCCGCGTCCAGGGCGTCGGGCACTGCATGCACCAGTGCCAGCTTCAGCAACAGGCCGGCCAGGTCCTGGAGCGCAGTGTCGAAGGACAGGCTGCGCGCCTGCATTTCATCGGCGATCGCCAGCAATCCCGCGCCGTCCTGCGACGCCAGCGCCTCCAGCGCGCGCAATAGGTAGCTCTGGTCCACCGCGCCCAGCATGTCACGCACGTCGGCGGCGCTCACGCCGCCGCCGCCATGCGCAATCGCCTGGTCGAGCAGTGAAAGCGCGTCGCGCATGCTGCCGGAGGCTGCATGCGCCAGGAGCGGGAGCGCGCCCGCTTCAAAGGGCAATTGCTCCGCCTCCAGGAGCCGGCGCAGGTGGGCGGTGATCGCCGCCGCCGGCATCTGCTTCAAGTTGAACTGCAGGCAGCGCGACAGCACCGTCACCGGGATCTTCTGCGGGTCGGTCGTGGCGAGGATGAACTTCAGGTGCTCGGGCGGCTCTTCGAGCGTCTTCAGCATCGCGTTGAAGGCCGAGCTCGACAGCATGTGGACTTCGTCGATGACGTAGACCTTGTAGCGGCCGCGCGTCGGCGCGTACTGCGCCGTGTCGAGCAGCTGGCGCATCTCGTCCACTCTCGTGTTGGTGGCGGCGTCGACTTCGAGCAGGTCGACGAAGCGACCGCCGTCGATCTCCACGCAAGCAGAGCACTTCCCGCAGGGCTCGGGGGTCACGCCGGACTCGCAGTTGAGGCACTTTGCCAGGATGCGCGCCAGCGTGGTCTTGCCGACGCCGCGCGTGCCCGTGAACAGGTAGGCGTGATGCAGGCGCTTCTGCTCCAGCGCGTGGCGCAGCGCGCGCACCACGTGTTCCTGCCCCACCAGCGACGCGAAGTCGCGCGGCCGCCACTTGCGCGCCAGCACCTGGTAGCTCATTGCGCAAATCCTAGCAGGGGGGTTCCGAAGGGGGGACCGCAGTCCCCCCTTCGAACCCGACTTGGTGGCGAGCCTGAACCCCGGCACCTGCAGGATCCAGCTGTGGCTGCTTCCTTCCGGACCTGACCAGGTTCACCAGGCTGCAATGCGGGGAGGCCCGCCGTAGGACGTGCGTACAAGGATCAATTATGCCGTAAGCGCGCCGTCAGCATCCAGTCAGGCGCTCGATTGCCTGCTGCCCTAGTCTTTGAGGGCCATCCTCCTCCACCGCGGCCCATCAACTGCGGTGGCTTCGACGTCCTGGGGCGCGAGCCTCAGGACGTTTTCTTTTTCGCGCACGGATCTGGCGGAGAGAGTGGGATTCGAACCCACGATACGCTATTAACGTATACACGCTTTCCAAGCGTGCGCCTTCAGCCGCTCGGCCATCTCTCCGGATTCGCGCAAGGCGCAGATTCTAGCAAACGCGCGCCGCCAGGTGCTCTTCTCAGGACGCGGCGGGCGCGCTGTCCAGCACCAGCTTGATCTTGAACGCGGTCAGCACCAGCCACAACACGATAAGCAGGAAGAAGGCGACCAGGCCGATATGCGCGTCGATAATGAAGCGCGGCGTGATGCGGCGCGTGAATTTCGTGACCGGCGAGGTGATGGTCTTGAACAGGTTGTAGACGATGTTCTGGTCGCGCCTGGCGCCGGCCAGCACCCAGAGCACGCCCTGCCCGAGGAAGGCGACGCCCGCCACCTCGGTCAGCGCTTTCAGAATGACGATAATGTCGTACAAGGGACCCCGGACGGGACAATTCGATGGACCACTGGCTATCTTACCTGCGCGGCCGCCTGCTGGAGGCGTTCAGGCGTCCGGCCGATGCGATCGAGGCATATCGCGCCGCGCTGCGCCTGAAGCCCGATTTTCACCGCAGCGCCAACCGCCTGGCTTTTACGCTTGCCTCGCTGCAGCGCTTTGAGGAGGCGGAGCAAACTTTCCGCGCCGTGCTGCTCTTGGATCCCGGCAACGCGACCGCGCATTTCAACCTCGGCTACGTCTGCGAGAAGCTCGGCCACTTCGAGCACGCCATCCAGTCATTCCGGGAATCCACCCGCCTGAATCCCAAGATTGACCGCGCCTGGTACGGGATGGGGCTCTGCCACGCGCACCTGGGCCAGCACGCGCAGGCTGCCGCGGCACTCGAGCAGGCGGCGAACCTCCAGCCGATGAATCCCCACGCCTGGTATGCCCTCGGGATGGCTCACCATGCGACCAACAATCCCGACAAGCTCAAGGCCGTCGCCCTGCATCTCGTGCGCTTCGACCCGCGCATGGCGCGGCGACTGATCATCGAGTCCAGCCGCAGCGACCTGAACTATCTGGTGAAGGATCTCGTGGTTTGATCGACCCTTTCGTCGCCTGAAAAAACAAAGCCCGCCGAAGCGGGCCTTGTCCGAGTCTTCGAGCAGTCGCTATCTAGCTTCGCTGACCACCGTATCACCCCTCAGGTGCGGGTAGCGCACGTGCTCTACCAGCTCCTGCACCTCCCGCGACGGCGGCGCGGTCAGCAGGCTCACGACGAAGATCGTGATCACGCCAAGCGGCAGTCCGAACATGCCCGCCGACACCGGGCTCAGGCCGAACCACAGCGGCATGTTGATGCCGAAGAACGGATAGCGGGTGACCATGTAGTAGACGCAGATCGCGAGACCCGCGGCCATGCCGATGATGGCGCCCCACTTGTTGGCACGCTTCCAGAACACGCCCATCACCAGCGGCGGGAAGAACGCCGAAGCCGCCAGTGAGAACGCCGCACCCACCAGGAACAGGATGTCTCCCGGTTTGAGCGACGTCACGTAGGCCGCGATGATCGCCACGACCACCAGCAGGGCCTTGGAGATCGTGACGCGCTTCGCCGTCGAAGCATGCGGGTCGATCATCTTGTAGTACAGGTCGTGCGACAGGGCGTTGGCGATCGTCAGCAGAAGCCCGTCCGCGGTCGAGAGCGCCGCCGCCAGGCCGCCGGCCGCGACCAGCCCCGATACGACGTAGGGCAAGCCCGCGATTTCCGGCGTCGCCAGCACGATCAGGTCGCCGCCGATCACCACCTCGGCCCACTGCACGATGCCGTCCTTGTTGATGTCGGTGATGTTCAGCAGCCCCGGATCCACCTTTGCCCATGCCGCCGCCCACGCCGGAAGCGAGGCGAACGAGCTGCCCACCAGGTGCGAGTACATGTCGTACTTGGCGAGCACTGCCAGGCAGGGCGCAGTGAAGTACAGCAGGAAGATGAAGAACAGGGACCAGAACACCGACACGCGCGCCTGCTGCACGCTGGGCGTGGTGTAGTAGCGCATCAGGATGTGGGGCAGCGCCGCAGTGCCGAACATCATGCAGAACACGATGCCGATGAAGTTCAGGCGCGCGGTATTCTGCGCCGCCTCATCCTTGCCCGGAGAACGCCTGGGCATGCGGGCGCGGTGGCGCGGCGCGCGCCGCAAGGCCCGTTTCGCGCGTCCACCCGGCCTTCGCCGCATCTACGTCCTTGGGATAGGCCGCAACCGCCTTTTCGGCCGCAGCGATCTTGTCGGCGGGCGCATTCGCCGCCTTGGCATCCGCAAGGTCCTTCTCGACCTTTGCCTTGCCGTCGGCATACGCCTTGTCCGGCGCGGCGAGCGCTGCCGTTCCTGCGGCTGCCCGGTCGGCGAAGATCTTGCGGACCTCCTGCTCCTTCGGATCCGCGGTGATCTTCTTCTCCAGCGCACTCGACCTTCTGCAGCGTGTAGCCGTACGCGAACTGTGGCACCGGGATACCGGTGTGCTTGATCCCCAGCCATACCACCGGCGTCATGTACGCGATGATGAGAATGATGTACTGGGCCACCTGCGTCCAGGTCACCGCCTTCATGCCGCCCAGCATCGAGCACACCAGAATGCCGGAGAGGCCGACGAACACGCCGATGCCGAACTCCAGGCCGGTGAACCGGCTGGTGATCAGTCCCACGCCGTAGATCTGCGCCACGACGTAGACGAAGGAACAGGTGATCGCCGAAATAATGCCGATGGTGCGGACCACGTTGCCGCCGTAGCGCTCGGCGAGGAAGTCCGGGATCGTGAACTGGCCGAACTTGCGCAGGTAGGGCGCAAGAAACAGCGCCACCAGGCAGTAGCCGCCCGGTCCATCCCATGACCCAGGCGAGCCCGTCATATCCGCCCAGGAACAGCGTGCCGGCCATGCCGATGAAGGACGCCGCGCTCATCCAGTCGGCGCCGGTCGCCATGCCGTTGAAGAACGCCGGCACGCGGCGGCCCGCCACGTAGTATTCGGCAACCTCCGCGGTCCGGCTCATGATGCCGATGCCGGCATACAGGCCGATGGTCGCGAACAGGAACCAGTAGCCGATCCAGGCGCGCGACATGCCGACCTGCTCGGCCACCGCGAGCGCCAGCACGAAGGCGATGAAGCCGCCGGTATAGAAGGTGTAGTACTTCTTCAGCGACTGGTTGAACGTCTTCTGCGAAAAGACCTGGCTGCTCATTCGCTGTCCCCCTCATCCACGTTGTACTCCAGGTCGAGCTTGCGCATCAGGATCGCGTAGATGCCGATGATCGCCACGTAGATGGCGAGCGAGCCTTGTGCCGACATGTAGAACCCGAGCGGGAAGCCCAGGAACGTGATGCCGTTCAGTTCCCGCGCATACCAGGCTTCGACGAAGGTGACCAGGAACCAGATGAACAGCAGGATCCCCGTGTAGACGAGATTCTTGCGCCAGTACTCGTTGTGCTTCTCCGTGAGCTGCATCGAACCCTCCCCTGGGTGATAGCCGCCAAATCCTGATGTAGCAGCCTTACGAGTATCTTACAGTTTTCAACAATTACGCCAAATGGTGCGCTGCAGTAGCCCTAGAGCTGGTAATCCAGCGCGAGCCGCTTCTGCATGTCCCGCGCGATTCGCAGCGCCTCCTTGAGGCACGATTTCGCCAACCGATTGAGGTCCGCAGGAACGATTTGATTGGCGGCTTCCGGCTCCCCATCGGGACGCAGCACCTGCGCCTGCAGCCGCAATCGCTGGATCAGGTAGAAGGCGTCCACCGCAGCCGCCGCTTCCTCTGCGCCAATCGCGCGCGCATCGCGCACGGCGCGCAGGCGATCGGCGGTATTGGTCTGCGGCGCGCCGAGGGCGAGGGCGTGGATCCGGGCCGCATCGACGAAGATGCGCGCGCCCTGCAATTTCAAGTTGAGCACTTCGCCTGCGCCGGCACCTTCTGCGGTCGCGAACCTGCCGAAGCGGGTGAGCCCGGGCTGTGCCCGCAGCGCCGCTTCCGCCATGTGGCGCAGGAACGCCGGCTGGCTGCGAATGCGCGCCGATACCCACTCGCGCAGCGCAACCGCCAGCGTGGCGTCGCCGTGAAGCGAGCGGAAATCGAAGCAGATCGCCGCGTCCAGCAATGCCTTGGGCGACGTGGTCGCGATCCAGCCGGCCATCTTCCCCTGCCATTCCTCGAGAGACAGGCACAGCGCGGAGTTCGATGCCATGACGTTGCCCTTGCACAGCGGAAAGCCGCAAGCGTCGAGCGCCTCGTTCACGTCTCGCGCAAACGGCAGCAAACGGGCGCGCGCGGGCTCGGCAGGAGCGCCGTCGTGCGTGACGAATACCAGGCCGTTGTCCTGATCGGTGCTCAGGGTCTGCTCGAAGCGTCCCTCGCTGCCAAACGCCAGCCAGCACCAGCTCACGCGCTCGAGGTCGTAGCGCTTGCGCACGATCTCGATCACGCGCTGGCTCAGGCGGTCGTTGAGGACCGACACGAAAAGCGTGAGCTGCTCCGGCGACACGCCCTGCCCCACGAGCAGCACCGTCAGCTTGCGGATCTCGGCGGCAACGCGGGCCAGGGCTTGAACGTCCCCGGCGAGCCTCAATGCCGTGGTGATCTCCCCCAGGCCCAGCCGCTGCAGCGCAAACAGGTCACGCTCGGACACGATGCCCACCAGCCGGCCTTCGTCCGTGACCAGGATGTGGCGAATTGCGCGCGAGGTCATGAGGATGGCAGCCTCGTAAGCGAGCGCGTGCGAGGGCAGCGTCACCGGATCGCGCGTCATGACCTCGTCCAGGCGCTTGTGCCGCGCGTCTTCCGCCGTGACCCTCACCATGTCGTGCGAGGTCACGATGCCCACCGGTCGCCCGCCGGCATCCAACACCACGACCGATCCGACCCGTTCCGCGCGCATCAACGCGGCCGCCTCCGCAAGCGTGCGCTGCGCATCGCAGGTGACCGGCGCGCGCTGCATGAGCGAGCGCAGCGGTCGCGCGAAGGTCTGCTGCTCGCCGGCGAGCCGGCGATCCAGCGCGTCGCTCTGCTCTAGCATGGGACCGACCTCTCAGTACTGCAGCCGCGCATAGTAGGTCTCGCGCGACGTTTCCAGCGCCTGGCGCAGCGTGAGCACGCCGCGCTCGGCGAGCAGCGGGATCAGTTTGAGGAAGATCTCCCCCGTCAGCAGCGCATCCCCGAGCGCGGTGTGGCGGCCGATCAGGCGCACGCCCAGGCGCTCCGCAATCGACTCGAGGCGGTGGTCCTGCTGTGCCGGGTGCACGGCCGCCGACAGCAGCAGCGTGTCCAGCACCGGCTGCGCGAACTTGACGCCGGCGCTCGTCTCCTTCAGCTCCAGGAAGCGCATGTCGAAGGCGGCGTTGTGCGCGACGAGCACGGTATCTTCGCAGAACCGATGGAACTGCGGCAGCACCTGCTCGATCCCCGGCTGGCCTTGCAGCGCGCTCGGCGCGATGCCGTGAATGCGCATCGACTCCTTGTTCAGGGGCCGTCGCGGGTCCACCAGCTGCTCGAACACTTCGTTCTTGAGCATGCGCCCGTTGACGATGCGCACCGCGCCGATGCTGATGATCTCGTCGCCGGCCGAGGGCTCCAGCCCGGTGGTTTCCGTGTCGAACGCGGTGTAGGCGAGCTCGGCGAGACTGCGCTCCTGCTGCGCCGTGGCGGTGCCGCTGCTGCGGAACAGGTCGAAGTCGTAGTACTCCGGACGGCTTTCGAGCGGCGCAGCCGGCGCGCGGTGCGCCGCCGGCGCGACCTCCGCGGCGGGCACCAGGAACCGCAGCCGGGCGCCACCCGTGGCCTCAGTCTGCAGCCAGACTTCGCCCCCGTGGCGCTCGAGCACGTCGCGCACGCTGAGCGGGCTCGCTTCGGGGCCGACCTGCATCGGCGCGGATTCCCATGCCTGCAGCGCCTCGTGCGGGACGCCCGCACCCGTCCACCCGAGGTCCAGCTCGACGAGACCGCCCGCCTTGCGCGCCGACAGGCGCAGCGCGCGCACGCCGAATTCCTCGCGCAAGCGCGTGCCGAGGAACGCCAGCGCCTGCACGAATGCGAAGCTGTCCACGCGAACCCAGAGCGCCTCGTCGACGTCGATGAGCTCCGTTGGGACGCCGGGCGTAGCCTCGATGCGCTGGCGCGCGACCTCCAGCAGGTCGAGCACGCGCATGTCCTCGAGCGACAGGTTCGTCTTGAGCGCATCGGCGTAGTCGCGCAGGGCCTCGTTCAGCTTCTGCGTGAGGCCTTGCGACTCCGTCGCCACGATCTCCACGAAGCGCGCGCGACGCTCGGGCGGCATGTCGGGGAACGACGCCAGATTCTCGGCAGCAGCCCGGATGTTGGCCACCGGAGCGCGCACGCCCGCGGCGAGCGCCTGCAACAGGGCGCGCCGGGTCGCTTCCTGGCCGAGCAGGCCGGTCACGTCTTCCAGCGCCAGGACGACGCCCGCCGCCTCCCCGCCCGAATCGCGGAACGGCGCCGCCCGCACCCTGAGCAGCCTGCCCGCCGCCGTCGCCGCCACGAAGCGCGTGGTCGGCGGCGCCTCGCCGGCATTCGCCTTGGGCTGGAGCTTCTCCATGGCATGCGCGACCTGTTCGCGGTCGACCAGCCCGAACACCGAGCGCCCGAGTCCGACGAGAGCCCCCGCGGCCGAGCCACGCCCGGCGCCAAACAGCGCACGCGCCTGGTCGTTGTACAACAGGATGCGGCCCTCGGCATTGCAGACCATCACGCCCTCGGAAAGCTCGGACATGAGCGCCGCGAGGCGGTTGCGCTCTTCGCCGAGCTGCGCGCCGGACTCCCGTGCGCGCCGCTCGAAGTCGCGCCGCAAAGCATGGTGCGCCTCCGCCAGGCGATTGATGGCTGCCGCCGCCTCGGCGACCTCGCGCGCGCCTTCGGTGCTGACGCGAAACGCTTCATTGGCTCCCGCCACCACCGTGGTCTGTTCCGCGAGTGCGCGCACTGCCGTGACGTACTGGGCGAACAGCCACTTGACCGCCGCTGCGCACACGAACAGCAGGATCCCCGCGACGAAGACCAGTGCCGGCAGGCGCTCAGCCAGGATGCGCCCCAGGGTTTGCTGGTCCGCCGCCGGCAGGCCCGCGCCGAGCACCACGCCGAGCGCTGCCGCCACGCCGAGCACCGCCACATAGACCACCACCACCCAGAGGACGAGCTTGTGCCGCGCCTTCATGCCGGCGCGAGAAGCGCGTTGATCTGCGCCACCAGTTCCGCGTTGGAAAACGGCTTGGTCACATAGAGGTCGGCTCCCACCGACACACCCTTGCTCACTTCGACCTCGCGCCCCTTCGCCGAGAGCATGACGATCTTGATGTCCCGCCATTCGGGGCGCTCGCGCATGCGCTGGCAGACTTCATAGCCGTTGCGCTTGGGCATCATCACATCGAGCAGCACCAGGTCCGGGTGGTGCTCGGCCACCATCTGCAGAGCCGCGTCGCCGTCGCCCGCCACCAGCACCTCGAAGCCTTCGCGCTTCAGGAGGAATTCGAGCGAAATGACGATGTTCTGCTCGTCATCCGCGATCAGCACTTTGCGGGCCATGCGATGCACTCCTTCGGGCCGGTCGGCGTCAGTTCACCGCGCCGGCCATCGCAGCGGGGGCCGCCGCCTGCCTCAGCGCCGGCAAGGTGAAGGAAAAGCAGGCGCCGGCGCCGGGACGGCTCTCGACCCACAGCCGCCCGCCCAGGTGCTCGACGATCTGGCGGCTGATGGGCAGGCCGAGCCCGGTCCCCTGCGGCTTGCCGGTGAGCGTATCGCCCGCCTGCCGGAACTTCTCGAAGATGAGCTTCTGGTCCGTCGCATCGATTCCCGGGCCGTTGTCGCGCACGTCGACGCGCACCCAGTCCCCGACGTTCTCCAGCGTCACCTCAATGCGCCCCTGCGCCTGATCGCAGAACTTTACGGCGTTCGACAGCAGGTTCAGCAGCACCTGGATCACGCGATCCAGGTCGGCGCTGACCGGCGCGACGCGCTCCGGCAGGTGGGCCACCACCTGGATGCCCTTCTCGGTGAACACCTGGCTCATCCCGGCGAGTGCGTCGCCGACGAGCTCACGCATGTCGAGGCGCGTGACGTGCCACTCGGCGCTGCCCGATTCCAGCTTGGCAAGATCGAGGACCTGGTTGATGAGCCGCGTCAGGCGCTCGGTCTCCTTGACGATGATGCCGACGAACTGCTGGCGCTGCGTCTGCCCCACGTCGGGATTGGCGAGCAGGATCTCTGCGAACGCCCGGATGGAGGTCAGCGGCGTGCGCAGCTCGTGGCTTACGGTGGAGACGAAATCGTCCTTCATGCGGTCGAGCTCCTTGAGGCGCTCGTTGGCGGCGCGCAGCTCCGTGCTCGCCGCCTCGAGCTCGCGCGACTTCTGCTCCAGCCGGTGGCTGTACATCACCACCTGCGAGGCCTCGTCGAGGATCTTGCGCACTTCTTCCAGCGTGAGCGCCTCCTCCTTGACCGCCGAGGCGACCATGATGCGGGCCGAGGCGGCGCCGATGGCGCCGGCCAGCTGGGTCTCGACGTGGTGCACGAATTCCGCATCCGCCAGCAGCGGCTGCTCGGGCCAGCGCACCCCCTTGCGCCGGGCGTAGCCGCCGAAGGCATCGTCCGCCGCCTCGCCGCCGAGGAAGCGCGTCAGCAGATGGTGAAGGTCAGTCGCCGAGGCCGTGCCGCGCCAGAAGCGGGCCGGCGCGTCGCCCGAGCGCTTGAACACGTCCACGAACAGGCTCGCCTGCCGGTGCTCTTCCGCGCCCGGGGAGTCCAGCAGCGAGACCAGGACGTACGCCCCCAGGTTCGCCAGCATGCTCCAGAGCATGGCGTGCGTCATCTGGTCCAGACCCGACAGGCCGAAGAGCTCCAGCGGCTTGAGCAGCGCGATGCCGAACGGGCCTTGCTCGAGCAGCCCGATCGGCAGCCAGCCGGAACGCGCCAGCGCGGGCAGCAGCAGCGTGTAGAACCAGACCGCGAAACCCGCGACCAGGCCCGCCAGCGCGCCGCGGCGCGTGCCGTCCTTCCAGAAAATGCCCCCCAGCGCGGCCGGAGCGAACTGCGCAACGGCGGCGAACGAGATCAGGCCGATGGACACCAGCGCGTAGGCCTCGCCGGCGAGCCGGAAGTACAGGAAGCCGAGCAGCAGGATCAGCAGGATCGAGCCGCGCCGGATGCCCAGCAGCAGGCCGGTGAGGTCGGCGCGCTCATTCAGCCGCAGGCTGCGCATGCGCAGCAGCACCGGCATCACCAGGTCGTTGCACACCATGGTGGACAGCGCGATCGTCTCCACGATCACCATGCCGGTCGCCGCCGACAGCCCGCCGATGAACACCAGCAGCGCGAGCCACTCCTGCTTCTCCGCCATCGGCAGGGTGAGCACGAAGGTGTCGGCGTCCACCGAGCCGTCGGGAAAGTGCAGCCTGCCGCCGAAGGCGATCGGCAGCACGAACACGTTGATCGCCAGCATGTACAGCGGGAACAGCCAGATGGCCTTGTTGAGGTGCCTTTCGTCCGTGTTCTCGATCACCGTGACCTGGAACTGGCGCGGCAGGAACATGATGGCAAGCATCGACAGCACCGTGAGCCACACCCAGCTGGCGTAGCCGCCGGCCACGCCCTCGAGCGGGGTGAGCAGCGGGCGCAGCGCGTCGTCGCCCGCCGCGCGCGAAAACACGTCGCCGAAGCCGTCGTAGATGCCGAAGGTCACGAACAGGCCGACGGCCAGGAACGCCAGCAGCTTGACCAGCGACTCGAAGGCGATCGCGGCCACCATGCCCTCGTGGTGCTCGGCCGAGTACAGGTGGCGCGTGCCGAACAGGATGGTGAACAGCGCCAGGATGAGCGCCGCCCACAGCGCGGTATCCTGCAGGATGGGGATCGCGCCCACTTTGGCGGGCATCACGATCTCCGGATACTGCAGCACGATGGTGAAGCTGTTCGACACCGCCTTCAGCTGCAGCGAGATGTAGGGCAGGATGCCGACCACCGCGATCACCGTCACGACGCCGCCGAGCAGCGCGCTCTTGCCGTAGCGCGAGGCGATGAAGTCGGCGAGCGAGGTGATGCGGTTCTCCTTGCTGATGCGCAGCACCTTGCGCATCACCAGCCACCACAGCGCGATCATCAGCGTGGGGCCGATGTAGATCGGCAGGAAGCCGATGCCATCGCTCGCCGCGCGCCCCACGCTGCCGTAGAAGGTCCACGCCGTCGCGTACACCGCCAGGGACAGCGCGTAGATATAGGGATTCGAGATGAGCGAGCGGCCGGCGTCGGCGCGCTTGTCGGCGTAGTACGCAATCCCGAACAGCAGCCCCAGGTAGGCGAACGACGTGACTGCGATGACCCAGCCCTGGAGCATCGGCGGAGCGCTATTCCCGCCGCTCCACCGCCCAGGCCATCAACGCGATGAGCAGCGCCCAGGCGAGGAAGATGTAGGCGTAGATCAAGGGCACGCCGAACAGCGCGCCCGGGACGTTGAACAGCGCCAGCACGGGGAAATTGAACAGCACGCAACCGAGCATGCACAGTGCAACCATGCGCTGCCCCTTGCGGTCAGTTTCCCCCACGTCGCTCCCTTGCAGCCCTCACGGACGAGGCGTCACATGGACTGCTTCAACTGCTCCAGGATGGCCGGATTCTCGAGCGTGGAGACGTCCTGCTTGATCTCCTCGCCCTTGGCGATGGCGCGCAGCAGCCGCCGCATGATCTTGCCGGAGCGCGTCTTGGGCAGGTTGTCGCCGAAGCGGATGTCCTTGGGACGCGCGATCGCGCCGATCTCCTTGGCCACCCAGTTGCGCAGCTCCTGCGCGATCTTCTTCGCCTCCTCCCCGTTCGGGCGCGGTCCCTTGAGGACCACGAATGCGCACACCGCCTCCCCCGTCAGCTCGTCGGGCCGCCCGACCACGGCGGCCTCCGCCACCAGCTTGGTGTTCGCCACCAGCGCCGACTCGATCTCCATGGTGCCGAGGCGATGCCCGGAGACGTTCAGCACGTCGTCGATGCGGCCCATGATGCGGTAGTACCCGTCCTGGTCGGTGCTGGCGCCGTCGCCGGCGAGGTAGTACTTGCCGTGAAAATCGTCGGGGTAGTAGCTCTTCCTGAAGCGCTCCGCATCGCCCCAGATGGTGCGGATCATGGACGGCCACGGGCGCTTGATCACCAGGATGCCGCCCTTGCCCCTGCCCACCGACTGTCCGGTTTCGTCGACGATGTCCGTCATGATTCCGGGCAGCGGGAAGGTGCACGATCCCGGCTTGGTGGGCGTCACGCCGGGCAGCGGTGAAATGAGGTGGCCGCCCGTCTCCGTCTGCCACCACGTATCCACGATCGGGCAGCGGCCGCCGCCCACCGTCTCGTGATACCACATCCACGCCTCGGGGTTGATCGGCTCGCCCACCGTGCCGAGGATGCGCAGCGACTTGAGGTCGTACTGCTTCGGCAGCTCGCCGCCCGCCTTGATGAGCGAGCGGATCGCCGTCGGCGCCGTATAGAACACGTTCACCTTGTGATCCTGGATGATCTTCCAGAACCGGCCGGCGTCCGGATACGTCGGCACGCCTTCGAACATCACTTCCGTGGTGCCCACCGCGAGCGGACCGTAGGTGATGTAAGTGTGTCCCGTCACCCAGCCCACGTCCGCGGTACACCAGAAGACGTCGCTCGGTTTGTTGTCGAACACCCACTTCATCGTGAGGGCCGCCCACAGCAGGTAGCCGCCGGTGGAGTGCTGCACGCCTTTCGGCTTGCCGGTGGAGCCCGAGGTGTACAGGATGAACAGCGGGTGCTCGGCGTTCACCCAGGTCGGCTCGCAGTGATCCGGTTGGCTCTTCACCACGTCGTCCCACCACTTGTCGCGCGGCGCCTGCATCGCCACCGCGCTGCCGCTGCGCTTGTAGACGATGACGTTGCGCACCTTCTCGCATCCGCCCATCGCGAATGCTTCGTCCACCACGGGCTTCAGGGGAATTTCCTTGCCACCGCGGAACTGCCCGTCGGCGGTGATGACCTCCGTGGCCCCGGCGTCGATGATGCGCTCCTGCAGGGACTTGGCGGAGAAACCGCCGAACACGACCGAGTGCGTGGCGCCGATGCGCGCGCAGGCCTGCATCGCCACCACCACCTGGATCGACATCGGCATATAGATCAGCACGCGGTCGCCCGTCTTCACGCCATGCGCCTTGAGCGCGTTGGCCAGCTTGCACACCTCGTGGTACAGCGCCTTGTAGGTGATCTTCGTCACCTTGCCGTCGTCGGCTTCGAAGATGATCGCCACCTTGTCCGGCTGCGTTTTCAGGTGCCGATCGAGGCAGTTGTAGGAGGCGTTCAGCTCGCCGTCGTAGAACCAGCGGTAGAACGGCGCCTTGGATTCGTCCAGCACCTTGGTGAAAGGCTTGTGCCAGAGCACATGCTCTTTCGCCAGGCGGCCCCAGAAGCCCTCGAAATCGCGCTCGGCCTCATCGCACAGCTTGCGGTATCCCTCCATGCCGGAAATGTTGGCCTGCCGGACGAAGTCCGCCGAGGGCGGGAAAACCCGCGTCTCCTGCAGGACCGACTCGATGGTGGATGCCATGGCTGCTCTCCTCTCCTTGTCCGCGGCGATTCTTGTGCCTGCGACTTACACCGCGCTTACGCAAATAACGATATTGAATCAAGCCTATGCTAGATTACGCGGCTTCCGCAACCCTCCTGTTTCGGCAATGCAAACCGCCAAGACCCTGAAACCCCTGCCTTGGTTGCTGTTCGGCAGCCGCTGGCTGCAGCTGCCCCTGTATTTCGGCCTGATCGTCGCCCAGTGCGTCTACGTCGTGCAGTTCATGCGCGAGCTGTGGCACCTCGTTGCCGAGGCCGGCAAGTTCGACGAAACCATGATCATGCTCACGGTGCTCGGCCTGATCGACGTGGTGATGATCTCGAACCTGCTGATCATGGTCACCATCGGCGGCTACGAGACCTTCGTGTCGCGGCTGCACCTCGAAGGCCACCCGGATGAGCCCGAATGGCTTTCGCACGTCAACGCCAACGTGCTGAAGGTCAAGCTCGCCACCGCGATCATCGGCATCTCCTCGATCCACCTGCTCAAGACCTTCATCAACGCGCAGAATCTGGACGAGAAGACCATGTTCTGGCAGGTCACCATCCACGTCACCTTCCTGGTTTCCGCAGTCGCCATCGCCGCCATCGACCGCATCATGCTGCCCTATCCACTGGCGGCGCACGCCTCACGGGAGTAACGCCGTGACTGCCATCCGCTACGCCGACCTGGTGCAGAGCGTCGCCGACGCGCTGCAGTTCATCTCCTACTACCACCCGGCCGACTACCTCCAGGCGCTCGGCCGCGCCTACGAGCGCGAGCAGTCGCCCGCCGCGCGCGACGCCATCGCGCAGATCCTCACCAATTCGCGCATGTGCGCGGAAGGCCACCGGCCGATCTGCCAGGACACCGGCATCGTCAATGTGTTCCTCAAAGTCGGCATGGGCGTGCGCTTCGAGGGCTTCAAGGGTTCGCTGGCCGACGCCGTGAACGAGGGCGTCCGCCGAGCCTACAATCATCCCGACAACATGCTGCGTGCCTCCGTGCTGGAAGACCCGCAGTTCGCGCGCCGCAATACGAAGGACAACACGCCCGCGGTCATCAATACCGAGCTGGTGCCGGGCGACAAACTCGAAGTGGATGTGGCGGCGAAAGGCGGCGGGTCCGAAGCCAAAGCGAAGTTCGCGATGCTCAACCCTTCGGACTCGGTCGTGGATTGGGTGCTGAAGACGGTGCCCACCATGGGCGCGGGCTGGTGCCCGCCGGGCATGCTCGGCATCGGCATCGGCGGCACCGCCGAGAAAGCCATGCTGATGGCGAAAGAGGCCCTGATGGAGCCGATCGACATGGCGGAGCTCAAGGCGCGCGGGCCGCGCGACAAGTACGAAGAGCTGCGCATCGAGCTCTACGACAAGGTGAACGCGCTCGGCATCGGCGCGCAGGGCCTGGGCGGCCTTTCCACCGTGCTCGACGTGAAGATCCTCTCCTATCCCACGCATGCGGCCAACAAGCCGATCGCGATGATCCCGAACTGCGCGGCGACGAGGCATGCGCACTTCGTGCTCGACGGCTCCGGGCAGGCGGAATTCGAGGCGCCGTCGCTCGAGGACTGGCCCAAGGTCACCTGGTCGGCCGCCAAGGATGCACGGCGCGTCAATCTCGATGCGCTGACGAAGGCCGCCGTGGCGCAATGGAAGCCGGGCGAAACGCTCCTCCTCTCCGGCAAGCTGCTGACCGGGCGCGACGCCGCGCACCAGCGCATCCAGAACATGCTGGACACGGGGCAGAAGCTGCCCGTGGACTTCACCAACCGCGTCATCTACTACGTCGGCCCGGTGAATCCCGTGCGCGACGAGGTCGTGGGGCCTGCCGGCCCGACCACCGCCACGCGCATGGACAAGTTCGTGGAAACCATGCTCGGCAGGACCGGCCTCATCGCCATGGTGGGCAAGGGCGAGCGCGGCCAGGTCGCCATCGACGCCATCCGCAAGCACAAGGCGGCCTCGCTCATCGCCGTGGGCGGCGCCGCGTATCTGGTGGCGAAGGCAATCCGCAAGTCGAAGGTGCTCGCCTTCGAGGACCTCGGCATGGAGGCCATCTACGAGTTCGAGGTGAAGGACATGCCGGTGACCGTCGCGGTGGATGCGAACGGCACCTCGGTGCACCAGAGCGGCCCCGCGGACTGGCAGAAGAAGATCATCGAGCTGAAGATCCCGGTCAACGCCGCTTGAAAGCCGGCATCCGCTGGCCGGCGGTTTGGGCAGTGTTCGCCGGCGGGCTCGTCTGCGGCGCGTACATCGGCAAGGTTCCTCCCTCGCTCCCGGCGCAGCGTGCCGAGCTCGGCCTGACGCTCGTCGAATCCGGATTCATCGCCACTACTTTCAACCTCATCGGCCTCGCGGTCGGCATGTTCGTGGGGGTGCTGTGCGACCGCTTCGGGCACAAGCGCCTCGGCCTCGCAGGCTTGGCGGTGATGGCCCTGGCGGGGCTGTTCGGCGCCGCCGCGTGGGATTACCCCAGCCTGCTGGTTTCGCGCTTCTTCGAGGGCGTCGGCTTCATCCTGTTCGCGGTCGCCGGTTCCGCGCTCATGGCCGCCTGCGCGGACGCGACGGCGCGGCCCAAGGCGATGGGACTCTGGAGCGCCTACATGCCTTCCGGCGGCAGCCTGGCGATCCTCGTGGCGCCACTCTTCCTGGCCGCGTGGGGCTGGCGCAGCATCTGGATCACGTTCTCGATCGCCGCGACGCTGTGCTTCGTTCTCGTCTGGCGCATGGCGCCCGCGCCCCGCTACGGCGGCGTCAGCTCCGTGAAGCTCGCGCTCGAATCGTTGCGCCAGCCCGGCAGCATTGCGCTCGCCCTGCTCTTCGCCTTCTACGTCGCGCAGTGGACGTCCGTCATGATCTGGCTGCCCACTTTCCTCGTGGACGAGCGCGGCGCGGCGCCCGCGTGGGCGTCCTTCCTCACCGCGCTGATGGTCCTGGTGAACATTCCCGGCAACATCGGCGGCGGCTGGCTGATCGCGCACGGCGTGCGGCGCGGCATGCTGATCCTGGCGGCCGCCGCGGTGATGATCGTGACCGACGTGGCGATGCTCTCCAGCGTCCTGCCGGACACGTTGCGCTTCCTCTCGGTGCTGGCCTTCTCCTGCTGCGCCGGCGTCATTCCGGGTGCGATCTTCACGGGCGTGGTGGTGCATGCGAAGACCCCGCAGCATGTAGGGACGACCAACGGCATGGTGATGCAGACCTCGCAGGCCGGCCAGTTCTTCGGCCCGGTCGTGCTCGCCTGGCTCGCCTCCCACTTTGGCGGCTGGGGCGCATCGCTGTGGGCGATGCTCGCCTTCGCGGCGGGATGCGCCTTGTGCGGCTACGCGGTCCTGCGCATCGAAGCGCGGCCGGCGCGCTAGAATTTCCGCCTGCGGAGGTAGCCATGCGCCAAGTTCACATCTGCGAAGTCGGCCCGCGTGACGGGCTGCAGAACGCGAAGCAATTGATGCCCACCGGCACCAAGAAGACCTGGATCAGCGCACTCGCCGCCGCGGGGCTGGAGGAGATCGAGGTCGGCTCCTTCGTCCCGCCCAAGCTGATCCCCGCAATGGCCGACACGGCGGAGATCGTAAAGCATGCGATCGCCATCCCCGGCATCAAGGTGGTCGCCCTCGCGCCGAACGTGAAGGGCTTCGAGCGCGCGCGCGAGGCCGGCGCGCACAAGATCACCTTCCCCGTCTCCGCCTCGCACCAGCACAGCGTCGCCAACGTGCGCATGACGCCCGACGAGATGGTCGAGGAAGTGCGCAGGGCGGCGCAGATGCGCAACGGCAGGGGCCCCGAGATCGAAGGCGCCGTCTCCACTGCCTTCGGCTGCACGATGCAGGGGGAAGTGCCGGAGGACGACGTAGTGCGCATCGCGGTCAAGCTCGCGGAATTCTGCGATTGCGTGGCGCTCGCCGACACCGTCGGCTACGCCAACCCCGCCCAGGTAAAGCGGATGTTCCGCCGCGTGAAGGGCGAGATCGGCGACAAGCTCGAAGGCGCGCACTTCCACAATACGCGCGGCCTCGGCCTCGCCAATGCGCTCGCCGCGTTCGAAGAGGGTGTCCGCGCCTTCGACTCCTCGATGGGCGGCCTCGGCGGCTGCCCGTTCGCGCCTGGCGCGAGCGGCAACGTGATCACGGAGGACCTGGTGTTCATGTTCGAAAGCATGGGCGTCGCCACCGGCATCGACTTCGCCAAGCTCCTCGCGGCGAGGAAGATCATGGTGAGCGGCGTGCCCGACGAGCCGCTCTACGGCCACATGGCGCTCGCGGGATTGCCCAAAGGGTTCCGTGCTGCCGCTTGAAGGGGTGCGCGTAGTCGAATTCGCGCACATGGTGATGGGGCCGAGTTGCGGCCTCGTGCTCGCCGACCTCGGCGCCGAAGTCATCAAGGTGGAGCCGCTGGAAGGCGACAACACGCGGCGGCTGGTGGGCGCGGGCGCCGGCTTCTACGCGATCTTCAACCGCAACAAGAAGAGCCTCGCGCTCGACTTGAAGCACCCCGAGGGCCGCGAGATCGTCCTCAAGCTCGCCGATTCCGCGGACGTCGTCACCGAGAACTTCCGTCCCGGCGCGCTGGAGAAGATGGGGTTCGGCTACGAGGACCTGTCGACGCGCAATCCGCGCCTCGTCTACTGCACGCTGAAGGGATTCCTCTCGGGCCCCTACGAGCACCGTCCCGCGCTCGACGAAGTGGTGCAGATGATGGGCGGGCTCGCCTACATGACGGGCCTGCCCGACCGGCCCTTGCGCGTCGGCTCCTCGGTGAACGACATCATGGGCGGGATGTTCGCCGCCATCGGCATCCTCGCGGCGCTGCGCGAGCGCGACAGGACGGGCAAGGGCCAGCTCGTGCGCAGCGCGCTCTACGAGAACACCGTGTTTCTCGTCGCGCAGCACATGGCGCAGCTCGCCATCACCGGCGAGGAGCCGCCGCCGATGGCGGTCAAGAAGCCGGCCTGGGGCGTCTACGACATCTTCCCGACCAAGGACGGGGACCGCCTGTTCGTCGGCGTGGTCACGGACACGCAGTGGGAGGTGTTCTGCCGCGAGTTCGGCGCGGCGGAGCTCACGATCGATCCGCGCCTGAAGACCAATGGCGAGCGCGTCCAGGCGCGCACGTGGCTGCTGCCGAAGCTGCAGGAGATCCTCAGGCGCTACAGCAAAACCGAGCTGTCGACGAAGCTCGAAGCGATCGGCCTGCCCTACGCGCCGATCACGCGACCGCGCGACCTGTTCGACGACCCGCACCTGAACGCCGGCGGCATGATCGAGACGAAGGACCCCCGCGGCACCTCCTTCAAGGTGCCGGGGCTGCCGCTGGAGATGGGCGGCGAGCGCCTCGCGCTGCGCAACCAGCCGCCCGCGGTGTCGGAGAACGCGCGCGAGCTGCTGGCTTCGCTTGGCTACTCGCCCGCGCGCATCGACGCGCTCATCGCGGACAAGGTCGTCGCGGCCCCGCAATGACGGTGCTGCGCGCCCGCTGCTGCATCGCGGGCGGCGGCCCCGCGGGGATGATGCTGGGCTACCTGCTCGCGCGCGCGGGCGTCGACACTGTCGTCCTCGAGAAGCACGCCGATTTCCTGCGCGATTTCCGCGGCGATACCGTGCACCCCTCGACGCTCGAAGTGATGCACGAGCTCGGCCTGCTCGAGGCGTTCCTGCAGCGGCCGCACCAGAAGCTCTCCCGCATCGAAGGCCAGGTGGGCGGCCGGCCGATCGTCATGGCCGACTTCGCGCACCTGCCGGTACGCTGTCCCTATATCGCTTTCATGCCGCAGTGGGAATTTCTCGATTTCCTGGCGCAGCAGGCGAGGAAGCTGCCGCGGTTCCGCCTGCTCATGGAGGCGGAGGCCACCGGACTGGTCGAGAAAGCGGGCAACGTCTTGGGGGTGACGGGAACGTCTCCGGACGGTCCGCTCGAAGTGAGAGCCGAGCTGACCGTCGCGGCCGACGGCCGTCATTCGCTCTTGCGCGACCGGGCGGGCCTTGAAGTCGAGGAGTTCGGCGCGCCGATGGATGTGCTGTGGATGCGGCTGTCCAGGCGCGCCGACGACCCGCCGAACACGCTCGGCCGCATCAATGCCGGCCGCATCCTGGTCACGCTGGACCGCGGCGACTACTGGCAATGCGCCTACGTGATTCCCAAAGGCGGCTACGACGCGCTGCGCCGCGGCAGCCTCGAAGCGTTCCGCGCCGGCATCGTCGCCGTGGCGCCCCACCTGCGCGAGCGCGTCGGCGAGCTGCATGGCTGGGACGACATCAAGCTGCTCACCGTCCAGGTCAACCGGCTGCGCCGCTGGCACCGGCCGGGGTTCCTGTGCATCGGCGACGCGGCGCACGCCATGTCTCCCATCGGCGGCGTCGGCATCAACCTCGCGATCCAGGACGCGGTGGCGGCCGCCAATCTCCTCTCGAAACCCCTGTTGCGCGGTGCGCCCGGCGACGGGGAGCTTTCCGCAGTGCAGCGCCGGCGCGATTTCCCGACCCGCATGACCCAGCGCATGCAGCTATTCCTGCAGAGGAACGTGATCGGGCGCGTGCTGGCGAGCGGGGCCACTCCCGGCATCGCCTGGCCGATCCGGCTGATGCAGCGCTTTCCCGTGCTGCGCCGTATCCCCGCGCGCCTGATCGGCATGGGGTTCCGTCCCGAGCACGTGCGACGGTGAAGTTGGAATACAGTACGGGGCGCCCTGTTCACCGGGTGCACGACCTCAACCAAAGGAGACAGAACAGTGAGAATCAAATCCCTGACGCCCGTCATGGCGTCGATCGTGATGCTCGGGCTCGCGCCCCTCGCCTCGGCGCAGGATCAACGGCCCGAGTACGGGCCGTCCATCAACATCGCTGCCGCCAAGAAGATCGGCGCCGGGGTGATCGCCGAGTGCCAGAAGAACAAGTGGAATGTCGCCGTCGCGGTCGTCGATACGCACGGATTCCTGGTGTACTTCGAGCGCATGGAGAACACGCAGACGGCGAGCATGGACATCGCCATCGGCAAGGCGCGCACGGCCGCGACCTACCGGCGCACCACGCGGGTATTCATGGAAGCAATCAACAAGGGGCCCGCCACCGCAACCCTGCCCAACGTCATGGCCTCGCCCGGCGGCGTGCCGATCTTCGCTGACGGCAAGGTGATCGGCGCGGTCGGGGTGAGCGGCGTCACCGGCGACCAGGACGAGCAGTGCGCGAAGGCCGGCGTCGCGGGAATGTGACGCACGCGGCGTAGCAGGCGAACGGGGCCTTGCGGCCCCGTTTTCATTTCAGGAGGGCGTCAATCCCCGCCTGCGCGATCTGCTCGTCCTCGTGCGATTGCACGCCCGACACGCCGACGCCCCCCACGCAGGTGCCGTCGGCCAGGATCGGCAGGCCGCCCTGCACCGGCAGGATGCCGGGCATCTTCAGCATCTCGGGGCGGGCCTTGATGCGCTCCTGCCAGGCGCCGCTCGAGCGCCGCGAGATCGCCGCGGTGCGCCCTTTGTCCACCGCGATCCCGGCGCTCGCCGGCGTCGCGCCGTCCATGCGCACGAAATGCAGGAGGTGCCCGCCGTCGTCGAGGATCGCGATGGCGACTGTCCACTTGTTGCGCCGGGCTTCCGCCAGCGCGGCAGCGGCGATCTTCTCGCAGTCCGCGAGCGTCAGCTGCGGGCGCGTCTTCATTGCAGCGCCTGCCGGATCTGCTCGAGCGCGCCCGGGTCCTCGATGGTGGTGAGGTCGCCCGGATCGCGCTTCTCGGCGAGCGCCTGGATCGAGCGCCGCAAGACCTTGCCCGAGCGCGTCTTGGGCAGCAGGGTCACGAAGAACACCCGTCCGGGGCGGCCGATGGCGCCCAGCTGCTTGTCCACCATCTGCATCACCTCGCCTTCCAGCTTCATGCGCGCGTCTTTCGAGGCGATGGTCGCGGCGTCCTTCACCACGGCGAACGCCATCGGCAACTGGCCCTTCAACTGATCGGCCACGCCCACCACCGCGCACTCGGCGATGCCGGGATGCATGTTGACCGCCTCCTCGATCTCGCGCGTGCCGAGGCGGTGCCCGGCGACGTTGATCACGTCGTCCGTCCTGCCGAGGATGAAGAAATACCCGTCCCTGTCGCGGATGCCCCAGTCGAAGGTCGTGTAGATCAACTGGTCCTTGAAGTCCCTGAAATAGGTGTCGACGAAGCGCTGGTCGTCGCCCCACACGGTGCTCATGCAACCCGGCGGCAGCGGCGGCGCGATCGCCACCACGCCCTTCTCGCCGTCTGCCACCGGCTTGCCGGTGGACTCGTTCAGCAGACGCACGTCGTAGCCGTACACCGGGAAGCTCGGCGAGCCCATCTTGAGCGGCACCTTCTCGACGCCCGGGTGCGCGGAGAGCAGCGGCCAGCCGGTCTCGGTCTGCCAATAGTGGTCGATGACCGGGCGCCCGAGCGATTCGGTGACCCAGCGGTGCGTCGGCTCGTCGAGCGGCTCGCCGGCGAGGAACAGGTGCTTGAGCGTGGAGAGGTCGTACTTCTTCAGGAATGCCACATCGTGCTTCTTGAGCACGCGGATGGCGGTGGGCGCCGAGAACATCACCGCCACCTTGTAGTCCTGCACGATCTTCCACCAGACGCCCGCGTCGGGCCGCACCGGCACGCCCTCGTACATGATGGTGGTCATGCCGGCGAGCAGCGGCCCATAGATGATGTAGGAGTGCCCCACCACCCAGCCGATGTCGGACGTGGTGAACATGGTCTCGCCCGGGCCGCCGCAGAAGATCCGGTCCATGGACGAGGCAAGCGCGACCGCATAGCCGCCCACGTCGCGCTGCACGCCCTTGGGCTTGCCCGTGGTGCCGGAGGTATAGAGGATGTAGGAAGGCTCGTTCGATTCGAGCCACGCGCAGGGCACGCTCGCGCCGTGGTGCTTTGCGGCGAGCTCCGCCCAATCCACGTCGCGCCCCGCGACCACCGGCATGTTCACATCCAGGCCGCGGCGAAAAATGAGCACCTTGCGCGGCGGATGCTTGGCGAGCTTGAGCGACTCGTCGACCAGCGACTTGTAGAGCACGGCCTTGCCCATGCGGCTGCCGCCGTCCGCGGTGACCATCAGCGCGGGCCTGGCGTCGTCGATGCGCGCCGCGAGGCTCGCCGCGGCAAAGCCGCCGAACACCACCGAGTGGATGGCGCCGATGCGCGCGCACGCCAGGATGGCGAAGCAGGCCTCGGGAATCATCGGCATGTAGATGATGACGCGGTCGCCGCGCTTCACGCCGAGTGCCTGCAGCATGGCCGCCGCGCGGTTCACTTCGGCGTGCAGCTGGCGATACGTGAAGCTCTGCGTCCGGTCGACTTCCGTGGAGATCCAGACGAGCGCCGGCTGCTCGCCGCGCGCGGCGAGATGCCGGTCGAGCGCGTTGTGGCACAGGTTGGTCTCGCCGCCGACGAACCACTTGGCGAACGGCGGGCGCGAATAGTCCAGCACCTTCGCGAAGGGCCTATGCCAATGGATGCACTTGGCTTCCTCCGCCCAGAACGACTCGCGGTCCTCGATCGAACGCCGATGAAACTCCCGGTAGGTCGTCATGCGTTCAGGTCCACCACGACGCGGCGGGTCACCTTGGCGTTGATGAAATCGTCGAACACCTTCGGCAGGTCGGCGAACGGCACGGTGCGCGCCATCTCCTTGAGCAGCGGTGGGCGCATGTCGGTCGCGAGGCGCTGCCAGACCAGGCGCTCCAGCTCGTGCGAAGGCGCATCGGTGGAGTTGATGCCGAGCAGGCTCACGCCGCGCAGGATGAACGGCAGCACGGTCGAGTTGAGGTTCGGGCTCGCAGCCAGCCCGATTGAGGCGATGACGCCGTTCACCTTCATCGTGCTCGCCATCCACGCGAGCACTTCGCCGCCGAGGTTGTCCACGCCGCCCGCCCAGGTCGCCTTGTCGAGCGGCCGGATCTTCGCAAGGTCGAGGCTCTGGCGCAGCAGGATCTCCTTCGCGCCCAGCTTCTTCAGCCAGTCGGACTCGGTTTCCTTGCCGGTGAGCGCGGTGACCTCGTAGCCGAGCCGCGCCAGCGCGGCAAGCGCGATCGAGCCCACGCCGCCGGTCGCGCCGTCCACGACGACCGGACCGTTGGCAGGCTTGAGGCCGTTCATGTTCCATCTTCACGACGGCAAGTCCCGCGGTATAGCCCGCCGTGCCGTAGGCCATCGCCTCCCAGAGCGTCATGCCCTTGGGCAGCTTCACCGCCCAGTCGGCGGGAATGCGCGCGTACTCGGCATAGCCGCCGTGGTGCTTCACGCCGATCAGGTGCCCGACGGCGAGGATCGCGTCGCCCTTGGCGAAGCGCGGGTCGTCCGAGGACACCACGGTGCCCGCGAGGTCGATGCCGCCGATGCACGAGGGGCGCATCAGGATCCTGCCCTTGCCGGTGGCGGCGAGCGCGTCCTTGTAGTTCACGTCCGAGTACGCCACGCGCACCACCAGCTCGCCCGGATCGAGCTCATCCAGCGTGCAGTCGACGAACTCGGCGCGGATCTTCCTATCGATTTCCGTCAGCTTGTAGGCCTTGAACTTCTCCACTCGCCCTCCTTCGTTCGCTGCTCAGGTACAGGGCCGACTGCATCTCGTGCAGCCGGCTCTCGGTGCGCTGGAACTCCGCGCTGTGCTCGCCCTCGGTGAACAGCCCCTCGGGCGGCGCCTCCGCGCCGACCACGAGCTTCACCCGGTCATCGTAAAACACATCCACCAGCCAGGTGAAGCGCCGTGCCGCATCGGCGGCCTTGGGAGACATTCTCGGCACGCCCGAGAGGATCACGGTGTGGAAGCGCTTTGCCAGGTCCACGTAATCGGTGTAGGAGCGCGGTCCCCCGCACAGCGCCGCGAAATCGAACCACACCAGTCCCCCGGCGCGCTTGCGGTAGGGAATCTTGCGGCCCTCGACGTCGAGGGGCTGCTTCTCCTCCTCCACGTCCTTCAGCTCGGCGAAGATCCGCGCCAGCTCGCCGTCGGCGCCGGCGCCCGCATGGTAGACCTTGCAGCTTTTCCATCTTCAGGCGCCGGTAATCGGTGCCGTTGTCCACTTCGAGGACGTCCAGCCGGTCCTTCAGCAGCTCGATCGCGGGCAGGAAGCGCTCGCGCTGCAGCCCGTTCGGATAGAGCCGGTCGGGGTGGTAGTTGCTGGTCATCACGAACGCCACCCCGCGGGCCATCACCTGCTCCAGGTAGCGGCCGAGGATCATGGCGTCGGCGATGTCGGAGACATGGAATTCGTCGAAGCAGATCAGCCGACAGCGCCGCGCAGTGCGCTCGGCGGCCGCGGCGAGCGGGTCCTCGGTGCCCTTGAGGGCCTCGAGCTCGCGGTGGATCTCGCGCATGAAGTGGTGGAAGTGCACCCGGCGCTTGCGCACCAGCGGCACGCACAGGAAGAACGCGTCCATCAGGAAACTCTTGCCGCGGCCCACCGCGCCCCACAGGTACACGCCCTTGGGCAGCGGCGGCTTCACCAGCAGCCGCCTGAGCGCGCTCGAGCGGCGCGCCTTGTAGGCGCTCCACTCCTCGAAGAGCCGCTGCAGGCGCTCGGCGGCGCGCCGCTGCGACGGATCGGCGACGAAGCCCCGCCGCGCGAGGCTCTGCTCGTAGAGCGCGAGGACGCCTTCCGCCGCCACCGCTACGGCAGCCTGGCGATCAGGTCGCGCGCGGTGCGCTCCAGCACCGTGCGCTGCATCACCGGCTCCTCGGTCACGGTGTCGTGCGAGTGGCGCATCTCCTGCACGCCTTCCCAGGCGATGCCGCCGGATTGGCTGTCCCAGACCTGCAGGAACAGGCGAATGTGCGCGTACTTGGTTTCGACGACGCGGATGCCGAACAAGCCGAAGCGGTCCTTGGCACCCTGCTCGAAGCGCTGCAGCTTGAGCTGCGCGATGTAGCGCACCCCGGTCGCCGCGCCGACGCCCTTCAGCACGTCGCCCGAAAGCAGGCTGGTATCGCGATAGTCGTCGTACATCTTCTTGTAGGCGTCAGCCAGACCCGCCTTGTTCACCGCGCCCAGCGTCTCGGCGAGGGTGCTGACACGGATGCGCGGCCGATCCTGCTTCAGGACATCTGCGAATGCCAGCGCCACCGCCTGCTTCTCCTGCTCCTGCCCGGTGACGGTGGAGGGAGTGATGAACGCGAGCCCTGCCGCCTCGAGGTCGCCCGGGCGCAGGGAAATGATCTGCTCCTGCAGCGTGGGGAAGACCTGGACCGTGGAGCAGCCGGCGAGCGCCAGGCCGAGAGCCGCCAGCAGCGCTCTCATATGTTGAGAGCGCGTTTGTCCACCGCCAGCGCCGCCTCCTTCATCGCCTCGGACAGCGACGGATGGGCATGGCAGATCATGCCGATGTCCTCGCTCGAGCCGCGGAACTGCATCGCCACCACCGCCTCCGCGATCAGTTCGCCGGCGAACGGGCCCATGATGTGCACGCCGAGAATCTCGTCGGTTTTCGCGTCGGCGAGAAACTTCACCAGGCCCGCGGTCTCGCCCAGGGCGCGCGCGCGCGCATTGGCGGAGAAAGGGAACGTGCCCGCCCGGTAGTCGACCCCCTCGGCCTTCAATTGCTGCTCCGTCTTGCCCACCCAGGCGATCTCCGGCGCGGTGTAGATCACCCAGGGCACGGTGTTGAAGTCCACGTGCGGCTTCTTGCCGGCGATGCGCTCGGCGACCGCCGCGCCCTCTTCCTCCGCCTTGTGCGCGAGCATCGGCCCGCGCACCACGTCGCCGATCGCCCAGACGTTGGGCAGGCTGGTGCGGCAGTCTTCGTCCACGGTGATGAAGCCCTTTTCGTCCAGCTTCAGACCCGCCGCCGCGGCATTCAGCCCCTCGGTATTCGGCACTCGGCCGATCGACACGATGAGCTTGTCGCATTCCAACGTTTTAGATGAATTATCGTCTGTATTATATTGAACCGTAACGTTTTTCTCTGATGATGAAACCTTGGATATGTTCACCCCGAGCTGAATCTGGAGCCCCTGCTTGGCGAAGACCTTGGCGGCTTCCTTTGCGATCTGCTCGTCGGCCGCACCGAGAAAGGACGGCAGTGCCTCGAGGATCGTGACCTGCGCGCCGAGCCGCCGCCAAACGCTGCCCAGCTCCAGGCCGATGACGCCCGCCCCGACGATGCCCAGGCGCTTGGGGACTTCCGGGAGGGCGAGCGCGCCGGTATTGCTGAGGATCAGCTGTTCGTCGAAGGGCACCGCGGGCAGCGCGCGCGCGTTCGAGCCCGTGGCGACGACGACGTGCTTGGCGTTGAGGGACTCTCCGCCCACCGCGATGTAATGCCCGCCCCCGCCCGCCCCGGCGAAGCTGCCCCGGCCGTGGAAGAAGGCCACCTTGTTCTTCTTGAAGAGGTAGGCGATGCCGTCGTTGTTCTGCTTCACCACCTTGTCCTTGCGCTTGAGCATCTGCGCGAGGTCGAGCTCCAGGCCCTTCACCTTCACGCCGTGCTCGGCGAAGCCGTGCCCGGCCTGCTCGAAGTTCTCCGAGGACTGCAGCAGCGCCTTGGACGGGATGCAGCCGACGTTGGTGCAGGTGCCGCCGAGCGCGGACTTGCCGTCCGCGCCCTTCCACTCGTCGATGCAGGCGACGGAAAGCCCGAGCTGCGCCGCGCGGATCGCGGCGATGTAGCCGCCGGGGCCGCCGCCGATCACCACCACGTCGAACGATTGGGCCACCGGCGACCGGGTCTCCGCTTATATCTCGAGCGCGAGCCGCGCCGGGTCCTCCAGCGCTTCCTTCATCGCCACCAGCGACAGCACCGCTTCGCGGCCGTCGATGATGCGGTGGTCGTAGGACAGCGCGAGGTAGTTCATCGGCCGGATCACGATCTGGCCGTTCTCCACCACCGGCGCGCTCCTTGGTGGCGTGCACGCCGAGGATCGCCGACTGCGGCGGATTGATGATCGGCGTGGAGAGCATCGAGCCGAACACGCCGCCGTTGGAGATCGAGAACGTGCCGCCGGTCAGGTCCTCCAGCGAGAGCTTGCCGTCCTGCGCCTTCTTGCCGAACTCGGCGATCTTGCTTCTCGATGTCGGCGAAGCTCGAGCTGGTCGGCGTCGCGCAGGATCGGCACCACCAGGCCGCGCGGGCTGCCGACGGCGACGCCGATGTCGAAGTAGCCGTGGTAGACGATGTCGTTGCCGTCGACCGAGGCGTTCACGATCGGGTACTTCTTCAGCGCGTGCACCGCCGCCTTGACGAAGAAGGACATGAAGCCCAGGCGCACGCCGTGCTCCTTCTCGAAGCGCTCCTGGTACTTCTTGCGCAGCTCCATCACCGGCTGCATGTTCACTTCGTTGAACGTCGTGAGGATGGCGGCCGTGGACTGCGACTGCACCAGGCGCTCGGCGATGCGCGCGCGCAGGCGCGACATCGGCACGCGCTGCTCGGGGCGGCCGGACAGCGCCTGCTCCACGCTGGCCGGCGGCGCGGGTTGCGGCAGGGGCGCTTTCGCTGCCGGGGCCGGCTGCGCCAGCACATCGGCCTTGGTTACGCGGCCGTCGCGCCCGGTGCCCTGGACGGCGGTCAGTGTCGATGCCTTTCTCGGCGGCCATCTTCTTGGCCGCGGGCATGACCGCAGGTGGCGATTGCCGTGGCGCCGCCGGCACCGGTTTCGCAGCGGCTGCGGGAACGGCAGCCGCCGCGATCGATGAAGACGCCTTGGCGTCCGTGTCGATCTTCGCGATCACTTCACCCGCCACCACCGTGCCCTTCTCGCCCTTCAGGATGCTCACCAGCACGCCGTCGGCGGGGCTGGGGAGCTCGAGCACCACCTTGTCGGTCTCGATGTCGATCAGGTTCTCGTCGCGCTTCACCGCCTCGCCCTGCTTCTTGTGCCAGGCGAGCAGCGTCGCCTCGGAGACCGACTCGGAGAGCTGCGGCACTTTCACTTCAATCAACATCCGAACCAGCCCTCCTGGCGGTGCCCTGCACGGGGAGCACCAGGTTGTCGCCGATCGGCGCGAAGCGCCGCCGCCACCAGTTCCTTCTGCTGCTCGTTGTGCAGCGACAGGTAGCCCACGGCGGGCGACGCCGAAGACTTGCGCATGGCGTAGGCGAGCACCTGGTCCTGGCGCATGTGGCGCAGCAGGTAGTGCTGGATGCGGTGCCAGGCGCCCTGGTTGCCTGGCTCCTCCTGGCACCAGAACACTTCCCTGGCGTTGGCGTAGCGGTCGATCGGTGGCCTGGAACTCGTCGTGCGGGAACGGGTAGAGCTGGGCGATGCGCACGATCGCCACGTCGTCGCGGCCGAGCTCCCTGCGCGCGGCGATCAGGTCGAAGAACACCTTGCCGCTGCAGAACACGACCCGCGCTGCACCTTCTCCGGCCGATGTTCTCGTTCCATTCCCAGTTCACCGCCTTGAACTTGCTGGCGGCGAATTCCTCCAGCGGCGACACCGACTCCTTGTGCCGCAGCAGGCTCTTCGGCGTGAAGATGACCAGCGGCTTGCGGTAGGGCCGGATCATCTGCCGGCGCAGCAGGAAGAACATCTGCACCGGCGTCGCCGGCATGCAGACCTGCATGTTGTAGTCGGCGCACAGCTGCAGGAAGCGCTCGATGCGGCCGGAGGAATGCTCCGGGCCCTGCCCTTCGTAGCCGTGCGGCAGCATCAGCACCATGCCGCAGATGCGGCCCCACTTCACTTCGCCGGAGGCGATGAACTGGTCGATCACCACCTGCGCGCCGTTGGCGAAGTCGCCGAACTGCGCCTCCCAGACCACCAGCTCGTTCGGCTCGGAGGTGGAGTAGCCGTACTCGAAGCCGAGCACCGCTTCCTCCGACAGCACCGAGTCGATGACCACGAAGTCGCCCTGGTTGGGCGCGATGTGCTGCAGCGGAATGAAGGTGCCGGCGTCCGAACTTCTCGCGGTTCTGGTCGTGCAGCACGGCGTGGCGGTGGAAGAAGGTGCCGCGGCCGCTGTCCTGGCCCGAAATGCGCACCGAGTAGCCGTCCTTGAGCAGCGAGGCGTAGGCGAGGTTCTCCGCCATGCCCCAGTCCACCGGCATCTTGCCCTGCCCCATCAGGCGCCGGTCGGCGATGATCTTCTCCACGCGCGGATGCAGCTTGAAGTTGGGCGGAATGGAGGTCAGCCGCTCGGCCAGCATCTGCAGGTCGGCCAGCGGCAACTGCGTGTCGTCCTTCTCGTTCCACTTCGCCTTGTTGTACTTGGACCAGTCCACCGCGAACGGCGGCTTGAAGTTCGAGAGGATGGTCTTGTTGGTGTGGAAGCCGCCCTCCAGCGCCTGGCGGTAGGTGGCGACGAGCTTGTCGGCCTCGTCGGCCGCCGATCACGCCCTGCGCGACCAGCCTGTCGGCGTAGAGCTTGCGGGTGCCCGGGTGCGCGTTGATGATCTTGTACATCAGCGGCTGGGTGACCATCGGCTCGTCCTGCTCGTTGTGCCCGAGCTTGCGGAAGCACACCAGGTCGACCACCACGTCCTTCTTGAACTTGTTGCGGTAGTCGAGCGCGATCTCGATCGCCATCACCGCCGCGTCGGGGTCGTCGCCGTTGACGTGGAAGATCGGCGCCTCGATCATCTTCATCACGTCGGTGCAGTACAGCGTCGAGCGTATGTCGCGCGGGTCCGAGGTGGTGAAGCCGATCTGGTTGTTGACCACGATGTGCACCGTGCCGCCGGTGCCGTAGCCGCGCGTCTGCGACAGGTTGAGCGTCTCCATCACCACGCCCTGGCCGGCGACGGCGGCGTCGCCGTGGATCAGCACCGGCAGCACCTGCTCGCCCTGGCGGTCCTTGCGCCGGTGCTGGCGCGCGCGCACCGAGCCCTCGACCACCGGGTTGACGATCTCCAGGTGCGAGGGATTGAAGGCGAGCGTCAGGTGCATCGGCCCGCCCGGCGTGTTGATGTCCGACGAGAAGCCCTGGTGGTACTTCACGTCGCCGGCGAGCAGCGCGTGCGTCGTGCTTGCCCTCGAACTCGCCGAACAGGTCCTTGGGCATCTTGCCCAGCGTGTTCACCAGCACGTTGAGCCGGCCGCGGTGCGCCATGCCGATGACCAGCTCCTGCACGCCGGCCGCGCCCGCGCGCTGCAGCAGGTTGTCGAGCACCGGGATCAGGGTGTCGCCGCCCTCGAGCGAGAAGCGCTTCTGGCCGACGTAGCGCGTGTGCAGGTAGCGCTCCAGCCCCTCGGCCGCGGTGAGCCGCTCGAGGATGTGCTTGCGGTAGTCGGGCGGGAAGCTGGGCCGCGAGCGCACCGGCTCGAGGCGCTCCTGGATCCAGCGCTTCTCGACGCGGCTGGAGAGGTACATGTACTCCACGCCGAGCGACCCGCAGTAGGTCTCCTTGCAGCGCCTGGATGATCTCGCGCAGCGTGGCCTGCTCGGGGCCGATGAACGAGCCGGTGTTGAACACCGTGTCCATGTCGGCGTCGCTCAGGTCGTAGTAGGCAGGCTCGAGCTCCGGCGATGTGCGGGCGCTGCCGGCGGCTTGCAGCGGGTCGATGTCGGCGAGCAGGCAGCCGCGGAAGCGGTACTCGGCCACCAGCTGGATCACCGACACCTGCTTGCGGTCGAGCAGGCCGGGCGCAGCCGCCGGCGCCGGTCCCAGCTTCGCGCGCTGCGCAAAGGCTTCCACGATCGGCGCGTGCGCCACGTCGCGCGCGCCCTTGCCCGCGGGCGCGGGGACCAGCTGCAGGCGCTCGAAATACTCGCGCCACTGCGCGGGCACCGACTGCGGATTGCCCAGCTAGTCCTCGTACAGCTCCTCGACGAACGGCGCGTTGCCGCCGAACAGATAGGAGTTCTGCAGGAACTGCTGCATCATGGATTGCGCGTCCGGAAGCCGAGGATGACCGCCCGGCAGTTGCGGATCACCTTGCGGTGATGGGCTTCACTTCGCGCCGCTGCGCGCCCTTGTAGAGCTGGCGCGGGCGGCCGATCTTGTACTCGGGGTCGGCGATCATCTCCTGCCACTGCGCGATCCAGCCCACGGTGCGCGCCAGCGCGAAGATGCAGGTGAACATCGACACCGGGATGCCGAGCGCGCGCTGCACGATGCCGGAGTAGAAGTCCACGTTCGGGTAGAGCTTGCGGCTGAGCGAAGTAGTCGTCCTCGAGCGCGATCTTCTCCAGCGCGATCGCCAGCTTGAACAGGCGGTCGTTGTGCAGGCCGAGCTCGTTGAGCACCTCGTGGCAGGTCTCGCGCATCAGCTTGGCGCGCGGGTCGTGGTTCTTGTAGACGCGGTGGCCGAAGCCCATCAGGCGCACGCCCGAGTTCTTGTCCTTCACCTTGGCGATGAACTCGCCGATCTTCGAGACGTCGCCGATCTCCTCCAGCATCTGCAGGCAGGCCTCGTTGGCGCCGCCGTGCGCCGGGCCCCACAGGCAGGCGATGCCGGCGGCGATGCAGGCGAACGGGTTGGCGCCCGAGGAGCCCGCCAGGCGCACCGTGGAGGTGGAGGCGTTCTGCTCGTGGTCGGCGTGCAGGATGAAGATGCGGTCCATCGCGCGCACCAGCACCTCGTTCACCTTGTATTCCTCGGTCGGCACCGCGAACATCATGCGCATGAAGTTCGCCGTGTAGGACAGATCGTTTCTCGGGTACACGAACGGCTGGCCGATCGAGTACTTGTAGGACATGGCGACGATGGTGGGCATCTTGGCGATGAGGCGGAACGCGGAGATGCTCGCGGTGCTCGGGATTGTTGATGTCGAGCGCGTCGTGGTAGAAGGCCGACAGCGCCCCGACCACGCCCACCATCACCGCCATCGGATGCGCGTCGCGCCGGAATCCCTGGTACAGGCGCGCCAGCTGCTCGTGCACCATCGTGTGGTGCGTGACGATGTCCACGAAATCGTTCTTCTGCTTCTCGTTCGGCAGCTCGCCGTACAGCAGCAGGTAGCAGACCTCGAGGAAGTCGCAGTGCTGCGCCAGCTGCTCGATCGGGTAGCCGCGGTACAGCAGCACCCCCGCGTCGCCGTCGATGTAGGTGATGGTCGAGTTGCAGCTCGCGGTGGAGAGGAAACCCGGGTCGTAGGTGAACATCCCTGACTTGCCGTACAGCGTGCGGATGTCGACCACGTCCGGCCCGATGCTGCCGGAGAGCACCGGGAATTCGAGCTTGCGCCCGTCGTGCAGGGTCAGCGTCGCTTTCTTGTCCATGCGATCCTTCCTTGGTCAGTTGGCGCGCAGTCGCGCCACGATTGCCCTGAACCTCGCATCGTAGCGCTCGCTGCGGCCGCTGACGATGTCCCACAGATCGTTGTCGGGCAGTTCGAGCAGCGCCGCCAGCTCCGGGTCTGCCGGGTTGCGCTGCAGGTACCTCTCCAGCACCAGGTCCAGCTCGAGCAGCCCGCGTCGGCACTTCCACTTCAGCCGCTCGCGCGCCATACGATCCATCAGACGGCCCGCTTCACCATGATTTCCTTGATCTTGCCGATCGCCCTGGTCGGGTTGAGGCCCTTCGGGCAGGCGTCCACGCAATTCATGATGGTATGACAGCGGAACAGGCGGTAGGGATCCTCGAGATTGTCGAGGCGCTCGCTGGTGGCCTGGTCGCGCGTGTCGGCGATGAAGCGGTAGGCCTGCAGCAGGCCCGCCGGGCCGACGAACTTGTCCGGGTTCCACCAGAACGACGGGCAGGAGGTCGAGCAGCAGGCGCACAGGATGCACTCGTACAGGCCGTTCAGCTCCTCGCGCTCCTGCCGGCGACTGCAGGCGCTCGCGCTCCGGCGGCGGGTCGTTGTTGATGACGTAAGGCTTGATCGAGTGGTACTGCTTGAAGAACTGCGTCATGTCCACGATCAGGTCGCGGATCACCGGCAGTCCGGGCAGCGGCCGCAGCGTGACGTGCTCCGGGCAGGTCGGCGACCTTGGTGATGCAGGCGAGGCCGTTCCTGCCGTTGATGTTGATGGCGTCCGAGCCGCACACGCCCTCGCGGCAGGAGCGCCGGAAGGCGAGCGTGTCGTCCTGCGCCTTGATGCGCACCAGCGCATCGAGCAGCATGCGGTCGGTCGGCTCGAGCTTGACCTCGTAGTCCTTGCAGGTAAGGACGCGCGTCCTTGTCCGGGTCGTAGCGGTAGACGGAGATTTTCATCAGTAGGTGCGCACCTTCGGCTCGAAGGTCTCCACGGTGAGCGGCTTCAGGTGCACCGGCTTGTAGGCGAGGCGATTGCCTTCCTTGTACCAGAGCGAGTGCTTCAGCCAGTTCTTGTCGTCGCGCTCGGGGAAGTCGGCGCGCGCCTGGGCGCCGCGCGACTCCTTGCGCGCCTCCGCCGAGACGACGGTGGCCAGCGCCGATTCGACCAGGTTGTCGAGCTCCAGCGCCTCGATGCGCGCGGTGTTGAACACCTTGGACTTGTCCGCGATGAAGGTGCGCTGCGCGCGCGCCGCGATCTCCTTCATCTTCGCCACGCCCTTCGCCAGGTCGTCCGGAAAGCGGAACACGCCGCAATGCGCCTGCATGGTCTTGCGCAGGTCGTTGCCGACCTCGGCCACGCGCTCGCCGGCGGCGGCGGCATCGAGCCGCGCCAGGCGCGCGCGCGACAGTTCGCCCGCGTCCTTCGGCAGGTTGCGCTGCGGCCGCGGCAGGCCGCGGATGTCCTTGATCATCTGCTCGCCCGAGGACTTGCCGAACACCAGCAGGTCGAGCAGCGAGTTGCAGCCAAGGCGGTTGCCGCCATGCACCGACACGCACGAGCATTCGCCCGCGGCGTAGAAGCCCGGGCACGATGGCCTCCGGGCTCGCGCCTTCGGGCGCGACCACCTGCCCCATGTAGTTGGCCGGGATGCCGCCCATCTGGTAATGCGCCGTGGGCACCACCGGGATCGGCTCGCGGATCGGGTCGGCGTTGGCGAACTTGATGGCGATCTCGCGGATGCCCGGCAGGCGCAGGTTGATCACCTCGGGCCCGAGGTGGTCGAGCTTGAGCATCACGTGATCGGCCTCCGGGCCGCAGCCGCGCCCTTCCTTGATCTCGGTGGTCATGGCGCGCGACACCACGTCGCGGCTGGCGAGGTCCTTGGCGTTGGGCGCGTAGCGCTCCATGAAGCGCTCGCCGTCCTTGTTGAGCAGATAGCCGCCCTCGCCGCGCACGCCCTCGGTGATCAGCACGCCGGCGCCGTGCACGCCGGTCGGGTGGAACTGGTAGAACTCCATGTCCTGCAGCGGGATGCCGGCGCGCGCCGCCATGCCCAGGCCGTCGCCCGTGTTGATGAAGGCATTGGTCGAGCTGCTGGAACATGCGTCCGGAGCCGCCGGTGGCGAACAGCGTCGCCTTGGCCTGGAAGATGCTGACCTCGCCGGTCTCCATCTCCAGCGCCGTGACGCCGATCACCGCGCCGTCCTGCGGATCGCGGATCAGGTCGAGCGCCATCCACTCGACGAAGAACTGGGTGCTGGCGCGCACGTTCTGCTGGTACAGCGTGTGCAGCATGGCGTGCCCGGTGCGGTCGGCGGCGGCGCAGGCGCGCATCGCCATCTTCGCGCTGCCGTAGTCCTGCGTGTGGCCGCCGAAGGGACGCTGGTAGATCTTGCCGTTCTCCAGGCGATCGAACGGCATGCCCATGTGCTCGAGCTCGACCACCACCTCGTTCGCGCGCCGGCACATGTACTCGATCGCGTCCTGGTCGCCGAGATAGTCGGACCCTTTCACGGTGTCGTACATGTGCCAGTGCCAGTTGTCCTCGGCCGAGTTGGCGAGCGGCGCCGCCACCCCGCCCTGCGCCGCCACGGTGTGCGAGCGCGTCGGGAATACCTTGGTGAGCACCGCCACCTTGAGGTTGGCGCGCGCGAGCTCCAGCGCCGCGCGCATGCCCGAGCCGCCCGCCCCCACGACGAGCGCGTCGAACCTGCGGACCGGGAGGACGCTTACCGCCACAGGATCTGGATCGTCCAGCCGATATAGCTGGCAAGCACGAGCAGCACGGCGACCTGCAGCGACAGCCGCACGCCGACGGGCTTGACGTAGTCCATCAGGATGTCGCGCACGCCGACCCAGGCGTGCCAGGCCAGGCTCGCGGCGAACAGCAGCGTCGCCACGCGCATCCAGCCTTGCGCGAACAGGTCCTTCCACACCGGATAGGTGATCGGCGCGCCGCCTGCGAGCGCCACCAGCAGGATCACCGTGTACACCGCCATGACGACCGCCGTAATGCGCTGCGCGAGCCAGTCGCGCAGGCCGTAGTGGGCGCCGGTGACGACGCGCTCTACCACAGCTTGAACCCCAGCCAGGCGGTCAGCGCGAGGCTCACGGCGAACACCGCGATGCTGGTGAGCCGGGCCATGGCCTTGTCCACACCCTTGTCCAGGTCGAGGAACAGAAAGCGGATGCCGGCGCAGAAATGGTGGCAGTAGGCCCAGATCAGGACCAGCAGCGAGAGCTTGACGAGCGGCAGGCCCATGTAGCGGCGCACCGACGCGAAGCCCGCCTCCGAAGCCAGGCTGCGATCGAGCATGAACAGCAGCCACACCACCGCCAGAAACAGCAGCAGCCCGCTGACCCGGTGCAGGATGGACACCCAGCCGGGCAACGGCAGGCGGATTTCGAACAGAAGTGCGGGGAGGCTGAGGTACTTCGGCCTTGGTTTTCTTATTGTTGCGTTCGCCATGGACAGGTTCGGCAAGGGCGGGCGCCTGGAGCGACCGGCAGCGATTATAGCGCCGTAGCGCATTGATTGAGTTCCCTTTGTGCACTGCGTTTCGCGCGCGCGCTGCGGTAGAATTGCAAGCCCCTTCTTCGTCCTGCATCCGGAGCTCTCGCCCATGTCCAAAGCGCCCGTTCGCGTCGCCGTCACCGGCGCCGCCGGCCAGATCGGCTACTCGCTGCTCTTTCGCATCGCTGCCGGCGATATGCTCGGCAAGGACCAGCCGGTGATCCTGCAGCTGCTGGAGATTCCGGACGAGAAGGCGCAGAAGGCGCTCAAGGGCGTGATGATGGAGCTGGACGACTGCGCCTTTCCCGCTGCTGCACGGCATGGCGCCGGCCTCCGACCCGATGGTGGCCTTCAAGGACGCCGAGGTGGCGCTGCTGGTCGGCGCGCGCCCGCGCGGCCCGGGCATGGAGCGCAAGGACCTGCTCGAGGCGAACGGCAAGATCTTCGCGCCGCAGGGACAGGCGCTCGACCGCGTCGCGAAACGCGACGTCAAGGTGCTGGTGGTCGGCAACCCGGCCAACACCAACTGCCTGATCGCGATGAAGAACGCGAAGAGCCTGAAGCCCACGCAGTTCACCGCCATGATGCGCCTGGACCACAACCGCGCCACGTCGCAGATCGCGCACAAGATCGGCAAGCCGAACGCGGCGGTGAAGAAGGTGACGGTCTGGGGCAACCACTCGGCGACGCAGTACCCCGACGTCTTCCAGGCCGAATGCGAAGGCAAGAAGGTCTGGCCGATGATCAACGACCAGGCCTGGCTCGAGGGCACGTTCATTCCCACGGTGCAGAAGCGCGGCGCCGCGATCATCGAGGCGCGCGGCCTGTCCTCCGCCGCGAGCGCGGCGAACGCGGCGATCGACCACGTGAGCGAGCTGGGTGCTCGGCACGCCGGAAGGCGACTGGGTGAGCATGGGCATTCCCGCGGACGGCAGCTACGGCATCGCTGAGGGCGTGCTCTACGGCTACCCCGTGACCTGCAAGGGCGGCCAGGTCCAGATCGTGAAAGGCATCGACGTGTCGGAGTTCAGCCGCAAGCGCATGGACGCGACGCTGAAGGAGCTGCACGAAGAGCGCGACGGAGTGAAGCACCTGCTTGTGTCATGAGGCACGCCGTTTCCAGCCGCGACGGGGGGTGCGGGGGGGCCGGGAAGGCCCCGCGCGCATTTGACGGGAGGGGCCCGGCCCCCCTGCTCTCATGAGCCCCGGCACCCGCTTCCGGCAGGCATTGCAGGCCGAGCGGCCGCTGCAGGTGATCGGCACCATCGTCGCCTACCACGCGCTGCTCGCCAAGCGCACCGGCTACCGCGCGATCTACCTATCGGGCGGCGGCGTGGCCGCGGGGTCGCTGGGCTTGCCCGACCTGGGCATCTCGAACCTCGACGACGTCCTGATCGACGTGCGCCGCATCACCGACGTGTGCGACCTGCCGCTGCTGGTGGATGCGGACACGGGCTTCGGCGCGAGCGCCTTCAACGTGGGGCGCACCGTACGCTCGCTCATCAAGGCCGGCGCGGCCGCCACGCACATCGAGGACCAGGTCGGCGCCAAGCGCTGCGGCCACCGGCCCGGCAAGGAACTGGTCTCCGCACAGGAGATGTGCGACCGCATCAAGTCCGCGGTGGATGCACGCACCGATTCCACTTTCGTCGTCATGGCGCGCACCGACGGCCTCGCCGGCGAGGGGCTCGAGGCGGCGCTCGAGCGCGCGGCGAAGTACGTGGAAGCCGGCGCGGACATGATCTTTCCCGAGGCGGTCACCGAGCTCGCGCAATACCGCCGCTTCGTCGAGACGGCGAAGGTGCCGGTGCTCGCCAATATCACCGAGTTCGGCAAGACGCCGCTGTTCACCGTGGATGAGCTGCGCTCGGCCGGTGTCGCCATCGCGCTCTATCCGCTCTCGGCGTTCCGCGCCATGAACAAGGCCGCGCTCGCCGTCTACGAGGCCGTGCGCCGCAAGGGCACGCAGAAGGACGTCCTCGCCGGCATGCAGACGCGCGACGAGCTGTACGACTTCCTCGACTACCACGCCTACGAGAGAAAACTCGATGAGCTCTTTGCCACCAAGCGCTCCTAAGCCCAAGAAGTCCGTCGCGCTTTCCGGCGTGACGGCGGGCAACACCGCCCTGTGCACCGTCGGGCGCACCGGCAACGACCTGCACTACCGCGGCTACGACATCCTCGAGCTCGCGGACGCGGCGGAATTCGAGGAGATCGCCTACCTGCTGGTCCACGGCAAGCTGCCGAACGCCGCCGAGCTCGCCGCCTACAAGAAGAAGCTGAAGGGCCTGCGCGGCATACCCGCCGCGGTGAAGGGCGTGCTGGAGCGAATCCCGGCGAGCGCGCATCCGATGGACGTGATGCGCACCGCGTGCTCCGCCCTCGGCACGGTCCTGCCCGAGGGACAGGACCACAAGCTTTCCGAGGCGCGCGACATCGCGGACCGGCTCATGGCCAGCTTCGGCTCGATGCTGCTGTACTGGCACCACTACTCGCATTCGGGCCGGCGCATCGAGGTCGAGACCGACGACGATTCGATCGGCGGCCATTTCCTGCACCTGCTGCACGGGCGCGAGCCCTCGCCGCTGTGGGTGCACGCGATGCACACCTCGCTCAACCTGTACGCCGAGCACGAGTTCAACGCGAGCACCTTCACCTGCCGGGTGATCGCCGGCACCGGCTCCGACATGTATTCCGCGATCACCGGCGGCATCGGCGCGCTGAAGGGCCCCAAGCACGGCGGCGCCAACGAATTCGCCTTCGACGTCATCGGCCGCTACGACACCCCGGATGCGGCGGAAGCCGACGTGGTGCGGCGCATCGCCGAGAAGCAGATCATCATCGGCTTCGGCCATCCCGTGTACACCATCGCCGACCCGCGCAACCAGGTGATCAAGGAGGTGGCGCGGCGCCTGTCGAAGGACGCGAGCAACATGAAGCTGTTCGACATCTCCGAGCGCCTCGAGCAGGTCATGTGGCGCGAGAAGAAGATGTTCCCCAACCTCGACTGGTACAGCGCGACCAGCTACCACATGATGGGCGTGCCGACGCTGATGTTCACGCCGCTGTTCGTCATTTCGCGCACCAGCGGCTGGTCGGCGCACGTCATCGAGCAGCGCATCGACGGCAAGATCATCCGCCCGAGCGCCAACTACACCGGCCCGGAAAACCAGCGCTGGGTGCCGCTCAAGGAGCGCAAGTGAAGCCATACGAGTCCGACCTCACCAAGTTCATGCGCGAGTACCTCGCGCAACATCCCGAGGAGGTCGAGTCGCAGAAGAAAGGCCGCGCCGCGTGGTGGGACAAGGATCCCGCCCGCGTCGCGCCGCCGCCCGCGCGCAAGTCGCCGACCTCCGGCGGCGCCGAGTACACCTTCAAGCCCCTGTCCGAGAAAGATTGATGTCCGCCCATATCTCCAACGTCCGCCCCAAGCCCGACAAGGTTCTCAAGCTCATCGCGGACTACGCCACCCGGTACACGGTGAAGAGCGCGGAGGCCTACGACACCGCGCGCTACTGCCTGATGGACACGCTGGGCTGCGGCTTCGAGGCGCTCGAGTACCCCGCCTGCACCAAGCTCCTCGGCCCGGTCGGACCCGGAGACGGTCACGCCGCGCGGTGCCAAGGTGCCGGGCACGAAATACCAGCTCGACCCGGTGCAGGCGGCGTTCAACATCGGCGCCATGATCCGCTGGCTCGACTTCAACGACACCTGGCTCGCGGCCGAATGGGGCCATCCCTCGGACAACCTCGGCGGCATCCTCGCCACCGCGGACTGGCTCGCGCGCCGCGGCCAGCCGCTGAAGGTGAAGGACGTGCTCACCGCCATGATCAAGGCGCACGAGATCCAGGGCGTGATCGCGCTGGAGAACTCGCTTCAACCGCGTGGGCCTCGACCACGTGGTGCTGGTGAAGGTCGCCTCCACCGCCGTGGTGGCGAACATGCTCGGCTGCACCTACGACCAGGTGGTCAACGCCGTGTCGCAGGCCTGGGTGGACGGCCAGTCCCTGCGCACCTACCGCCACGCGCCCAATACCGGCTCGCGCAAGAGCTGGGCCGCGGGCGACGCCACCTCGCGCGCCGTGCGCCTCGCGCTCATCTCCAAGACCGGCGAGATGGGCTACCCCTCGGTGCTCACCGCGAAGACCTGGGGCTTCTACGACGTGCTGTTCAAGGGCAAGCCGTTCAAGTTCCAGCGCCCCTTCGGCAGCTACGTGATGGAGAACGTGCTGTTCAAGATCTCCTTCCCGGCCGAGTTCCACTCGCAGACCGCGGTGGAATGCGCGATGCAGCTGCACCCGCTGGTGAAGGACCGCATCCAGGACATCAGGAAGATCACCATCCGCACGCACGAGGCGGCGATCCGCATCATCGACAAGAAGGGGCCGCTCAACAACCCGGCAGATCGCGACCACTGCATCCAGTACATGGTCGCCGTGCCGCTCCTGTTCGGGCGGCTCACGGCGGCCGACTACGAGGACGGCGTGGCGAAAGATCCGCGCATCGACGCCTTGCGCGCCAGGATCGTCTGCAAGGAGGACAAGCGCTTCACGAAGGACTACCACGATCCGAAGAAGCGCTCGATCGCCAACGCGCTCACCGTGGAGTTCAAGGACGGCACCAAGCTGAAGGAAGTGGTCTGCGAGTACCCGATCGGCCACAAGCGCCGGCGCAAGGAAGGCATGCCGGTCCTGGTGGAGAAGTTCAGGACCAACCTCGCGCGCCGCTTCCCCGAGGCGCAACGCAAGTCGATCCTCGAGCTGTGCCTCGACGCGCCGCGCCTTGATGCGACCCCGGTCAACGAGTTCGTAGATCTGATGGTCGTCTAAGGAGCGGCCGATTCCTTCGCGCGTGCGTTTCGCTGCCATCGCTCTCGCCACCCTGCTCGCGGGCTGCGCGACCAATTACTCGCTCACTCTGATGCCGCGCACCAGCGGCCAGCAGTATTTCGGTGAAGCGCTGTCCACCGGCGGCGATGAGGCGGAAGTGACGATCACGATCGGCGAGCGCACCTACAAGGGCACGTGGGTCGTCTCGCGCCCGCCGCCCACCACCGGCTTCAGCGTGGGCGGCATCTTCGGGACGTACGGCCGCGGCATGGGCACCAGCGTGCACGTCGATTCCCAGGCCGGGACGGATGCGAAGGCGCTGCTGCGCGCGAGCGACGGCAGCGGGCTGCGCTGCGACTTCAGGGGCGTCGGCGGGGCCGGCGCTGGCGGCGGCACCTGCCAGGACGACGCGGGCCTGGTGTACGACGTGCAACTCCGACCCAAATGAGGAAGCACGCCGCATGAGCACCGAATTGCAGCGCCGCCTCGACGCGCTCTCGCGCGAGATTCGAGCGTACCCGACGCCGATCGCACGCTGCGACGAACAACTCACCCAGCTGCTGGAGGAGCGCGCACGCCTGCTGGCGCGCCTCGCGGCGCAAGGCGAGGACCCGGGCTGCGGCCCGGAGGCGAGATGGATCAACGACGGAGGCTTGAATGCCGCATAACCTGCACGACACCCTGCAGCCGCTCAAGGGCGGCAAGTTCTACTCCCTGCCGCGCCTCGGCAAGGCCCTGGGCCTGAAGATCGAGCGGCTGCCGCTGTCCATCCGCATCGTGCTCGAGTCGGTGCTGCGCAACTGCGACGGCAAGAAAGTCACCGAGGCGCACGTGAGGGAACTTGCAGGCTGGCAGCCGAACGCGGCGCGCACCGAGGAGATTCCCTTCGTGCTGGCGCGCATCGTGCTGCAGGACTTCACCGGCGTGCCGCTGCTGTGCGACCTCGCGGCGATGCGCGGCGTGGCCAAGGGCATGGGCAAGGACCCCAAGCTGATCGAGCCGCTGGTGCCGGTGGACCTGGTGGTGGACCACTCGGTACAGATCGACCACTACGGCACCAAGAGCGCGCTCGACCTCAACATGAAGCTGGAATTCCGCAGGAACGTGGAGCGCTACCAGTTCATGAAGTGGGGCATGCAGGCCTTCGACACCTTCAAGGTGGTGCCACCGGGCATCGGCATCGTGCACCAGGTGAACCTGGAATACCTGGCGCGCGGCGTGCACAAGTCGAAGGACGGCGTCTACTACCCGGACACGCTGGTGGGCACCGACAGCCACACCACCATGATCAACGGCATCGGCGTGGTGGGCTGGGGCGTGGGCGGCATCGAGGCCGAGGCCGGCATGCTCGGCCAGCCGGTTTACTTCCTCACGCCGGACGTGGTCGGCGTGAACCTGAAGGGCAAGCTGCACCCGGCGTGCACCGCCACCGACCTGGTGCTGACCGTCACCGAGATGCTGAGAAAGGCGAAGGTGGTGGGCAAGTTCGTAGAGTTCTTCGGCGAGGGCACCGCGTCGCTCGGCGTCACCGACCGCGCCACCATCGGCAACATGGCGCCCGAGTACGGCGCCACCATGGGCTTCTTCCCGGTGGACGAGAAGACGCTGGAGTACTTCAAGGGCACCGGGCGCACGGACGCCGAGATCGAAGCCTTCGCCGCCTACTTCAAGGCGCAGGGCATGTTCGGCGTGCCCAAGGCGGGCGACATCGACTACAGCCAGACCCTGGAGCTCGACCTCTCGAGCGTGATGCCGTCGCTCGCCGGCCCCAAGCGCCCGCAGGACCGCATCAACCTCGACAAGGTGAAGGCGACCTTCACCTCGCTGTTCTCCAAGCCCATGGCCGAGAACGGCTTCGCGAAGAAGCCCGAGGACCTCGCGAAGGTCCACAAGGCCTTCGACGGCACGGAAGTGCGCAACGGCGACGTGCTGATCGCCGCGATCACCTCCTGCACCAATACCTCCAACCCCGGCGTGCTGCTCGCCGCGGGGCTGCTCGCGAAGAAGGCGGTCGAGCTCGGCCTCACGGTGAAGCCGCACATCAAGACCTCGCTCGCGCCGGGATCGCGCGTCGTCACCGAGTACCTCACCAAGGCGGGCCTGCTGCCCTACCTGGAGAAGCTCGGCTTCAACGTCGCCGCCTACGGCTGCACCACCTGCATCGGCAATGCCGGGCCGCTCGCGCAGCCGATCGAGGAGGCCATCGTCAAGAACGACCTCGTCTGCGCGGCCGTGCTCTCGGGCAACCGCAATTTCGAGGCACGCATCCACGCCAACATCCGCGCCAACTTCCTCGCCAGCCCGCCGCTGGTGGTGGCCTACGCGATCGCCGGCACCATGCTGAAGGACCTGCGCACCGAGCCGCTGGGCAAGTCGAAGGACGGCCAGGACGTGTACATCGGCCACATCTGGCCGAGCGCCGACGAGGTGAAGTCGCTGATGAAGCTGGCGATGGACGCGCCGACCTTCAAGCGCCTCTACAGCAACCTTGCCGAGGCGAATCCGATGTGGAAGAAGATCTCCGCGCCTACCGGGCAGGTGTACAGCTGGCCCAAGTCCACCTACATCGCCGAGCCGCCGTTCTTCCAGAACTTCTCGATGAAACCCGGCGGCACCGGCAACATCGCGGGCGCGCGCATCCTCGGCATCTTCGGCGACTCGGTCACCACCGATCACATCTCGCCCGCGGGCTCGATCAAGCCCACCTCCCCCGCCGGCATCTACCTGCAGGAGCACGACGTGGCGGTGGCCGATTTCAACTCCTACGGCGCGCGCCGCGGCAACCACGAGGTGATGATGCGCGGCACGTTCGCCAACGTGCGCATCAAGAACCTGATGCTGGGCGGCAAGGAAGGCGGTCTGACGCTCTACAAGGGCCAGGAGACTGCCGATCTACGACGCCGCGATGCGCTACCTCGGCGACCGCACGCCCACCGTGGTGTTCGGCGGCGAGGAGTACGGCACCGGCTCATCGCGCGACTGGGCGGCCAAGGGCACGCAGCTCCTCGGCGTCAAGGCGGTGGTCGCGCGCAGCTTCGAGCGCATCCACCGCTCGAACCTGGTGGGCATGGGCGTGCTGCCGCTGCAGTTCCTCGGCCAGGACTCCGCGCAGTCGCTTGGCCTCAAGGGCGACGAGGTCATCGACGTGCTGGGGCTCGAGGACATCCGTCCGCAGCAGGAGCTGACGCTCGTCATCCAGCGCGCCGGCGGCGCGCGGCAGGAACTGAAGGTCAAGTCGCGCATCGACACCCCGATCGAGGTCGACTACTACAAGCACGGCGGGATCCTGCCCTACGTGCTGCGCGAGCTGATCACCAAGGCCGGGCCGGCGAAGGCGAAGGCCGCCTAACGCGGATGCGCCGGCGCGAAGCCCGGCGGCGCCGCTTCCGCGCCTGGCCGCGACCCGCAACGCGCCGGCGGGTGCTGCGGGCCTTTCGCGCCCTCCCGCTGGCGATGCAGATCGGAATCGGCGCGATCGCTGTGCTCGCGCTCTGGTTCGCCGCGAACGCGGTCGTCCAGGTCGCGCGCAAGCCGACCGAGCTCTTCTTCCCCGTGAGCGGCATGCTCCACAAGACCCCGCAGGAGACCTGGCGGTCGTATTCGCCGATCTTTCGGGCGCACGCGACGAGCACGATCACGCCCGATCTCCTCGCCGCGCTTGCGCAGGTCGAGGCCGCCGGCAACCCCGTCGCCCGCACGTACTGGCGCTGGCAGGCGGCGCCGGACCCGTTCGGGGTCTACCGGCCGGCGTCGAGCGCGGTCGGCATGTACCAGATCACCGACGGCGCCTTCGCCGAGGCAAAGCGCTACTGCATCCACGATCACGCGGTGGCCGCGGACGGACCGTGGCACGACCTGCGGTCGTGCTGGTTCAACGCCCTTTACTTCCGCACCGTGCCGAGCCACGCGGTCGAGCTGACATCGGCCTACCTGGACGTCAGCGTCGCGCGCATCCTCGCGCGCCAGCGCATCGGCGCTGCGACACTCCAGCAGAAGCAGGACATCGCCGCGGTGATCCACCTGTGCGGCGCGGGCGCCGGCGAGGCCTATGCGAGGCGCGGCTTCCGCGTGACCGACGGCCAGCGCTGCGGCGACCACGACGTGCGGGCGTATCTCGATCGTCTCGACACGGCGCAGCGCGTCTTTGCGCGGCTGGCGGCCGGCAGCTGAGCTCGACGGCACATCGAGCGCGCGCAGCGCGCAGACGATGGCGCTGGGGAAGGCGCCGCCGCCGGCCTCCGCGCCATTGCGTCGACTCGGCTGCCGCCACCAACCACTACTTGGGCTTGCGCGCGAGCTGGCTCGTATACAGCACCGGGTCGCCTTGCTTCAGCCAGTCCTTGGGTAGTTCGAGAGTGAGCTTGGGCCCAAGCGTGTACTTGAAGGAGGAACGCCCGAGTTGCTCAAGCTCGAGCTCTCCGCTTCCTGTGGCCAAGTTGAGCTTGCCGCGAGCTTTCGCCGGTTTCTTGACCCGGCTGCAGGAGATGGTCATCGTCGAATACGCACCTGGATACGAGAAGCACGTGTAGGCGTCCCACACGCCTTGGAACGTACCGTCCTTTGCGATCACGATGTCGAGGTAGAACGACGACCCGGCGCGTGACGGATTCGTGAACGTCACGTGCTCCGTCGACACCCAGTGGCCGGAGAGTTCCGCGGTTGACCTACCTCCCGGCGCGGTACTTTGAGCACTCGCCGGAGAAGTGAACGACGCCGTGCCCCAAACCACAGCGACGACTAGCACAACGCTTGCGCGCATTTAACCCCCTTCGCGATGGCAGACCGAGTATGCGGCCGGCCCGCAGATCGCGCGTGCACCGACTGCAGGACACCGGCACCAATCACGGCCGCGCCAATCCTACTGACGTCCAACGCCGGGGTTCAGCAGCGCGCCGAAGGCGCGTCCGCTGGAACCGCTTGTTGGGCCTGCACGCGCAGGAAAACACCGGTACTCCCCGCAATCTCATCGACGGACCGCACAATGTCCCGAGAAGCCGGTCCTTCCTATGCCACCGGTCGCGCCGGCGCGCTGAATTCCTTTCCCAGCTGATACGCCCGCTTCAAGTACCCCTCCAGGATCTTCCGGTCGGCCAGGTTCACGGCATAGAAATATTCGTGCTCGACAGACCGGATTCCCGGATAGTGCAGGGCGAACTCGTCGATCAGCTTCCTCATCGCCTCGCGCAACCCGGCATCGTACGCGGCCTTGTTGAAGATCGTGGTGCTGATGATCAGCGCTTTCTCGTGCCGCAGGAGCGGAATCCGTCCCGCGATGTCTCCGTGCCATCCCGCGGACGAGAGGGAGAACGCGAACTTGAGCGTAAATACCCTTTCGATCCATCCCTTCATGATGGCGGGAAAGCCGACGAACCAGATCGGCGATATGAACGCCAGCGCCTCCGCCAAGGCCACCCGCTCTTGGTGCCTGCGTACGTCCCGCGGCCCCCGTCGTCTGAGCTGAGCGATCACCTCCAACGGAGTCTTGTTGCGGAACATGAAGCGCGTCATGAGCCGTTGGAGGGCGTTACCGCCACTCATCACGCGCTCCCTGACGACCTTCTCGGCCACGTCAGGTGCGTTTTCGTCCGGCAGCCAATTGGGCAGGTCCTGGACTCTCAGGACTGGATCGAATCGCTCAGCGTAGAGATCGATCACATCATGCTCGTGCCCCGCGTCTGCGAGCCCGCGCGAAAACTGATCAAGGACCGCTCCGCAAAATGAATTTCGGTCGGGATGAGCGAACACCGTGAGGACTCTCATGTGTGCCTCCAGACTCAATCTACCGCGAGGGTGACCTTTGTGCAGGCCGAACGTTCACGATGAGGGACGGGCGCCAACTTGCTGGCGCCCGTGACGTCACCCCGTAAAACCGGACCAACCTCAGCGCCCCGGCTCGGTGACGCGAGATCGCGGCCGGATTGAATTTTCAATAAGTTCCTATAACGCGGCCTTGCTCGAGCGCGTCTATGAAGGACATGTGACTCTGATTCTAGTTATACCCCCGTTGCCCTGTGCCAGTCGTGCACGCACAATGCCGTGTTGAACCATTTTCGAGTGAATTGATTTGGCATCTCGGCCAAACGTCTTGATCGTCGGAGGCGGCATCGGTGGCTTGTTCGCCGCCAATGCGCTGATCGGGCAGGGGCTGCGCGTTTCAGTTTATGAACAGGCGTCCGCACTGGGCGAGGTCGGCGCTGGTGTTTATGTGACACCGAATGCGGTGCGCCACTTGGAGCGTGTGGGTCTCGGGCCCGCCGTCGAGAAATGGGGCGCGCGGGTCGGTCCGGGCTCCTGGTACTTCCGCCACGACGGTACGCCGATCGCGCCGGTGCAGGTGTCGGACGCCTCCGGCTGGAACGCGAACTTTGGCATGCACCGCGCCGACTTTGTCGATTTCCTCGCCGCCAACCTGCCCGCCGGTATCGTCCATACCGGCCACCGCGCCGTTGGCTTCGAGCAGAACGGCGACACAGCTCGCGTCAAATTCGCCAACGGCGCCACCGCCGAAGCCGACGTCGTGGTTGCCGCCGACGGCATACACTCCGAACTGCGGCCGTACGTCTTCCCGCCCTCGAAGCCCGTCTTTCACGGCACCATCTCTTACCGGGGCCTGGTCTCGCGCGAGCGCCTGCCGGACTGGCCGATGGACCGCTGGCAAATGTGGGCTGGTCCGTCCAGGCATTTCCTGGTCTTCCCGGTCCGCCACGGCACGATGGTCAACTACGTCGGCTTCGTGCCGGCCGACGGGGACATGAAAGAATCGTGGTCCGCGCCTGGCGATCCGGAGACGCTTCGCCGCGAGTTCGAAGGCTGGGACCCGCGCATCGGCAACGTGCTGAAGCAGGTCGATAAGACATTTCGGTGGGCGCTCTACGACCGTGAGCCGTTACCGACCTGGACCAAAGGCCGGCTGACACTGCTCGGCGACGCGGCGCATCCGATGCTGCCGCACCTCGGCCAGGGCGCCAACCAGTCGATCGAGGACGGCATGGCGCTGGCGACGATCCTGGCGCGGGTGGACACGTCGGCAGTCCCGGCGTCGCTGCTTGCCTACGAGCGGCTGCGTCGCGAGCGTGTGGCGGAAGTTCAGCGTGGCGCCCGACAGAACGGACTGCGTGTCGATTCCGCCGACTCCGATCTGCGCGTCCGCGACGCAGAGCTCTTAGCGCACGCCGAATTCCGAAAGCACCTTTATGCCTACGACGTGGTGCCGGATGCGCGCGCCGCGGCGGCGGCCCTGCTGCAATAGATCTCTTTCAGCGCCTGCACGACCGGCGTCATTTTACCAAACCGGTCTTCCTGGCTATCTCGCTCACCCGCTTGAACTCCTCGCGGATCTCGGCCGCTGTCTGCTCGGGTGCGGCGTAGCTCTGCAAAATGCCGAGTGGCGCGAGCCTTGCCGCGATGGCGGGCGCCTTGACTGCTTGTTCGATTGCGCCGACGAGGGCCTTCCTCGCGTCCTCGGGGATCCCTGCAGGCGCGAGAAAGCTGAACCAGATGTCGAACAGGTCTTCCCGATAGCCGAGCTCGCCCATCGTGGGCATGTCGGCAAACTCGGGAGACCGGCTCGAAGCGACGAGGCCCCGGAACGCCCCCGACTTGATGTGAGCGCTCAGCGCACCGAGCGACAGCACGGCGCCTTCGATGTGTCCCCCGCGCAATGCGGCGATGCCGGGGGCCGCGCCGTTATAGGGAACCGGCGTGAGCTCCGCTCCCGTGAGCGCGTTGATCAATTGCACGTCGAACTCACCGACCGAGCCGGAGCCAGGGTGACCCACACGCACCTGGCCCGGATTCTTCTGGGAGTATTGCATCAACTCCGCGAACGTCCGGTACGGTGCGTCGCTGCGCACGACGAGTATGCTCGGCGTGCGTGAGGCGGTGCCGAGCGGCACCAGGTCCCGGAGCGCATCGTAGGTGACCGACCGGGGGTCGAGAACGGCGCGAAAGGTGAGCGCGCCGTTCTGGGCAAACAGGATCGTGTGGCCGTCTTTCCTGGCCTGGACGACGCTGTTCGTGCCGACCGCGCCCCCGGCGCCCGGGCGATTGATCACGAGCACCGGCGTTTTCAGCAGCCTCGAGATCTCTTCGCCCAGGGCGCGCGCGGCAATGTCCGCGGCGTCACCCGGGGCAAGCGGAACCACAACACTTATCGAGCCGGTGGGGAACGGCTGGGCCTGGGCGGTGGCCGGCAGCCAGATGAGCGCGAAGGCGAGAAAGATACGCTGTGCGAACCGTTTCATGACCAAGATCTCCTTAGGGAAACTCTGAGTCTCCTGCCGATTTCGTTTTCGTGTAACAGCGCGCGAGAACGTTGATGCGGTATGTCGATGCGGAGATGCGCTGCTGTTTGGCCGGTGACGGTCGCTTTGTGACATTCCCCTTGAGTGGCCATGTACCCGTTCACTGACCGCTTTAGGGCAGTTGGCCCAACTACCGCTTCTGGCCGATAGCGCCCATCGCGCGACGAATGCTACCCCGCGTTCGGTGCCGCATAACGTTCGCGTTTTGCCGCGCCGCGCTGCGCGCGAAGCGGCGAGGCATAGGCGTCGGTCAACAACGCGCTGTTAGGTTGCATTGTTCGCACTGCGGAGGTTCAGCGCCTTGAACGGCAGTGGATAGAGTAAACCACTTCCTAGACGTGCGAGAGGGGGAACCCCTTGCGCACGTGCTCCGCGAGCATCTCGCAGAACACCTTCGCATAGCGGGGCAACGGGCGGCGCTTGTCGGAAAGCACGGTCAGCGGCTCGTTCAGCGGCTTGCCGCGGTAGGTGACGCGCAGCACGCGAACGCGGTACCGGTGGATGCGCAAAGCCGATGGGATGATTGCTACTCCGTGGCCCGCCTCCGCCATGGCCAGTAGCCCGTGCGGGGCGCGGCACTCGAGCACGTTGTTCGGCGTGAAGCCGGCGAGCCGGCACGCCGCGTCGAAGTTCCTGCGCATGGCAAAGTCCGGCGTCGCCTGCAGCAGCGGATGCGGCGCGAGGCGGGAAATCTCGACCGCGCCGTCGGCTCCGAGCCTGAGCTTCGGGTGACACGCCGCGAGCATCTCCATGGGGGCAAGCGGGTGGCTCGCGAAGCGCTTCTCATCCGGTCCGATCGCGCGCGCGATGGTCTGCACGAGATGGACCTCGCCGCGCTCGAGCATCGCGAACGCCTCCCCGCCTGCCGCCGCGTCCACCAGCCTCACCTTCACGTTGGGATAGCGCGCCGCGTAGTGGTGCAGGAATTCGGGGAAGATGCCTTCGATGAGGTGGGGCGAGGCTGACACGCGCAGCACGCCGACGTCGCCGCGCCGCAGGACCTGCGCCTGCTCGCCTACCGCGCGGGCGTAGTTGAGCAGTCCACGGCAGTCGTCGAGTAGCTGCTCGCCTTCGCTCGTCAGGAGAAGCCGCCGGCCGACGCGGTCGAAGAGCTTCAGGCCGAGCTCGTCCTCAAGATTGGCAATCTGGCGCGAAAGCGCAGGCTGCGCGACATGGAGGCGTTCGGCGGCCTTTGAGACGGTGCCGACTTCGGCCACCGTGACGAAAGTGCGGACATGGCGCAGGTCCATGAATTCCTCCTAATGCCGAGTCGGCATGAAGATCTAGAGAAACTATATATTGGACGTATCAAGGGCGCGATTCCAGAATTTGCGCGGCCTTCAACGGAGGTGACCATGAAACGCGCTTTCCTGCTGATTCTCGCGCTTGCCGCATTCGACGTTTCGGCCCAGGGATGGCCGGCGAAGGCTATCCGCGCCATCGTACCCGTGGGCGCCGGCAGCTCGACCGACATCGTCCATCGGCTCGTCCTCGAGCAGCTTTCCTCGCAGCTCGGACAGCCGGTCGTCGTCGAGAACCGACCGGGCGCCGGCGGCACGATTGGCTCGGACGCTGTAGCCAAGAGCGCCCCGGACGGCTACACGCTGCTCGCGCACGGCTCGGCGCACACCATTGCCCCCGCGCTCTACAAGAGCCTGCCCTACGACCCGGCGCGCGACTTCACGGCCGTCGTTCCGCTCGGAATCTCGCCGAGCGTGCTCGTGGTCTCGCCCGGGAGGGGCATGAAGACCGCCGCGGACCTCGTCGCCGCCGCCAAGGCTCGGCCGAATGCGCTCAACTTCTCCTCGGTAGGCATCGGCACGGCGACGCACCTGAGCGCCGAGCGGTTCCGGTCGAGTGCCGAAGTGCAGGCGGTCCATATCCCGTACAAGGGCGGCGCGGAGGCGATGACCGAGGTGATCGCCGGCCGCGTGGATTTCTTCTTCGGTCCGGTCGCGCTCGTGCTGCCGCACATCCGCGAAGGCAAGCTGGCCGCGCTTGCGGTGAACACGGACAAGCGCTCGGCGGCCCTGCCCGACGTGCCCACGATGCGCGAGGCCGGCTTCCGCGACGCCGAGTATCCGATCTGGTTCGGCCTGTTCGCGCCGGCCGGGACGCCGCGCGAGATCGTCGAGCGGCTCAACCGCGAGACCCTGAAGGCTCTTCAGGCTTCCAGGGTGCGCGAGAGGCTCGCCGGACTCGGCGTCGATCCGATGCCGATGTCGCCCGACGAGTTCGCGGCGCACGTGAAGCGCGAGGTGACGCTCAACGCCGCGCTCGCGCAGAAGGCCGGCCTGAAGGCCGAGTGACGTGGCGGAAGCAGCCCTGGAGTTCGACGACAGTGAGGCCTACGAGCGTTTCATGGGCCGCTGGAGCCGGGCCGTCGCGCCGGTGTTCCTCGACTGGCTTGGCGTGCGGCCATGTGCCAACTGGCTCGATGTGGGTTGCGGCACCGGCATCCTCGCGGAAACGCTCCTGGAGCTCTGCGCTCCGGCGAGCGTGGATGCGATCGATCCCGCGCCGGCGCAAGTAAAGGCCGCCGCGCGGGGGCCCGCGGCCGGGCGCGCGGTGTTCCGGGTCGCCGACGCGCGCAAGCTTCCCTTTCCCGACGCTTCGTTCGACGTCGTCGCCTCCGCCCTCGTCATCAACTTCATTCCCGAACGGCAGTCGGCCCTCGCCGAGATGCGCCGCGTCGCGCGCGCGGACGGCGTGGTCGCCGCCTACGTCTGGGACTTCGCCGCAGAGCTCTCGCCGAGCGGGCCGCTTCGGCGCGCGATGCGCCGCTTCGGTGCCGAGGTTCCTGGGATCCCGGGCACCGAGGCCTCGCGCCCCGAGGCTTTGCGGTCGCTCTTCCAGGCCGCGGGACTCCAGCAGCTCGAGACGCGGACGATCAACGTCTGCCTCGCCTACACCGACTTCCAGGACTTCTGGCAGGCGCAGACGCCCAGCTACGCGCCCACCACGAAGATCATCGACACCATGAAGGACAGCGAGCGCACACGCCTGATGCGCACCGTCCAATCCGCGCTGCCCACCGGGCCGAACGGCTCGATCGAGTATTGCGCGCGCGCCAACGCCATCAAGGCGCGCGTGCCATGCTAGACGCTCGGATTCTTCCCAGAGCGTCGAAGGTGCGCGGCGGTCGCCCTTAGAGCAACCTAACGGGCGTTGCTCGCCAGGAACGAAACACTGCGCTCGGCATGAATACAACCCTCACCTGAGACTGCACCTGTCGATGACGAAACGGTCAAACCGGTGCCCGGAGAACCTGATCAAATTCAACGGCAGCTCGAATGCCGACTAACGAGCGAGGTCCGGGCATGCGGCTTTCATCGGGGCCAGAGCATTCATTGCTCACAAACGGGCCGGTTATAGTGACGCAGTCCGACCTTCTCTCGTCATCCCCATCGCCGTTGCAGCAATGGGGAAGTCCTTATAGTTCAATCATCAGCATACCTGCTGTTTATCATAGACCTCCTCCCCCACTAGCGCAGTCAACCCTTCCTGGAATCAACGCCTTACGTATGCGTGTCTATATGCAGTAGTCGTGATAGGCCGCAGGAAATGGAAAGAGTCTGATTCGGCAAAGCCATTCTGTAACGCGATAGCTACCCGCCGGAGTCAGGTGCGGCGCAACTCCGGGTGCAGCGCGGCGTAGAAGGTGCGCAGCCCGGCGGCGGCGCGAGGGGTCCCCATTGCGACGCGCCGAGACCGACCGAGGGCGGAGGGAGAAGGCCGAGCACTGTATGAGCCCGTCAATGCAGGAAGGGCGAGTTGCGCAGGCCTCCGACGCCCGAGGATCAGCGGCGAGGGGAAAAGGAAAAATCGGGGTCAGGGCCGGATTCCGCTTGCGAGACGGAATCCAGCCCTGACCCCGATTTTTCCATTCGCGTCGCTGGGGAAGGCGCCGCCGCCGGGCTCCGCGCCGCCGTGCGACTTGCTCGGCGCTTCCCTAAGGCTTCTGCTTCGCGAGGAAGTGCGCGAGCGCCTTGATGTCGGCGTCGGTGGTGCCGTACAGCGCCGCGGCCATCAGGGTGTCGCCGCCCTTGCGGGTGTAATTGCGGTACGCGTTCATCGCGGCAGCCAGGTACTCCTCGCGCTGCGCGGCGAGGCGCGGCATCTGCTCGCGGCCGCGGTAATCCGTCGCGTGGCAGGAACCGCAATGCAGCTTCTTTGCCAGCACCGCGCCCTGCTTCATCAGCGCCGGGTCCGGCTTGCCTTGCAGCGCCGCGGGCTTCTGCGCCGCGTAATAGCGCGCGATGGCCCGGATCTCCGCATCCTTCAGTCCCTGCATCGCGGCCGCCATCTGCGGCACCTCGCGCATGCCTTCGCGCAGCAGCACCAGCTGGTTCTCGAGAAAGATCGCCGGCTGCCCGGCGAGCGAAGGCGTGCCGGGAACGGCGGAGTTGCCGCCCTCGCCGTGGCAGGCGGCGCACAGCGGCAGGCGCTCGGGCAGCGGCTGGGCCAGCGCCGGAACAACAAAAAAGGCGGTGAGCCAGGCCCACCGCCCCATGGAGCCCACGTGCACTACTTCTTCTTGTAGCTGATCCGGTAGATCGCGCCCAGCTGCTCATCCGAGACGAGCACCGCGCCATCCGGCATCTGCAGCAGGTACGCCGGCCGGCCCCAGAACTTGCCTTCCTTCGCGTTCTCCAGGAACCCGGTCATGAACGGCTTCACCTTCGCGGTCTTGCCGTCTTTGCTCGGCCGCACGTTGACCACGTCGAAGCCGAGCTTGACCGTGCGGTTCCACGAGCCCTTGCGCGCGATGAGCATCGTGTTCTGGTACTCCTTCGGGAACATGCTGCCGGTGTAGAAGATCACGCCCATCACGGCGGCGTGCGGCCCCATGGTGGTGACGGGCAGCGTCACGCCCTTGCAGCCGTCGGCCTTCTTGATGTCCACATCGAGCACGCCCTTGGCGTGGCAGTACGGAAAGCCGAAATTGAGCCCCGCCTTGGTCATGCGGTTGAGCTCGTCCTCGGGCCCCTTGTCGCCCATCCAGTCGCGGCCATGATCGGTGAACCAGAGCTCGCCGGTCTTCGGATGCCAGGTGAAGCCCTGCGTATTGCGCACGCCGGTGGCGATCACCTCCATGCCGGAGCCGTCCGCGTTGTAGCGGCGGATCTGCGCATACTCCTTGGTTGGCGGCTCGCAGATGTTGCACGGCGCGCCGAACGGCACGTACAGCTTCTTGTCCGGGCCGAACGCGATGTACTTCCAGTTGTGGTGCTGCTCCTTCGGCAGGTTGAACGCGGCGGTCATGTCCACCGGCTGCACGCCCGGGTTCTTCTCGATGCCGTCATAGCGCAGCACCTTGTCGATCGCCATCACGTACAGCGAGCCGTTATGCATGGCGACGCCCGCAGGCTGCGTCAGCTTGTCCACCACCACTCGGCTGGTCCGCTTGTCGCCGGAGTCGGTCACCTCGTAGACGCGGCCCAGGCCGCGCGTGCCCATGTAGATCTTGCCCGATTCGCCGCGCGCCATGGCGCGTCCACCCGGCATGCCGGTGGCCCAGATCTCGGCGGTGAAGCCCTTGGGCAGCTTCACCTTGTCGATGGGAATCTCGGAGGCCGGCGTTTCCGTGTTGCGGCCGGCGAGCGGCGCGAGCTTGGAATCCGCCATCGCGGGCGGCTTGCCCTGATGCCAGGCGGGCGGGGGCTTGGGTTGCGCGTAAGCCGCGGTTGCGGCGAGCAACGCAGCGGTAAGCAGGGCTCTTTTCATGCGGGGTCTCCTCTGAGGTGGCGCGATACTAATCGCTTTGCCCTCGTTTTAGAACTGCAGGCTCGCTTGCAATCCGACGAGAATGCTGCGCTGCGGCGCGGGCTCGTAGTAGCGCCCGTTGGCGTCGTTCACCACCACCGAGCCGATGTAGGCCTTGTCCGTCACGTTGTCCACGCGCAGGAACTCGCTCAGGCGCCACCTCGAGCCCTGCTGCTGGAAGCCGAACACCAGGTTCACCACCGTATACGCGTCGGCGAACTCCGAGTTCACGTCGTTCACCGCCACGCGATCACGGTAAAGCAGCTCGGCGCCGACGCGGAAGCCCGTCGGCGCGTGGCGCCACGCCGCCTCCGCATAGAACTGGTTCTCCGGCACGCCGGGCAGCACGTTGCCGGCCGCCACCGCGCCGAATGCGTCGCTGAACTCGGCGTTCAGGTAAGTATAGGCGGCGCGCGCCTCGAACGGTCCCGCGGTCAGCAGTTCGGCGCCCAGTTCCAGCCCGCGGCGCTGGGTTTCGCCCGCATTCCGGTACGTCGTGCGGCCGCCGCTCGCCTGGTCGACGACGATTTCGTCGCTGGTGACGACATCGAACAACGCCGCAGTCAGCCGGTAGGCGCCCGCGCGTATCGTCTTCAGGCCGATCTCGGCATGGCGGCTGCGGCTCGCTTCCAGCGCGAAATTGAGGCCGCTGGCCGGCGGATTCTGGTATGCGAGCTCCACGAACGTCGGGGTCTCGAAGCCGCGGCCCACGTTGGCGTACAGGCTGGTCTCTGGATCGAGGCGGAAGACGACCCCCGCCACCGGAGTGGTCGCGCTGTAGTCCTTGCTGCCGCTGTCGTCCGGGTTGCCGGCCACGATGTAGTGGTCGGTGGACTCGAAGGCGACGCGCGTGGCGCGCACTCCGAGGTGACCCGACCAGCGCTCGGCGAATTTCCACTCCGCCTGCGCGAACACACCCGTGCTCGACACGAAGTTGTCCTCGTCGCGCCGCAGCGCTCCGGCGACGCCGTTGTTATTCACGAAACCCTGCCGGTGCTCGGCCATGCGCTCGTACTCGACGCCGGCCGAAAAGCGCAGCGGCCGGCCGCCCAGCGCACTGTCGCTGAACAGGCGCAGCGCACCCCCGCCAAACGTGCGATCGAGGTTCACCACGCCGCCGGAGGCGGTGGCCGGCGTTGCTCCTGAAAAGGCCTGGAACTGCTCGACGAAGCGGTTGCCGCTCCACGCCGACGCCTGCAGCCGCGTGGCACCGGACAATGCGTGGTCCAGCGTGGCGCCGGCCTGGTCGTGCTCGATCGTCTTGCGCGTATTGAACTGGATCGCCTGCGGCACGACCTGCCGCGGGTTCTGCGCCACCTGCGCCGCCGTCAGCCCGAGCGGGTCCTGGGTGTCGGGCTGGCGCAGGCTCGTCGCCACCAGCGTGAGCCGGGTCGCCTCGCCGAGCGCGATGCGGCCCTTGGCGTTCAACTGGTCGCGCTGCGCCGCGCTGTGGTCGCGGTAACCGTCGGTCTCGAAGCGCGACAGGTCGCCCACTGCATTCAGCGCGCCCCATTGGCCGCCGAACTTGAGCGCCGCGCGCCAGGTGTCGTAGCTGCCGCCGTACAGTCCCGCCTCCAGGGTCGGAACCGCGGGGCCGTCCTCGGTGATGACGTTGATGACGCCGCCCGCGGCGTTGCCGTACAGGCTGGAAAACGGCCCGCGCAGCACCTCGATGCGCTCGGCCGAGCCCAGGTCGAAGGTGGAGGCCTGCCCCTGGCCGTCGGGCATGCTCGCCGGAATGCCGTCCGCGATCATGCGGATGCCGCGCACGCCGAACGTGGCGCGCGCGCCGAAGCCGCGGGACGAGATCTGCAGATCCTGCGCGTAATTCTGGCGGTTCAGCACCACGATGCCGGGCACGCGGCCCAGACTCTCCGACAAATTCACCTGCGGGCGGCCCTCGCGCAGGTCCTCGCTGTAGAGCCGGTCGATCGAGGCGGGAATCTCGAGGCTGGGCTGGTCGACGCGGGTCGCGGTGACCACCACGCCATCCGCCGCCGGCCGCGTCTCGCCTTGCGCGAACGTCAGGCGCGGCGTCACGGCAAGCAGCAACACGGCCAGGATGCACGCTAGCGAATGACCACGCCCCAAGGCAGCCCCCCGACCGGAATATCGCGCAACTTGGTGTGTGTCCCGGTATCGATGACCGAAACACTGTTCGCCCGGCCGTTGGCGACGTAGAGCTTGCGGCCGTCCGGGGTAATCGCCATGTTCCACGGACGCGCGCCCGTGGCAACGGTGGCGACAATCCGGTGGCTCGCCGTGTCGATCGCGGAGACCGTGCCGTCGCGGCCGTTGGACACGTACACCACTTTCCCGTCGGGGCGCACCGCGATCCCGTTGGAAAAGTTGCCCGCCTTGACGACCGCAACAGTCTGGCCGCGCGCGACGTCCACGACGTGCACTTCGCTGGCAATTTCGCAGGCGACATAAGCGCGGCTGCCATCCGGGAGGAAGCCGATGCCGCGCGGCCGGCGCCCCACCGCGATGGCGGCCACCTGCTGGCGCTTGCCGACGTCGATCACGTCCACCTGCTCGGCGTCCTCGGCGCCCACGTAGACGAGCTTGCCGTCGGGGCTGAAGACGGCGTGTTCGGGGTTCTTGCCTTGCACCTTGACGGTGAACGCCTCCGTGCCGGTCGCCGAGGCGATGAACGCGACGCTGTTCGACTCCTCCAGCGCCACCGCGATATAACGTCCGTCCGGCGACGCGCTGACCCCTTCGGGCGATACGCCCAACGGCACCGTCCCGACCGCCTTCCGCAGCGTCAGGTCGATGACGACGAGCTGGTTGTTGGGCTGGTCGGATACGTAAAGGCGGGTGCCATCGAGGCTCACGGCCAAGCCGCGCGGCTTTTTTCCCGCCTGAATTTCGCCGACGACCTGGTCGGTCGCCGTGTCGATCACCGATAGCGTCCCCGTCCCCTCGTTCGGCACGTAGGCGAATGGCGCGGCGAGCGCCGCTCCCCACGCCATCAGGGCGGCCGCGGCGAGCGTGCGCGCCATAGGCCTGTTAATCGCGGGCTCCCGCGGCGCGTAACACCTCGGCGACCGGTGCATGTCCTTGCTCGACCGCAATCGCCAACGCGCTCTTGCCGCGCTCGTCCCGCGGCGCATGCTCGGCGCCCCTTGCGAGAAGCAGCTTTACCGTGTCCGCGTGTCCATAGGCGGCCGCCCACATGAGTGCGGTAGCCCCGTTTGCGTAGCGCGCGTTCACCCCCACCCCGGCGTCGAGCAATGCCTGAACGCACTCGGTGCGGCCGTTGCCGGCGGCGTAGATCATCGCCGTCTTCTGCACCCGGTCGGTCGGGTGCAAGTCGGCCTTGCGGCCGATCAGCAGCGCCAGGATCTGGGTGTGGCCGCCGAAGGCGGCGCTCATCAGCGGGGTCACCCGGGCCAGGTTGGCGATGTTCACATCCGCCCCACGCTCAATGAGCAGAGTGGCGAGGCCGAATTGACCGTTGTGCGCCGCAATGTTCAGCGGGGTATCGCCGAGTCGGTTGCGCGAATTCGGGTTTGCGCCCTGATCGATCAGCGCCCGCACGGAAGCTTCGCTCCCGCTGCGGGCGGCCAGCAGCAGCTCGAAGTTGATGTTCCGCGTTTGCGCCGCAGCATTGCCGCTGCAAGCCGCGAGGGCGGCGAGAACGAGACAGGTGCGCAATGGCTTCATCGATTGTGTTCCACGCGCCCTATGTTGCATTATGATTCCCCGCTCGGCAAACACGAATTGCTTGTCGACCACTCGAGGAGGGGCCATGAAGACTTCGCAGATTTTTGCCACCGGACTTGCGCTCGCAGTCGTGCTGGCTGCGACCTCGCCGTTCGCCCAGGAAGTCAAGCCGGCGCCCGGGGCTGCCGCCGCCGGCATGCCGAAGAACATCAACGTGACCCAGCAGCAGCTCACCGGCGCTGGCGGGCAGGCGGCGAACTGGCTGCACACCAACGGCAGTTACGCGCAGACGCGCTATTTCCCGGGCAAGGCCATCAACACGGAGAACGTGGGCAAGCTCAAAGTGGCGTACGTGTTCCAGACCGAAGTCGTGGAGTCCATGGAGACCGCGCCGATCGTCGTGAATGGCGTGATGTATCTGACGACTTCCTTCAACCATGTGTACGCGATCGACGCCGTCAGCGGCAAGCAGTTCTGGCACTACAAGCACAAGATGGGACCGGTGACCACTTTCTGCTGCGGCCCGAACAACCGCGGCGTGGCGATTTCCGGCGGCAAGGTGTTCATGGGCACGCTCGACGCGAAGCTCGTTGCCCTGGACGCCAAGACCGGCAAGATGCTCTGGGAAACGCAGATCGCCGATCCCGAAAAAGGCTACAGCGAGACCATGGCGCCGACGGTCGTCGACAACAAGGTGCTGATCGGCACCAACGGCGGCGAGTACGGCGTGCGCGGATTCGTGAAGGCCTTCAGCGCCGATGACGGCAAGCTGCTGTGGACCTTCTACACCATCCCGGAGAAGGGCCATGAGGGCGTGTGGGCGGAGAACGACGCCACCGGACGCAACATGAAGCGCGACATCGCGGCCGAGAAGGCGGCGCTGGCGAAGGACAGCTCCTTCTACCAGACCCTCGGCGGCGGCGTGTGGATGAACCCGTCGGTCGACCTCAAGACGCGCACGGTGTGGTTCGTGGTCGGCAACCCTTCGCCTGACCTGTACGGCGCGGAGCGGCCTGGCGACAACCTGTACACCAACTCGCTCGTCGCGATCGACCTGGACAAGGGCACCTACAAGTGCCACTCCCAGTACATCGCGCACGACGTGTGGGATCTCGACGCCGTCAGCCCGCCGATCCTGGTCGACGTGAAGGACAAGGCCGGCAAGATGATCCCGGGCGTGATCCACGGCGGCAAGACCGGCCACGTCTACGTCCACCAGCGCAAGGACTGCTCGCTGATCCGTTTCTCGCAGGCAATGATCCCGCAGGAAAACATGTGGGTGCTGCCGACAGCGGAAGGCGCACGCATGCTCCCGGGCGCGAACGGTGGCGTCGAGTGGTCGCCGATGGCCTATGACGCGGGCTCGCGTCTCGCGATCGCGCTCAACCTGCACCAGCCGATGACCTACCACGTCGAGGCCGCCAAGTACCCCGGCGGCTCGAAGCTCTGGCTCGGCGGCGCGTTCAAGGCGATCGCGAGCGAGAAGCAGTGGGGCCGCGTCGCGGCGGTGAACATCGACACCGGCAAGATCGCCTGGAAGCACGACACCGCGCAGCCGCTGATCGGCGGCGGGCTGGCGACCGCGGGCGGACTGTTCTTCTTCGGCGAGGGCAACGGCAGCTTCAACGCGCTCGACTCGAAGACGGGCAAGAAGCTCTGGAGCTTCCAGTGCGGCGCGGGAGCCAACGCGATGCCCGTGTCCTACACGATCGGCAAGAAGCAGTACATCGCCATGGGCTGCGGCGGCAACACCCAGCTCGACTTCAAGCGCGGCAACAGCGTGTTCGTGTTCGCGCTCGGCGGTTGAACGAAATTACGCGGTAATCCGGGGCCGCCGCGAGGCGGCCCCTTTCTTGTTGGGAACGCAACCAGTGCGCCTGAACCTTCGCGCCGCCGCCTGTGCGGTGCTTTTCGCGACCGCTTTCGCGGCGCAGGCGCAAGACGTCGAAGCCGGCCGCAAGAAGGCTGAGGCCTGCGTCGCCTGTCACGGCCCCGGGGGCAGGTCGGCAGATCCCCAGTTCCCGATCCTCGCCGGCCAGACGGCGCGCTACACCTACCTGCAGCTCAAGGACTTCAAGGAAGGCCGGCGCACGGAACCCCTGATGGCGCCGTTCATCGCCGCGCTTTCGCGCGAAGACATGTTCGACCTCGCCGCGTTCTTTGCCGCGCAGAAGCCGCAGCCGAACGCGTTCAAGGCGGATCCGGGTCGCGCCGCGCGCGGCAAGGCAAAGGCGGACGAAGTACTTTGCACCATGTGCCATCTCGGCGGTTTCCTCGGGCAGAATGAAATCCCGCGCGTCGCCGGGCAGCACTACGCGTACGTCGTGAAGCAGATGCGCGACTTCAAGACCGGCAAGCGCACCAACGATGCCGGCAACATGGCGAGCGTGTCCAAGACGCTCTCAGACCGCGACATCGAGGATCTGGCGCACTATCTCAGCAGCCTGTACTGATGCGCGCAGGCGGCCACATGGCAGCCGCCGGTGTGCTTGTCGCGCTTGCCGCCGCCGCGCACGGCGCCGACGAGCCCAGGCAGCCGATGGAACTGCCGGCGGTCATCGTCATCGGCACCACGCCGGTGCCGGGGATCGGCACGCCCCTCGAGCAGGTGCCGGCGAACGTCCAGGTGATCCGCGAACGCGACCTGCGCGAGCAGCCCGTACCCGGCATCGCGGACCACCTCGGCGATGCCCGCGCCGGTTTCGCGGCGAGCCGGCCCGGCGGCAATCCGTACCAACCCGACGTCAGTTACCGCGGTTTCCTGGCGTCCCCGCTATACGGGGCGCCGCAGGGGCTGTCGGTCTATCTCGACGGCGTGCGCGTGAACGAGGCCTTCGGCGACGTGGTCAACTGGGACCTCATTCCGCGTATCGCGGTCTCCGCGATCAATGTGATCCCGGGCTCCAACCCGGCGTTCGGCCTGAACACGCTCGGCGGCGCGCTCGCCATCGAGACCAAGAGCGGCGCACGCTTTCCCGGCACCGTGCTGCGCGGGTACGGTGGTTCATTCGGCCGGGTCGGCGCGGAGTTCGAGACTGGCGGCGCGCGCGAAGGCCAGCATTACTACCTGGCGGGAAACCACTTCAGCGAGCGCGGCTGGCGCGACTACTCCCCGAGCCGGGTGGACCAGGTGTTTGCCCGGCTCGGCGCAGGGGACCCCTCGGGGCGCGTCGACCTCACCCTGCTGGGCGCGGACACCAGCCTCGACGGCACACAGGCGCTGCCATTGTCGATGCTGGGCGCTCCGCGCCAGCCCTACACCTGGCCGGACCGCACCGAGAACCGGCTGGTGTTCGCCAATCTTTCGGTCAGGCGCATTGTCGGGGCCGACAACCTGATCGCGGGCAACGTCTACGTGCGCGACCTTTCCAGCCGCAACCAGAACTCGAACGTCAACGATGACTGCGCGACGGGCCCGTGCGCCTTCAACGCGCTCAACGATGTGGCGCGCATCGACGAAACGCGCGCCGGTTTCGCACTGCAGGCCACGCGGGATGCCCCGATTGCACACCGCGAGAACCAGCTTTCGGCCGGCGTTTCCTTCGACGCCAGCCAGTCGTCATTCGACGGCTCCTCGCAGGAGGCGAACTTCAGTGCGCAACGCGAAGCCGTGGGCATATCGCCTTTCGTGACTGAAACCTCGGTTGCCACGCGCCAGCAATACGCCAGGCTCTACCTGCTCGATACGCTCACGCTGGCGCAGGACCTGTACGCGACCATGTCGGCAAGCTACAACGTGACGCAATTGGAGATCACCGACCGCACCGGCACCCAGCCCGCGCTCGACGGCCGGCACCGTTTCTCGCGCCTGCTGCCCGCCGCGGGCCTGGCGTACGCGCCGCGCGCCGGCGAGAGCTATTACACGAACGCGAGCTGGGGCATGCGCGCGCCGACTGCGATCGAGCTCACCTGCGCCGACCCGAACGCGCCCTGCCGGCTGCCCAGCGTGTTTCTCGCCGATCCGCCTCTCGAAGCGGTGCTGTCGCGCACGCTGGAAGCCGGTGTGCGCCGACCGCTCGGCGCCAGCATGACGCTCGCGGCGGCGGTCTACCGCACCGACCTCGAGAACGACATACAGTTTGTGAGCGCCGGCGGCGGCGCCTTGAACGCGGGGTTCTTCCAGAATGTCGGCCACACCCGCCGGCAAGGCGCTGAAATCGATCTCGAAGCAAAGCTCGCGCGCTGGTGGTTCGCCGCGCGCTACGCGCGCGTGGATGCGACCTTCCGCTCCCCATTCTCGGCGCATTCGCCGTACAACTCTTCCGCGGATGCGAACGGTGACATCCTCGTCCAGCCGGGCCACCGCATTCCGGGAATCCCGCGTGACGCCCTGAAGCTGCGTGCTCGTTATGCATCCGGCGGCGCCTCCATCGGTGGGAGCATCGCCTTGTTCTCAGGGCTGCACGCGCGTGGTGACGAAAACAACGGCGATGCGAACGGCATGGTTCCGGGATATGCGCTCGCAGGCCTCGACGCACAGTGGGAACTGGCGCGCGGCTGGAGGCTGTTCGCCAATGTCGAGAACCTGTTCAACAGCGACTACGCGACATTCGGCACGCTCGGGGGCAACTTCTTCACCGGCCCGCAGAATTCGTTCGATGCCGGCAACGTGCGCGCCGAGCAGTTCCGCACTCCCGGCACGGCGCGCGGCGTATGGCTGGGGATCGCATGGCGGCCGGGCGAGTCCGGCGGCTGGCCCTCCGGGCAGTAGCGATCGCTAGGGCCACATCCTGCGCACGATGCCGTCCCGGTCGAACAGCGCGTGCTTGAGCACCGCGGCGATGTGCAGCACGATCAACCCCACGAACACCAGAGCAAGAACCTTGTGCGCGGTGTTGAACGCAGCGTAGATCTGCTTGTCCTCAAATCCCCACGGCGGCAGCGTGAGCAGGCCAAAATACTTGATGCCGAACTTGCTGAAGTTGGTCGCGACGTAGCCCGTGAGCGGCATGCCAACCATGCAGACGTAGAGCAGCGCATGGTTGGCGCGCGCCGCGAACCGCTCCCAGGCCGGCATCGTTGCAGGCAGGGGCGGCGGCTGATGCGCGATGCGCCAGGCAAGGCGCACGAGAATCAGCACCGCAAGCGTAATGCCGGTGGACTTGTGAAAATTGACCCACGCCGAGCGCTCTGGCGATCCGCGGGGGACTTCACCGAGATAGAACCCCAGCCCGATCTGCAGCAGGATGCCGATGGCAAGGATCCAGTGCAGCGCGATGGCAACTTTCGTGTAGCGGTCTGTCATGGCCGGGATCGCGAAGCGGAGACCCGCAAACATACCCTGCCGCGCTGGCGCGCGCTAGAATTCATGCACCCCCCATCGCGGGCGGCGCGCCCCAGGAAAAGCCGAACATGCCCCCTCGCGGAAGCCGTCTCATCTGCACCCTGAAAACCGTGGACGGCTGCCAGGGTTCCTACGACGTCACGCCCGGCGAGCAGCCGGGCTCGGTCGCCAGCGTGAGCCCGGTCGCCTGGAACAAGCCTCCGGAAAAACCCGTGCAGGAAGGCGCATTCACCGTGATCGGCGACCTCGGCATGACCGGACAGGTGATCCTGGTCAACTCCTACCAGTGGCGCTCGTTGACCGAGGCGAAGCTGGAGAAATTCTTCTACGGCGCGATCCTGTGGGGCAAGAGCCCGTTCAAGGTGATCGAGGACGCGCAGATGATGCTCAAGCGCGGAAAATAGGAACAGGGGAACCGAGGTTCCCCCGTTACCCCTCCTTGACCGCGTGAGGCTTCCTGGAAATCGGAAGCAAGTTCACGTGCTTGTCTCTTCCTACAGTCTGGCCGCCAGCTCCTGCGTGAGCTGGGCGGCGGGGATCTCCTTGCAGCCGCTCACGTTCTGGCCCGCCCACAGCGGCGAGAAATCACCGGAACCGCGGCTTTCGGCTTTGGCGCGCAACGGCGCGATGGCCGCGGTCGCCAATGGAAAGGCGGGCGCGACGTCGCTGATGGGGCCACGTTCCTTGATCAATCGATTCAGGATTCCACGAGCCGGTCGGCCGGTGAAGACGTTGGTCAGCGCCGTGTGGCGGGCGGCTTCGCTCTTTAGCGCGGCGCGGTGCAGCGCGCTGGTGGTGGCTTCGGGGCACAGCAGGTAGGCGGTACCGACCTGCACGCCGGCTGCACCAAGCGCCATGGCGGCCGCGACGCCCGCCGCGTCCGCGATGCCACCCGCCGCGATGACCGGTAGCTTCACCTGACGCACGACTTGGGGCAGCAGTGCGAACGTGCCGACCTGGGTGCTCAGGTCCTCAGAGAGGAACATGCCGCGATGCCCGCCCGCCTCGACGCCCTGGGCGATGATCGCGTCCACCCCCTGCGCCTCCAGCCAGCGCGCCTCCTCCACCGTCGTCGCCGACGAAAGGATCTTCGGGCCCCACGACCGCACGCGCGCGAGCAGCTCCGGCGCAGGCAGGCCGAAATGGAAACTCACCACCGCGGGCTTGAACTCCTTGAGCGCGTCGGCGATATCGGCGCTGAAGGGCGTACGCCCCGGTCCGGCCGGGATGGCGTCTGCCTCGATGCCAAGCTCCCTGTAATAGGGTGCCAGCGCGGCTCGCCATGCCGCTTCGCGCTCGGCGCTAGGCGTGGGCGGCGTGTGGCAGAAGAAATTGACGTTGAACGGCTTGCTGGTATGCGCTCTGATCGCCGCCAGCTCTTTGCGCATGGCCTCGATGCTGAGCATGGCGCACGGAAGCGAGCCCAGCCCGCCCGCATTGGATACCGCCACCGCCAAGGCGCTGCCTTGCACCCCCGCCATGGGCGCCTGGATCAACGGCAGCTCGATGCCGAAGAGACGTTGCAGCGTCACGCGTTGTCGAAGTGCGCGGGTCTCAGGCCTTTGCCAGCGTGCCCACAGGGCAGCTCACCCCGGTGCCGCCTAGCCCGCAATAGCCGTTCGGATCCTTGCCCAGGTACTGCTGGTGATAGTCCTCGGCGTAATAGAACTCGGGCGCCGGCTTGATCTCGGTGGTGATCTTGCCGTAGCCCTTCGCCTTGAGCCCCGCCTGGAACATGTCGCGTGTCGCCGCCGCGGCCTTCATCTGCTCTTCGCCGTAGGTGTAGATCGCCGAGCGGTACTGCGAGCCGCGATCGTTGCCCTGGCGCATGCCCTGCGTCGGGTCGTGGCCTTCCCAGAACACCTTGAGCAGCGCTTCGTAGGAGACCTTCTGCGGATCGAACACCACGAGCACCATCTCGGCGTGGTTGGTGAAGCCGCTGCAGACTTCCTCGTAGGTCGGATTCGGCGTCGCGCCGCCCGCGTAGCCCACCGCCGTGCTGTAGACGCCCGGCACCTGCCAGAAGAGGCGCTCGGCGCCCCAGAAGCAGCCCATGCCGAACTGCGCGAGCTGCGTCGCCTCGCGGGAACGGCGGCACGATGCGATTGCCGTTGACGAAGTGCTGTTCCGGCACGCGCAGCTTTTCCTTGCGGCCCGGCAGCGTGCTCGACGCAGGCAGCAGTTCCGTCATCTTCTTCATGAAGGCAAACATGGAGGGCTCCTCGTGAACGCTAGAATAACACCATGAAAATCTGCATCTACGGCGCCGGCGCGGTGGGCGGGCTGGTGGCCGGCTGGCTCGCGCGCGCGGGCCACGCCGTCTCGGTCGTCGCCAGGGGCGCCAACCTGACGGCGCTCCGCGAAAAAGGCCTGCGTGTTCGCTCCGAAGGCAAGGAGACTGCGGTCCCGGTGCAAGCCGACAGCGACGCGGCGAAGCTCGGCGCGCAGGACTGCGTGATCGTCGCCGTGAAGGGCCAGAGCCTGGCACAGGTCGCGCGCGGCATCGGGCCGCTGCTCGGCGAGCGCACGTCGATCGTCACCGCGATGAACGGCGTGCCCTGGTGGTTCTTCGACCGGCTCAAGTTCGGCGCCGGCAAGCTGCGTCTCGAAAGCCTCGATCCCGGCGGCGCGCTCGCGCGCGCCATGCCCACCGAGCGCATCGTCGGCTGCGTCGTCCACCTGGCCGCCTCCACGCCCGAGCCCGGCGTCATCAGCCACAACATGGGCCGGCGCCTCATCCTCGGCGAGCCGGGCGGCAACAACACCGAGCGCACGACAGGCATCGCGGCGGCGCTAACGCAGTCGGGCTTCGAATGCGTGCTAAGCCCCTTCATCGAAAAGGACTTCTGGGTGAAGCTGCTCGGCAACGTGAGCTTCAACCCCGTGTCGGCGCTCACCCTTTCCACCGCGGACCGGCTGATCGCCGACGCGGAGGTGAAGGCCTACATGGTCGCGATCATGCGCGAGGTGCTCGCCATCGGCCGCGCGGTCGGCGTGGACGCGGACATCGACCCGGAAGCGCGCATCGACATGGCGCGCAACCTGGGCAAGTTCAAGACCTCCATGCTGCAGGACCTGGAGGCCGGCAAGTCGCTCGAGATCGACGGCCTGCTCACCGGGACGCTGGAAGTCGCCCGCAAGGCGGGCGTGCCCGCGCCGTTCACGGAGAGCCTCTCGGGTCTCGCGCGCCTGCGCGCGCAGTCCACCGGGCAATACGCATGAAGCCATTCCTCTCTGGCCAGGCGCTCCTGCTCCTCCTCGCGCTGCCGCTTGCCGCGTGGGCGCAATCCTCCGGCCCCGCGGTGGAAACCTGCCGTGCCTACGGCGAGCGCGAGCTGAAGAAGGGCACCGCCGATGTGAAGGGCCTGGTCTTCGATCGCGATCGCGCGCTCGTCATCGAGCGCTACGCCCGCAAGGCCGGCAACCAGTTCGTCAGCTCGGTCCTGAGCGGCAACGGCGCGATCACGCGCGCCGTGGGGCCAGCCGTGGAGCTCTCGTTTGTCTGCCTGCTCGCGAGCGACAAGCAGGCGCTGTTCTTCCACTGGACGCCGCGCAAGGACGCGCCAGCGCTCGCGCAGTGCCGGCGCGGCGCCGCTCCGGGCGATTGCCTGCAGTTGCTCCTCGAGGTCGCCGAGCGCGACCTGATCGAGGTTGCGGCCTTCCGCTTCCAGGACTCGCTCGACGCCGACGCGAAGGCCGGCAACGAGAACGCCTCCAACGCCTACCGCAACGCCGCCACCGCCTGGCGCGCCTACCGCGATGCCGAGTGCTCGCGGCGCGGCTCCGGCGGCAGCGACGAGTGGCGCAGCTGCATGGTGGACCTCACCCGCCGCCGCTACCTGGATCTGCAATGATTCATCGGCTCTGTGCGGTCCCGATGATGGACCGGATCTGGACCGCGCCAACCGCAAGATTGGCGACGCACATCGAAAATGGCTGGGCTCTTCGAGAGCAAACAGCGCCTTCGAGGAAGAATCTGCTAGGCTGGTCGACAAAAATAATTGCGCTCTGCACAACGCGCGCGGCGTCGACAAAGCGAATGGAGCAGGAGCAACATGGCTGAGAACGGCGGATCGCATTGCTGCGGCCCGGGTTATGCCTCGCCGGCCGAGGCGATGAAGGCCCCTCGCGAGAAGATCCTTTACACAGTCGCTCTCTATATCGGCACCGGCATCCAGAAACCGGACTACCTGGCGACCATCGACGCGGACCCGGCGAGCCCCACCTACAGCCAGGTCATCAGCCGGCTGGAGATGCCGGGCATTGGCGACGAGTTGCATCACATGGGCTGGAACGCCTGCTCGTCGTGCCATCACGATCCGACCAAGCAACGGCGCTACCTGATCGTGCCGGGTGTCCGCTCGTCGAATCTGCATATCGTCGACTGTGGCATTGACCAGAAGGCCCCGCGCCTGCACAAGGTGATCGAGGGCGCCGACATCAAGTCCAGGACCAATCTGTCGGCCCCGCATACCGTGCACTGCCTTGGCTCCGACATCATCATCTCGATGCTCGGCGACGCGCGCGGAAACGCGCCCGGCGGCTTCCTGCACTTGAACGAGAATTTCGACATCGTCGGGCGCTGGGAGAACGACCTGGGTGGCATGAAGTTCAACTATGACTTCTGGTACCAGCCGCGCCACAACGTGATGGTCTCGTCCGAATGGGCGGCGCCGAACACCTTCATGCCGGGCTTCGACCTCGAGGAGGTTGGCCAGCTCAAGTACGGCCGCGAGATCCACTTCTGGGATTTCAAGGCGAAGCGCGTCGAAAAAACCATCTACCTGGGTGAGGACGGGCTGGTGCCGCTCGAAGTCCGTTTCCATCACGACCCGGATTCGAGCCACGGTTTTGTCGGCGCCGCCCTCTCGTCCAACATCATCCATTGGTACAAGCAGGACGGCCAGTGGATCTGGGAAAAGATCATCGATGTCGAGAACGTGCGCCACCCGGAATGGCCGATCCCGGTGCCGGGCCTCATCAGCGTGATCCTGATCTCGATGGACGACCGATTCCTCTATTTCTGCAACTGGCTGCACGGAGACATTCGCCAATACGACATCTCGGATCCCTCGCATCCGAGATTCACCGGCCAGGTCTGGATGGGCGGCCTGCTGAACAGGGCCCCCGTCGTCAACGGTCGCCGCATCACCGGCGGGCCGCAGATGATCCAGCTCTCGCTCGACGGCAAGCGGCTCTACGTCACTACCTCGCTGTTCTCCACGTGGGACAACCAGTTCTATCCGGATATCCGGCAGAACGGCGGCTGCATGCTGATGGTCGACTGCAACACCGGCAGCGGGGGTATGTCGATCAACCCGGATTTCTTCGTCGATTTCGGGAAGGAGCCGAACGGCCCCGCCCGCTGCCACGAGACGCGCTATCCGGGGGGCGACTGCACCTCGGATATCTGGCTCTGAGGATGGCGGAGGTCATGATCACGCTCGCCAACCGGGGCGGCGCGTCGTTCCGGGTCGATCGGCGCAAGCCGCTGCTCGACGCACTGGAGGCGCAGGGCATGTCGCTTCCCTACGGCTGCCGCTACGGCGGGTGCATCTCCTGTGCCGCGAAGCTGCTGGCGGGTGAGGTCGACCAGCGCGCGGGCGTCGCGCTGAACGGGCGGCAGCTCGCCGACGGCTACGTCCTCCTGTGCATTGCCCGGCCTCTGACGGACTGCACATTCGATATCGGCGTCGAGAGCCATGACAGGCTGTACCGGAACCCCTTCGCTAGTCCACTGGCGCCGCACGAGTTGAAACCCGGCATCGCGACCCCGCTGAAGGATGCGCCATGACGGCCGTCACCCACATGGACCATGGCCAGGACTACCCGGCGGACTATCTAGCCACCATCCTAAAGGAGGTAAAGACCATCGCCATGGTCGGCGCCAGTTCGGACCCCACCAAGTTCAGCTATGGCGTGCTCAGGGTTCTGCACGAAACCGGCTATGAAATGATCCCGGTCAATCCCAACGAGGCCGGGGGCGAGATCCGCGGGCTGAGGATCTTCGAGTCCCTGGCGGCGATCGACCGGCCGGTCGATATGGTGCAAGTGTTCCGCAGCTCCGATGCGCTGCCCGGGATCGCGCGCGAGGCGATCGATATCGGTGCGAAGGTGCTGTGGGCGCAGCTTGGCGTGCGCAACGACGAGGCCGCCCGTCTGGCAGAGGCTGCCGGGCTGAAGGTCGTCATGAACCGCTGTCCGAAGATCGAGCTGTTCCGCCCGTTTTGGAAGCCCCGCCTGAACCAGGCAATTTAGCCCCCGAACAATCCGATCGACTATGCAGCATTCAGACAAGTTATAGGCCGTCTTCATCGCGCTGCTATACTTTCCGCCCCCTTGAACCTTCCCAGGAGGAAGCCATGGCGACAGCAAAGGACGACAAACCCGTCAACAACGGCGTCAACGTCGAAGCGCTGTTCGGCGCGCAGGAGGCGCTGAAGAACGCGCCGGAAGCGGCAAAGTTCAAGTGGCGCTCGACGGTCGAGTGGATCAACGGCACCCATAGCCGCTCCACCATCGAGGGCTTCTACGGCCTGGGCGCCGAGCAGAAGCACAAGAAGAAGTTCACCTTCGATGCCGACCATCCTGAGGTGTTCGCAGCTGAAGACCACTCGGCCACTCCGGTGGAGATCGTTCTGGCCGGTCTCGCAAGCTGCCTGACCGCCGGCGTCGCGGCCGTCGCCCAGGCGCGCAAGATCCAGTTGCGGTCCGTGTCGGCGACGCTCGAGGCCGGGATGGACGTCCGCGGCATCCTCGGCATGGATGAGGACGTGCGCAACGGCTTCGACGGCATAAAAGTGACTTACAAGATCGACGCCGACGCGTCGCCCGCCGACATCAAGGCCATCGTCGCGCAGTCGCAGAAGCGCTCCGCGGTCTACGACATCATCACCAACCCGACCAACGTGTCGGTCGAGGTGGCGTAACGCCGCTTCGCCGCCCGAGGCGCCGCACCGGGTGCGCACGACAGTCGTCGTAGTCGGCGCGGGCCAGGCCGGGCTGGCCATGAGCTCGCGGCTCGCCGCGCGTTCGATCGAGCACGTGGTCCTCGAGCGCGGCGAGATCGCCAACACCTGGCGCACCGAACGCTGGGATTCGCTCACCCTCCTCACTCCGAACTGGCAGAGCCGTCTGCCGGACTTCGGCTACGAGGGCAACGATCCGGACGGCTTCCGCACGATGCCCGAGACCATTGCGTTCCTAGAGCGCTACGCGAAAACAGTCTCGGCTCCCCTGCGAACGCATTGCCCGGTGACGTCCGTCCGGCGCTCGGCGGATGGCTACGAGGTCGTCACCGCGCAGGCCACCTGGCATTGCAAAGCGGTCGTACTTGCCACCGGCGCATTCAACATCGCGCAGGTCCCGGCGGTGGCGCAAGCGTTGCCGCCGGGGATTGCCCAGCTCACGACGGCTGAGTACCGCAACCCCGAGCGTCTCGAGGAGGGCGGCGTCATGGTCGTCGGCGCGGCCGCCTCCGGCGCGCAGATCGCCGACGAGATCCATCGCTCCGGACGTCCCGTGACGCTGGCGGTGGGTGAGCACGTGCGCGCACCCCGGACGTACCGCGGCCGGGACATCCAGTGGTGGATGGACGCGACGGGCCTGAACGACGAGCGCTACGACCAGGTCGAGAATCTGCGGCGCGCCCGCAGCCTTTCCTCGTTCCAGATCGCTGGCTATCCCGACCGGCGGAACATCGATCTCAACGCGCTCACGTCTCTCGGGGTGAAGCTCGTGGGCCGGCTGGCCGGGATTCTGGACGGCAAGGCCCAGTTGTCCGGATCGCTGCGCAATCTGTGCGAGCTGGCCGACCTCAAGCAGAACCGGCTGCTCAACACGTTCGACGAGTGGGTGGCGGAGAACGGCGTGAGCGACACGGTCGATCCGCCGCATCGCCCCGAGCCGACGCGCGTCGAAGCATCGCCGCCGCTCGGGCTCGATTTCGCTCGCGCCGGGATCAGGACGATCCTCTGGGCGACCGGGTTTCGCCCCGACTACTCCTGGCTGGACGTCCCGGTCCTCGACCCCAAGGGCAACATCCGCCACGACGGCGGCGTCGTGACGGAGGCGCCGGGACTGTATGTAATGGGCCTGCCGTTCCTCCGGCGCCGGAAGTCGAGCCTCATCGACGGGGTCGGCGACGATGCGCGCGATCTGAGCGCTCACCTCGCGGCGCGACTCGGCGCGCGGAGCGCCGACACGAGCGCGGCGGGCGCCGACGCCTGATCGAAACGCCAGTATGGCGTCAATCCAACTCCCCGATTTTTTGCACCCGTGAACTTCACTACGCACCGGTTGTGTGCGGCACCGATGATGGACTGGACCGACCGGCATTGCCGGTATTTCCTGCGCCAGGTGTCCTCGCGCGCGCGCCTGTACACCGAGATGATCACCACCGGCGCGCTGATCCACGGCGACGCCGAGCGGCACCTCGGTTTCAGCCCCGAGGAGCACCCGGTCGCGGCGCAACTGGGCGGCAGCGAGCCCGCCGACCTCGCGCGCTGCGCGAAGCTGGTCGAGCAGTACGGCTACGACGAGGTGAACCTCAATTGCGGCTGCCCGAGCGAGCGCGTGCAGCGCGGCGCCTTTGGCGCCTGCCTGATGGCCGAGCCGGAACTGGTCGCGGACTGCGTGCGCGCGATGCGCGAAGCGGTGCGCATCCCGGTCACGGTGAAGCACCGCACCGGCGTGGACCGCATCGAGGACTACGAATTCCTGGCGAGGTTCGTGCAGACGGTCGCCAAGGCAGGCTGCGCCACGTTCATCGTCCACGCCAGGAACGCGGTGCTGAAGGGACTCTCGCCCAAGGAGAACCGCGAGGTCCCTCCCCTCAAGTACGCGTACGTCTACCGGCTGAAGCAGGACTTCCCGCAACTGCAGATCGTCGTGAACGGGGGCATCACCGCCTGGGACCAGATCGACGCGCACCTCGCCCATGTGGACGGCGTGATGCTCGGCCGCGCCGCCTATCACGACAGCTGGCTGCTGGCCGACCCCGGCCGCACGCGCCCGCAGGTGGTGCAGTCGATGGCGCGCTATGCGGCGCGCCAGGCGAGCCTGCGGCACGTCGCCCGCCACATGCTGGGCCTGTACCACGGGCACCCGCGCGCGCGCCTCTGGCGCCGGATGCTCTCGGACCCGGCGCGGCTTTCGCAGAACGACCCTCGCCTGCTGCTCGAAGCCTGCGAGGCAGTAGAATCCGGCCCCAAGGAGAACCCCGATGAGCGCCGTACTCAAGCCGAAGAACTCCAAGCCCGTCCGTGAGCGCGTCAGCCGCGAGGAGTGGCAGATGCGCGTGGATCTCGCCGCCGCCTACCAGCTGGCGGCGATCTTCAAGTGGACGGACCTGATCTACACGCACTTCTCGGCGCGCCTGCCGGGGTCGGAAGACTTCCTCATCAATCCCTACGGACTGATGTTCGACGAGATCACCGCGTCGAACCTGGTGCGCATCGACGAGCACGGCAAGGTGCTGGACGACCCGCTGGAGCTTGGCTACAACGAGGCGGGCTTCGTGATCCACGGCTGCGTGCACGCCGCGCGCCCGGAAATCGATTGCGTCATCCACACGCACACCCGCGCGGGCGTCGCGGTGTCGGCGATGAAGTGCGGCCTGCTGCCGATCAGCCAGCACGCCATGCGCGTGCAGCAGCAGGTGACCTATCACGACTACGAGGGCATCGCGCTCGACATGGACGAGCGCACGCGCATGGCGCAGGACCTCGGCAAGAAATCGAAGGCGATGATCCTGCGCAACCACGGCCTGCTCTCGATGGGCGAAACCGTGCGCGAGGCCTTCGAGCTGATGTACTACCTCGACTGCGCCTGCCAGATCCAGATCGACGCCATGGCGGGCGGCCTGGAGAACGTGCTGCAGATGTCCAAGAGCGCCGCGGCCACAGCCACCGAGCAGTTCGAGCGCCCCGACCGCCCCTCCACGCACAAGGACTGGCCCGCGCTCCTGCGCCTGCTCGACCGCCGCGGCATCGACTACCGCGGCTGAAAGCCGCGCGCGCCGCTACCGGGCTTGGGCGGCGCTTGCCGCCGCGCGCCCGGGCAGCTGCAGCACGGTGAAGATCGACAACGCGAGCACAACGACCACGGTGTAGAACACCGCAGCGGGCTCGCCGCGGTCGAGCAGCCAGCCGAAGATTACCGGCGTCACCATCGAGCCCACGTCCAGGCCCGAATAGACGAAGCCGTAGACCTTGCCCGTCGAACCCGGCGGCGTCGAGGCGCGCACGATCAGGTCGCGCGACGGATTGGTGAGGCCGCCGCAAAATCCCGCAGCGGCGAGGAGCAGCGGCAATGCCGCGGCCGGCAGCCACGCGGAGGCGAGCACGAACATCAGCGCCGCGCTGGCCGCCATGCCGCTCACCGCGACGAGGTCGTGCCGCGAGGCGCGCACCGCGAGGAATCCGCCAAAGAAGATCCCCGTCGCGCCGCCGATGAGGTAGGCCGTCAGCGCGGCGGACGCGAGCGCCACGTTCACGCCGTAGAGCGACACCATCGCCGAGATGCCGAAGGTCTGGATGGCGATGAAGCCTACGCCAATCATCACGAAGTAGCCGAAGCACATCAGCACCGGCGCCTGCGCGAGCACACGCAGGTCGGCGCCCAGGCCCGTGCCCTCGTGCCGTGCTTTCGCCGGCCTCACCTGCAAGGTCGCCCCGTGCACGGCGAGCAGCATGACCACCACCGCACCGATCGCCGCCGCGCCGAGCAACGCGCCGCGCCAGCCGAAGGCGCTGGCCATGGCGATGCCGTAGGCGGGCGCCGCGGCGTAGCCGAGATAGCCGGCGATGCCGTGCCAGCTGAAGGCGTAGCCCAGGCGCGCCTTGTCGACCCGCGCGTTGAGGATGGAGAAATCCACCGGGTGGAATACGCTGTTGCCCACGCCGCCCACCACCGCCGCCACGACCAGCATCGGGAAATTCTGCGCGAGTCCTGCGAGCAGCGCGCCCGCCACCACGAGCGCAAGGCCCGTGAACAGCACGCGGCGCGCGCCATAGCGGTCCACCGCGAAGCCGGCGAGCGTCTGGCAGATCCCGGAGACGATGTAGTAGAGCGCGATCGTGCCGCCGAGCGCGGTGTAGGAGACGCCAAGATCGTCCTTGATCAGCGGGAACAGGACAGCAGTGGCGATCTGGTAGAAGTGCGACAGGCCGTGCGCGAGCGCGACCAGCGCGATCACCTTCACGTCCTGGCGCAGCGCGTCAGCCGCAGCGCTCACGGATGAACCTCGAAAGCGCCTCCAGCGCTGCCTGCGGCTGGTCGCGGAACGGCGCATGGCCGCAGGAAGCCAGCTCGAGCAGTTCGCAGGGGCCGCGCACGCCGCGCCGGATGCGCGCGAGCTGCTCCATCGTGCCGTACTCGTCGTCCTTGCCCTGGATGGCGAGCACGGGGCAGGAAATCCCCGGCAGGTACTCCTCGATGTTCCATTGCAGGAACTCCGGGTCGAGCCAGGCGTCCGCCCACAGGTGGAAGGTCTTCGCCGGATTGCGATGGTACTTGCCCAGGCGCTCCGCGAGATCGGTGCCGGCGAAGGCCTCGGACGCCTTGCGGATGCTCTCCACGCAGATCGGCTCGACGAACACGTGCGGCGCCATCAACGCGACGGCGCGCACCGGGTGCCCGGGGCTGCCCGCATAGATCAGCGCGATCGAGGCACCATCGGAGTGGCCGACCAGCACCGGGTTGTCGATGCTTAAAGCGGCCAAGAGCGCGGGCAGCGCTTCCAGCGCCTCGCGATGCATGAAGCGCACGCCGGCCCTTTGCTCCTGCAGCACGTCGGACTGGCCATAGCCGTAGCGGCTGTAGACAAGCGCGCGGCAGCCGGTCGCCTTCGCCACCTGCGCGGGGAAGTCACGCCATTGGCGGATCGACCCCAAGCCTTCGTGCAGGAACACCAGCGCAGGCCGCCCCGGCGCATCGGCGCCGCACCACTCGTATTCCAGTGAATGGCCGGCTGCGGTGACGAAAGGCATGCGGCGGGAATCTAGGGAAGCTCTAAGCAAGTGACGCGCATGCGCGTTGCGGCCGGAACGCGGCGCCGGCTAGGCGCAAGGCCGCAGCGATATGTCGATATCGCAAGGCCGAGTAACAACGCCGGCGCCCGTGTCATCGCGTTATCGTAACCCGGGCCGCTACGACTTCCGGCCGCAACCCGAGGGCGGCGAGCGCTTGTCGCCTCAGAGGTTCGCATATCGGCTCGCCGCCCAAAGGGACAGGGCGAGTTTTCGCGCATGGCATCGCCATCGGCCGCCTAGCGGACGTCAAGTACGCGGCGGCGTCCGCTGTCTCGCCCTGCACGAAAATCGCCTCTGTCGCGCACGCGGCACTTGCTTAGAGCTTCCCCTTGCAGGCGATAATCGCCCGACGATGCGTTTTACCGCCTGGCTGGTGCTGCTGGCCACCCTGCTGCTCTGGTCCGGCAACTGGATCGTGGCGCGCGCGGTCCGCGACGACATCTCCCCGGGGCTTGCCACCGCAGGCCGGCTGGTCATCGTGGTGGTACTGCTGGCGCCCTTCGCCTGGCGCGGGCTCGCCGCCAAGCTCCCCGCGCTCTCGCGCCGCGACTGGCAGGTGCTGTGGCTGCTCGGCTTCTTCGGCGGCGGCCTGCACCTTGCGCTGCAATGGCTCGGGCTGCACTACACGACCGCCACCAGCGCGACGCTCTACCTTTCGACCGCGCCGATCTTCATCCTGCTGCTCGCGGCGCCGCTCCTGGGCGAGCGCATCGCCGCGCGCCAATGGCTCGGGGTGGCGACCTCGTTCGCCGGCGTGGCGCTGATCGGCATGCAGGGACGGCTCCTGCAGCCCTCCTTCAACGTCGGCGACCTCTGTGCGCTCGCCTCGATGGCGATGTGGGGCGGCTATACCGTATTCCTGCGCATGCGGCACGATACGCTCGACATCGTCGAGTTCCTGGCGATGGTGTGCCTGCTCGGCCTGGTCTTCATGGCGCCCTGGGTCGTCGTCGAGTACTTCGTCGGCATGCAGCTGCAGTTGACGGCGGCCGGCAGCGCGGCGGTGCTCTACTCCGCCATCGGCTCGCTGCTGCTCGCCTATGCGGGCTGGAGCTACGTCGTGAAGCGCATGGGCGCAGCGCGCGCCGGCGCCACGATGCACCTGATGCCCGCGATTGCCGTGGTCCTCGCGGCGGTGTTCCTCGGCGAGCGCCCCTACTGGTACCACTTCGCCGGCGTGCTCCTGATCCTCGCGGGCGTGGCGCTCGCCTCGATGCGCGCGCGGGTGGCGGCGTGAAGGCCGTCGCGTTCGGCGACGCGCTGCGCACGCAGCTCGCGGCGAACCTCGAGCGGCTTGCGCATGCCCCGCTCGAAGCGCGCGCGCTGAAGCGCGCCGCCGTCTGCGTCATCGTCACGGGCGAAGCCGGCGAGGCGGCGCTGCTGCTCACCAAGCGCGCCGCGCGCCTTGCCACGCATTCGGGGCAATACGCGCTGCCGGGCGGGCGCATGGACGCAGGCGAGTCGGCGCTCGATGCCGCGCGCCGCGAGGCGCGGGAGGAGATCGGCCTCGAGCTCGCGCCGCAGGACTTCATCGGCAGGCTGGACGACTATCCGACGCGCTCGGGCTATCTGATCACGCCGCTGGTGGCGTGGCTTGCCGAAGGCGTGGCGCTCGCCCCCAATCCCGCGGAGGTGGCGAAGATCTACCGCGTGCCGCTCACCGAGCTCGCGCAGCCCGGCTCGCCGCAGTTCGTCTCGATCCCGGAGAGCGACCGGCCGGTGATCCGCTACCCGATCCTCGGCACGCTCGTGCACGCGCCCACCGCGGCGGTGCTCTACCAGTTCGTCGAGGTGGCGCTGCTGGGCCGGGCGACGCGCGTCGCACACCTGGAGCAGCCCGTGTGGGCCTGGCGCTAGTTTCGCTTGCGCGTGGCCAGCGCGAGCATGCTGCGCACGAGCACCAGCACCACGGCGAGCGTCGCAAGCAGGAGGGTCGCGGCGCAAAGCCACGTCCACAGGGGCGCCGGGTGGCTGCCGGCGTATTGCGCTGCCGCGTACGCTAGCGCGTCGAGCGGAAACGTAATCGCCCACCAGGGCGCGCCGAAGGGCCAGCGCGCGAGGCCGCGCCCGTAGGCAAGCAGCGCCGCGGCGAGGACCAGGCCGAGAAAGTATAGGTTCTCGAGAAAGGCGAAGTCCCGATACAGTGCGATGCCGTTCGCGTACACCAGCGACGTCGGCACCAGCAGGATGAACCAGGTAGGCCGCAGCGCCTCGGGCAGCGGCTGCGCGATGACCGCGCGGATCAGCAGCAGGCAGGTGACGAAGGGCGTGAGCGACGCCGACACGCCGAAGCAGAAGCGCGCCAGCTCCTCGTGCCCCAACGCGAGCGCCGGGCCGGGCACCACGATGCCGCCGACGAACAGCACCAGCCAGCTGCCGTTGACGCGCGCAAGATCGATGCCGCCGGCGAGGAGCCGCCACAGGCCCCAGGCCTGCAGGGCGAGCAGCAGCGCGGCGCCCGCCACGCACAGGGGTGCGGCAAGCGCAGGCACATACGGCGCGAGACCGCCGGCGAGCAGCGTCATGGCGAGCGGCAGCGTGGCGCTGAACCCCATGCGTGCCGGGTCCGCGAATTCCTCGCGCACTGCGCGCGGCGACTTGAAGAGCTTCCACAGGTACGCGGGCAGCAGCACGAGAAAGGCGAGCGCGGCGAGCAGGATCCACGGCTCGGTGAAATGCGCGGGAGCGCGCACCGTGCCCGCCAGCACCGGCGCCGCCGCGCGCGCGCTCAGGCCGAGTCCGGCGAGGCCCATCACCGCGCCGAACGCGCCGACCGGGGGCAGCGGGATGCGTGGCATGCCTAGGCCGTGCCCAGGTAGTAATTGCGCACCAGCGGGTTGTCCTCCAGCTCGCCGACGTTGCGGCCTTCGAAGACGATCTCGCCGTGCACGATGATGTAGCCGCGGTCGGCGATGCGGATGGCCTGGTGGAAGTTCTGCTCGGCCATCAGCACCGTCAGGCCGTAGCCCTCCTTCAGCTCCTTGATCTTGGTGACGGTGTGCGACACCAGCAGCGGCGACAGGCCCACCGAGGGCTCGTCCACCAGCAGCAGGCGAGGCGCCGACATCAGCGCGCGAGCGATCGCCAGCATCTGCTGCTGGCCGCCCGACATCGAGCCGGCGAGCTGGCGGCGCCGTTCTTCCAGCACCGGGAACGCTGCGAAGCAGAACGCGAGGTTCTTGGCGATCGCGCCGCGCGCCTGCGGCCGGAACGCGCCGAGCAGCAGGTTCTCCTCCACCGTCAGCTTGGGAAACAGGCGCCGGCCCTCCGGCACCATGGCGACGCCGAGGCTGACGATCGCCTCGGTGGACAGCCGCGTCAGGTCGTGGGTGGCGCCGTCCATCTCCAGCGTCACCGTGCCGCTGGTAGGGCGCACCATGCCCATCACGCACTTCATCAGCGTGCTCTTGCCGTTGCCGTTGGTGCCCAGCAGCGCCACGGTCTCGCCCTGCGCCACATCCAGCGACACGCCGTGCAGCGCGCGCACCGCGCCGTAGCCGGCCGACACGCCCTGCACGCTGAGCCTAAGTTCCCTAGGCCCCAAGGTAGGCCTTCTGCACGTCGGGGTTGCGCACGATGTCCTGCGGCGCGCCCTCGCAGATGATGCGCCCCGCGTCCAGGCAGATCACGCGCTGCGAGAAGCGCATCACCGCCTGCATGATGTGCTCGATCATGATGATGGTGATGCCCGTGGCGTTGAGCTTGAAGAGGATCTCGAGCACCTCCGCCACTTCATTCGAGGAAAGCCCGGCCATCGCCTCGTCCGAGATCAGCAGGCGCGGGCGCGCGGCCATGGCGCGCGCGAGCTCCATCTTGCGCAGCTCCACCTGCGACAGGCGATTGGCCTGCGTGTCGGCCTTGTCGGCAAGGCCCATCTCCGTGAGCAACGCCATCGCCTCGCCGCGCGTGTCGGCCTTGTGCAGCGATCGGCGGTGCACCACGTATTCCAGGGGCACCACCAGGTTCTCGAGCACCGTCATGCTGGTGAACGGCCGCGGGATCTGGAAGCTGCGCGCGATGCCGCGCCGCGTGCGCTGGAAGGCCGGCAGTCGCGAGACCTCCTCGCCGTCGAATTCGATCGAGCCGGCGTCGTTGCGCAGCGATCCCGACACGCAGTTGATGAGCGTGGTCTTGCCCGAGCCGTTGGGCCCGATCAGCCCGAAGCGCTCGCCGCGCGCGATCTCGATGCTCACGTCGTTGAGCGCCGTGAAGCCGCCGAAGTGCTTCGACACCGACTTTATCTTGAGAAGCGCTTGGTCCATTTGCGCAGCAGGCCCACGATCCCGTCCGGCGCCAGCACCACGAACACCACCAGCAGCACGCCCACGATGAGCACGTTCATCTCGCTCGAGATGGTCACCGTGACCAGCTGCTGCAGCGAGCTGAGCAGCAGGGCCCCGATCACCGGCCCGAGGTAGTGCGCCGTGCCGCCGATCATCGGGCTTGCCAGCGCGCCGATCGCGTAATTCAGATTGAAGGTCGACGCCGGCTCGATGAAGCTGAGGTACATCGGCATGGGCGCGCCCGCCGCGCCCATCAGCGCGCCCGAGAGCACGCAGGCGAACACCTTGAGCCTCAGCGTCGGCACGCCGCTGCACTCGGCGGCCTCCTCGTTGTCGCGGATGGCGCGCAACCCGCGCCCGATCCAGGAGCGCTCGATCCAGCGCGCGAGCGCCACCGCGCCCACCGCCATCACCCCCATCAGCACGAACAGCATCTTGATGTAGGACTCGAAGGGCGCCGTCGGCGGCGGGCGCAGCAGCTGCAGCCCGGTGGCGCCGCCCGCGTAGCGCCAGTTGATGAACAGCGTCTCCATGATGACCACCAGCGCGATGGTGGCGATGGCGAAGAAGATGCCGCGCAGGCGCAGCGTGAGCAGCCCCGCCGCCAGGCCGAGCAGCCCGCTCATCGCCGCCGCGGCGAGGATCTGCAGGACGAGGGGCAGGGCGAAGGCCTTGAACAGCACGGCCGCGGTGTAGGCGCCCAGGCCGAAAAACGCCGGCGTGCCGAAGTTCACGTAGCCGGCGTAGCCGCCGAGGATGTTCCAGGCGGTGGCGAGCACCACGAACATCAGCACCGTGTAGGCGGCGAAGAAGAAATACTCGTTCTTCACGAGCAGCGCGGAGGCCGTCGCGGCGGCGAGCAGCACGGCGGCGCTGATCCAGAACTTCATCGCCCGAACAGCCCCTGCGGCCGCACGCCGAGCACGAGCAGCAGCAGCCCGAAGGACACGGCCGGCGCCCACGAGGCGCCGAACAGCATCAGCACGATCGACTCCGAGATGCCGAGGATCAGGCCCGCGGCGATGGTGCCGGTCATGCTGCCCAGGCCGGCGAGCACCACCACGCTGAAGGTGCGCCCGATGTAGAGGCGGTCGAGGGTCGGCTCGACCGGCCCGATGATGATGAGCAGCGCGCCGGCGAGCGCCGCGACCGCGGTGGCGATGCCGAAGGCCCACTGCTTGATGCGCACCGGGTCGGCGCCCATCAGGCGCAGCGCCGGCTCGTCCTGCGCCACCGCCTTGATCGCGCGGCCGGTGAAGGTCCTGGACAGGTAGAGCGTGAGCGTCGCCATGAGCACCAGCGCCACGCCGCAGGCCACGAGGAACCGTTGCGGGATGCGCATGTCGCCGAAGGTAACGCTCGAGCCGACGTAGCTCGCCTCGACCGTGCGCTGGTCGACGCCGAACAGCAGGATGAGGCCCACCTCGATGATCAGCGCGACGCCGAAGAAGAAGGCGATGCCGCGCACGCCGGCGTCGCTGCCGCGCCGCTCGAAGGCTTCGTAGTAGAAGCGGTACAGCGCCATGCCGAGCAGGAAGAAGGGCGGCATCAGCGCGAGGCCGGCGAGGATCGGGTCCATGCCCAGGCTGCTGAGCTGCCAGGTGCAGTAGGCGCCGAACACCATCAGCGCCGGATGCGCGACGTGCGGCACGTCCAGCAGCCCGAAGGCCACCGACAGCCCGATGCTGACCGCGGCGTAGAAGCACCCCAGCAGAATGCCGAAGATCACCGCCTCGTACAGCAGGTCCAGGGAGAAGAACATGGGCTCGCGAAAAAAATGCGGCGCGGGGTCGCCGCGCCGCATGGTGCTCGGTGAGGCGCGGCTACTTGCGCGCCTTCTCGAACGGCGCGATGAACTCGCCCGTCTTGTAGGCGTCGGGGTACAGGACCACCTGCTTGCCGGCCTTGCGGAACTGCTCCATGTCCTTGTCCGCTACGCCGCGGAACTGCGCCTGCACCACGCGCGCGTTCGCCCATTCGCCCTCTGGGCCATAACGGATCGGGCCGACGATGGTCTTCATCTCGTTCTTGCGCAGGTAGTCGGCGAGCTTCTTGTGGTCGAGGCTCTTGGTCGCGTTGACCGCCTGCTCGAGCATCTGGCCGATGGCGTAGTTGAACGGCGGCAGGTAGAAGCCGAGCGGGTCCACCTTCTCCTCGGCGGCCTTCTTCGCATAGCGCTGCAGGAACTCCTCGATGCCGGGGTACTGCATGCCCGGCACGTACGAGTTGTAGTTCACGACGCCGTTCAGGAGCGACCCCAGCGAGGTCATGATCGGGGTGAACTGCAGGCCGACCATGCCGCCGCCGAATATCTTCACGTCGGCGCCGACGCCGATCTCGTTGACCGCGCGCACGATTGCCACCGAGTCGTTCGGGTAGGAGGCGACGAACACCGCGTCGGGCTTGGCGGCGCGGATGGCGCGGATCAGCGAGGAGAAGTCGGTGGTGGCCGGCGGGTAGTTCTGCTCGTAGACCGTCTTCAGGCCGGCCTTCTGCGCCAGCGCCTTTGCGCCGTTGGCAAGGTTCTGCGCGAACTCCTGGTCGGCGGCAAGGAAGGCGATGGTCTTCACCCCCGCCTTCTGGCCGGCCTCGAAGTAGCCCGTGAACCAGCTCGCGGCGTCGTTCCACGGCGCGTTGTTGAACCACATGTCGTGCTTCACCGTGTGGTTCACCTGGAACGAGAAGTTGCCCATGAGCAGCAGCCCGCGCTGCTTGACCAGCGGCATGATCGGCGCCGTGGGCACCGTGCCATAGGGCGCGATCAGCAGGTCCACCTTGTCCACGTCGAGCAGCTTGGTGTAGATCGCCGGGCGTCAGCGCCGGGTTGGTCTGGTCGTCGTAGGCGATCAGCTCCACCTTGCGCCCGAGCAGCCCGCCCTTGGCGTTCACGTCCTCGACCCACATGCGCAGCGCGACCAGCGCGGCCTTGCCGCCCGCGCCGAGCGTGCCGGTCTGCGGCATGCTCATGCCGACCTTGATCGGTTGTTGCGCGAGCACCGGCAGCGCCGCGAGGCCCGCCGCGGCGAGCGCGGCGGCGGAAAACCAGATGCGCCAGACGTTCTTCATTGCTGTTCCTCCTCCTGAGGTGGTTGCCCTATTGTGCTGAACCGTGCCGTGCTTGGCAATGCGGCAGCGCGTCAGATCGCGGCATTGACGCGCGGCATGACTTCCTCGGCCATCAGCTGCATCGAGCGGCGGCCGAGCGCCGGGTCCGCCCAGTCGTGGCACGCGTAGACCAGCGTGCCGAAGTCGCCGACCTTCTCGCGGAAGGCGAGGATCTGGTCGACGACGCTCGCCACCGAGCCGGCGATCACCAGGCGCGGCGTCATGCTGTCGGCGGTGATCGCCGCGTCGGGCTCGCTCTGGTCGAGCTTGAACAGGTTCGAGCGCCCGCCGAAGCCCACCAGCTTGCGGATCAGCTGCTTGAAGTAGAAGTGGTAGGGGCCCTGCGCGCCGTGGCCGTAGCGCTTCGCGACCTTGTCGTCGTCCGCTACGAAGATCGACTTGGCGATGCGCCACTCCGCTGCACGCGGCTGCGCGCCCACCGCCTGGCGCCCCTCCACATAGCGCGGCCAGTGCGTCGCCACCCATTCCGGCAGGAGGAAGTTCGCCGAGATCGGCGTCCAGCCGCGCTTGGCGGCCTCGGTCACGCCTTTGGAATGCGGCGCCACCGCGGTGACCACGATCGGCGGGTGCGGCTTCTGGTAGGGCTTGAGGATGGTGCCCTGGCCGATCTCCGGGATCATGGTGTTGGCGGTGCTCACCGAGAAATGCTCGCCCTTCAGGTCGTACGGCGCCTCGCCCGCCCAGATGGCGAGCACCATGTTGATCGCCTCGAGGAAGATCGCGTTGCGGTCCTTGCGGAAGTTGCCGAAGGCTTCCGCGTCCGACATCAGCCCGCCGGGGCTGATGCCCATGAGGAAGCGCCCCTCGAGCATGTGATCCAGCATCGCCACCTGCGCCGCGACCGCCGCCGGATGCGAGTTGGGCATGTTGATGGTGCCGCTGCCGAGCACGATGTTCTTCGTGTCGTGCGCCACGCTGGCGAGGAACATCAGGCAGGAGGTGACGTTCTCCGCCAGGTCGGTGACGTGCTCGCCCACCAGCGCCTCGCTGTAGCCCAGGCGATCGGCGAGCAGGATCGCCTCGCGATCCTCGGCGTAAGTCTCGGCAGGCCGCCGCCCCGGGGGGTGCAGCGGCATCATGAACATGCCCAGCTTCATCGGATCAGGGAACTTTCTTCAAGGCCTTCAGGATGCGTTCCGGCGTGAAAGGCATCGCCATGACGCGCGCGCCGAGCGGCGCGAGCGCGTCGTTGATCGCGTTCATCACCGCGCCGGGTGCGCCCGCGGTGCCCGCCTCGCCCACGCCCTTCGCGCCGAGCTGCGACTGCCGGGTGGGCGTTTCCACGTGCGCGCAGACGATGTCGGGCATCTCGCCCGCCATCGGCACGAGGTAGTCGGCCATGTTGCCGTTCAGGAGCTGCCCGTCCGGTCCGTACAGGCACTCTTCGTACAACGCCGCGCCGATGCCCTGCACCACGCCGCCGCGCAGCTGCTCGTCCACCAGCATCGGATTGATCACCGTGCCCGAATCCTCCACGCACCAGTGCTTGAGCAGCTTCACGAAGCCGGTGTCGGGATCCACCTCCACGTAGGAGGCCTGGATGCCGTTGGTGAAGGTGAAGCCGTACTGGCGCGGCGTGTAGTGCCGCGTCACCGTCAGCTCGGCCTGGAAGTCCATCGGCAGCGTGTCGGGGCGGAAGTAGCCGATGCGCCCGAGCTCGGCGAGCGGCAGCTTCGCTTCCTGCGTGAGCTTGCTCACCACGGCGTTGTCGCGGATGTCGAGCTCGGCCTTGTCCGCCTTCAGGACGGCGGCGGCGATGTCGAGCATGTTCGAGCGCAGCGCGCGGCCGGCAAGGAGCACCGCCTCGCCGCCGATGCCCGCGCCGCGCGAGGCCCAGGTGCCGCCGCCGTAGGGCGTCACGCCGGTGTCGCCGGTGATGACGCGCACCTTGTCCAGCGTCACGCCCACCGCGCTCGCCGCGATCTGCGCGAAGATGGCTTCGGTGCCCTGCCCCTGCTCGGTGACGCTGCACATCACCGTCACCATGCCGGTCGGCTCCAGGCGCAGCGTCGCGCCGTCCTGCGCCGAGATGCGCGCCCCGCCCACGCCGTAGAAGGCGGGCGACGGGTTGGTCACCTCGATCATCGCCGCAAGGCCGATGCCGCGCCAGACCTTCTTCGCGCGCAAGGCGGCCTGCTCCTTGCGAAGCTCCGCATACTTCATGGTGTCGAGGAGCTTCTGCAGCGTCTGGTGGTGCGAGAGCTGCTCGAACTTGATCCCCGAGGGGAAGGTGTAGGGATAGGCGTCGTCGGGGATCAGGTTCTTCCTGCGGAATTCCGCCGGGTCCATCTTCAGCTCGAGGGCGGCGCGGTCGACGATGGCCTCCGTCAGCGCCACCGCGATCGGGTGGCCTACCGCCCGGTACTGGCAGGTGACGTTCTTGTTGGTGAACACCACGTTCATCCTGGCGCGGTACTTCTGGTGCTTGTAGGGGCCGCCCGTCAGGTTGACCACCTGGTTGCCCTCGATGCCGCTGGTGCGCGGGTACACCGAGTAGGGCCCGATGGCGGTCAGGTCGTCCAGGTCGAAGGCGAGGATCTCGCCCGCCCTGGTGCAGGCGAGGCGCACCTTCACCTTGTGCTCGCGCGCGTGGATGTCGGAGACAAAGGACTCCAGGCGGTCGGCGACGAACTTCACCGGGCGGCGCAGCATCACCGAGAGCGCCGCCGTGGCCATCTCGTCGGGATAGACGTGCACCTTGATGCCGAAGGAGCCGCCCACGTCCTTGGCGATCACGCGCACGCTCGCCTCGGGGATGCCGAGGTGCCGCGAGAAGATGTCCTGCATCATGTGCGGCGCCTGCGTCGCGTGGTACACGGTGAGCGAATGCTCGGCGGCGTTGTAGTCGGCGACGATCGCGCGGCCCTCGTTGCATACGCCCGTGTGCCGCCCGAAACCGTAGGTCTCCTCCACCACCACGTCGGCCTTGGCGAAGGCTTCCTCCACGCCGCCGGTGTCGTGCTCGCGCTTGAAGCAGACGTTGTCGCCGAGCTCGGGATGGATGACGGTCTTCCCGGCGAGCGCCGCTTCCATGTCCACGACCGCGGGCAGCTCCTGCCACTCGGCCTCGATCAGGCCCACGGCGTCCTCGGCCTGCTTGCGCGACTCGGCCACCACCGCCGCGCAGGCCTCGCCCTGCCAGCAGGCGCGCTCGATGGCGATGGCGTGCTGCGGCGGGGACTTGATGCCCTTCAGGTGCGCGAGCACCGCGACCCAGGGCGTGCAGTACTCCGCGACGGCGCGGCCGTCGAACACGCCGATCACGCCGGGGGCCTTGCGCGCCTTGGCGAAATCGAGCTTGCGGATCTTCGCGTGCGCGTAGGGGCTGCGCAAGAACGCCACGTGCGCGAGGCGCGGAAAGCGCAGGTCGTCGGTGAACGCGCCGCGGCCCTGCAGCAGGCGCTGCGCGTTCGGCCGCGGCACGCTCTGGCCGATGTAGCCCTTGTCGGTCTTGGTGCCCGGGGCGTGCAGCGGCAGCTCGGCCTTACCCATGGGAGGGCTCCGTGCGTACGACATCCTCGATCGCGTCGACGATCGCCTGGTAGCCGGTGCAGCGGCAGTAGTTGCCCGAGATGTGCGCGCGAATCTGCTCGCGGTCCGGTTTGGGGTTCTGCTTGAGCAGATCGTGCGCCGCGAGGAGCATGCCCGGCGTGCAGAAGCCGCACTGCAGCGCGTTCCTGTCGTGGAAAGCCTTCTGCAGCGCCGCGAGCTCGCCCGAGTCGGACAGCCCCTCGATGGTCTCCACTTTGCAGCCGTTGGCCTGCACCGCGAGCATCAGGCAGCCGCGCACGATCTCGCCGTCCACGCGCACGGTGCAGGCGCCGCACACGCCGTGCTCGCAGCCCAGGTGCGAGCCGGTGAGGCCGAGCTCCTCGCGCAGGAAGTCCGACGAGGTGCGTGCAGGCCGCGACGCGGCGCGCGACCTGCGCGCCGTTGACGGTGAGCGTGATGTCTAGAGCCTGGTCCATGCGCGTTCCAGCAGCACCCGGGCGAGGTGCAGCTTGGTCTCCGAGGAGTGGTAGAGGTCGGCGGGCGGCTGCAGGTCCTTGGCCAGCGCCGACTTGGCGGATTCGAGGTCCTTCGCCTTCGCGGCGTTGTGCGCGAGCACGGCGCGGTCGGCGGCGCCGAAGTAGGCGAAGCGCTTCGTGCCATTGCCGGCGAAGGCAGCGAGGCCGACGATGGCGTAGTCGCCCTGGCGGCGGGCGAGCTCGAAGAAGGCCGAGCGCTCGTCCTTGGCCTGCGCCTTGAATTCCACGGCGGTGAGCAGCTCGCCCGGCTTGAGCGCGGTCTCGAAGAGCCCCTTGAAGAAGTCGGCGGCCTTCACGCGGCGGTCGCCCTTCCTGCCCGTGAGCACGAGCGTCGCATCCAGAGCGAGCACGCAGGCCGGGTACTCGGCCGCCGGGTCCGCGAGCGCGAGGCTGCCGCCGATGGTGCCGCGATTGCGAATCGCGGGGTGCGCGATGTGGCGCACCGCTTCGGCGAGGAGCGGCAGCTGCTTGCGCACCACCTCGGAGCGCTCGATCTCCGCGTGGGTGGTCAGCGCGCCGATCCTTACGGTGTCCTTGCCGGCCTTGATGCCCTTCAGCTCCTCGAGGCCGCCGATGTCGACGAGCAGCTCGGGCGCGGAAAGCCGCATGTTGAGCGACGGGATCAGGCTCTGCCCGCCGGCGAGCACGCGCGCCGCCTCGCCATGGCGCTCGAGCAGCTCGAGCGCCTCGGCAAGCGCGCGCGGCTTGGCATAGGCGAACGACGGGGCTTTCAACCTGCTCCTCCTCCCAAAGGACGATTCGATTATGCAACAACGGCCCGCGCCTGCGATACGATTCGCTTATTCCCGCCATTTCCGGGCGCGATGGGAACAGGCATGCCGATTACCTCGCTCAACCACTACCTGATCGTCTCGAAGAATCTCGAGCGCTCGAAGAAGTTCTACCAGACGGTGCTCGGCATGAAGCTCGCCAGCGAGCGGCCGGCCTTCGGCTTTCCCGGCTACTGGCTCAAGGCCGGGGGAAACATCTGCGTGCACCTCGCCTCGCAGGCGCCCAACCGCATCCGCGACCAGTTCCTGCTGAAGAAGCACCCGAAGGGCACGACGGGCTCGGGCTCGGTCGACCACATCGCGTTCCTCGCCAAGGATCCCGAGGCGGTGCGCCGGCGCATCCAGAAGCACAAGATCGAGATGCATTACCGCAGCTTCCCGGAGTCGAAGCTGTTCCAGATCTTCCTCAAGGACCCCGACGACGTCACCATCGAGCTCAATTTCCTCGGCGAGGTGGTCGATCCCGCTTCCTGGGCGGGCAAGGGCTCGGCCTCGGCGGTGACGCTGTCGAAGTCGCGCGGCAGGCGCACGCAGGCAGCGCGCGAGAACTGACCCCTCGGAACGGATCCGCGGGCATGCCGCTCGAGCGCGTAGACCACTTCCTGCTGCAGACGAGGGACCTCGCGGCGACGCGCGAGTGGTACGAGAAGGTGCTCGGCATGCGCGCCGGGCCGCATCCCGACTTCAAGTTCCCGGTGATCTGGCTCTATCTCGGCGACAAGGACGTGCTGCACGTCGCCGAGGGCGGCGCGCGCGTCACGGAGAACCGCAAGCGCTACCTCGGGCAGGAATCGCAGGCCGAGGCCGGCTCGGGCGTCATCGACCACATCGCGTTCTTCGCCACCGGCCTCAAGCAGATGATCGAGCACCTGCAGGGGCTCGGCATTCCGTTCCAGCAGCGCATGGTGGACGACCAGGGCCTCTACCAGCTCTTCTTCAAGGACCCCGTCAACGACGTGAAGATCGAGCTGAGCTACGCGAACGCCGAAGCCGCAGCCGCCGGCATCCGCCCTGAGCTGATGGCCTCCGAGCTGGGCGACTAGGCGAGCACCGAACAAGTCGCTCCGCGGCGCGTCGCCTACGGCGCGAAGCCCGGCGGCGGCGCCTTCCCCAGCGACGCGAAATCCCCTCGCCGTTTGTCCTCGGGCGTCGGAGGCCTGCGCAACTCGCCCTCCTTCACCTACGGGCTTCGGACAGTGCTCGGCCTGCTCCCTCCGCCCTCGGTCCGTCTCGGCGCGTCGCGATGGGGACCCCTTGCGCCGCCGCCGGGCTCCGCGTCGTTGTCTGCGCGCTCTCGACTTCGCGCACCACGATGGAAACGGGTCGAGGAACTCCGTCTGCGCGAGCGCGCGCTATGCGTGCCTTAACGCTGCGCGTGAGCCGCGGCCAAGCGCAGCGACGGAACCCGAGAGCGCCGCGAGCGTAGCGAGCAGGTCTAGGGCCGTCGGCTCGACGCACTGGTTAGGCACCACTACCAATGAGACCTCCCAAAACCATGCCAACGTAAGAAAACGCCAGGTTCAGGAGGAACAACGCCGCGGCTGCGACAACGCCTCCGATCACAGCTTGGTAGAGCCAATGCAACCTGTCTCTCTCGGGTCGGTAGAATCTGATGCTAGGAAACGCTCCAAAAACCAGCGATCGCAGTCGCTGATTCACAAACGTCCAGAAGTTTGAGTAGACGAGTAAGGCGAGGATGAAGCTGATTAGAAACGCGTTCTCGATCCGGAGACTCGGGGCAATTCTCACGGCTGCCCACACGCTGAAGACAAACCCCAGCGAAACGCCGACTAGCTGAATGAGCAACTCGACCCACGCGTTCCGTATGAGGCCACTTCGACCTCGCATCCTTGCGAGGATTTCGCTGATCCCCGCGAACGATGACTGCATCCAGCGTTCGTCGTCGGACGTAACAGTTAGAAAGCACGTGACGCGATCATCCCCGTCAAGTCGCAGATCGGCGTAGCTACCCGAAATGCGGTTCGTTCGGATACTCACGCCACTGTTGAGTTCGAAGATCACTCGTTCGACGCGAGTCGCCTGTTCGAAGTGGTGTAGCAACTGCTCGACGTCGAAGACCCGGTAGCCCTTCTCATCGAACCGAATGGTGAAGGTAAGCAACACGTCCCTAAGCTGCTCTTTGTCCCCAACGAAGTACTCAGGCATCGAACCGGCCTGAATGGCGAAGGCTTGCGCAAGCTGGCGAAGCGCCGCCGCATCAACAGTAACGTTACTTACCTGTTCGTCTCGTAAGAAAGTGCGCCATATGACGTTCCTTAGTCGTGGCGGTGGTGCCTAACGTTAGATTTGAGTCGCCGCTGGAGGCCGCAGCCCGGAAGCGGTCGGCTCGAACGAAGGGTTGGGCGTCATTCGCGCCTATGGGAGAACAGTGCGCCAATGCCGGAGCACTCGGCCGGCGATGGCAAGGACGTCCTCGACGCGGCCATTCTCCAACTCAACTACTGAGCTGGCACCCGAACTAAACGCATTCGACTCAACGCGTTGGACTGAAAACCGCTATGGAGAACGGAGGTATCGCTCACCGTGGAGTGGCGCTTGTCCTTGACGGTAAAGTGTTTCGCCCCGTTCGCGATGTGCGAGACAAGTGGACCATCCGGGTACTGACGCAAAGGGTACGGAGATGCTGGTGGCGAGCGACTGCCACTCAGCCAAATGCTCTGCGCAAACGAAGAAATCAAAGGCAGCGTACTGCGCCGACTGTGAGGCTGGGCTAGACGCGGAAAGGCGAACAAAGTCAGCCTCGAGCTTTTCGCGAAGATCGCGTGGAGTCCGCAAATGGAAGATGCCGTCAAGCGTGGTCATGTGGCTGGCCTATCACGCCCAACGTTCTTATTTCGGCCCGGCAGCTTGCGGCCGGTCGGCTGCGTTAAGGGGTTAGCCGTCATTCTTCACCTCGCCCTGTCGACCGCTTTAGCGATAACGCTTCCTCGCGCACCGATGATCAGGGTCGGGCGAACCCACTGGTCGTTGCGCCAGCTCTGACGCAGGAGCAGCGCGGTGCCGACGCGGCCCGTCGACAGGAGGGCGACCGAGGCGACCCACTGGCCGATCGTCTGCCCGGCGAGCAGGGCGTCCTCGCCCGTGAGCGCGCGGATCGTCACGACCATCGCTGCAAGTGCCGTCGCCGAGACGACGCCGCGCAAGTCATCGAGAACCTGGAGGCGGACACGCTGCGCGTACATCCGCCGGATCCGGAAGAGCAGGAGCACCAGGGCCGGGTAGATCGCCAGCCACGGGACCGGCGGGGCCGTGTCGCGTCCT